>NZ_PXNN01000012.1 GCF_003007685.1 Marinobacter halophilus
CGCAGACGGCTCAAACTTTTTCCGGCAGCTGTAACAACTGGGCTTAAACATGTCGGGTTCCAGCAAGATTACTTTTGAGGTTTTCGGGAAGAATACCAAATTACCGCCGGGCGCGCGGAACGATGATAACGAAAGCGCTGCAGTGCGACTTAAAAATAATCATCCATAATGATGAGTAAGTCGTAACACTACCTCCTGTTTCGTAGGTAAAAAAATCATGAAAAAAATAGTCCTTCAAGCCGTCACATTTATTGGTGCTGCTTCATGTTTTGGATCGGTAAATGCGACGGAGGCGAGAACCCCTCTCGTTCCGCTTCCTTCTATCGACGATTTTACGAATGGCGATGGCTGGGGCGTTGGGCTTGGGCTGGGCGTTGAATACGAGACTGCTTATGAGGGTTCGGACGAATTCGATTTTGAGATCGACCCGGCTGGGGGTGTTCAGTGGCGAACTGGTGACCACCTTTTTTTCTGGGCAGGTGAGGCAATTGGGTGGCGCACATTGGCCAAGGACACCTGGTTGTTTCAAGCCTCTGTAGGCTACGAAGAAGGCCGTGAAGAAGGTGATTCAAAAGATGGCAGACTGGATGGGTTAGGCGAATCGAGTTCTGGGGTGACATTGCTGTTGGAAGTGCGTCATGCCCTTGCAGAAGATTGGCGTTACTTTTTGGATGGCCGTGTATTAACAGGAGAAATCGGTACGCTGGGGATTTTCGGCGCAGGAACATGTTTGGGTTGCCAACCTAACGGCACTGGCTGGGAAGTTGGCGCTGTTGTCACTTTCCACGATGGTAAGTTAGCCAACCGGGACTTTGGTGTGACCACACGGCAATCCATAGATTCAGGTCTTCCAGAAACCGATGTTGATAGCGGGTATAGATCCTTTGGTGTCGATATTAACTATCGAAATTACTTGAACAAAAACTGGCAGATCTTCGGTGAGGCTCTTTACGAAGTCTATGGGAGTGACGTTTCAGATAGCCCCATATCTCGGAATAATTATGAAGCGGAGATCGGTGTTGGCTTCATTTATGTTTTTTGATCCAGGCTCACCCCGCCATAGGCAGCCAGGATCGAGACCGGCAGATAACCTCGATGGAACAGGCCTGCCAGAAGGCTAAAAAAAACCAGCACAACAGCCGCGGCCTGCATAACAGCTGATATGAGCAAACACCCGTTCACCGCCGCCCTCCGGCGTAATGAAGCCAAAGCCCTTGGCGTCGTTCCAGGCCGTGAGTAATCCTTTCTGATTCAATGTACCTGTCCCTGCAATGGTTAAAGGCGCCCCATTATATCGGCCCATGGGCAGAACACCGTTTTATGATACCGTTCCAGGAAAAGGAGAGACTCACTGATGACCACCCACCTGCCCTTTTCCCAAGCCTGTGAAAACAACAAAGGCCCCATACTGGAAAGACTGCGCGAGATCTTCAGCGCACCGGGCATCGTGCTGGAGATAGGCACCGGCACCGGGCAGCACGCCGTGCACTTCGCGGCAGCCATGCCGCACGTGCAGTGGCAACCAACGGACCACCCCGGGGCCGCGCACCTGGCGGTTGACCGCCTGGAACAGGCCGCACTGCCCAGCATTCTCCCCATGCTTGAGCTGGACGTGGGCAACACCCCTTGGCCCTCACAGGAATTCAGATGGGCGTTCTCGGCCAACACCGCCCACATCATGGCGTGGACAGAAGTGGAACAGATGTTCCAGGGCGTCGGAGCAGGCCTGCCAGAAGACGGCGCGTTTTGCCTGTACGGGCCGTTCAAGCACCAAGGCAAATTCACCAGCGAAAGCAACCAGGCGTTTGACCAGTCACTGAAATCCAACGTGCCCCACATGGGCATCCGCGAAATCGACAATTTGACGGTGCTGGCCGAAGCTGTGGGTTTGGTGCTGCGAGAAGACTACGCCATGCCGGCGAATAACGAGATGTTGGTTTTCGGGCGTGCCCGGCAAGCCATCAGAATGAAGCGGGATACCTGACTTGGTCAAAACCATGTCGCCGCGAAACACCGTGAATATGACTCCTGCAATCCAACTGTTTTTCAGACCTGGCGTTAAGTCAAAAGCCCATAAGGCCGCTCCAGCGCAGCCCGCACATCACCGATGGAGAACACCCTGGGAATCAATGTAAGCGGTAACCAGTCGCGGGAACTCCTCGCTGGAGAGTTTTTCCAACCGGGGCTTGATGGCCTGACAAACGCCGCAGCTTGCGCCGACAAGCTATTCCTCCCCACCTCGAAAGATGGGGTTTCTCGCGAACTATCTTATGAAATACAAACACGAAGACCGTGAGCACTACTGCACGATGTGCATGAGCGGCAACTGCAAAGCAAAATTCAAAAAGGGAAACTAAGCACTTAGCTTAAAGTCAGGGACACAGGACAATGCGCTCTCGAGATAAAATCACGCAACCCGATGCCATCCCGTTTCGTGCCATGATCTTATTCCTGGTACTGACCTTCGGCATCGCCTGGGGAATTCTGGCTGCCTTTATCTTTCTCCCGGAGACTATGGTTGGCCTGTTCGGTGAAATTACCGGCCAGCACCCTCTGTTCTATCTTGCGGTCTGGGCGGCCCTCATTATTGGCGTCATCTGGGGCCTTTGGCACACACCGGCGTTCCTGCTGAGCGGCACCGAGCAAAGTGCATGGTCATTCCTGCCTTTCTTTACCGGCACCATCGCCCTGAGCGTTATTGTCACGCCGCTCTTCAATGCGTCCCGGGGCAGCCTTTTCCTCCCCGCGCTGTTTCACTTCATCCTCATCAATCCCGTCTGGCCCGATGCCCAGCCCTACGACACCTATCTCTTTACGCTGATTGCCTTTGTCATCGTCTGGCTGAACCGCAGGACCATGTTCACGCGCAAATACAGCATTACCCAAGTCGTTCCCGCAGACCGGGCAGCGGGAGCTTCCTCCGGCAGTCCTTTCTGGGCATGCAGATGCAAGTGCGGTTCCGAGCTGTTTCCCGAGTTGCCCATCTGTCCCAGCAAGTCACCGGTTGTTATCCTGTCTCCAGTTGCAACAGCAATGCTGCCCTGGCGTAAATGCGCAAGAATCGCGAAAACCCCCCCGCAATTGATAGCAACGTAGTTGCCAGCCATACGCCGGGTAAAATGCCAACCACGCCAGCAGCGCCAGCGGTAGAAGAACCTGTGTGAGCATTACCATCCAGGACATCGGTCAGGCCTCTTTCCTGTTCCACCAAAGAACCAGAAGAACGAGACCGGTCCGGTAACGCCGGAATTACCCACGGGGAAACTCAACATCGCTCACGTCCGCTACAAAAAACGGGAAATACTGGTCCGTCTCGAAATGATTGCCAGCTTCCACATGCGTCGGCAAACGAAACCCGTCGAACGACCGGAACTCAGAGAGATATCCGCCAAAAGGCTGCAACCGGTGCTGCTTCTCGGGATTGGCGTTACTCCACCGCTGAAAACTGACCTCAATGGGCTGGCCGTCTGCCGACACCTTGAGATCCACGGACTGTGACAGGCCGCGATACTCCACGGTGACCCGCGCCTGATCGGCAGCCAGGCTCTCCCAGGTAACGCCCGGGCCGGGCAGCAGCGCCGCTGGCGTCCAGAATACGGCTTCGGCGACATAGCGGCCAAACGCCGAACGGGTATGGTCCTGATCTCCGCCAAGGCGGGCAACGGGCAGCAAACCCATCAGCCAGAACCGCGTCCACCGCTGGCTGTCAGAACCGGACAGCCTCATCAGGCCCCGCCGCGCACGCATTTTCCAGACGAATCCGGAAGGCACGGCCAACACCTGAGTTGCCTCGAAGTCCAGGTAGTTGGGATTGTCCCGGTCACCCATGCCGAAGCGCCCCGCCATACTGATGCGGGCGACCGTCGCAAGCGGCGTACCGGGTTCAATCGTATACAGAAAATAGCGCCGTGCCGGTTCCGGCAGATCGGCGATCATCTCAGCGGTAAAGACCGAGGGCTGTACTGGCTGCGCGCCTACAAGCCCGCGCATGGCTTTGCGGTCCGTCCGGTGATCCAGGTGCCGCCAGGCCGACAGCGCCAGCCCAGTCAGAATCAGAAATCCAAGCAAAAAGGCTGTCACAGTCATTAGATAACGTCCTCAATAGGCCCGAGCCGTCACAACCCGCTAATCGACAGCCATAACGCAAAGAAAGCAGCTCCAAAAAGAATCACGGCACAATGGACAATCAGGTTCTTCCGGGTAGTTGGGGCAGGCTTTTTGGGAAAGCTGAAGTAGTCCTCACCAAACAGCCCAACACCGCACCCCTCGCAGTAATTCTTTGAGTAAGAAACCCGCAACGCAGACGGCTCAAACTTTTTCCGGCAGCTGTAACAACTGGGCTTAAACATGTCGGGTTCCAGCAAGATTACTTTTGAGGTTTTCGGGAAGAATACCAAATTACCGCCGGGCGCGCGGAACGATGATAACGAAAGCGCTGCAGTGCGACTTAAAAATAATCATCCATAATGATGAGTAAGTCGTAACACTACCTCCTGTTTCGTAGGTAAAAAAATCATGAAAAAAATAGTCCTTCAAGCCGTCACATTTATTGGTGCTGCTTCATGTTTTGGATCGGTAAATGCGACGGAGGCGAGAACCCCTCTCGTTCCGCTTCCTTCTATCGACGATTTTACGAATGGCGATGGCTGGGGCGTTGGGCTTGGGCTGGGCGTTGAATACGAGACTGCTTATGAGGGTTCGGACGAATTCGATTTTGAGATCGACCCGGCTGGGGGTGTTCAGTGGCGAACTGGTGACCACCTTTTTTTCTGGGCAGGTGAGGCAATTGGGTGGCGCACATTGGCCAAGGACACCTGGTTGTTTCAAGCCTCTGTAGGCTACGAAGAAGGCCGTGAAGAAGGTGATTCAAAAGATGGCAGACTGGATGGGTTAGGCGAATCGAGTTCTGGGGTGACATTGCTGTTGGAAGTGCGTCATGCCCTTGCAGAAGATTGGCGTTACTTTTTGGATGGCCGTGTATTAACAGGAGAAATCGGTACGCTGGGGATTTTCGGCGCAGGAACATGTTTGGGTTGCCAACCTAACGGCACTGGCTGGGAAGTTGGCGCTGTTGTCACTTTCCACGATGGTAAGTTAGCCAACCGGGACTTTGGTGTGACCACACGGCAATCCATAGATTCAGGTCTTCCAGAAACCGATGTTGATAGCGGGTATAGATCCTTTGGTGTCGATATTAACTATCGAAATTACTTGAACAAAAACTGGCAGATCTTCGGTGAGGCTCTTTACGAAGTCTATGGGAGTGACGT
This sequence comes from Marinobacter halophilus, assembly GCF_003007685.1. Taxonomy (GTDB): domain Bacteria; phylum Pseudomonadota; class Gammaproteobacteria; order Pseudomonadales; family Oleiphilaceae; genus Marinobacter; species Marinobacter halophilus. The sequence goes on from NZ_PXNN01000012.1 coordinate 5,271, forward strand.
TTCAGATAGCCCCATATCTCGGAATAATTATGAAGCGGAGATCGGTGTTGGCTTCATTTATGTTTTTTGAT
>NZ_PXNN01000013.1 GCF_003007685.1 Marinobacter halophilus
TTGTAGCGGCCGGGGTAGTCGTAGTGTTGATAGTCTTCGCGGTGGTTCGGGCTGCCGGCGCTTTGTTCGTGCATCAGGGCGTAGGCGGGGTTTTTGAAGGTGTAGTCCTTCATGGCGACCGAAGCGGCTTTGATGCGTTCTTCGTAGGCGAAGCTGAACACGCAGGCCTGTTTGGTGCTGCCGCCGGCCTGGGTGTTGCAGGGCACCGGGTCCAGTTTCGGGGCGTCGCCGTGGTGGTCGGCGATGATCAGCGCCGGTTGTTCTTCGCCGTCCACGCTGCCGTGCTGGTAGCGGTAGTGCCAGCCTTCTTCGGCGACCAGGCGTTCGATAAATTTCAGGTCGCTTTCCCGGTGCTGGACGCAGTATTCCCGTTCTTCCGGCGGGCGTTTGAAGTCAAACACGGTGTCGATGATGCCGCGCTCTTCCAGCAGGGTGCGCACGATGGCGTCGGTGCTCTGGGTCTGGAAGATGCGGCTGTTGTGCATCAGGCCCAGGCGCCAGGCCGGGGGCTGGATGACCACTTCATAGGCGGTGCGGCGGTGGCCGGTGTTGCCGCGGACGAACTCGTTGACCACGCCGGTGAAGCGGCGCAGGGGCTGGCCGTCCTGCCACACCACCAGATCGACTGGCTGCTCCAGAATGTCGGTGGCCACCACGTCCGGGTCGGTGCTGGCCAGGTGCAAGCGGCCGTGAAACAGGCGGGAAAGGCTTTCGGTCAGCGCGAAGCCGACAACAACGAAATGATCTGAGGGGAATTCGCCTACATGGGCGGTGAACTGCAATCCGCTTGCCTGGGGCATGACTTCGGTCCCTGAAGATTGGTGGTTTGTAACTGACTCATCCTGAGCGGAGCCGATTATAACCACCCCACTTCAGATTACAAACCAACTACTCCGCATTTTTGGGGTCAGACCCCAAGACATTTCGCCCCACCAAATGTCCGGGGGTCTGACCCCAAATTCAGTTGGAGAGCCAGACGCTTTGGTAGGGTTTGAGGGTGAGCACGCCGGCCAGGTCGTCGATGGCCATGCCGGAGATCAGGTCGGTCCACTGGTCGGTGCCGATCAGGTTGATGTCGCTGAGGGCCACTAGCTGCACTTCGTCGCTGATGTTGTGGATGCAGAAGATGGATTGTTCCCGGCGCATGCTCTGGCGCCAGAAGCCGAACAGCTGCAATCCCAGGTGCAGGGTGAACTGGGTGGCGTTGGGGTGGAAGGCGGGTTGGGCGCGGCGCAGGGCGATCAGGCGCTTGAGCTCGTTGAAGGCTTTGCTGTGGTGGCTAAGCGGGTCCGCCAGGGTAGCCTCCAGCGTATCCAGCTGCCACTGGCCGCGGTTGATGGAGCGGAAGCGGCCGGTGTGCTCTACCCGGGCATGGTCGTTTTCGGTGGCCAGCAGGCTGTGAATGTAGAACGCGGGGATGCCTTCCAGCGCCAGCATGATGGTGTGGGCGCACAGGAACCGCTGCAGCTGCCAGTGGTCTGCGCCACCCTCGGCGATGCCTTTGAGGGCATCCCACAAAGCGATGTTCATTTCATAGGGCTGGTCCCGGCCGTCGGCGGTGCGCCGGTAGGAAACCTTGCCGCCGAAGGATTCCAGGGTGTTGATTAAACGCTGCTTCTCGTCCTCATCCAGCAGCCCGTCGGTGGGGCGCAACCCGACGCCGTCATGGGAGGCGATAAAGTTCAGGTAGGTGGTGCCCATCTGTGCCGGCGGCATGCTCATCAGCCAGGTTTTCAGGTGGCGGCAGTTGCCGGTGACCAGGGTGTTGATCAGCAGCGGCGGCAGCGAAAAATTGTAGATGGCATGGGCTTCGTTGGCGTTGCCGAAGTAGGTCAGGTTCTCCCGGTTGGGCACGTTGGTTTCGGTGATCACCACGGCATCCGGCGTGTGATGCTCGATCAGCAAGCGCAGGATCTTGATCAGTTCGTGAGTCTGCTGCAGGTGAATGCAGGGCGTACCCGGTTCTTTCCACAGAAACGCCACCGCATCCAGCCGGAAGATCTTTACCCCGCGCTCCAGGTAATAGTGAATGATGCGGGCAAATTCGATCAGCACTTCCGGGTTGGCGAAGTTCAGGTCTACCTGGTCTTCACTGAACGTGCACCACACGTAGCGCTCGCCGTCATCGGTCTGTACCGGTGTCAGCAATGGTGAGGTTCGGGGTCGAACTACCATGCTTAAATCATCTTTCGGGTTGCCTTCAAAGAAGTAGTCCTTGCCTGGCCCCACCCGCTTGCGAAAATTCTCAAACCAGCGGCTGCGGGCCGACATGTGGTTGATCACCAGGTCCGCCATCAACTTGTAGTCGCGGCCGATGGCTTCGACATCCCCCCAGTCGCCGTGGGACTCGTTCACGGCAAGATAGTCCATCACCGAAAAGCCGTCGTCCGAGCTATAGGGAAAGAACGGCAGTATATGAACGCCGGTGATCGTATCCCGCAGGCAGTCATCCAGAAACCGCTTGAGCGTCACCAGGGGTTTTTCATCCGCCTGCTGCACGGTGTCGGCGTAGGTGATCAGCACAATATCCGATTGGTCCCAATGGTTCTGGTGCGCCGGCGGAGCCCCGGCATCCGGCGCTAGCGCCATGGCGTCCATTAACTTTTCGGCCACAAACGCACAGTCCAGCGCCGGGTACACCATCTCCAGCATGGTCACCAGCTTGCTTTCCAGCGACTGGGTCATGGCTTGAATTCCTCGTTGTCCAGCTCCACCGCCTCCAGCAACTGCTCCCGAATGTCCGGAATGGCGCTGGTCACGCGGTTCCAGCTCGGAATAAACGGCGTATCCATGGGGTTGTCCAGGAAGTGCGCACCGGCGCTCATCACATTCTGGGCAAACAACTCCACGGCTTTCTCCTCTTTATGACGGTCGAAACTCAGCCCATTGATGATCGCATCGTTCTGATAGGTCTCCACAAAATCCAGCGCAATGCGGAAGTAACTCGCCTTGATGGTGCGAAACTTCTCATTGGAGAAGATCTCGCCATTGGTGGCCAGTTTGCGGAACAAGGCCTTGGAGATGTCCACACTCATCTTGGACAAGCCGCGACTGGCATCCTCCGGCGACAGCTCCTGGTGCTTGTGGTCGTACACATCGGCCACATCCACCTGGCACAGCCGGTTGGTGGCGTAGTTGCGCTTCATCTCCGACAGTACGCCGACCTCCAGCCCCCAGTCGCTGGGAATGCGCAAGTCGTTAATCACGTCGGTGCGGAAGGAGAATTCACCCGCCAGCGGGTAACGGTAGCTGTCCAGGTAATCCAGAAAGTCATTGGGGCCACACACTTTTTTCAGGGCCCGGATCAGCGGCGTTACCAACAACCGGCTGACCCGGCCATTCATGTTGCCGTCCGCCACCCGGGCGTAATAGCCTTTGCAGAACATGTAGTTGAAGCCCGGGTTGGCGACCGGGTAGATCAGCCGGGCCAGAAGATCCCGGGAATAGGTCAGAATATCGCAATCGTGCAGCGCCACCGATTTGCTGACGCCGGAGGCCAGCACATAGCCAAAGCAGTACCAGACGTTGCGACCCTTGCCCATTTCCGTCGGTGCCAGGCTCTGCTCTCGCAGCTTCCGATCCAGCGCCTGCAGGCGAGGGCCATCGTTCCACAGTACTTTGAAGGGCTGGGGAAGTTCAGAGAAGTACTCGAGGGCATGGCGATACTGGCCCTCATCGGCGCGGTCCAAGCCGATCACGATTTCATCCAGGTAGGGCACCTTGGTCAGCTCATGGACGATGTTCTTGAGCGCAGGCCCTTCCAGCTCTGAATACAGTGACGGCAACACCAGCGACATCGGCCGGGCTTTGCGAAACCGCATCAGGTCCGCTTCGATGTCTTCCACGGGGCGGCGCACAAGGTTGTGCAGGGTGGTGATAATGCCATTCTGGTAAAAGTCGCCCATGGCGGCTCCTCCTTTACGGGTAGCCGTACTCAAACAACAGATTGAGTACGCATTCATTCCAACCCTCGGGGCCGGGCTTGAGGGAGCGCATGGCGTGCCGCGACGACGGCAACTGAACCTGATCACTGTTCACCCCACGAATCACCACCGGTATGTCTGCGGCTTCCAGCAAACGCTGATCGTTGGGGCTGTCCCCCAGGGCGATGGTCAATAACGGCTCATCGCCATAGAGCTCCTGGTAACGCTTCAGCAAGAACCGGGCCCCCTCGGCTTTATCAAATTCTCCCAGGGCGTGCCAGAAGCGCCCGCCCTGCACCAGACGCAAGCCCTCAAGCTCAAGCGCAGCGCGGAATTGCGCCATTTCCTCATCAGTGCCGTCCCACAACAAAGGGACCGTGGCCAGGCGCTGTTTGGCGCGGGCGGCTTCCGCTACCGTCAACCGGGTCAGCGCCGCCACCTCCGCCGCAGACAGGTCATCAAAGCTCCGAAACCGTGCACCGGATTCTCTTTGCACCAAAAGTGTGCGAACAACCTCATCATAAGAAATGCCAACATGGACCACCTCTTCCTCGGCATTGCCTAAACAGCCGGAAGGAATCACCACCGCCGCACCGTTCTCCGCAATAAACGGCGCCCGCAGGCCCATCATGCTTTGCAGCTCACCGATCTCGGCTGCGGTTTTGCTGGAATTGAAAATCAGCGGAATGCCATTGGCCCCCAACCGCGCCATCGCCGGCTTCGCCGCCCGCCAGCTGTAGCTGTGGTGATCCAGCAAAGTGCCGTCCAGATCCGTAAAAACAATCAAGTGTGGTTGCATTTGCCCATCCCGCTCTGCAATGTAACTGGGGTCAGACCCCAGAACATTTGATGCGGTGAAATGTCTTGGGGTCTGACCCCAAATTAGATTCAAGAACCAGGCCAGACTATGAGCACGAATGCCTTTAAGGTGGAACACCGTTATCTCGAGTTGCCGGATAGCTTTTATTCGCGGGTGACGCCGACGCCTTTATCCCAGCCGACCATGGTGTGTTTTAACCACACACTGGCGGCGCAGCTGGGTTTTCATGTCCAGAACGAGGCGGACTGGGCAAAAGTTGGCGCGGGCCTGGAGTTGCTGGACGGGATGGACCCGGTCGCCATGAAGTACACCGGGCATCAGTTTGGCGTGTACAACCCGGAACTCGGCGATGGCCGGGGGCTGTTACTATGGGAAACGGTGGCGCCGGATGGCACTCGCTGGGATTGGCATCTGAAAGGTGCAGGCACCACGCCCTACTCCCGCTTTGGTGACGGTCGGGCCGTGTTGCGCTCTACCATTCGCGAGTACCTGTGCTCCGAAGCCATGCACGGGCTGGGCATTCCAACCACCCGCGCCCTGTTTATGATCAGCGCAAAAGAGCCGATCCGCCGCGAATCCATCGAAACCGCTGCCGCGCTGATGCGGGTAGCACAAAGCCACATCCGCTTTGGCCACTTTGAGTTTGCTGCCCATCACGAAGGCCCGGAGGCGCTGAAAACCCTGCTGGAGCACGTGATCGCCCTGCACTTCCCGCATCTGATCAGCCTGCCGGAACAGCAACGACACCAGAGATGGTTTGAAGAAGTGGTTGAACGCACCGCCCGGCTGATCGCCGACTGGCAAGCGGTGGGTTTCTGCCACGGGGTGATGAACAGTGACAACATGTCGATCATCGGCGACACCTTCGATTATGGCCCCTTCGCTTTCCTGGACGACTTCGACGCCGGCCACATCTGCAACCACACCGACCAGGGCGGCCGCTACGCCTACAACCGCCAGCCGCAGATCGGTTTCACCAACTGCCAGTACCTGGCTAACGCGCTGGCGCCGATCATGAATGAAGACGACCTGCGCCGAGGCCTGCGCCGGTACGAAGTGGCCTACAACAACCACTTCAAAAACACACTATGCGCCAAACTGGGCCTGGAAGAAAACGAGGAATCCGATCTCAGCCTGATCATGGAAACCTTCAGCCTGCTGCACGAACACCGGGTCGATTACACCCGCTTCTTCCGCGGCATCTCCAACCTGCACCGCCACGGCAACGCGCCCGTGCGCGACCTGTTCACCGACCGCAGCGTGGCCGACGAGTGGCTCGAACGCTATGCCGCCCGCCTGCAAAAAGAAACCCGCGCCCACGACGAGCGCGAATACGCCATGCGCCAGGCCAACCCCAAATACATCCTGCGCAACTACCTGGCCCAGCAAGTCATAATGGAAGCCCAGAACGGCGACTACGCCCCACTGAAAGAACTGTTAACGGTGCTGGAAAACCCCTTCGACGAACAACCCGAGTTCGAACACTACGCCGCCCTGCCCCCAGACTGGGGCAAACACCTCAACATCAGCTGCTCATCCTGAAAGGGGTCAGACCCGCGTGCGTCTTTGGGCCTTAGGGCCGCGCGGGGGTCTGACCCCGTTTCTGAAGTGAACTTGGGGTCAGACCCCAAGACATTTGGTGAGGTGAAATGTCCGGGGGTCAGACCCCAATTTATTTGACCAGGGCGTCTTCGGTGTCTTTGAGCGGGGCGAGGGCGTCCAGTCTGGCGCCGTGTTTCATCATGTAGAGCACCAGCAGCACCGCGGGGATGCCCATCACGGAAGCGATGGCGAAGAACTCTGCGTAGCCAAAGTTGGCGACCACAATGCCGGAGAAGCCGCCCAGAAATTTGCCGGGCAAGGTCATCAGCGAGCTGAACAAGGCGTATTGGGTGGCAGTGAAGGAGGCGCTGGTCATGCTGGATAGCCAGGCAATTAGCGCCACGTTGGCGATACCGCCACTGAGGTTATCCGCACTCACCACCACTGCCAGGGTGGCCACATCGGGCGGGTACTGGGCCAGGAACACAAACAGCAGGTTGGTGGCGGCGGTCAGAATGGCGCCGGCCAGCAGGATTTTGCGCACGCCGTAGCGCACCACGAGCACACCGCCCAGCAACGAGCCAACGATGGTCATGAAGAAGCCAAAGATTTTGGTGACATCCGCCACCTGGGTTTTACTGAAGCCCATAAAATCCAGGTAAAACGGATTGGCCATCACGCCCATGGCGATGTCGGAAATCCGGTACACTGCCACCAGCAGTAAAATGGCAATGGCCATCTCTTTATATCGGAGAAAGAAATCCAGAAACGGCCCGGCAATGGCGGCATAGAACCAGCCGGCAAAGCGGGCAATCCTGGGCGGAAGATGCGTCCGTTTGCTGGCCTCTTCCTCAATTTTATCGGCAATGTCCTGGGCCGCAGCAAAGTGATTCACCCGCGGCTCACGCACGATCAAGACCGTCAGCGCACCCACGCCCACCAGCGCCGCCATCACCTGGTAAGACACCTCCCAGGACCAGTACTCAGCCAGATATAAAGCCCCGGCACCCGCTACCAGCAACGCCAGTCGGTAACCGAAGATATAGGTGGCTGCCAACGCAGCCTGAAGGCGTTCACCGGCAATCTCGATCCGATACGCATCAATCGCCACGTCCTGGGTGGCGGAAGAAAACGCCACCAGCAAGCCGAACAAGGCCAGAGTTTGCGGCGCCACCACCGGGTCTACCGTCGCCATCAGATAAAGGCCGGTGGCGATGCCCGCCTGGGCCAGCAGAATCCAGCTGCGACGTTTACCCAGCAGGCGATCCAGCACCGGCAGTTTCAGCCGGTCCACTATCGGCGCCCAGAACACCTTGATGGAATAAGTGATGCCAAGCCAGCTGAAAAACCCGATGGTCGCGGTTTGCACACCCACATCCGCCAGCCGCGCGTTCAGGGTGGAGAACACCAGCAAAAACGGCAACCCCGCTGAAAAGCCCAGAAACAGCATGGCAATCACTTGCCAGCGGGTGTAAACGTGGAACGACTCCTTTAGCAGGGCGAACCGGGTGCCAGTGATGATAAATTGAGCTCCTTGGTTTGGGGCCAGATGGCTGACCCCTGAATCACACAATCAATCGCGGAAGTTATCAAACTGCAGCGGCAGTTCCAGCTCGGCTTCGCGCAGCATGGCGATGGCTTCCTGCAGGTCATCCCGCTTCTTACCGTTGACCCGCACCTTATCACCCTGAATGCTGGCCTGGACCTTCATTTTCTGGTCCTTGATCATTTTAACGATCTTCTTGGCCATATCGGTTTCGATACCCTGCTTGAGCGCAAAGTGCTGCTTCACCAGCTTGCCGGCCTTGCTCTCGCCGTCCTCGGCCAAGGCGCGGGCATCAATGTTGCGTTTGGCAAAGGCCATTCGCAGCAGATCAATCAGCTGCTCCAGCTGAAACTCCTGCTCGGCGCTCACGGTGATGCGCTTGTCTTCCAGCTCGATGTCTGCCTGCACGTTCTTGAAATCCCACCGGTTGCCCAGATCACGCTTGGCCTGATCCACCGCATTGGTGACTTCGTGCATCTCAATTTCTGAAACAATGTCAAAAGAAGGCATGGTCGTTATTCTCCACAGGCCCCAGAAAGGTATACTGGAGCAACATTTTGATACCTGATGTTCCGAAGCGCCAAAGCATACCAAGAGCGGCGGCGAACCGCATCTGACAATGGACTGGTAACAAGTAGACAAACGATGCCCAATCTGGACCTACCCATCCTCGTCGTAGACGACGCCAAATTCAGCAGTATGGTGGTTGGCCGCACACTGCGAAATGCCGGCTACCGCGACGTACGAATTGCCAACAATGCTTCAGACGCCCTGAAACTGATGGAACAGCGCCAGGTCAGCGTACTGATTGCCGACTGGCTGATGCCCGAAATGGACGGCCTGCAACTGACCGACCGCGTGCGTCAGCAGGATGAGCAAGACAACCACTATACCTACGTGATCCTGCTCACCGCCCGGGAGAGCGTCGAAGCCCTGTCGGAAGCCTTTGACCGGGGCGTGGATGACTTCATCTACAAATCCGACATGACCAAACAGCTGGTCTCCCGTGTCTTTGCCGCAGACCGCATGGCCGACCGCCAAAACACCCTGCTGCGCGCCAACGCCCTGTTGGTGGAGAACAACCGGGAGCTGGAAGCCACCAACATCATCGATCTGGAAACCGGCCTGTGTAACACCAAATACGCCCGCCAGCGCCTGCAGAAAACCCTGCGCCACGCCGAATCCCGCGCCGGCTCGACGGCCTATGTGATGTGTGGTATTCGCAACTGGCAGGATCTCAAGCGCAAACACCCACCCAGCGTGATGAGCGAACTGGCCGTCGGCATCGCCCGCCGCCTGAACACCCTGATCCGCCCCATCGACGCTTTGTGCCGCGTGGGTGACAATCAGTTTGCGATTATTTCCTACTTTCCGACCAGCGACCACTGCACCACCACCGCGTTTCGGCGCATCTATGACGGCATCAACCACAAAGCCCTGAAAACCACCGCCGGCTACATCTCGGTGGAAGCCGGCATGGTGCTGTGCCGGGCCGATGCTCAGGATGGCACACCCTCCATTCAGGATGTAGAGCGCGCTGCCGTACAAGGCCTGGTCGACGCCTACGAAACCCACCGGTTTACCGAAACCAAACCCGAGATACGGGAAGGTGTGTAGAGCTCACAAACTGTAACAACGGGACACAGATCACAAACAGACAGCACGGGCATTAGATCGTATTCTGGAATTGTGGAATCAAGCAGTATCCGCCCATGGCGGAGGAGCCGAGTAGTAACTCCGCCGCTTTATGGGGCTGCCGCCACAGGATTAACGATTGATTCAGGCCTTTCGTCTATTCCGCAAATTCAAAGCCAGCTCGTATGAGCTGGCTTTTTTGTTTGTCTGCTTTACAGGGTCAGACCCCGTTCGGGGCCAGACCCTTACGATAATCCCCGGGCGTCTGCCCCGCTGCCGCCTTGAACTTACGGTGAAAAGACGTGGTTTCGCTGTACCCCAGGCGCAGGGCGATGTCCGGGATGCTCATCTCGGTATTGCGCAGGTAGTCTTCCGCCATCTGCTGGCGCACGTCATCCAGCAGCTTCTGATACGACGCCCCCTCCTGGCTCAGCTTGCGCTGCAGCGTTCGGCTGGTCATGCCCAGCTCTTCGGCAATCAGATCCTGCCGGGTCACACCGCCGGCCAGTTGCTTCTGAATGCCCTGTTTTACCCGAGAGGTTAAATCGGTATCGGTGTCCAACAGCGCCAGTTGCGACAGTGCATGGGCCTCCAAGGTCTTGCGCAATAACGGGTCAGGCTGGCGAAGGCGGGTGGCGAGCAGATCCTTGTGCAGGGTGACGACGTTCTCCGGCGCATCAAACGTAACCGGGCAACCCCAGCGCTCACGATAGGCCGGCTCAAACTCAGGCCCGGGCGAAGACCGCTTCAGTGAGATCCGGATCGGCGAGGCTTCCGCACTGTCCGCCAGCCAGTGGGCGTACTGAATCCAGGAGGCCACCACATTATCCACCACCTGCGGCCACACCACCGGGTCGGTGAAATTACAGGTCCACACCAGAGACACCTCATCGCCCTTCATCTGCAGGCGCGTGATGCCCATATCCCCTACCAGTTTTTCATAAGGCGCAATGCGGGTGACTGCCTCGGCCAGAGTGGCGCAGCTCATGGTGATGTAGCCGAGCACGCTGTAACTGCCAGGCTGCACAAAGTCGCCGCTCTCCAGGCCCAGAATAGGGTTGCCGGTCTGCTCCACCAATAACCGGATAAACGTTTGCAGCTGCTCGCCCTCCAGCCGACCGTCGTCCGTGTCCATAATGCCTGGCGCCAGGCCTGCCTTATCGAACAGCTCAGAGGTGTTGATGCCTTTGGCATCGGCATAACGGACGTATTGGCGCAAGACGGCGACGGAAGCGGTTCCGAGAGGACTCATGGCGACTGCTTTGGTTGTTGGTTCCCAGGGTCTGACCCCCTGGGGTCTGACCCACCTTTGCCGAATCCCACTCGTGGTTCGACTGGGGTGCAACAGACGGGCAAAAGTGGGTCAGTCCCCAAGGGGACAGACCCTGACACCCCCTAAGCCTTAAAGCTTCCGCCCCTTCCCAGCCGCAATCCGTAACCGCAATGCGTTCAGCTTGATAAAGCCTTCCGCGTCTTTCTGATCATACGCACCCTGGTCTTCTTCAAAGGTGGCGATCTTTTCGTCGAACAGGGAGTCGTCAGACTTACGGCCAACCACGTCTACGTTGCCTTTGTAGAGCTTCAGGCGAACCACACCATTCACGTATTCCTGGGTCTGGTCGATCAGCGCCTGCAGGGCTTCACGCTCCGGAGACCACCAGTAACCGTTGTAGATCACTTCGGCATAGCGCGGCATCAGGCTGTCTTTCAGGTGCGCCACTTCGCGGTCCAGAGTGATGGACTCAATGGCACGGTGGGCACGCAGCAACACGGTGCCGCCAGGGGTTTCGTAGCAGCCACGGGACTTCATGCCCACGTAACGGTTCTCTACGATGTCCAAACGGCCAACGCCGTTGTCACCCGCCAGCTTGTTCAGGGTTTCCAGCACCTCGTGGGCCTTCAGCTCCTTGCCATCAACGGCAACCACGTCGCCCTTGCGGTAGGTCAGCTCAACGTAGGTCGGCGTGTCTGGAGCCGCTTCCGGAGACACGCTCCAGCGCCACATCTCTTCCTCGGCTTCCGCCCAGGGGTCTTCCAGATTCATGCCTTCGTAGGAAATGTGCAGCAGGTTGGCATCCATGGAGTACGGGCTCTTGCCCTTCTTCATTTCCACCGGAATGTTGCGCTCTTCACAGTACTGCAGCAGCTTCTCGCGGGAGTTCAGATCCCACTCACGCCAGGGTGCAATCACCTTCACGCCCGGCTTAAGCGCGTAGGCGCCCAGCTCGAAACGGACCTGGTCGTTGCCCTTGCCGGTAGCACCGTGAGAAATGGCATCGGCGCCGGTCTGGTTAGCAATTTCAACCAAACGCTTGGCAATCAGCGGGCGGGCGATGGAGGTACCCAGCAGGTACTCGCCCTCATAGACGGTGTTGGCGCGGAACATCGGGAACACGTAATCGCGCACAAACTCTTCGCGCAGGTCCTCGATGTAGATTTCCTTAACTCCCAGCGCTTTCGCCTTCGTGCGCGCCGGTTCCACTTCCTCGCCCTGGCCGATGTCGGCGGTGAAGGTCACCACCTCACAGTTATAGGTATCCTGCAACCACCGCACAATCACGGAAGTATCCAGGCCACCGGAATAGGCCAGCACCACCTTGTTAATTTCAGACATGCTTTTGCTCCAGACTGAACAGAATGGATGTATTGAAAAGAAGAGCGATATTGTACGGGAGTGCGGGGGGAATGGCTATTGGCGGCTTTGTTGTCACGAACGGAACGGACTAACGCGAGCGAAATGCTCTGTTTCGCTTAGCCCGCGTTGGCCCGTGTCGGCCGTGGCTAATAATCAAACAGCCGCTTGCTGACTCTGGCCGCTGACCACTTCGTCACGAATACTGTCCCAGCCATCCTTCACCGAGCGCAGCAGGGTAAGCACTTCATCCAGCTTGGCTACGTCGTTCTTGGCGCTGGCCTCCAGCAGGGTGCGCTCCATATAGTCATACAGCGCTTCAAGTCGCGCCGCCAGCTCACCGCCTTTGTCGAAATCCAGGAAGGCACGCAGGCCGCCGATGATTTCAATGGCCTTGTTGATCAACTGGGCCTTGCCGGAATAGTCCTTGGCCTGAATCCGTGATTTGGCCATGTTGATGCGTTCGATCGCCCCGTTGTACAGCAGCTGGATCAGCTTATGGGGATCGGCATCGGTGATGCTGGTCTGAGTATTAACGCGCTGATACGCCTGTAAACCGTTCATAAATAACCTCGTGTCACCGTCATCCGGTAGCCATGTGTTGGCGGGCCATACCTTAGTATAGCCGGTTTAATCACTTTGCCGGTTCGGCGCCAGGGCCGCCAGCTGTTGAGTCACATAATCCCGCGTGTTGTTGAGCTGGGAAATCAGGGAATCGGCTGCGCTGAATTGCTTTACCAATCGTTCCTGGTAGCTTTCGATCCGCAAATCCAGCTTGATGCGATCTTCCTGAATACGCTCAAGGTCCCGATTCAGGGAGTTGGTACGAGAACTCAAGGCACCGTTTTCACCCAGAATGCTGGTAATCGCATCCACCGCACGCTCACTCACGCCTTCAATAAACTTGACCGAGCCCCGGTTACCCACGTCTCCGCCAGTAATCCGCACTTGCAAGCCTGCGGCATCGCCGGTGGCACTGTTGGCGAGGAACAACACCTGGCCATCGCCCTGAGCGGCCTGGCCGTTAATCGTGCCCTGAACATCCTGGCCCGCGGTGCCGGTTGCGGTGTTCAGCCCGGTCACATTGCTCAACTCGGTCAGGCTCACATTGGAATCACTGCCAAAACGGTTAGAGGTGAAGGTAAGGCCTTCAGTAGCGTCGTAAGCCACCTGCACCGAGCGGCCCGCGGCACTCAAGGCCGAATTCTCCCGCAGCGCATCCTGAATGGCCGTCGCAAAACCGGCGCCGGAGTAATCGCCGGCGGCAATCGACACCGTCGCCGTCGTTTCACCATCCACCTGGAAGGTAAAACTGCTGTCAGTGCCAACGGTAACCGCGTTGGCATCAGCGCCGTTTGGCATAGCAAAGTTCACACTACCCCGGGCCGCCATCTGGGTAACGTTAATGTCGTAGTTACCTGGCAGGGTGTTGGAGCCAGTGCGAACAAATTCCACTTGAGAGTCTGTGGTTCGGCCCTGCTCAGCAAAAAGCGCCGTCACATCATCTGGATTTTCAAGCAGCTTCTGCTGAAACTTCTGGCTATCAAACTGTAGTTCACCAGTCCGGAAATCTGTACCAATGCCCACGTCGGCCAGGCTGCGCACACCGGCATTTTCCAGCCCTGGAATAATGTCGGTCAGCACACTCTTCAGCTGGTTCTGAATATTACGGACGGTGGAGTCGCCGGTCAGAATGCTGCCTTGGCCGGTTTCGCTGTCGAAAGACGACAACTCACGGACGATGGTTTGCAGTTCGTTGAATTTATCGACAAACGCCTGCACCCGATCCGCCACCGCGCCGGTATCTTGCTCCACCTTCACGGTAGATTTCCCGGTATCCGACAGGTTGAACGTCAGCCCGTCGACCACGTTTTCGACGGTGTTGGTCGAACGGGTAATCTCAACCCCGTTGATCATCATCCGGGCATCGGCCGCGGCAATGGTCTGCTCCATTGCGGGGTTGCCGGCTGGGTCTGCCGGGTCAAACGCAAACCGCGCCAGGCCGGGCGCGGCGGCATCTTCAGTAGCTGTGATTTTCACCGCATTGGCAGTGCCGGTTTCATCAGCCGAGAGCGTCAGCCGGAATCCGTCACCGGTATCAATCACCCCGGCAGACACCCCGGCGTTGGCTTCATTGATGGCATTCGCCAGGCCCTGCAGGGTGTCATTGGAAGAATCAACGGTGATCTCGGTAGTCTTGTCACCCACCTGGAGCGTCATCGTGCCCCGGCCAACACTGGTGGCATCGCGGTCTGCAAAGGCTTCTGTGCTGGCCAGCGCCTGGGGTTCCGCCAGGGCCACTACATCGACACTGTAAGAACCCCGCGCCGCTTTACCAGCATCTACCGACACTTCAACATTGGCGCCGGAAGAGGTGGCTGAGAATGATTTCATCGCATCCGCAGAGCCCAGCTGGCGCATGGGCAAACGCAGCTCAGTGATGCCGCTACGCAGTTTGCCAAAGGCAGAAATCAGCGCTTCGGTACGCTCTGTTTTTTGATCCAGCCGAACTTCCGTGGGCCTGCGTTCCGCAGCCACCAGCTGATCCACAAGATCCGACGTCAAAACGCCAGAGCCAACGCCTAACGATGATATAGCCATAACCAAGCCTCCTCAGGGGGGCGAATGTCTCTACTGTTCAGTTTATCGGCAGCAGGCGGCAAAACTTTGCCTCTTTTCGGGAAATTGCCATACCGATTTGTAACAGCTTGTAAAAGCAAAACACCGCCGGCCCCTTTCGGAGGCGGCGGTGCTGAAATACCGTTGCCAACATGCCCGCAAAAAGCGGCAAGTTTTTACACTTTAATGTTAAACAACGTCAGCGGCTCATCCTGCTGCAATTTTTCTGCCAACCTCAATGCGACTTCGTCTGGCATCTGGCGGATGACTTCCTGGGTTTGCTGATCCACCACCTTCACGATGGTACGGCCCATGTCGTTATCCACTTCAAACTGAAGATCCCGCTGCACGTTCTGCACAAAATCATTCAGCTGACTGACCGCCTCATTCAGCTCCTTTTGCTGCTCTTCACTGCGCGCCTGTAGCTTTTCAGCTTGAGACGGCTGCTGAGCAACCTGGGAAGACTGAACCTGACGGCCAGTGTCAAACGAAGCAGCAAGGTCAGGGGCGTTCCGGCCCTCGGCCTGAGATGACGACATTGCCTTGGCCGGAGCCTGCGCGCCTGCGCGCACCAGCTTCAGGTCCGGGCTGTTCAGGTTAACGTCATTCATAGCGCTACCTCACTATCCTGAAACGGCGTCAGGCCGGAACCCGAAGGTTCCGGCCGTTACCGTTAGCCCCTTACTGCAGGAGGGACAGAACCTGCTGTGGACGGGCATTAGCCTGAGCCAGGACGGAGATACCGGCCTGCTGCAGTACCTGGGATTTAGCCAGGTTGGCAGTTTCTGCCGCGAAGTCAGCGTCCAGGATACGGCTGTTGGAGGCGCTGAGGTTTTCGACAGACGTGCCCAGGTTAGCGATGGTGGACTCGAAGCGGTTTTGGATGGCACCGAGTTCGCCGCGCACTTTGTTTACTGAGTCTAGAGCTGCGTCAACACGCAGAATCGCCTCATTTGCTCCAGCTACCGAGGAAATATCAATTTCCCCTACACCCTCGTTGTTGTTGACCGCCACTGAAGCAACTGAAGAGTCAGCCGCATCAACTCCAAGGATGTCATCCAATGCATCATCCGAAGACTGGAACGTAATCTCATCAGCACCAAACACTTCCACCTCGCCGCGAAGCGCTGCGGGAGTTGTACCATTACCAACCGTTGCTGGAGTATCGCCCTGAACCAAACCCTCAGTTGTACCTGCAAGCGCGGCGCCGTCCACGGTTTGAGAGAGGTTTATTGTTCGGCCGTCGTTGCTCCGCAAGATAAGCTCACCACCCTCCTCCACGGCAGAGACACCTGTGACACCAGACTTGGAATCAATGGCTGCAGCAATATCTGCTGCATTCAGTGTGAGAGCACCATCAACGCCTGCGGTCGCACTGAAAACCACTTCGTCGTTAATCGAGATGTTGTAAACACCATCATTGGCCTGAGCGGCAGTTAAGCTGGCAATTGAGAGGGTCTGCTCATTGCTCGCCGACACCGTAAGACCATCAACACCCGACGCTTTAATTGCCTCGGCTATAGCAAATGCACTATCAGCTTCGTAACCAGAAATGATTTGATTCTGCGAGTCACGTACGGCCTCAGAATCTTGAATAGGCGTGAACGCGTTATCACCAACCTTTACAGAAAGCGTTCTGTTGTCGGCTTCAGATATATTATTTGCGACAGCGAAACTCTGAGACGCAATTGCACCAATCTGGTCGGTTTTAGTACCTTGGCTGAGATCCACGCCAATTGTTTCACCGGCGTTGGCCCCAACCTGGAATCCCTGTTTGCCAAAGCTGCCATCAAGAACCTTCAGCCCGTTGAATGCAGTTTGATTCGAGATTCGGTCGATTTCTTCAAGACGCTGAGTAACTTCATCGTTAAGAGCCTGACGATCCGAGGCGCTGTTTGTTGCGTTGGCAGATTGCACCGACAATTCACGAATTCGTTGAAGGTTGTTGGTGATTTCGTTCAGAGCACCCTCAGCAGTCTGCGCCAAGGAAATGCCATCATTAGCATTTCGCTGGGCAACATTCAGACCGGTAATCTGCGCGCTGAACCGGGTAGAAATCGCCAGACCAGCCGCATCGTCTTTGGCAGAGTTAATGCGCAGACCAGAAGACAAACGCTGCAGAGCCTGATCGTTCATGCTCTGAGACTTACTCAGTTGGTTCTGGGCGTTCAGTGAGGCTACGTTGGTGTTGATACCGAGAGCCATAATACTTCTCCTTCGACAGAGGTCGTCATTTCATGGAAAAGGTCTGGCGCCCATCTTTTGGTTTGGTAGCGCCGCCCTGTTACTCCACTTAACGGCACCCCACCCGGTTGCTTTAGAAAAAAATTCACGGATTTTGTAAAGGAATGTAAAACGTGAACTTTGGGGTCAGACCCCCCCGGACATTTGATGGGGCCAAATGTTCTGGGGTCTGACCCCAGCGAAAACTCAACACCTTGCGCATTTAACACGATACTCCGTCGTCTCACATTTATAATAGGTGCTCTAATTCAACATCAAAACCGGCAAACCCTTTCCCATTCGCCGCGACAACAATCTGGCAACCCATTTCACAGCCCAATCTGGTTCACTCCAAAATAAGTAACCCAAACAGGCCACTACAGCCACTTTCAAAAAACTGGCACACCCTTCGCTTGGTATTCGGCAAAACGGCAATTTAACGAATTTCCGCCGGCAAGGGTTCCCCTCTCATAGGGCACCAGGCTACCGGCACCTCTGAGCAGGGAGAATTGATATGTCTCAGGTCATTAACACCAACATTGCTTCGCTGAACGCTCAGCGTAATCTGAACGCTTCGCAGGGCGATGCCAACGTGGCACTGCAACGGCTGTCTTCTGGCCTACGTATTAACTCTGCCAAAGACGATGCCGCGGGCCTTGCGATTTCCGAAAGGTTCCAGTCTCAGATCGCCGGCCTTAACCAGGCTCAGCGGAATGCCAACGATGGCATCTCTCTGGCGCAAACCGCTGAGGGGGCGATGGATGAAATTACCAACAACCTCCAGCGGATTCGGGAACTGGCGGTTCAGTCGGCGAACGCAACGAACAGCAACTCGGACCGCCAGGCGCTGAACCAGGAAGTTCAGCAGCGGATTGAAGAGATCAACCGTATTGCCAGCCAAACGTCGTTCAACGGCCTGAAGGTTCTTGACGGCACCTTTGCAACGCAGACGTTCCAGGTTGGCGCTAATACCGGTGAAACGATCGCTGTTAGTGGACTGGATTCTCGTGGCAGTCAGTTGGGTGCCACCGTCATCGAGAGCCAAGAATTTGGTGCCACGCCGATTAGTGATTTTGAGGATGGTGAGACCCTAAGCTCGAATATTCCGGCTAATTTTGAGGCTTTTGCATCTCTTACACCGACCCCTGGGCGGGAAATAACTGGACCAATCACAGTTAACGGTGTTGAGCTGCTTGATAATACGCCAGATACATATGTGAGCCTGGAAGCAGTTGCCCAAGCATTGAGAGACGCGATTGACGGACTGACAGACCCTGACGAAATTGCTGCTCTAGACGGTATAACCCTTGAAGTTGACGATAACCGACTCAGCTTTATCAGCTCAAGACAGGAAAGCGTTGAGGCAAATATCGCGTTGACAGCAGCCGCTGTTGATCCGGTTTCCGCCACGCAGTCCGCTACTGTGAACGGGGGAGATTCGCTCACCGCTCTTGCCCTTCCGGACTTCAATTTCGCAACAGGCAACCTGCAGGGTTCAATAACCATCGGCGGTCAGGAGATTGTTCCAGATTTCGAAGGTGTTACTACCCAGGCAGAGTTCGAGACCCGGCTAACGAACGCCCTGTCAGGCACGGGCGTCACCTTTAACTACGATGCCGGTTTGGAAACTCTCACCTTCACCAATGGCAATACCGATCCTATCGATATCTCAGCCACCATCAGCGATGGCGGAGTGCCACCACTGACTTTCGGCCAGACATTAGAGATCGAGGGCCAAACCGGCAAAACCCTGGTTGACCGTTTCAAAGAAGGCGACACCTTCGATTTCCGAATCGATCTCGACGGTGAGCAGCTTGATATCAAAGGCGCAACATCGCTGAACGACGTTGTCAGCCAGGTAAATGCGCTGAGTACCAAAACCGGTATCAGTGCCAACCTGAACGCCAGCAACGATGAGATCATCTTCTCCAAAAACTTCGGTGAAGATTTCGACATAACAATTGAAACCGACCTCAATGGCAACGGCATCTTTGGCGAAGCGAACGATCTGACCACTCAGATCTCCGCTACCGCTGAAGACAACACCCAGTCTGCCAACATGGTCGACATCTCGACTCGTGACGGCGCTGATCTGGCCATGATCACCATCGATTACGCCATCGACAAGATCAACGGCTATCGGGCCGACCTTGGCGCAGTCCAAAACCGCTTCGAATCCACCATCGCCAACCTGAGCACCACCTCAGAAAACCTCTCGGCCTCCAACAGCCGAATCCGCGATGCCGACTTCGCCGCCGAAACCGCCGAACTGGCCCGCACTCAGGTGCTCCAGTCTGCCGGCCTCTCGGTACTGGCCCAGGCCAACGCACGGCCCCAGCAGGTACTGCAGCTGCTGCAAGGCTAAACCAAAACAGAAAACCCAAAACGGCTGGCCTAAACCCCCGGCCGTTTTACTTTGGGGTCAGACCCCAAGACATTTCGCGCCATCAAATGTACGGGGGTCTGACCCCAAAACTCAGCGCCGGCTCTCGTTGAGCACGAATCGCTCAACTGCAAATTACACCGCCTCATTCAGCCCAAGGCCCTCATCTGCGGCTTTCATCGCCAATTTCCTGTGCAACTTACGGCCAATGCGAATATTGAAAGATCCCTTGAATTGGCTTCTGGACACTCACCCCCTCTGTCAGCCTACTATGTGCGGGGGCAGAGCCGTATAAACTGGTAACTAAGGCAACGGCGCTGATTAGCAACAGCGCCAATATGCCAAGCACCACAACCTGGCCTATACTCCTGAATCATTAACCTATCGGCGGATCCGCTCTCTTTTCATGACAACACCAACCTGCTGGATTATTGCCGGCCCCAATGGTTCCGGCAAAACAACGTTTGCCAGGGATTTTCTGCCAAATGTCGCCGGCACATCCCGCTTCATTAATGCAGACCTGATTGCCGCTGGCCTTTCTCCTTTCGCTCCGGAAGAGGAACTGATGGCCGCAAGCCGGATTTTCCTTGGTCAGATTGAACAGTGCATTCGGGCGCGCGCGAGTTTCGGCTTTGAGACAACGCTTGCCGGGCGAACTTACCTGAAGTTGATTCAACGGCTGCAGGCTGAAAACTGGCGCGTTGAGCTCACCTACCTCGCGCTGCCTGATCCCGAACTGTCTCGCCTGCGTGTTGCCGAAAGGGTTTCTCACGGCGGCCACAATATTCCGTTAAAAGATATCGCACGACGATTTCCACGCAGCCTTAGAAATTTATTCAACGAGTTCAGCGTAACGGCTGACCACTCCGTTTGCTTGATGAACAATCAGTCTCCGCCAAAACTTGTGTTTGAAAACCAGGGCGAAAAGCGGATAATTCATAACAATGAACTGTATGAACGACTGCAAGAGGAATCGCAAAAGTGATCACCACCCCCAAACCGTCAGCGATTACCTCCGAAGCGATTCTGGAAAGTCTGTCCAGAGCCGTAGAGCAGGAGCTTGACCGTAAACGCCGCCTGGGACACTACTACGTAACCTCTGAGAATGGAGAAATCGTTTTTCACGGGGAAGACGCGCCTACGACCAAAAGCTCCGAGCCAAAAGCCGCGCGCTAATTTCATTGCAACCTAGCGTCAGACCCCAAGACATTTCGTGCCGTCAAATGTACGGGGGTCTGACCCCGACCTCTCAAATTCACGCCCGAACAAACATCCCCTCAAACAACGCCGTGCGCCGCATCAGTTGTTTGTCCTCTTCCCGAAACTCAGGGTACTCCGGATCCAGTTCGATCAGGCCCAGTATGCGGTACAGGGTGAGCATCCGGGACTTCAGCGCCCAGGCAACCTGCATTTCCTCGCTGATATAGGCCTTGGGCTCGGCGCTCTGGAGTAGTGGCGGAAAGGCTTGCAGAATGTCGCCCAGGTATTCGCGTACCGGCCGCCACTGCTCACCCTTTTCCGCCAGCAACCAGAAACAGAATGGGCCGACGTATTGCACGTCTTCCAGTCCCTCCTGGTAGTCCATCCAGGCCCAATTCAATTGCGACAGAGCCGCTGAAAGCATATCCCGGTAGAGTGTCACCCAGCCCTTTTTCGCAAGGCGAGTTGCCGCCGTCTTTTTCAGCAGCAGGCGACCTTTTTCCTTTTTGGTGAGTCCGGCGATTTCCAGCAGCACCCGGGTAAGGTTTACCGGCAAAACGTCTTGTTCAGAACGAATCGAGCCAATCCGTGCTGGCGACAGCACAACGTTTTCGCCGGCCGCGTCAATCATCGTCCGCACCTCGCGCAGGGGCAGGTTACCTTTGCCTGTCAGGCGAATGCCTTTGTCGCCCATGGCGTCGATTAATGCCTTGGCCATGCGGACCACCGGGGCGGTATCCAGGGTTTCGAGGACGGTTTCTGCGTTAAAAAGCGGCCGGAATACCAAGGGGCAGTTCAGCGGGCTCTGAAGCAGCTCATCCATTTGGTTCGGGCTCAGTCCGTAAAAGTCGCTGGAGGACGGGCCAATCTCACCGGCCATCTTTTGCCTGAAACAAATGAAGGTGCGACGCCTGCCACCCCATCGCGACCTGAATGATTCGGTGCAAATCCTGAAAGCTGGCCTCCGGCGCAATCAGCACCCGCCGCCAGATAGGCGGCTGCGCGCCCATGAGCGAGACTTTAATCTGGTAAACCTTGTTCGGCTTGGGCATACGGGCTCCAGTAATTTGGGGTCAGACCCCAAGACATTTCGTGCCGTCAAATGTACTGGAGTCTGACCCCGGCATTCAACTTGGCATCCTTGCCCCCTCATGGCAATATATGCCAATAGCATCAGCGGAGGTACTATCATGGCGACCAGAAACATCGTTCTTACCGATCACCAGGATCAGCTGGTTGGCGCGCTGGTAAAGGCCGGTCGCTACCAGAATGCCAGCGAGGTACTGCGCGAAGGGCTTCGTCTGGTGGAGGAGAAAGAAGTGCAGCATCAGCGAAAACTTCTGGAGCTTCGGGGTGCGCTGGAAGAAGGCTTAGCGGATGTGGAAGCAGGCCGTACAGCCAGTCTTGGTGTTGGCGAGGACATTACAAACTACCTTACGCGCAGATCCTCAGAGCTGATCCAAAAGGACTAAACCCAATGTCGCCACTATGGACGGTGGAGCTCTCCAGAAAAGCACGCGATGACTTCGACAACATCATTCGTCATACCTTCGAAAACTTCGGACATCATCAGGCCAAGCGGTACAGCGAATTGATTGCCAACTCGCTCCGAGAATTATCAGAGCAAGGCCCCAGTCACTCTCTCGCCAACGACCGGTCCGGGTTAATCGCCGGAATTCAAAGCATACCGATCCAAAGAAGCACATATAAGGCCAGGCACCTGGTTTTCTTCAAGGCCTCTACCGACGAAAAGGTAAGAAAACTCGTTGTTGTGCGTATCCTCCACGAATCCATGGATTTTGGCGAGCATCTTTGAATTGGGGTCAGACCCCAAGACATTTCACCCCATCAAATGTCCGGGGGTCTGACCCCAAAACTGGCACACCTTTCGCAATACCTCTTCCAAAGCACGGCAAAACGTCAAAAAACTGCAGACCTTTGCCGCATCAGACTATGGCTGGTAACGAGGTGTTCCATGCAAGTACAACATCATAACGCTCATCTTCCCCGCTCGGTTCAGGCTCAGGTGGCGCGGTTGGTTTTGCAGGCGAATCTGGCGTACGGGGAGTCCAACAGTAACGGGCTTACCTACGTGCAGCGGCTGAAGGCCCGTAAAGAATGCCGGGAGTATCTGGACCAGGCGCTGACCATGGAGCCGGAGAGCCCCGCCGCCCTTGGCCTGTTAGGCCGGGTGGAGATGGACGACGGCCAGCTGGAGAAAGCCCACTCGCTGTTCAATGCCAGCCTCAACAGCCAGCCCGGGCAGGCGCAGCAGTATTGCAACCTGGGCTACTGGGCGATGAAGAGCGAGCGGCCGGCCCTGGCGGAAGAGTACTTCCTGCGGGCGCTGGAATGCGACCGGCAATCCGCCGCCGCTTTCTGCGGTGTGGCCCATGCCAAGCGCCTGCAGGGGCAATTTGATGTGGCTTACCTGCACTACCGCAAGCTGCTGCAAACCGGATCCCGGTTGGACTCGGTGTATTCCGGCATGCTCAGCTGTGCCCAGCATCTACACATCCACAAAGCCGATGCCGAGCTGGCGCAGGATGCCATCGCCCTGCTTCGGAAAGACGGCCTGCCCCATCAGGAAATCGGCCGTTTTGTCGGTGCCATCGTCCAACAGCAATACGATCTGGATAACCCGAACGCCGAAGTGATGCTGGATGCCGCCGCCGAAGACGAATTGTTGATTCTGGCCTTGCAGAAGACCCTGATGCCGAACGCGGCGGTGGAAGAGCTGGTGGTCATGCTCCGCCGCGCCGTGATGGCGGAAGTGGCCCAAACCGCCAGCCTGCGCGATGAATTGCAGCCACTGTGCCTGGCCATTGCCGAGTACGCGGACCGCACCGGCTACGCCCTGGCGGCGGAAGATGATGAAGAGCGCCTGGCCGCCACCATCAACGACAGCATCGTGGCACAGTTTGCCGTGCGCGAACCCCAGGAAGCCCTGATTGGCTCGCTGATGATCAGCGCCATGTACGGCGCCCTGTTCCATCAGAGCTTTGCCATGCAGCTCGGCCAATGGAACCTGGTGGACTGGCCCCTGGCCATGCAGCCGGTAATGGCCGCCAGCTACTATAACCGCGGCGAAGAAGAAGCCATCAAACAGAATTTTGACGAGAAGGCGGAAGAACTCTGCCTGGCCAAAACCGACGTACCCCAAGCCTGGCCCGCGTGGAGCCAGCTGGCCTATCGCACCGAAACCAGCCTGAAATCGGTGATGGCTCAGGAACTCGGCCTGAACACCCACAACCTGCCCGCCACCCTGCGCATCATCGTGTGCGGCGCCCAGTCCGGCCAGCGCGCCATGGAACTGGCGCAGTACCTGGATGACGTGGAAGTGATCGCGGTCGACGAATCCCTGGCCAACATCGCCAAAGCCACCCGCATGGCGCAGACCCTGAACATGGACAATATCGTGTTCTGGCCCTGGTCTATCGCCCAGCGCTTCGTGGCCGACGGCCATCAGGTGCACTGGGTAGAAGTGGGCCGCCTGCCCTCACCGGCGATGACCGAACTGTCGCTGGCTGCGCTGGTGAACACGGCTTCGGTCGCCGGCGCGGTGGTCCACATGCACACCGGCATGGCCGAACAGACCACCGGCGACAAACAGATCCGCAGTCTGGTGCAGGATCACCAGCTGCAACCCACCCGCACCAGCCTGCGCCAACTGCGCCGCATGGTGCTGGCCAACAAGCACGATGCATCCTGGAATGGCTTGCTGCAGGACGACGACTTCTACAGCCTCGGCGGCTGCCGCGACCGCTGGTTCCGCCCGCAAGATGCCAGTCAGCTGAAAGAACTGCTGGCGCTGGTGCGCAACGAAGTGGAATGGAAACTGGTCAAAGCCCGCGACGAAGACGGCCACAGCCTGGCCACCGGCCCGGTGCAGCGGCAAATTCAGGCCGAAGCCCTGGGCAGTGAAGTGCAAAGCCTGATGGGCCAGAACCTCAGCGTCTACTTCCAACGCCGCCGATAACAGTTGGGGTCAGACCCCAGGACATTTGGTGAGGTGAAATGTCCGGGGGTCTGACCCCAGTTACATATAGGGGATGAGGGATTCGCCGTAGAGGTGGAGGTCTTCTAGGATTTGCTGCTTCTGGGGCGGCAGTTCGGGGTCTGCGGCCAGTCTTTGCAGGTCCAGGCCGTAGGCTTCGAGGGAGCGCCAGCCTTTTTTGGGCTGCATCAGGCGTTGGCTGCGGAAGGTTTCCCAGCGCTCGGATTCTTCCCCGGTGAGGGTATCCGGGTAGTTGCGGGCGCGGTAGCGGAACAGCAGTTCCGGCAGGCGCGGGTCTTCGAAGGTGACGTCCTGCTCGCCCAGAGTTTCCACCGGCTGGCTCAGTAACCGGTTGAGATTTTCCCGGTCGGTTTTGCTGATGAAGCCGCCGGCGTAAAGCTGTTCGTCCGGGTCGGTCAGGTCACTGCCTTCAAACTGCCGGTCGAAGGCTTCGGCGATGCGGGCCGGCAAGTCTGCGGCTTTGCGGAGTTTGGCGAGGTTGGCCCGGAGCACGTCGCCGTTCAGTTCCAGTGCCGCCAGGCGTTCTTCCGAGAGTGATTTCAACATGGTGGCCGGGGCCAGCACCGGGCACTTGTTCAACTGCACGCCTTTCAGGGGAAAGCGGCTTACGCCTTCGCCCAGTGCCGCCTGAGACGTAAACACTCGCTCACGAATCTGCTCAACACTGGCGCCAATCAGCTCGTCCGGGTCTTGCCGCAGGTCGTACACAATCACCAGATTTTTGTTGGTCGGGTGCTCGGCCACCGGCGCCACCAGCGCACAGGCGCCCCGGCTGGCCGGGTATTTGGCGGAGATGTGGAACACCGGCTTCATGGCGGCAGTGTCCAGCATCTGGCGGGCGGAGTGCTTGTCTTTGTTGTTCAGCACAAACTCGAACAGCTTGGGCTGTTTCTCTTTGATCAGCTTGGCCACGGCGATGGTGGCCAACACATCCGACATGGCGTCGTGCGCGCTTTCATGGGCGATGCCGTTGGCCACGGTCAGTTCTTCCAGCTTGAAACTGGGGCTGCCATTTTCCTTGCGCGGCCAGTTGATGCCTTCCGGGCGCAGGGCGAAGGTCAGCCGCACCATATCGATGATGTCCCAGCGGGAATTGCCATTCTGCCATTCACGGGCGTAAGCATCGCGCAGGTTGCGGTACAGGGTGTGGCGGGTCACTTCGTCGTCAAAGCGCAGGCTGTTGTAGCCCACCGCGCAGGTGCCAGGCTGGCTGAAGGCTTCGTTGATCTGGGCGATAAACTCCGCTTCCGGAAAGCCCTCTTCCAGCGCCTTTTGCGGGGTGATACCCGTAATCAGGCAGGCTTCCGGGGACGGCAGATAGTCGTCTGCCGGTTTGCAGTAGATCACCAACGGATCTTCGATCACGTTCAGGTCCGCATCGGTGCGCACCCCCGCAAACTGGGAGGGGCGGTCGTGTACCGGGTCCACGCCGAAGGTTTCGTAATCGTGCCAGTAAAAAGAGCGGATCAAAGGTAGGCTCCTGCCAAAGGGATCAAGAGCAGGAGTCTACCAAAAATCAAAACAACTTCGTCCCCATATCCACCTGATGGGTGCGCAAGCGGTCCACGCCGTCACCGGTCAACTGGCTGAGATCCAGCGTCATGTTGGTGGGCAGGTTAATGAACACGCCCTTACCCACGTTGAGGGTGTTGGTGCCATCCAGGCTTTCCCAGCTGACATCGCCGTCACGCTGGAAACCGATGAAGAAACCGTCGGTGAAGGCCACCTCACCCTCGCCAGCACCCTCATCGCCAATAATGATGGATCTAAGATTGGTCAACGGCGCGCAGTTCACCCCGGAAACACAGGAAACCGGCTCATTGCCCGTAGGCGCAAGACCAATGTGAGATGCCCGGAAGTGGGTGGCCGTTTCGCCCTCCCCCGCAAACAGGGTGGTGTCGTAAACGGTTCCCGAGCCCTCTTCCCGAATCTTGAGCCCGGCAATGTTGCCGCTGAAACTGGTGGTGCTAGATGACACCGAACCGCGAGCCTGCTGAAAGCCCATGCGAAATCCGGCCAGGCCGCCAGCGTCTTCCGCCAGTTCAATGTAAGGCCGCCGGGCTTCGAACGGAATCACTTCACCTTCGTTATAGGTGCGACCATTGAACACGTCACCATCGGCACGGGCGATGTGGCCCAGCGCCAGGTGACTGGCCGTAAAGTCAGCACCGCCATCAATCTGGCCGACCTGGATATTGTCTACGTTCACCCGCGTTTCCACATCCATACCCAGGGTCATCCGGGTAAAGTCATGGTTTTCGCCGGCAATGTTTTCTACCTGCATAAAGGCCTGCCCGGTCACCTCACCCATCGCATTTTCAGAAATGGGCTTGAGATCGGCCTGGGCAACGGGCGAAATACCCAGGCAGAACATGGCAAGGGCAGCGTATCCGTACGCTTGCTTGGTCATAATAAGTGTCTCTGATTGTTTTAGTGAGTCGGCTTCCGACGCCAGACTCCATGCCGCCCGTTTATTATGTTTTTCGGTGCTGGCATGCGGCCACGTTATTCTTTGTAACGTTATGTTTCATTTCGACCGCCAGCAGACTATAGCCGAGCACCTTGCGTACATTGCGTGAGTAACATCACATTCAGCCATTACGCAAACGTCATTTAATGTTCAAGCATGATGGCAATCACAGGTTTACACTGTTCATTAAGCATAAAAGGCCCACGAACGCTGATGACAATCGCATCGGAAACCACTGATGTAGCTCACGTGTACACATCTTTGAGGCCTGATATACTAACCGACTTTACCAACGGTTCCAGATGGCACCCAATGACCACCCACATCCTGATTTGCGACGACTCCGCACTCGCCCGCAAGCAAATGGCCCGGGCCCTGCCGGCCGGCCTGGCGGACGACATCCTGTTCGCCACCAACGGGGAAGAAGCCCTGCAGATTCTGCGTGAGGGCAAGGCTGACCTGCTCTTTCTCGACCTGAACATGCCGGAAATGGACGGCTATGGGGTTCTGGAGCATATCCGCAAAGAAGATCTGCCGGTGCTCACTATCGTGGTGTCTGGTGATATCCAGCCAGAAGCCCGCGAGCGGGTGCGCAAGCTGGGCGCCATCGATTTCATTAAAAAACCGACCGACACCGGTATGGTTACCGATCTGCTTGAAGAGTATGGTTTTTACCGCCCGGGCGAGCTTGAACATGCGGCTTTGCAAGATGCCAGCCTGAAAAGCAAAAACACCAAAGCCCCGGAAATCTCGGTCAGCCTGAACGACTACCTGCAGGAAATCGCCAACGTGGCCATGGGTCGTTCTTCCGATCTTCTCGCCCGCCTGCTCAAAGTGTTCGTCAAACAACCCATCCCGAAAGTCGCCTTTATCGCCAACTCCGAGCTGCACATGGCCATCTCAGCCGCCCAGCGGGAAGACGACTACTCCGCCGTGTGCCAGGGCTTCACCGGCGCCGGCATGGCAGGCGAGGCGCTGCTGCTGTTTGAAGACGCCAGCTTCCAGCAAATGGCGGAACTGCTGCATTACGACGTTCTGGAAGGCGAAGCGGTCAACGTAGAAGTGTTGATGGACATGTCCAGCATCCTGTTCGGTGCCTTCCTCAACGGCATTGGCGACCAACTGGACCTGAAACTGGGCCTGGGCCACCCCACCGTGCTCGGCCAACATCGCCCGATCAATGAACTGCTGGAACACCACAGCCGGCGGGAAGAACAGTTGCTGTGCATTGAAATCAGCTACGCCATCGAAAACCGCGACATCCATTGCGATATGCTGATTCTGTTCACGGAAGACTCCGTGCCCTTTCTCGAAAAACGTCTCGAATACCTGGTGGATTAACCATGGCTTTTCAGAACCCGGAAGCAGACGCCTTTCACTGGCTGGTAGACATGCTGGAATCGGTCGAGGTTGGCCTGGTGGTGCTGGATCTCGATTTCCGTGTGCAGGCGTGGAACGGCTTTATGGAAAATCACAGCGGCATCACCGCCAGCCAGATCCGCGATCAGGTACTGTTTAACGCCTTCCCGGACATCCCCAAAGCCTGGCTGACCCGCAAAGTCGATGCCGTGGCCATGCTCAACACCCGGGCCTTTACCTCGTGGGAGCAGCGCCCTTACCTGTTCCAGTTCCGCAACACCCGGCCGATCACCGGCACCGAAGAATTCATGTTCCAGAACCTCACCATCAGCCCGCTCACCAACACCAACGGTGAAGTCAACAAAGTGTGCCTGCTGATCTACGACGTCACCGAATTCGCCAGCAGCAAACGCGCCCTGGAACGCGCCAATGAAAAACTCGCCAAACTGAGCATGACCGACCGCCTCACCGGCCTGCTCAACCGCGGCACCTGGGAAAACCTGGTCGACGCCGAATTCGAGCGCTACCGCCGCTACGGCCAGGCCACCAGCCTGGTGATGTTCGATATCGACCACTTCAAACCGGTCAACGACACCTACGGCCACCTCGCCGGCGACGAAGTCATCCGCCACACCGCACAGATTACCCGCAGCAGCGTGCGCCAATCCGACAGCGCCGGCCGCTACGGCGGTGAAGAATTCGGCATTATCCTGCCAGAAACCGACGCCGAAAACGCCCGCATCATCTGCGAACGCATCCGCGACGCCATCGAGAAGTCCATCGTCACCACCAGCACCGGGGATGAGATTCAGTACACCGTCAGCATGGGCATCGCCCAACTGAGCGGCGAGCCAGAAAATTATATGCAGTGGATGCAGAAGGCCGATGAGGCGTTGTATCAGGCTAAAGAGACCGGGCGGAATCGGGTGGTGGTGGGGAAATAGGATTGGGGTCAGACCCCCGGACATTTGGTGCGGCCAAATGTCTTGGGGTCTGACCCCACTTTAGAACAGGCGGTCGATCAAACTGGTGATTGCCCCGGTGATTGGGGCCAGCAGTCGACCGAGCAGGCCATCGGCGGTGGTCAACACATGGCGATCGAGCTGCTCGGTCACCTCGCGCATGACGGTCGCCAGGGCATCTGATAAGAAGTTGGTGGGCAAAGTGGCGTTCTGATTGATGGGCTCCGGTGCCTGTTCCAGCAACAGCACCTCCAGAACCAGCGTATTCAGCGCCGAGTTGATGGCTCCGATCAGGGCATCGGATGCAGCAGAACTGTCCAGCGCCGCAACCTGCTCCAGAGTGCCCCCAACACCGCGCAAGGTGGTGGCCAGAAGGCTAGTGACACCGCTTAACACCGGCACCGGCTCCGCTTGCTGATCGGTTGCGTCCAGAATGTTCTCCAGATTGATCACCAACTGGACCACCGGGCCCAACAAAAATGCCGTATCCTGTGACAACCCTTGTCCGGAGTGTTCACCCCCCTCTCCGCCAAAGCCTGCACCGAACGCCTCAAAGGCAGCGCCCAGACGATCAAACGGTGCGGGCAGGCCTGCAGTGTCGATAGCCTGCAGTCGCTCCGCTGCCGCTTGCACCGCAAAGGTTGCCTGGGCCACGTCGTCCGGTGAGCCCGCCTCCGTTACTGACGATGCCGCCGCATCCAGCGTCACCAGCAAGGTATCCAGCCCATTAATCAACTGGGCAACCGCCTGTTGTGTCTCAGCGTTCGGGTTCGACATATTCAACGTGTTCAGACCACTGACCAGCTCCTCCCGGAACAATTCCAGCGGGCCCGTGAAAGCACTGTTAAAGCCCGAGCCGGCGGTCAACGGTACCGGCATCGATACCGGCGACCCAGAAAAATCCTTGCCCCGCGCGATATTCAAGGGTGCCACTTTCTCGAGGCACTGGCTGTGGGCCGGCGTTAACCCGCCACTCCCATTCACCACACCCAACCCCTCAAGCTCGGGGTCGACGGTGTAAACTTCAAAGCACATCTGTGCCGGCTGCCCCGTTACCGGGTTGCTTTCCATGGCGTTAACCCAGAAAAAACCGTAGGTGTCACCAGCCTGGTACATGGCCTGATTACGCTGTTCATCCTGCAAAGAGCGGGTTTTTCCCGCAGCACCGCTGACCACAAAGCGGGTACGGCCACAACTGTCTACCGGCTCCAAAAGCTGAAGATCGTGGTCGTGACCGGTCATGATGAAATCCGCGTAGTCGCACACCCCCTCTTCCAGAAAATCTTTCCACCGCTGGCCAGAGATCACCGGCAGAATGTAAGAGGGAATGAAGTCGTAATTGCCCGCGTTGCCATGCAAACCGTTGGACAGATAGGGATGATGGGCCATGGCGACGTTGAACAATGCCTGAGACGAAATCAGCTCGCTCTGCGCCCACAGCAGCTGGGTCATACCATAGTTTTGCCAGGTAAAGCGGGAGTCGGCATCAGCCACCAGCGACGCTATCGGATTGGAATCCATGGATACCACCGTCAACAGGGGCTTCCCATCCCGCGTTCTGGGCATCAACGCGGTGGGTATCTCCGCGCTGTTGAAGGCATAGTAACGGGCCGGCATTCGCCATCTCGGGCTATTGCCCTCGTAGTGGTAATCCACCTGCACATCGCCCCGGCTGTTGTTCGCGCCGTCGCCGCCGACATACCCGGTATTGTCGTGATTTCCCAGCACCATATAAAACGGCGTGTCTCCCATCGGCTCAAACGGTTTTTCGAACTTATCGATAAACTGAACGTCATCCACCGACGTGGCGCCATCCTCATAAATGTTGTCGCCAAAGCCCAACACAAATTCACAAGGGCCGGTATCGATCGCCTTAAGCGCGCACACCTGCGCCATGGCTTCACCCACCGCGTATTGACCGGCGCTTCCCGAGCCCGAATCCCCCATCGCGATGAACTGAGTGGCCGCCACGGTGGGCGCACCCTCACTATCACTGGGCGTGCTGACATCCGGCTCACCCGTGGAAGGTGGCAGCGAGCTGTCATCTTCTCCGGAACCACCACAGGCAGCCAGAGTGAGCGGTAAAATCACCAGTGCTAACAACTTGAACCGAACGTTCATACCAAAGACTCCATTGACTGAGCGGCCGCGAGCACAGCAGCCAATTTCTGTTGGTGGCGCTCACTTGCCGCGGGCGCCAGCAGGCTGGTTTGGACCGTTCTGGGACGTGACGGGGTCAGGTTATGGGTGATCAGCCGATACCGTTCACCCGGTTGTTTCGCGGCCACCTTCACCAGCTTGCGCTTACCCGCATCAAGCTCACCCTTACGGCTTTCATCTGCGATCGACGCCACATAATGGAACTCTGCCTGAGCGCCAAACCGGTCCACGTCCATCAGAATGAAGCCCCGCGTTTGCAGCTCTGCGTATTTCACATGGGGATTGGTGGTGCGCACCGCCACCGCCGCAAGCTCGGCAAGGCCGGCGGGAAACCCCGGTGACGTCACCGCAGGGCAAACAAATTCAACTGCCAGGGCATTTTGAGCAAACAGATCGCCCACCAGAGACGCCGGGTTACGGTAGATTTCATTGGCCCAGGAGGTATGGATATCGCCGGTAAACACCACCACGTTTTCAACAGCGTTGTCTTCGATGGCATCCAGAATGCGAGTGCGGCTTGCGGTATAGCCGTCCCACTGGTCCATATTCAGCCCCTGCTGGGTAGTGCCGTAGGGCAATTGGTCCGAAATCAGCTCAGGCTGGGGCAACTCGGCCAGGTTCAGTTGCGCGAACATCACCTGCTGACCAATCATCTTCCAGACACTGGTCGACGTTTTCAGGCCGTCGGTGAGCCAATTCATCTGGGTGTCACTGATCAGCCGCCGGTCGGGGTCTGTCCGCTCCGGACCGAAAGGCAGCGACGCCTGAGCATCCCGGCCTTCAATGCGGGTATCCAGCATCCACAAATCCATCAGATCGCCATAACGAAACCGGCGCCACAGGCGCATGCTGTCTTCATCAAAAGCTCTGACGGGCATCCACTCAAAGTAGGCCTTAACGGCATTGGCCTTGCGTGTTTCCCAGTCGCCTTCGGTTTCCGGCTGATGGTTCTCAGCGCCATCTTTAAAGGCGTCGTTGGCAATTTCGTGATCGTCCCAGATGCAGATCATCGGGTACTGCTGGTGCACCGCCTGCAAGTCCGGATCCTGCTTGTACTGACCATGGCGCACCCGGTAATCAGACAGTGAAATGATCTCGTTGGCGGGCGTGTGTACCCGGTTAGGCACGGCTGCCGGGTCATCGTAATTGCCTGGTTCGTATTCATAGAGGTAGTCCCCCAAGTGCAGCACGAAATCCAGATCCCGCTCATCCACCTTCGCCAAGGCGTTGTAGACGGAAAAGTGCCCGTACGGCAGATTGGAACAAGAGACCGTCGCAAAACGAACCCGCCCTACCCGTTGATCAGGCTTTGGAAAGGTTCGGGTACGTCCGACAGGCGACACATTGGGGCCACAGCGAAAGGCATAGTAATACCAGGCATCGCTGGCCAGGCCTGTGGCATCCACCTTCACACAAAAATCGGAGCTTGCGTCTGCGGTTGCCGCAAACAGCTTAGGCTGCGAAAGGTCTGGAGCACGGCTCACCAGCAGCTGCACGGGCAGAGAGGTTTCGGTGGGCAGCTCCGGCGTCACCCTGGTCCAGAGAATCACCCGGTCATCCAACGGGTCTCCGGAGGCAACACCATGTTCAAAGAACCCCACCGGCTCATTACCAGGCTGCCCGTTACGCCCGGGGCCGGGGCCCGGCCCGGCAGGCAACTCCACCGAAGAACCAGAATCACCACACCCCACCAAAGAGAAAGCCGGCAGCGCCAGCGACGATGCGAGGAAAGATCGACGTTTCATTGTTTTCACCCAGAAGCTGTATTCAGACCAGGATTTTATAGAGCGATCGTTGCATTTTTATTGCATAACATATTCTATGCCGCACAATATTACAAAAAAATTTTTGGGGTCAGACCCCCGGACATTTGGTGCAGTCAAATGTCTTGGGGTCTGACCCCAAATTATAGAGTCAGTTGATAGCGGGCGTAGCGCCCCTTGCTTTGGATGGGAGCAAGCACACCTTGCGCGACCAGGTTCTGAAGGTCGCGGGTAGCGGTGGCTTTCGAGCAACGGGCCAGGTTCTGGTACTTCTTTGCGTTAATTCCGCCTTCAAAACCTGGAGCATCGTGCCCGAGCATTTTGCGAATCAGCTTCAACTGTCTGTCGTTCAGATCACGGTTGTTCAGCGAATCCCAGAAGCGGGCTTTTCTAACCACATACTGGATAACCTGGATACTGCCGTCCAAAGCCTCAACAACCCGCTCACCAAACCAGTTCACCCACGGCGTTACATCCAGAGTCTCTTTTGACGCTGTATTCAGTTGCTGGTAGTAAGCTTTCCGATGCTTACTTAAAACCGTCGCCAAACTCATCATCAACGGCTGCTCTAACATCTGAGAAACGGCCACATCGGCAATCGCCCGGCCTACCCTGCCATTACCATCTTCATAAGGATGGATAGTTTCAAACCAGAGATGAGCAATTGCAGCACGGGCCACACCCGGCAACTGTAGTGAATCGTTATTGAACCAATCGAGAAACACCTTCATTTCCGTCGGCACTCGTGCCGATGGTGGAGCCTCGAAGTGAACGGTAGGATTGTGCACGGGGCCAGAAACAATCTGCATAGCATCTGAGTGCGTGCGCCACTGCCCAGCCGTTGTTCGCGCATTCGAAAACGGACTTAAACCAGCTTCAGGGAGAACCAACTTGTTCCAATGGTGCAGCCGCTGCTCCGTTAAAGCTTCACCATAAAGGTCCATCACCTCAAGAATGACTGCCGAGATACCCGCTGCGACCGGGTCATGCACCGCAACCTTCTCATCCGGTTTCAGGAAATGATTCTTGATGGAACTGCGCACATCTTCGTGATTGAGCGCCTCACCCTCGATGGCGCTGGTCTCAATGGCAGCACTCACCAGAAGATCCAGCCTTGCTTCGCTTCCGAGATCCTCCGGAACAACTGCCATCGCTCCCAGAATTCTCTGTGAGGCTGCTTGCGCTTTCTGCGTCCAAAAATCCGCTGCCGCATGATCAAAGCGAAAGTGCGGCCAGTCTTTCAGTTCCCAGGTATGCATTGCGTGAGCCATTGAAATAAGTTTATCGGCTCATATTATGAGATTTATTGAGCCGAAGGAAGCGCTCTATCGGCTCAACAGTTCTTGGGGTCAGACCCCCGGACATTTGATGAGGCTAAATGTCTTGGGGTCTGACCCCAAACGTGATTTCGTGGCCGCTTTCGCGGAAGGTTTGGGACATGGCTGCGCCTACCTGACTGAAGGCACGTGTCTTGGTTGTGTATGAGTCTATCTGGTCAGCAATCTCAGTGAGTTTTTGCGCTAATAACTCAAGATCTGTGCTTACCTCACCCATTGTCAGGCCGCAGGATTGGCGGGCGAAGTTTTTCAAGTAACTCAAAGGCCACCATACTTTCCGGCCAGCCAGGGTAAGCGCGGGCACATCACGCTTCAGGTAGGGAGTGGTCGAAACAATGTCGTAGGTGGGTGCCAACCAGCGTTCTCCAAACGGCTCACAATACAACATGCCAAAGTTCTTCAGATGAGCATCGCCATTGCGCACGGCCCATGAGAGCAGTACAGACCTGAATAGCGAGCGCAGCCCTTCCCGGCGGTGTTGCGGGGAGAGAAATAGCGATAACGTTTTAGCCAGCTTCTCATAACTACCAGTATATTTATCCTCAGGCAGCAATCCTTGCAGAACACAGGCATCTTCGAAACCCAACCACGAACCATCCGGCCGCCGGTCAAAACGAGACATGATGAACAACCGGCCATTATCAGAAAGATAGAAGTCCGGTACCGATAACCCGAACTCCCGGGCCAGACTCATGCAAAAATACTCATTGGCTGCCAATTGCGGGTAGTCATCGCCCCAGGTCTTTACAATGTAGCCCTCAGTGCGAAGCGTCGATTTTTCAGAGATAAAGGCCGGCACCAAAACTTTCGGTTGCACTCCAGAAACACCAGAACGAAGCGCGTACTTGTCTACGAGCTCCTCAAACAACGCGTCGTCTTTGGCAGCCAGCAACCCGCCCAACGATTCGCCCTCGTGCTCATCACCCTCCCCTGAAAAATCGTCAGCCGTAACGACCACTCGACCAACCTGGTGCCGACCCAATGCTGCCAGCACCGTCAAATCCCCGGAGCCGTAGAGCTTGGCGACATGCTTTCTGATGATGTCGCCTAAATAGCCCTCTGGCAGATTCTGGGCAAAGATCGGATGCACACCGTCAAAAGCATAAGACGCCTCACTCACCGGCATGGTCACCGACACCGCTGACCGTTCGGGCACACCTTCCCGATACACAAACACCGATGGCTCCGGCCGTTCCGGCGAAGACAAATCACCCACAACGTCACCGGACACCTCTACCCGTGCCCGGCGAACAGAAGTCATTCCAACCCCCGTTCATTATCTCTCTGAAGGTCTTTTAACGTAGGTAATCCCCCCATAGCACGCACCGAAAACTCCAACCCCAGAACAGCGAGCACCCGTTCCAGCTTGGCATAACCCATTTCCGGAAGGTGCTGATTTTCCAGTTTGGACAGGGTTGTCCGGTCAACGCCCGCCATATCAGACAAAGCCTGCATGGATAAGCCTGCGCGTTTGCGTTCTTTTCTGATATGGGGACCGAGTTCAATAAGGGTCATGTGGATATACTCTACATTTCGACGAATATCTTAGAGATTGTAGCGTATATTCACGATTTAGCGAGGGGGCGCTTCGGAAATGGGCGGGGAACTGAAGTAGATAGCTTTGGAGGCTGGCGCTGACAGAAGGGTGGAGTCTGACCCCGAGGGGTCAGACCCCTTTGTAGCCTGCGAATTTTAAGCCGCACCCAGCTCAGCTACGGGGTCTGTCCCTACGGGACTGACCCCAAACGCACCAACTCAAACCAAGGTGCATAAACCAAATCGGGCCGCTAATTCAGCGGCCCGATTCAATCAATCCTGCTGCCAGCTCTGCACAGCTTCTTTGCCATGCTTCTCACGCCACTCATTCAGAGTTTTGTGATTGCCACCGCGGGTTTTAACCACTTCGCCGGTGTGCGGGTTTGTATAGGTTTTCATCGGGCGCTTGGCGCGGGTGCCTGTTGAGCTATCCGCTTTTGCACCTGAAATAGAAGGATCAATTGCCGTCAGAATCTGCAGGAAATCTTTAGGTGATTTGTCATACTGCTTCATTAAATCACGAACTTTGCTTTCAAATTCCAGCTCGCCTTTAAGGGCCTGGTCTTTTTCAAGCTGTTCAAGCTCTGCGGTAAGCTTTTCCATAAGCTGTTTTTTCTGGTAGTAATCGTTAATCTTTGCCATGGAAATATAACCTTATATTTTGGGTCTTCAATTAAAAATTGAATATGACTGAAAGTCAGGCGCAATAATAATAAACAATTCGCAAATTGGCAAAGTAAATTATTTAAAGTCGATAAACAAAAAAAGCTGACAATGTTGTCAGCTTTTTATTTGGGGTCAGACCCCCGGACATTTCATGCGGCCAAATGCCTTGGGGTCTGACCCCAAGTTTAAATATTAGGCAGCTCTATTACGCTTTGGGTGAGTTTGATCTCCACGGCCAGCAAGCAGTCCTTTTACGCTTATATCTTCGTCCAGGTTATCCCAATGAATGCCGTGAACACTCAACTCAAACTCTTGCAGCTCCTCTTTTGAGGCGCGCAAGAGTCTCGGAAACCAGGCCAGCGGTGCGCCGATGGTTCTGCCATCAGACAGAAGAACCCACAAATTATCCTCATCAAACCAGACTTTCTCAGGCGAAATAGTCATGCCATGCCTCCTCCAAACACTTCCGGTTTTGCTCTGTTACTTCCAACAATACCCGAATTGTACGAGCATCAAAACCGTCATTTCTTGCGAGAGCCACCTCAGGAGTCAGCCAAAACTTGGCTTCTTTCCCGGCAGAGCGCACGTGAATGTGTGCAGGTTCAAACGGCTCCCCTTCATTTGAATAGAAAAAGAACTTGAAACCCTGATATCGAAATACTACGGGCATGAAACTCTCTCCGTCCTTGGAGTGATGGTGATTGGTGATTGGCGCCTACAAAGGGGTCTGACCCGTAGGGTCAGACCCCTTTGTAGGCTGATTGATTTGGAGACCGAACCACGAACTGATTACAACCGCAAATCAGCCTGCCCCAGCGGCAACACGCCTTTCAGATCAAATAACACACCATTACTGTTACCAAACGCCCGCAACTCCTGGGCCGACAACTGAGCGTATTCCCGATGTGGCACGGCCAGCAATACCGCATCGTATTTACCCTTTTCAGGTTCTGGCACCAGAGAAATACCATACTCATGCACGGCTTCTGAATTATCAGCCCAGCAGTCGGTCACATCGACATTACAGCCAAAGTCTTCAAGTTCTTTAACCACATCAATAACACGGGTATTGCGCAAATCCGGGCAATTTTCTTTAAAGGTAAAGCCCATAACTAATACCCGGGATGTGGCAATCGTCTGACCCTTCTTGATCATCGCCTTAACCAGTGCGGCTGCAGCGTAAGGCCCCATGTTGTCATTTACCCGGCGCCCCGCCAGGATAATCTCCGGGTTATAACCAATCGCCTGCGCTTTATGGGTCAGATAATACGGATCCACACCAATACAATGGCCGCCCACCAGGCCAGGCTTGAATGGCAGGAAGTTCCATTTGGTACCGGCGGCGGCCAACACTTCATGGGTATCAATGCCCAGGCGCGCAAATATCATGGACAGCTCATTCATCAGCGCAATATTCAAATCCCGCTGGGTATTCTCAATAACCTTTGCCGCCTCAGCCACTTTAATCGAGCTGGCTTTATGGGTGCCGGCGGTAATGATATCGGCGTACAGGGCGTCCACTTCCTCGGCAATCTCCGGAGTAGAGCCAGACGTCACCTTCATGATCGTCGTCACCCGGTGCTCTTTGTCACCCGGATTGATCCGCTCCGGGCTGTAACCGGCGAAGAAGTCCTGGTTGAACGTCAGGCCAGACACCTTTTCCAGCACCGGCACACACACCTCTTCCGTGGCGCCCGGATACACGGTGGATTCGTAGATCACGATATCGCCCCGCTTGAGCACCTTGCCCACGCTCTCACTGGCCTTCACCAACGGCGTCAGGTCCGGGGTTTTGTATTCATCAATCGGCGTGGGCACCGTCACGATATAAATCTGACAATCGGCGATGCCGTCCAGAGAGTCGGTGAACGACATAAACTTGGATTCCGCCAGCTCATCGGCAGACACCTCACGGGTAAAGTCCACGCCATCCTTAAGCTCGGCAATGCGCTTGCTGTTGATATCAAAACCGACCACCTCGCGCTTCCCGCCAAAGGCCGCTGCCAAAGGCAGACCCACATAGCCAAGACCTACCACTGCAATCTTTTTCATTAATCCTCCCATTTTGGGGTCAGACCCCAAGACATTTTGATCGGTCAAATGTGCGGGGGTCTGACCCCACTATTTGATGTTCTGCTGATAGGCTTGATCAAGCTGCTGCTGGATCAGCCGGGTAGTCTCAGCGCTCACGCCAAGCGCCTTCGCCGTGGCGGAAAAATCGGCCAAGGCATTCAGTACACGATCTATTCCCTGTCTCGCCTGTTCCCAGCTGGCAAAGCCTGCTTCGGCGGCCAACTTTTGCATGGCCTTCAACGGCGGATTCTTGCCAAACCCGGCGTAAGCCGTGCTGTGTTCGCCAAACCGGCCGGGGCTGAAGGTCACGTCATAGAATGGTGCAGGCTGCCAATCACCACCATCGCTTTGCAGAAACGCCCAGTTCTTGCTGTGATCGTCCTGGTTCACCGCGAACAAATTAAACACTGCGCGCAAAAACTGCAGCTGCGCCGCGTTAACGCCACGGCATAACTGGCCACTGGCTTTGATCAAATCCTCATAATCCAGGCTGGGTGCCCGGAAGTCCGCATCCAGCAAACCGCAGGCACTGTGCAAATGAATGCAACCGGGCACATCCTCTGGGCGCCACACCCGGTCAAATCGCTCAACCGCTAACCAGGCCCTGGCACCCGATGCCTCGGGAGCCGGCAGAAGCTGCCAGCGGGGAGGCTGCAATCCCGCGCGTTCTGCCAATGATAAATAAACCGCTTCACACAGCCCTTCTTCATGGCCTAGCGGCAGATTGGCAGAGGTAAACTTAACGAGGGGCAAAACTCACTGGGCAAGCACCTCATCCAGTGAACGGGGCATAGGCTCTTGCTCCGCGCTCGTCAAATCCTGTAACCGATGAAGATCATCCACGCACTGCCACAACAGCAAAAACTGCCGTAATGAAATCTGCCCCGTGGTTTCAAACTTCTTGATGGTGGGTGCCGGCACAGTACTGCGCTCCGCCAGCGCCGCCCGCGACCACTTCAAGGTCTTCCGCCGCTCCTGCACATACGCCGACAAAGCAACCTGTACATCCCGCCCTGAAATTAGATTCACAGAGACACCTTCATATCCAAAAACCTGTTAATTATATCAAATTGGACACAGTAGTATCTATTCATAGTTGGGGTCAGACCCCAAATCTGTTAGTTCGGTATCACCACAGCAGCCTCAGGCAGGCTATCACGCAACTTCCCCTGCAACGCCCGCTTAGCCCCATCATCCCCATGCACAATCCGGATCTCGCTGGGCGGTTGGGGAATGCCTTCCACAAAGCGCAGCAAATCTTCCTGCCCGGCGTGGGCGGAGTAGCCGCCGACGGTGTGTACCTGGGCGCGGATGTCATACCGTTCGCCATCCAGCTCTACCCAGCCACCGCGAGGGCCGTAGGTGAGAATGTCCCGGCCGGGAGTGCCGGCGGCCTGGTAGCCGACGAACAGCACGTCATTACGGGCTTCACCCAGCATCGCTTTCAGATAATTTACCACCCTGCCGCCGGCGCACATACCGGAACCTGCGAGAACCACGCAAGGGCGGTGAGATTTGGCCAGATAATTTACGGCGTTGAGGTGATCTTCGTGGGAATTGATAACGGTGAGCTGTTCGAAGGAAAGCGGGTGGCGGCCAGAGCTGACCACGGCTCGGGCTTCTTCGTCCCAGAAGGGCTTAAGGTCGCGGTAGATTCTGGTGAATTCGGCGGCCAGGGGGGAGTCGACGACGATTTCGAGGTTGCGCCAGGTGAGAGGCTTGCTACGGGGTCCGCTACGGGGTCTGTCCCCTTGGGGACTGACCCCAAACGCACCAAGCCTAGAGTCAGCCGCTGGCAGAAGGGTGGGGTCTGACCCCAAGGGGTCAGACCCCTTTGCAGCCTGCAAAATAGCCTCATCACCAAACTCCGCAATCAGCCCCTCAATCTCATACAACAATTCCTGAGTCCGGCCAATGCTGAACGCCGGGATCAACACCGTGCCGCCGTCTTCCAGCGCGTGCTCCAACACCGCTTTCAAACGATAGCGCCTCGTTTCACGGTCTTCGTGGTTCTTGTCACCGTAGGTGCTTTCAATCACCAAGCGATCTGCCCGCTCGGGCGGCGACGGTTCCGGCAACAGGGGCGAATGCGGTGCGCCCAGATCGCCGCTGAATACGATCCGCTCAGACTCCGCACCAGACACCGCATCACATTCCACATAAGCCGAGCCGAGAATATGCCCAGCCCTCTGTAAGCGAACCTTCAGGCTCGCGCCACCCTCATCAAACACCGAATGCCATTGCCCATAAGGCACCGGCACAATGCGCGAGCGAATCACATCCAGCACCCGGTTGATCAAGCCACGGTTACGGGTGAAGCCGATTTTCAGGGCGTCTTCCAGGATTTCCGGAAGCATGATGGCGGAGGGTTCGGAGCAGATGATGGGGCCGTCGAAGCCGGCGGCGAGCAGGTAGGGAATGCGGCCTACGTGGTCGATGTGCACGTGAGTGACCACCAAAGCGCGGATGTGGCTGATGGGGAATTCGATGGCCAGGTCTTCGGCAGTACTGCGGGTTTTGGCTTCGGTGCCCTGGAACAGGCCGCAGTCTATGAGGATGCCGAGGTTTGGTACGCGCTTGCGACGGGGTCTGCCCCCTTGGGGACTGACCCCAATGGCACGAGCTTGAGCTTGGGTGGAGTCTGGCGCTGGCTTATGGGTGGGGTCTGACCCCAAGGGGTCAGACCCCTTGATAGCCTGCAACAACCGGAGTTCATGGCATGAGCCCGTCACACCATCTACAGCACCATGATGAATAATATCTATCATGCAACAATCCTTGTTCTACCGGAAACAATCAATTAAGGCGAATAACCTTACCACCCGATTCCTCGGCACCCATCCCGTGGCCGCCGCTGCACCAAACCAGGTCAGACATTTCATCGTTCGGCGAATAACCGGTTTTCGCCTCTTTCAGCAGTTCAATCACCAAACCACAGTCAAAAGTCTGGCTCGCCCTGGCGAACTTGCCCAGCAAGTCCTCAACCTGGGTCCACGGCATGGATACTTCTCTCGCCATCATAATACGGGGATGTGACGTTCCCTGAGGGTTGTCACCAATCAACAACTCCTCGTACAACTTCTCACCTGGGCGCAACCCCGTGTAGATAATCTCGATGTCACCATCCGGCTGCTCTTGATCTTTCTCCGCCAACCCCATCAGATGAACCATCTTACGGGCCAGATCGGCGATTTTTACCGGCTCGCCCATATCCAGAACAAACACCTCGCCGCCCTGCCCCATGCTCCCAGCCTGCAACACCAGCTGGCTGGCCTCCGGAATGGTCATGAAGTAACGAATGATATCCGGGTGGGTAACGGTAATCGGGCCACCGTCACGAATTTGGTCGCGGAACAGTGGTACAACAGACCCAGAAGAACCCAGTACATTGCCAAAGCGCACCATCGAGAAAACGGTTTTGCTCTGGCGCTGCGCCAAACCTTGCAGTACCAACTCAGCCATACGCTTGCTGGCACCCATCACATTGGTCGGGCGCACAGCTTTGTCTGTGGAAATCAACACAAAGCGCTCAACACCGGCCGCAATCGCCGCCTCGGCCGTGTGCCAGGTGCCGAACACGTTATTCTGAATGCCTTCAATCACATTATGCTCAACCAAAGGCACATGCTTGTAGGCCGCTGCGTGATAGACGCTTTGAACACCAAACGCCCGCATCACCGCTTCACCCCGGCGGCGATGAGTAACACTGCCTAGCACGGCATGCAGCGATACCTCCAACCCTTCAATCTGATTGATGGACTGCAATTCACGCTCAATGGCATAAAGCGAAAACTCCGATTGCTCAAACAGAACCAAAGCCTTGGGCTTGTGCCTTAAAATCTGACGGCAAAGTTCGGAGCCAATGGAACCGCCC
The DNA here is from genome assembly GCF_003007685.1 of Marinobacter halophilus. GTDB lineage: Bacteria > Pseudomonadota > Gammaproteobacteria > Pseudomonadales > Oleiphilaceae > Marinobacter > Marinobacter halophilus. The sequence continues at coordinate 42,742 of NZ_PXNN01000013.1, forward strand.
GCACCCGTAACCATCACCGACTTACCAAACAGCTCTTGAGCGACAATGGCGGCATCTGGCCTCACTGGATCACGCCCCAACAAGTCCTCGATTTCCAGGTCACGAATATCGTTGATCCGAGCCTGCCCGGCCACCAGTTCAGACATGGAGGGAACGGTCTGAACGGGAACAGAAAGCCTCTCCAGGACCCGCATTAACGCTTTACGGTTTACCGGCGTCGAGTCCTCAAGAGCAAGTAGAACGCGAGAAGCGCCGAGCTTACGAACTGCTTTTTCAATATGGTCAACAGAATATACGGGCAGATTGCCGATCAGCGACTTATGGTTAGAGTCAACCATCGAAATAAAGCCAATAGGCCTGTATTCGGTGCCCTGCGCCAATGCAGATGCCAACTGCATTCCCTTCATACCGGCGCCAACGATTAGTACGCCGTCTTTGACCTTGTCACCGCGCCACCGAACCACTGCCCGAACCGCAAACCGAGTTCCAGCCACCAAAAGGAAAGCAAACGCACCGTAGATTACAGGTACAGAGCGAGGCACCAGCGTCTGGAACAGAAAACCGAAAACAATGAGTGCCACACTGGAGATAATTACGCCGCCGATAATCGCCAAAAAAGCATGTTCACTCAGGTAACGAATAACTGCACGATACAACCCCAACTTGACGAAGGCGCCAATCGTGACCAATACCGTTGCCATTGATACCCAAAGCTGCTTTTCTGATGGGAGCCAAGCCATGCTTTCAAAACGCAAAGCAAAGGCGCACCACACAGCAAAGGACAGCAACGTAAAATCCGTCAAAACAGATATCAGCCGCTTTATAGGGCGGGGCAAACCCAGTACTTTATTGATCAATGTGGATTTCAAGTCGCTGCCCCTTGCCTTAATTTATGCCGTCCGAAGTCATCACTCCAACAACAATCAATGGCGCACCCTGTCACCGGCACCCTTTCCTGACACCGTCATAAAAATATACCGAAAATAGTCAAAGACACTCAAAGATTTAAGCATCTTTTGATCCATTTCAGCTAGTAGCTCCGGTGTGGACATGTCGATATTGTTGACCTGAGCTAACCCGGTTATACCCGGTCGCACCTCCAGCACTCCCCTCGATTCCCTTTCTCGAATCAGCTCTTCTTGATTAAATAAACATGGACGTGGCCCAACGAGGCTCATTTCACCCTTAAGAACATTCCAAAGCTGTGGCAACTCATCCAGTTTCGTACGCCGAAGAAAACGACCAAAAGGCGTGATGTCAGCAGAATCCGCCATATGGCTTGCGACAGACGCCGTACCTTTCTTCATTGTGCGGAACTTCACCAATATAAATGGTTTCCTGTTTCTGCCAACCCGTTGTTGAGTGAAAATTGGTGAACCGGTGTCAAAAAAACCAATAACAACAAGAATAACCAATACCGGAAAAATCAGTATCAGCCCAAATAACGAAATACAAAAATCGAGAATACGGATCACTCAATTACCCCAACCTTAATGTAAATATAGTCACAACTTACTCTGTTTGGATGTCAGCCGCGCATAAGATCTACCTGAATCAACCAAGGCATCACGCGCGCTTACTTTAGTCTGCCACCCCAAAAGCTCTCGGGCTTTGTTCGAATCCACTTGTAGTGATCCACAAAGCTGATCAACCAGCGCCTGTTTACCAAACAATCGCGCCACCCCCTGTAGCAAAACCAGCGGAAACGGCAGCTGAACAAGGCGTGTGCGCATACCCAGAGCGAGCAAAGCCAACATCTCCGACAGCGAGTAATCCTCTCCATCTGAGACCAAAAACGTCTCGCCGCCCGCATCAGGGTGCCGGGCACAGCAAATCAGGAAGTCGACCAAATTCTCCAAGGCAATCATGCTTCGCTGGTTATCCACTGAACCGAAGGGCAACGGCAACCCTCTCGCTACCAGCCACATCAAACGCTGAAAGTTCCCCGGAGCATCCCCTGCGTATACCAGTGGCGGCCGAACAATCACCAATTCTACTCCCGTCCCAGAGAAGAACCTGCTCAGAGCCTGCTCTGCCTCCCACTTTGAAACCGCATAGTCCGAAACCGGACCGGGGGGCGTTAATTCGTTGAACGGAGATGTTGACGTCTGGTTGCCATTAACCCCTATCGAGCTCACAAAAACGAACCGCTTTACTCCAGCCTTCAACGCAGCTTCGGCCACTCTTAACGAGCCATCTACATTGACACGCCTAAACTCCGTCAAAGGGTCCTCATGGCCATCATTTAATACATGGGCGCGGGCAGCCAAATGTATAACCACGTCCGCTCCATAAAGGCATTCACGCCAATGACTACCCTCAAACAAGTTGCCGGCGGCTCTAGTGGCAAAACCGAGCTCTGTTTTTTCCTCGCGAACCAAACCGATAACGCTATCCACTCCATTCTTGCGCTGTAACGCGCGACCCAACGCCGAGCCAACAAACCCCGAAGCACCTGTAACGACAACTCTCATCCGCGCGCCCCGATCACTTGATGGTAAACCGCAAGGGTTCTGTGCAGCATCCCATCAAAAGTAAATTCAGCTTCAAACCTTTGGCGCCCCGCTTTACCCATGCTCAGGCGAACCGCCGGATCGCTTATTACCTTCCTGAGTGATTCAATCAATTCCGTCTTACTATCCCTCGGAACCAGATAGCCTGTCACACCATGCCCCACGGTCTCACCAACTCCACCAACATCTGAAGCAATCACCGGCAGGCCCGCCCGCATAGCCTCCAAGACCGTAAGCGGCAACCCCTCCCATCGGGAAACAAGCACCAGAGCATCTGCGGCACTTAAACACGCAGGTACATCATCCCTGGACCCAAGGAACATCACACGCCCAGACAAGCCCAACGCCTGGGTAACCTCTTCCACACTCTCAAGGTTTGGGCCATCGCCAATAAACTCCAGAGTCCAATTCAGATCCTCAACACTGGCAAGCGCCTCGATCAGCGCGCGCTGGTTCTTGGGCTCTTCAAATCGCGCCACCATCACCAGCTTAACTGTATCCAGCCCTGGCTCAGGCGACTTATTACTAACAGGCACATCTGGAATACCGTTATGAACCACCACTAATTGATCGCCATCCGCCACTTTCGACTCAATAGCGATATCCCGATCATATTCAGAAACCGTAATGATCCGCGAACTCAACTTGGCCATGGCCCTTTCAATAAACGCGAATAGTTTCCGTTTTTGTTCAGAGACACCCTCTGTAAATGGCCATCCATGGGCGGTGTAAATCGCAGGAATAGATAGACTTCGAGCCGCCAAGCGCCCGAGAATGCCTGCCTTCGCGGAGTGAAGGTGAACAACATCCGGTTTCAATTCCGCCAGCTTTTTACGCAACTCGAAATAACCTTTCAGGTCCACCAACGGCGAAATTTCTCTCACCATGTAGCGCAATGGCAGGCACTCCAAGCCAAATTGCGCAGCGCGATCGACCACTACACCTTGCCCGCCCACCAGGACCATGACTTCGTGCCCAAGCTCTTGCATACCTAAGGCCAAGTCCAGCAGATGAACACTCGCCCCGCCCATTACATCAGAGCGGGTAATAACATAGACAATTCTCAAGCCTTGGTGCCCTCCTCGCTGGTTTGCCTGGCCGCTCCTTCGGTTTTAGTGAACACCAGAGGCAACATCATCAGTAACCACGTCATCTTCCGCCACTCGGCGTTACCGACAAGAAACAGGAGGAACAACATGAACAGCAGCAAACCTATAAACAATCGACTGTCACTCGGAATAGATCGGCAAGAGTACGAAGCTGCGCTCATCATCAACAGCCACAACGCCAACGCAACAATTCCACCCTCAACAAGCAAGCCCAGGTATACACTGTGGGGCGATTGCCGCCCTCCAAGCGCCTCCGCGACGGATGATCCAAAAGCCCCAGCACCAACGCCAAGCCAACGATTCTCTATAAATACATTCCAACCAGCTCCCCAAATATCGGTTCGGCTGCTAAGTGTCCCCGACTCCCTCACAGATACGCCTGATTGCCCTTGACTAACCTCGTTGGCAACAGCACCAGAATGCGCCCCCTCACCCTCTACCGGCTTAGGCTCCCCTTCTATTGCGGAAATCAGCTCGTGGAACGCACCGAGGCCACGCTCCGTGGCGGCCATTGGCGTTAGGCTTATGAGTATTCCGTATGTAAGCCCCCAAAAGGCGACGGTTTTCCAACGAACCCCTCTCGCCAGGCCAGCCAAATAGGCGACCAAAGCGAATAAAGTCAGAATCATAAGCACAAACCCCGTGCGGGAGCCGGTAAGGCTGATGGTGACCAGGCCAGCGGGTATGAGCGCTATCAACAAACCGTATAGCCAAACTGGCATACCATTCTGCCGCAAACCAACCACAGCCATAGGAATACCTACCGCAACCGCAGCCGCCAACGTATTGGGGTTCGTCCCGGGCGCAGAATAGCGCTCATGGTGAGATTCAATACCAAGTAAATACTGGTGAAAGGTGCCGATCACCAAAACCCAGCACCCCAACGAAAAGGCGACCATCATCTGCTTTACCAGAGAGCGATCGGCAATCTGGAAAATCAGAAACGCCATAACGCAAAGCTGGGTATAAGTACTGACACGCGTAAACGATGCCGGGCGGTCTATAGACCAAAACACACTGAGCCCGCTAAAAATAACAAAAGCAAACCCAAAACTGAAAAATATATGCCAATAAACACGCTTGTGAATGGCCATATAAAGAATCAAAGACAGTGCTGACAGCGCCCCGAAAACCTTAGTTAACGTACCCACTCCCGGTATAACAACCATTTCTTCCCATGGAATCGAGAAAACAAAGAGCAGGATTAGAGCTCGAGAGAGAGTACTTATATCAGACGCTTTTATGTGCATTGATCACCTCAAAACAGCTTGCCAAAGTGAATCAAAGCTCGTGATCATGCCCTTTAAAGAAAATCTGTTTTCTATTCGCGTTCGAGCTGCAGCCTTACGCGATCCCCATTCATCCGCGTCCAAGATTTCATTAATGGCCTTCTGCACAGCCGCCGCAAGTTTGTCAGAATTCCCTGGCGGCACTATCCAGCCGGTATCACCCACAATAAGCGATGCGTCACCAACATCGGTTGATACACAGGGGGTACCGCACGCCATTGCCTCTGCAATGACATTGGGAAAAGCCTCACTCAAACTCGACAACACATGAAGATCCAGCGCACTCATCACCACTGGAATATCGGCCCTCCGGCCGGCCAAAATAATCCGTTTCTCAAGACCCGCGTCTTCAATAAACTTCATCAACTTGGAGTTACCAGAGTCCATTCCCTCACCCACGAGTAAACAGCGAAACTCCACACCGCGTTCATCGAGCTGTTCCAAAGCAGAGATCAAATTCCCGTGATCCTTATACGGATCAAAACGAGCTACCATCCCTATCAAGACATCACTTGCGGGTATTTGAAACTCATGCCTTATCACCTCAGCCGAAGATGGTAGCGGTTTAAAGCGAGCCAAATCATACCCGTTGGGTATAACCGTCATCTTGCCTGTGCAATAACCAAGCCTGGCATGAACCTCTGCCGCCTTCTCAGCGCAAACGGCAATCCTCGCAGGTAACCAAGAAGATATTCTCGCACACAGTTTTGCCACCAAGATCGTGGAACGGCTGGATTTTCCGGGTTCCAGATCTGTGTTTCGGATACCCCAAACAATGGACCGAACGCCAGCCAGCCGCCCCAACAATCCGCCCAGAAAGTCTGCATGGTACATCCAGGTTTGAATCACATCCGGGCGAGCTTCGCGTATGAATAGCCACAACCGGAAGAGCCCTTTAACCGTCACTTTGCCTCTGGGCATTCCGGCACAGTACACCTGAACACCGGCTCGCCTAAGCGGTAAGCCATATACCCCCTCGTCCATAAGCGAAATAACGTGATGAGCGTTGGAGTGATCAGCACGGCAAAGTCTTGCCAACACGCCCTCGGCGCCACCGCTATCAAGACTGGTAATTACGTGTAGAACCCTCATTTCCTTATTCTCTTCGGGAAACCCTGTCATTCTCTGAGATAATTTCTTGCGCGAACATAAAGTTGACCATAAACGCCACCACGCAGTGCTGAAATTGAATCTGCCAACGCGTTATCTTCCGCCAGTTGAGATGAGACCGGATAAGCCTCAAGGAATACATACAAAGAAGCCAGCCAAGACATTACTTCATCTAGCGAATTACTTCCCTTCGTCCGAGCTTTCAGCCAAGCATTCATGGAGCGGTCCAACCCCTTTTCATTAAAGATGCCAAGCCCCCGAATAACGTCACTGTTAACCCTAGACTCAATGACACCCCGCAAATCATTACGAAGCCACTCACCATAGGAGTGATATGACTTAGGCAACCGGTCGCCTTCTGCTGACTCGTCAAGATAGCGTGCACCCGTCCTGGCCCACGGAATATCTAACAGACGGCCCGGCAAAATATCCAGAATATGCCCGTACCACTTATCTCCACGCTGCTCGGGAGCCAACTGCCACATCAAGCCGAACACAGAAGGTGCGGTAAACATCTGACACAACGGGATCTCACGGCCAATGTGAAGCATGCACCCCTGCAGCATACGGCGCATGTAATGCATTTCCTGCTCGATCTCACAGTTACGCACCAGAGAATTCTCAGCCCGATAGTGGCCTGAACAGCGAACGTCCCGCAACAACCCAGGCCCTGACATTTTTTTAACGGAGTGCTTCAGAAGGCCGAAGGGGTCAATGTTAGTAGGCAGGATTGGTTTTAAATCTCCTACGCGAACCCCAGAGAACTCGGCTCGCCCTACGCTATCCCCATAGCTGCCCGCCAGAATAACGTCCACGCCACTCAAACCAGAGATGGCAGGCATAGCGTGTAAATGCAAAGGCGACACCTCAGCGCCCGCGCGCCCAGCAACATCAATGTTGTCTCGCAGTGTTTCAACAGAAATAGGGAAATGCTCAAGCGCCCACCCAAACTGATGGGCAATACGTTCCGCATAAACCACATCCCGAGAACCGGCTGCTCCCCAGGTCAATGCCACCACATCAAACCCGCCAGGATTCTGCTCCTGAACCTTGCGCAAAACCCCTGCCACCACGCGACTGTCCATTCCACCACTCAGCAGAATGCCGACAGTGGACGAACCTTCAATGTAACCCTCAAGCTCTGACTGGAGCGTTCCAACAAACTCCTTTACAAACTCATCCTGATCAGGAACTCGATTACGATGCTCAGGTAGCGGCATCAGCTCCCAACCACCATCCCCATTCGGCTTCTCAACCCAAGGTGCTCTTTCAATTCCCGTGACCAGCGTTCGATTCCCGAGTAGATAAGGCAAACCTACCTTGCAGGCAACCGCTATAGGGTCCAACTCCACGGGCTCACCCTGGGCAACCCGGCGATCCAACAGCTCCCCTATGTCTAGTGAACAAAAGTCCGGCGTCCCGGTATCGTAGAATGGGTAAACGGCCCCAAGATGCCCAGCCAGCTTTGTCCACCATCCCTGATAACCTTCCATTACTGCGGGATTCCCGCCAGCAGTTCTTGTCACCTTGCTCATATTATTAACCCACCTCTTGAGAAGGCGACGCATTAACCACGTTTGCGGGATGATTCGGCAAAAGAATATCCAGATAGCCCTTCACTGCTTTATCCACAGAGAAGTCCTGCGCCCTGCACTCAACGTCAGGATGCGAGGAATCCGTCAGGGTTTTCAGTATGGCGGCAGCCATCAGCTCAGCATTACCAATCGGCACTAAACGCCCCCAACGCCCCTGTTCAAGAATTTCCGAAGGGCCATCAGGACAATCGGTAGAGACAACAGGAGCTCCACAGGCCATCGCCTGAATCAATGCTCCCGGCAGCCCCTCCCATGCAGATGACAGAACAAACAAAGAAGCGGCACGCATATAAGGGAAAGGGTTCTCCTTAAAGCCCGCAAGCCTTACATCGTTCTCAATGTCCAGCTCCTTTGCCAGTGCGGAGAGCTCTGCTTCCAATCCGCCCTCACCCAGAATAACAAGCCTGACCGGCATCGCCTTCCGTACCAGGGCAATTGCCTGGATCAGGGTGGCGAAATCCTTCTGCGGTGCCAACCTTCCTGCACCAAGAACAACGGGGATCGTGTTGCCCGTAAACCAATCATCCTTTAGCGCCAAATGGCTTTTCTCGATCAGGGCGTTGTCTACCACCGGGTTGTAAACAGCCGTGACTTGTTCAGGGGACAAGCCAAGGCCCGCCACAAGGTCCTCGGCAACGCCTTGAGACACCGTAATCACATGATCTGCCGACGGATATGCCAAGGCAACGAACCGTTTCATTAACCTTGCCCGTAAGGTGCCGGCATTGGATGCAGAAACCGACAGGTTGGCCCTTTCGCTCACCACCAACCTGAAAGAAATACCAGAAAAGCGGCGCGCAATGATAGCGGCAATGTTTGCGTGAGCAAGCGCGGAGAGCATGGCATCAGGCCTGAATTCCCGGATATACCGCACCAGACCGCGAATACTTAGCAACACGCGTGAGGCGTTAAGATCGATAACGTTTACCGATTTCGATATCTGGTCAAGGTAAGCGCCCTCGGCCTTTGCTAAAACCAGGTCCACCTCGTATCCCAGGGCTGAATAGCTGTTGGCCAGAATAACCATCACCCGCTCAGCTCCGCCACCACTTACAGAGGGTACAAAAATCGCCAAACGCTCCTTCATTCCAGTTCGCTCCAGATATAAATGTGCTTACCACTGGCATTACGGGGTAACGTTGCGGGCGTCTCCACATCAAGGCGTATATCATCTCCAAAAACTGCCTTGATGTTCTTGATCAGAATTGGTCGCTCCTCGGCGAATAATTCCAGGTTTTCAATGGCAAGCCTGACAACCAGATGATCAAGGCTTTTCTGAACCAGTTGATACCGACCAAACGACTCAAACGGCCTGGTTTTCTCTGCATCCTTGAAGTACATCATCGTGCTCAGCGCCGCAGTAGCAAAAGTGCCGTTTATCGTTCTGAGGATACTGTTGACTCGACCAGCTACCTCCTTCATCACAGGCCACGGCCTGCCGCACTCACAAAGTTCCCCAGACCAAGACGCCATATCACCAATCCGATACCTCAAAAGCGGCATAGCCTGATTAGTAAGCAAAGTCACAACCACTTCACCAACTTCACCCTGCTCACACGGGCTTCCGTCTTCCCTCAGTATCTCTACATGATGTGTATATGGATTGATATGCAGCCCGTCCTGCTCTGCGCAGTTACAGGCCACATCACCAACCTCTCGAGAGCCGTATCGATTAAACACCCGAGTTCGGAAAACCCGTTCAATGACTTCCCGCATATGGGGAAACAGCGTTCCAGCAGACGTAACAATCCCGTCTGGCGAGTGGATTGAAAGCCCCTCACGTTCAACCAAGCGAGCCAACTCAAAGGCACTCTCAACGTAAGCCGTGATCTGCGCCGGGCGCACCGTATTAATGACATCCACAAATCCCCGCAGGTCTGCTTCAGACATACGGAATGTATTCAGCGGATACTCATTTCTTAAAAATCGCCCAACTCGCGCTTTCCACGATTCCCTTCCAACCAATAAATCCCGCTCTGACCCCCACAGGATCACCCGCGGCGCACCGCCCGAATATCCCGACCAATCATCAAATAGCGATTTACCCGCCATACCATAATAATGATAGCTGCTGTCTTGAATAAAACGTGCCGGCTCACCAGTGCTGCCACCACTGGTATTGACGTGCCATTGACGGCCATCAAGGTCATCAGAACTGAGATCTTCAAAATGCTCACGTAGCATTTTCTTATCAAGCAACGGCAGGCTTTCGAGTGCAGCGCAAGGGTTTGCTTTTATAGCGGCCGTATTAAAGCCCGCCATCGCAAACTGCTTCTGATAGAGGGGGACATGCGTGTTAGCGTGCAGAAGCATTCGGGCCAATGCGTCAAGATGATCCTGCTGGCTTTGATCAGCGGGCAAATACTGCTTTTTTTGCCACTCCTGATGAAGCTGAATTTGCGGCCCTCTTCCAGTGAGGCGCATCCAGCCCCGGTATAGGCCGACTCTCATCTTAGTATTCACATCATGTCCTTCAAATTAGTCCGATTCAACTACGAAACCTCTTCGACAGCATTACCCGCACACCCGCGACATCCACCAACCAACACGCAAAACCTCCGGCAAACGTTCCAGCCATCAATCCACCCACCGCCCCAGACCAAACCCCGTCAAAGGCGTTTGCGCCCGCCCATGCAAACCCACCGGCAAAGGCACCAACCACCACCGCTCTCCAAAGCATCGGGGTTACACTAGGCATACTGAAAATACGGCACCCAATCACAGCACCGGTGACCAATGCCGTAACAAAGGCCGCGAGTGTAGCCCATGCCGCCCCCAAAATACCAAATGACGGTATGAGCAACAGGTTCAGCCCCACATTAACCACTGCCGCAATGCCCCCTGTTAATACCAACCAATGACTGGCCACTCCCAACTGAAACGCCAGATCAAAATGAAACGCTTTGATGCCGGCAATCGCACCCGCCAAGGCCACCCACGGGAAAATCATCATCGCAGCACTGCGGAACTCTTCGCCGATCACAATCTCAACCACTTGCGGCCCAAGTGCTATCAGGCCAAGACAACCCGCAACCGCCGCTACAAAGATCAATTGCCCATTCTGTTTTAACTGCCCCATCGCGGCTGACTCGCCCCCCCTTTCCAGCGCGTTGACCGCCAATGGGTAGGCTGCCGTATTGATGATAGTCAGCACCAACATCAAGGTTTGGAACACCAGGTCGTAGCCTGCTGCGTATTCACCAACTGCCTGCTCATCCATTATCCAGGCAATGATCAACCGGTCTGAGCCCGAAACCACCCACGACAAAGCAAATGTAATGGTAAGCGGCAAGCCGTATCTCAACTGACTATACAGAACATCTCTGGCGGGCAACCGCAGGGAAAGCCCACGCCAGGCATTAACAGCAAACAAAAGGAGCGCGACAACATGGGCAAGAATAAGGCCTACAATCGGCGCTGATGAGCCCCAACCAATCCAGGCCAAGGCACCCCCCACCAGAATAGACACCAGCGCTTTTGTACCTGATAGCCGACCATACCACCCGGGCTTAACACTGGCCTGTGCAAGCGACAGGCTCAGCTCGAACCACGCCTGCGTCAGCAACAGCATGACCGCCAACAACAACAACTGCCGCCAGATGGGATCTGGCCAGAGTAACGCAAGAACCAGCCCAGCCCCGGTAATCGGTACTGCAACACAGAAAAATAGCGCCAGTATTCCCCCAAGAAACTGATCTGGAGAATGCCGGTTAACCTGATAGAAACGCCCGAGAACCAGCCTTAACCACTGGAACAAAATAACATTGGCTAAACCAACACCAACAACAACAAGCGCGTACCGCCCAAACTCCTCTGGCGCCAACAGGCGTGTAAACACCGCAAGGGCAGCGAAATTGACCAGTCCCGGGAGCCCACGGGCGGTGAAATAGTAAAGTGTATGACGAAGCAGCATAAAACCAGGCGCCCTAAACAAAAAAAGCGCCTTTATTAAGACGCTTTACATGGGGAATACAACTTATCAAGCGGGACTATACCAGAAGTAATTAGTGACAAACGATGCCTCAATGATGACCCACCCGCTTCCGAACCACCACCACCAACCGCCAAACATGATTCAAAGACCAATCATACATAGCAAACAAGCCCACAAACCCTGCAAACATTACCCACTCCGGCACCCCGAACCACTCGCCCAGCAACCCTACCCCGGCGAACAGCAACGCAACCGCCGTAATCATCAAGAGTGCTTCCCGGTCAGAGAAGCCTGCCCGCATGAAAATGTGATGCAGGTGGTCCCGGTCTGGCTTCATCACAGACTGGCCCTTGCGGGCGCGGCGCACCATAATCGCCACCATGTCCATCAGCGGAATGGCGATAATCCACAGCGCCGTCACCGGGCGCATGGCCATGTCGCCAGGCTGGGTGGCGTTCACCAACAACCACACCACTGCAAACCCGATAAACATCGAGCCCGCATCGCCCATGAAGATCCGGCGGCGGAACGGAGGAATGCGCAGGTTAGCCATCATATATGGCACCAGCGCAAACGTAATGCCCAGTGCCAACGTCAGCTCAGCGCCAAAGCCCGACCGCGCGGCGAACAACACAGACAGCGACACCAGCGCCACCTGAGACAAACTCCCCGCCAGGCCATCAATGCCATCCACCATATTAAAGGCGTTAGTCGCGGCAATGACTGCGGCGATCGTCACAAATGGGCCCAGTACCCCAAGTTCTATCGACCCCAAACCCAGCACATTGCCGAATGAACTCAGAGAAATGCCAGAGCCGAACGTCAACACCGCCCCCAACAACACCTGAACGCCCAACCGAAACTTGGCGGACAAGTCGTGGGCATCATCTATCGCACCCATAATCACCAACAACGCGGCACAGGCTAAAAACAACCCATGGGCACTGCCCATCGGCATCCACACCATCCAGGCCAAAGACAAACCCAGAAACGCACTTAGACCACCAACCAGAGGAACTGCGCCTTTATGGTGCTTTCGATGATCAGGGGTGTCCAGCAGTCGCAGCCAACCGGCTATCGGCCGCAAAATACAGAGGGATATAAAAGCAAAGAATCCGGCCATCAAGCCGATCGAACTAGCCGCTTCCATAAGGAGGTCTCAAATAGGTGTGGCGGTACCGTCAAGTAACTACTTCACGATAGCAATGGTGAACAGTTAACATTTTAGAAATTAATGCCGAAGTGTAACAATGCAGGTGCAGGCAGGGTTACCGACGTTTTGGGATTTGACTTTATTTAACCTGCCACCTTTCAAATGAGGGCTACTACAGATTTATTTGATAACGACTCTAGCCTGCTTGTCAAAAGCTTCCTTTTAAGGATCGGTGTTTTTCAAGGTAGTTGGCACTGTTTTTCCGTCTAAGCTGCGTCTTTTTCCACCATCGATTTTTCCGGGTTCAGCGTCGTAGGCCCTACCGGTTCGCAGTTCCTGACCGGACGTGTTCCCCAGCGGCCAGGAGTTCGTTCTCTGGCCTGTTCCAGCACCCGCTGACGTTGTGCCAGGATCGCCACATCCTTACCTTCATGTCGCTCTTCCGGTGTCACGAACCTCAGCTTGCTGTGCTTGTGTTCGGTGTTGTACCAGTTCACGAAGCCATCCACCCAGCGCCGGGCATCCTCCAGGCTCTTAAAGCCCGATGAGGGCCATTCGGGCCGGTATTTCAGGGTCTTGAACAGCGACTCAGCAAACGCATTGTCATTACTAACCCGGGGCCGACTGTAGGAAGGCAGGACGCCCAGCTCTTCGAGCTTAGCCTTCATGGTCTGAGCCTTCATCGGTGCACCATTATCAGAGTGCAGCACCAGAGGTCGGTGGAGACATTTCTCCCGCAGCAGGCAGCGCTGCAATAGTTCGGCGGCATAGTCGCCGCTTTCAGCTTCGTAGACCTCGTACCCTACGATCTTCCGGCTGTATACGTCTTCAAACATATACAGGTAGTAGAAGTGTCCGCGAACGGTGGAGGCACAATAGGTAATGTCCCAACACCAGAGTTCACACGGGCCCTGGGCATGATGCGTTGTTGCTTCTCTTGAGCGCCGGGGAGCCAGACTCTGACCTCGATGGCTCAACTGGTTATGGACTTTCAGGATCCGGTAAAACGACGACTCAGAGGCCAGGTATAACCCCTCGTCCATCAGAGACGGCACGATCTGGGGTGGTGGCAAGCTCTGGTAACGAGCCGAGTTGCAGGTCGACAGAATCCTCTGTTTTTCCTCTTCACTGAGCTTGTTTGCAGGTTCTGGACGAACCGCCTCCGGGCGTTTATCCACCTGCACCGAACCTTCACGGAACCAGCGACGATAGGTGCGCAGGCCAATGCCTGCTTCATCACAGGCCCGGAACAACCGGGCTCCAGCGCCTTTGGCTTCCTGGATCAAATCAATCATTACCCTGCGCTCAGGGACCGGGGGCAATCGTCCCCGTTGTCGTCCTCCCAGAGCGCATCCAGCTTTTTTCGCAGTACCAGTAGCGCGGCCGTTTCAGCCAACGCCTTTTCCTTATGCCGCAGCTCCCGCTCCAGTTTCTTGATCTGTTTCTGGTCGGCCTGACTTTTCTTGCGCAGTTGTTTTTCTCGCTCGGCACTGCGCTGAAAGCCTTGCAGGGACTCTTCTTTCCAACGACGTATCTGCTCCGGGTAAAGACCTTTTTCCCGGCAATACTGGCTGAGTTCTTCTTCCGACAGCGTGGCTGTCTCGATCACAGTGGCAAGCTTGGCTTCTGCTGACCACTGCTCTGATCTGGCTTTGGATCCGGGCACAGGACGACCTTCTTCTCTGGCTTGTGTACGCCAATTATAAAGGGTCTGATCCGAAATGCCTTCAGCTCTGGCCAAAGCCGCAACCGTCATGCTGTGGGGCGGGGACAACTTCGCCAGAACGGCCGCTTTACGTTCATCCGAGTAACGAGGCACTATCAACACCTGAACCGCCCAACTGGTTAAAAATTAAGTAGTGCCAACTATCCTGCCAGAGGGGGGGATCAAGACTCGAAAATTATATATTTTTCTAACATAATTTAATCGAAAAATTAACAATGGGTAATTCCAGTGATGGTAGAAACACTATTTAAATAAGCATCAATAACCAAACGTTCATCAAATCGGCATTCAGCAAGTTCCCGGGATGATTTCCCCATCTCTTGTAAGTCGGAATCTGTAAGTGACAAAACTCGATCAAAGATCGAGAGCAGGCTATCAACTGATCCAGGTGTTACAAAAAATCCGTTCGCTCCTTCAGTAACAACGTTGCGGCAACCTGGCCGATCAGTGGTGATCAAAACCTTCCCGGAGGCAGCTCCCTCCAATAGGACTCGAGGAACACCTTCCGGGTAGTAACTCGGAAGAACAACGCAATCAATTTCCGGCATAATCGAGGCAATATCTTGAACCTGCCCCAAAAAACGAATGATGCCCTTATCAACATATTCATCAATTTCAGCATTTGATACAGCACGGGCTGAGTTATCAGGTACACCGGCCAGCCAGAATTCGACTGACCGGCCAGTAGTACGGTCGACTAATTCAGCTGCTTGGAGATACTCCAATACGCCTTTTTGGCGAATCAACCGACACGCAAGCAGAAAACGAAAAGGCCTCGACGGCCTCGGCAACGTGGGTTGAAATCGACTCAAGTCAACACCGGAACCAGGTAAGATTTCATATGATAAGGACTCTAGAACTCCTAGTTCATAAAAGGCATGTTGATCCTCTTCATTCTGAAAAAAGATCTTTTTAGCCGTTTTATACGAAAACCTCGACAAAAACTTATAAATAATGGCCTTCAGTCCAACCAACTGACTAGCGTTGCCGACACCTGAAACGTTAGGTACACAAGGAACACCAAGAATTTCACAACTCAGTAAAGAATATAGATTAGTTTTAGGATTGAATGAAAAAACAAAATCAGGCTCTAGCTGCTTGAGTCTAAAATAAATCTCAAACAGAGAACGAAGTTCCGAAAAAATACTAGTGCCGACATTATCCAATTCAAACGTCTGAATAGCTACCGTAACGTCACTCAGTAGATCTTCGCCCGAATGACGAGGGCAAAGCACCGAAACATCATGGCCTCGAAAAACAAATTCCTCCAATGTCGATCTTCGGAAATTATTTAAGTACCAACCAGTATTAGCAATAAATACTATTTTAATAACCAGTCTCCGACAAAACTCTCAGTGAAAATTAAGAACCAGAACCATAAATCACATGCACCATAGTGCGTATAAAAATCTAGCTTTCAATAGCGACTTTACGAGTGGAAAAAAAAGCTGGAATCAAAACCAATACAAATATTAGCGACGAGTATATATAGTGACCCTTAAATTCTGCCAGGAATGCCAACGGTATTGAAACGAGTAAGTAATTTTCATGAACAGCACGAGTCCTATTCGAAGAAAAAGTGCGGACCAGAATCGATATAATCGGAAGGTAATAAAGAAAAAATCCAAACACCCCATAGATGAAAATAACTTGAAAGATTCCAGAGTCTGTCTGATGGGACCCCATTGCCATGGATCGAGGAGACCAATGCTCCATTCCATTACCAAAAAATATTTCGAAAGGCTGGTGAGGCAATGCAAAGGTTTTATATAATTGTGTCGTACTTTCGGAAGAAACGGACCCATGCTCTAAATAGTTAAAAACAAACTCAAACGTCCTGATAATAGTAATATCAAATATATCAGCATCCAAGCGCTGATATAAAAAGATCAGAAAAACACTTGACACAGACATCACGAAAAAACTAGAAAATCGTATTTTAGAAAAAATAGCAGGCAAAAGTATTGTAGAAAAAACCAAAAACGAAAGAGCAAAAATAAGCATTCCAGTTCGACCCGTAATAATCGTGGCCGTAGATGACAGAAAGAATAACGGGAACCCTATAAATTTATTAATCTTCCCTATAATCGAAAAGTAAAAAGAGAACATAGCAATGAATCCACAGGAGACACCTGCCGCAGAATAGCCTGGGAATAGCCCTCTTGCTCGATACTCCACTGTGCGTGCCGTGGGATATAACCAATCCTGAATATATCGTATTAAACTTTTAGCACTAAAAAAGTCAAAATACTCAAAATACAAAATCAAAACAGATAAAGCAAGACATACAGTAAGATATTTAAATAGATTTTTTTCGCCCAATTCACAAATAACCAACGGCACAAAAACTATTAAAAAAGCAAATTTTAAAAACCTAAGAAGCCCAAATAAATCACCAAACATGAGAAAAGAAACGGCCGAAAAGATGAAGAGGGGAGGAATGACCCAACATGATTGAGAAAACATCCTGTTCCTAGGAATACTTCTTTTAACGCCAAAAAATAAAACTGCCAAAATAAAGGTGACAATGAAAAACACATCAAAAACACCTATTCTCGGCACCAGCACTAGAGACACAAAGAATGCGATACTAGAAATTACTTTCATTTAACAATTCCGTTAACCTACGTACCGTTGACTCTTTGGAAAATCTAGAAAGTAAGCCTTCAACACTCTTTGGATTTGGCTGCGTCAAGTCGAGGTAAGAATCTAGAACGCAATCAGCGCTATATTTCTCGAAAAAATTTGCTTCACTTCCAGCAATTTCATGAAATATAGGTTGATTAGGACAAACGACTGCACAGCCAGACCTTAATGCTTCTACAACAGTTAACCCAAAAGACTCTACTCGTGAGGTACAAACATAAACCCGAGAATCGGCGAAATACTCCAATGTGTTTCGCACTTCTCCCAAAAACAAAAAATTACCTTTAAATTTATCGCTAACGAATTCTCTATATCGTTCTGTTCCAGCACCGATCACACAAACTTTAGTTCTATTCTGTATAGCACATAACTTAATACAAAACTCCATAAATAGGTCAACATTTTTATTTGGATGAGCCCTACCTACAAACAAAACATCAAATCGTTTTGATTGGCTAACTTCTACCTCTTTTTCTAACTTCAAATAATTGTAAATAACTACGGCATTAGTGGCCGAAAAACCAAACTTAATATGATCGGACTTACAAGTATTACTTACATACACCACTTCATCTGGAATAAGTCGGCTTAACAAGGCACAAAAGAAAAAAGCAAGTAATGTACTTAGTGAGTCTGTTGCCAAATCCAATTTACCATGATGTATAGTCCACACCACTTTCTTTCTGACACCAAACTTAAATAACGTGAAAATAGAAGCATGATACATCCACGAAACTATTACATTATTTTTATTTCGAATAATTTTAACTAAGTTGTAAAAATTCTTAACTCCCGCCCCCCTTATGGCATCTACTCCGAGCTCAGACAACTTACTATTATAAAAATTTTTCTTGATGAGGAAGACCACTAGCGTTCTTGATCTAACATGCTCGCTCTGTAGACTTAAAAAATCAATGAGTGCTTTTTGCGCTCCACCGCTTTCAAGAGACGTAATAATATGAACATACTTATATCTATTCATTTAGCACAACTTCTCTTAGATGATCAAAGTATTCCTTTAGATCCAGCTCAACTCCCATTGGCACAGTAATGAGGTTTTCAACTTTCGTTGTACAATCAAAAAGCAAATCAGCACGTCCTATTTCTGAAAAAAAACCCTCGACTTTCTTATCCCAATTAAAACATCGAGAACTAATATTATTACCTAAAGCAATAATTGCCGAGTGAAGCCGCGTTCCAATGACGCAATCAACGCTAGAATAGAGGGAGCGAAGCTCTTTTACAGATAAGGGGGTAAAAACGTCAACTTTTATGTGACGAATTTTTGCTAGTAGATTGGCAACGATGTCGATGTCCGACTGCCCACCGGTAACCACAACACCTTTTAGCAACCTCCTAGCAGCCAGCTCTGAGATCAATTCAGTTAAATATGAAATATATTCTGAATATGCAATAGAATCAGAGAAGTAGCCATGTGGCTGAGGCCCCATAACATTGACCAGGAAAGCCGGACGATTGCGCTGCGAAGAGAAGGTCGAATTGATACGGCTACCACTTTGGACTAGAGCGAAGTCCGGGATAAAGCGGGCATCCAGACCATATTTCTCCTCAACAACTTTGATGGAAACATGATCTCTGAAATATATAAATCTAGCTCTTTTTAAACAAAACTTAAATATAGCATTTACAAACAACGACCTCTCTCTACGGGTAGAAATGCCACAGAACCCATATGTCGTTCTCGTAAACAAACAAATCATACAAATCATCAAAAGTGATATTGGGAATGACCACGAATTATTTATTAAAAGGGATCCTCCACCAATGATAACTTTGTCCGATTGTTTAATCTTAGATTTGACACCACTGTAACGCCTAACGTTATAGGCTAAAATTCTAAAGAAATTTAGTGCACCATACAGGAGCCTATTACTCTTAATCAATGTTAGGATCTTTCGTTTACCTTCAGCATCCGTTGGCGCGCCGTTTCGGCGTTCGACCCCAAGACTGATACGATCAATTTCCGCGCCGTCTAGCAATGCAAGCAATCCTTCGTGAATTGCCTGGTCTCCCAGATTGCCGTTGGCGCCCTCATTTACAATTAATATTTTCACTTAAAGCGACCAAAAAAAATATTCAAAGAAAATCAAAGGCTCTGCACTCTTAATTTGATATTTTTTACAAATAACAGTGAAAGGTTTCTAATGAGGACCAAGGGGAAAACATAATATTTATGAAATCTACCTGGTGCAACTCTATATGCGTAATGAGCCACATGATTGTAGTATCTGAATGTTGAATAGAACTGAGAACTGAACATCGAATTCGTAATATTTTCTTGGTGACGCCTATACCATGAGTTTACACCATAATTAATTTTCACTTTCCCAACTCTAGCGAGTCTTATCCAGGTTAACCATTCACCATGGTTTTTATAGTCCGTACAGAAACCACCTACACTCTTCAATGTATCTGTATTAAGCAAGATCCCTGTAGAAACAACATAGTTCCAATACATCAATCTGAAATATTTCAATTCCATATTTTTTCTGAATCTTGAAATTTTCTTTCCCCTAACTAATGCGTTTGATGGCTCTAGGCCACGAATATATTTAGCATCACAGAACACCATGGAAGGTCCAGCTGATTCTTCAACGTCCATATTCTTTAGAAAGTAGTGAAACGACTCAACATGCCTCTTTTCAACGACATCATCCTGTCCTAGGATGAAAAAATACTTTGAGTCCACATACTTTAGCGCGTGATTTAAGGAACGCATCAAACCCTGGTTTTTATGGTTCCTTACATATTCAATTCTAGAGTCGTTTACTTGATCCAATAGAGCTTTGAGCTGCCTAGTCTGAACAGCTTCAGAACAATCATCAATGACGAGTATTTTTACATTCGCGTAGGTTTGATCAACTAAAGAGCGAATATTATACTCAAAGTATTTCATCCCATTATAGAATGGCACCACGATCCAAAAATGCGCGTCGCTCACAGATATTCCTTTTCAATAAAATATAAAAACTTATAGCAGCGCTTCCCAGAATCGATACTGCGAAAACCACCGCAACTGAACTGGAACCCATAGGAGCCGCATAGTAGGTAGCAACGAGATTTGCTAAAGCGAATGGGCCCACAATTTTTGGAACTAGTTTCTGTAAATCTAATGCTTGAAACGTTGCAAAGGCAATAAAGTTTATTGATGAGCCCCAGATACAGTAAGAAATTGCTCTGAGTGTACTTTCGGCGCCATCATATTCACTACCGAATATCAGACCGATAACAAATGACGAGTTGAATTGTAGAAACAGAAAAATCGGGAGGTATAGAATGCTGAGCGCAAGTATCAGAAAAATTGCACCTGACATTACATTTTTCCCATGTTTTTCTTTCAAGTAAATTTTTCTTTGGTACTGAAGAAAAACTGGGGAGACGATGGCGAGACCAAGAATAAAAATAGATATTATCTTATATGACGAAACATAATAAGCAATTTCCACTGAGCTTCCATTAAAATACTTCAAAAATAGAACTGGTACATAGTCATATAGCATTGTAAATACTGTCGCTATGAAATATGGCGAGCCGTCCCTGCAGTAGTTTGATATTGAAACATCTCCAAAACCTTCTTTCAGATTGATCAATGCAGCGAAGGCTATTAGTGAGAAAAACAGAGTAATAATAAAATAAAGAATAATAGCGTGCTCTATTTTTATTTCGTATTTAAATATCACAAAGGTTACCGAAAGTCTCAAAACTGAAGACCCGATCAAAAAAAATGAATAGGCGGACAACCTATTTAAGGATCTTAAGTAGGATGTAAAAATACGATCTTTGACAACTTTCAACAGCCCCGCTTCAAAAAGAATCATAAATACATACAGGCCACTAAAGCTCTGATCACTTTTTGTTAGAATTATTAAATATATAGCTATAGATAGAAATGAGAAAACAACAAGTCTAGATTGTAAGTTAGCCCCTGTTCCCAATTGCAGGTGCTTATTTATATAGGTCGCATTCCCAAATAGAGCTATATTACATATAGCCGACGATAAAAAAACGAGGTAAAAATATTCACCAATTGCCTCTGGATTAAATGCGCGCACAAAGACAATAGATGAAACCATCAAAAAAACGTTATAAATAATCCCAACTAATGAATATGCTACCAATAGTCGGTTCGTCATATTTTTTTCAACACTCTCGCCGGATTCCCTGCGGCAATTACATTGCTGGGTATTGACTTCGTCACTACACTTCCCGCACCTATTATGCTATTTTCACCGATTTTAACACCTTTTAATAAAATCACGTTATCGCCTAGAAAAACGTTATCCCCCATTTTAACCGGGCTTGATATTGCTCTCGCTGTTGAACGAGAGATATCTAATGAATGGAAATCTGAATCGTAGATCCTTACATTATTGCCTATTAAACAACGCTTTCCGATCGTTATTTCGGAAGTGGCGATAAATGCAACATTATTCCCGATGCAAGTACCCTGCCCTATAGATATCTTAGCTAGTTTACCTCTTGTTTCGATGTATGACGGCGAAAAAAAGTCGATAGAAGAAGGATTTCCGATCTTCACGTCTGCCTCAATATTAACATTCTCCCATCTCGACCTAATAAGAATGGGTTGCCTCGAAACAGTCAAGTATTTTTTTATTCCAACCCCATCGGATAAGAAATAGAAAGGAAGGAATAAGATATTTAGTACCACCCGCTTAATCATTCATGTTCCAACTATTTTAATTCCGAGATATTGATAAAATTGAATACCATCCGAGTACGTTCACTTTACAATTTCACCGCGTACCGCCGGTTTGATATAGGCCTAGTGCGATTCATTCGCAGGCGCGGACCATTACTCAATCAGGGGTTACAGATTGTAGTCACTAATCTTAGTTGTCGAATGCTCTTGGCATAGCCACAATGTTATCTTTTGCGATAACCTAAGGGTATTTAATGTACAATGACACTACATGGCTATGCAGTAGTTGCTTTTTTGCTTTCCTGGGTAGCTGTACTAGCTAGCTCCTCAGAGACAGCACTTTTCCCACATTAGCGATTGATCTAGTTCGTTTGGCAATGATGGTATTAAAGCAGGTTTTCCAAGATTAATTATGGGCTTATTTGATTTATCGGAAAGAGTTTACCGCTTGAATTACCGCCTCGACATCACTCTTAATCAAGGTTGGCCCTATGGGAAGGCTCAATATTTGCTCGTGTATTAGCTCACTAATTGGGTAACTCTGAACACACCACTCGTGATACGCCTCCTGTTTATGCGGTGGTATCGGGTAATGAATCAGCGTTTTAATCCCTTTCCGCTCTAGATGTTTTCGTAACATTTCACGGTGTTGACAGCGAACGACAAACAGGTGCCACACATGCGTACTTAGAATCTTTTGACGAGTATTGCTCTGCAAGGGAAGGCATATTTCTGTATTTGAAATTCCGTTTAAATAAGCATCTGCCACACTGCGACGGTGTGCTATTTCGTCTTCCAAGTACCTTAGTTTTACCCTCAGCATAGCTGCTTGAATTTCATCCAGGCGACTGTTTATCCCTTGATACAAATTTTGATACTTCTCATGACTACCGTAGTTTGCTAATGCCCTAATAGTTTTCGCTAGTTCTTGATCGTCGGTAGTAACAGCTCCTGCGTCCCCTAACGCGCCGAGGTTTTTACCTGGATAAAAACTGAAACCGGCAGCGTGTCCCCAGCTACCGGCTTTTCGGCTGTCTATGGAAGCTCCGTGCGCCTGAGCAGAATCTTCCAGTACTAGCAGGCCGTGCTCTTCTGCCAATCGCATCAATTCCGGCATGGGGGATATCTGGCCATAGAGATGCACAGCAACAATGGCTTTAGTTCTAGGAGTAATAGCCGAAGCCGCTTTTTCGCTGCACAAATTGAATGACACTTCGTCCGGCTCTACCAATACAGGCTTCAACCGGTTTTCTGTTATCGCCAGTATGCTCGCGATATACGTGTTCGCTGGAACGATCACTTCATCGCCCTCGTTAAGCATACCCATCTCTTTCCAGGCCCTAAGGGTTAGGATAAGCGCATCGAGGCCGTTCGCTACGCCAATACAGTGCTTACTGCCGCAGTATTCGGCGAACTCTTCTTCAAAGGCCCTAACTTCGGTGCCCTGAATGTACCACCCGGAGTCTATGACGCGAGTGGCTGCGTCTGCTAGCTCGTCCCGGTATTGGGCGTTAATTGCCTTTAAATCTAGAAAGGGAACCATTATTCAATATACCTAATGACTTTCGCTGGATTACCTGCTATCACCGCTTTTGCTGGGACATTTTTTGTCACCACAGCTCCTGCACCAATCATCGCGCTCTCTCCAATTTGAATACCTGGAAGAAGGGTTGCATTGGCTCCAATGCTTGCGTTGCGCTTGATGGTCACGCCCAAGAAACGTTTAGGGTATTCTTTGGACCGTGGGTATGGATCGTTCGTTAATGTTACATTCGGGCCAATGAATACATCATCTTCTACTCTTGTGCCATCCCACAATTGGACACCGGATTTTATTGTCACTCTGTCGCCAACCACTACATCGCCCTCAATTAACGTTTGAGCGCATATATTGCAACCTTGACCGATGGTGGCGCCTTTGAGTATGACAACAAACTGCCAGACTTTGGTACCTTCACCTATGGAACATTCGGCTACGTCTGCCAGCGGGTGGATATAGTTCATTGGTTTACCTGCTTCAGGAACTCTTCGTAATCTCGTATGTAATCAGATTCGTCGTAGTGTTCACTTGCAAGAACGAGGAGAACACAGTCTGGGCTAAAGTTGTGCATTTCATGCCAGACCATTGGTTCAATCAAGATGCCTTTTGTAGGTGAGTTCATCACTACTTCTACTTTTGTATTGCCATCATTCAGTAGCATCGTGCATTTTCCTGCAACACAAACTGCCAATTGCTGCAGAACTTTGTGGGCGTGGAACCCACGTGCGACATTTGATTCGCTTCCGTAAATGTAATACACACGCTGGATAGGGAAAGGCGTATTGTTATTTGCTTCAATAGCAACGAGGCTTCCTCGATCATCACCCAATCTTCTGAAATCAAACATTTTGACGAAAGTCATTGTGTCGCATCCCTTATCAGATCTGCAAGATATTCGCCATAACCGTTCTTTTTAAGTTGGTCTGCCTGTGTTTTCATTTGTTCAGCTGTTAACCATTTCTGGTTGAAGGCAATTTCTTCAAGGCAGGCAATTTTGTAACCCTGCCGTTTTTCGATTGTTTCCACAAATTGAGCAGCTTCCAGCAGGCTTTCGTGGGTACCAGTATCCAGCCAAGCGAACCCCCGCCCCAACAATTCCACGCTAAGCTTACTTTGTTCCAGATAGGCGCGGTTTACGCAGGTAATTTCGAGTTCACCCCGATGGCTAGGCTCTATTTTTTTTGCAATATCCACAACACAGTTGTCGTAGAAGTAGAGGCCGGTTACTGCGTAATAGGATTTCGGGTTTTCCGGCTTTTCTTCAATGGACACGGCTTTGAAACTTTCATCAAACTCCACAACCCCGAAACGTTCGGGGTCTTTAACCTGATAGCCGAAGATGGTAGCCCCGCCCTGCTCTTCTGTCTTTCGCACCGCTTCGCGCAGTTTTGGGGTAAAGCCTTGACCGTAGAATATGTTGTCACCCAGTACTAGGCACACGCTGTCATTTCCGATGAAATCTTCACCAATGATAAAGGCCTGCGCAAGGCCATCTGGGCTCGGCTGTACTTCGTACCTGAGACTAATGCCAAACTGTTCGCCGTTACCTAAAGCGCGCTTGAAGCCAGCCTGATCTTCAGGAGTGGTGATGACGAGAATGTCTCGGATGCCCGCCAACATGAGTACCGACAGCGGGTAGTAGATCATGGGTTTGTCGTACACTGGCAGAAGTTGTTTGGAGGTGCCGAGTGTTATGGGGTAGAGGCGGGTGCCGGAGCCGCCTGCCAGGATTATGCCTTTCACTTGCTCTCCTTGGGTAGTGTAGGGTCTGTCTGCGTTGGGACAGCCCCCGTCGATGCTTTGGAGCCTGAGTCAAAAAATACTTAGCTGGTTACGCCCAGGCGTTCTCTTTGGTAACTGCCATCTTGTACTCGTTGGCACCAGTCGAGATTGTTGAGGTACCACTGGACGGTTTTGCGGATGCCGGTTTCGAAGATTTCTTCCGGAGCCCAGCCGAGTTCTTTCTGGATTTTGCTTGCGTCTATGGCGTAGCGCATGTCGTGGCCGGGGCGGTCTTTTACGTTACTGATTAGGTCCCGATAGCTCCGTTCCTGCGGGCGGAGTTCCTGGAGGATGTCGCAGATGGTGTGCACAACTTCGAGGTTCTGTTTTTCGTTGTGGCCGCCGATGTTGTAGGTTTCGCCGGACTTGCCTTTGGTAACGACTTTATAAAGTGCGCGGGCGTGGTCTTCTACATACAGCCAGTCGCGGATTTGGTCGCCTTTGCCATATACGGGGAGCGGCTTGCCGTCCAAGGCGTTTAGGATCATTAACGGGATGAGCTTTTCCGGGAAGTGGTATGGGCCGTAATTGTTGCTGCAGTTGGTTACCATTACTGGCAGGCCGTAGGTACGCTGCCAGGCGCGTACCAAGTGGTCTGAGCTGGCTTTGCTGGCCGAGTATGGGCTGCTTGGGGCGTAGGCCGTTTGTTCGGTAAACAGGTGCTCTTCCGCATGGGCTGTTTCGATTGGGTGCGGGAGGTCGCCGTAGACTTCGTCTGTGCTGATGTGGTGGAAGCGGAAGTTGGCTTTCTTTTCGGCTTCCAGCGCCTGCCAGTATTGGCGCG
Source organism: Marinobacter halophilus (assembly GCF_003007685.1). Taxonomy (GTDB): domain Bacteria; phylum Pseudomonadota; class Gammaproteobacteria; order Pseudomonadales; family Oleiphilaceae; genus Marinobacter; species Marinobacter halophilus. Next base: position 68,604 of record NZ_PXNN01000013.1, read on the forward strand.
TGGCTTCCAGCAGGGTGTAAGTGCCTACGATGTTGGTTTCGATGAAGTCTGCCGGGCCGTCTATGGAGCGGTCTACGTGACTTTCTGCGGCCAGGTGCATGATGGCGTCTGGCTGGTGTTGGGCCAGTACGCGGTCTACTTCGGCGCGGTTGCAGATGTCTACTTGTTCGAAGGTGTAGCGGGAGTTATCGCTGACTTCCGCCAGGCTGTCGAGGTTGCCGGCGTAGGTTAGTTTGTCTAGGTTGACCACTTCATCGTTGGTGTTGGTGATGATGTGGCGGATTACGGCGGAGCCTATGAAGCCGGCGCCGCCGGTGACTAGGAGTTTCATTTTGGTGCTGTACTCGGCTTTTGAGATCGTCGCCTGCAGAAGGGTGGGGTCTGACCCTTAGGTCAGACCCCTTTGCAGACTGCTTGGCTTGGAGTTTTTGCTGGTGATTGCCGCTGGCTTTGGATGGGGTCTGACCCCGTTCGGGGTCAGACCCCTTTTGTAGCCTGCTCAGGTTCTACTTTGCCGGAGCGGATGAAGGCTATGAGGAATACGGTGAAAATACCTAGCATTCCTCCGAGCATGGTGGCGACTATGGCTATCAGGGCGCGTTTAGGTTCGCTTTTCTCTTGGGGCGCTACGGCTGGGTCTACGGTTTTGAATACGTATTCACGCTGGGCATTAGCCAGCATTACCGTTCGGGTTTCTTGCTCAATCAGCTGATAGAATACTTGCTGCATGCCGGCAATGTTAGTTTGGCGCAGTTTGTCTTCTAGGTAGGCGATGCTGGCTTCGGCTTCTTGTACATCCTGGGTGCGCATGTGTTCGTTGATGTCTTGCACCAGTTTTTCTACCCAGTCTCTCGCGGCTACCGGGGAGAGGCTTTTGATGCTTACGGTGACCATGCCGGTGTCTTTGTTGTCGCTTACGCCTAACAGGCCACGGAATTCCTTTACCAGATCCCAGTCTGTGGGCTTTAGACTTTCGCCATCTTCATCAATTTGCCACTCGCCGTTTTCCGGGTTGTAAACATCTTGGTCTAGTATCCAGCGCTCGCTGGTCATATTCCAGGCTTTGGCGGCCATGAGGGGGACCGCTAGGTCATGACGGCGTATGAAATCTGTCAGGAAGGCTCGGGATTTCAGGGTTTCTTTGGCCAGTACGGTTTTGTTGGCACCGCCTCCGCCGCCCAAGTTAACGCCGGCTAAGCTGGCCAGGCCACTGAGCTGGCCGCTGATTCGGCTGCCGCCTTCGTTTTGGGCTGGGGCTAGCAGGGCGCTGGCTTGGTAGATGTTGGGCTGGTTTAGGGCGTAGAAGACGCCTGCGGCGGCGAAGACGATCGTAAATAGGATGATGATCCATTTGCCTCGCCATAGGGTGGCGAAGAGTTCTCTTAGGTCTATTTCGTCGTCTGGGTAATGTGTTGTGGTTGGTTCGGCCACGGATATTGTTCCTTGGTTTAGCTTGGGTGCCTGGTGGGTCTGACCGCGTAGGGTCAGACCCTGGCCGTTTGTTTGTTCGGCCGCGATTTTCGTGCCTTTGTCTGGTTTAGTGCCTGATGGGTCTGCCCCCTTTCGGGGTCAGACCCTGGCCGACCGAGGCTGGCCGGCGGCTCGCGTTCGGGTTATAGGCTGTTTACTGCTGCTGCGCCCAGGGCCATTTGGTAGATGATCTGGCTTACGTTGGTCCAGAGTTCCAGTTGGTTCAGGCGGTCTACGTCGATCGGCATGATGATGGTGTCGCCGGGTTCGAGTTGCTGGCTTCTTCCGCCGAACCAGCGGCTGCGCTGGGGTAGGGTTACGGAGCCGTCGGCTTTTACGACGTACACCCGGCTTTCATCTGCCTGGCGGGTGGGGCCACCGGAGCGTTCCAGGTAGTCATCCACGGTCAGGCCAGCCTGGTGCAGGTGGCTGGTGGGGAATTGTACTTCACCGAATACCGAGACGGCCTGGGGGATGATCGGTACGGTCAGGCGGTCGCCGTCTTGCAGGCGGATGGCCTGGTAATTCTCATTATCCAGAATTGCCGCGAGGTCGATGACCATTCTACCTAATGGTCGACTGCTCTGAACTTCTTCGAGTAAACCCTGAACCTGCTGCACACGCTCAGCATTCTGGCCGCCAAAGCCATCACCTTCCAGTTGTACGCCCAGGAGGTCGCCTTGCAGTCGCTCTTCGGCTTCACGCAGGCGTTGGGCCTCCAGTTCCCGGAGTTTGGCTCGGGTGAACACAGAGCCTGTCGGGAAGGCGTTGTTGGTGAGGCCGCCGGCGCGTTGCACTACGTCTTTGAGGGTTTCGCCATCGCGGAAGGTGTACTCGCCTGGATAGCGCACTTCGCCGGCCAGGGTGACGGTGCGGGTGGTGGCGAAGTCCGGGATGGATTTGATCAGGATGGTGTCGCGGCTTTGCAGGTTGAGGTCCGCATTGCCGGCCATGGCGTCGGCCAGGTTGATGTTGAGGATGTTGGTTTGGCCGATGCCGCTGTCATCGGTGGTGTAACGGGCCACTTCGGCCTGGTAGAGAGAAGCGGAATCTTTCAGGCCACCGGCTACAAAGACGGCATCGGCCAGGCTACGGGTAGCCGGCATGGGGTATTCGCCCGGGTAGCGCACGGGGCCGCTGATGCGGATGGTTTGTTGGGGGCTACCGGGTTGGGCCTGGGCTTTCAGGCGCTGGAGTACCGGGGCAAACAGGTTCTCGCGGGTGTAGTTGCCGCCCTGCTCTCCGCTTTGCACTTTGCCGGCGTCGGAGAAGATGAGAATTCTGTCTTTCTCTTCCAGAAGCAGATCATGCTCGCTGCCGGCATTCTGGATGGCGTCTCGAATGCGCAGATTCAGTACGGCGATGGTGTCGGTTTGTTGGTCTGTTCTTACGATGGCCGCGTAGCGCTTGTCTGCGGTGGGCATGAGGTCTGCGTCCAGGCTTTGCAGTATAGAGCTCACGCGCATACCCGGCATCCAGGCAAACTTGCCGGCGCGGGTGGCGGCGCCTTTGATTTCCACATACTGGCCGGTGATGTCTGAGATGGACGGAATGCGGATGCGGTCGCCGGCCTGAACGCGGGCGTTCTGGCCCTGCCGGCCGGTGTAGTCGGCCTCAGCGATGATGCGCAGGAAGTCTTCGTTGGTGCGTTCGATGTTGATGCGCTGGGGGTAGGCTTGCGTGGTCAGGCCGCCTGCCATACGAACGAGTTCCGCCAGGGTGTTGTCGCCTTTGAGCTCGTACAGGGCCGGACGGTAAACCTCACCTTCTATACCGGCGCGTTTGCCCACGGGCGGGATGAAGATGACATCGCCCGGTTGCAGGCGGTTGTCAGCGCTGCTGTCGCCTTTCTGGAGCAGGTCGTACAGGTCCAGGGTGCCGACGAGTTGGCCGTTGCGCTTGTGCTGTACATTACGCAAGGAGCCGTTTTGTTTGATGCCGCCGGAAACGTAGAGGGCGTTGGTGATGGTAGAAAGCGAGCTGACGCTGTAGGAGCCTGGGTTGCGGGCTTCACCCAAGACGAACACTCGCATGCTGCGCAGCTCACCCAGAGTGACGGCGGCATCTACCCCGATGTATTGCTCGGAGACCCGCTTGCGGATTTGCTGGCGGGCTTCATCAAAGCTCAGGCCGGCCACGGTAACTGGGCCGGAATCCGGGAAGCTGATGGTGCCGTCGCGGCTGACGGGCAGCTCCAGATTCTGGTTCTGGTTGCCCCACATTTGTACGCGCAGCACATCGCCGGGGCCCATTGTGTAATCGGAGGGCACGGGAATTTCGGTCACCGGCGCAAAGGTGGTCGGGCTGCCGGCGAAGAGGTCGTAGCCGTAGGGCTTGAGGCCGCCATTTTTGGCGGTTTGTTTGTCTTCCTGCTCTTTTTGTTCACGAGCCCGATCACGTTCTTCATCGGTAATGGTGGCTACTGGCTCTACCACGTTGACCTGTTCCGGGCGCTGGCTGGCGCGTTGGCTGCCGGTGATGTTGTTGAGGTCTACGCCGTATTGGCTGGCCAGGGCTTCTTGCTGGGCGCGGGGGAGCTGTTTGAATTGCTCCAGCTGGGCCGGGCTGATGGATTGGGCCTGGGTGGCTAGGGGGAACAGTAGAGCTAGGGAGATCAGGAGTTTTTGAGCATTCACGGGTTTGGGTCCGGGTTTTCTGGAATTTGGATTCATAAGGTAGCTGGTGCGTAGGGGTCTAACCCCAGGGGGTCAGACCCCTACCTTGGACATTGTGCTTTTGTTTAAAAGCGATAAGTCCAGCTTGCGCCGGCTGACCATTGGTCTTTTTTGCCGCTGATGTATTCGATTTTTTTATCGGTGACCTGGAGCGTCAAATCCAGCCAGCCGGCGAACGCCTGGGTGCCATAACCGAGGTCTAGGATGGCAACGTGCTGGCTGTCGATCGGGGCGGTGTAGAAGACGTTGTCGTTTGTTACCACCGTTCGGTTGCCGCCGTCTTTGTTGAGTTCGGCGTAGCTGGCTTTGGCGGTGAGGTTGCTGCCGTTGTCAAGGAAGTGGTACGCGCCGAGGGTGACGGCTTCTGCGTCGCCGTCAAAGCCGGTAGCCATGTTGCGGCCGTAGTGGCGATAGCCAGAGCGGTATTGAAAGTGCTCGTAGGAAACATTTGGCGCGGCACTGCCAATAACGTCGTCGGCCAAGGTGTTGGTGTATTCAACAAACCATTGCTGTTCGCTATTGAGCAGCTGGCTGGTCCAGTCTCCACCGAACATCCAGGACTTCTTCGCGGGAAAAGCGCCGGCTTCATCTTCACCCATCATTTGAGTGTAGAGACTCATGGATTGCTCGCCGACAGCAAAGCCGTAACGAATGTCGATACTGCCTAACTGATTGCCGGGGTCATTTTCGGGGCCATCCTGGGAGTTATCCCGGCCAATCAGCGCATCCCAGAGTGTTGAGGCATCCTCTGGCCGCCCTTCACCTCCGACCATGAGCGCGCGGGAGAGGCCAATATCCAAACCATCAACAGGCCGAAAGGTGAACCGCATACCGATGAATTTGGCGTCGGGTACGGCGCGGTCACTTTCGTACTGGCCGGCCATCACGGTGAACTGCCAGGGGCCGATCCAGCTTAACCAGGGGGTTTCAAACGCGCGGGTGTCGTTGCGGTTAATCCACACAGACGGTATCGGCCGGGCGTTGTTAGACAGGATCAGGCTGGACTGCCAACCCGGCCCCCACCAGCGGTCGATGGCGCCGGCGCCGAACACCCAATTGCTGGCGGTGGCGGCCAGGTAGGAGCCATCCAGGCGGAATTCTTCGTCGTCATCCGGATTGTTGGTGTAGGCCGGATTGAGGCCCAGCGCCCAGGTGTCGCCTAGCCATTGCAGGTTAAGGCTGGTGCCGGCCTTGGTCAGGTTGTTGTTGGAAAAACCGGTAATGGCGGGAATTTCGGATTGGGCGCTGGCGCTGAACTCACCCCGAAAACCCGGTTTGGCTTGCTCTTCTTTTTCAAAACGCAGGTAGGCGGAGGCCAGGCCGACTGATGGCTGATCAGCTTTGATGCTGGTTTGGTTGCCGGCTTCCAGCGCGCTCCACATCATTGGCCAGGTGGTGACGCTGCGATTCATATGACCGCGGTCTGCCAGCTTCTGTACGGCATAGCGTGCACGCGGATCACCCGGCTCAAGCCAGGGCGCTGCGGCCAGTGAAAAGGTGCTCAGGCACGCTACCGCCCCACCGACCAGGGTCCAGTGTTTTGAGGTCATAGATTCTTAATATTCTGGTGACAAGGAGATAACGGCGAAAACAGGAAGGGCGTTCCCAACGCGATCCTTGTCAGGTTATTTGTGATGAAGTTCAGGTTTGAGGATTCTACGGGATGGGGCGTGTCACGCAAGTGACAATAGATGTGATGGGTCAATTATCAGGGGGTTACGAGTGTAAAGAATTGTTAAAGAATTAGAAGTGCAATTAAGTTGGTCACATTTTGGGCTTTTTTTGTTTGGGGGTTTGCTGGGGTTGGGAGATGGGCGCTGGCAGAGGGGTGGGGTCTGACCCCGAGGGGTCAGACCCCTTTGTAGATTGCGAGTTGGGTGCGGAGCAAAAAAAAGCCCGCGGCAGTGGCGGGCAAGCAGAACAAGCGACTTCAGTCTCGGTCAGGTCGGCAGCGCGCTCTGCGGGGTGCAGGGGGAGTACAACAAGTACAGCGCTTCGAGACTGAGCGAATCAAGCCGCTCGGAGGAGCTCTTTGCGCGGGGCCGATCCCTTTGCTTGATTCGCATTTATTATGCTATACGATGTTTTGCGTTTTTACACCCTGATTGCTAAATTTTTATGGAATAAGATCTTTTTTGTTATTTCTGTATCTTGATTGACCAAATCGCCGGGGCGCCGGGGCGGATTACGCCATGTGCCAGGGCTTGTTACATTCTGTACAGTAAGCATACATATTTTCATCCGATAATTATTTACAAAGGATTGCGATAATGCCGGCACACGCGGTGACAGAAGTTGGTAAAGATGAGCTCGCAGGCCATGTTCGGGATGTGATTCGGTCGGTGGGTTTTGATCTGGCGTTTCAGCCCAAGGTGTCTTTTACCCACGGCCGGCTGGGGGGCGTGGAGGTGTTAGTGCGCTGGCCAGAGGCGGCGGCCGGGTGGCGGTCGCCGGAGCAGTTTGTGCCGTTTGCCGAACGCCATGGTCTGGCGCCCATGCTGGATTTGCACGTGCTTGAGCAAACACTGAAGCTCTGGAATGCCTGGCCTGCCCTCACCCGCCTGTGCTGGAGCCCGTTTCCGGTGTCGGTGAATGTGTCGGCGATGAGTGTTCAGGATGAGAATTTTCTGCGCTCGGTCACCTGGCTGCTGGCGTCGGCACCGCACCCCAAGTTGATGTTCGAGCTCACCGAAACCGCACCGTTTCACGATCCGGATGCGGCCATTCATACCCTGGAGGCGTTGTCTGGCCATGGCATTCAGTTGTCACTGGACGATTTCTGCACCGGCTTCAATTGCCCGGAGCGGCTGCGCACCTTGCCGGTGGCAGAGCTGAAGATTGACCGGGAAGACACCGCCAGGCTAGACACGGTGTGGGGCATTCGCCGGGTGGGCCAGATGATTGAGCAGGCGAAAGCGGCCGGCTTGACGGTAACCGCCGAAGGCATCGAAACCCGGGACCAATGGCAAACCCTGCGCACGCTGGGCTGTGACTATGGCCAGGGCTATTGGTTGTGCCCGCCGCTGCCGGCGAAGGAGGCGGTGGAGTTTGTGGCAAGCTACATGCCCAGCCGTTTGCTCTGCGCCAACAACGAGGAAGAATGAGTGCCAGGTGGATTGATCTTGGCGCTTGAGCTGTCCATAATTGCCCCACAATAATAAAGCATAGAATGGTTTATTCGATTACGCTGACAATGACAAAAAAGAGGCGAGAATATGAACACGTCACGGCTGACCAGATTCTGCCACCGTAGCCTGCACCTGCTGGCTTCACTGGCACCCGGCAAACGCCTGCTGATGGCGGGCGCAGCGCTCACCCTGGTGGGCTGCTCCGCCAATCCGGTGTACACCACCACCGGCATAGTATTGACCAACTACGCGGAGGCGGAAGCCACTCCTTACGTACTGGAGATGAACGATCCGGAGATGGCCTGCACCCTGGGCTTGTCTCTGGACCCCTTGGTGTACTCGTTTTCCCGGGTGATGTCCGCGCCAGACGGCATCGGCGCTCTGCTGATGCTGTTGGCGGCGAACTGCACCGAGTACAAGGCCATGGAGGCCGAGCTTACCTACTTGCGGGCCAACCACGAAGGCCATGTAAACGCCGCCAGAGACGCCCGGGAGCAGGTCAAACGGCTGAACGCGGAGGTTGCCACGCGCCGGCTGCTGGCGTTTGAGCGGGCCATGAGTGCTTACGACTTTGATGCCGGCGCAGAGCCGCTGGAATGCCCGTTTCTGTTCAATGAGCAAGACGAGCTGACTTTTCTGATGGGGCTGGTTACCGGTTTGCAGGCCATCGTGAACGACGCCAACTCCGGGGCCATGGCGGGCATTCCGCGCAACATTGCGCCCCAGGCCGAGCGCGCGGTGCGCTGCATTGATAACGAGCAGTGGGGCGGTGTGCCGAGTGCAGTTCGCGCGCTGGTGTGGCTGCTGCTGCCGGATACCCGCCCGCCCATGTCGCCAGACCCCTGGCAGGTGCTGGAACACAACCGGGAGCTGGGATTTGACCGTGGCTTTCGGGTAGCCAGTGCGCTGGAGGTAGTGGCCGCTGAGACCTTCGGCCGGCCGGATGTGCTGGCCGCCGCGCTTGAAGCTGCGGCCGAGGCCGAGGGCTCAATGAAGGTGTCGTCTGCCTACCGCCTGCTGGATGGCGTTGCCCGGCGGGTGCTGATGCACGCCTCGGATAAGCACTGGGCCGCCAACTACGGCTACCGTACGCCGTCTAACTCGTTTGGCAGCCTGTCGCCGGTGTCGCGCCGGTCAACAGAGGTAATGGATCTGGACGGCCTGCTGTAACGCCGTTCAGCTGACTGAAAACAATGACAAGCCATAACCGGAGTGAACCTTATGCGAAAATTTCTTGGCGCGGTGGCGCTGACCTGTGCCGCACCGCTGGCCTCGGCCAATAGCCTGTCTGTGTGTGTATTTGATGTGATCGGCGCCAACGGCGACGTGTTCAACGTGATGAAGGATTACGCCCTGGAGATGAGGTCGTTAGGGGTGAATCTCCAGCTCAAGCCTTACACCGATGAAGGCGTGGCGGTGGGCGATTTCAACGCCGGGCAATGTGACGCGGTGGCCGCCACGGATTTGAGAACCCGGCCGTTCAACAAGTTTACCGGCTCGATCAGTGCGGTGGGCGCCCTGCCCTCCTACGACAACCTGGAAACCCTGCTGGCAACCCTGTCTCAGCCCAGGGCGGCCGATCTGATGAAGAGTGATGGCTACGAAGTACTGGGCATTTTCCCGATTGGCGCCGGTTACCTGTTCGTGAACGACCGCTCCATCAACACCGCCGGGGCGCTGGCTGGCAAGCGCATGGCCACACTGGATTACCAGCGAGACGCCATTCACATGGTGAATTATGTGAAGGCCACGGTGGTGCCCTCAGACATCACCAACTTCGCCGGCAAGTTCAATAACGGTTCGGTGGATACCGCCTACGCGCCCGCCTTCGCTTATGAGGCACTGGAGCTGTACAAAGGCATTGAACCAAAAGGTGGCGTGGTGGACTACCCGCTGGCCCAGCTGACGGTGCAGGTGATTGCCCGGGACGGCATTATTGACGGTGACACCGCCCAGAAAGCGCGGGAAGCGGCCTGGGACATGTACCCGCAGGTGATGAACCTGATCATCAATCAGGAAGCCGCGATTCCGGATGACAAATGGATCCGGATTCCCCAGCAGGACATCGTGGGTTATCAGGAAATGTTCCGGGAGAACCGCCTGGAAATGCGCGACGGCACGAACAATGCACCGTCGGTGTATGACCCACGCATGCTGACCCTGATGGCCAACATTCGGTGCGCCAGCAATCCCGGCGCGGCGGAGTGTACGGCCGATAACCGGGAGTAACCGGGCCAGGCCCCCCTGCCCGTTTAACGGCGCGGGGGCTTCAGTCGGTGTTCGAGGTGGCTTTGCTGCCCAGCGTTTTATGGCTGGTTGAACCTGCTTTCTGATCGCGTTTATTCAGTTGTTCTGCACTCAGATCCGAGACCGCAAGCGAGCCTTCGCACAGATCCCGCACCTGCTGGCGCAGCTCGGGCGGCATGTGGCGTTCGCTTGACCCTGCGCCGGCCTCACCTGAACGTGCCCGGAGTTCCTGCCCATTGAGCAGATACACGGAGCCACCGTTGGCGGTGATGTCCCGCACGGCGTTTAGGTAGGCTGTTTGGTATTCCTGGCGCATGATCGCCTCCCGATAATATTTTGTCTGTCGATGTTCGCGTTATCAGACTCAGATAATATTAGCTTACTTTGGCAAGTTCGCTAACCATTGTCACATAATCATCATAATACTTTACAGGTGTTATCCACTCTCTGCGTACAAGACCTTGGTCTGACACTACGTCGTCGCGCAGGCAAGAGATCAGAATATAGCCAAATTTCTGGTAGAAGGTCCTGATTTCATGGGCCTGGCCGGCATCGTCAGAGGAGCCCCAGTCGGCGTAAATCACGTATTCTTCACCGTCCAGATCAAACGCCACCATCTGGGGCGACTGTTTGCCGAAAGATTCATGCAGAAACACGGCGTCTTTCGGTGCCCCGCCGGAGTGCGGCAGGCCGTACAGAAACCAGATTACGTTGGCGACTTCACCGTTCTGGTCTCGTTGAATTGCAACTGTTCCGTCAAGAACAACAGCCATGATGCCTCCTGAATTTACAACTCTTCACGCCGTTGGATGGCTGCCAGGTATTCGTCCATTTCCGTCTGGTTGGCAAATACGGTGAGATCCGGCATGAGCTTTACAATTTCAAATACTTTTCTGACGCCTGCGCTCATCTGGCTGACGCTGACCTGCCCTTTGCGGGCTTTCATGAGCTTGAGGGTTTTGAAGATTACCCGCAGCCCGGCCGAGCTGATGAAGCTAACGCCGGCCATATTGAACGCCACCACTCGGGTAGTGGGGCCGATGGCGTCAGACAACCGTTCATCCAGTTGGGGCGCGGTGTCGCTGTCGAGCGACCCTTGCAACTCAAGGCTGAGAGCCTCGTCTGAGGTGTATTGCTCAGTAATCGTCAGTGGCATGTATCGTCTTCCCTGGAGCTTTTGGTATCGAGTGTTACCGTGAGTTTGTTGACACCGTCCCGGTAACAATAGTTCATCGCATCGCTCAGCTGCGCCACGATGGCAAGCCCCAGCCCACCGATAGGCCGGGACTCCAGTGGCTGTTCACTCACTGGCTCGGCCTTGGTCGGGTCAAAGTAAGGGCCGGCGTATTCGAACTCCAGCTGCATAATGCCATCATTACACACTATCTCAAGATGCCACTGACACCTGTCAAGTTTTGTTGCCACGTGCTCCCGGATGTTGGAGTGGAACTCGTCGATGATGGTGTAGCATTCGTTGACCCTGTCGTTATTCAGGCACTGGGCGCCGTAGTGATCACGAATTTTTTGCAGGATGCTTGCTACTGTCTCGTTGGACTGGATGGATAGTGCCATGGCGTTGTATCGTCAGTAGTGTTATGTCATCGGATTGAGGGGCGCTCCCGGCGAAAGACAACAGCTGCTCACGCATATAGGTGAGCAGGCCTTCACCTTGGTTTGCCGCCCGGTAGCCCAGGTTGAGCAAACGCTCCTCGCCAAATTCCTGCCCGTTCTGGTCAAACGCTTCGGTTACGCCGTCGCTGTACAGGGTGATGCTTTGGTCTGGCTGAAGCCTGGCATTCTCCACCGCGTAGTCTACATCTTCATACACGCCGAACGGCGCCGAAGGGTTCCCTGGCCAGAATCTGGGCGGTGCTTTGTGATCGACAAACATGGGCGCACTGTGGCCCGCGTTCAGCCATTGGATCTCGCCCGTCTTCAGCTCCAGCACCCCCATCACCATGGTGACAAACATGCAGGCGTCGTTGGAGCGGCACAGCTCGTTGTTGAGGGCACGGGAGATGCCGACCAGGTCGCCGTCCATGGATCTGGCCAGGTAATTGAGCAGGCTGACGGTTCTGGCCATGAACAGCGCCGCCGGGGCGCCTTTGTCTGAGACATCGCCGACGGCAATCAGCAGCTTGCCACTGGGCAGCCGGATCAGCTCGTACAGATCGCCACCCACGGCCCGGGCCGGTTGCAGCCAGGCTTCGAGGGTCCAGTTGCGGTATCGTTCCCGGAAGTGCCCGGCGCCTGGCACCATCGACATCTGGATAGAGCGGGCCACCGACAACTCCACTTCCAGCTTTTTGCGCTCGCGCTGCTCGGTTGCCATGTCGCTGGCCAGAGAACGCACCAGGCGGCGGTTTAACAGCACGGTGCGCATCATCGAGCCGATTACCAGCAGATGATCAATGGTGGCCTGGGCGATGTACATGTATTTCGACTGGGCCGCCAGAAACCCGATGAAGCTGTCGTCGTGCTGGCCATCACTGAGCGGCGCCAGCAGGATGGGCTTGGCTTCTTCGGTCAGCCTTACACGCGGATACAGGGCATCCTGGGGGGTGAAGTAGTCGGCACTGCCGGCGGTGAGCGCTTCGGTTATTACCGGCTCTGGAACCGCCTCCGGTGCCACCAGCGAGGCCTCCGGCTGGCCCTGCGCCCGGGTGTTGTCTTGCAGCGACACCAGGCAGGAGAAGCTCTGGTCGTCGCCGTCGCGCTCCCAGAGCGCCAGCGCTCCCAGCTCGTAATGGGACACAATCCGGTGCAACAGGTAACGGAGGTTGGGTTCGAAGTCCTCGCCACTGGGCAGGTTGACCAGATCAACCCCCAGTTGCCGGATAAACCGCTCGCTGGCGGCGGAGGCTTCGAGGGCTTTGCGCCATTGTTTTCGTTCGATGGCCAGGCCGGTGAGCGAGACGATGGAGGCCAGGTCTTCCACCTGCTGTGCGCTCGGGTTCGTGGGTTGGCGACTGAACACGGTGATCACGCCGAGCAGTTCATCCTTCTGGCTGATCACGGGCTCAGACCAGGAGGCACAGAGGCCCAGCGCATCCACCACGGTGGTGAAGCCCTGCCAGCGGTGGTCATCCTTGATGGATTCACACACGGTCGGGTTCCGGGTGTAGGCGGCGGTGCCAATGGAGGTGCTGCCGTAACGGGCCGGAATGGCGGGCAGCGCGTCTTTGAATTCCTTGGCCAGGCCACTGCTGCCAAGGGGCGTCAGGTTGTCTTTTTGCTGGTCGTAACGGGTGATCAGGCAGCGGGTGTCGCGCAGCCTGATTTCGGCCAGTTTGCACAGGCTGTCGGCCAGGGTTTCCAGCGGCGCACTGCTGCTGATGCCGGTCAGAATGCGACTTCTCAGGCTGTCTGCGGCCCGGGTTATTTTGTAGGCGTGGATGTTGTTGGCGCTCAGAGTGCGGGCCAGGCGACCCTCGAATACCGTGTTGCTAAGGTAGCAGTCCATCCACACACCTTGCTGATCGGCCCCGCTGAACAGCCACTCCTGGCGCATAAACCCGGAGGCCTTGAGCATGCCGGCCCAGTGCTCGAAGTCCAGCAGCGAATAGGGCGAGGGCTGCCAGGCGTCAGGCCGCATAAGCACGGTGTCTGAGAGTTGCTCAACGGTGTCGCAGCCAAACAGTTCCAGAGCATGGCGGTTGGCAAACAGCAGCGTGAGGGTACTGCGATCAAACACCAGGATAACGGCAGAGCCTTGATCGAGCATGGCGCGGGTGTCTGACAGCGACGACCGCAGCCGGCGCTGGGCATCGTCATTTGCTTTCACCAACTGTTGTTCACGCGCCCGCATACGCCGGCGGGCGCGCCAGTGCAGCAGGATGGCGGCCAGCAAGGCCAGCGCCAGCACGGCCACCAGCAGCAGCTCCGGTTGCAGCAATTGCGCCGGCAAGGCGTTCCCCTCAAACATACCGGGGGCTCTTTGGTGGTTCGGGTTGCTTACTCAAAGACGACATTCTCAACTAATTGGGAACCGGTTTGTTCGGCGCCGAGCACGCGCACGTGCATGCCGCCGAGGTCTGCGCCCAGGGCGGAGAGCAGCGGTGCAAGCACGTTGCCCAGGGTTTGTTCAGCCACCAGCTCAAGCAAAGCGGTCAGGGGCGAAACCAGGCCGGCCAGCACGGCATCGATATCACTGGTGCTGCCACCGGAGTTGCAATTCAGGAGCGACAGGTTGTGCAGGTTGATGTCTGCATTGTCGACCCCGCTGCCCGCCACCATTTCCTGGATTTCACACTGCCCGCCAGGGCAATACAGATTATAGCTCTGAAGTTGCTCAACCGTTGGCGCTGAGCTCACCTCAACGTCGAGATCCGCCGCCACGCACACGTCCACATTGACGATGTTGAGCAGGTCTCGCAGCCTCAGGATAGAGGCATGGATGCTGTCGGGCACAATCTGGCCGGTGGCGCCATCAATGGAGCCCGTTTCGATGTTACTGACGTTGGTTTGCAACAACAAATCAAACTGCGTGCGGTTGTCGGAACCCGCTGCACAATTGGCCCCGACCAGCCCGGCTCGGCCGCCGCCAACCTGAACGCCGAGCGGAATCCGGATGCTGTCCAGCACATCCACTTTGACCAGTCCCAATGACAAGGTAGAAACCAGATCACCGATAACACCCGTTGCAAGCTGCAGGTCTGCCGAGGCATCGACACTGACATCTGCCGCACGCAAGGTGGTCAGCCATTGATCGTTGCTGTCCTTGCGAGCCGGCCCGATCACGATTTTGGGTGGTTCATCTACCAACAGCTTCAGGGTGAGGTCTATATCGCCCAGTAAGTCGTTGCTCCCGACCAGGTCACTCAGCACGGTAGACTGGCTGGTGTCCAGGGTGAGCGACAACAGCCCTGCCCCGGACTGGTTAAGCGCACGAACACTGTTCAGAATCACGCTGACCGCGAAGTCGTAGACCGGGATATTGGCATCGGTAGAGCCCGGTGGCTCGCCCAGTACGTCGAAAACCGCTGAGGCATTCAGGCCAGACAAACCAACCGCAGAGCTCAGATCGTCCACCAACCGGCCCGCAGGCGAAGCCGTTCCGCCCGCCAGGATGGCCACCGAACTCAGTACATCAAGCAGGGGCTCGTCTACCAGATCGGTTAGCCGGTCAACGCCCAGGCCAGCCAACAGATCGCCGAGGCTGACCAGCGTGTTCTCAAGGCTTTGCAGATCGGTGGCGTTCAGTGAGTAACCCGGCACGCCGATCAGTTCACCAACCAGGCTGCCCAGCAGCCCGCCTTCGACATTGGCGGTTGAACCCGCCGCACTCAGCGTGGCATAGACTTCTTTGCGGGCTACTGCGTCGGCTGAAATGGTGATGGGCGGGAACACGGACGTCGGCAGCAGAAAAGACACCGGTTCTTCGCGGGTGTAGCGCACCATAACGGCATTGGTCTGGGCCATTTGGGTGGTGGCGTCGCGGCTGGAGAAACGCATCGGGGTGTTGGCCGCGGCGCCCGGGCGCAGGACACCGGGAACGATGTCCAGGGCCTCGGGGTCGCCGTCAAAGCCGGCGGCTTCGGCGGCCAGTAAGGTGCGTTGCAGCATTTTGTTCCAGCCGGGGTCGATGCCGCCGCAGGCCTGGGCCTCGTCGGCGGCGGCGGTTGAGGCGGAATTGACGATGGACTGCATTTCAGACTGAAGCAGCAGCAACCTGGCGCCGTCGATCATCAGGGTGCCGAAGATGAACACCAGCGCCAGCAGCAGCGGCGTGGCAAAGATGAGCGCGCCGCGCTGGCTGGCTTTAGTCTTCACGGGAAGACTCCCCAATCCGCTGAGGTATGGGCTGCCGGAATGAATCAGACAGTCGTTCCAGCGTATTCACCATTACCGGCTCACTCAGTTCACCGCCTTTGGCCGGGCGCTGGGCCTGGTCGTCGAGGATTTTTGTGGCCCCGGCTGGCGGTGGCGGGTTAAACGACAGCCCGGCCAACTGGTTCGCCTGCCGGATACCGGCGACAATCTGGTCATCGGTCAGGTCGACCTGTTGCTGCAATTGCTGAATCGCCGCGTTGCCGCCGTTCAGGTAATAGGCCGCGATCAGGTTTTGCCGCGTAGACGCCCTGCCCCGGGACAGCTCATAGGCGGTGCGCAACTCGAAGGCGGCCCGGTCGTAGCGGCCGGTCTGCATCAGTACGTAACCGAGATCGTTGCGGATATCGCCGTTGGCGGGAGCCTTGTCTTTGGCTTCAGACAACAGCGCCAGCGCTTGTATGCTGTTGCCCTGTTTCACCTTGACCACCCCCAGGCCATGCAATGCCTGGTACGAGCCGCATTCGTTGACGATTTCCTGAAACACCTGTTCGGAGTCATCCAGCTGGTCCACCTGCCCCAGCAGCTGGGCCCAGCGCAACCAGTGCGCCTGGGTACCAAAAGACAGCGCCTCCAGCTGGGCCAGCGCGGCGTAGTACTGCCGGTCTTCCATGGCGGCGTCGATGGCGTCCAGCTCTACCCGGTGTTCTGGCTGAACCACCTCCGAGCAGTTGATCAGGTAGACCGGGTCTTGCTGCGGCTGGTCTTTGGTCGCCAGCGATGAACACCCGGCCAGCACCAGCCCGAGCCCGACAACGCTCAGCTTTGAGGCGGCGCGCTGCCATTGTTGTGATTTGCTAAGTGCCCACATGGTCAGAAGGTATCCTTTGTCATGGCGGTGATCGGTTAACGCTGAAACGCATCAAGAATCGACAGCACCGCAGGGCCGCCAATCAACATGAACAGAGACGGCAGCATGAAGATCATCATGATGACGGTCATCCTGGCGCCGATTTTGTTGGTGTCTTCTTTGAGTTTGCTGCGTTCTTCGTGCTGGGCTTCTTCGACGATCTGATCCAGCCCGGTGGCTACTTTCGAGCCCAGGGTACCGGCCTGTTTCATCAGGGCGACGTAGCTGCGCAACACCGTCAGGTTGCGGTTCCGGCCCAGCTCTTCCAGGGCCACGGTGCGGTCGGCGCCGCTTTCCATTACCCGGTTGAAGCGGTCGATTCGCTGGATCAGCCGGGGCATGAGTTCCCGGGCCTGGTGTGAGATCAGTTTCAGGCAACGTTCGGGGCTCAAGCCGGCTTCCATCAACATTCTGGTCATGTTGCACAGCTCGATGGCTTCACGGTTCTGCAGTTTTTCCGCGTCGCCGCCGGCGCTGCGGATAAACCGCCGGGGCAGGTAGAACCCCGCCAGCAGCACCAGGCTGGCCATGACAAAGTCCATCGACCGGAACGCGAGCACCGCCACCACAAATGGCACCACCCAGCACCAGAGCAGATAATGCCGGCGAGCCTGAATGGGGGTTTTGCCGGTGGCGTCCAGGGGGGCTTCCAGCTCCCGGAAGTCGGAGGCAAACAGTTTGCGGTCGATCAGCCAGAACAGAAACTCGCTGAGGGCGGAATCGTGGCTGTCGCCGTCCATCACCACTCGCTGGCGGCTCAGGCGGGCGTGTACCCGCGCGCGCAGGGCCCAGCGGGGGGCGTAATAAAACGCCAATACCACCGACGCCAGGGCCAGAACCGCCGCAATCATCAAACTGATTTCAGCCACGCCCCACCCCCCTGATCAGGTTCCAGATCATCAGAATGCCCAGCAGCTGCAGGCCGCCGGAGATCATCAGCAAGGTGTGGCCGATGTCAGACTGCAGCAGTTTTTCAGAGAACTGTTCATTCACCACCACCATGTAAACCGCCAGCCCCGGCGGCATGATGGCAAAGGTAACGGCGGTAAACCGGGTTTCGGCGGTGGCGGCCATAAATTCCCGGCGCAACTCCTGCTGGGACCGAATGGCTTTGGCGACTTCGAACAACACGGGTTTGACCGATGAGCCAAACCGGGTGGAGGTGCGCAGGGCAATGGCCACCTGGGTAAACGCCGGCATCTGGTAGAAGCTGGCGAAGGCATCCAGCACCAGGGTGTAATCCCGGCCCTGGCTAACGGCGTTTTTCAGGCGGAACACCATGGGGTCAAACACCGGGGAGGCATCGGCGAAGGCGGTGACAATGCTTTGCTCCACAGACCGGCCAACCGAAATGGAGCGCAGCATGCCGTCCAGAATGCCGGGCAATTCCTCGAATATCTGCCGGCGCTGGCGCTCGAACTTCACTCGCCAGGTGGTTACCGAGACGGTGACCACAAAGAAAATCGCGACGGCGGCTTCGACCGGCCCGCGGAAAACCAGAACCGCCAGCAACACCGCCACCACCACCGCGACGATGAGCATGAAGCGGGTACCGCTGAGGTGAAAACCCGCCCGTAACAACACGTTTTCCAGCGGCCCGAGATCGATCACCGATGTTTTTTTCTCAACCGGCACTTCGGCAGACAGGCGGTTGGCGGTGCGCCGTTTCAGATCCCCGGCTACCTGCACCCGCCCCAGCACCAGCTGGAGCATGATCACAATCAAGGCCCCAAGCCCTGCCAGCAGGCACGCCAGCCAGATCAGCTGGGTGCTCACGGAGCCACCTCGAGTTCTTCCGGCGGCAGCCAGTCCAGTTCACTGGAGCG
Organism: Marinobacter halophilus; assembly: GCF_003007685.1. GTDB lineage: Bacteria > Pseudomonadota > Gammaproteobacteria > Pseudomonadales > Oleiphilaceae > Marinobacter > Marinobacter halophilus. The sequence goes on from NZ_PXNN01000013.1 coordinate 86,629, forward strand.
GTAGAGAATGTCCATGTGATAGGGGTCGGCTTTGGTGGGGCTGAGGGCCACCACTTCGCTGACCATACGGCGGCCATTGGGCAGGCGGGTAAGCTGTACCACGGCGTCCAGCGATGAGCCGATCAGCCGGGCAATGGCGCGTTCGCCGGCATCGTAACCGTTCACCGCCAGCAGCGTTTCAATACGAATCAGCGCGTCTTTGGCGGAGTTGGAGTGGATGGTGCTCATGGAGCCTTCGTGGCCGGTGTTCATGGCCTGCAACAGTTCAATGATTTCGCCGGAGCGGACTTCGCCAACAATGACTCGGTCTGGGCGCATCCGCAGGGCGTTCACGATCAGATCGCGGGCGGTGACGCGGCCGGTGCCTTCGGTGTTGGCGGGGCGGGTTTCCAGCCGGACGATGTGAGGATGGTTCAGCTGCAGCTCGGCAGAGTCTTCAATGGTGACGATGCGTTCGTCTTTTGGAATGAACTCGCTGAGCAGGTTGAGAATGGTGGTTTTACCGGTGCCGGTGCCGCCGCTGATCAGCAGGTTGCGGCGGGTTTCGACGATGTCCGAGAGCAAATCCAGACATTCCCGGGTCATGGAGCCGAGGTTGACCAGTTCGTTCGCGGTCAGGTGTTTGTTGGTGAACTTGCGGATCGACATGGACGGGCCATCCAGCGCAATCGGCGGAATGATGGCGTTAACCCGGGAGCCGTCCGGCAGGCGGGCATCCACCATCGGGCTGCTTTCATCCAGGCGCCGGCCGAGGGGCGCCAGTACCCGGCGGATGATGCGCAGCACGTGATCGTCATCGATAAACCGGACCTGCACTTTCTGCAGCACCCCGGCAACCTCCACAAAAATATTGCGGGCGCCGTTGATCAGGATGTCGTTGATCTGGTCATCTGCCAGCAGCGGCTCCAGCGGCCCGAAGCCGACCACTTCGTCGACCATTTCCCGCACCAGCATGGTCTGGTCGGCGGTGGCCAGGGGAACCCGGTGGGTAGAGACGTAATGGTCCACCGACGACTGGATAAACCGGTGCAGCTGTTGCCGGTCGACGCGCTCTACCTCGATGCCTTCTTCATCCAGGCGCTCAATCACATAGCTGTGAACGTTTTTCTTGAGGTTCTGGTAATCGTCGTCAACACGGGTAGCCATAAATTGCTCTCTCAGCCTGCGACGCGTTTAAGGGAAAACGTTCGGGGCTCTTCGCCGGTGGCGTAATGCTTGCGCACGAAGCCTCCCAGGTTGCGGTGGTAGCCGCTTTTATGCAGCAGGTTCGATATCGGCACGCCGGCGTTAATGGCATCCAGCCGGTAGCGCCATTCCAGCGGCAAGGTCAGGTCGCAGCGCTGGTTGATGGTTTTTTCGATGTCGGCCAGTGACAGGCTGGCGCGCTTTTCATAGCCGTCGACCACCACCAGTACCGGGCATTCGTCCGCGAGCCACTCGCGCATGTCTTTGAGCAAAGATTCGGTGGCCTGCACCTGGTCTACCGCCGGGTGAATCACATTGATCACCCGGCTGAGACTGGCGCCGATGGCCTTCAGCCAGGCCTGGGTGTGGGCCGAATCGACCCGGATAACCAGGTGATCAAACAGGCCCGCCAGCTGGGTGATGGCGATGTACAGATCCGCCGCCGAGTCTCCGTGCAGCAGGTCCGCGCCGACCTGGCCAGACAACAGGCGCAGGCCCGGCTGGTATTCCTCAAGCGCGGTTTCGATAAACGAGCGGTCGATGCTGTCGCCCTGGGTGATCAACTCATCCATGGTCAACCGGCTGAGGTTGTCGAAGTAGAAGGTTCGATTGGGCTCGGAACTGGTGTCCAGAGCCAGCAGCGTTTTGCCGGCGTGGAACTCGTTCAGTTCAGCGACAAAGTTCTGACTGAAAAACCGGGCATCCACCACCGGCGACGCCGAGGTGACCAGCGTGATCATGCCCCGGCTCACTCGGGCACTGTTGACGGTAACGGCGGCACTGTCTGCTACCCGGCGAACGCGTTCCAGGGCGGTGTCTGAGTCTACGCCGGTGATCAGGCAGTCGCGGGCGCCAGCCCGCATGATGTTGAGCAGAAGGTCTTGCGACAGGCGGTGGGCAACCCCCACCAGTTGGGCGCCCACGCAGGCTTTCTGGATGGCGGCGAAGACTTTCAGGGCGCGGTTGGCGTCTTTGTCGTCTATGGCCACAATAACCACCGGCGTGCCGGTGGCCTGCACCAGGCGGCTGACCCGGGAAAGGTCGGTAGAGCTGACGCATTCCAGGTGCCACTCAGCGCCCAGTGCGCGCTCGAGCCAGACCCGGGCGCCTACGTCGTCTGCTACACAGATTATGGTTTCACTCATCGGTGCCTTTCCTTTTACCAGCTCAGTCCGCTTTCGATTGGTTCGCCCGCCTTGCGGGCGTTGACGACCATGTCCAGCCAGCCGGTGCTGCTGTACTCGTATTCTTTACCAAAGTTGCGGACCTCGGCCGGCAGCTTTTGTTGAGGGCTCACCAGCCGGGGTGTGACCACCATGATCAGCTCTTTGTCTTCAGAGGCGACCCGGTCTGACCGGAAGAAGGCGCCCAGTATGGGCAGGTTGCCCAGCCCCGGTACCCGATCACTGCGGTTGGTGGTCGACCGGCTGACCAGCCCACTGATGATGAAGCTTTCTCCGGAGGCCATAGACACCATGGTTTCCGTGCGGCGAATGCGCAGGCCGGGAACCGACACGCCGCCGGTCGACACGCCCGAGGAGAAATCCAGCTCGCTGACTTCCGGGGCCACTTTCAGAATAATCTGATCTTCACTGATCACGGTGGGGGTCAGCGCCAGGCTGACACCAAACTCTTTGAAGGTGATCTGGACATCGCCGTCTCGGGAAGACACCGGAATGGGGAATTCACCGCCGGAGAGAAAGGTGGCGGTCTGGCCACTCAGGCTGACCAGCGAGGGCTCCGCCAGGGTGTAGGCAAAGCCGCCGGATTCCAGTGCGTTGATGATGCTCAGGGAACTGGAGCCAAAACTGAACAGGTTGAAGCCCTCGGCACCCAGGCCGGCCGCCGCTGCATCCGCCGGCCCGAAACCGCGCGCTCCGCTGCCCGGAGGCGCGATGGTGACGCTGGAACTGCCACCGTTGAACAGCCGGGAGTAATACACACCCAGGGTGTTCAGCTCAGACCGGTTGACTTCCACCACGCGAATGTCGGTTTGCACTTGCATGGGCAAGGGGCTTTTGGCGCCCAGCAGGTCTGATACTCGGAAGTTGCTCTGGTGCGGTGCGCCCTCGCCTTTCAGCCAGGCCCGGACAATCGCCGACCCCTGGGCTTCAGCGGTCACCAGCACTTCCCGGTTGCCGGTGGCGGTCACCGACACCACATCCGGGTTGGACACGGAGATTTTCTCCAGCGGCTTCATAAAGCTCAGTACGTGCTGCTCACCGGGCGCGATCGACACGCGATCGGTATCCGCCAGGGCCGGGGCCGCGAGCAGGCACATCAGCAGGGCAAGCCAGCTTTTCGGTGGCGGCACGGAACGACGGCCCCAGTGAATAGAGCTGTGATCAGCGAACATAGACGCTCCTTGAGCCGGAACCTTCGTAAATTTTGACCTCTTGCGCAGGCTTTCTGGCCGGGGCTTTTCTCTGCTGAGGGGCCGGCGCGGGTTTGGCACGAGCGACCGGGCGAATGTCTGCCATAAGCGTGACCTGCTGATCATCCGCCGGAGGTGTTTGCGCCGCGCCGGCCTCAAGCGCAACGGCCGGGCTATCTTCGGGTTTCGACGCAACAAAATTCAGGCGGGCTTCGGCAGCCGCCAGCACCAGGCGCGCAACGTCTTTCTCAGGTACGGACAGAACCATGGTTTGGTTGCGGCGCTGATTGTCATCGCCACTGTCGCTGCCCGGCTCCAGCGTTCCCCTGACCGCCAGCACCTCGACATTTCGCAGGAGCCGCGCGGTACCGGCATCGGCACTACCGGCGCCTCGGAAGGTGCCGTAGATGTCGACGTGATCTCCAGGCTGAATCATGCCGCCAATACTGGACAGTGACGTCAGCTCGACCGCCATGGCCCGCACACCGTCGCGAAGCGACAGTTGCAGTGGTGTACCGCCACTGATCAGATCTTGCGACAACAGCATGCCGGCCCGCAGGGGGCGGCTGATGGTGTCACCAAAAGGGGCATCGCCCGCCGGTATGCTGCTGGCCAACTCCACAGGCAGCTCGAATTCCTGAACGTGCTCGGCTTCAAGCGTGGTGCCCGCGTCCAGATCAACCACGGCCACCAGATATCGGTACACCGGTGCCTGGTCTTCCGGCGATGGAGTGGACTGGGCATCTGGGTGTTCCGCCGCCGGCTTGGGCGACACGGCACTTGGCGCCTGCATCAGGCCGTAAACCGCCAGGCCAATGGCCAATAAGGCCAGAACCAGAGACGGCACTGCGTAAATGAATTTTGTCCTCATGTAACCTGTCCTTAGAGCTGGCAGTGTGGGCTTGCTGTGCCGGGCACCGGTGATGAGATCAGAAGGCGATAGATGAGCGTGCCGTCAGTTGGCGGGGCATGGGTGGAAAGGCGCCAATACCCGGAAACCGGACCTGGGGCAGGAAGGAGGATTCGCCGGCGTCTGCCACCAGCATGCATTCCAGCAGTTGCACGCCGCCGGTACCGCCGTGATCAACCTGTTTGCACTCCCGGATGGACAGGTGGTCCGCCGAGGCCGCGGGCAGCCGGGCACTGAGCGCCGCCAACACCTCGCCGCTGTAAGCAATGGCACTCTCGGAGAAGGCTCCGTGTTCCCGGCGATCCAGTGAGAACACGGAGGCGGCCGCCCGATCGACCGCCACCTGCATCTGGTACTTATTATAAAACAGTACACCGTATCCCGCCGCTCCGTAGACGATCGCTACGATCATCGGGAAGATCATCAGGAATTCCAGGGCGACGACGCCTCGATTCTTTTTTATCATAATTATGACAACCGGGTGTGGGGATTTCTGGGCCTGGCATAAGAAACGCTTTACCCGCCCGCGCCGTCCGGCGTTACCTGCGCCTCTCCCATCAGTGATTCGAATACGCCGACGATCATGCCGCCAATGGTATCCCCCTGAGTAATAACAACGCCCAGGATGATAACAATAACCGCTCCCAGCATAAGATATTCCAGCGAGGATGCACCTTTCTGCCGGGAACCCGGGAAGGATTTCGACAATGTGCTTTTGATTTCGGAAATGGTCATAAAAAACTCTCCAGTCATGCAAATAAATTCTTTATTTTTCTTGGTCTGGGTGATCCCGCCCCAAACGGATGCGTACAGTATTACTGGGTCGATCCGATGATCATTCCCATTGTCACAATTTCATCGTAGCTGCAATATCCGGACAGGACATCGTTATAACTGAAAAACTTTGTAAAGTTATTTGCCTGAATTCATACTTTTGTTGTTATCTGTGCCAACGGCCATCCCGCCAGAACTGATTGAGGTCCAGACCCCGCGCTATCACTTCTTCTTCTACGCACTCCCGGAGCACCCGGTACGCGGGCTCGCCCTTCTGTTTCTGCTGCCAGAAAATGGTGGCAAGGCGCCGTGCGAAAAACGGACAGGCGGCGCCTGGCTCGGCAAACTCGTAGCTCATTACCCGGGACGCCCCGAACAACGGCGCCAGCTGGCTCAGCTTGAAGTCTGGACCTTCCTGCTGGATGGCTTCGTAGATATCACGCCCAGACGCCGGGGCTGGCATGAACAAGCCGATGTCTTCCGGATAGCGGAACAGGTAACGCAGCAGGATAGAGGTGGGGGCATCAATGCGCTGATCAGCCCGCTGGCGAAAGCGGTAAAAGGCCTTGATCTGGATGCCCAGAACCCAGTAAGACTCGGCACTGGTGAGCCCGAAGCTCTCTCTGAACAAAGAAAACGGACTGTCATTCCGGCCCAGAATCGGGCGCGTGGCCCGGCTGTAGGCGGCCATTTTCTGATCAGACACGGCCGCGGTGTTGGTCCACTTACCTTTCTCTATGGCCAGCTCCGGGCTGACATCCCGTGACGCGGCTTCGTCTTCCAGCACTTGCAGATAGTGCTGATCAAACCACTCACGGAAACGACGGTTGACTGCGGTCTCAAACTCAAACAACTGGTCGTCATTCATCCAGTCCGTTAATGAGTCCCGCTCCCGCAGCAAGGCCCAGCCCGTGGTGTTCGCCAGTGCCCGATGCACTTCGGCGGGCACCTGTGACTGCTTACCCACCAATGTTTGCAGCACACCGGCAAAGGCCTGGGCGTATTTGGTAACCACCAGCAACTGCAGCCGGGTAACGGGCAGCCCCGCACCCTGGGCGCCGTCCGCACCCTCAGCCAACATTTTATAGGAGGATATATAGGAGCGGCCAAACAGCGGAGCAAACCCGGCTTTGTTGGGCGCCCGGCCCTCGTCTGAGCCGCCGGAACCGGGCATGAAAGGCTGTAGCAGCGAAAACACCTCCGGATGCGACGGGCGCAGCGGTATCGGCACCCAGTCCGGATGCTTCAGCAACAGCCGGACCAGAATGGCCTGATTTGGCCGCACGCCTGGCAGCTCTGCCACCACGTCATCTTCGCCGTCGACCAGGTCCAGGGTTTCGTCTGCGACAATGCCCCGGCCCACCGTTTCGATGGTGCTTTTTGCCCTTTTCAGCTGACTTAACCGGTTAAGCGGGACGTTCATTAACATGGCCAGATCAAGATCCCGGATTTCACCACCGCCGAGGTAGCTTTCCAGTACTGCTTTGAAGCTCAACAGGGATTGACCATTGATCGGTTTTGATGGGTGAGTGAGTTCGCTTCTAGCCATGTTTCTTGTTTATCCTTGCAGACTCTTTAGTATTATCCTTACTGATTCACAAACAGTAGGCTTTCATTTTTCTATCATAATTTTCGATGTTACCATACGAAGCTGAACAGCCGACTCGGCACCTGACAACAACTTGCTGTTATCACGCTGGTTCTCCGGAGTAGCCAATTACTGTGTCTGCCATAGGTACCAAAACATTCTTTTTCTTTGAGGGCGAACAGCAGCCCGAGGAGTATACGGTCAGCAAGCCTGACTATTTCCAGGGCGCGGATTTTCAGCTTCCGCGCAAGGGCATTACCCTTTTGTACGGCAATAAGGGGCCTGGCAGCCTGATTGGTGCCGCTGTCCGTGAAAGTGCCAGCTCCGGCCTCGGCGTTTGCTTTGCCGACATTAAAGTAGACATCGGCGAGTGGGACAGCAACAAACATAAATTGTCGACCTTCAACTCTTGCCGTTTCCTTAACCTGCCGTCGCGGGCTAACCGGGAAGTGCTCGACGACGTTAACCGGCACTGGAACCAGTGGCTGGACAACGAGTGCGCGCCCCGTGAAGATTTCCCACGCAAACCGTCTAACCGCATGGATCTGCTTGATAGACTGGTCGAACAGGAGCCCTACCGGGAACTGAACGCCATAGCCTACGACGCCGTCACCCGCTTCGGCACCGCCAAGTTTGTCACCATCTATAACCTTGACGCCATTCTGACGGACCAGATCACGGTTATTCCCCCTCAGACCAACCTTCGTTTCAGCCTTCCTGATCACACCTGAGCCCTCCGCGGTTAACGACTCCCTCACAATATTCTCTTCATTTTAGACACCCGGGCTCCGCCGGGAGTCCCGATGATCATTCTTTTGCCGAATGTAAAAGTTTGTAATCTTTTGTTTGAATATCGCATAATACAATTTATACTGGTTTTGAGTATTAATTACAAGGAGACGAACTCATGCAACAACGCATTCTGGCTCTTGCTGCACTGTGTGGCGCCGCGCTGATTCCGGGCATGGCGGTAAGCGCCGAGAACTTCCCGATCAGCTACACCTCGGTAGGCGTGGAGGGAAGCTACGTTGACTCTGGCAACTCCCGCAATAAATCGGCAGTGCAAGACAACCTGGACAATTATCTGGAAGGTGGCCTTAACCTTACCCACCAATTCAATCCAAACGTCAGTCTGTTTACTCAGGCCAGCTACGCCGAGCCAGAAACCCGGGTGAATAATGTCGATGTGGACCTCTGGCGCTTTTCACTCGGCGGCCGTGTGCACCCGGGCAAATTCCGGTTGGGCGGGTGGCGCCCGTTCGGGGGTGGCGGTTACAGCTACACCAACCTGGATATCGACGGTGGCGGCAGCAAGAACGAAGACAGCCTTTACCTGGAAGGCGGCCTGCAACGGATGATGGCCCCACGGTTCCTGTTTGAAGCCGGCGTGCGTGCGCGCACCGAATTGGAAGACGGCTATGTAGACGGCCAGTACTTCGCCGGTGTGCACTATCTATTCAACCGAAAATTCCCGGCGGCCCCCCGTTCAGACATTGCGATCAAGGCTAAGGCTGCGGTTGCACCGCCCAAGGATTCAGACGGTGACGGTGTCATCGACGAACTGGACAAGTGCCCCAACACGCCACAGGGCGCCCTGGTTGATGCCGACGGCTGCGCCAAGGAGCTGACCCGGGAAATTCGCGAAACGCTGTATGTGGAATTCGAGCATGACAAGACAGCCGTCCGCACGGAGTTCTTCCCGGAAATCGAAAAACTGGCCGAGGTAATGAGGCAGTACCCTTCCTCCACCATTCTGCTTGAAGGCCATACCGACAGCACCGGCCCCGCCAGCTACAACCAGCGGTTGTCGAAAAGCCGGGCCGATGCGGTGATGAAAGTGCTGATCGACGAGTTCGGCATTATGTCTGCCCGCATCACCACCACCGGCATGGGTGAATCCCAACCGGTTGCCTCGAACAGCAGCCCGGAAGGGCGTGCCCAAAACCGCCGCGTGGAGGCCATTGTCTCCGGCGAGCACACCGAAATCATGAAGAAGTAAAGCACAGGACGCGACCATGACTATTTCAAAACGCTCATTGGCTGTACTTGGTATTGTTTCATCCCTGGCCCTTGCCGGCTGCGGTGGCAGTGATGGCCCGGGTGACCCACGGGTTACCGTTCCTGAGGACCCTACCCGGGCCCAGACCGAGCAGGCACAGTTCTGCGAATCGACCAGCACCACCTTCGCGGTGACCGAGTTTGTGCCCACCGACCGCACCACCGGCGTTGCCGTGAACAGCAATGTACGGATTACCTTTAACGCCAATCTTGACCCTGCCAGCGTGGACGGGAACGTTCGTCTGCTGGCCGGGGTCAACCAGGTTGCACTCGAAGACGGCAGCCCTCGGGTGGTCGGCAAATCCCTGGTGCTGAACCCTTTGGGAGACCTGAACGGCAACACCGAGCACACCATTGAGGCGTTGTCCGGCTTGCGCGCGGATTGCGCAGATGCCGGTACTAGCAAATCGCTGGCGGCAAAAAAATCTGCCGACTTCACCACCGGAGACACCGTTGAGCAAGACACCACGGGCCCGGTGGTGGTGGCTTCCAGCCCGCAAAGCGGCGAAACCATGGCCTCTGAGGAAACTCGCGTTTTTGTGGAGTTCGATGAACCGGTCGACCCTACCTCGGTGGACGAGAACACCTTTGTAATTGAAGAGCTGGATGATAACGGCAACCTGGTGGGTAAGGTGTCTGGCACCACCAATGTGGTTGGCAACTCGGTTGAGTTTACCCCTGATCAGGGTTTGGCCGGCCAAACCTACTACCGGGTAACCACCCACAGCGGCATTACCGACCTTGCGGGCAACGGCATGGACACGTCGGATTCGTTCGTGTTCCGCACCGGTGGTCTGGTTCTTGCCCTCAACGACGGTGTGATCAGCGAAATTCCGTTACTGGGTGCAGCCCTCAATGAACTCGGTGGCACCCTGCTGGAACCATTGGCTTTCGGTGATTCTGAGGATGGCCTGAACAGCCTGGATAACGCCCTGATTCTGAAATTACCGCTGATTGATGGGCTGTCTGATGCGCTGAATGGCGCCTCAAGCCTCGGCGGCATGCCCACCAACACTGTGGACGACATTGATTTTCTCAGCTTCCTGACCGGCGTGGTTGCCGTCTGCGACCCGAAATCCGTGAATAACGGTGAACCCGGCGTTGACTGCACCCTGGCGCTGGATCTCGGCCTGGGGCACAGCCAGATCACAGCCCTGGCCGATGCCTTTACCGGCGGCAATCCGGAACAGGTACCAGACCTGCTGCTGGGGCTGATCGAGGGCTTGGCCTCCGGCGATATGAGCACCGTACCGCCAGAGCTGGCAGACCTGTTTGAAGAGAATGACCGGGGCCTGTTGCAACTGCGACTGGTGGACGATAACGGGCTGCCACTGCCGGCCCCGCTGGAAGATGGCCTGCTGACGGTATTGGATGCCGTTTCACAAATCCCGGTACTGGGTGAACTGACCAACCAGCACGACACCAAAGCACTGGCCGACATTGGCCTGCTGCAGGGCTCTCTGGCCCGGGTTGACCTGGGTGGATTGGCTTCAATCACCGTGCTGGACGGCTTTGAAACCTTTGTTGGCCCCAATGGCGTGCTGAATCTGGGCGGCGCACTGTTCGATACCCTACTGGAACTCTTCCCTGAGGATGGTGGTAGTGGCGGCATGCCCAACCCGGAAGACCTGCCGCTGATTGGTGAATTGATCGGCCTGCTGGATGCCGGTGGTTTCCCGGAAGGCGGTGAGTTTGGCCTTGCGGATACCTTTATCGAAGGGCTGCAAAACCTGTTCGAGATGGACACGCCGTTTGAACCGAGCGATCTGCCGCTGCTGGGCGAGATCCTCACTCTGCTGGACCCGGCGAACTTCGGCGAAGGTGATTTGCCCTTGATCGGCGACCTGATCGCGCAGCTGATGGCCCTTGGTGATAACCAGGGTGACCTGGAAAGCTTGCCCCTGATTGGAGACCTGATCGAACTGTTCTCCAACCCGGAAGAGGCCATCAACACACTGACAGCGCTGTTCGACCCAGCCAACCTGACCGAACTGCCCAAAACCCTCACAGGCCTGATCGGCGGCCTCTTCAACCTCTAACCCGACCTTCGGGATCTTTGGGGTCAGACCCCCGGACATTTGGCACCGTCAAATGTCTTGGGGTCTGACCCCATTCTTTATTTTTGAGCGAAACACCCAATTTCTTTCTATAACTGTACTTGAACACTTGCTTACAATTTGCTTATGGAGAAGTCGGGAACCGCGCCGATATGATCTAACGAGATTACCAAATAACAATAATTGCGCTTCAGGGAGTTTTTATGCGACAAAACCTGCCCGTTACCAACAACGAGCGCACCTTCTCGCCAAATCAAAAGCTGATTTCTTCCACCGATCTGAAAGGCAAGATCCAGCACTGCAACAAGGCGTTTGTCGATATCAGCGGTTTCAACCGTGAGGAGCTGATTGGCCAGCCCCACAACATTGTTCGTCACCCAGACATGCCACCCGAGGCTTACGACGAGATGTGGGGGTGTCTGAAAGCCGGCAAGCCCTGGATGGGGCTGGTTAAAAACCGGTGCAAGAACGGCGATTTTTACTGGGTAAGTGCCTACGTGACGCCAGTGACAGAGAACGGGGATATTATCGGGTACGAGTCGGTTCGCTCCTGCCCTGCCCGGGAGGATGTTGCTCGAGCCGAAAAGCTGTATGCAGGCATTCGGGCTGGCAATCACCGGAGCAAGCTTCAGTCTCTCACGCCTTCTATCCACCATGCTCTTGTCGGATTTGGCCTTGTGGCCGCCGCGCTCTTGTATGGCGCCGGACAGGTTGACGGGGCCGCGGGGCTGTTGGCGGTCGCGTTTGTGGGGCGGCATGTATCGGCGTCCATGTCTCGCACGAAGCTCATCAACTCAGTCATGGAGCAGATGGGCAAAACCTTTAGCAGTGACCTGGCCGCGCAGAGTTATACCGATCACGGACTAGGCCTGGGCAGGCTGAAAGTGGCGGTGATGGCGCAGAAAGCGCACCTGGATGCCGTACTGACCCGGCTGGAAGATTCTTCCGCTGCGGTCAGGTTGCACACCACCCGGGACCTTGAGATTGCCTACGACACCCAGCAAACCATGCAGAAGCAGCAACAGGAAACCGAACAAGTCGCTGCCGCAATCCATGAGATGTCGGTGACCATCGGCGAAGTATCACAAAATGTGCAGTTGACCGCCGACAAGGCAGACAGCGCCCGCCAGGCGTCTGACCGGGGTGTCGCCACGATCAGTTCTACCGGGGTAGCGATTGAGAACCTGAAGCAGACGGTTCACAACATTGGCCAATCGGTTAACGACCTTGCCCAGCAAACCCACCGGATTGCCTCCGCCGCGAAGATCATTGAAGACATTGCCGAGCAGACCAACCTGCTAGCCCTGAACGCGGCCATTGAGGCAGCGCGGGCTGGTGAGCATGGCCGGGGCTTTGCGGTGGTGGCAGATGAAGTGCGCAATCTGGCCCGCAGAACCCGGGAATCCACCGAAGAAATTCACGGCGTGGTTTCCGAGCTGGTTGGCAAGTCTGAGCAATCGGTTCAGGTGGCTGAAACCGGCGTAATAGCCGCAGATAACGGCCTGGAGAAAATGCTGGAAGCACAGGCCAGTTTGTCTGAAATCGCCGAGTCTGTCGCGACCATCGCCGAGATGGCCCTGCAAATGGCCACGGCAGTGGAGGAACAGGCTCAGGTATCCGATCAGGTCAACGAGCAGGTGGAACGCATCTCAACCATGGCCGAACAGAATCTGGTCAAAGGTGAGGAATCCACCCAAAGCGTGCGCGAGATGGGCGACATCGCCAAAGACCTGCACGAGCTGGTCGTCCGCTTCAAATAAAAGTTGGGGTCAGACCCCAGGACATTTGATGGAGCGAAATGTCCGGGGGTCTGACCCCAATTTCATAGAGGGGCGTTTTCGATGCGTTCCCACATGCGGAGGTAGGCTTCGGCCGAGGTGAAGAGTTGGTTGACGGCGTCGTCGATCAGCCCTTGTGGGCGGTCGGAGTGGAGCATCATGTCGGCGATCTGGTCCGGGTAGAGGCCGTAGTGGGCGACGCCGCGGCCGTCGTAGAGGCCGAATTCACGGTCGCCAGTGGTTTGTTTGTGGAACACCACGCGGCCGTCTATTGAGGTAAACGGGTAGAGCCTGGCGTCGTCTTCTGCGCTGCCGGGGTTGTTGGCGAGCTGTGCGATACCGTTTACGTCGGAGGCGAAGCCGGCACCGCCGAAGGGCCCGACTTTCTGGTCATCCGGGCGGGGGCGATTGCCATCCCGGACCAGTTTGTCGACCCAGTTCTCACGGACGCCACCGAAGGAGGCGGTGATGCCACCCTGGGCGGCGATGCGGTCGCGCAGGGCTTCGGTGCCGCCCCAGCCGCCGTGGCTGTTGATGACCGGGTAATCCAGCTTTTCGGTGATGTCGAGGATGCGAGCGGCGGCCTTGCGGCTGATGTGGTCGGTTTCGATCATCATCTTGCGGCGCACCAGTTCCTGGATCAGGAAGTCGCCCAGGTCGGTCAGGCCCCGTCGGTTACACAGGTGTTCGGTGCCCTGGCGTGGGTCCAGCGCGGCCATTTCTTCCGGAGTCTGCGGGAAGCGGTCGCCCAGGTAATCGAGCTGAAACAACAGCTGATCAAGGATACCGAAAGGCTGCATCTGGGCATTCTGGTCGGTTTCGTCGCCCACAAATTCGGTGCCTTCCGGGCATTCCTCAAATTCGATGGGATGGCCAGTTTCCAGCAGGTTGCCGGCATAGAGCACAGGGCCAATGCCGACACCGGAGGTTAGATCCGGCAAGTGACCACCAAACGCATTGTCGAACTTGTGCACCGGGAACATGTTGCGAACGCCCAGCTGGTAGAGCTGGTCCAGACGCTCGACGATGTCTTGTGCGGTGCATTCGGCAACGCCCATGAACTCGCCGCAGCGCATGACTTTCGACATTTCGATGCCGAGAATCACGGCCATCTTGCCGTCGCCAATCACTTCTCTGGCCTGTGCCGGGCTGGTGACGATCTGGAACCACCCCTCACCCGGCCCGCCGTGTTGGGCGTCGATGTAGTTCTGCATCTCATACATGCGCTGGATTTGCAGCAGGATGGCTTCCATGGGGTCGCAATCGTTCTGCTTCTGGGGGTTGATTGCGCAAAGCACTTCGTTGTGCACCAGGTGATTCACCAGGATTTTCATGCCGGAGTAATGCGCCCGCTCCAGCCAGCGGTAATAGCTTTGATGGTGTTGCAGGGAGTTGTAACGGGGCCAGTCGTTGAAGGTGGGCCAGCCCTGGGTGTCGTGGGGGCCGCTGCCACTGGTAACCAGCTCCACAAACCCGGTGGTGCCCCAGGGGCCGTGGGCCACTTCGCAGTTTTCCAACGCGTGGGTAACGCCGAATTTGTGAAACGGTGCGCCGTAGTTAACGCGGCCGCCGATGAATTCATAGGCAGAAATGTGGGAGTGAGCATCCGCGTACCCGAAGATATCGTCGTTCTTGATGCCTTTGATATTTTTGAAGCGGTCGACCTCTTTCAGATACACCGCTGGGCCGCGCTTGTCGGCCACTTCCAGGCTGAGGTCGGCTTCCGGATAATCCGCACAGCCCCGGGCTTCAACAAAGGTGAAGGCGTTACCTTCGGCCCGCAGGGATGGCGATGCCAGCGTCAAGCCTTCGTCTGAGGTGCCCAGCATCAGGCCGGTGATGGCGGAGGTGAGCGTATACTCACTGTTTTGCAGTTTGTTGACCTTCCACACCGCCAGATCATTCGGGGCGTTTACGGTGGCAAGCCGGGGGCGCACGTCTGCGTTGGCCAGCTGATCGCCGGCGAATTCCAGGCTTTCACCCAGCTCCCGGAGAAGGCCACCGAGAGGTGCAATCGGGTCCAGCACCAGGTTGGTGGTGTCGCCCAGGCCGGCCACCAGATAGCTCAGCTCGCCAATGAACATGCCAGTGGTATCCAGAAATTCGCCACCGGGATCACTGATCCCCAGCAGTTCGAACTGACCGGCTTGGCCCGCTTCGCGCTGGTAATCGGACATCAGCAGATAGGCGCCAAGCTCGGTTGGCCGCAGGTAGAACCGGGCGGCCTGAGCGGAGTCAGTGGTTACTCCGTAGGACTGGCCTGCCCCTTGTGAAATATAACGGCCATCGGCCTGAAGGTTATAGCAGCCATTGGCCAGGGCAAAACGGGTATTGGCGTAGGCGTAGGTTCCCGGGCTTTGGCCGGGCGGTGACGACTGGCCTGGGTTGGCCGGCGCGGGGCGTTGTTCGGCGTGTTGCTGGGGCGATGAGTCGTTGCTGTCACCACCACAACCCGACAACACCAGAAGAGAACCTGCACAAACCAACGAAGCCAGCAGGCGCTGGCGAACTGATGTGACCACGGGATGTCTCCTAAAGGAGGGTCGCCCGCCCCGAACGGGGCGGGCAGGAATTACTCTAGTGAGTGCTGATGTTACCGAACACCGGCACGGCGCAGCGCGGCAGGGGTAAAGTCGTTGGACCGAGCCGACACACCGAAGGTGTAGGGATCGCTTTCTTCGTTGGTCAGGCCCATGACCAGGTAGCGACCCGACATCAGGTCGTACAGGGTTTCCGCCGCGTAGGACGGCACATTGATGTCGTAACCCTGGATATGGTGCGCCTCAGCCACACGCCACAGGTCGCCACGGCCATCGTAGTGATCCACCACGGAGATCTGCCAGGAATCTTCATCCACGAAGAAGTCCCGCTGGCCATAAATATGACGCTCGCCGTCTTTCAAGGTGGCGCGTACATGCCAGACCCGGTGCAGCTCGTATCGGGTATGCTCCGGGTTGATGTGGCCCGGCATGATGATGTCTTTGTAGCTCAGGTCCCGGGCCGACAGGCGATAGGAGTTGTAGGGAATGTACATTTCCTTTTTGCCGACCAGTTCCCAGTCGTAGCGGTCTGGTGCACCGTTGTAGAGGTCCAGGTTGTCGGACGTACGCTGACCATCCGCTGCGGTACCCGGGCCGTCATAGGCCACCTGGGGTGCACGGCGCACGCGGCGCTGGCCGGAGTTGTACAACCAGGCCCGGCGGCCTTCTTTCACCTGGTCCAGTGTTTCGTGCACCAGCAGCACGTTACCGGCCAGGCGGGACGGAGCTGTGATCACCTGCTTGAAGTAGAACAGCACGTTGTCGTCCATGCCCGGTTTGTAGTCTGCCAGTTCAACACGGTCGGTCAGGTGTTCGGTAAATTTGACCGGGCTGAAATCACCGTTGCCCTGGGGCGTTACCTGGGCCACGTTACGAATGATGGAACCACCTCGATAACGGGTGATGTGGTTGAAGATAACCTCCACACCCTTTTGCGGGATCGGGAAAGGCACCCCTTTTTCGTAGTTCTGCAAACCGTTACCGTCTGCGGTGAGCGATACGGTGGTGGCGTTCTCTTTGGCCTGGTTCAGAAACGCCTCAGGATAGGTGGTCGTCCGGCGGGTTTCATAGACCGGAATGTAGAAAGAACTGTAGGTATTGATCGTCGCCACTTGTCCGGGAGACAGCTTGTCGGCGTGTTCATCCACGTTGCTCTGGTCAATAACGAACTTGATTTCATCATCGGCGAAAGGGTCTGGGTATATACCCTGCTGGGGCTGATTGACGCCAGGATTCAGCAAGCCGCCATCCCAGGCGGGAATCGCGCCACCGTTGCCGGCTCTTTCGGCGCCGATGGGGGTCAGTTCGTTACCCAGCTTTGCTGCCTCGGCCGCAGACACCGCCGCCATCGCCGGCGAGGCCCCGAACAGCGAGAGCGCAATGGCGCCGGCAATCAGGTGTTTTTTATGGGTTCTCATAGTCAGGACTCCTGTTTTTGTCGTCGTCATAATCAGAATGCGTAGGAAATGCTGGCGGCGATGAAATCGCGGTCAGAGATTTCGTTGTATTTGCCACCAAAGAAATGGGTGTAGCTGATCGAGCCGGAATAGCGGTTCTGGTAATTGGCATCCAGCCCGAAACTCACGGATTTGTTGCCTTCCTTGAAGTTGCCGCCGGGGTCTGGCGCGTAGCCTTTCACATCGTGGGTAAAGAACAGCTTGGGCATCAGGTTGATGCCGGCGAAGGCGTTGGAATAATCCAGCGCGAACAGAGCCCGATAGCCCCAGGAGAAGGATGTGGTGATGCCGCCACTGCCACAGTTGGTGGGATTGATGTTCAGGCGGGTGGTCTCATCGCCCGGGCCTTCGCGGCACAGGTCACCGGTGAAGGATTCACCGTCCAGGGGCACCGGGCCGACGCCGAACAACCCGGAGCGGCCATAGCGGGCTTCACTTTTGTCCGGCAGGTTGTGGACGTAAGTGGCGCCTACTTCGCCAATGGCGATAAAGCGATCTGCTCCGAACACACGATCGATAAAGTGAATAAAGGTGGCCTGGGCCTGGGAGACATCGTAGCGATCGAAGCCATCCACAGGTTTGCCGGCATAGTTGAGGCCCGGATCGCTGGCCTGAACACGTTGCTCCAGCTTACTGACCACCTGGCCATCGGGGCCTCGCTGCTGTATCCCGCCATAGATCAGTTCAAACGTGTTCCACTGAATGGGCTGGTTGGGACGGAAGCTGTATTCGGCGCCAAACGAGGTACCGGTCGGGAGCGTGGTGTTGATGCTGACCCCATACAGCTCGATGCCTTTGGGGTAATCGATGTAGTAGCTCGGAAAGCGTGAGAACGGCAGATCAGGATCATTGATCTGGTTCATTTCCGGCGCTTCCGGGTTGGCAACAATACCGCTGATAAACGGCAAACGGCTGTGGTAACGCAGGTAGTAGAACCCAAGTTCTGAATCTATCGCTGGCACATACCAGCGCAGCGCAACCCCGAACTGGTCTTTATCGCCGGGCTCTACATCACCCTCTCGAGGTGCAAAAAAGCCTTCTTCCAATGCCTGAGCATCCGGCACCTGACCGGCCAGAAGAACCGGGCCACACCCATCCGAGGCAACGTCAGCCGTCGAGAAGTAAGTACCACAATCATCTACCTTGAACGGCTCCCACTCCAGCTGGAGGTAGGCTTCCAAAGTGAGCTCAGGGGTGAGGCCTACAGAGGTGTACACCATGTTGACCGGCAGCAGTACGTCTTTCAATTCCGCACCCGGGGTTCTGAATGCACCGGCATCGATCGGGTTGATAGAGTTGATGCCCCCGAGGATAAAGGTGCTTTCGCCCCAGCTGACAACCTGGCGGCCAACCCGCGCCGAGATTGGCGTATTGCCGGCGTACCAGTCGGTAAAGATATAGGCGTCGAGCAGGTCGGCACCGGCCGCGTTGTCTTTTGCCTCAGGATTAAGCTCCCGGCGTTGGTCAACGGGGTCAACCGCACGCTTGTTATCTTTGAGTTCGAAGTCGTAGTAATAGGTTCCGCGAACCAGCGTACCAATCCTGGTCAGGTAGTCACTGTTGGGACGGTAGTCGAGGAATAGCTCAGAACGGCCCCGCAGTATCTGGGAGTAAGGATCACCTTTTTTAAAGTTCAGGTTGCCATCATCGAAGTTGTTGGAGGAGGCGCCGGTGTCGCTGAAGGCAAATTCCGGCCCCAGATTGCCCTGGGAGATCAGGTCTGGGTCCTGATCTGAAACCCGCACGGCAATGCCGGCTGTCAGCGTGGTGCTGAACGATGCATCAATACCGTAAAAGTTGAAATCGATAGCTGCGGCGGGCGAGGCAATCAATGCGGAGATTGCGGCCGCCAGGCCCGAATTCCTGGTTTTGAATATGCTGTATTTTGTTGTTGTCATGTTACTGCTCCAGTGTCTGGGTCACCCCGGCAGCCTGTTAGCCGGGGTGACTTTTAGCCGGTTTGGAAAAAGAGGTTTGTTCGATTGCATGTGGCGCTCGCGATCAGAGCCCGATCAAGCCACCAAGGAAACCGCCAAGACCGCTATCCAGCAGTCCGCCACCGTCTTCTTCGCTTTCCTCTGTCGCTGAAGGATCCCGGCCGGCGTCGGTCTGATCATCACAGGCGGCATCTCCCGGGGCGCTACCGACACCTTGCACAACACAGGTGTTGGTTACCCCAACCGTGAACGACGCCCCAGAGACGGTTTTGCTACGGAACAGCGCAACCATCTGGCCGGCCATTTCGTCAAACACCGCGCTGGAACTGAAGGGGTCGGCGGCTTTCTGGCCAGCGGAAACCGGGTTGCCATGGGAGCCTTCCAGATAGCGGGTGATCACCGGGCGATTACCGTCGTTCTGGTCGCTGCCGGTATCAACCGCGCCCATGAAACGCGCCAGCGGATCGGTTCCAGCCAGCGGAGCAGGCTGGCTGCTGATCTGGAAGCCTGCGTCTGTAACCAGCTCCAGAGGCCCCTGGTCGTAGAGTTCGGCGTCTGCGGCATTCGGGATAGTGCCATCCGAGGGCCGATCGGCGTCGCCTTCCAGACCAACAATGGAGGTAAGCAAGGTCGCACTGTTGTCCGATTTCTCAAACAACGGTGCGAAGGCGACCGGATCGGTGGAGTCCAGAAGTGCCTGGAACACGTTGAAATAGATGTTCAGTTCGGTTCTGCCCTGAGCCAACAGGCCTTCAGAGGCCGCATCAAGAGTCGGCAGCAGCACCGGCGCTACCGTCTCGCG
Source organism: Marinobacter halophilus (assembly GCF_003007685.1). Taxonomy (GTDB): domain Bacteria; phylum Pseudomonadota; class Gammaproteobacteria; order Pseudomonadales; family Oleiphilaceae; genus Marinobacter; species Marinobacter halophilus. The sequence goes on from NZ_PXNN01000013.1 coordinate 106,089, forward strand.
GGAGTTCTCCGCCAGCCGGCTGAACTGGCCACCGGTATTGAACAACACCGACGCCAGAACGGGGTTCAGGTCTGGATTGTCCTGGGCGGCCAGGTTGTTGATGACCGGAAAGGGTACGCCCCCCATACCACTCAGAGAATGGCTGATGAAATACACCCTATCGGTATTCATGTTCAGGCCGTCATCACACTCACTGCAGCTATTAATGGCTTGCTCAATGGCGGGTAACAGAGCATTCACCTGCAGCAGATCAAGTGCGCTCTGGCGCATGTTGTCACGGGTGTTGGCGAAGTTGGTGAAGTTCAGGAACAGGCTGCCGGATTCCGGATTCTCTACCTGATCACCCGGTATGGCCTGCATGTCTGGGCCAGCGGTAAAGCCGAAGTGGCGCTCAGTGGCGTCGGCAGAAGCGCCCGGCTGTTGGCTGATATCAACCATGCCGCCGTTGGCGCTGGTTGCCGCCTCGCCAAAGGCACCGTTCAGGGGCAGGTCGATGCCCACGGTGATAAAACAGTCGGCGTTGTTGGTCGGTGTCGCGTTGTCTGACAGGCACAACAACCCCGCGGCGGTGGCCATTGGGAGAATGGCTGAGCGATCCTGTGTCGCTGCGTGCTGGTAGATTATCACTGGGTAGCCATCGGCCGGGCCCGTACCGAACAGCGGGTTCGAATCCGGTGCCGTGACGACGATGGGGACTTTTGTATCACCCTGCTTTTGGGCAAACGGGAACCGATAGCTGACTCGGTCTGAGGCTGCCTGCGGCAGATCCGGATTGTCGCTGAAGTCCGCAGGCAACCAGGAGCCACTTTGAAGCGGGGAACCATCTGTGCCCTCAGGCAACGGCTGATAGTACGGCAAGCTGATTTCGCCCTCATACACCCGCACGTTGACCCGTACATCCGTGATCAACAGATCAATCGCCACTTGCTCCAGGGCCGGATTGACCTCGCCCCCGTCTTTCTGGCTAAAGAAACGGACCGGCGAAGGTTCGCCAGATTCCGGATTGTGTGCACGTGGAAGATCGGCAACCTGGGCAACCTGGTCGGCCAGCTCGGCAGCCCTGCCCGAAACATCAACTACTTCCTCGACGGCTTGGGCCGCCGTGGCCTGCAGGGTAAATGCCAGCTGCCGATCGTCTCTCTCGGACATCACCAAATCGGTGTAGCGCAGCTGAATGCCGTTGTCATTGGCGTCGGTCAGAATGGTGGCCAGCTCATCGTTGAACAGGCGATAAGTCTGGTCTGTCAGCAGTTCAAACAGGCGCTGGTTGATCTGCTGATCCTGGTCGGAAAACGCCTCAAGCGTTTGATTGCTGAAGTTCAGAGCACCCGAGACCACCTGATCCAAAACCTGTTGTTTCTGGTCAATCAACAGCTTCTGCCGGAACCAGGCTGCCGGCGCGGCGTTCGCCAACAGCACATCTTCCACGGCCGTGGTGGTGAAGCTGATGGCAAAGGTGATGTCGTCGTAGGAGGATACTTCCGCCGAATTACCGCCCTGCTCCCGTTTAAAGTTGAAGAAATCGTTGGTCCAGTTGCGAGCCGGCGCCATCACATCGCGAAACGATTGCAGTGCCGGGTTACTGATCACGAAGTCCGGGTTGGAGGCCGTTTCAAAGCGGTTTTCTTTAACCAGCGGCTTGCCATCCTTATCAACAATCTTGTTGCCAATCGCTACCGCGTATTTGGTTTTCGGCTTCAACGGCTGGATGGGCAGCAGTCGTATGGCGTTGTTCTGGGAACCTCCGGCAGCCTCGGCCGGGCCGTTGGCGTCGACGGTAATGATTTCAACCCGGAAGCGTTCTTCCAACAAGCCTTGATAGATGGCTTCCGCCCCGGCGGTGTCGCCCTCGGCTTCCAGGCGTTTGGCCAGGCGGTATTGGTCCGCCGCGACCAGGCCGCCCACTTCACGGGGTTGCTGGAACACGCTGTCGCCCGACGGAAACTCGATTTCCAGAACGTAGATATTCTGGTCCGGATTGGGGACCACCTCGCCGTCAATTTCTACGAAATTCCGGGCATCCAGTGTCTGGTTCGGGTCCAGGCTGTCGCTGATCTTGATGTCGAATGGCGCAAGGATGGAGTTGCCGTCGACAAACCCCAGCCCGGTGGTGACCGGGTTAGCCGGATCGGTGCCATTGAGCATGGTGCCGTCCCGTTCGGGGTTGAGGAAAAACAACGGGTCGCTGGGCAGCGGGAAGGCCGTGTCGAGCGGGCGAAAGATCGGCCGCGTGCCCTCGGCGATGATATTCGGGTTGTCTATCTCGTAAACCGGGTTGGCGTTTTTGTTCGTTTTCCCGCCGCTTTCGAGGCACCCGGTCAGGGCGGTGCTCGCGGCCAGGACGGTGATGAGTGCTCTGCTTTGATTACCAGTCATCGTTACCATCTCCCAAAACTTATTTTTGTATTTTTGGCAGAGCCAGCTGCATAGCGCCCTGCCTTATCTTCAATAATATCGCATAATATATTGTATTCCAACTTTTATGGCCGAAAATGACGGAATTAACGGCACACCAAACATCTAATAGGGTATGTTATGCCGTACTTTCAAAAGTTTAGCGCTTGATACAGGGGCAGAATTTGCCGGCATTCGAAGGGCGGGTTAGCGGCGTTACGTGGTCAGCAGGCGCCTGGGTGAGCAAATATGCGGTTACGACCGGCCTCTTTTGCCTTGTACAAGGCATCGTCGGCACGTTTCACGAGGGTTTGCGAGGTGTCCCGGCCGACAAACTCCGAAACACCCGCACTGATGGTTACGGATTGGGCAAAATCAAACCGGGCCGACTCCACCGCCTTGCGAACGTTTTCCGCCACAACCATGGCGCTCTCAGCCCCGGTTTCCGAAAGAATAATCAGGAACTCTTCGCCTCCCCACCGGCCAATGACATCCGTGGCGCGGATAGCATTGGCCGCAAGCCTGGCCACTTCCTGCAACACCAGATCGCCCACATCGTGGCCGTAGGTATCGTTGAAGGATTTGAAATGATCGATGTCGAACAGGATCACCGACAGCGGGTTACGGTAGCGCTGCGACCGCCCGATCTCTTTGATCAGAGACTCCTCGGCATGGCCCCGGTTGTTGATGCCGGTTAGCCGGTCGGTTCTGGCCTGGCTGAGCAATCCGGAAAGGTAGCTGTGGCGTTCAACGATGATCGAGATCACAAACAGGTAGTTTGCGATCCGGTCGTCATCCGGCAAGGGAATTCCCTCATGGAAGCGCAGGAGATCGAAGGTGCCCAGGACATCGCCGTCGATTTTCTTGATCGGATACGAATGCCAGACCTGCACGCCGGTGGGCAAATCGTGTGCCTGGCGCTTATCTGCGGATTTATCAGCGGTGCCTGCCGACACCTGAACATCCTCGCCCAGCAGCGCGGCAGTGGCGTGGGGTAGGGTTCCGTGCAGGAGTTTTACTTCATGGAGGTGTGTCGATAATGGCTCATTCACCCCCCGGTGCCAGGCAAGCTTGAGCACATTTCGGTTCTGATCAAGCACCGACACGCTGTAGGCAACCCACAACGCGGAGCCGGCATCGGCCTGTAAAAGCTCAAACGCTTTTGCCAGCCCTTTGAGCAGATCACCCTCGTTGAGAATCGATTTTATAATGCGGGTTTCCTGCTCGGCGAGCTCCCGTGAGATGGCACGCACGGCGCTGTTGCTGTGATCAACCAGTGCGGCACGCCGCGGCAGGCGTTCAATGGCGGTGGACAGCTCATCACAATCGCTGCTGAGCTCCGAAAGCCGGGCACTGAGCCGCTTCAACTGGCGGTTTGACGCCAGCTCCAGTTTGTTGATATCGGATTTCAGCCTGGCGATAACCACGGCCATCCCGGCCAGAAGCACCAAAGCCAACAGCCCGATCAACACACTGAAAGGCTGATCCAGATATTCGGTCAAGCGACATCACCATCCTTTGATCACGACAGCCTTCCGGGCACCCGTCCCAAAAAGTTGTCCGGCAACATATCCTCAAACCATGCTGCCTTTAGCGCCACCTCTTGTTCAGTATGGTTTATGTAATGTTAGAAAACGAAGTGTGAAAATGAGGAGTAGTGCACAGGATAGGGGTGGCTGGTTTAACGGTCGGCCCTGACCGACGACAGCGCCACTTTGACGGTTTGTTGCCGCTGCATGAAGCTGACCAGCACAATGGCGCGCTCCTCGCCATCGTAGGCCTGAAAGATCGCACTCAGCCCCTTGAACGGGCCGTCGTCCAGCTCAACCGGTTCACCGGGCTTGATACCGCCCTGCTCTGCCACTTTATCCATGCTCGCCCTGATGTGGTCGATTACCTCATCTGCAATCGCCGCCGGCTTGTTGGCAAAGCTGACCACCCGCATCACACCACGGGTCGAGCGCAGCTTGCCCCACATGGGGTCGGTTTGGGTCAGGTTGATGAAGATGTAGCCAGGAAACAGCGCCTCCAGTTTCCTGGTGCGCTTACCGGCCTTGATCTTCTCCACCTCGATTTTCGGGTAGAAGCAGGCAATCTCCTGATTCTGCAAATGCTGAACCGCGCGATCACCTTGCGCGGGCTTGTGTTGAAGTGCGTACCAGGTCATGAAAGATCCATCTTTGCCAATTTGGGGTCAGACCCCAGAACATTTGGTGAGGCGAAATGTCTTGGGGTCTGACCCCAAATTCAAAACTCGACGGCTACAAAGGGGTCTGACCCCCTGGGGTCAGACCCACCCATCTGCCAGCGACCATCTGCCGGCCGCCTAAAAGTACCAGTTACCCGCGGCAATAAAAAACGGATTTAACACATCTTCCTTGCCGTACGTTAGTGGTTCGCCGTCTAGGGTCTGCACCTTGCCACCCGCAGCCAGGAGCACGGCGTGGGCGGCGGCGGTGTCCCACTCACAGGTAGGGCCCATGCGGGGGTAGATGTCGGCGTGACCTTCAGCGATGCGGCATAGTTTCAGGGAGCTGCCGGCCTGAACCATTTCATGGGGGCCGAGGGTGTCGATGAAGGCGCGGGTTTCGTCATTCAGATGATTTTTACTGGCCACTACACGCAGGCTTTCCCGAGGCTCCGCCACACGGATGCGGTGGGTGCGGCCGGTACGATCGCGCATGTGGGCGCCCTCACCTTTGATGCCCCAGAAGGCTTCTTTCAACGCCGGCGCGGTGACCACGCCCAGTACCGGCTCTCCGTCTTCAATCATGGCGATGTTGACGGTGAACTCGCCAGTGCGCTGGGTGAAATCCTTGGTGCCGTCGATGGGGTCGATCAACCAGAACCGGCGCCAGTGTTTGCGCTCCTCCCAGGAGGCTTGCGCGCCCTCCTCCGAAAGGATCGGAATATCCCGGCTGATGCGGCGCAAGCCTTTGACGATGATGTCGTGGCTGGCCATGTCAGCTGCGGTGATCGGGGACTGGTCTTCTTTGTAGTTCACTTTGAAATCAGACTGGTAGATGTGCAGCACTTTCTCGCTGGCCTCATCCGCCAACCTGATGATATCTGGGAGTATAGAACTGTAATACATAGTCGCATCCTGCTCGGCCGATTCTGCGGTAATAGTAACAAACTTTGGGGTCAGACCCCCGGACATTTGGTCGGGCGAAATGTCTTGGGGTCTGACCCCAACTTGAATTTTTTGATCGGCTGAGGCAGATTACTCGGCTCAAAAATAACGTCACAAGGAATGTGAGATGCCCCGCCGACTACGGATTTGTCCGGCCGGGATGCCCCAGCATGTGATTCAGCGGGGTAATAACCGGCAGGTTTGTTTTCAGGATTTGGCCGATCGCGCCACCTATGCCATGTTTCTTTCGCGCTACCTGCGCAAGTTTGAGGTGGATATTCACGCCTGGGTGCTGATGGACAATCACACGCACCTGCTGATTACGCCTCACTCTGACACGTCTCTCTCTGACTTCATGAAGGCCGTGGGTCAGCACTATGCCCAGTATTACAACTATAAACATGACCGATCCGGCACGCTCTGGGAGGGGCGGTTCAAGTCTTGCCTGGTGGATACGGAGCAGTATTTTTTGCAGTGCCAGCGCTACATCGAGTTGAACCCGGTAAAGGCGGGAATGGTGGATTACGCCGGGGATTATCAATGGTCCAGTTACAACTGCCATGCTTATGGCATGCGCTCCAAACTGCATACACCGCACGATTGTTACCTGAGTTTTCAGCCAGATCCGGCTAGGCGCTTTGTTAGCTATCGCTCGTTTGTCGCGAGCCCCGCGCCTGAGGGCATGGATGATCAGATTCGTTATGCGGCGATTTCGGGGAAGGCGCTGGGGTCTGAGGAGTTTCAGGAGCAGATGATAGCTAGATTCGGACAAAGTTGATTTGGGGTCAGACCCCAGGACATTTGATGGTGCGAAATGTCCGGGGGGTCTGACCCCAATTTCAGATTTCGACTTCCTGGAAGAGTTCTGGCACTTCGGCGTCCCAGCCGAATTTTTCGGTGATGCGTTTGCGCATGGTGTCGCTGGCGAGCACTTCGCCGTGGGTGACGTAGACTTTTTCGGGCTTGAGATTGCCCTGTTCCAGCCAGGCGAGGATTTCGTTGTAGTCGCCGTGGGCGCTCATGGAGTGCATGTTGTGGACATCGGCTTTTACCGGCCAGTACTCGCCGTGGATCTTGACGGATTCGGCACCGTTAACCAGGGCATCACCCCGGGTACCCGGGGCCTGGAAGCCGGCGAAGACCACGCTGTTGCGCGGGTTCGGCAACAGGGTTTTCAGGTGGTGCAACACCCGGCCGCCGGAAGCCATGCCACTGGCAGAGACGATCACGCAGGGGTAGCGCACGGCGTCCAGCTCGATGGACTCATCCACCGTGCGCACGAACTGGGTTTTGTCATCAATCAGCTCGCACTGAGCGTGATTCAGCTTGTGCTCTTTGTGGTGCTTGATGAAGATCTCAGTGGCTTTGATCGCCATGGGACTGTTCAGGAACACCGGCAGCTTGGGGATTCTGCCCTGCCCCATGAGCTTATGAATCACGTACAGCAGCATCTGCGCCCGGCCAACGGCGAACGCGGGCATCAGGGTGATGCCGCCACGGCCGGCGGTTTTGGTGATGATGTCGGCCAGCTCGGTTTCCGGGTCGGTTTCGCTGTGGAGGCGGTCGCCGTAGGTGGATTCGCACACCAGGACATCGGCGTGCTGCAGCGGCTCCGGCGGGCGCATGATCATGTCGTTTTGCCTGCCTACATCGCCGGTGAATACCACGGTGCGGTCTGCACCTTTGTGATGCACATGCACACAGGATGAACCGAGAATGTGCCCCGCCGGCGTGAAGCTGACTTCAAAGCCTGGTACCGGCTCGAAGGTTTCGTGGTAATGCAGGGATTCGAAGTGCTTCAGTGCTTCCCGGGCGTCTTTAACGGTAAACAGGGGCTCCGGTTTCTCGTGCTTGGAGAACTTTTTGCGGAAGGCGTATTTGGCGTCTTCTTCCTGCAGAAAGCCGGCATCTGGCAGCAGCACCTTGCACAGTTCATGGGTGGCCTTGGTGCAGTAGATTTTGCCTTTGAAGCCGTTCTTTACCAGCGCCGGCAAATAGCCGGAATGGTCGATGTGGGCATGGGTGAGCACCACCGCGTTGATGCTGGAAGGGTCTACCGGAAACGTCGCCCAGTTCCGCCGCCGCAGGGTTTTCACCCCCTGATACATACCGCAATCCACCAGTAAACGGTGATTGTCATCAGATAGCAGGTAACGGGAACCGGTCACAGTGCCTGTGCCACCGAGAAAGCGAAGTTTCATAGACGTGTAATCCTTGTCTGGCGAATGATGGTCTCAGCTTAGCGTAAAAATGTAACGGGGTCAGACCCCAAGACATTTGAGAGGGCGAAATGTCCGGGGGTCTGACCCCAAATTCGTTATACTGCGCGAAATTTCAGTGGCGGGCTCGCTTATGACCTTTAAAAGCACCTTTTATTCAACACTTGCCGTGGCGTTTATACTGGCCATGGTGCTGATGGTTCAACTGCATCGCTATGGCATCGCTGTGGATGTGGCGCGCCTTGAAAGCCTGCAGGCGTGGGCCGGGGACGACCCGGAGCGTCAGGCGCAGATGGATCGGTATTTCGAGCGGTGTATTTCGAACCATCGCGACGTGGATGACAAGCGCCGGGCGGAGCATATTCGCTCTTTGTATCAGTGTGCTGAGGAGTATGGATCACCCGCCATTGCCGAGCGGGTGCGGGAAGCGCCGGCCAAGGTCAGCGTACCTGTGCCTTTGCGGTGGGTTTGGTAGGGTGTTATGGGGCTGCCCAAAATTCTGGCAGAGGAATTATCCAATTATGACGCGTTAGCTGCACTACGGCTCGGCGCTGGCGATGTACACAGCCTACTCAGCACCCGTTTTCGCAGAAACGAGGGATTGGACGCTGACGGTCGAAACCGGACCAGTTTGGTTTTCCCGCAACGATGTTCAGATTCCCAACGACAGCACGGGGGATCGCTTTGATCCCCTGAAACTGACAGGCCAGGTAGCCGACCCATATTTACGGGTGCACCTGGCTTACCAGCTATCTGAAAAACATTCCGTCAGCCTGCTTTACGCCCCTGGGCGCACTATGGCGTGCTGGGATTAAGCTATCGCTTTTGAGGGCCGCAGCTGGAAAGTTAACTTTGGGGTCAGACCCCAGAACATTTGGCCGGGTGAAATGTCTTGGGGTCTGACCCCAAATTTTCAGCCGTGGTATCCTTGCCGCCCTGTTTTTTGCAGACCCGCTCCTTTCTAAACAGCTTAGGTTTTTATTATGCGAACGATTATCCGTGCTTTTTTCCGCCTGCTGCGGCTGGTTCTGACCCCCTTTATGCTGCTTTCGGAGAAACTCAGCACGCCCAAAGCGATCAGCCGCCCACCCGAGCAGCAAGCTGCTGTCGATGAAGCAACCGCCAAGCTGGCGCTCTATCAGTTCCGCGCCTGCCCGTTCTGCATCAAAGTGCGCAAGGAAATGGCCCGGCTGGGGCTGAATATCGAGCTGCGTGATGCGCAACACGACCCGAAACACCGCGAGGCGCTGCTGGCTGGAGGCGGCAACGTTAAAGTGCCCTGCCTGCTGATCACCAATGACCAGGGTGAAGAGCAATGGATGTATGAGACTGATGAGATCAAGGGTTGGTTGAATCAGCAGTTTGGTTGAGCGGCCCTTTTCGAGCCAGTCGTTCTGATCAAAGAATAGTACAATTGCCAGGGTTGTAACTGGCTTGCCAGTTTGCTGCGGCTGATCTGTCTATCACGCAAGACCAGGTACCGGCGGCCGTGCGCTCGTGGCGGATGATGGTGCCGGACACATTTGGGTGAGCATTGCCCCCCATGGTCACTTGTAACTGACCAGATCCGTCAGCGTTAACGGTGGCGATTTCGGTGGCAGAGTTACCATTAGTCATTGTTGACGGCACATAACCCAGCACTTGATTGTTGATGGTCGCTGAACCGGTCAAGTTTGATTCGAAGGATGCACGGTAAGCCGCCAACTCGCCAACAGCACGATTTATCTGGGATTTTGCGATATGGCTTTGGTACAGAGGGATAGCAACGGCCGCCAAAATGCCGATAATGGCAACCACGATCATCAGCTCTATCAGGGTGAAACCTTTGTTGGGGTTTGGCATTGCTGCTGCTCTTGTCGATTGATTGAACAAGTCGCAGCAAATTTGGGGCCAGGTTAGCACCAGTTCATACACGCCTTTCATAAAAGCCCGAGTAGATTCTGATCCTCCGCTAACGGATTTTGCCGTATAGTAGAGCACCCTTTTTTAGCGAGTTATAACCATGTTGAATGTAAACGAATACTTCGATGGTAAAGTGAAATCTATCGCCTTTCAGGGTGAAGCCCTGCCTGCCACCCTAGGCGTAATCAGCCCAGGCGAGTACGAGTTCGGCACCAGCAAAAAAGAAGTCATGACGGTTGTCAGTGGCGCATTGACCGTTCAGCTGCCGGGCAGCGAAAGCTGGGTTCGTTACGGGGCTGGCGACGCGTTTGAAGTTGAGGCTAATGCCAGCTTTAAGGCCAAGGCAGACATGGATACCGCTTACTTCTGCACCTACGAATAACAGCACCGGGGGCAGAGCATCCAACTGATTGAACAGCGATTTCCCGATGGAACTCTGCCCTACAGCCACCCCGGGGCGGAGCTATAATACCCGGAACAGCGGGAGACAGTTGTCCATGATCATCATGGCTTTGTTTGTTCTGACACTGGGCGTTGTCAGCGTAGCCTCACTGATAACGGGGAAGCTCACCCCATGGTCCTCGCAGCCGGTCTATTTCCGGCAACGCCCGGTCGTTTTTTTGGCGTATGTTTCTGGCTGTTTGATCGTTATGGTTTGCCTGATTGCCGTGCTTCGGGCTTGGTTTGGGTAGTTTGTTGAGTGATCATACTGCTGCCTGTCCCTGATAGTTTACTAAATCAGATGCACCTCAGGCAGCATGCGTTTGTGTAGGATGCGGATAATCTCAACAACATCGTCGGTGGCTAGCCGATAGAATATGATGTGGCTTCCCTGAGGGTACTGCCGGTAGCCTGGACTTATCTCATCGCAGGCTTGCCCCAGATTTGGATTCTCACCCAGAAGGTGAAAGCATTGATCGAACTGAAGAATATAGTGGTTTCGTTGATCCCGGCCCCATTCACGCTCCGTGTATAGGGCAATAGATTTGAGGTCAGCTTTGGCCTTCCTGGAAAGTTTGAAACTTGTCATCAGCGTTCTTCGTTGTCCAATTCACGAATAAACGAGTCATAGGAGTACTCTTCGAAACCACTGTCCTCGCCTTCCTTGAGTAGTTTACGAATTCTAGTCAGGCGTGTTTCAGACTCTTCAAGCAAGCGCAATGCGGCACGAACGACCTCGCTGGTAGAGCTGTATCGGCCATTTTTGAGCTGTTCTGCAATGAACGTATCAAAATGTTGGCCTAGAGTGATGCTAGTGTTCTTCTGCATGGCGCCACCTCGACAGTACCAATAATTGGTATATTTTGGTCTAGGTAGCATAACAATGCAATCCATGGTTAGGCTCGTGCCTGTCCATTGGTTAGGCTCGTGCCTGTCCATAAGAGGGTTTTGGTCGTCGAACACCACATGATCCAACCGCGAGAATCCTACTGGCAGGTTAGTACCTCTCCATTCAACTACCATTGCCCATGCTTTTACAGCGGAATGGCCAGATGAGTCCCATCAGGAAGCTCAATGCAGGCCAGTGCCTGTCCACGATTGCACCCATGCACGATTGCATGACTCTTTTGGCGGTTGATGGGAGTTATAAATGTAAAATCTCGATGCCCTTTCTTCTCACAAGGTTCAACAATTTCAGCGATGCTCCGGCAGGCTTTTTCTCACCCGTCTCCCACTTCTGAACGGTTGAAACACTCACGTTAAGAATGGCAGCAAACACAGCCTGACTCATACGGGTCTGGCTGCGAATATTCCGGATTTCTTCCGGCGGGAGCTCTCTACTGTCAGTGCGACACAGCTCTTCGTATTCGCCGAGTCGCCGTTTACCTATTAGCCCAACGGCATGGAGGTCCAATGCCGTTTCTCGAATTTCATTCAACAGCCGGTTGTCTCTCTCAGTGGTTGCCATAAGTAATCTCTCCGTTTTTCCGCATCCATCGATAAAACGTTTTCGTTCTGAAGATCCTTATCATACGCAAACCATACCACTGAGTGGAACACCGAAACCAATAACACTTGTAAGCCAGTTATATCCGGCAACAAGATACTGTACATATATACAGCTTAAAATTATTGATGCATGATGTGACCATGTCAACAGTCACGGAAGACAAGGACCCACCATACCCAAAGCCAGAGCAAAACTGGTCAGCGTTTCAGATACCCCCTTCTACCACGTGATCTCACGCTGCGTGCGCCGCACCTTCCTGTGCGGGCAAGATCGCGCCACCGGGCGCAGTTACGAGCACCGGCGAGGATGGATTGAAGAGCGGATCCGGTTGCTGGCATCTGTGTTCGCGGTAGATGTTGCCGCTTATGCGGTGATGTCGAACCACTACCACCTGGTGGTGAAGCTAAGCCCGGATGACGTGGAACCGTGGAGCATAGATGAGGTGCTGGCGCGCTGGTGCAGCCTCTATAAAGGGCCACCACTGGTACAGCGGTACCATCGGGGTGATGAGTTGTGTGCGGCCGAGTTTCGGCGAGTGGAGGAGTACGCAGAAACCTTCAGGCTGCGGTTGGCGGATTTAAGCTGGTTTATGAAATGCCTGAACGAGCCGATTGCGAGGCAGGCCAACCGGGAAGATGAGTGCACCGGGCGGATCAGCCGGAGTGACAAACGGGGCGCTATTGGTGAGAAGGCGCTGCCGATTCTGAAACGGTTGAATCTGGACCCGGAACGGTGGTGCCACCGGGCAACCGCCTTTGAAGATAGCTATCAAGACTACCGGAATCCTGGACGGCGACGACAAGCGGCTTAGGCTACCTCCCCTTCTTTCTCAAATCAGACTATCGGCGCGTCCGCCGAGAACGTCGCTCGCTTGAAATCCGCAGATTTCCAGAATTCACGGTGGAATGCCGCCGCCGTTTTGTCATAACCCCGAATTACGCGACGCCTGAAACGACAAAAGCCCGGAGAACAAACATGTCTGTCCATAATGGTTTATGGTTTTCAGGCAGCGTGCGGCTGTATCTCCTTAGCAATCTTCGCTTCTTTGCTCATCTGAGCCTGGCGTAGCTCAAACTCAGTTTGGAGGTTCAACCAGAACCGCGCACTGGTGCCAAAGTAACGAGCTAGTCGCAGCGCTGTGTCTGCGGAAACGCCCCGGTTCTCACGAACGATCTCATTCATCCGCGTCGCCGGAACATTCAAAGCATTGGAGAGCGCATTTACGCTCATCTCCAGCGGCTCCAGATACTCTTCCCGTAGAATCTCTCCAGGGTGAATGGGACGCATACCATTGCTAATCATTGTGCGACCTCCTCAGTGGTAATCAACAATTTCAACATCTTCCGGACCGTCAGTAGTCCATCGAAAGCACATCCGCCACTGCCGGTTAATGCGAATACTGTGCTGGCCTTCCCGGTCACCATTAGTGGCCAGTGCCTGTCCATCATTCTGCCAGTGCCTGTCCATGATCATTCTGATCCCAGCTGCTGTTGCCCGGTTATCAAAGTGGAATAGCGTGATGAGTTCCGTCAGGAAGCTCAATATCCAAACGGACTTTCGCACCAGCACTCTCCACATATCGTTTAATGGAGGACAGCTTCAAGTCTTTACCGGCCTTTTCCATGTTCGCAATCGTAGGCTGGCTTACACCCATGGCTTCCGCCATATCTTTCTGGGTTTTCTCCAACAAAGCACGAACTTCACTGAGACGAATCTCCAAAAGAATGCGATCTGCTTTAATCTGCGCGCGCCTGACAACGTCCGGCTTTTCGCTAGCCAGCAGTTCGTCCAAAGAATTTGCCATATCAGTTGCCTCTCTTGAGATCTTCCAAATGGGCGGTAAATTCTCGGTCTGCCACTGGAATCATCTCATCATAAAACCGTTTGTCTTTACCTGTTTTCTCGCCGGCACAGAGAATTATGCCCGTGCGGGCTGGATCAAATGCAAAGAATGCCCGAATGGGCCTGCCTTTGCTCTGCACCCTCAGCTCTTTCATATTGCTATGTGCCGACCCGTAAACGCTGTCGGCGTGTGGCCGGGATAGCATCGGACCTTTCTCTTTCAATACCAGTATCGCCGCCAGGACATTCTCTCTATCCCCATCGCCAAGCGACCGGTACCAATCGTCAAACCGCGTAGTTGTTTCGATTGTCCACATTAACCGCCTCCAACTATAGCCTGCAAGCTATACCAACTTCAAACCACATGAACCTAACTCAAAATACTTATTACTGTTTATTTGTACAGCTGTATACTTATACAATAAACCAAACGTATCAACAGTCACGGAAGACAAGGATTTCGTCATGCCCAAAGCACGAGCAGAACTGGTCTGCGTTTCAGACACTCCGTTTTATCACGTCATTTCTCGCTGCGTGCGAAGAACATTTCTATGCGGGAAAGATCGTGCCACCGGTCGCTGCTACGAGCACCGGCGGGGCTGGATTGAGGAGCGTATCCGACTGCTGGCGTCGGTGTTTGCGGTGGATATTGCGGCCTATGCGGTGATGTCTAACCACTACCACCTGGTGGTCAAACTCTGCCCGGATGACGTGGAAACCTGGAGCAACGATGAGGTGCTGGCGCGCTGGTGCAGCCTTTACAAAGGGCCGCCGTTGGTGCAGCGCTATCACCGGGGCGATGACCTCTGCCCGGCCGAACTGAGGCGTGTGGATGAGTATGCTGGCACCTTCCGTAAGCGGCTGGCAGACTTGAGCTGGTTCATGAAATGCCTGAATGAGCCAATTGCCCGGCAGGCCAATAAGGAAGATGAATGCACCGGCCACTTTTATGATGGCCGTCCATGGCCATCACCCCTGCGGGGCCAGCCTTCGGCTGTTCCAATTTGATCCAGTCAAATTGGTGGGAAAGCCGTTTCAAATCCCAAGCATTAGACACCGAAGAAGCCCTGCTCTCCTGCATGGCCTATGTGGACCTGAACCCCATTCGAGCCGCTATCGCGGACACTCCGGAAAGCTCTGATCACACCAGCATTAAGGAGCGGATCAGTCCTACCTTCAATCTGGCCGAAGCCATCATCAGGCAAACGGAACAGCAGGCGTTGAACGAGTTTTCGGTTCCGCTGAAACCGCTGTTAGGTTTTGAAGGTGTTATCCGCAACGGCTTCCAACGCGGAATACTATTCAGTTTTGCTGACTATCTGGAGCTGGTGGATTGCACCGGCCGGATCAGCCGGAGCGACAAACGCGGAGCCATTGATGAAAATGCCTTGCCGATTCTCGAACGACTGAATCTGGACTCCGGCCGCTGGTGCGAGCGGGCCACCCGGTTTGAGGACACTTATCAGGATTACAGGCAGAGCCGACGACGACGGGCAGCCTAAAGCCCCCCTCCCCCTGAACCACTCTCCTCAATCTGGCACACGTGCCGGAGCGTTGGCGTACCCGAAATACCGAGCCATAGCCGCGAATCGGACCTTTGTCGCGCACAGCTTTGACATAATCTTCAATTACGCGGCGCCAGAAACGACAAAAGCCCGGAGGTCGAAGCCACCGGGCTTTTGGGGATCAGGTCAGGCTAGTGCCTGTCCATCAGGCTAGTGCCTGTCCATAATTGATCATAACCTCCGCTTTTGGCCGGCCGATGGGTCGAAGCTGCCCGAACTCTTCATCCGTAAGCTCTCGAGTGTCCGGATCTCCTCCAATACCCGCCTTGATTTCAGCTTCTTCCTGCTCAGACGGCAAGTCAAACGTCCGACCCGATTTAGATTTAGATTTTGCCTGCATAGAGCCTCACCTCTCGCCTGTTGGCTTTTCGGAGACTGATTATGCGCCGGACCTCACCTCTTTCAGTGAAGACAACGCAGTAGACACGATTACCTATAGGCCCATACCCAATCATTCTACGCTCACCGTAATCATTTCGAGCATCTTCCACAGCCCAGGTTATGGCTTTGCCTATGGCTTTGCCTGTCCATGATCAGTTTGACATAACGGGATATTACGCGATGCCAGAAACGACAAAAGCCCGGGGGTCGAAACCTCCGGGCTTTCGGGGATCAGGTCAGGCTAGTGCCTGTCCAAGATCAGCTTGTCAGGCTATGCGGGCCTGTCCGTGATTAGTCTGAAATCAGTTGTCACAACCAGATGGTTCATATTTGTCATCACCGCTGTACGCACATGACCAAGCACCATCGGTGGCACGACTCAGGGTGATAGTGTCGCCACTTACGGCAGGATTGCCACCAACAGTACCCTGAATAGCCGTTGCTTGAATGCCGGTTTCTGCGTCCGGAGCGTTGATAGCGACAGCACTACAGGCCTGCAAGTTTATGCCTAAGTTAGCTTGGGTGTAATAAGCGGCGGCTTTGCCCTCGTTAGTGGCAATCTCGTACTGAGTCTTACCCGGGCTGATTTCTGCCAGGCAAGATGTAACCTGGGTTTTAGCCACGTAGTCTTGGTAAGCCGGAATAGCAATCGCAGCCAGAATACCAATAATCGCAACAACGATCATAAGTTCAATCAGAGTAAAACCGTTCTGACCGTGTTTCATTTTAATTTCTTGCATGTTATCGACCTCTAGAGTTGTCGTTTTTCGTTTTAAACAGCTCCGGGGCGGTGGAGCTCTACCCCAGGACCGCATTGAGCCTGAATGAAACCAAGCAGCCATCATGCCAACTGCAAGATAATGTTAAAAACAAACTAAAATTCAGTTACTTGCAACGCCGACGTGATACACATCACACTCGCTCATATAACTGATTTATCGCCCCAAGGCGTCCAGGAGTGACACTTTTCGTCACCTACAGCTGCAGGAATCGACAGGCACTCTCCATCGACATATCCTTGAGAAAGATCAAACCTGAGACCCACCCCGCTTTCCAAACTCCGGCCATACATCTAAACTCCGAGTCATAAACACGATATTCAGCCACTTATAAGACTTTCCTCAGAGTATTTATGGCGAGCAGCAACCGAAACGTGACGCTGACGGGTCTGGCCCGTCGATTTGTGGATGATGGGCTTCTGGATGAAGACACCGCCAAAGACGCCTTTATCCAGGCCTCCCAGAACCGTATCCCCCTAATCACCTACCTGACCCAGAATCATCTCGCTGACAGTTCCAAGCTGGCGTTTTCTGCCGCCATGGAGTTCGGCGTTTCGGTGCTTGATCTGGACTCCTTCATGCCTGAGATGATGCCGGAGAAGGCGGTCGACGAAAAACTGGTACGCAAGCACAACGCCTTGCCGTTGTATAAAAGGGGTAATCGCTTATTCATCGCGGTTTCCGACCCTACCAACATACAGGCGTTGGACGAGATCAAGTTCAATACGGGCCTGAGTACCGATGCCGTGCTGGTGGACGATGCCAAGCTGCGCATTGCCATCGACAAGTATCTGGAATCGCAAGACTCCACCATGGGCGATCTGGATGACGCCGATCTTGAGGGCGTAGAAACCGAGGGTGGCGACAAAGACGACGACGGGGCCGCAAGCACCGCCGAGGTGGATGACGCTCCGATCGTCAAGTATGTGAACAAGATGCTGCTGGACGCCATTCGCGGCGGGGCGTCTGACGTCCACTTCGAGCCTTACGAGAAAACCTATCGGGTACGTTACCGGACCGATGGCATTCTCAAAGAGATGTCCCGACCTTCCATCAAGCTGGCACCGAAAATTTCGGCCCGGATCAAGATCATGGCGCAGTTGGACATTTCCGAGCGGCGGGTGCCTCAGGATGGCCGGATCAAGATGAAGCTGTCGAAAACCAAGGCCATCGATTTTCGGGTGAACACCCTGCCCACACTTTGGGGCGAAAAGATTGTGTTGCGGATTCTGGACCCGAGCCAGGCCCAGATGGGTATCGACGCCCTGGGCTATGAGGAAGACCAGAAGCAGCTGTACATGGACGCCCTCTCCCAGCCGCAGGGTATGATTCTGGTTACCGGGCCGACCGGTTCCGGTAAAACGGTCTCCCTCTATACCGGCCTTAACATCCTCAACACGCCGGGCATCAATATCTCCACCGCCGAGGACCCGGCCGAGATTAACCTGGAAGGCATCAACCAGGTCAACGTCAACACCAAGGTGGGCCTTGGCTTTGCCGAAGCGCTGCGGGCTTTCCTGCGGCAAGATCCGGATGTAATCATGGTGGGCGAGATCCGGGACCTGGAAACCGCCAACATTGCCATCAAGGCGGCGCAAACGGGCCACCTGGTTTTGTCTACCCTGCACACCAACAGTGCCGCAGAAACCCTGACCCGCATGATGAACATGGGGGTGCCGGCGTTCAACATTGCCACTTCGGTGAGCCTGATTATTGCCCAGCGCCTTGGCCGGCGGTTGTGCAGCTGCAAACAACCGATGGACGTGCCAAAGGACGTACTTTTGAAGGAAGGGTTCACACAAGAACAAATTGATACAGGCTTCACGTTGTTCAGGCCGAAGGGCTGTGATAAATGCACTAGTGGATACAAAGGCCGCGTCGGTATTTACGAGGTGGTGAAGATTACCGAAGAGCTGGCCAGCATGATTATGGAAGAAGCCAGTTCCATTAAAATTGCAAAACAGGCGCAGGCAGATGGCTTCCGCAATCTGAGGCAATCCGCCCTCCGAAAGGTAATGGAGGGTGTGACCAGCCTCGAGGAAGCTAACCGCGTGACGAAGGATTAAGCATGGCAGAAAAAGCGCAGAAGCTGGAATCGTACATTTGGGAAGGTAAAGACCGTAAAGGTAACAAAGCCAAAGGAGAGCTGACCGGCTCTAACCTGGCCTTGGTAAAAGCCCAATTGCGCAAGCAGGGCATCATTCCTGATAAGGTGAAAAAGAAGCCCAAGCCGTTGTTTGGTGGTAGCAAGAAGATCACACCGTTTGATATTGCGATGCTGACCCGCCAGTTAGCCACCATGATGAAGGCGGGTGTACCGCTGGTGCAGAGCTTTGACATCGTGGCCGATGGCTTGGAGAACAAAGGCTTGCAAGAACTGGTGATGAGTCTCCGGAACGACATTTCATCCGGTACCGGCTTTGCCGCCTCCCTGCGCAAACACCCCAAGTACTTCGATACCTTGTACTGCAACCTGGTGGATTCCGGTGAAAAGGCCGGTGCTCTGGAGCAGATGCTCGACCGGATTGCTCTCTATCTGGAAAAAACAGAGCTGCTCAAGAAGAAAGTCAAAAAGGCAATGACTTACCCGATTGCCATTGTTGTGGTGGCAATTATCGTAACCGCCATTCTGCTGGTGAAAGTGGTTCCCCAGTTCGAGAGCTTGTTCCAAGGCTTCGGCGCTGAGCTTCCGGTATTTACCCAAATGGTCGTAAAGCTCTCAGATTGGATGCAAACCTGGTGGTTTGTGGTGCTATTGGGCATTGTGGGCACCCTGTACTTATTCAAGGAAGCCAAACGGCGCTCGCAAAAGTTCTCAGACATTGTAGACAAGTACACCCTTAAGATACCTGTTGTCGGCGAAATCCTGGATAAATCTGCAGTCGCCAAATTTGGCCGGGTACTTTCCACAACATTTGCTGCCGGTGTCCCGCTGGTGGACGCATTGGACTCGGTTGCTGGTGCCACCGGTAACGCCGTTTACCGGGATGCCATCATGAACATTAAAAACGATGTCTCCAGTGGTACCCAGTTGCAGGCAACCATGCGCCAACAGGGTGTTTTTCCGGTGATGGCGGTTCAGTTAACCGCGATTGGTGAGGAGTCCGGTAATCTGGATGGTATGTTGGAAAAGGTAGCCGTGCATTATGAAGGCGTGGTTGACGATATGGTCGACAACCTGACCGCGTTGATGGAGCCTATCATCATGGCCGTTCTGGGCGTTCTCGTCGGCGGCTTGATCATCGCCATGTACCTGCCAATCTTCCAGATGGGTCAGGTTGTTGGCTGAGTTTTCGCCTTAGTCGCCCGGCCACTCCAAATTGCCCCGCTCCCACCCCGGGAGCGGGGCATAACCCCAGCTCAACACGAGTGCTTTAATGCCTACGCTTGACGTTTTCCTCGCTACCCCCTGGCTTCTCTACCTCTCCGTCATTTTCTTCTCTCTCTGCATCGGCAGTTTTCTGAACGTGGTCATCCTGCGCCTGCCCAAGATGATGCAACAGGAGTGGCGCTGTCAGTGTGAGGAGTTTCTGGAGCTCCCGGAGAAGCAGCGAAAATCAGACACGCCACTGTCGTTGTCCAAACCCGCCTCCACCTGCCCCTCCTGTGGCCACCAGATTCGGGCCTGGGAGAATGTTCCGGTCATCAGCTGGTTACTGCTGCGGGGCAAGTGTTCGTCTTGCATGACCCGCATTTCACCACGCTACCCGATCATTGAGGCGGTTACGGCGCTGTTTTCGGTGGCGACGGTGGCTCTGTTGGGGCCCACCGAGTCCTCTTTGTGGGCGTTGCTGCTGGTGTGGTCGCTGATTGCTTTGACAATGATTGATTTTGATACCCAGTTGCTGCCGGATAGCATTACTCTGCCGCTGATGTGGTTGGGGCTGGTGCTGAACTACTTCGGGGTGTTGACGGATTTTGAGAGTGCCTTCTGGGGCGCGGTGGCGGGGTATCTGTCGCTGTGGTCGGTTTACTGGCTGTTTAAGTTGGCGACCGGCAAGGAAGGTATGGGGCATGGTGACTTCAAGTTGTTGGCGGCGCTGGGGGCCTGGTTGGGGTGGCAGTTGTTGCCGGCGGTGATTTTGTTATCGTCTCTGGTTGGGGCGGTGGTTGGTATCAGCCTGATGGTGTTCAAGAAGCATGGGCGGGAGGTGCCGATTCCGTTTGGGCCTTATCTGGCGGCGGCTGGGGTGTTGGGGCTTTGGTTTGGTTCGGAGATTTTGGTGGTTTGGTTTGGGGTTTTGGGGGCTTGATTTGAAGATTGTTGGGTTGACTGGGGGGATTGGGTCCGGGAAGTCTACGGTGGTGCGCATTTTTGGGGATTTGGGTGTGCATTGGGTGGATGCGGATGATGTGGCTCGGGAGGTGGTTGAGCCGGGCACGTCGGCGTTGGCGGCGATTGCTGAGCATTTTGGGGCGGTGATTTTGTTGTCGGATGGCGGGCTGGACCGGGCGGCGCTGCGGCAGCGGGTGTTTGAGGAGCCGGCGGAGCGGGCCTGGCTTGAGGGGCTGCTGCATCCGGTGATTCGGCAGGAGTTGATCCGCCAGCTGTCGGCGGGAGGCGCCGGGGATGACTATACCCTACCCTACGTGTTACTGGTGTCGCCGCTGTTGCTGGAGACCGATCAGCAAGAACTGGTAGAGCGGATAGTGGTTGTGGATGTGCCGGAAGAAGTTCAGATTGAACGCACCATGGCTCGGGACGATAATTCCCGTGAGCAGGTGGAACGTATTATGGCCGCGCAAATGGCCAGACAGGAGCGGCGTTCAAGGGCAGACGCACATATTGACAACAATCGCCCGTTACAGGATGTGGAGCGTCAGGTTTGTGAATTGCATAATCGGTTCCTGTTTGAATTTCGCTAAGGAGCCCCGGCTGGCATGGCTGGCCGTTCCGCTGTTTGCTCTGTTGGTCTCATCTTACAGTCACTCGGCAGAGCCGCCGATGTTCACGGTACAGAACACCACCATTCCTGATGTGCTCTCCCCGAGCGCATTGCCCTATGCGTTCTACGTCTTTGAGCCTGAAGACTACTGGGCGGAACCGGTTGATTCCTGGTGGATGAACTTCAGCAACTGGGTGATCCGGCAGGAGCGCGTTCACGGCTCAACCGTGCAAACGTTCGGAGCCTGGGCTGACCGCACTTTGTCTCGCTCCAGTCACTCGATTCCGGGTAACGAAAGCTATCTCAGGCTGGGCTTTGCCGCCGAATCGGAATACAGCGACATCGCGCAATTCAAACCGGAGGTCCGGTTTCGCCTGGAAGTGCCCACCACCGAGGAGAAGCTTCGCCTGGTTATTGAGAGCGAGAGTGATGAGCTGATTCCGCTGGGCGAACGGGAGCGGGATCGCCGGTTAACCGAGCCGGAACGGACCGACACCGAGACCACCGGTGCTCTGCGCTACCTGTCGCAGGTGGGTGATGCGATTAATCTGTCGACGGACATCGGCGGCCGGCTAAGGTTGCCACCCGAGGTGTTCTGGCGCACCACCGCCCGCAAAGACTGGCAACTGGATGACGCCTGGGCTCTTAGAGTTCAGCAACGGCTGTACTATTTCCACACTCGGGGCTGGGGTGCGCGTTCCTGGATTGGTGCCAATCGCGCCGTTGGCAATGGCTGGCGTTTTTACACGTCATCCGAGCTGGAGTGGCTGCATTCAGACCGCAAATTTGAGGCCGCCCAGGTTTTCAGTGCCAACAAGCGACTGAACAATCGGTCAACCGTTACGCCGAGGCTGGCAGCCCTTGGCGAAAGCCAACCCTCCTGGCGCACCACCTCGTATTTTGTGGATATGACCTGGCGCTATCGCCTGTACGAGGACTGGTTATTTGCGGAACTGATTCCGGCCCTGGAGTTCCCCAGGGAACAAAGTTTCAAAGATCAGGCCTCGGTGATTTTCCGCATTGAAATGTACTTCTCTGGAACGATTGAGCGGAAATGACATGACCAGACCACGCCATAAAGCCAGACCGGCCAGCGAAGCGCTCACGCTCACCCCCATCGCGATTACCCGCTCCTGTTTCAAAGACAAATTCGGGGTGCCCCGGCAACCGGGCCTGACTCGCCATGCCCATGCCGAGCTGGTGATTCAGAGCCCCTACGATCGGGAAGATGCCTTCCGGGGCCTGGAAACCGCCAGCCACCTCTGGCTGACCTTTCAGTTTCATGAAGCGGTGCGGGCTGAGTGGCGGCCGGTAGTTCGGCCACCGCGACTGGGCGGCAACAAGAAGATCGGGGTGTTTGCCAGCCGGTCGCCGTTCCGGCCCAACAGTCTGGGATTGTCGGTGGTACGCAACGAAGGCCTGGTGCACAAAAACGGACAGCTGGTGTTGCGAATCCGCGACCATGACCTGATTGATGGCACCCCGATTCTGGACATCAAGCCCTACTTGCCGTTTGCCGACTCGGTGCCGGAGGCCTCCCTGGGCTGGGCAGACTCGGCACCCACAGAGCGAGTAGAGGTTGTGTTTTACCCACAGGCTGAGGCGGAACTGGCAATGCTCTCAAGTGAAGACTACCCGGATGTAAGAGCGCTGATTGACGATGTGGTAAGTTACGACCCGCGGCCGTCGTTCCGTCGGGGCCGGGATGAAGAGCGCATCTACGGCGCCAATTTATACGACCTGAACGTGCGTTTTCGTTTCGTGAATGATGATTCAAAGATACGTGTGGAAGTGATATCCGTCTGTTAAACTGCCGCTGGTGATTTTGTAGTCGACACAGGGAATTTGTGCCTTGCCTTCAAACCGGTTTCTAAAGCGCTTGGGTGTTCGCCCGCTGGCTCTTCGCCTGCTGGGGTGGGTGCTGCTTTACAGCCTGATCCTGTCGCTGGTGGCCACCGGCGTGCAGATGATTGGCGAGTTCGAGCGCCAGAAGAGCGAGCTGCAGTCCGGCCAGGAACGTGCCGTCGAGCTGATCTCCGGGGGTATGGGCACCAATCTTTGGGTGATGAACTTCAGTGAGGTGGCCAACAGCCTCGATGATATGCGCACCATGCCGTCTATCCAGTATGCCCGGGTGATTACCACCAGCGGCGAGGAATTCAGCACGGGCCAATTCCCGGATGGCCGGATTATCTCCCAGACCTTTCCTCTTGAGTTTAACCGCTCCACCTTTGACCAGCCGCAACGGGTGGGTGAGCTGACCGTTGTGTCCTCGGTGGAAAAAGTGTACGACGATCTTTTCAGCCAGGCCGTTCTGAATCTGCTGTTTCAGTCCATTGTCGTCATGCTGGGCACCCTGGGCCTGCTGCTGATCGTGCGCATTGCCCTGTCAAGGCACCTGGAAACCATGGCCGATTACGCTGCCAAGCTCAATCTGGATGCCCTGGTCGACCCCCTGAAACTGCGCCGTAAGCCGCCGCGCCGGCCAGACGAGTTGTCTGAGCTGGAACAGGCGTTGAACAAAATGCGCCTGCAGATTCTTGAAGACACCCGGTCCCTGCGCCAGACCACCATCGAGAGCCAGGGCGAGCGGGACGAAGCCATTCGGGCCAACCATGCCAAAAACCAGTTCCTGGCCAATGTCAGTCATGAGTTGCGCATCCCGCTGCAATCCGTGCTCGGCTACGCCAATCTGCTGACCGACACCCCGCTGGATCAGGAGCAGCGGGACTACGTGCACACCCTGCTCAACGCTTCTGAAAGCCTGTCGGCCATCATTAACGATCTGCTCGATATCTCCAGTATGGAAGCTGGCAAGCTGGAGCTGGAGTCGATTCCTTTTGATCTTCGGGAAACCCTGAACGACCTGATTCACATGCTGGGGTCGCGGGCCCGTGAGAAAGGCCTGGCACTGGAAATGCGGGTGGATGAGGACCTGCCCTGGGCCACGGTGGGCGATCCAATCAGAATTCGTCAAGTGCTGCTGAACCTGTTATCCAACGCCATCAAGTTTACCGATTCCGGGCATGTGCTGATCAGCATTGAGGTCCTGGGCCGCAAGGAAGGCAAGGTTCGTTTGCGCCTGGCGGTGGAGGATACCGGGATTGGCATCAACCCCGAAGACATACCGCTGATGTATGAGCCCTACGTGCAGCTCGGGCAGCGCTTTCAGCGGCAACTGCCCGGTGCCGGGCTGGGCCTGACCATCTGCCGGCAGTTGATTGATCTGATGGAAGGCTCGCTCGATGTCGAGAGCCGGCCAGGCGAAGGCTCCACCTTCTGGGTGGAGCTGCACCTGCAAGAAGCCAGCAATGGCTCCACCCGGGTGCGCCCGGATTCCCATAAGGTCCGGGGCCGGAAAATCCTGGTGGTGGATTCCTACGAGTTGTCCCGCAAGATCACCCTGGAGATGTTGTCCCGTCATGAGGTTCAGATCGAAGCGGTCAAAGCCGCCGGAGAGGCACTGACGTCTCTGCGCCAGGCCTTCGATGCGGGTGATCCCTACCATGCCATCGTGCTTGACGGATTTGTCCCGGACATGGACAGCGACCTGCTGTGCCGGCAAATTCATAGTAACCCTCAGTGGGCCGATATGCGCCTGCTGATTCTGTCATCCAACCCGCAACGGGGCGATGCCGAGCATTTCCGCCAGGCCGGTGCCGATGCGTTTCTGAGCAAATCCTTGCGGGAATCTTATCTGATTCCGATTCTTAACCAGCTATTCCTCGACGTTGAGAAACAGGAGCGCCGGTTCCTGACCCGGTTCTCGCTGCAGGCGATTACCGACGTTTCCGTGAACCAGAGGGGTATACCCTGCGGCCGGATGCGGGTTTTGCTGGTGGAAGACAACCCGGTGAACCGCACACTTACTCGCCGGCTGCTGGAAAAACTCGGCTGTGAGGTGATGACCGCGAACGATGGCCAGGCCGCCTCTGCACTCTGGCAGTGGCATCAGTTTGATGTGGTTTTCATGGATTGTGTGATGCCCCGCATGGATGGCTTCGAGGCCACCCGCCGGTTGCGGGACTGGGAAAAGGACAACTATCGGGCCCGGGTGCCCGTGGTGGCGCTGACGGCCAGCGCCATGGAAGAAGACGAAGAGCGTTGCCGGGCATCGGGCATGGATGCCTTTGTCGCCAAACCTGTCAACCTTGAAATGCTGCGGGCAGTACTGGAACAATACTGCCCGGCCGCTGCCACTACCTGAGTGCCAGCAAGAGACCCACAGCCCGGACGGTTTGATATGAATGTTGAATGCCCCACCTGCAAAAAACCCGTTGAATGGATCGAAGCCAACCCCTGGCGGCCGTTTTGCTCAGAGCGATGCAAACTGATCGACCTGGGCGCCTGGGCCAACGAGGAATACCGTGTGCCGGCGGAGAATGTGTCTCCGGATGATCTGGACCAGGGCGGTGAAACTACCCAGCATTAAAATCTGCTACACGCCTGACCGGCCCATGCATCGCCTTTGCGTTGACTTACCGGCATTTAAGTTGTGATGCAGTTGGCAGGTCGTTACCATCGCCACAATCATAACGATCGCGGATGCCGGCAGGTCTGGCCGGCCCGAATCCAAAACGAAAGCAACGAAGGTGTCCCCATGAAAATAACCCGCATTTCTGCTTTGGCATTGTCTCTGGCCGTTACTCCCGTTTTTGCCAGTGATCTGGACTTGAGCCTGACCAACGATTCCGTCAAGGCGCAGGTCAACTTCTTCGGCAATCAGAATGAACTGCAACTGGGTACCGGCTACACCTATCACGAAGGCAGCCGCCACATCGGCAATATTGATTTTCATGCTCAAGGCCGCACCGCCATCGGCAACCTGCCGACCACCGCCGGTATTGGCATGCGCGGGATTGCCTGGGACGACGACCGTGTAGACGGCGGCGCCATCGGCCTAGGTGGTTTTGCGACCGTCAACGTACCGGATGTTCCCGGCCTGTCCTTCACGGGCAGCCTGCACTACGCACCGAGCATTCTGTCATTCGGGGATTCCGATGACATGACCAGCCTGGAACTGCGTGGTAGCTACCGGGTAATCCGCAACGCCGAGGTGTTTGCCGGCTACCGTTATCTGAACACGGAACTGGATTTTGCCGGCTCTCCGGACATCAATCTGGACGAAGGCATTCTGGCAGGCATCAAGATTTTCTTCTGATTGCGCCACTCTGTTCCCCGAATCAGTTACCTGGCGTCCGTTCAGCGCCGGGTAACCGATTCGTGCTTTTCCTCACGCTCTGCCCTCCCCGTTACTGCTAGGCTTACCGGATACTTTTAATCCGGATTGTTCCGTATGAAATTCAAGCTCGTCCCCGTTTTGGTTGCTACCCTGCTAGTGACGGCCTGCAATGGCGACAGCGCCATTGATGGCGCCAAGAAGATCCCGAACCGTTTTGGCAATGTGGTGAATGCCCTGGATGATTTCAGTCCCGGCAGTACCGGGGATTCCAGCAACGCCCGGGGGTTAAAACCCAACGAGGTGCGGGTGACCATGGAGGTGCCGGCCAACGTCGCTCCCCAGGCAGAAGCAACGCGCCGAAACCTGAAGATTGTGGTGCCCGACCGGGTGGCGGTCTACCAGACCGACTACACCCTGCGAGAGGATCTTGGCACCGTAGCCTACACCAGCACAACCGATGACGACGGCAACATCATCCTGACGTTCGAAAACGGTGTGCCGGTTGGTCCTGACGTGGTGATTGAGGCCTCCTATCAGGGCGTGACATTCAAGGCTCTGGCCGCCGACTCCGACCGGGACGTCAAAGTGAACCCGTTTTCTCATTACCTGGTGGAGCAAGGCCTGGGCGGTTACGACGCTATCGATTTCCAGACCGTGATGAACTGCGTGGACAACAGCCGGTGCCTGAACCGCTATGTCTGGGGTACGGTGGCCGATCAGGTGCATGATTTCGAAATCGATATTGCCAGTAACGCGAGCGTCGCATCAGCGCTGGCGAGTCTTAATGCCCGGGCGGACTTCAAAGCCTATGTCGAGGCCATGGCGGCTTATGCCCTGCTGGGCCAGGGCACCTCCGACAGCATTCGCGCCAGTTCCGCGGACTACAACTCGGTCTTTCTGGGGCTGGAACTGGGCCAGACCTTTCGGGAACCCAGCGCCTTTGGCGCCGGCCAGTGGGGCGTTCGCACCGCCCAGGAAGAGCAACTGACAGACGCCGGCAGCGCCTACCTGTACCCGGCGTTGACGCTGACCTCGTTTGAGGCGTTCAACATCAACGTGACCTCGCTGGCGACTGACATTCCCTACGACCGGCAGGCGCTGATCCATGGCGTTGACGGCACTGGCGGCCAGACTTTTTTTAGCCGGAGCTCCGATGTCTGGGAACGTAACAGCCACTCAAGCGCCCCTGGCGCGGCGACCCTCACGCCCCCGTTACAAGAACAACAGATCGATCCGGCGCGCCTGTTAGCGGGCAGATCCCTGTATCAAAGCATCACGGGCCGAGACAGCAGCAGGATCAATGGCTGGACTCGCAATCCCTATCATCTGGACGCTTTCACGTCCGTGCCGGCCGATGACAGCAGCGGCCCTGATCGCGTACTGGCCAGCTATTTTTCTGCCGGCAAAGCCATCGCCCTGGAAGACAATGCCGGCAAGCTCAAGCGCCAGGACACGTTGGAGAACCATTACCTGTCGGTGTTTGAACTGCACCTTCAGCGCAGTGACGCCTTCGATTTTTCGGCCGTGGCGGACAGCTCTTACAACGTTATCTATCTTGCCCCGCGGTTTGGCGATGTTATTGACCCCGTGGTGTTCGAAACCGGTCATGGCACCTGGGACACCGGGCCCTCAGATGGTGAACAGCTGACGGCGACGGTTGATCTGAACCACTTCCAATTGGCCCGTGCCGCTTCTGGGCTGGTGCGGGCTGAAACCGGTAGCCAAAACAACACCTGGAACCTGGCCAATCGCCTGTCTCGCGTCAGCCAGGATGACAAACATATTGGCCGCCTGAGCTTGTTTGAAACCCGGCGCGGCACCACTTTCGGCCCGCCAGACATGGGCCAGGGCGCTGCCACTCCCGATGGTTCGCTGATGGCCTTCAACCTCAACAACAGTTATCTGGGCGACGGCCTGGTTGTTGCCGCCAAAACCACCACCGCACCGCTGGCCACGAATGCCCGCTATCGCGTTCAGGGTGCCATCGTTGCCATGACCAATGACAGCAACACGCTCTACCAGATTAACAACGGTGTACTGGAACTGGACGGGGGTGATGGAACGAACGGTGCAAGTTTCACCGCGGACAGCTTTCGTATCCAGCATGAAATACCTGAAAACGCCGTCTCAACACCTGAGAGCCAGCAATGGGATGCGACGTTTACGGTTAACCAGGCGCAGGATGGAAACATCACCCTCACGGGCACCGAACTCACGCTGCACGGCTTTTACACAGGCACCGGTGACCAGATCTTTTTAACGCTCCAGAATGCTGCAGAGGCACAGCCTCAGACCGGTTTGTTGATCGCTACGCTCATCCCCGACCAGGACTGACAGAACCAATGATCGGGATGTAACCGTATAACCTGTTATAATTCCAGCTATATCGCCTGATATATCACCAGATACGAGAGGTTTTATGACTGCTGTTAACCGGGCGCTGATGCTGTGTGTTCCCTTGTTTCTGTTCGCTGCCGGCGGTGCCTGGTATGCATCCACGAGCACAGGTCTCAGCCAGGCAAATAATGACAACGGAGAGGTTACTCTGGCTTCGCTCCCACGACTGCCGGCCTGGGCCGAAGAGGATCTGCCGGATTTTTCGGGCTACCGCGACACCACTGAGCGTAAGGTAGCCTTCTTTTCGTTCCTGTACCCGAGAATTGTGTTGGCAAACTCTCGCATTCTGCTTGAGCGTGAGTATCTGGAGTCTCTGTCCGCAAGATTCGAGCTATCTGACCAGGAAGTGAAGTGGCTCTCCGATCAGTCCCAACGACTGCGCGTTGAGGCAGAAACTGGCAGCCTGGAGCAGTTCGCTTTGTTGCGCAAACGCCTGGATGTCATTCCGCCCTCCCTGATTCTGGCACAGGCAGCCAATGAATCGGCCTGGGGTACCTCCCGCTTCGCCCTCGAGGGTAACAACCTGTTCGGCCAGTGGTGCTTCAGCAAAGGCTGCGGTCTGGTACCTCAAAGCCGCGTGGAGGGTGCCAATCACGAAGTGGCCAAATTCTCCTCGCCCTATCAGTCCGTTCGCTCTTATATCCAGAACCTGAACCGACACCCCACCTACCAGCTGGTTCGGGACTTACGCCTGCAGGATCGCCAGGCCGACAAACCCTTGTCTGGCATTGAACTTGCGGAAGGCCTGCTCGGCTATTCCGAAAGGGGCGAAGATTATATAAAAGAAATTCGCTCAATGATTCGGTACAACAATCTTGAGTTTTACGACCGGGAATTTCGCGCCCTCCTTGGCAATCGCTCACCTAACATTTTCGAGCGCCTGGCCTCCGCCGATGCTGACACTACGCTTTTGCCGGGTGCCGAAGGCAGCGTCGCCAGTCCGTTTGAAGGCTGAGCGTAATAACTGAACAGACAGAGACTCTAACTTATGCTTGATTTTCTGCCCGCGCCGCTGAAAGGTGCCTTGGTAGTTTTGCTGATCTTGCTGAATACCGTGGTGTTTCTTCCATTTTTGCTATTTTTTGCGATCATTAAACTGGTGATCCCCATCACATCGATTCGCAAAGGCTGCACTCTGGTGGTCAACGGTATCGCCAGATACTGGATCGGCTTCAATAACGCCCTGATGGACCTGTTCCACAAAGTGGAGTGGGATGTTCGGGGGGTTCAGGCTCTGAGCCGCAAGCACTGGTACTTTGTAACCTGCAACCACCAGAGCTGGAGCGACATACCGGCTATTCAGTACGTACTTAACAGTAAGATTCCGTTGCTGAAGTTTTTTTTGAAGAAAGAGCTGATCTGGGTACCGCTACTCGGCGTCGCCTGGTGGGCTCTGGACTTCCCGTTCATGCACCGGCATACCAAAGAGCAGATCGCCAGGCGGCCCGAGCTTAAGGGGAAAGACACCGAGGCGACCCGCGCTGCCTGCGAGAAATTCCGCTATACCCCGGTGACCATTTTCAATTTCATGGAAGGCACTCGCTTTACGCCAGAAAAGCATGACCGCCAGAACTCACCGTATAAAAACCTGCTCAAACCCAAGGCCGGGGGAACCGCGTTTGTGTTTGGCGCCATGGGCGAGATGATTCACACCATGCTGGACGTGACCATTGTTTACCCGGATGGTCGATCGGGCATCTGGGACTATTTGTGTGGCCGGGTGCGCCGGATCATTGTGGACGTTCGCACCCGCGAAGTACCTGAACGGTTCCTGGGCATGGATTACGAAAGCCATCGTGAAGTGCGGGCAGATTTCCAGCGCTGGGTCAGCCAAATCTGGGCCGAAAAGGATGCCCGGATTGACGAACTGAAAGCCGAGGCCTGATTACCGGTCGTGATGACCGATCCTGATTACAACAGGCCCAGCTCGCGGGCCCGGACAATGGCCTGGGTTCGTGATTTCACTTCCAGTTTGGCATTGATCCGGCGCGCGTGGGTTTTCACGGTGTGCAGGGAAATATGCAGTTTGTCGCCAATTTCCTGATTCGACAATCCTTTGGCAATCAATTCAAGAACCCCCTGCTCCCGATCGCTGATGGGTTCTGCCAGGGTCTCGACAGCATCTTTACCGGTTTCAATGCCGAACAGCTCCCCAAGCGCTTTGGTGAATGGACAGGGCTCAAGACCATGAAAGCTCTTTTCCATCAACGGCCGGAGCTCGTGCATCAGCTCAGCGAACGGGCTGATGAAATGCTCTCTCGCCGCTTCTCTGATCACGCTCTCCAACTGCCTTCTGCCCGCTGCCAGGCCTTTCTCTTCGGTCAGCAACACCGCATCAAGCAAACCTGCATGCAGTTGTAAGCCCCACGGAAGTGCCTCCGCATAACGACGATAGACGTCTGACAGGTGCTCACGGGAACGCACCAAATCACCGTTGACCAGATCAATGCGCACTTGCAGGCAATCGAGCAGGCCCGGAATCATCGGGAACAATTCCGGTACACAGCCGTCCTGTCGGTAAGGGGCCAGTTTCTCTAACGCCTGAGCGGCGCTCTCCGGCTGTTCGCAGGCCAGCCAGCAACTGGCTTTGAGGGCTTCCAGCACCGGTAGATACAGCGACTCATCCACTTGCCAGGCCTGCATGGTGCGCTCGGCCCGGCCTATCCAGACAAAGGCATCATCCATCCGCCCCTGGGCACGGCACATCAACACCCTGAGTGCCATGGCCAGCAACAAACCGAGATCACGGGTCTGCTCGGCGTGGCGAGCACAGCTGACCAGCAGCCGGTCCGCCTCTTTTAAACGGCCTTTATGCCAGAGCACCAGCACCAGGTTCAGCTGTAAGCGGGTTTCACCGATTCTGGCGGGCCGGCTGAGCTCCTGCATGGCCGTATCCAGGCCGGTGCGAAGCAGCTGTTCGGCGTGGCTGAGGGCGCCTTTGCCAAGCTCGATTCTGGCATGGGCATAAACGGCCAAAGCCTCTGAACCGGAATCGCCCGCTTCTCTGGCCAGCTTGGCAGCGGTGCGATTGGCATCCCGTGCTTCCTGAAACCGCCCGGCGGCGCACAGGGCACTGGAACGAACAATCTGGGTAACCAGCTGCGCCTGAGTTGATAGAACCCCACCCGCAAGCGCCTTATCGGCCATTTCAAGAGCAGGCTCAACAAAGCCTTCTCCGCGCAGGATAAAAGCCTTCAACGCACAGATTCGAGCTTCCTGTTCCTGCCAGTCGGTCGGGCTGAAGCTTTCGAGTAACTGTCGGGCCTGGCGGAACTGGCCGCCGATGGCATGGACCCAGCCGTAGACAATGCGTAAGCGAGCACTGCGCTCCAGTAATCGGGCCGGGATACTCTTGCGCAAGGTCAGCAAAGAGGCCGTGTCTTGCCCTAACAACAACGCCTCTGTGCCCTCAGAAGCAATACGAATCACCTCATCGTTCTCTCCGGCCAACAGCGCATGCTTCAACGCCTCCGGAAACTGCTCTCGCTGGCTGAACCAGCGGCTTGCCATCAGCATACGGGTGGCGTATCCGGTCATTACAGGCGCTTGCAACCAGGCCCGGAGCAAGGGATTTAAACGGTACCAGCGGCCACGGCCAGGCACCTGCCTGAGCGGCAAGCCGCGCTCTGACGCAACTGACGGTGGCATGCCTTGCTCGGCGAATGCTCCATCCAGGGCCATAAACAACTCATCAGAGCAACTCTCCAGCTCCGCCATCATGCGCAGGCTTTTGGCTTGCGCTGGTGACAGCCGGGTGAGAATGGAATCTTTCAGGAATCGCTCCACCGACGGCGTTTCATGCAAAGGCTTTCTTTCGTCACCACGCATCAACTCCCGGCGATACAGCGCCAGCGGTGTTACCCAGCCTTCCGTCAGGTTGTAGAGATGATCAATAGAAACACTGGTAATCAGGCTTTCAGAGCGTGCCTTCTGGAAGAATTCAAAGGTTTCAGAGCGAGTTAATTCTAACTGCTCAGTACCGATCGAGTGATAACAGCCATCCAGCTCCAGAGTATGGCACTCAAATGGTAGCGGCAAACGCGAGGCCATAACCACGCTAAGATTTTCCGGCAGATGGGAGGTCAACTGGTGTAGCAGTCCAACCACCGCAGGGTTAGTCAGGTTGTGCAGGTTGTCGAGTACCAGGACGTCTTTTTGCACAGAGACTTTTCGGGCTCTGGCAGCCAGAAGAACCGAAAGATGATCTTCAAAGGTGCCTCCCGTCGGCGGGGCATAATCGGGTAAATCCAGTGCCATTTCTAGCAACGACAGCAATCGGGACGGTGCGTTGTCACCGGCGTTGAGGGTCACCCAGCGCACGTTTGTCTCAGTGGCTTCAGACAGCGAACTGATCAATGATAGCGTTTTTCCGTAACCGCTAGGGGCCTCAAGAAACAGGAGTGTTTTAGGTGCGAGCGCACTCAGAATGTGCTGGTCAAACTCTGGCCGAACAAGCCTCGCTTCAGGAATAGCCGGCATTTGTAACCGCTGCTCCATGAGGTCACGCACCAGCTCGCCATGCTGGAGCCCGTTATTTACGGTCTGAAACTCGTCGTTGGCTGCACAGCCATCATTATAGGATTTCACGCACTGCCCCTTTGAAACCGAGTCAGTCTGGGAGACTGGCCGGTGTAAAAAGATCATTCTTTTCACGAATTCTGGCTTGGCGCCCTGCATCGGGTACGCCTTTAGTATGAGTAGTTTAGACGAAGGTTAAACTAAAGGCGGGGTTAGCTGCAAAATTTTGACGTGTAAAAAGTGACTCAGTGGCGGATTTTTAACGCGGAGGTTTCGATTGACTCAAAAAAAACGGCGGACCCCGAAAGGCCCGCCGCATCATTACCTTCAAAGCCTGTTCGTTACCGGGTGCCGGCACGACGCAGAGCCGACGGCGTGTAATCCCGGGACTGACGGGAAACACCGAAGTTGTACGGATCGTTTTCTTCGTTGGTCAGGCCAAGGGCCAGGTAACGGCCAGAGAGCAGATCGTACAGCACTTCAATGGCATACCAGGGCACGTTCTGATCATAGAACTGCATAGAGTGGGCTTCGGCTACGCGCCAGAGCTCACCACGGCCATCGTAATGATCAATTACGGCCGCCTGCCAGGAGTCTTCGTCAAGATAGAAGTCACGCTGGGCATAAACGTGACGCTCACCTTCTTTCAGGGTTGCGCGCACATGCCACACACGGTGAAGCTCGTAGCGTGTCAGGTCCTGATTGATATGACCTTCCCTGACGATGTCGGAGTAGCTGAGACTACGGTCAACCAGCTTGTAAGAGTTGTAGGGAATGTACATCTCTTTCTTGCCAATCAGCTCCCAGTTGTAACGATCAGGTGCACCGTTGAACATGTCAAAGTTATCAGATGTACGAAGGCCATCCGCTGCCGTACCCGGACCGTCGTAAGCTACCTGTGGTGCACGACGAACCCGACGCTGACCGGCGTTGTAGATCCACGCACGGCGAGGTTCTGCAACCTGGTCCAGGGTCTCGTGAACCAACAGTACGTTACCAGCCAGTCGAGCCGGTGCTGTAATGGCTTGCTTGAAATAAAACAGTACGTTGTCATCCTGACCCGGCGTGTAATCGTCCAGGTAGCTGTTCCAGGTCAGTTCATCCTGGAACTTTACTACGGAGAACGCACCACCTGCGGTAGGAGTCACCTGGCCCACGTTACGCTGCACCGAACCACCGCGGTAGCGCGTAATGTGGTTCCAGATGGCCTCGAGACCATTCTGAGGCATCGGGAACGGTGTTGCGTTGGCGTAGTCACCAATGCCGTTGCCGCCCTGAATCAGCTCAGAACGGGTCGCGTTCTTAACGGTCTCATCCATGATGTCTTGCGGGTAAACGGAGGTACGGTGAGTCGTGTAAACCGGGATTGTGAAATCCGGATACTGGCGAATCATCGCTACCTGGCCCGGTGACAACTTGTCTTCGTATTCACCTACATTGCTTTGGTTAATGATGAATTTCGGCTGCTCATCCGGGAACGGATTTAGGTAGATACCATCACCCTTGTAGCCGGCCGGCGGCGTTGCCAACCCGCCGGTCCACTCAGGAATATCCCCGCCATTGCCCGCGCGCTCGGCACCCATTGGTGTCAGAGTATTGCCAAGTTTGGCTGCTTCTTCTGCAGAAACCGCGCCCCAGGCCTGGCCGGCGACGAGACTTGCAGCCAGTACGCCTGTAGCCAGTAGTTTCTTGTTCAGTTTCATTTAAGTTACCTCGTTGAACGAATTCGGTCCGTATCAGAATGAGTAGGAAACACTAGCACTCACGAAATCGCGGTCGGTCAACTCGTTATACGGCTTGCCGCCGAAAAAGTTGGTATAGCCGATGTTGCCGGTGATTCTGTTTTGGTAAACAGCTTGCAGCGACAGGCCAATCGCCTTGCTGCCTTCGTTAAACGCACCACCTGGCTGCGGGGAATAACCTTTCACGTCATGGCTCCAGGCCAACTGAGGTGACAAGTTAATGCCGGCAAAGGCGTTGGGGTAATCCCAGACCAGACGCGAACGGTAGCCCCATGAAAATGAGGTTGTAAAGCCTTCGTTGTTGCAGTAGTTGGTGTTGATGTTCGTGCCTGATTGCGGCGAATTGTCAACACACAAATCTCGTCCGTCAACTCCAGAAACTGTACCGTTGCCGAAAGTACCTGAACGACCGTATCGGGCCTCGTCATAGCTCGGAAGATCATGTACGTAAGTTGCACCAAACTCCGTTATAAGTGACATCCGACTGGCACCCATCACTTGATCGAAGAATTTGATCAAAGTGAACTGAGCCTGTGACACACCAAAACGGTCATACCCGTCAACCTCTTGACCACTCAACTCGCTGATGTTACTAGCTCCAGCTTCTTTCACGCGCTGCTGTGCCAAAAGACTGAATGGTTCACCGCTACCGTCGCCTTTGAGAAATTGCGCACCACCGGTAAGCAATTCAAATGCGTTCCATTGCAACGGGACGTTGTCACGAAAGCTGTATTCGGCGCCCAAAGACCAACCGCCCGATACTGTTGTATTGATACTGACACCGTATAGATCAATATTTTCAGGGTACTCAATAAAATAAGAGGGGAACCTCTGCCCTGCGCCTGGGTCACTTACAACGCCACTTACGTAGGGCAATCGGCTATTGTATTTAATGTAATAAAAGCCTAGCTCGGAATCATTAAGGGCAGGCACATACCAGCGAAGCGCTACACCAAACTGGTCTTTGGAGTCGGCCTCTTTATCGGCTAAACGAGGCGCCACAAAGCCCTGCGCCAGTGCTTGCGAGTCTGACAGTTGACCCGCCAGTAAAACAGGGCCGCACCCATCAGCCGCGAAATCGTTAGTGGAGAAGAAGGTTCCACAATCGTCAGGGCGTATGGGCTCCCAGTCTGCCTGTACGAAGGCTTCTACGGTAACCGATTCAGTAAGACCCGCTGACACATAGAACATTTCCACCGGCAACAAAGCATCTTTCAGCTCGGAGCCGGGAGCACGAAAGGCGGGAACGTCAACCGGGTTAATAGTATTGATGCCGCCCGGTATAAACGTGCTTTCACCCCAGCTAACTACCTGCTTACCATAACGGGCACTGACAGGCGTATTGCCAAAATACCAGTCGGTAAAAATGTAAGCATCTAGAATCTCCCCACCGGACGCATTGCCCTTAGCACTGTCGTTAAGCTCTCTCTGCTGGCCCACATCGTCTATGGCGCGGCTTTCATCTTTGAGCTCAAAGTCGTACCAGTAACGGCCACGTATCAAGCCACCCACCCGGGTAAGCACGTTGCTGTTGACAGCGTAATCCAGGAACAGCTCACTGTTGCCTTTGACATTTTTTGAATAGGTATCGCCCTTGTCGAAATTCAGGTTACCGTCGTCGTAGTTGTTTGTGGATGCGCCGATATTCGCAAAATCCGGATCACCACCCTGAGAAACAGGCGCGTATTCCGGCCCAAGGTTACCCTGCGAAATCAGGCGTTTGTCTTGGTTTTGGGTTCTCCAACCCACACCAGCTGACAGCGTGGTATTGAACTGCGCGTCGACATCACCCATGTAAAAGGAAATAGCAGAAGCCGGGGCGGATACGCCGGCGGCGATGGCGACGGCAAGTGGTAACTTGGTCCAGCGCTGCCACGGTTGAGTTTTTCTTGTCATTGGAAGCCTACTCCGTTGTTGTTCTGAGTCGCTGCTCGGTTGTTCTGGTTTGGTCTCTTGGCGGCTGTGCATACAGTGCCGTGATGCTTGCACTATAGCTAAGGGCTTTCGGGGCTTTGATCAGTCAAAAGTATGATTTTGCTGTCACTCTCTATCCCGCCGTGTTTTCGCACTCCCTCACTATAGACAAGATTCGGGAGTGCAACCACTTCGGCTCGGTTACAACAATTCGATCGCCATGGCCGTGGCTTCACCACCACCAATGCACAAAGCTGCCACACCTTTTTTCTTGCCATAATGCTTCAGGGCGTGCATCAGTGTGACCAGTAAACGGGAGCCGGTAGAACCTACCGGGTGGCCCTGGGCGCAGGCGCCGCCATGGATATTGACCTTTTCCGGATCCAGGCCAAGCTCTTTGATTGGCATCATGGCGACCATGGCGAAAGCTTCGTTGATTTCGAACAGATCAACTTCGTCTTTGCTCCAGCCGGCTTTTTCCAGCAGTGACTGAATCGCGCCAACCGGGGCGCAGGTAAATTCGGACGGGTGCTGGGATTGGGTGCTGTGGGCAACAATTCGTGCCATCGGCTTCAGCCCGCGCTTTTCGGCTTCGGATTCGCGCATCAGTACCAGGGCAGAGGCGCCGTCTGAAATAGAGGAGGCATTGGCCGCAGTTACCGTGCCGTCTTTCGCGAAGGCCGGGCGCAGGGTGGGTATTTTCTCGATGTTGGCGTTGTGAGGCTGCTCGTCGTCTTCAACAACCACGTCGCCTTTACGGGTCTTGACCGTAACCGGGATGATCTCGTCTTTTAACAGACCTTCTTCGATGGCTTTTTTTGCCCGGGTCAGAGAAGTAACGGCGTACTGATCCATCTCTTCGCGGGTGTAGCCTTTTTTGTCCGCCATTTCCTGCGCAAAAGCGCCCATCAGTCGGCCTGTTTCAGCGTCTTCAAGGCCATCCAGAAACATGTGATCCTGCGGCGCCTGGCCAGGCCCCATGCGATAGCCCTGGCGGGCGCCAAGCAGCACGTAGGGCGCATTGGACATGCTTTCCATGCCGCCAGCAACCATGACGTTGTTGGTTCCGGCTTTGATCAGGTCATGAGCAAACATGGCAGCTTTCATGCCAGAGCCACACAGTTTGTTGATGGTGGTGGCACCGGTGCTGTCCGGCAGGCCCGCCTTACGCATGGCCTGGCGTGCAGGGCCCTGCTTCAGGCCGGCGGGCAGTACGTTGCCCATGATCACTTCCTGAATGTCGGTCGGCTGCAGGCCAGCGCGCTTGACCGCTTCGGCGATGGAAATGGCACCCAATTCCGGGGCGGACACCGGGGCAAGGCTGCCCATGAATCCACCCATCGGAGTGCGTACACCGCTGACAATGACTACGTTGTCCTGGCTCATGTTGTGACCTCTCTGTTTGATATTTGGTTTTGGCTCGGCTCTTGGTGATTGGGGTCAGTCTCCTTCGGGGACAGACCCCGTAGATCGACCCGTAGATCGAGACCCGCTGATTAAGGCTTGTGGGGTGCTTCCAGGTATTCCTGGGATTGCATCTCCAACAACCGTGATTCGGTGCGTTCGAATTCGAAACTCAGGCGGCCGCCGGAATAGAGCTGGGTGATCGGGACGGCGGCGGAGATGATGACTTTGACGTTTCGATCGTAAAATTCGTCGATCATGTTGACGAAGCGACGGGCCTGGTCGTCCTTGTCACCCCCCAGCACCGGTACGTTACTGACGATGATGGCATGGAACTGGCGAGCCATTTCGATGTAATCGTTCTGGCTGCGAGGGCCGTCGCACACATCTGTAAAGTCGAACCAGACCACGTCGTCAGCATGGGCCTGGGCCGGAATCTTGCGTCCGTTTATTTCCATGCTTCTGCTGTGCTTGCCGACCTCAAGGGCCAGCGCGTCAAAACTGTTGCGCAGGCTGATATCGGCCTGATCATCCAGCGGGCAGTGATAAAGCTCGGCCTGCTCCAGGGTTCGCAGACGGTAATCGACACCGCCATCGACGTTCACCACGTCAGTGTGTGCTTTGACAAGTTCGATCGCGGGCAGAAAGCGGGCACGCTGAAGGCCATCTTTATAGAGTCCGTCGGGCACGATGTTGGAGGTGCACACCAGGGTAA
This sequence comes from Marinobacter halophilus, assembly GCF_003007685.1. Lineage (GTDB taxonomy): Bacteria > Pseudomonadota > Gammaproteobacteria > Pseudomonadales > Oleiphilaceae > Marinobacter > Marinobacter halophilus. The sequence continues at coordinate 145,013 of NZ_PXNN01000013.1, forward strand.
CGCCTCGCCCGAACAAGCCGTCCATTAAGGTTGCCAGAATCATGGCGTCGCCAATATCGGAGACAAAGAACTCGTCGAAGCAGATCACGCGGGCTTCATCGGCGAACTTCCTGGCCACCAGGTCGAGAGGGTTCTTCTCGCCCTTCAGCGCTTTGAGTTCACTATGAACGCGCTGCATGAAGCGGTGAAAGTGCACGCGCATTTTGCGGTCGAACGGCAGCGCTTCAAAGAACGTATCCATCAGGTAGGTTTTGCCACGGCCTACGCCACCCCAGAAGTACAAACCTTTGACTGGAGCCTCCATGCCTTTTTTGAGTTTGCGGCGGAGTTTGGTCAGGCGTTTGTTGCGATCACTTTCGGCTTCGACCAGTTTGTCGTACAGTGCCTGAAGGCGTCGAACGGCGTCTTCCTGGGCCGGGTCCTTGAGAAAGTCCGGGCGTTCAAGATCCTTTTGGTAACGTTCCCAAGGGGTCAGGTTCGCTTCGGTTTCGGAGGACATGGCTGCTGTCATCAGGGGTTCCCGGGTTTGGATGGTATTGGAATCAGGGCGTAGTATTGTCGCTTATTTGGCGCTTTTTCGCTACGCCGCGGGGGCTTTGGGGCAATACGACGATTGGCGCAGTGTTTCGGCATGGGCGCAATCGACTTGGGGGGTTATACTCTTCGAATGGGGATTGGCTCACTCGCACGCAATGAAAGGACGATTTTTTTATGACAAACCTGATTCTGGCGGCGATTGTCGCGTTGGTAGTTGGCCTTGTCATCGGGATTCTGTTTGGCCGCTCGGGCCAGGGAGCAACACTGCGACAGCGCCGGGCGGAGCAGCAAATTGATGAGTTGCGCAGTGAGTTTACTCGCTATCAGGCGCAGGTGAACGAGCATTTTATGGAGTCTTCACAGCTGCTGCGGCGGTTCAATGATGCTTACCGTGATGTGAATCAGCATATGGCACGCGGGGCGAACCGGCTGTGCAATGACGAGGACTGGATGGATCAGGTTGGCCAGGATTCATCAGGCCGGTTGGAGCATGGCAATAGTGAAACATCCGAGCCGCCACGGGATTATGCGCCTAAGGATGATCCTGAAGACAAGGGCACTCTTGCCGAGGATTACGGTCTGAGAAAAGGCGAAAAGCGGCCGGCTTAATTACACCGGGTTGTCGCAATCGATAAACCTGTGAGCAACCCCAAACCCTTCTGAAATTGCCTTACCCAGTGCCTGAACGCCATACCGCTCAGTGGCGTGATGGCCCGCGGCGTAATAGTGGATTCCGCACTCTCTGGCTGTGTGGGTGGTCGGTTCTGAAATCTCTCCGCTTATGTAGGCGTCCACGCCTGCGTCCAATGCTGCATTGATAAACCCTTGGGCGGCGCCGGTGCACCAGGCGACGGTTTTGATTTCGGCTTTGCCCTGGCCTACGTGCAGTGGTTGACGATTCAACGCTCGGGCGATGTAAAGGCCGAAGTGTTCAGGAGCCATGGGCTCGGGCAATTCGCCTTGCCAGAGCAGGCCGCCCAGTGGGCGGGGGTTCTGGATGTTGAGAACGTCGGCCAGTTGGCGGTTGTTGCCGTAGTCGGGGTGGTCGTCTAGTGGGAGGTGGTAGGCGACGAGGTTGATGTCGTTGTCGAGTAGCTGTTTGATGCGGTTTTTCTTCATGCTGCGGATGGTCTGGTCTTCGCCTTTCCAGAAGTAGCCGTGGTGGACGAGGATCATGTCGGCGTTTTGTTTGATGGCGGCGTCGATGAGTGCCTGGGAGGCGGTGACGCCGGTGATGACGGTATTAACCTCCGACTTTCCTTCCACCTGGAGGCCGTTTGGGCAATAGTCCTGGAAGTTTTCTGGCTGGAGCCATTCGTTGATTTTATTCAGGATGTCGTTGCGGTTTGCCATGGTTACGCCTCCTGGCTTTGGGGGATCGGGGACCGGCGCTTCAGGTTTCGTGCAATGTAAGGGGCTGGCAGGGCTTTCCAAAAAACGCTCCTTCGGCACATCCATGTGGCGCTTGGGCTCCGCCATCCCTGGCTCCGCACATTTTTGGAAAGCCCTGCCAGCCCCTTACTGCTAACTTGGTGAGCGCCGACCCCTCGTTCAGGCTTATCGCTCTGTCTAAATTGAAGCTAATCCTTTGATCAAGGCATTGTTTTGTTCAGCGGTGCCGATGGTGATTCTCAGGAAGTCACTGATCCGCGGCTTGTTAAAATGCCGAACAATGACGCCTTGCTCTCTCAGTTTGGCCGCGAGGTCTGCACCGGCGTGTTCCGGGTGGCGAGCAAAGACGAAGTTCGCTTTGGATGGCAGTACTTCGAAGCCCAGGCTTTCCAGTTCAGCCGTCACTCTTTCCCGCTCGCTGATGACGCCCTGACGGCTTTTTTCAAACCAATCACGATCCTCAAAAGCGGCAATGGCGCCCACCAGGGCGAGTCGGTCCAGTGGATAGGAGTTGAAGCTGTCTTTAACGCGGTTCAGGGCTTCGATCAGCTCTTCGTTACCCACCGCAAAGCCTACCCGTAGGCCCGCCAACGAACGTGCCTTGGACAGGGTCTGGCTGACCAGAAGGTTCGGGTATTTATCCACCAGGGTAATCGCTGTCTCGCCACCAAAATCGACATAGGCCTCATCGACCACCACCACGCTGTCGGGGTTAGCATTGAGAATATCTTCCACATGCTCGAGCCCGAGGTAGCGGCCGGTCGGCGCGTTAGGGTTCGGGAAGATGATGCCGCCGTTGGCTTGTTTGTAGTCGTCCGGGTTGATTTCGAAGCTGTCGGTCAGCGGGATAACGTTGCTTTCGATTTGGTACAGTCCGCAATACACCGGGTAGAAGCTGTAGGTAACGTCAGGAAACAGTATCGGCTTGTCGTGCTTCAACAGCCCCTGAAAGATATGCGCCAGGACTTCGTCTGAGCCGTTGCCGACGAAGACCTGTCTCGCCTTTACGCCATAGTAGTTGGCGATCGATTCTTTCAGCGCCAGGCCTTCAGGGTCTGGATACAAACGCAGGTTATCGTTCAGTTCCGACTGGATGGCTTCGATGACTTTCGGCGAGGGTCCGAAAGGATTTTCGTTGGTGTTCAGTTTTACCAGGTTAGCCATCTTGGGCTGCTCGCCGGGAACGTAAGGCTGCAGCTTGCTGACCAGTGAACTCCAGTATTTACTCATTTCTAATGCACTCCGGTATGGTGCAGGAGCAGGCCTGGTTGTTGTCGTTTGGGTGCCGGAGTATGGCTGGCGGGGCTTTCCAAAAACCGCTACGAGCACATCCATGTGCGCTTCTCTCAGGCCATCCCTGGCCTTCGAAATTTTTGGAAAGCCCCGCCAGCCACACTCTACATGCTTCCGTGCCCAACCAGCCCTGCTCACAGAATTGTTCAGGGGATTCTAAAACGCCACGCTGCCGACTCTATCGGCCAGCGAGGGCAATTAATCTTTAATACGGTACTCAGCCGAGCGCGCGTGCGCGGTCAGGCCTTCGCCTCGCGCCAGCACCGACGCAACGCGCCCCATACGATCCGCACCTTTGGAGGTGAAGCCGATCAGAGAGGATCGTTTCTGGAAGTCATACACGCCCAGGGGTGAACTAAACCGCGCGGTACCGCTGGTCGGCAGCACGTGGTTCGGGCCGGCGCAGTAGTCGCCGAGAGCTTCTGCCGTGTGCCGACCCATGAAAATAGCGCCGGCGTGGCGGATGTCGTCCAGCATCGCTTGCGGATCTTCCACGGAGAGCTCCAAGTGCTCTGGAGCGATGCGGTTAGACACCTCCGCCGCTTCTTTCAGATCAGCCACTTTGATAAACGCACCCCGGCCAATCATCGATGTGCGGATAATTTTCTCCCGCTCCATGGTTGGCAGCAGTTTGTTGATGCTGGCTTCCACCGCATCCAGGAAATCCGCGTCCGGGCTCACCAGAATGCTCTGGGCCTGCTCATCGTGCTCAGCCTGGGAAAACAGATCCATCGCGATCCAGTCCGGATCGGTCTTGCCGTCACAGATCACCAAAATTTCCGACGGCCCCGCAATCATATCGATGCCAACCACGCCGAACACCTCACGTTTGGCGGTGGCGACAAAAATATTGCCCGGCCCGACAATCTTATCCACCGCCGGCACTGTTTCCGTGCCATAAGCCAACGCGCCCACCGCCTGCGCGCCACCGAGTGCAAACACCCGATCCACTCCGGCAATGGCCGCCGCCGCCAGCACCATATCGTTCACCACGCCATCCGGCGTCGGCACCACCATAATCAACTCGCCCACCCCCGCCACCTTCGCAGGAATTGCGTTCATCAACACCGACGACGGATACGCCGCCTTACCACCCGGCACATACAAACCGGCACGGTCGAGCGGCGTCACCTTCTGACCCAGAATCGTCCCGTCCTCATCCTGATACTGCCAGGATTGCTGATTCTGCCGCTCGTGATAATCCCGAACCCGCTCAGCCGCTTGTTCCAGCGCTTTCCGCTGATCCTGAGGAATCCTGGCCAACGCCGCCTGCAAACGATCCTGACCAATCTCCAGCTCCGCCATCGAACCAACCGTCAGCCGATCAAACTTCGCCGTAAACTCCAGCACCGCCGCATCGCCACGGGTTTTCACCTCATGCAGGATATGACGCACCGACTCGTTCACCTGATGATCCACACTGTCATCCCAGGCCAGCAGCTTGGCCAGCGCGCCGTCAAAGTCGCTCTGAGTGGTGTTCAGTCTGGTGATCTTGTCTGTCATAGCTCGAATCCTGCTTTGGATTAATTACGCGTTCGCCGGAATACCAGCCGGCTAGTCTGGGAATTGCTTGCGCGGGGCTGCTTACGCCAAACGTTGAGACGAGTGTTCAGGGTGGCCTTTCCAAAACTGTGCGGAGCCAGGGATGGCGGAGCCCAAGCGTCACATGGATGTGCCGAAGGAGCGTGTTTTGGAAAGGCCACCCTGAGCGCTCGTGCACCCAGCCAAAATCCCGAAAGCGCCGCGCGAGCGATTCTTACTCGGAACCCCGGCGTTTATCCACAGCCACCGCCATCTTCTCGATGATCGGGTTAATCTGCCCATGCTTCATCTTCATAGAAGCCCGGTTCACCACCAACCGACTGCTGATATGGTCAATAAGTTCCCGAGGCTCCAAACCATTCGCCTTCAGGGTATTACCGGTATCCACAATATCCACAATCTCATCCGCCAGATCCAGAATCGGCGCCAGCTCCATCGCACCGTACAGCTTGATGATATCCGCCTGCCGACCCTGGGCCGCATAATACCGACGTGCAAGATTTACGAACTTGGTCGCCACCCGGATTCGACCGGAAGGCGCCGGCTCTCCCTTCTTGCCCGCCGTCATCAACCGACAACGGGAAATGTTCAGATCCAGCGGCTCATAAAGCCCCTCACCGCCATGTTCCATCAGCACATCCTTCCCGGTAACGCCAAGATCTGCAGCACCGTACTGAACATAGGTGGGTACATCCGTCGCCCGGATAATCAAAATACGCACCTGGGGATCCGTAGTCGGGAACACCAGCTTGCGGGACTTATTCACGTCGTCTACCAGCTCAATGCCGGCTTCCGCCAGCAAAGGCAAGGTCTCTTCGAGGATGCGCCCCTTCGACAAAGCGATGGTGATGGAATCTGTCATGGGTTTTCCCGGGTTCCCGTTGATGTTGGATCAGCCTGGCAAGCGGCGAATGCTTCCGCCCAGCAGCTGCAGTTTCTCTTCAATACACTCGTAGCCGCGATCAATATGGTAAATACGATCGACGATGGTATCGCCCTCGGCGACCAGACCGGCAATGACCAGGCTGGCAGACGCACGCAGGTCGGTTGCCATCACTGGCGCACCCGTCAGATGGTCCACACCTTTGATGATCGCAGCGTTCCCTTCCAGGGTAATGTCGGCACCCATGCGGATCAGTTCCTGCAGGTGCATAAACCGGTTTTCAAACACCGTCTCGACAATGGTACCGGTGCCTTCCGCCACGGCATTCATAGCCGCAAACTGCGCCTGCATGTCGGTCGGAAAAGCAGGGTAAGGCGCCGTGCGAACACTGACAGCCTTCGGGCGCTTGCCCTTCATGTCCAGCTCGATCCAGTCCGGACCGGTGGTGATGTGCGCACCAGCCTCTTTCAACTTAAGCAGTACCGCTTCCAGCAAATCTTCTCGAGTATCTTTCAGCTTTACCCGACCACCGGTGGCCGCCGCCGCGACCAGGTAGGTCCCGGTTTCAATACGGTCCGGCAGCACATTGTAATGGCAGCCATGCAGGCGCTCCACACCGTTGATCTCGATGGTGGCGGTGCCGTGGCCCTTGATATCGGCACCCATAGCGATCAGGCACTCGGCCAGGTCGACCACTTCCGGTTCGCGGGCGGCGTTTTCCAGAATGGTTTTACCGTCCGCCAGAGTCGCCGCCATCAACAGGTTTTCGGTGCCGGTCACGGTCACGGTATCCATGAAGATGTGGGCACCCTTCAGGCGACCGTTGGTTTTCGCCTTGATGTAGCCATTCTCGACCTTGATCTCCGCACCCATCAGTTCCAGACCGTGGATGTGCAGGTTGACCGGGCGGGTGCCGATGGCACAACCACCAGGCAGAGACACTTCTGCCTCACCGAAATGTGCCACCAGTGGCCCCAGTACCAGGATCGAGGCGCGCATGGTTTTCACCAGCTCATAGGGCGCATGGAAATGCTCGATGGTGTTGGCGTGCACTTCGACGCTCATCTTTTCGTCGATCATCAGCTCAACACCCATGCGGCCCAGCAGCTCGATCATGGTGGTAACGTCGTTCAGGTGTGGCAGATTGCCGACGGTCACCGGCTCATCCGCCAGCAATGTGGCCGCCAATATCGGCAGCGCGGCGTTCTTGGCACCGGAAATACGAATTTCGCCATTCAGAGGCTTGCGACCCCTGATCAGAAGTTTATCCACAATTATTATCCTGTTCTGTTCAGGTGTTGGCCTGCCGCTCGGCCCACTCACTCGGAGTGAAGGCTTTCGGGTGAAGAGCGTGAATGGTGCCGTCCATGACGTGCTGGAACAGTACCTTGTTGATCATCTGCTGCCGTTTGATGGTGGGCAGGTCTTCAAATACATCGCCTACGACAACCACCATATAATGGTTGCCATCGACTTGTACCTGAACCTCGCAATCGGGCATGGCTTCTTTGACAAGTTCGGTAACCTGGGCGGCGTCCATAGACATTCCTCAACTGGTTTGAAATCAGGGGCGGAATTGTAACCAATTCCAGGGCGCCGGTCAGCTGTGTGAGGCAAATCCGGGAATCTGATCTTGCAGATTACTGAGCGAGGCCAGCGACAGCAGGCGCTCACTGGCTCCGTCGAAGGTAAGCGCTGTCTGGTTTTTCAGCGCCAGCCGGTGCCAGCATAACAGCATCGACAGCACCGCACTGTGTGCAGTTACAAGCCCTGACAGATCCACCGTCAACGGGCCGGGAGCCGCACTCATTAGCTGCTCACCCCGATTGCGCAGGATCACCACCGAGTCGACGTCTACTTCACCGACGACCCGCAAAATGGAACCGTCCAGCTCAACCGTGGGCGCACCGCTGCTCATGAGCGGTCGAGTTCTTCGTCAAGGTTCAGAGATTCGAGGGCATCTCCCCACCCGTCAATCACTGCCTGCACCTGGCCGCGGTTTTCTTCCATTTCCTGGGCAAAGCGATCACGGAACGCCAGACCAATGTTGACGCCCTCAACGATGACGTTCTCCATTAACCAGCGACCCTCCGCATTTTTGTACATGGAATAAGTGACCGGGTACCGAGTGCCGGAAGCGCTGACCATTTCCATCTGTACGGCGCCACGACTGTCATTATCGCTCATGATAGAGGCGTCTTTTACGGTAATCTCGAAGCTGTCTGCCGACACCAGTGCCTGAGCGTAACTATCAAACAGGCTGCGCTTGAACTTCTCGACAAATTCATCACGCTGCTCCGGTGTGGTCTGGCGGGCGTAACGGCCCATGACGCGAGCGGCGATACGGCGAAAATCCACAAACTCGTCCAGAGTCTCGCTCATGCTGGCGTAAAAGGCCTCAGGATCCTCGCTGTAGAGACCGCGCTCGGCATTCAGTTTTTGCACCAGCTTCTGAGTATTGTCATCCACGTAACGCTTCAACTCGTCTTCCGGGCTGGCCCAGGCCTGACCAAGCCCCAGAGCAAACAGGGTAAAAATCAGAAAAATTCGTTGTTTCAAAGCAAGCATTGCATTCTCCTGTGTGTAAACTCTTACCGGCCGGACGCGAAATTACTGATCATCCGTTCCAGGTTCATGGCGGACTGAGTTGTATAAAAGGTCTCACCCGCTGTTAACGATTCCATGTCCCCGCCGATCGATATATCAATGTACTGCTCACCCAGAATTCCGGATGTACGTATTACTGCAGCGCTGTCCGCTGGAATGTTATCAACGTCTTTATCAATCGACATGACTACCCGGGCCTGAAACGTCTGCTTATCCAGGGTAATTGAATCAATGGTACCAATGGTGACCCCTGCCATGGAGACCTTGCCTCTGGGTGCCAATCCGCCAGTGTCATTAAAGTTGGCAGACAAGGTGTAGCTGTCGCCAGACGATTTTGGCGACAGCCCACTGACCTGCAGCGCCAGAAACATCAGGGCCGCAAGCCCGGCCACCATAAACAGACCGACGATAATTTCTGTTGTTCTTTGTGCCATGACAGGCTCCCGGAATTCCTGATTAAAAATTACCAAACATGACAGCGGTCAGCACGAAATCGAGGCCGAGCACTGCAAGCGATGAATAAACCACGGTCTTGGTGGTGGCGGAACTGATGCCGGCAGAGGTCGGCACGCAGTCATAACCCTGATAGACCGCGATCCAGGCACAAACAAAACCGAACACCACACTCTTGATAATGCCGTTGACCACATCGTCGAAAAAGTCGACCGACGCCTGCATATTGCCCCAATAGGAGCCTTCAAACACGCCCAACCACTCCACACCAACCAACATGCCACCCACTACACCAACCACCGAGAAGATCATGGCCAGCACCGGCATCGCCAGAAAACCCGCCCAAAGCCGCGGTGCAATAACGCGGCGCAGCGGATCCACCCCCATCATTTCCATGCTCGATAATTGCTCAGTGGCCTTCATCAGGCCAATTTCTGCGGTCAGGGCCGAGCCGGCACGGCCAGCGAACAGCAACGCCGTAACCACGGGCCCGAGTTCACGCACCAGAGTCAACGCAATCATCTGACCGATGGCCGCCTCGGAACCGAAATCGCTGAGGATGGTGTAGCCCTGAAGGCCCAGCACCATACCAATAAACAGCCCCGAGACCACGACGATGGCCAGCGACAGCACGCCCACCGCGTACAGCTGCCGGATCAGCAGGGGGAAGCCAACCGACGGCCTGGGCACGCCGCCCAGCACACCCGCCAAAAACTGACTGGCACGACCGAAAGACGCAACCGTATCGATACCCACGCGGCCAAACGCTGCAATCCGATCCATCATGCTGCGCCTCCTGGTAAGCCGAAATCCGAGGCAGCATCGCCGGACGGATAATGAAACGGCACCGGGCCATCGGGCTCACCCTTCAGAAACTGCTGCACACGCTCAGAGGGATGCTCTCGTAACTGCTCCGGCGTGCCTTCACCGATGACTTTGCCATCGGCAATGATACAGGCAAAATGGCAGATACTCAGAGATTCCGGTACGTCATGGGACACCAGCACGCTGGTCAGGCCCATGGAGCTGTTCAGATCACGAATCAGCTTGACCAGCACCCCCATGGCAATCGGGTCCTGGCCGGCGAAGGGTTCGTCATACATGATCAGTTCCGGGTCCAGGGCAATGCTGCGGGCAAGCGCCACGCGCCGGGTCATACCCCCGGACAATTCGGACGGCATCAATTGGCGGGCGCCACGCAGGCCAACCGCCTCAAGCTTCATCAATACGATGTCGCGAATCATGTCTTCCGGCAGCGCGGTGTGAACCCGTAACGGAAAGGCCACGTTCTCGAAGACACTCAGATCGGTAAACAACGCGCCGCTCTGAAACAACATGCCCATTTTTTCCCGCAACCGGTACAGATCCCGGCGCTTGAGTTTCGGCACATCGTGCCCTGCCACCGTAACCTGCCCGGAGTCCGGCCGGAGCTGGCCGCCGATGAGGCGAAGCAGCGTGGTTTTCCCGGTGCCACTGGGGCCCATAATGGCGGTAATCTTGCCCTCGGGGATAGCCAGGGACACGCCATCAAAAATGCGCCGGCCGGAGCGGGAAAACACCACGTCTTTCAATGTTATATAAGCAGACGACTCCATGATCCTTCCTTTTCAGCGAGCGCCTACATTATGCCAAGCGCCGCGCCAGCTCAATGGCAGGCCAGTGAAAGCTCGGTAAAATGTATTGATGGCAATGTTCAGTTTCCCTGAACGTTGGCAGCCACCCGGCTTAACAATGATATACTTCCGCCACAGTGACCCGACCGTCAACCATGGCCGGGCAAACCACACCGACCGAGCAGACAATCAGCCGAGATGACAGATTCTATTTCTTCAGGTGCCCCGGATTACCGCTCATCCGCACTGCGGGCCATTCGCATCGAACGGGAAGCCATCGAAACTCTGGAAGACCGTATCAACGGCGAGTTTACCAAAGCCTGTGAAGTCATCATGGCGTGTAAAGGCCGGGTAGTCGTGACGGGCATGGGCAAATCCGGCCACATCGGCAACAAGATTGCGGCAACCCTCGCCAGTACCGGCACACCGTCCTTTTTCGTTCATCCCGGCGAGGCCAGCCATGGCGACATGGGCATGATCACGCCGCAAGATGTGGTCATCGCCATCTCCAACAGTGGCAGCACCAGCGAAGTGGTCACCATCTTGCCACTGATCAAGCGCATGGGCGCTCCACTGATCAGCATGACCGGTAACCCAAATTCGGTTCTGGCCAAGGAGGCAATCGCCAACCTGGATGTGAGTGTCGCTATTGAGGCATGCCCGCTGGGATTGGCGCCAACGTCCAGCACCACCGCCACCCTCGTCATGGGCGATGCCCTGGCAGTGGCCTTACTGGAAGCTCGCGGTTTCAGTGCTGAAGACTTCGCCTTTTCACACCCGGGTGGCAGCCTGGGCCGGCGCCTGTTGCTGCGGGTGTCTGACATCATGCACTCGGGCGATCAGATTCCCCGGGTACTGGAAGACACGACGCTCAGTGGCGCCTTGCTGGAAATCACCCGTAAAGGTCTGGGCATGACCACCATCGTCAGCCCCACGGGTGAGCTAACGGGTATCTTCACCGATGGCGACCTGCGCCGAACGCTCGATAAATCACCTAACGTCCATAAAACCCTGATTCGCGATGTCATGACCCATAACGGCAAAACTATCCAGGCAGATCACCTGGCGGCCGAAGCCCTGAACATCATGGAAGAAATGAAGATCAACGCCCTGCCCGTCACCGACGATGATGGCAACCTGGTTGGCGCCATCAACATGCACGACCTGCTGCGGGCCGGGGTCATCTGAAAAGTTATCTGGAAAGCTATTTAAGAGGCCTCGAATGGCAGATCTGAACCCGCCGATGCACGAAAGCTGGGGCGACGAACTCAAAGCAAGGGCCGCGGGCATTCGCCTGATTGCACTGGACGTTGATGGCATCATGACCGACGGCCGGCTGTATTTCAGCGCCCACGGTGACGAACTCAAAGCGTTCAACATTCTGGACGGCCTGGGCCTGAAGCAGTTGATGAAAGCCGGCATTACTGTTGCCGTGATCACCGGCCGGCGCTCGCCCCTGACCAAAAAGCGCATGAGCGATCTGGGCATCCCGCATCTGATGCAGGGCCGTGAAGACAAGAAAATTGCCCTGCAAGAGCTGGTGTCTGAGATGAACATCACACCGGAACAAATCGCCTACATGGGTGACGACCTGCCGGATCTCCCTGCCCTGCAGTATGCCGGCCTTGGCATTAGCGTGCCCAACGGCTACTGGCTGGTGCGTCAGCAGGCGGATTACTGTACCCACGCCCACGGTGGTTATGGTGCCGTGCGCGAGGCGTGCGATCTCATTCTGTGGGCGCAGGGCCAGCTGCACGCCACGCTGCAACCTTATCTGAACGAGCCGTCATGAATCGCAACACGCTGCCCACCCTCCTGCGCAAGCCCCGGCTGCGAACTCTGGCGCTGGCCGCCACGGTGGCGGCAACCGTATTCCTTATGTGGGAGCGAGAAGAAGTAGACATCTCGCGCAGTGATGCAACCGAACTCAGGGGCCCCTCCGAACCGGACAGTTTCGTCATCGAGGGCCGATACAGCACCTGGGACGAGCAGGGCAACCTGAAAATGACCCTGGCGAGCCCTCGCATCGAGCAGTTTGACGACAGCGAACACGCCACCATGAACGCGCCCCGGGCCAGAATCTACAGCGATCAGGGTATCGACCCATGGATTATTGAAGCGGATGAAGGTAGCCTCCAGCACAACGAAGATCTTGTTGTTCTGACTGGCAATGTGGTGGTGCTCAGGCAAACCGCAGAGTCAGAAGCAACACTGACCACCAGCTTGCTGACCCTGGACAACAACCTGGGCATTGTACATACCGACCAGCCGGTCACGATTACCGAACCGTTTGGCGTTACCCGTGCCACCGGTATGAAGGCTTGGGTCGATCAACGGGTACTGGAACTCAACTCCCGGGTGGAAGGGCAATATGAAACCGTCAGGTAAGCGTGCATACCTCTTGTTGGCAACACTGATACTGGCCGGCCCCACAGCCGCGTTCGACCTGGACTCGGATGCTCCGATCCGGGTCAGCGCTGACTCCGCCCGACTGGACGATGCCGAGGGCATCGCGGTCTACAACGGCGATGTCGAGCTGATGCAGGGCAATACCCAACTGAACGCCGAGCGTCTGGTGTTGTATCGCGACCAGCAAGGCCTGAGCCGGGTTGAGGCCAGCGGCGAACCCGCTCGCTATCGCCAACCCGCCAGAGAGGGCGAAGCCATGACCGACGCCCGGGCCCGCAACATCACCTGGTCAGCAGCAGACAACCAGCTTACCTTTGAGCGCCAGGCCATTATTGAGCAAGGCAACAACGTGTTCCGGGGCGACGTTATTCACTATGACACCGTGAGCAGGGTGGTCACCGCAGAGGGCGGCACACCCTCTGAAGAAAGTTCAGGACGGGTAGAAATGGTGATCCAGCCTCGCGGCGCCGGCAACCCCACAGACGAATAGGTTTCTGATGGCAGTTCTCAGGGCCAGTAATCTGGCAAAGAGTTATAAACAGAAAAAAGTGGTTGTGGACGTCTCCCTGGAAATCCGTTCCGGAGAAATCGTCGGGTTGCTTGGCCCCAATGGTGCTGGCAAGACCACCTGTTTTTACATGATCGTCGGCCTGGTGCCGTCCGATCACGGTCGCATTACCATCGATAGCCAGGACATCACGCCCCTGCCGATGCACGGTCGCGCCCGCAAGGGCATTGGTTACCTGCCGCAGGAAGCCTCGGTGTTCCGGAAACTGACCGTGCGCGACAACATCATGGCGATTCTGGAAACCCGCAAAGGCATGAGTCGGCCGGAGCGGGACGCCAAGCTGGAAGAACTGTTGAAAGAATTCCACATCACCCACATACGGGACAGTCTCGGCATGGCCTTGTCCGGCGGTGAGCGGCGGCGAGTGGAAATTGCCCGGGCGCTGGCCATGGAACCGGCGTTCATTCTGCTGGACGAACCCTTTGCCGGGGTAGATCCGATCTCGGTCAGTGACATCAAACACATCATCCGGCACTTGCGGGACAAAGGCATCGGCGTGTTGATTACCGATCACAACGTGCGGGAAACCCTCGATATCTGCGAGAACGCCTATATCGTTTCCGGCGGTCACATCATTGCCTCCGGCAATGCCGAGGCCATCCTGGCCAACCAGCAGGTCAAAGAAGTCTATCTGGGTAATGAATTCCGCCTGTAAACGGACAGGAAATCAGCGTCGACCGAGGTCTGATTGTTTTGATGATCTGTAGCAAGTAAACTCGGCAAAGAACTTGCTTATACTGTCCGCAAGACACGGCAAGTATCCAGCGTACAACATTTTTTTCAGCCTGTGCGCAGGCGATGTCACCACCGGGACACCCCTGATTTATGGATCTTGAGCCATGGTTATGAAAGCCTCGTTACAGCTTAAGATGGGCCAGAGTCTGACCATGACTCCCCAGCTGCAACAGGCCATCCGTCTGTTACAGCTTTCCACCCTCGACCTTCAGCAGGAAATCCAGCAGGCACTGGAATCCAACCCTATGCTGGAAACCCCCGAGGACGACGACCTCCCGGAAAGCGGCGATGAGGCGAACAACACCCAGGCCGAGCAGAAGGACGCCAGCACCGAATACGATGAGCCCACTTCCGACGTCGCCACAGACTGGGACGAAAACGAAAACGCCCCGGATTGGTCATCCGAGAACGAGATTCCCGACAAGATCCCTGATGACCTGCCGGTGGACACCGCCTGGGAAGACATTTACCAGTCCGGCCCCGCACCCGCCAGCAAGGGCGACGATGACAACGATTCCGATTTTGAAACCCGTAACTCCCCGACTGAAACTCTGAGGGATCATCTCGAATGGCAGCTCAACCTGACCCCGCTGAACGAGCGGGACAGCGCCATTGCGCATGCCTTGATGGACGCCGTCGACGAACGGGGTTACCTGACCTCCCCCATTGAGGAGATCTACTCCGGACTGCAGGATGACACCGAAGAAGATCCTCTCGAGCTGGACGAAGTCGTCGCCGTTCTGCACAGACTCCAGCATTTTGATCCGCCGGGCGTTTTTGCTTGCGACCTTCAGGAGTGCCTGCTGATCCAGCTGAACCAGCTGCCGCCGGACACACCCTGGCTGCGCCAGGCCCGACTGGTGGTCACCCAGTTCCTGCACTTGCTGGGCAACCGGGACTACGCCCAGTTGCTGCGTCGCAGCCGCCTGAAGGAAGATCAGCTCAGAGACGTGCTTGCCCTGATCACCAGCCTGAACCCCAGGCCTGGCGACGTGATCGACCGTACCGAGCCGGATTACGTAATCCCCGATGTCATTGTGCGCAAGCACGAGGGCCGCTGGCGGGTAGAACTGAACCCGGAGATTGCGCCGCGCATCCGGGTTAATGCCAGTTATGCCTCGCTCATCCGCCGGGCCGACAGCAGCGCCGACAACACCTACCTGCGCGACCAGCTTCAGGAAGCCAAGTGGTTTATCAAAAGTCTGCAAAGCCGCAACGAAACCTTGCTGAAAGTAGCCACGCGCATCGTCGAGCACCAGCAGGGCTTTCTGGACCTTGGTGAAGAAGCCATGAAACCGCTGATCCTGTCTGACATTGCCCAGGCCGTGGAGATGCATGAGTCGACAATCTCCCGGGTTACCACGCAAAAGTTCATGCACACCCCCCGGGGCATTTTCGAACTGAAGTACTTTTTCTCGAGCCATGTCAGCACAGCCGAGGGCGGGGAATGTTCCTCTACCGCCATTCGTGCGATGATCAAGAAACTGATTGCAGAAGAAACTCCAAAAAAGCCATTGAGCGATAGCAAGATTGCGGCCATGCTTGGAGAACAGGGAATCAATGTAGCTCGGCGCACCGTCGCCAAGTACCGGGAGGCGATGCACATTCCGCCTTCGAATGAACGTAAACGACTGGTTTGACTTTTTGCCAGTGCACGAAGCACCGGTATTCAGCCCGGCAGAAAGCCGGCACGATGACAACAGGAGACGCCTATGCAACTCAATATTTCAGGCCATCACGTAGAACTGACCCCTGCACTGAAGGATTACGTCAACACCAAGTTCGAAAAGCTGGAGCGTCACTTTGATCACATCAGTAACTGCCAGGTGACGCTGGAAATTGAGAAAGTTCGTCAGATGGCCGAAGCCACCCTGCACGTCATCGGTGGCGAGATTCACGCAAAGGCTGAAAACGAGGATATGTACGCGGCGATCGACGCCCTGGTAGACAAGCTCGACCGACAGATCCTCAAGCACAAAGAAAAGAACGTTGACCGGATGCACGGTAACGGCTGAGCGCAGTATTTCGCGCCACCTTATCGGGTGTTTCAATAGATCGAGCTGCGGCGGGGCTTACCGGCCGCAGCCTTTTTTTTAGGGAATCACAGTCGATCCATGAGCGATACATCCCTGACCATCGACAACATTCTGGCTCCTGAACTGACGCTGTGCCGGGTACCGGCCTCAAGTAAAAAGCGGGTTCTGGAGACCATTGCCGAGCATATTCATCATCAGGATGAAATACTCAGCGACACCCAGATATTCAGTAACCTGGTATCCCGGGAAAGACTCGGCAGCACCGGTATCGGCCAGGGAATTGCCATTCCCCACTGCCGTCTTGAAGGGCTCGATCGTGTCATCGGGGTTCTGATGACGCTTGCAGAGCGCATAGATTTTGATGCAATCGACAACCAGCCGGTTGACCTGGTATTCGCGTTGATTGTTCCGAAAGAAGCCACCAGCGAGCACCTTGAACTGCTAAGCCAACTGGCCGAGAAGTTCAATGACAACGCCTTCTGCGAACGGCTGCGCCAATGTGAAGATGCCGACGCCCTGTACCAGCGTATGACCACGGTCAGCACCTGATACCCATTGCACCAGCAAAAGAAGGAAGGAGTGCCTACCATGAAGCTGATCATCGTCAGTGGCCGGTCCGGATCTGGCAAGAGTACCGCATTGCACGTACTCGAGGACCTGGGCTTCTATTGCATTGATAACCTTCCTATCGGATTGCTGTTCCCCCTGACTCGTGAAGCGGCCCATCAGGAGGCGCCCGGCCGTCTCAGAAAGATGGCGGTCAGCATTGATGCCCGTAACCTGTCTGCGGAACTGGCCAATTTCGAGCAGATTTACGACCAGCTTCGTGACACCGGCATCGTTGTCGAGATCATTTTCCTGGATGCCGATGAACAGTCGCTGCTGCAGCGATTTCATGCCACCCGGCGCAAGCACCCGCTCAGCGATGATAAAACCTCTCTGCGCGAGGCGATCACCAATGAAAAGGCCTTGCTGGATCCACTGTCGAGACTGGCCGACCTTTATGTCAACACCACCGGCCTGTCGATGTATGAACTGCGGGACATGGTCAAACAGCGAGTTGCCGGGCGCAAAGACCAGGAACTGGCGCTGTTGTTCCAATCTTTTGGCTTCAAACATGGCGTGCCGGTCGACTCGGACTACGTTTTTGACGTTCGCTGCCTCCCCAACCCGTACTGGGACACCAGCCTGCGCAAGTACGTGGGCACCGACCAGCCGGTCATTGATTTTCTTGAGCGGGAACCTCTGACCGGGCAGATGGTGGATGACCTGATACGGTTTCTCGACACCTGGCTGCCCTCCTTTGCCGACAGCAACCGCAGCTACATGACCATTTCCATTGGCTGCACCGGTGGTCAGCACCGCTCAGTGTATGTGTGCGAGCAGTTGGGTCGCCATTTCAGCACCCGTTACAACAACGTTCAGGTACGTCACACCGAGCTGCCTCATCTTCAGGCTCGAGGGGAGATCTGATCAACCCATGATCTGCCGCCCCATCACCATCATCAACAAACTGGGCCTGCACGCCCGTGCCACCGCCAAACTGGTGGCGACGGCGTCTGGCTTCGACTGCCAGGTACGGATTCGTGGCAAAGGCCGGGATGTAGACGCCAAAAACATCATGCAGGTGATGATGCTGGCTGCCAGCCAGGGCACCGAGGTGGAGCTTGTTGCCGAGGGTCCGGACGAGCAGGACGCCATCAGGGCACTGGTCACACTGATCGACGATTATTTTGGCGAAGGCGGCTAAGCCCGGCTTCGCTATTTCCCTACAACTCTTTCTCACCTGTACCGGCTAACTCCGCTATAATACGAGGGTTTTCTGATCGCAGGTGGTTTTCATGACCGATATTCTTGAAAAAAGTCAGGCCCGCCAGCGCCTTCGCTCTCTCAGTGAGGCCCTGGACAGTGGTGCCCTCAAGCAAGTAGCCCGCATTCTTAATGGCGGCCTGAGTCCCAGCGATATCGCCCACCTGCTGGAATCCTCGCCGCCCCGCCAGCGTGCACTGCTGTGGAACCTGGTCGACAAACAGCTCGAAGGCGAGGTACTGCAGTACCTCGGCGATGACATTCGTGGATATTTCCTGAGCCAGCTGAATGCCCAGGAACTGGCGGATATCATCGAGAATTTCGAGTCGGATGACTTGGCTGACCTGCTGCAGCAACTTCCCGACACGGTGATTCAGGAAGTTCTGGACACCATGGACGAGCAGGACCGGCAGCGGGTAGAGGAAGTACTCGCCTACCCGGAGGATACTGCCGGCGGCCTGATGAACACGGATACCATCACCGTGCGGCCAGACATCAGTATTGACGTGGTTTTACGTTATCTGCGCCGGCATCGCAGCTTGCCACCGATGACCGACAGCCTGATCGTGGTGAGCCGACGGGACGAATTTATCGGCATGTTACCGATTACCCGAATGCTGGTCTCCAACCCTGCCGCCACGGTTCGGGAAGTGATGGATACCGAAATCGAACCGATACCGGTCGGTCTGTCAGATACCAAAGTAGCCACCCTGTTCGAACGTTACGACCTGATCTCGGCGCCGGTGGTGGGCGAAGGCAACAAGCTGCTGGGCCGGATCACTATCGATGACGTGGTCGATGTTATCCGGGAAGACGCCGACCATTCGCTGATGAGCATGGCCGGTCTGGATGAGGACGAAGACACCTTCGCGCCGATCATGAAAACAACCCGTCGCCGGGCGGTGTGGCTAGGCATCAATCTGCTTACTGCGTTTACCGCCTCTGGGGTGATCGGCCTGTTTGAAGACACCATCGCCAAGGTGGTGGCGCTGGCCGTATTAATGCCGATCGTGGCCAGCATGGGCGGTATCGCCGGCAGTCAGACTCTGACCCTGGTGATCCGCGGTATGGCCGTTGGCCAGATCAGTGGCGCCAACGTGGGCTGGCTGCTGAACCGTGAGTTCCTTTCGGGCGTTCTCAACGGCCTGCTTTGGGCCGTGGTGGTGGCCGTTGCCGCCATACTCTGGTTCCAGGACTGGCTGATCGGTGCCATCATTGCAGCTGCTCTGGTCATCAATCTGGTGGTGGCCTCGTTAGTCGGCACAGTTTTGCCCTTGTACCTGAAATCCAGAAACATTGACCCCGCCCTCGCCGGCAGTGTAATTCTGACAACGGTTACCGACGTTGTCGGCTTCATGGCCTTTCTGGGACTGGCCACCATTTTCTACGCCTGACAAAATTGACGATCACCATGACTGACCATACTGACGACCAACTTCCTGAGTACTCCGGCCCCAGCAAGTCCCAGCTGAAGCGGGACATGCACGCCTTGCAGGACCTGGGCAAGCGGATGCTGGATCTGAACGACGAGCAGCTGGCGACGCTGGCTATCAGCGATACCCTGCAGCGGGCCATTATGGAATCACGCCGGATCAACCAGCGTGAAGCCAAGCGCCGGCACCTGCAATATATTGGCAAGGTGATTCGACAGGAAGCAGATCCCGAAACTCTGAGCCGCGCTATTGATGCCTTTCATGCCGGCAGTGAGGAGCATACCCGTCGCCACCACCTGGCCGAACGCTGGCGTGACCGGATGATCGCCGAAGGCGATAAGGTCGTGGGCGAATTTATTGGTTATTGCCCATTGGCCGACGTTCAGCATTTGCGCAACCTGGTTCGCAATGCTCGCAAGGAAGTGGATTCTCAGAAAAACACCGGTCAGGCGCGAAAATTGTTCCGGGCTCTCCGGGAATGGATTGACGACGCAGAGCTGTGATGTCCGGCGCTTTACAGGCGCCGGTGTTGCCAGACCGGCATGCGGGTTCTGACTTGTTCAAGATATTCAAGGCCCAGGTCGGCGCATACCAGGCCCGGCCCCTCTTCTTCAATTTCACAGGCAACCTTGCCCCAGGGATCACAGATCAGGCTGTGACCGTAGGTTTTGCGGCGCGGACTGTTCTGGCCACCCTGACCAGGGGCGACCACCCAGACCTGATTCTCGATGGCCCGGGCTCGAATCAGGGCGTGCCAGTGGGCGTCACCGGTCTGCCAGGTAAAGGCACTGGGCAAACACACCCAATCAGCGCCCTGCTGCCGTAACGCTCTGAACAACTCGGGAAAGCGCAGATCATAGCAGATGGCCAGCCCCAGCCTGCCCGCGGGCGTCTCCACCGTAACCACCTGATCGCCCGGCTCGAAGGTATCGGATTCGCGATACTGACCATGAGAATCTTCCACCATGGCATCAAACAGATGGATCTTGTCGTAACGCGCAACCTCCTGGCCTTGATCGTTATAGACCAGGCAGCTTGCACGAACCCGCTCGACCATGTCTGACCCATCTGGCCGCGTTGCCAGCGGCAGGGAGCCGCCTACAATCCATAAACCCAGCGCCTTGGCCTGCGCCGACAGAAAACGACGGATCACCGGCTCGGCACTGGCTTCCTGCCGGCCACATTCAAGCATTTGCGTCGTGGCCAGTACCGCAAAATTTTCCGGCAGCACCGCTACTTTCGCACCCTGGACCGCAGCTTCCCGTAACAGGCGTTCCGCCTCAGCAAGATTGCCTGCAATGTCGTGGCTGCTGACCATCTGAATAGCGGCTACGTGGGTCATGGCTCAACTCCTCTATTCACCCGTATCAAAAACCCGGCGAAGTTCAACTTCCGGGTCGCTCCAGCTACCGGTCACGCTGTAGGTGGCACTGGTTAATTTACTCAGGGGGTCACCCAGAATCTTATCGAGCACAAACAGCGCGCCCCCAATCGGGGCACTGGCTCCCATCAGTATGGCAGCAAGGGGCAGATTCTGGGTAACCGGCAACACCAGCACCAGTCTCATATTCAGGCTTTCGTCGGTCATATTGGTGGTGCCGTTGAGTTTGAAGGCTCCGGATGGACCGACCAACTGCAGTTCTGGGTCCAGCGTGAGCAACCCGTTCACCAGGCTGGCTTTGCCAGAAATGGCATCGAAGGCAATACCCCTTTCGTACAGATCAGAAAAATCGAGGCGGAGTCTTCGCCAGAGCGTATCGGTGTTGAGCAGGTTGAAAATCCTGAACAACTGGGCCGAACCGCTCTGTTCCATGATGACACCATCATCCAATCGCACACTGACCTGACCACTGAGGCCGCTCAAGGCGAATTCATCCGGTCGACCGGGCCAATCCAGGTTCAGATCAATACGGGTCTGCTCATTGTTCAGCGGGATTGGTGCGCCGGTCAGTGCCTCCAGTTCATTCAGACGCCCTCCCGAAAGTGCGCCCACAAACCGGCTGGTTTCCCGCTCATCCACCACGCTCCAGGTCATGTCGCCCTTCAAAGCCAGCGTCTGCAGCTGGCCATCAATGCCCGTGACGTTCAACCTGAACGGTTCCGGGCGCAGACTGAACTGCCAGCGGCCAGCGCTTTCGTCACCTAACCTCAGTTCGTCGATCTTCACGTCGATGTCCGGCCAGCTTCCGATATCAAGAGCGCGAAAGGCTTCCAACTGCTGCTCCAGAGTCAGTAATTCCGGAGCACTGTCGGCGTCGCTGTCCGAGTCCGAGTCCGAGCGCAACAGGCTAAGACGCTGCAGGTCCACTTCGATCACACCGTCATCCGGCACCATCAGGCGCCCGAGTAGTCGCTCGGATTCGGTATTGAACACCCACCGGTCGCCCAGATTCAACGCATTGATCTGAATGTTACTGAGGGTGTGCCCGGCCAGGTTCAACTGGCTGAAATGCAGATCGAATCCGGAGCGTTTCCACAACAGGTCGAAGCCCAGACGATTCTGCCAGTCTCCGGTTATCCGCAAACCCTCGCTGGCGCTGGGATCAATCAGAGCCGCCAACTCGGCGGTCTGATCGGCCGATTTGCCCAGGGGTTCAGGCCAGTCCAGCGCCAGCCCGTGCAAGTCTGACGTCACCGAGAGCCGGGGCGTGGTTTCGGGGGCCACTTTCAGCTCTGCGGTGTAATCAAGCGTGCCCGCCATACCCAGGGACATATCTTCCGCCAACCCCAACTGACCAAGGAACGACGGCATCGATAGCTGACCGGCTTGTCGTATCAACAGTCCCGGGCCACCGGTGTCACTAGCCGTTGTCTGCTCAAAACTGACCATCACTGGCTGGTCAAGGAAGTTCGCACTCAAAGGCGCACCGGAAAAGCCCTGGCTTGTATGGTAAGTCAGTTCGCCCTCAATGCCGGTCCAGCTCAACCCGGCGTCGGGATAGGCCACCTCAGCCCCGCTGGTGCTGACCTTTGCCTGTACTTCGGGCTGGGCGCCACTGGCCAGCGCCAGGTCGAGATTAAGTGACAATTCATAAAGACCTCGATAGTCAAGCCCGCTGGCGGCAACACCGGCCAGCTCACCCAACGGCGTATTGTTCATCCAGAAAGGCACCGCTTGCCCGGGAACATTGGCGGCGGCATCAACCAGTATTCGGTTCGTGGTATCGCCGTTGCCGGGCACCACCCTGACCTCGCCCTGACTCAAGTCCAGACCGCCCGTGCGCCCTTGTGCCAGGGTAACCCGGGCGTCCGCGCTGTGAATTTCGACCCGGCCACGGGCACCCTCCAGCTCCGGCCACCGCTGGTCATAGCGGATACGGGCCTCATCAAACTCAAACCACATGGAGGACACAAACGATCCGCGGGGCGCGCCAGTATCTATCCGGCCATGTCCGTAATACTGTCCGGCGGTAATGTCAACTTCCGTGATGGCGGTTGTCAGCCAATCATAGAGTTCTTCGTTCATCACTCGGGCGGGGGCAAAGTCCGCAAGCATTTGAGCTGTGCCGTTCTCAACGCCCACGCTCAAACCAAGATTATCTTCACCAAACTTGTCGAGCCTAAGATCGAAGGCACCGGTCAACAATGACTGGTCACCATACGACAACGTCAAGTCGTCAGAAAACACTCTGGTAATCGGGCCTGCCAGTCTCCAGGATACCGTGCCCTTCATAGCGCTGAGCGACCAATCCGAGCTGAAAAGCTGGGGAAATCCGAGGTTTGCCGATTGCGCGGTATCCAGGGTGACATAGCCCCCCTCTGCGTTCATCAGTATCAACCCCTGGAGGCCGCTGGCCGAGGGCGCACCCCGGGAAGCCTGTATCGAAACATCACGCAGGCGACCAGAAAGCTCGAAATTGCCCGGATCCTCAGGCAACGTGAGGATCACATCATCCAGATACCCTGCCGGCCGGTACCGCTCCAGTGCCTGGTTTGGCACATCGGGCAACAGTGGCAAGGTCTGAACGAGGCGCCGGATCGGAGCCAACGGCACGTCATCAGCAATGAACACGTTACCGTCCGTGACCGGCTCAAGCCGAAGCCCGAACGGCTCCACCTGTTCGCCGATCCATTGCCACTGCAATTCCTGCAGCTGAAGCGGGCCATCTTTGCGCCAACCAAACCGGGCACGGATATCTTCGATCGGCGCGAGCGACTCCCTGTTCACGCCAAGTTGCAGATACGGTGTGTAGACGGAGCCCTGGACCTGCTCAATCTCGCCGTTGCGGAAGGTTAACCAGGCGCGCCCGCCCAGATCAAAACCCTCAACTCTCACACCGCGCCAGTTCAGATCATCAATCAGGCCATCAAACAGTCGGCCCGAATCCACATCCAGATAGAGCTGGCCGGTAAACTCACCGCGAAAAAAGTGCTGCCCTACCAGGGCAAAACTGGCCAACTGGGTTGACGTCCCCGGCTGCATGGCGCGGCCGGAGGCTTGAAACAAACCCCGCCGGTAGACCAGATCCAGCCTGGGAATATCCAGTTGGCGCAGGTTGCCGGAGCCATCGTCAATGGCAAGACTGATCCTCGTCAACGTCACCCTCGGGTCAGACAGCCAGCGCCCCGCCAGCTTTAGCCAGGATTGCAGATCCTGGCCGCCCGGGTGAGTCAGGTCGCTCAGTTCGTCAGGCGGATCAAACAGATCAAGGCCAGCACGACGGGTCAGTGTCAGTGACAAGCCATCGGCTTCAAAATCTTCAAACACCAGACGGAAACGAAAAACGGAGGACAGAAAGTTTAGCCGCAGCCGCAGGTGCTCGAGTTCGGCGATCGGTTCGCCGGTGTCCGGGTGACGCAGCGTAACGTCGTTGGCGGTTACTGCAGGGTCAAGCCAGTGCCAGCGGGACGACAGTGTGCCCACCTGGACATCCAGCCCGGTGCGTTCTGACAAGTGCGAGGAGAGGTCGCGGGAATAGCGATCAAGGTCACTGGTGAGCTGGCGACCAAGCCCAACATAGAGGGCGAACACCACCAGTATGGCGAAAATGAACCACCAGACGGCGTTCGCCAGATACTCAAGCGCCTTTGCCAGCATACTCGCTGGACGAACAGACGCTTGGGTTTGATCTTGCTCACGGCCTTGCATAGGTCAGATAACTCCGCAGACGGCCCCGCTCAGCGGGTGTCAGAGCAGGACCACATCGTATTGCTCCTGGCTATAGAACGGTTCGACCTGAAAACGAATGGTTTTACTGATGAACGTTTCAAGATCCGCAACATTGTCTGACTCTTCATCGAGCAGGCGATCCACCACGTGCTGGGATGCCATCACCAGGTAGCTCTCCGCGTCGTAGGCGCGATTTACCCTGAGTATTTCCCGGAATATTTCAAAACAAACAGTTTCAGGCGTTTTCAGAAATCCCCGGCCATCGCAGATCGGGCATGGCTCGCACAGTATCTGCCCGAGGCTTTCGGTAGTGCGCTTACGGGTCATTTCCACCAGGCCAAGTTCAGAAACACCGGTAATCTTGGTTTTAGCGTGATCCCGTTCGAGCATTTTCTCCAGCATCCGGTGCACCTGACGCTGGTGTTCCGGGTCATCCATGTCGATAAAATCGATAATGATGATGCCACCAAGGTTTCTTAAACGGAGCTGCCGGCTAATGGCTCGTGCCGCTTCGAGATTGGTCTTGAAGATCGTCTCCTCAAGATTGCGATGCCCGACAAAAGCCCCGGTATTGATGTCGATAGTGGTCATTGCCTCAGTCTGGTCGATGATCACGTAACCACCCGACTTCAACTGCACCTTACGACTCAGGGCCTTCTGGATTTCATCTTCGACAGAATACAGATCAAAAATAGGCCGTTCACCCGGATAGTACTCCACCTTGTCGGCGAATTCCGTGACGAACTCCTGCACAAACTCCATCACCCGCTGATAGCTTTCCCGGCTGTCGATACGGACTTTCTCGGTCTGTGGCCGGATCAGGTCACGGATGGTACGGATAAACAGTGGCAGATCCTGATAAATCACCGATGGTGCCGATGCCTTGGCCATCCGTTCATGAACAGACTGGCTCAGCCGGTGCAGGTACGTCATATCCGCAACCAGATCCTCCGCCGCCGCCGCCTCGGCTGCCGTCCGGATAATGTATCCACCCTTCACATCATCATTTTCGGCCGCTGCGGCTGCTTCGACCACAGACTTGAGGCGGGCTCGCTCGTTGTCGTCTTCAATACGCTGGGAAATTCCGATATGGCTGACCCCGGGCATAAACACCAGGTATCGGGAGGGAATGGAAAGCTGGGTCGTCAACCGGGCACCCTTGGTGCCGATCGGGTCCTTGGTCACCTGAACCACCAACGCTTGACCCTCCCTGAGGAGGGTACGGATGTCGGGCACGGTTTTCGGGGCATCCGCCAGCTCTTCAGCAGTCGACTGGCTGGTGACCACGTCAGAGGCATGGATAAAGGCGGCCCGCTCCAGACCAATATCAACAAAGGCAGCTTCCATTCCGGGCAGCACTCTGACCACCTTGCCTTTGTAGATATTGCCGACGATGCCTTTGCGACTGGCGCGCTCTATGTAAGCCTCTTGCAGCATACCGTTCTCGACCAGCGCGACCCGGGTTTCAACCGGCGTGACGTTGATCAGGATCTCTTCACTCATATTTGGCTCTCCTTACTGCACGGCCAGCTGTGCCAGACCGGATGGCCAGCCTCCGCCAGTAAGCCGGCGGTCTCCTGAAGGGGCAGCCCCACAACCGCGCTGTAGCTGCCTTTGAGTTCACTCACAAAGATACCACCCAGACCCTGAATACCGTAACCACCAGCCTTATCCATGGGTTCGCCACTGGCCACGTAGGTGGTGATTTCGGACTCGGACAACACCCGAAAACGGACATTGGTCACCACCAGACTGGACTGGCAGTGCTCGCCTTGAGCCAAGGCCACCGCGGTCATGACCTGATGGGTCTGACCTGATAATCGTAACAGCATGGCTTGCGCCTCAGCCTCGGAACCCGGTTTGCCCAGAACCTCACCGTTCAGCACTACCGAGGTATCCGACCCCAGCACCAGGCAATTGGGATTCTGGCTGGCCACCCGTTGCGCTTTCCCGCGCGCCAGGCGCTCAACATAATGCTCCGCCGGTTCTCCAGCCAGCACGGATTCGTTAATGTCGGCCGGTTGAACCCGGAAGGTCAGACCAATCTGTTCAAGCAACTGAGCCCGGCGTGGGGACGCGGAAGCCAGTATTAACGATGTCATCAGCGTCATCCCATTTGCCGATTCAGGCGATCAAGCAAGCCGCACACAAACGGCCAGGCAATGGCACTGGTAAGCGCCGGCCAAAGGTAACTGAACCCCGCCGAATCGGCACCGAGCAGTTGTTTGATGAAATGTACCAACATCTGATTGATGCCCAGCAGCAGGAACACCATCAGTGCCTGCTGTGGCAGGGGGTGCATTCTGAGTCGCTGGTGGATGGTCAACACCAGAAACGCAATCAGAGCCATACCCAGAGCGTTGGTGCCCAGCGGCGCGGATTCCAGCACATCCAGCAGCAGACCCAGGCACCAGGCCATCAGGATTCCAAACTGCGCCGGGGCCCTGAAGGTCCAGTAGAACACCACCAAGCCAAGCCATTCCGGACGAAATTCAAACCAGCCTACCGGAAACAGGGAAATACTCAGTACCAGCGCCAACACAACGGTGACAAAGAACAGCGGATAGCTGATGACAGATAACATCAGTTTGCTTCCTCTTCGAACGCAGCTGGCGAGTCTGCCTCGGCACGATCGCGAGTCTCCGGTTGAAATACCACCAGCACCATGCGGCTATGGTTCAGAAGGGCCTTAGGCACGGCTCGGATCGTCACAAACGGCTCCCCGGATTCTTTGGTAATCTGGCTCACAGCTGCAACCGGGTAGCCTCGGGGGAAGCGACCGCCCAGGCCTGAGCTGACCAGCGTATCGCCTTCACGGATGTCGGCGGTGTCCGGCACATGAACCAGGTCCAGCTCATCAGTTTCGCCGTTACCGAGCAACACCGAACGCAGTCCGTTCCGGACCACTTCAACAGGCACCGCATGACTGCTGTCAGACACCAGCAAAACACGAGAGGTAAACTGGCTGGTCTGGATGATCTGGCCCATCAGCCCTTCTGCATCGAGCACCGCTTGACCTCGGGTCACACCGTCGCTGTCACCTTTGTTAATGATGATTTCGTGGGAGAACGGATCCGGTGAAACACCCACCACTTCGCCCACGATGACCCGATCATCAAGCACTTCGGAAGAGTTCAGCAGACGTCGCAGTTCGTTGTTTTCGGAGGCAAGCGCCGCGTATTTGAGCGCCCGGCGCTCGAGAATCAACATACGGGCTTTGAGCTCTTCGTTTTCACTCTGTAAATCATCTCTGCTGACAAACAGGCCGGAAAACCAATCACTGAAGCGATAGGGCGCATTGCCTAACCAATAGACCGGCGCCAGGCCGGTCGACAGCGTACTGCGGACAGGGGTGAGCTTGTCAAAACGGGCATCGGCAGCGATGAGCGCTGCCGATATCAGAATCACTAGAAGTAGTCTGAAGCCGGGAACCGGCCCCTGGACAAAAATAGTCTTAATGGCGAAGTCCTCCCACAGGATTAACCCTCCTGGGAGAACATTCCGATGCCACCGCGATCAATCACTTCCAGGGCCTTGCCGCCACCTCGGGCAACACAGGTCAACGGGTCTTCGGCGATGATCACCGGCAGACCGGTTTCTTCACTGATCAGTTTATCCAGGCCGCGCAAGAGTGCACCACCACCGGTCAGAACGATACCCCGTTCAGCAATGTCAGACGCCAGCTCAGGGGGAGATTGCTCGAGCGCGCTCTTCACCGTCTGCACGATCTGGGCCAGCGACTCCTGGAGGGCATCCAGGATCTCTTCACTGTTCAGGGTAAAGGCGCGAGGCACGCCCTCGGCCAGATTGCGACCGCGCACATCAATTTCGCGTACATCGAGACCCTCATAGGCACAGCCAATCTCGTGTTTGATCCGCTCAGCAGTCGAATCACCAATCAGGCTGCCGTAGTTGCGTCGCACGTAGGTCACAATGGCTTCATCAAACCTGTCACCGCCCACGCGGACAGACTCTGCGTAAACGATACCGTTCAGGGAGATGATCGCAATTTCCGTGGTGCCACCACCGATGTCCACGATCATGGAACCGCTGGCTTCTTCAACCGGAAGGCCAGCACCAATGGCCGCCGCCATCGGCTCTTCAATCAGGAACACCTCGCGGGCACCGGCACCAAGGGCGGATTCACGAATCGCCTTGCGTTCTACCTGGGTAGATTTACTCGGCACACAAATCAATACACGGGGGCTCGGGGTAATAAAGCTGTTTTCGTGCACTTTATGTATAAAGTGCTGGAGCATCTTCTCGGTCACCACAAAATCGGCAATCACCCCGTCTTTCATCGGGCGAATGGCGTTGATATTGCCAGGAGTGCGGCCGAGCATGCGTTTTGCTTCAGCACCGACGGCAGCTACCGTTTTCTGGGAATTGTTGGTGCGAATGGCAACAACAGAGGGTTCATTCAGTACAATGCCGCGGTCGCGCACGTAAATCAGAGTGTTGGCGGTGCCCAGGTCGATGGACAGGTCGCTTGAAAATAAGCCTCGGAGTCTTTTGATTAACATTCGTGTTGTTTCAACCTGAGAGTTGCGGTTGCAGAAAAGAATGCGGCAACTTTAGCAGTGACACCTTCCTCAGGCAAGGCAACATCAGGGCTTGCGACTTACCATTTGCACATTTTATGAGGTATTGCGGGACCACTCTGAATCCGGATTCTGATAATATACTTTGCCTATATTCACACATCACTGGAGGCAGCGTGAGCATTTCCCGCGCGGACATTGAGAAAGTTGCCGTGCTCGCCCGCATTAAAGTGGACGACGAGCAGGTTTCGGCTCTGGAAAAAGATCTCGGGAACATCCTGGATCTGGTGGACCAACTGAGTGCTGCAGATACCGATTTGGTGGAACCGATGGCGCATCCGTTGGATGCCGTGCAGCGGTTACGCCCCGACGTGGTGACCGAAACCGATCAGCGGGCGGCCTTTCAGGCGATTGCGCCGGCGACCGAAGACGGGCTGTATCTGGTGCCGCGAGTTATCGAATAAGTTCATTGAATGCGCCGTAACTGCCACTTTATATGGGGCAGATTTTCTGACGATCATGGATTTCAGGATTGATCATGCATAACAAGTCCGTAGCAGAACTTTCCAGAGAGCTGGAAAGCGGAAAGATTTCGAGTGTGGAGCTGGCTCAACAGTTCCTCGACCGTCTGAAACTGGAAGATGGCAAGTACAACAGCTTCATTACCATTTCCGAAGAACAGGCCATGGTCGAGGCCAAAGCAGCCGATGACATGCGGGCCGCTGGCAAGGCGACGGCCTGGACCGGCATACCCTTTGCCCATAAAGATATCTTCTGTACCAACGGCGTTCGCACCACCTGCGGTTCGAAAATGCTGGAGAACTTTGTACCACCCTACGATGCGACGGTGACGGAAAAGTTCAAACAGGCTGGCGCAGTCTGCCTGGGCAAGACCAACATGGACGAGTTCGCCATGGGCTCTTCCACTGAGTCCAGTTATTTCGGGGCCACCACCAATCCCTGGGGGGCCTCCTCAGCTGTCAACCGAGTTCCGGGCGGATCGTCCGGCGGATCGGCAGCCGCCGTTGCCGCTCGCCTGGTACCGGCCGCAACGGGCACCGATACCGGTGGTTCTATCCGCCAGCCGGCGGCCCTGTGCGGCATTACCGGGCTAAAGCCAACCTACGGCCGAGTGTCTCGTTATGGCATGATTGCCTTTGCCTCGTCGCTGGATCAGGGTGGCGCGATGACCCGCACAGCGGAAGACGCCGCACTGATGCTGAACGTGATGGCAGGGTTTGATCCGAAGGATTCCACCTGCATCGATCGCGAAGTGCCCGATTACACCGCCACTCTTAACGAGCCCTTAAAAGGCCTGAAGATTGGCCTGCCGAAAGAGTATTTCAGCGAGCAGCTGTCACCCGCCATGGAACAGCAGGTTCGTAGCGCCGTACGCGAATACGAGAAACTGGGGGCAACCGTAAAAGAGGTTTCGCTGCCCAACGCCAAGCTGGCCATTGCCGCGTATTACGTGATCGCCCCGGCGGAGGCGTCTGCCAACCTGTCCCGCTTTGACGGGGTGCGTTATGGCTATCGCTGCGAAGACCCCAAGGATCTGATGGACATGTACACCCGCACCCGGGCAGAGGGTTTCGGCAATGAGGTGAAACGGCGGATTCTGGTGGGCAGTTATGCGCTGTCTGCCGGCTATTTTGATGCGTATTACCTGAAGGCCCAGAAAGTGCGCCGCCTGATCCAGCAGGATTTCATCACCGCCTTCAAGGAAGTGGATGTATTGATGAGCCCGGTGTCGCCATCACCGGCCTTTGTGCAAGGCGAGAAAAATACCGACCCGGTTTCCATGTACCTGGAAGATGTGTTCACCATCGCCATCAACCTGGCGGGCATCCCGGCTATGTCGGTACCGGCCGGTTTTGTTGATGGCTTGCCGGTAGGCCTGCAGATTATTGGAGACTACTTCTCTGAAGCCCGACTGCTGAATGCCGCCCATCAGTTCCAGCAGGTGACCGACTGGCACCAGCGCGAACCCCAATAAGCCCGACTGAAGGAGACGAACACATGCAGTGGGATATCGTGATCGGGCTGGAAATACACGTTCAGCTTGCCACCAAAACCAAGATCTTCTCCGGCTCCAGCACCGCCTTCGGTGCCGAGCCCAACACCCAGGCCAACGCGATCGACCTCGCTATGCCGGGCACTTTGCCGGTGCCCAACGAGCAGGCGTTTCGCTACGCGGTGATGTTCGGCCTGGCCACCAACGCGGAAATCGGCCGCCGCTCCATGTTCGAGCGCAAGAACTACTTCTATCCGGACCTGCCCAAGGGCTATCAGACTACCCAGCTGGCCCAGCCTATTGTTGGCCCCGGCCACGTGGACATCGACCTGGCCGACGGCAGCACCAAGCGCGTGCGCATTCACCACGCCCACCTGGAAGAAGACGCCGGTAAATCCCTGCACGAGGACTACCACGGCATGACCGGCATCGACCTGAATCGGGCCGGCACGCCGTTGATCGAGGTAGTGACCGAGCCGGACATGAGCACGGCCGAGGAGGCCGTGGTTTTTGCCAAGAAGCTGCACAGCCTGGTGACCTCTCTGGGTATCTGCGACGGCGACATGTCTCAGGGCTCCATGCGCTTTGACGTCAACATTTCGCTGAAGCCGAAGGGTTCCGATACCCTGGGCACCCGCACCGAGACCAAGAACCTGAACTCCTTCCGGTTCATGGAGCAGGCCATCGCCCACGAAGTCGAACGGCAGATGGACATCCTGGAAGACGGCGGCACCATCACCCAGGAAACCCGCCTGTACAACGGCGACCGGGACGAATCCCGGTCCATGCGCTCCAAGGAAGAAGCCAACGATTACCGCTACTTCCCCTGCCCTGACCTGCTGCCGGTGGACATCGACGACGCCTTCATCGAAGACGCCCGCGCCCGCCTGCCGGAGCTGCCGGATGCCCGCAAGGCAAGGTTCAAGGAGCAATATGGCCTGAACGATTACGACGCCGGTGTACTGTCTGGCGACGCCAGACTGGCGGCGTTCTTCGAGGAAACCCTGGCGCACGGCAAGGATGCGAAACTGGCGGCTAACTGGATTCAGGGCGAGTTTTCTGCGCGCCTGAATGCCGAGGAGAAGTCGGTTGCCGAGTCGCCAATCTCCGGGGCTCAGCTGGGTGCGCTGGTGACCCGCATTGCCGACAACACAGTGTCGTCAGCCGGCGCCAAGAAGGTGTTCGAGGCGCTCTGGTCTGGCGATAACGACAACGTGGATGCCATCATCGACGCCAACGGCCTGAAGCAGGTGTCTGACACAGGCGCTCTGGAAGCCATGGTCGAGGAAGTACTGGCCGGCATGCCGGATCAAGTGACTCAGTACCAAAACGAGGAAGATCCGAAGAAGCGCAAGAAGATGCTCGGCGGCTTTATGGGGCCCTTGATGAAAGCTTCCAAAGGTCAGGGCAACCCGAAGCTGTTCAACGAGATTCTTGTTCGCAAGCTTGGCGGCTAATCTGTTGACCTTGGGTCGGGGGCTAGCTCCGGCCCTAGCCTGGTTGTTTTGGGGAAGGGTGGGTTTGGGGCCCCTTCCCAAAAACCGCTACAAGCACATCCATGTGCGCTTCTCTCAGGCCATCCTTGGCCTTCGAAATTTTTGGGAAGGGGCCCCAAACCCACCCATTCAAACTACTGGGGCATAGGCTGAAAAACATCAGCGCTGCGCTGCTTTCTTTACGCTTTACTTCTAATCAGACTGCCCCGTTCAATTTAACGCTAATTACCCGCTGACTATTACTCCCCGCGCCCGAAGGCCTTGGCGGGCGGTGCCTCCCAAAAATGTGCGGAGCCAGGGATGGCGGAGCAGAAGCGCCACAAGGATGTGCCGCAAGGAGCGGTTTTTGGGAGGCACCGCCCGCCAAGGCCCAACCACCAACAAGCAAGCTGGGGCCTGAGCCGCGTCACACCACCAAAGTCAGCGAACTAACGCTGAATCAGGCCAATCGGGCCCAAAGGTCATGCTCATCGGCATGCTCGACAACTACCTGCACAATCTGACCCGGGACCAGGTCGGTCTCGTCGTTCAGGTAGACCATGCCGTCGATTTCCGGCGCATCGGCCTTGGAGCGGCCGATGGCACCTTCCTCGTCGACTTCGTCGATGAGCACGTCAATGGTCTTGCCGATCTTGACCTGCAGGCGGGCTGCGGAGATTTCGGCCTGCTTGGTCATAAACCTGGCCAGGCGGTCTTCCTTTACCTCTTCCGGCACAGCACCTTCCAGCTCGTTGGCCTTGGCCCCCTCAACCGGGCTGTAGGTAAACGCGCCAACGCGATCCAGCTGCGCTTCATCCAGCCAATCCAGCAAGTACTGGAAATCTTCCTCGGTTTCGCCGGGGAAGCCGACGATGAAGGTCGAACGAATGGTCAGTTCCGGGCAGATTTCCCGCCATTTGCGGATACGGTCCAGGGTCTTGCTGTCGTGGGCCGGGCGTTTCATGGCCTTGAGCACTTTCGGGCTGGCGTGCTGGAACGGAATGTCCAGGTACGGGAGGATCTTGCCTTCCGCCATCAGTGGGATGATGTCATCGACATGGGGGTACGGATACACATAATGCAGACGTACCCACACACCCAGCTCGCCCAAGGCTTCGCACAGCGACTGCATTTTGGTCTTGACCGGGCGGCCCTGCCAGAAGCCGGTGCGGTATTTGATGTCGACACCGTACGCCGAGGTATCCTGGGAGATCACCAGCAATTCCTTTACTCCGGCATCGACCAGGCGCTGGGCTTCGTCCATGACATCACCGATCGGCCGGCTGACCAGATCGCCGCGCATGGACGGGATGATACAGAAGGTGCAGCGGTGGTTGCAGCCTTCGGAAATTTTCAGGTAGGCATAGTGACGCGGGGTCAGTTTGATGCCCTGGGGCGGAACCAGATCGAGAAACGGATCGTGATCCTTCTTCGGCGGCAGATATTGATGCACAGAGCCCACCACCTCTTCATAGGCATGAGGGCCGGAGACCGCCAGCACACCCGGGTGGGTTTCTCGGATTTTCTCGGCTTCGGCGCCCATGCAACCGGTGACGATCACACGACCGTTCTCGCTGATGGCTTCGCCGATCGCATCCAGGGATTCCTGCTTGGCCGCGTCAATGAAACCACAGGTGTTCACCACCACGATGTCTGCGTCGTTGTAGGTTGGCACCACTTCGTATCCGTCCAGGCGCAGCTGGGTCAGGATACGCTCGGAGTCTACCAGTGCCTTCGGGCAGCCCAGGCTGATGAAGCCCACTTTGCCACCCAGGGCAGCGTCTTGTGTTTTCTCGGTCATAAATGTTCGCAGGAATCCCGGGGCGAAGCCCCTGATGAATGTAGGGGCAGGATTTTACCTCAGCCACACCTCAACTGCAGCTCCTTGCTGCATCGGAAGTGCAGCGGATACTGCGGACCGAGGGAAGCTGGCAAGGTAATTTTGTGACACCGTGTTCAGAATTTCTTAACAAAACTGACACAATAGTAGGCAGATTTCTTGCTGTTCACTTTTTAAACAGCTAAACTTTCAATCGGTTATGCGTTTTTCTGGAAGGCGTTTATGGGAAAGGCAACTTCTGTTCAAACCACACATGCCAGAAGAGTGAACATGAAACCTCTTGCAACGAAATCTAACCTTCGCAACCAGCAGCGCGTGGATATAGCCACCGACATTACCATCGAAAAGATTGATGGGTGCTGTCTGACGTGCAAGGTTTCCAACCTTTCCCGCTCCGGGGTGATGATCACCTGCGATCAAAACATGGTCAAACAACTGGTCCCCGGAATGCGCGCACCCTCCCCTGGCCACTGGATTGAAGTAAAAACCCGGTTTATGGTTCCCGTGCTGCCAACTCAGCCGGTAACCGTCCTGGCCGACGGCAACATCGTTCATATGCGCCGAATCGCTCGGGATGAGTTCCAGATTGGCATCCAGTTCAGCGAGTTTGAGGGCAACGGATTCGACTACATCGACCGGTATGTAGCGAAACTGCTGGCCGACACCCGCAACGAGGCGCGCGACGCACCATAAAAATACTCGAGCCTTGCCGCTCGGCACCGCTCTGAGCGCCCCTTCCGCCAGATCCTACCCGCTAGCCAACGCTATATTATTAGAACCCTAAATTCTTAGCAGGCACCTTCTTATACCCTGTAGCGCTCTGATATAGTGTTCCATCCGATTTAAGCCATCACAACGCCCCCGCGGTAACGGATGATCATGACCACATACAATCTCACGCATCTCAAACAGCTGGAAGCCGAAAGCATCCACATTATCCGGGAAGTGGCCGCCGAGTTTGACAACCCGGTCATGCTCTATTCCGTCGGCAAAGATTCCGCCGTGATGCTGCACCTTGCCCTGAAGGCCTTCTACCCGGGCAAACCGCCTTTTCCCCTGATGCACGTCGACACCACCTGGAAATTCCGGGAGATGATCGAGTTCCGCGACAAACAGGTCAACCGATACGGCCTGGATCTGATCGTGCACACCAACGAGGAAGGGGTTAAGCAGGGCGTCGGCCCCTTTACCCACGGCAGCGCCAAACACACCGACATGATGAAAACCCAGGCCCTGAAACAGGCCCTGAACAAGTACAAATTCGACGCAGCCTTCGGTGGCGCCCGGCGGGACGAAGAAAAGTCCCGCGCCAAGGAACGGGTGTACTCGTTTCGCGATGAACACCATCGCTGGGACCCGAAAAACCAGCGTCCTGAGCTCTGGAACATTTACAACGGCAAGGTCAACAAGGGCGAGAGCATCCGGGTATTCCCGCTGTCAAACTGGACCGAGCTGGATATCTGGCAGTACATCTACCTCGAAAATATCGACATCGTGCCCCTGTATTTTTCGGCGGTGCGACCGGTGGTGGAGCGCGACGGCACACTGATTATGGTCGATGACGACCGTATGCCCCTGAAAGAAGGCGAAAAACCGATGATGAAGTCGGTGCGCTTCCGGACCCTGGGCTGCTACCCCCTGACCGGGGCCATCGAGTCCGAAGCCAACACGCTGCCGGACATCATTCAGGAAATGTTGCTGGCCACCAGCTCCGAACGCCAGGGCCGGGTCATCGACCACGATTCGGCCGGCTCCATGGAACAGAAAAAGCGGGAAGGGTACTTCTGAGATGTCACACCAGTCTGAATTGATCGCCGACGACATTCTGTCGTACCTGAAACAGCACGAAAACAAAGAGCTGCTGCGCCTGCTTACTTGCGGAAGTGTCGAC
Organism: Marinobacter halophilus; assembly: GCF_003007685.1. Classification (GTDB taxonomy): domain Bacteria; phylum Pseudomonadota; class Gammaproteobacteria; order Pseudomonadales; family Oleiphilaceae; genus Marinobacter; species Marinobacter halophilus. Next base: position 181,194 of record NZ_PXNN01000013.1, read on the forward strand.
GATGGCAAAAGCACCCTGATCGGCCGCCTGCTGCACGACACCAAAATGATCTACGAAGATCACATGGCGAGCCTGAAAACCGACAGCGCCAAAATGGGCACCACCGGTGAAAAGTTAGACCTGGCACTTCTGGTAGACGGCCTACAGGCCGAGCGGGAACAGGGTATCACCATTGATGTCGCCTACCGCTACTTCAGCACTGACAAGCGCAAGTTCATCATTGCCGACACCCCGGGCCATGAACAATACACCCGCAACATGGCCACCGGCGCCTCCACCGCGCAACTGGCGATCCTGATGATCGACGCCCGCCATGGTGTGATGACCCAGACTCGCCGACACTCGTTCATTGCCTCCTTGCTGGGCATTCGCCACATTGTGGTGGCCGTGAACAAGATGGACCTGGTGGACTTCAGTGAGCAGCGCTTTAACGAAATCCGCGATGAGTATCAGGCTTTTGCTACTCGCCTTGGCCTTAACGATATCCGCTTTGTGCCGATTTCTGCCCTGGACGGCGACAACGTGGTGAACCGGAGCGAGCACACACCCTGGTTCACCGGTCAGCCGTTGATGGAAATCCTGGAAACCGTGGAAGTGTCCCGGGACAAGAACCTGGAGCATTTCCGCTTTCCGGTGCAGTACGTGACCCGCCCCAACCTCAACTTCCGGGGCTTCTGCGGCACTATTGCTTCCGGCGTGATTCGCCCGGGCGAGACCGTGATGGCCCTGCCCTCGCGGCGCACCAGCAAGGTCAAGGAGATCGTGACTTTTGATGGCAGTCTTGACGAAGCCTATATCGACCAGGCGGTCACCCTGACTCTGGAAGACGAAATCGACATCAGCCGTGGCGACATGCTGGTCAAAGCGGAAGACGAGCCGGAAGTGGCCAATCGTTTCAACGCCAACATTGTGTGGATGATGGACGCGCCGCTGGAAACCGGTCGCTTGTACGACATCAAACTTGGCCCTACGTTCACCTCCGGCACGGTGAAGGCCATTCACCACCAGACCGATGTGAACACGCTGGAGCAAAACCCGAACCCGAGCCAGCTTCAGCTCAATGAAATCGGCCTGTGCGAACTGACCCTGAACCAGCCCATCGCGTTTGACGCCTACCAGCGCAACCACGCCACCGGCAGCTTCATCGTCATCGACCGCCTGACCAACGTCACCGTGGGCGCCGGCATGATCGCTGGCCTGGCGGATGGTCTGGAATCACTGGACCCGGTCACCCCGGAAGAACGCGCACGTCGCCTGGCCCAGAAACCAGCCATCATCGCTTGCAACGGCAAGCAAGCATCAGCGCTGGCGCTTGCGGTAGAGCGCACCCTGTTCGACCAGGGCAAGACCGCCGTGGTGGTGTCTGAAGAGAACACCGGCGATGCCGATGAACGCCGCCGCGTGGCACAGCTGCTGACTGCTCATGGTCTGGTAGCGATTACCGTGAACCTGGGCTCTGACATCGCCAACGCCAGCGTATCGGCCGAGACTGAGGCCGAGATTCCGGACGCGGTTTCGGGCCTTGTTCAGGAGCTGGCTCGTAGAGTCTCGAGATAGGCCTGGCACATAGATTCCCCTTCCTTGGCGGGCTGGCACCGGGGTGGGGGATTCTTTTTCTTTGGAAAAACAACTCGCTGCGCTCAGACATCTTTTTCCGGCAGAAAAAGAATCCCCCACCCCGCCGCCGGCAGAGATTTGGAGTGGTACACTAAAAGCGTCTTGTTCAGATAGGGTTTGGAAGGATGACTGCTATTGATCAGATGACTGATATTGAGAAAGTTCAGGCTATGGAACAGCTTTGGCAATCTTTGACTGTCAATAATCGGATGCCCGAGCCGCCCGAATGGCACGGCAGGGTGCTCGCAGAGCGTGCTCAAGCTATTGAAGAAGGCCGGACTCAATACACTTCGCTTGCAGCTTTGAAGGAACGCGGTCCACGGCGATGAAACACCGGGAAGTAAGGCTCACGGACGGAGCACTTCAGGACATCAACAACGCTGTAAACTTCTACGACCAAATCGAGTATGGACTCGGCAGATATTTCTTCGATTCAATCATTACTGATATGGAGGCGCTGGAATTCTTTGGCGGACTCCATCAGCAGCGATTTGGCCACTACGCAAGCCCCGCAAAACGCTTTCCCTTCATTATTTATTACAAAATTGGCGAAACATTCGTCGATGTTCGTGCAGTTCTCGACACACGAGAAAATCCTGTAAACACAGACAAACGTCTCGAACGTTAGCCAACGAAACCAGGAACGAGCTACGCCGGTCGTGGGGTGGTGAACTATTTTTCTGCCGGGAAAAGATGTCTGAGCGAAGCGAGTTGTTTTTCCAAAGAAAAATAGTTCACCACCCCGCGACCCGCCCGCCAAGCCAAAAGCCGGCAATGAACAAAAAGCCAGACCATGGCACAATCCCCCGCCACCAAGATTAACCACAGGAGCTGAACCAAAATGGCCATTAAACACCTGCGCACCGCCTTCGCCAGCCAGTACCAGCCGGGCCAACCCGCCCGCCTTGTTGCCGGCGAGGCCATGCAGGAGCCCGGTGGCGATTACGAAGCTCTGCACAAACAGATGAAGCGCCTGTTCAACAGCAAACCCGGCAAAAAATACGGCCGCTTCTCCGAAGACCTCGGCGAAGGCCCGTTCAGCGCCTGGCTCAAGGACTACCTGGAAGACAAACAGACCTTCGCCGCCATGACCGACCGCCTGTTCGGGCATTGGCAGGAACTGCTCAACGGCAGCCAGGAAGAGTTTGATGGCCACCTGATGATCGTCCACGATGCCCTGGCCGACTCCGAAGTGGTGTACCTGTTCATGCTTGAAACCGACAGTGCCATGCGCTTCGACGGCACTCAGAAGCTGGACGCCACCGATGTGCTCAGCCTGTCGCGCCTGAATCTGGCCGTGCGAATCGAGCTGGACGACTGGCGCAACGACAACGCCAGTGAGAATTATCTGACCGTCATCCACGCCCGCGGCACCGGCGACCCCGGTGAGCTGTTTCTGCGCCTGTGCGCGTTCACCAACAGCGTGGATGTGGAAAAAGAAACCATGACGTTTCTGGACGCGGTGGAAGCCTTCGCCAAGTCGTCTGAACCCGAAAAAGCCGGCGAAGTTCGCACCAAAGCCTACGAATTCTGCAAAGACCAGCACGCCCTGGGCGAGCCCGTAGCTATTGAGGCCCTGTCCAGCTACCTGGACGAGAGCCAGCCCGAGCGCTTCAAGGAGTTCGCCAGCCAGAACGCCGAAATGCCTGAAACCGGCGTTCTGCACCCGGACCACCGCAAGGTCAAGAAGCTGGTCCGCATCGCCGGCTCGGGCGGTGGCATGAGTTTGTCCTTCTCCTCCGACTTGATGAACCAGGCGGTCTACTACGACCGCGATCAGGACGCCCTGACCATCACCCGCCTGCCTAAAGCATTGCGGGAGCAGTTGCAGCGGTATCTGGAGGCTCGGGAGGATTAAAACTGACTTGGGGCGGGTCGCGGGGTGGGTGAAACTTTTTCTTTGGAAAAATAACTCGCTTCGCTCAGACATCTTTTTCCGGCAGAAAAAGTTTCACCCACCCCACGACCGGCCTGACAATGGCGATGGATTCCGCAGGTATCAGCCTACTTCGATATTTTCCGGTTGCTCGTCCCACCTGGGGCGGTTCGCTCTGAGTTTTCTGACTTCCTGCATCCAGCCTACGCCATCGATCAGCTCTCCGGTTTCGTGATCAATCGGCGGGTACGGCAGGTTGCGGTCATCGCAATAGCGCTTCACCGTTGGCTGGCACCAGCGGAACAGCAACCGGTTGTAGTCCTCATCCGGCATCCGCCGATGCTCAAACATCCCCGCCAGTTTCCGCTGACGCTGGGCTTCGGAAAGAATAATCGAACAGGCTGAAGACACATTCAACGACTCCACCATCCCCATCATCGGGATCACCAGGTGCTCATCCGCCTGCTCCGCCGTCACCGGGTTCACCCCGTCCACTTCGTTGCCCATGATGATCGTGCATGGCACGGTGTAATCCACCTCCCGAAAATCCACCGCCCGCTCTGACAGCTGCGCAGCATAAATCTTGTGGCCCTGAGCCTTAAGTCCGGCAACGGCTTCGTCCATGGTCGGATGGGTGTGGGTGGTCACCCAGTGATAACTGCCGCCGGCGGTCTTCCGGAACGCCCGGAAGCCTTCCTTCGGCCACACTACGTGCATATGAGCCAGGCCAAAGGCGTCACAGGAACGGATAATCGCAGACAGGTTTCGCGGCTTGTGAACCTGATCGGTCAGCACCCGAAGGTCAGGTTGGCGGGTGTTCAGGGTCTGTTTGATTCGGGCAAGGCGTTCGGGGGTCATAAGTATATTGATTAAATGTTGTGTTGGGCGGCTTCCATAAACACGATCAGAGCTTGAGGAATCCAGCACAGGCCTATGGGAAGGGTTTTGGGGTGAGCTTTCCAAAACTGTGCGGAGCCAGGGATGGCGGAGCCCAAGCGTCACATGGATGTGCCGAAGGAGCGTGTTTTGGAAAGCTCACCCCAAAAGCCTTCATACACCAAACTGGAGTTGCTGCGAATGATACCACAGCAAAACCCGAGACAACGGTGGTTGAAGTTTAAGCACCCCGCTATACTACGCAGTCCAATTTTTGCCAGCGCCAAAATCACCACACCCGGCGCAACACACATCAGACTGCGTGAGACCCATGGCCAAAAAGCTGTACATCAAAACCCACGGCTGCCAAATGAACGAGTACGACTCTGCCCGCATGGCAGACCTGCTCAAAACCGGCGAAACCGTCGAAATGACCGACTCGCCCGATGACGCCGACATCCTGCTGCTGAACACCTGCTCCATCCGCGAAAAAGCCCAGGACAAAGTGTTCCACCAGCTCGGCCGCTGGAAAAAACTGAAAAGCAAAAAACCCGACCTGATCATCGGCGTCGGCGGCTGTGTCGCCAGCCAGGAAGGCCAGGCCATCATCGACCGGGCCCCGTTTGTCGACATGGTGTTCGGCCCACAAACCCTGCACCGCCTGCCCGACATGATCACCGAAGTGCGCGCCAAAGGTAACGGCGTGGGCGTGGTTGACGTCAGCTTTCCAGAGATTGAAAAATTCGACAATCTGCCGGACCCCGGCGCAGATGGCCCTTCTGCGTTCGTCTCGATCATGGAAGGCTGCAGCAAATACTGCACCTTCTGCGTAGTACCCTACACCCGCGGTGAAGAAGTCAGTCGCCCGGTCGACGACGTGATCGCCGAAGTCGCCCACCTTGCCAGCCAGGGCGTACGCGAAGTTAATCTGCTGGGCCAGAACGTCAACGCTTACCGGGGCGATACCCACGACGGCGACGTCATGGACATGGCCGAACTGATCGAACTGATCGCCTCCATTGATGGCATCGACCGCATTCGCTACACCACTTCCCATCCGGTCGAGTTCAGCGATTCCTTAATCGAGATCTATGAGCGGGTTCCGGAGCTGGTCAGCCATCTGCACCTGCCGGTGCAGAGCGGTTCCGATCGCATTCTGGCGGCAATGAAGCGTGGCCACACGGCTCTGGAGTACAAATCCAAGCTGCGCCGTTTGCGGAAGATCCGGCCAGACATCAGCTTTTCCTCGGATTTTATCATCGGTTTCCCTGGAGAATCTGATAAAGACTTCGAAGACACCATGAAGCTGATCAACGATATCGGCTTCGATATGTCCTTCAGCTTTGTCTACAGCGCCCGCCCCGGCACTCCGGCGGCGGATTTGCCAGACGATACGCCGATGCAGGTGAAGAAGCAGCGCCTGAGCATTCTTCAGGATCGACTGAATCAGAACGTGATGGATATCAGCCGGAAGATGGTGGGCAGCACGCAGAGGATTCTGGTGACCGGCTTGTCCAAAAAGGACCCCGGCGAATACGCCGGCCGCACCGAGAACAACCGCATCGTGAATTTCCGGCACGACAATCCCGAGGTGGTGGGTCACTTCGTCGACGTCGAGATCGTCGAGGCGTACGCCAACTCTTTGCGCGGCGTTCCTGTGGGTCCGGAGTTGTTTTAGACCGCGCCCCACAACCCCCGGCCAGGCACCACACACCGAAATACCGACTCCCCAACCAAGAATCCGGGGAGTAAACCAAACGGAGCAAGATTGAATACTCAAGACACCAGACAATTTGACCTGCACCCGGTAGACCAGCGAAGGCTGACCACGCTGTGCGGGCAGTTTGATGAACACCTGAAGATGATTGAAAAACGTCTCCAGGTGAAAGTTGGCCGTCGCGGCCATCACTTCCGGGTGGACGGGCACACCGAAAACGTCGCCGCTGCCACCGAGGTAATCCGCCACATGTACCGGGAAACCGAGGCGACCAGCGACATCCCTCCGGATACCGTGCACCTGTTTATCCGTGAGACCGGGCTGGAACGACTGCCGGATGACGTGCCCTATGATGAAGGTCAGGTCACGGTCATCAAAACTCCGAAGGTAACCGCCAAGCCCCGTGGCAAGAACCAGCAGAAGTATGTGCAGAGCATCCGCAGCCACGACATCAATTTTGGTATCGGGCCTGCGGGTACCGGTAAAACCTGGCTGGCGGTGGCCTGTGCGGTGGAAGCCCTGAAAGACGAGCAGGTCAAGCGTATCTTGCTGGTGCGCCCGGCGGTGGAAGCCGGCGAGAAGCTGGGCTTTCTGCCCGGCGACCTGGCCCAAAAGGTCGACCCTTACCTCCGGCCGCTTTACGACGCCCTCTACGAGATGCTCGGCTTTGATCATGTTACCCGCCTGATCGAGAAAAGTGTGATCGAGATCGCGCCGTTGGCCTTTATGCGCGGCCGTACGCTTAACAACTCGTTTATTATTCTGGACGAGAGCCAGAACACCACCCGGGAGCAGATGAAGATGTTCCTGACCCGGATTGGCTTTGGCTCCACCGCGGTGATCACCGGCGACACCACCCAGGTTGACCTGCCCCGGGGCGAGAACTCCGGGCTGATCCATGCGGCGGGTGTGTTGAGCAAGGTTCCGGGCATTGGTTTCACCCGCTTCGACTCAAAAGACGTGGTTCGTCACCCGATTGTTCAGCGCATTGTGGAAGCCTACGATTCCTTTGACGACGGGAGTCGCAAAGGCCAATGAGCAAGCTGACCATCGATTTTCAGCGGGTCTTTGACGGCGAAGGCGTACCCGATGAATCCAGCTTCCAGACCTGGGCCGAACTGGCCTGGCAAGGAGAGGATCCGTCAGAGGTAACCATTCGTATTGTGGATACTGAGGAAAGCCGGGAACTGAACCATCAGTACCGGGGCCAGGACAAACCCACCAATGTTTTGTCCTTCCCATTTGAGGCACCAGCGGGTATAACGATGCCATTGGCCGGAGATCTGGTGATCTGCGTGCCGGTCGTTGAACAAGAGGCGCGGGAACAGCACAAGCTGCCTGCTGCCCATTGGGCTCATATGGTGGTGCACGGTATGTTGCACCTTCAGGGCTACGATCATATTGAAGACGATGATGCCGAGGTCATGGAAGCCCTCGAGATCCGGTTGCTAGCGCAGCTCGGATATATCAACCCTTACGAAGCAGAGGAAACGGAACAAGACTCATGAGCGACGATCAGTCGAGTCGCAGCCAGGGCGGTAAGTCCTGGCTGGAACGTATATCACAGGCCTTTTCCAGTGGGCCGGAGTCCGTAGAGGACGTACTGGAAATTCTGCGGGACGCTGAATCCCAAAGCATCATCGACGCCGATTCCATGAGCATCATTGAGGGTGCCATGCAGGTGATTGATATGCGGGTGGAGGAGATCATGATCCCCCGTTCTCAAATGATCACCGTCAAAGCCGCTCAGGACCCGAAAGAATTCCTACCTGAAATCATGTCTTCTGCACACAGCCGCTTTCCTGTCATCGGTGAAAGCCAGGATGACGTAATCGGCGTTCTGCTGGCCAAAGATCTGCTGCCGTTAGCCCTGAACAACGACCTTAACTGGTCCAGTATTCGGGAGATTCTCCGGCCACCGACCTTCGTACCGGAAAGCAAGCGGCTGAACCAACTGCTTAAAGAGTTCAAAGAAAACCGCAATCACATGGCCATCGTGGTGGACGAGTACGGCGGCACTGCGGGCCTGATCACCATCGAAGATGTGCTGGAGCAGATTGTGGGCGAGATCGAAGATGAGCACGATTTCGATGAAGAAACCCACATCAAAGCCCGTGGCGATGGCACCTACGCGGTCAAAGCTGTGACGCCGATTGACGATTTCAACGAATTTTTCGAGGCCTCCATGGACGAAGAAGAGTTCGACACCATCGGCGGCCTTGTTCTTAAAGAATTTGGTCACCTGCCCAGACGAGGCGAAACGGTTGAATTCGGTGGTTTGCGGTTTACCATCGCCAACGCCGATAACCGAGTCATCCGTTTGTTGCAGGTAGTACGAAGTGAATCATGAGTCCGGCCCTCGCCACCCTCTGAACTTCAAATTCATCACCAGCTCCTGGTTAAGCCCGGCGATTCTGCTGATCGCCGGCGCTCTCCAGACACTGACCCTGGCGCCGTTTAATCAATGGTGGCTGGGGCCCGTGTCGGTGTTCCTGATTCTACTGGTGACCCTGAATCAGCCTTCCGAAAAGTTGTTCCGCTCTGGCTGGCTGGTTGGCCTGGGCTTGTTTGCCTCGGGTGTCAGCTGGATCTACGTCAGCATCAGTGAGCACGGCAACACCTCGGTACCGGTATCCATTATCCTGATGGTACTGTTTGTGGCCGGCCTTGCCCTGTTTCATGCCCTCGCGTTCTGGTTCTGGGGCAAACTTGCCAAAGACAGCAGCGTTCGTCGGCTGATCCTGTTTCCCGCTGTCTGGGTATTGGGAGACTGGCTACGGGGCTGGCTGCTGACCGGTTTTCCCTGGATGTACCTGGGCACTGCCCATACCGATGGCCCGCTGGCAGGATTAGCCCCGCTCACCGGAGTTCATGGCCTGACGTTCTGGATTCTTGTCACCGGGGCGGCCGCGTACGCCCTGTGGTGGCTGCTGGTGACTGGTCATCGCAAAGCGGCTGCCGCAACGTTGGTTCTGGCCCTGATACCCTGGTTCGTCGCGCCGGCCATGAAGCAGACCGACTGGACCCAACTCAGCGACGAGCCCATGAGCTTCGCCGCCATGCAAGGCAACATCCCCCAGCAGATCAAATGGGATCCGGACTTTCTCAGGGATCAGATTGTCGCCTACCTGGGCATGACCGAGGCCCATTGGCAGAGCGATCTGATCCTGTGGCCGGAAACCGCCATTCCGATTCCTCAGGATCAGGCCGGAGCGATCATTGATCACATCCGCAGCGAGCTGGGCAACAACAGCACGCTGATTACGGGCATTCCCTGGTACGGCTACAGTGATCGCATTGACGATTACACTTTCCACAACAGCATCATGGCCATTGGCAGTGGTGAAGGCATCTATCACAAGCAGAAACTGGTACCTTTCGGCGAGTACGTTCCACTGCAGGGGATTCTGAGAGGCCTGATCGGCTTTTTCGACTTACCCATGAGCAGTTTTTCACCCGGGCCGAAATACCAGTCACCGCTGATGGCCAATGGTGTAAGCATCATGCCCTACATCTGCTACGAAGTGGCCTACCCGGACTTTGTCGCATTCAACGCCCGCAGCGCCGGCATCTTGCTGACCATCAGCAACGACGGCTGGTTCGGCGACTCCATCGGTCCGCTGCAACACCTGCAGATTGCCCGTATGCGGGCGCTGGAAACCGGTCGTTACATGCTTCGGGGCACCAACAATGGCGTCACCGCGATTATTGACGAAAAAGGCCAGATCACCGAACGCATTCCTCAGTTCGAGCGCGCGGTACTGACCGGGGAGGTATTCAGCGCCACCGGCAGCACGCCTTATATGCTGACAGGCTCCTGGCCAGTGCTGACCCTGGCCGTGATCCTGGTTGTATTTGTGCGGGAACGGGTGATTCCAAAAAGCTGAGTGTTCAGCTTTCCTTTCGTGGCCAGCGACTGGTCACTCGTTCGAAGTAGTGCGAACCGCAAGCTTCACAGGGGTGCAGGTGACTGGTCTTGGTCAGACACAGCATATGGTTGCAGTTCATGCATCGGAACATGCCGGCGGTGGCCACCTCCCCGGAGATGTAGTGGCTAACGTCCTGGTTCTCGAGTTTTTGCTTGAGCTCCAGTGTATCCACCAGGGTTTTGTCAGCGACAGACAACAACCGGTCAGACAGAGTGTTTTCCAATAACGAGATATCCAGCTGCAGCCATTCTTTCAGTCCCTCCCCGGTTTCCTCGACAAAGTGCATCAGGTGTTCGAGATCACGCTCTAGATAGGCGCCCAGCAATTCAGCCTCTTCCCGGGTCATTTCCTCCAGTTCGTACTCAATTTCAACGGCCTTCTGAACCTCTTCCTCCAGGGTTTTCAGCGAAGTTTCCTGGAGCTCATGCAAACGGGTTTGCACCCGTTCGAGCATTCTGTCGTAGGCCTCAAGGGCTTTGCCTGAAAGGTGACTGCGTTCTGGTTCTGTCATGTTAATCCTCGACTCTGTTTTGGTTATGGTGCAAAGGCCAGGCAAATAAATGCATACCTGAAGTCTGGCACAAGTCAGCCAAATTGGCAGACTACCTGTTAAGCCTTGTGTGCGTTAGAATGTTCAGCCCTTTCGAACATCATTCTGACACAGGTTAATTTTGGCAATGGCAGGAATGGACGAGCAATACAACCCACGTGAAGTAGAACAGACCGCCCGCGACTTCTGGGAATCCAACCAGACCTTCAAAGTTAAAGAAGAGCCCGGGAAGCCCAAGTACTACTGCCTGTCCATGTTCCCCTACCCCAGCGGCAAGCTACACATGGGCCACGTTCGCAACTATACCATTGGCGACGTGATCTCCCGCTACCAGCGCATGCAAGGCAAAAACGTGATGCAGCCCATGGGCTGGGACGCGTTTGGCCTACCCGCAGAGAATGCCGCCATTGCCAACAGGTCCGCGCCTGCAAAATGGACCCGGGCCAATATTGACTACATGAAAAAACAGCTCAAACAATTGGGTTTCGGTTACGACTGGGGGCGCGAGCTCGCCACCTGTGACCCCGAGTATTACCGCTGGGAACAGTGGTTCTTTGCCCGGTTGTACGAGAAGGGCCTGGTGTACAAAAAAATGTCGACCGTCAACTGGGACCCGGTCGACCAGACCGTACTGGCCAACGAGCAGGTTGTTGATGGCCGCGGCTGGCGCTCTGGAGCACTGGTTGAGCAGAAGAAGATTCCCCAGTGGTTTATCCGCATCACCGATTACGCCGATGAACTGCTGAACGACCTGGACCAGCTTGAAGACTGGCCGGAACAGGTCAAGACCATGCAACGGAACTGGATCGGCAAGTCAGTGGGTACCGAGCTGACCTTCCCGCTGAAAGACCGTGATGAAGGCATGACCGTTTACACCACTCGCCCGGACACCCTGATGGGGGTCAGTTACATGGCGGTGGCCGCCGAGCATCCGCTGGCCAAGGCGGCCGCCGAGCGCCATCTGGATGTCGCCGAGTTTGTCGAACAGTGTCGCAACAACAAGGTGGCCGAAGCCGAGCTCGCCACCATGGAAAAGAAGGGCGTCGACACTGGCTTCAAGGCCATCAACCCCCTTACCCAGGAAGAAATTCCGGTCTGGGTTGCCAATTTTGTGTTGATGGATTACGGCACCGGGGCACTGATGGCAGTGCCGGGGCACGACGACCGAGACCACGAATTCGCGCTCAAGTACAAGCTGTCGATCAAGCAGGTCATTGCGCCCAACGACAGCCGTGATATTGATGTGCAGGAGAAGGCCTTCACTGAAAAGGGTTTTCTGGTGTCATCCGGCAAATACAGCGGCCTGACCAGCGACGAAGCCTTTGAAGAAATCGCCCGTTATCTGGAAGCGAACAACATTGGCAAGCGCACAGTAAACTACCGGCTGCGAGACTGGGGCGTGTCACGCCAGCGCTACTGGGGCTCGCCGATTCCAATGATGACACTGGACGACGGTACCGAGATGCCGGTACCGGACGATCAGCTGCCGGTTCGCCTGCCGGAGGAGGTCGAAATGGATGGCGTGCAGTCACCCATCAAGGCAGACCCTGACTGGTGCAAAACCGAATACAATGGTCAGCCCGCCACGCTGGAAACCGATACTTTCGACACCTTCATGGAGTCATCCTGGTATTACGCCCGGTTCTGCAGCCCCAACTACGACCAGGGCATGCTGGACCCGGCTGCGGCGAACTACTGGCTGCCGGTCGATCAGTACATCGGCGGTATCGAACACGCCATCCTGCACCTGCTGTATGCCCGATTTTTCCATAAACTGCTGCGGGATTTCGGCCTGGTAGACAGCTCCGAGCCGTTCAATCGCCTGCTCTGTCAAGGCATGGTGCTGGCCGAAACCTATTACCGGAACGAAGACAACGGCGGCAAGACCTGGTTTAACCCGGCCGACGTCACCGTTGAGCGAGATGGCAAAGGACAGGTTACGCAGGCGGTACTGAAAGCCGACGGCCAGCCGGTGGAAATCGGCGGCGTCACCAAAATGTCGAAATCGAAGAATAACGGTATCGACCCGCAGTCCATCATCGACCAGCACGGTGCCGATACCGTGCGCCTGTTCATGATGTTTGCCGCACCGCCCGAGCAGTCCCTGGAGTGGTCAGACAGCGGCGTGGAAGGTGCTCACCGCTTCCTCAAACGGCTCTGGCGCCTGGTGAATGAACACACGGCTGCAGGTGGCGTACCGGCACTGAACGCCGGCAGCCTGACTGATGCCCAGAAGGATCTGCGCCGCAAGACCCACGAAACCATTGCCAAAGTCAGCGACGATATCAGTCGTCGCCTGACCTTCAACACCTCCATTGCCGCGGTCATGGAACTGCTCAACGACGTCAGCAAACTGGCCGACGACGAGCCGCAAACCCGCGCCGTGCGCCAGGAGGCGCTGGATGTGGCGGTGCTGGTACTGTCCCCGATCGTACCGCACATCTGTCATAGCCTCTGGCACGCGCTCGGGCATGCCGAGCTGGTGGTGGATGCCAAGTGGCCCCTGGCAGATGAGAGCGCCATGGTGCGCAGCGAAATTGAAGTGGTGCTGCAGGTCAACGGTAAAGTCCGCGCCAAAGAAAGCGTGCCGGTCGATATCGGCAAGGACGACCTGGAGAAGCTGGCGCTCGAGAATGAAAACGTCATGCGCTTCACGGAAGGCAAGACCGTGCGGAAAGTGATCGTGGTTCCGGGCAAGCTGGTCAACGTGGTGGCGAACTGATATGAACTGGCTGCCCTCATTGCTGAAAGCGCTTCGGATTCCTGTGGTTGCGGCACTTGCCATGACCACACTCACGGGGTGCGGTTTTCAGTTGCGGGGCACCTCTCCGGTGCCGGCTGCCTTGCAGCCACTGGCAGTGGATTGCCCGGACGCCATACCAGGGCGATTCTGCCAGTCGGTCCGGGAGCAGCTGAGCCTGGGTGGCGTAGAACTCAGAGAACCCGCGCAAGCAGACTATGTGCTGCGCCTGAGAAACTATCAACAGGATCGCCGTGCCTCGGCCATTACCGCCCAGGCGGCGGCAGCCGAGTATATTCTGCGACACACAGTATCCATGGAACTGTTTACCGCCGATCAGATACCGCTCATTGCCGCAACCGAGCTGACCACCAGCGAAACCTACCGTTACGACGAAACCAATGTGCTTGCCAAGCAACGGGAAGAGGAGGAGCTGCGTCAGCAATTGGGTGACCGGTTGGCACAACAGGTTATCTTCCGGCTGGCACCGATGACCCGTGAGCGTATAGATGCCGTTACCGAGGAGCACTCCGCCAGTCAAGAGCAGGCCGAATCGCCGTGAAAACCCAGCCCGGCCAACTTCCTCAGTTACTGAAAAAAAGCCTGGCACCGGTGTACCTTGTTTCCGGTGATGAGCCGCTGCTGGTTCAGGAATGTTGCGACCAGATTCGGAAAGCCGCCCGTGACGCCGGCTATCAGGACCGTATTACCTACCATGCCGACCACCAGCTAAGCTGGAACGCGGTCGGGGACGAATGCAGTGCTCTGTCGTTGTTCGCTGAAAAACGCCGGATCGAGATTCACCTGCCCACCGGCAAGCTGGGCGACGGACGAAAGGTCATGGAGCAGATTCTCCAATCACCTCCGGACGATGTGGTTCTTCTTCTGATCAGTGCCCGGCTGGATGCGGCGGAAACCAAACGTAAGTGGTACAAAGAGCTACAGGGCACCGGCGTCCACGTGCCGGTCTGGCCGGTGGAACCGGAAAAGTTTGCCGGCTGGCTTCAACAACGGGCGAGCAATCAAGGCCTGCACCTGACCCGTGGCGCCCTGGCCATGTTGGCGGAACGGCTGGAAGGTAATCTGCTGGCAGCCAGTCAGGAACTGGACCGATTAGCACTGCTCACCGATGGCAAAACCATTGATGAGGAGACCATTGAGCGCGCAGTTCAGGACAGCGCCCGCTTTAATGGTTTTGAGCTGGTCACCGAACTGCTCTCTGGCAAGGCCGCTCACGCCGGCAAGATAATCGGCATCCTGCAACAGGAAGGTGAGAACCCGCTGGGACTGCTGAGCGTTCTGGTGCGCGACCTTCACCTTATTATTGAGCTCAAATCAGCGCTCCCTCCCGGTGATAACCCTTCCGGTTTTCTGAAAAAGCGTGGCGTATTCCAGCCCCGTCGCGCTTCGGCTATCCAGCAAGCCGCCCGACGCCTGAACCTGCCACAGCTGCATCACGCCATCCGTTTATGCAGTACCACCGACCGCGCCGCCAAGGGTTTTGATGATGTGTCACCCTGGCACCATCTCAGAGATCTCTCTGTTCTGTTGGCCGGCGTCCGACCGGGCTGACCTGAGTCAAGAACCGTTCAGGTCAGACAACCCGGCCGTTCCAGCCACTTGACACTTTTTTACCATTAGGCGCATTGTAACTCTTCCAAATCACCTCATCAGGGAAAGAGATTCGATATGAGCCTGCAAGACGATTTTAAAAAACTGTCGGACAAGATCAAACAGTACCGCGACGAAGCAAAGGTACAGCTGCACCTGGCCAGGGAAGACGTAAAAGACGAATGGGATGATCTTGAACAGGAGTGGGAAAAAGTACGCCAGAAGCTCGACCAGGTAATTCATGATGCCGATGATGCCAGTCATGAAGCCCGCGAAACAGCTCGGAAACTGGGTGAAGAAGTGAAAACGGGCTATCAGAACATACGCAACAAACTGAAATAAATTGTTAACTGGTTAACAATTTATTTCAGGAAAGACCGGCACGGAGGGTCGATTCGTTTCACCTCTGTGCCATACTTCACATCAAAGAATGAACAACCCGTCATACTTTAGTCAGATTGTTCATTTTGCCAGCAACCGCTCGTCGCGGTGGCCACGGCCTTTGGTACACAATGTGAGGTATTATGGCCCCATGAAAAAAATAATCTCCGTTCCAATTGCCCTAACACTTGCCCTAGCGACCAACTTCGTGATTGGCCAGAATACCCGTTTCAGTGACCCGGAAACGGTCGTTCGCGATCAGTTCTGGGGCGACCTCTACGCTGGTGGCGGCAACTCTTTCTTCTGTGATACGTCTTTTACCAACAAAGGTTTTGTGATGACGGATGGCTATGTCTATCCGTTGGCTGACGTTCGCACGGCACTGGCTTGCGGCACATCAAGCCAGTGCTCGCAAGACAATCGTTACCGCCAGATCAGCTCTGATCTGCATAATATCGTGCCGGTGAGAACGCGTGTGGAGATGCGCCGGCGCAGTGTCCGTTACGAGAACCTGGGCGATGCTGCCAGGGTCGATGATTGTGGCATTCGAGAGAGTGCGCAGTTCTTTGAGCCGCCGGAGCATGTCAAAGGCGATGTTGCGCGGACCGTAGCGTATATGGCCGAGACGTATGGGCTACCCTTGCTTGGCGCCACCGCGGTGTTTGAGGGCTGGCATGAGCTGGATCCGCCGAGTGACAAGGAGCTTGCCCGGCATCGTCAGATAGCGGAGCTTCAGGGCAATGAGAATCCGTTTGTGACCAACCCAGGGTTGATGAATCGGCTTTAAATTTAATGTTTGCCCACAAAAAAGCAGGCCACCAGGGCCTGCTTTTTTGTTTTCGGATTAGCGAAATCTGGTTAGATTTCGTTAGCGGCCAGAGCCATCATCGACTCGCTTCCGCTGCGAATGCCTTCGGCCAGGGACACTGTCTTCGGCAACAGGCGATCGAAGTAGAAACGTGCGGTTTTTAGCTTGCCGGTGTAGAAGCCGGAGGTGTCGCCCTCAGCCTTCGGTGCGGCGGCTTTGACCGACTTGGCCCACATGAACGCCAGTGCGGTATAACCGAACATGTCCAGGTAGTCCACGGCGGCGGCGCCAACAGCATTGGGGTTGTCAGTGGCCTGATTGATCACGTGTTCGGTAACGTCAGACAGGCGCTCCAGAGCAGCTGCCAACGGCTCCAGGTACGGCCTGAGAGCGGGATCAGTGCTGTTTTCTTCAATAAACGCAGCAACGTCCTGAGCGAACAGTTCATAGAACTTGCCCTGGCTGCCCACAACCTTGCGCCCCATCAGGTCCATGGCCTGGATGCCATTGGTGCCTTCGTAGATCTGGGTGATGCGGCAATCACGCACCAGCTGTTCCTGGCCCCACTCACGGATAAAGCCGTGACCACCGAAAACCTGCTGGCCAATGATGGTGGTTTCCAGGCCGCGATCGGTCAGGAAGGCTTTAGCGACCGGAGTCAGTAGCGCGACCATGCCTTCGGCGTGCTGGCGACGCTCATCGTCTTCCGCGTACTTGGAAATGTCCAGCCATTTGGCAACGTAGGTGGAGAATGTCCGGCCGCCTTCAACGTAGCCTTTCATAGTCAGCAGCATGCGACGTACGTCCGGGTGCACCAGGATCGGGTCAGCGGCCTTTTCTGGCTGCTGGGCACCGGTGGGAGCACGGCTCTGGATGCGGTCGTTGGCGTATTCACGGGCGTTCTGCAAGGAGGCTTCCGCCGCACCAATGCCTTGAATGCCAACACCGAGGCGTTCGTAGTTCATCATGGTAAACATGGCGGCCAGGCCCTTGTTTTCTTCACCGACCAGCCAGCCTTTGGCGCCGTCGAAGTTCATCACGCAGGTCGCCGAGGCCTTGATGCCCATCTTCTTCTCGATGGAGCCACAGCTGAAGCTGTTGCGCTCGCCCAGGGAACCGTCTTCGTTCACCATGAACTTGGGCACCAGAAACAGGGAGATGCCCTTGGGGCCTTTCGGGGCATTCGGCAGTTTCGCCAGTACCAGGTGGACAATGTTCTCTGCCAGGTCGTGCTCGCCCCAGGTAATAAAGATCTTGGTGCCGGTGACATTGTAGGATCCGTCATCGTTGGGCTCGGCCTTGGTGC
The DNA here is from genome assembly GCF_003007685.1 of Marinobacter halophilus. Lineage (GTDB taxonomy): Bacteria > Pseudomonadota > Gammaproteobacteria > Pseudomonadales > Oleiphilaceae > Marinobacter > Marinobacter halophilus. Next base: position 198,605 of record NZ_PXNN01000013.1, read on the forward strand.
GGATAATACCAAGATCGGTACCCGCATGCGGCTCGGTCAGATCCATGGCGCCGGACCAGACACCGGAATACATGTTGGGCAGGTACCTTTCTTTCAATTCTTGGCTGCCGTGAGCATCCAGCGCCAGGCAGGCACCGGCGGTCAGCATCGGGGCCAGGCCGAACGCCATATTGGCGCCTTGCATCATTTCTTCAAACTGGGCGACCAGAGTTTTCGGCATGCCCATGCCGCCGAAGTCGGGGTTACCACCCAGACCGTTCCAACCACCCTCAACGATGGTCTGGTAGGCTTCTTTGAAACCCTCCGGACTGGTCACTTCGCCATCATTCCACTTGCAGCCCTGCTCATCCGCTTCACGGTTCAGGGGTGCCAGGACGCCGCCGGTAATTTTGCCGGCCTCTTCGAGGATCGCATCCGCGGTATCAGGATCCACGTTGTCAGCAATCTTGGGCAGTGATGCCCACAGGGAGGGCGCATCAAACACTTCGTTAAGCACGAAACGCATGTCACGAAGGGGTGCCTGGTAATCAGCCATGTAAAACTCTCCAGAAATTCAGTCAGTCACTTTGGGAGGACGACCCGACAAACGCCTTCTTAAATAATGAAGGCCGGATTGCGTCCACCCGCTCGGCTATGTGTCCGAAACAAGGTTGTTGTTCTGTGGCGCATTATTCTACCTCAAAACACGCCACCGACTCATGAAAAAAGCCCGTCTCCTGACGGAGAACGGGCTTTTTCTGTGCCATCAACCAGATAGCAACCCCAGCCTTAGAGGGCGAAGGCTTCTTCTGGCATGTCCAGCAGGCTACCGGAACCCGCCAGCATGGTTTCTGCGTGGGTCTTGGTGCGCGGCAACAGACGCTTGAAGTAGAAGCGTGCGGTCTGGACCTTGGCGTTGTAGAACATCTCTTCCGAGGTGCCATCCGCCATTTTGTCCAGAGCTACCTTGGCCATGCGTGCCCACAGGTAGGCAAACACGGCGTAACCGGAGTACATCAGGTAATCAACCGCAGCGGCACCGACTTCTTCACGGTCCTTCATCGCGGTCATACCGATCTTCATCGTCAGGTCGCCCCACTCCTTGTTGATCGCAGCCAGCGGCTCGATAAACTCTTTCATTTGTTCGTTGTCCGCGTTTTCTTTGCAGAACACGTGCACCTGCTTGGTGAAGCCTTTCAGAGATTCGCCCTGGGTCATCAACACTTTACGACCCAGCAGGTCCAGCGCCTGAATACCGGTGGTGCCTTCGTAGATCATGCCGATACGGGCATCACGTACGTTTTGTTCCATGCCCCACTCAGCGATGAAACCGTGACCACCGTAGACCTGCATACCCAGGTTGGCAGCTTCGTAACCGATTTCGGTCAGGAATGCTTTGGCAATCGGGGTCAGGAAGCCCAGAGCTTCATCAGCAGCCTTGCGCTCTTCAGCGGTTTTGCCGCGCTGAACGATATCAGCCTGCTGGGCGGTCAAGTAAATCAGAGCACGGGCGCCTTCGGCGACTGCTTTCTGGGTCAGCAGCATACGACGCACGTCCGGATGAACAATGATCGGATCGGCAATACCGTCCGGGTTCTTGGCACCGCTCAGTGAGCGCATGGCCAGACGGTCTTTGGCGTAGGTCAGGGAACCCTGGAAGCCAAGCTCGGCAGCACCCAGACCCTGGATCGCAGTACCGATACGGGCGACGTTCATGAACGTGAACATGCAGTTCAGGCCCTTGTTCTCAGGCCCGATCAGCCAGCCTTTGGCGCCGTCGAAGTTCATTACGCAGGTGGCGTTACCGTGGATGCCCATCTTGTGCTCGATGGAACCACAGGAAACCGCATTGCGATCGCCGGCAGAGCCGTCTTCGTTAGGCAGGCACTTGGGAACGATAAACAGGGAGATACCTTTGGTACCTTCCGGAGCGCCCGGCAGGCGAGCCAGAACGATATGGACGATGTTCTCGGCCATGTCGTGCTCACCGGCAGAGATGAAGATTTTGGTGCCGGTGATGCTGTAGGTACCGTCAGCGTTCGGCTCAGCCTTGGTGCGTAGGGTGCCCAGATCAGAACCACAGTGTGACTCAGTCAAACACATGGTGCCTGTCCACTCACCGCTGATCAGCTTGGTGAGGTACGTCTGCTTCTGCTCTTCGGTACCATGCTCTTCGATGGTGTTGGTGGCACCATGGCTGAGGCCGGGGTACATGCCAAAGGACCAGTTACAGGTACCCATCATTTCACTCATCACGATACCCAGGGAGCTCGGCAAACCCTGGCCGCCGTAGTTGGTATCGGCGGTCATCGAAGGCCAGCCGCCTTCGATGTACTGTTGGTAGGCTTCTTTGAAGCCGGTCGGCGTTTTAACACCGTCTTCGCTCCAGACACAGCCTTCAATATCACCGACTCGGTTCAGCGGAGACACTACCTGCTCACAGAACTTTGCACCTTCCTGGATAATGGCATCCACCATATCCGGAGTGGCGTCTTCGGCACCTTCCAGATTGGTGTAGTGCTGCTCGCTGTTCAGCAGCTCGGTCATAACAAATTTGATATCACGCAGGGGCGCTTTGTATTCAGGCATGGAATCCACCTCGGTTCTCGGCCTAGGCTGACTTGAATAACAGCTTTCGGCCTTGGTTTTGCTCAGAAACCATGATGCACTGCATCACGGCCTTAATTAAACACTTGTTTGAAACATACGTTTTGTAGCACAGAATTGTCAATAGCCCTGGTTAAAAATTGTGTTGCGATGTGTGTCCCGAAAGCAGAGGGAAAAGACATTAGAAATGAGCGCCGGGGCTCAGGAACAGAGGGGTTCAGGCAAACACTGAGGTGACGGATTCGGGGGCACCAGTCTGCATAGCGAAAATGCTTCGGTAGGTCTCATTCGCTTGCCGGCCATTAGCGGTCGGTCCATCCTGGTCTCCATCCGCCGATGACGCAGCCGCTGCACCAGCTTGCTGACCCTCGTCGCCAACAGCCATTTCAGACTGCGCCTGCAACATAGTTTGCATGGCTTGGGCTGCCACCGCGCGATCTTGCGCAGATGGCTGCGCCGGGGCCATGGCGGCCGCGCGCACAACCCGCATCTTCTCAACGGTAGCTTGAGGATCGCCCGCCACCGGGGAAACGTCTATCGGGACCTCACCACCGACCGCATATTGCGCGCCGTCAGGCCCCCGCTGATAGGTAAATGACATAGCCCCGGCGTATTGCCCGCCAACCGCCTGGTGCGCAGCTTCGTGAGCGCGCACCTCTCGATCCCGGGCCTTAAGATCGGCAAGCTCTTTGAGCTGGGCTTCCTCAAGCCCTTGCGGGTTGGGCTGCGCATCCCCTTCCTTGTCAGTCGCGGTGTTATCGGACCGGCTTTCGGGAGCCTGCTCGACACCCCGTGTGGCGTCGCCCGAATCCGTTGCAAAGCCTTCACCGGATACACCACCCGAGCCAGACGGCGCAACGCTGCTGTTGGTTGCGGTCGCAGCGCCCGGGACAGTGGGGTAAACCGGAGAAATAGAGGGGAGCAAATTCACAGTACCGTCAACTTCGGTCAGGCCCGGATATCCAGAAGGGTACCGAGGGTCTCGTCGGCCGTTTTGACCACTTGGGCGGAAGCTTCGACACTGCGTTCGTAGAGAATCATGTCAATCAGTGGTTCGGCCAGGTTGCCAGCAGCATTACCCTGAGGGCCATCAACACCGCCGCGAGCAATTGTACGGGCCGCATTTTCCATGCCCGCCATGCCGTCCCGAATACCTTGTATGCCAAGAGAAAGAGTATTGTTGATCACGCCGGAGCTTCCTGTGACGATCAATTGATTTTATTTACGCACAATCTTGGTCAAATTTCAATCAGAGGTTTGATATTCAGGTAGCCCGCCAACATTTCAGGCAACCGGGCGGTAGACGTGGATTCCATCCAGGGCAGAACACCGAGACACGCGGCGCCAAGGTGCACACTCAGGTAGTTCAGGGTTTCCTGTTCGCAGCTCATGGCCTCAGCCTCGGGATGGTTGCCCACCCAACCCGCCACAAACAGACCATCGGCGCGGATGGCTTCGGCGGTGAGCAGGGCATGGTTGATGCAGCCCAGTTTGAGCGGTACCACCAGAATGACATCCAACCCCAGTTCGCGCGGGACCGCCGAGTAGCTTTCCCGGTCGTTCAGAGGTACCCGCCAGCCGCCGGCTCCCTCAATGAGCATGAGATCGGCCGGGCGAATCTGCAAGCCACGGCAGAAACCGATAAGGCGCTGGGCCGTAAGGAGTTTGCCGGCCTGCTCTGCTGCTACATGGGGCGCAATGGCGGGCTCCAGGGCAATGGGGTTGATGGTGTCGTAAGCAACGTCTTCGGTCATAGCTGCCTGAAGCATGAGGGCGTCTTCATTCCGCAGGCCTTCCCCGGTCTGGTCGCAGCCTGAGGCAATCGGCTTCATGGCCAGGGTGCGCTTGCCCGCCGCCTTTGCCGCTTCCAGAATCGCTGCAGCAGCGATGGTTTTGCCCACACCGGTGTCGGTGCCGGTTACAAAATAGGTTTTCTTTGCCATCTGGGTGGTCTCGTTCTGGGTGCAGGATGGGGGTGTGACACCCTCACCCCATGTCATCGAAGTGTAGTCTGCTTTGAACCAATGTCGACGGAGAAGCCCTATGCAGAGTAGGGCTTTAACCAATACAACCAGCCTGCCTCGTAAGTCACCAAAACACCGCTGTCATCGCTTCCGGGAAAAGCCCGGCACATGGCCCTAAACCGTCCCGGGGCCGTAGCCGTTCGGCGTCTTTCTTCACCCTTGAAACCCGCCCCGAGATCTTTCAGTTCCCGGTTCAGTGCCATCGGTGAATCGTAGCGCAGAATAATGGAATTCACCTCCAGCTCAGAATCAGGCAAGGTGTCTGCCGTCAAAGCTCGCCAATCTTCCTCTGAGGCAAACCGGTTGACATGGGCTTGCCCCGGATCCACTTTGGCCCAGGCTTGTTTGAGCTCCCTCAGGGTGCCATCAAGCAGTGTTGAAACAACCAGAACTCCGCCGGGCTTCAGGACTCTTCGGCACTCGGCAAGAACAACGTCAGGGCGGCGGCTCCACTGAATCATCAGGTTACTGAAGATCAGGTCAACGCTCTGGTCCGCCAACGGCAGTTGTTCGGCATCGGCGTTGAGCCAGGCGGCAATGTCTGGGCCGGTGGTTCTGGCCTGCTCGATCATGCCCGGAGCGAGATCGGCGCCGGTGATCGCAGCATTCGGATACGTGACGGCGAGCTTACGGGTAAACCAGCCGGTACCACAGCCCAGATCGAGTATGGCTTGGGGCGACAGATTACCCGGAATATTAACGAGCATGGCGTCGCCCATGGTTTTTTGCAGGCGCGACGCGCTGTCGTAAGTGCGGCTGGCCCCGCCAAAGCCACGCGCGATCGACTGCTTGGTGCCGGAATCTCCATCGGCAGGGGTGATTTCGGACAGGTCGGTGAACACGTTCAAACCGCCACCGTTTTCTGGTAATCACTACCCGGGAGCAGCGCCCGACTTTGTGCCAAGGCGTTCAGCAACCGGTCAACCTGCTCAAAACTATGCACAGCACTCAAGGTCACCCGCAGTCTAGCCTGACCTTCCGGCACCGTCGGTGGCCGAATAGCGGTAACCAGAACACCCTGTTGCTCCAGAGCCTGGCTCAGCGCCAGGGTTTCCTGATTACCACCGACTAGAATGGGCTGGATTGGCGATTGCGACGGCATCAAATGATATCCCAGCTGCTCCGCCCCGGCCCGAAAATGCACAATCAATTCACTGAGGTGTTGCCGCCGCGGGTCGTCCGCCTCGATCAGGTCCAGGCTGGCACAGGTCGCCGCCGCCAGCGCCGGCGGCATCGCCGTGGTGTAAATGTAGGTCCGGGCCTTCTGCACCAGATAATCCATCAACACCGCCGGCCCTGCCACAAACGCGCCACTGGTACCCACCGCCTTGCCCAGCGTGCCGATCAGCACCGGCACCTCGTCTTCCGACAACCCGGCCGCCAATACACTGCCCCGGCCCTGAGGACCCAGCACGCCAATGCCGTGGGCATCGTCCACCACCAGCAGCGCGTCGTGGGCCTTGCAGACCCGGGCCAGGTCCTTCAACGGCGCCACATCGCCGTCCATACTGAACACCCCGTCCGTCACCACCAGCTTGTGTCCGGACGTCTCCGCCAGCATGGCCGCCAACGCTGCCACATCGCCATGGGCATAACGCCGCGCCCGGGCCCGGCTCAGAATGCAGCCATCGATAATCGACGCATGGTTCAGGCGATCCGAAAAAATCGTATCACCACGACCCGCCAGCGCCGAGATCACGCCCAAATTGGCCATGTACCCGGTCGAAAAAAACAACGCCGCACTGCGCTGGGTAAACGCCGCCAGGCGCTGCTCCAATTGATGATGAGACTGATGATGACCACACACCAGATGCGACGCCGCACCGCCGAGCCCGGTTTCCGGCAGGGCATTGGTCAGGGCGTCGATATTGCGTGGGTGATTGGCGAGACCCAGATAATCATTACTGCAGAACGACAACAACGACTTGCCATCCGCGATCAGCTCCGGCTGTTGAGGGCCGGAAACCAGGCGGCGAGTCCGGTAGAGACCGGCCTGTTTCCGTTGTTCAATTTCGTGGGCAAAATCACGCATATCAACCGCACAGCCAATCAGAACAAACCGTCATTGAAACCCGCACGGAGCTCGAACGTGAGGGTCGGGGAAGGCCTGAAAGATCAGGCCGACTCGCGAGTCGCGTCATAGAACATGTGCCTGGTGGCCTCATATTCGACGGCCTCGGCCAGCACCTCTTCTTCCTGCGCCTCGGTCGCACACTGCTCCCGCTGCTCAGGCCGAATCCCCAGCTTGGCGAACAACTGCATATCCGCATCCGCCTCCGGATTCGACGTGGTCAGCAACTTCTCGCCATAGAAAATCGAATTCGCACCAGCGAAGAAGCATAACGCTTGCATCTGCTCATTCATTTGCTCCCGGCCCGCGGACAACCGCACATGCGACGCAGGCATCATAATCCGCGCCACCGCCAGCATCCGAATAAACTCAAACGGCTCCAGATCCTCCACATTCTCCAGTGGCGTACCCTTCACCTTCACCAGCATATTCACCGGCACACTCTCCGGGTGCTGCGGCAGATTCGCCAGCTGCACCAACAAGCCAACCCGATCGTCCTCGTCTTCACCCATGCCCAGGATGCCACCGCAACACACTTTCATACCCGCCTTGCGCACGTTATCCAGCGTGTCCAGGCGGTCCTGATAGGTACGCGTCGTAATAATATGGCTGTAGTACTTCTCCGAGGTGTCCAGATTGTGGTTGTAATAATCCAGACCAGCGTCGGCCAGTTCCCGGGCCTCTTCCTCTTGCAGCATGCCCAGGGTCATACAGGTTTCCATGCCCAACGACTTAACCTGCTTCACCATGTCCAGCACATAAGGCATGTCTTTCTTGGACGGGCTGCGCCAGGCCGCGCCCATACAGAATCGGGACGCCCCTTTTTGCTTAGCGGCACGCGCCTCAGCCACCACTTTCTCGATTTCCAGCAGCTTCTCTTTTTCCAGGCCAGTGTTGTAATGACCGCTCTGGGGGCAATACTTGCAGTCTTCCGGGCAGGCACCGGTCTTGATGGATAACAAGGTGCTGACCTGCACCTCGTTCGGATCAAAATGCTCACGGTGAACGGTTTGAGCCCGAAACAACAAGTCGTTGAACGGCAGGTTAAAAAGATCCCGGGCTTCCTGAAGTGTCCAGTCGTGGCGCAGCGCTGTGGCGGTCATGGCAAAGTCCTGTTAACCTTCGCGAGGTTTTGGGTTTACGGATAAACCGAGATGATAAACGGACTGAACTCTCTGTCAACCTTCATTGAACGAAAGGTTAACAGCGCCAAACAAGGTGGCCGCTGCGTCACCTGCCTGTCACCACACGCCAGCCACGGGCTTTGCCAGGGCTGTCGTGACGATTTGCCGATCAACCGCTGGCACTGCCACACCTGCGCCCTGCCCCTGGCCTTCGCCACTGAGGGAATGCGCTGCGGCGAATGCCAGACCTCGCCACCGCCCTTTTCCAGGTCTCGGATTCCCTGGCGCTACCAGTTCCCGGTGGACGGCATGATTGGCCGTTACAAATACCATGGCCACCGCAAGTTCGTGCGCCCCCTGCTGACCGACTTCAGTCAATTTCTGGAACAGCAGTTACTGCCCGGCGATCGCCCGGATGTTTTGATCCCGGCCCCGATGCACTGGCTAAGGCGCTGGCAGCGGGGCTTCAATCAGGCTCAGGACATTGCGGAATTTGTCGGCGCCCGACTGGACATTCCGGTAGCCGCGAATGCCGTTCGACGAAACCGGCGAGTGAACGCGCAGCGTGGGCTGAACCGGGCCGGGCGACTGGCAAACCTGGCCAATGTCTTTCAGGTCGCAGAAGCCGTGCCAGCGCGGGTCGCCATTGTCGATGATGTGGTCACCACCGGCGCCACCGTGCGGATTCTGGCGCGCGCCCTGGCAGAGGCCGGCGCCCGTGATATTCAAGTCTGGGCGCTGGCACGCACCCCCGGCTAGTGCTCATCGAGCCTGACCCTCACGTACTCAGCCAGGGCCAGACACGACGTCAGCCCCGGTGACTCAATGCCAAAAAGGTTGATCAAACCGGCAATGCCATGTTGTTCAGGGCCGTCGATCCGGAAATCCGAGAAGTCTCCCTCGGGGCCGGTCAACTTTGGCCGGATACCGGCGTAAGCGGGCTGCAACCGGGATTGATCCAGGCCCGGCCACCATTTGCCGATACCCTCGAAAAATGCGTGAATGCGATCGGGGTTGACCGTGTAATCTTCCTCATCTATCCATTCTACATCCGGGCCGAAGCGGGCCTGGCCTGCCAGATCCAGCGTTAGATGCACACCAAGGCCACCAGGCTCAGGCAGTGGGTAGATCAAGGTATTGAACGGGTGCTTGCCGCCATAGCTGAAATAGACACCGCGAGCCAGCCACTGCCTGGGCCTGGCCGAGGCCGGCAGTCCAATCCAGTTACCGGCAAGTGCCGCGGCGCCAAGGCCGGCGGCATTGATTACCTCACGAGTCTTCAGGACAACAGCGGGCTTGCCGACCAACATCAGCCGATGGCACCCGTCGACGGACTCCGCCTGCACAACGGGGCTGTTGAGCACCAGCTGGCCTCCGGCATCTTCCAGCTCACCCAGTAGAGACAACATCAGGCCATGGCTGTTGATGATTCCGGTTTCTGCAGACCAAAGACCGGCGCTGGCGTTGATGTCAGGTATCTGACCGGCCAACGCTTTGCCATCTGCCAGTGTCAACGCCACACCGTTGCTCTCGGCCTGCCGCCGGATATCGCAGAGCCGTTCAGCCTGAGCCTGATCCGAAGCGATAATCCACTTTCCGCACTTGCGATGGCTAACTTTGTGGCTGATGCAGTAGTCATACAATAGCTGACGGCCGCGGACACACAGCCCAGCTTTGAGAGAATGTTCAGGGTAGTAAATGCCCGCGTGAATAACCTCGCTGTTGCGGGACGAGATACCCTCACCAAAGCGTGGCCCGGCCTCCAGCACCAGCACTTCCCGACCACTTCGGGCCAGTTCACGGCCAATAGCCAGGCCGATTACCCCCGCCCCAATTACCACTGTCTGCACACTGTAGCTTTCAGTACTCACCATATCTGACCATTTATCGGTGCCAAAACCAGGAAATTACCGCAGATGGAGCCCGGCTGCATTACCTGTACCCTCAGAACCGTTATACTTTATCCCATCCGCAATGGGATGCACGGAGCTTGAGTTATGTCGGACAGGAAGCAATTCATAACAGTCATGGTAGTCGCCGCTCTATTTGTCAGCTGGATTGGCTGGCGTGGCTTTGAGGTAATCAGTCTTAATGACCGGCTCATGGCAGACACCACAGTCGCCAGCTATCCCTACCAGCACCGGGTGCTCCGGGTTGAGGGAGACACTGCGGTAATCAGTTCACTTCGGTCTCATTCGGTGTCAACGCAACAAGCTCTGGCTACAGTATTCCCAGGTATGCGACACCTTGCCGATACGCACCGGGACTGGCAGAGAGCAGAACGTGAGCTGGCTCAGGTTCAAGCCCGGGCCGGTGATGTGGTGCTGGCGGCAGCCGGTGTCAAACGTGTTCGGTGGGAACTGGACGAAAACTGGTACCATCTGCAATCCATGAAATCTCGATTCGACACGGCCTTCTGAATTCTATGCAACATGAGCCTTCTGAACCAACATCATCAACTCATCCTTACGATACGCTGACGCCTGAAGTGATTCTGGGCACCCTTGAAGAGGCCGGCTTTGAGGTCAGCGGTCGGTTGTTTGCCCTGAACAGCTACGAGAACCGGGTCTATCAGATCGGGCTGGAAAACGCTCCTCCAGTGATAGCCAAATTTTATCGTCCGGGCCGCTGGTCTGAGGCTGCCATTCGGGAAGAGCACGAATTTTCTCTCGAGCTGCAGCAAGCCGACATCCCGGTCATTGCACCACTGGTCATGCCCGGCGGCGACTCACTGGGCCAGGACAACGATTTCCTGTTCGCGGTCTTCCCCCAGCGCGGAGGCCAGGCACCGGACACCAGCGTTACCGATACCCTGTACCGCCTCGGCCAATGGCTCGGTCAGATGCACAACTTCGGCGCCCGCAAAGCTTTCAAGCACCGGCCCGGGTTTGACCTGATTGACGGCATCATCAAACATAACGAGCTGTTGATCAGCGGCGGCTGGATTCCAAATGACCTGCGCCCGGCCTGGGACAGCCTGATTCCCGACTTAATTGCCGGCTGTCAGCAGCGCATGGCGGATGCCGGCCAGGTAGATACCCTGAGAATTCACGGTGACTGCCATGCGGGCAACATTCTGTGCCGGGATGAAACCATGCTATTCGTCGATCTGGACGATTGTCGCACCGGGCCTGCGGTACAGGACATGTGGTTGTTACTGAACGGCGAATCGATTGAAAAAGGCCATCAACTGGGTGAGCTACTGGAAGGCTACGAGATGTTCCGGGACTTTAACCGGCGTGAGCGCCATCTGATCGAACCCCTGCGTTGCTATCGCCAGATTGCCCATTGTGCGTGGCTGGCACGGCGCTGGGAAGACCCGGCCTTCCCCCGCTTCTTTCCCTGGTTTGCCCAGCCCCGGTACTGGTCAGATCAAATCCTGGCCCTGCGTGAACAGCTGGGCGCCCTGCAAGAGCCCGCCATCAGCCTGCCCGGGCAGTTCTAAACTTTCTGATAAGAGGTATCCATGAACGATAACGAAGCCCGTTATACCGTCCGCAGCCTTATTGTCACCGGCATTGTAACCATCATTGCCACTGTATTGGTGCTGGAGCTCAGCGGCCGTATTGACCATACCGAGCACAAGGATCACGTGCCGGTGGGTGACTTCAAGGCCATTCACATCCAGCCGGGCGACAGCTTCCGCATGTCCCGCAAGTCCTCAGAGTTGCATGCGGCCTGTGAAGATGGCTATCTGGCCATCGCCGCCGATGTTGACCCGTCGTTTCGGGGCATTCTGGTGGACTACAAAAACCGTGGCGTCAGGTGCCAGCGGCCCTCACCTATGGACCCGAACCCGGCCGCCAACTCAGACGAGCGCAGCAATGACTGAGGGCAAGGCCAGAGCACCGGAGCAGATAACGGACCGGCTGTTTGCCACCGAGCGCAATCCGGAAGACTTCCGGTTCGACGCCTCCGTGGCCCGGGTCTTCCCCGACATGATCCGCCGCTCAGTACCCGGTTACACTACGATTATTCCGATGATCGAAGTGATCACCGAGCAGTACGCGCAGCCTGGCTCGAATTGTTATGACCTTGGCTGCTCATTGGGCGCCTCCACCCTGGCCATGCGTCACGGCATCCCCTACCCGGATTGCACACTGGTGGGGGTAGACAACTCCAGTGCTATGATCGAACGCTGCGAACATTATATTGCGCTGGATGACCACGAGCTTCCCGTCACCCTGCGCTGCGAGGACCTGCTGAACACTGAGTTGAACCAGGCTGCGGTAACCACGCTGAACTTCACCCTGCAGTTTGTGCCACCGGAGCACCGGCTCAACCTGCTCACCCGCATTGCTGACGCTACGCTTCCGGGCGGCGTGCTGATTCTGTCCGAAAAGGTCCGCTTTGAGTCGGATTGTGAGCAAGACATCCAGACTCGCCTGCACCACGAGTTTAAGCGGGCCAACGGCTATTCGGATCTGGAAATCAGCCAGAAGCGCGCGGCGATCGAGAAAGTCCTGATTCCAGAGACGCTGGCCGCGCACCGTGAACGACTGCTGAACGCCGGTTTCGATCAGGTACTGGTGTGGTATCAGTGCTTCAATTTTGTTTCCATGCTGGCGATCAAAACCCGCTGATTCCAGGACACGACTCCCCCATGGCATCTTTTGACTGGCGACAACACTTCACCCCGTTTATTACTTATCTGCGGCAATCCGACCAGGCTCTCTGGGCCGACCTGCTGACTCAGCAGATGACCCGTCGTTTTGAGGACAACCCCCACGGCGATATGGCCCGCTGGCAGGCGGCGCTGGACAATCTACCACAGGTTGATGGTGCCTCTGTCGACCTGAGCCAGTCTGCCATCACCCTGGCAGCACCCGGTGCCCTGGATGCACGCCAAGCAGAACTCCTGGAGCAAGGCCTGCGCGGGCTGATGCCCTGGCGCAAAGGGCCGTTCGATTTCTTCGGGACTTACATCGACACCGAATGGCGCTCGGACTGGAAATGGGACCGGGTGGCACCGCACCTGGCGGACCTTGACGGCCGCACCATCCTCGACGTTGGCTGCGGTTCTGGCTACCACTGCTGGCGCATGGCCGGTGCCGGAGCGCGGCACGTGGTGGGGATTGATCCGGGGCTGCTGTTCCTGTTTCAGTTTCTGGCGGTCAAACGCTATCTGGGCGCGACTCCGGTAGACCTATTACCAGTGAAGATGGAAGACTTGCCTAAGGACCTGGGGCTGTTTGACACCACCTTCTCCATGGGCGTGCTCTACCACCGTCGGTCGCCGCTGGACCATCTGCTGGAGCTCAAAGGCACCTTGCGCCGTGGCGGTGAACTGGTACTGGAAACCCTGGTGGTGGACGGGCCGGAAGGCCACAGCCTGATGCCGGAAGACCGTTACGGGCAGATGCGCAACGTCTGGTTTTTGCCCAGCTGCGCCACTCTGCTGCGGTGGCTGGACCGGGCCGGATTTCGCAACGCCCGCGTGGTCGACGTCAGCGCAACCACCACCGACGAGCAACGCCAAACCGACTGGATGCGCTTTAATTCACTGGCAGACTTCCTCGACCCGGCTGACCCGAGCAAAACCATCGAGGGCTATCCCGGGCCCAAACGAGCGACCATCATCGCTGAAAAGCCCTGAATCAGCCTGCGCCTGATTAACCTGCCCAATAAACAAAAAAACCGCCTGAAGCACGAGCCGCAGGCGGTTTTTTCTATCGTCGGAGATTACGCTCCGAACGGATGGCGCAGGATTATCGTCTCAACCCGGTCAGGGCCGGTGGAGATAATGTCGATCGGCGCCTCAATCTGCTCTTCGAGGAAGCGGATATAAGCCTTGGCATTTTCCGGTAGCTGCTCGACCGTGGTCAGACCCACAGTGCTTTCGCTCCAGCCAGGCAGCTCCTCGTACACCGGCTCAATGTCGTTATAGCTGTCGCAACCGATGGGCGGACGGGTGATTTCACCCTTCGGAGTCTTGTAGCCAACGCACACCCTCACGGTGTCCAGGCCGTCCAGAACGTCCAGCTTGGTCAGGCAGATGCCAGACACACTGTTGATCTGGATAGCATGGCGCAAAGCAACCGCATCAAACCAGCCACAGCGGCGTGAACGTCCGGTGGTGGTGCCCACCTCGTTGCCTTTGACCGCCAGGTGCTGACCCATATCATCAAACAGCTCGGTCGGGAACGGACCAGAACCCACCCGGGTGGTGTAAGCCTTGGTGATGCCCAGAACATAGTCCAGATACAGCGGGCCAAAACCGGATCCGGTGGCGGTGCCACCGGCGGTGGTGTTGGACGAGGTTACGAACGGATAAGTACCCAGATCGATGTCCAGCAGGGAGCCCTGGGCGCCTTCAAACAGGATGTGTTCACCACGCTTGCGGTAGTCGTGCAGGATATCGGTAACATCCGCCGCCATCGGCAGAATTTCTTCGCTCATCAGCTTGAGTTCCGCCAACGCGGCGTCGATGTCTTCGGCTTCTTCCTTGAAGTACTGGGTCAGCACGAAGTTGTGGTATGACATGATCTCCCGCAGTTTGACCTCAAAACTGGCCATATTATAGAGATCACCCAGGCGAACGCCCCGGCGGGACACCTTGTCCTCGTAGGCCGGGCCAATACCGCGACCGGTGGTGCCAATCTTGTCATTACCCTTGGCGCGCTCACGCGCCTGGTCAATACGAACGTGGGTGCGCAGGATGATTGGGCAGGCCAGGCTGATTTTCAGGCGATCACGAACCGCCACACCGTTGGCCTCCAGTTCACGCACTTCTTTCAGCAAGGCTTCCGGCGACAGAACCACGCCATTACCAATCAGGCAGTGCACTTTCTTGCGCAGGATGCCCGAGGGAATCAGGTGCAAAGCCGTCTTTTTGCCTTCAATCACCAGCGTGTGTCCGGCATTGTGACCGCCCTGAAAACGGACGACCGCCGCCACTTTGTCTGTCAGCAAGTCAACAATTTTGCCCTTGCCTTCATCACCCCACTGGGTACCCAGCACAACAACGTTTTTACCCATGATTCTCTCTCAATTCAGACGAGCCGACGGCTCACGTCCTGCAAATTTAATCCGAAAAACAGTCGTCAGGCGATTCAGACCAGTGCCTCGACTACCCATTTGCCATCCTGTTTGCGCAACTGGCGATCACAACCCCGCTCCGCAGGGTTTGCCCCGGTATCATCCGGCAGGGCCCGCACCACCGTCTCGGTCATTCTCAGGCCGGAAATTACGCCTTCAAGCGACGGATCATCCACCGCCGGGGCCCAGATAGCGCCAGCGTGCTTTGACGGCCTTTCGCCCAGGGATGCCAGTGCCCGGATATCCAGGCTGAAACCGGTTGCCGGACGAGCACGACCAAAATCGCTGCCAATGGCGTCGTACCGGCCGCCTTTACCCACGGCATCACCATGGCCCGGCACGTAAGCCGCAAAAACCAGGCCGGTGTGATAGTTGTAACCACGCAGTTCGCAGAAATCGAAACCCAGGTCCACTTCCGGGAAATCCCTGGCCAGCATATCCGCGACCCGGCCCAGCTGGTCCAGAGCGGCATCCAGCGCCACCGACGCACCGCTGAGGATCGCACGCGCATCGTTCAGCGCCTCGATACCACCGCTGACCCGTGCCAGCTTACGCAACCGCTCACCAGCGGAGCCAGCGGGGCTATCACCCAACAAGGCATCCAGCTCCGGCACCGATTTCCGCGCCATGGCGTCAAACACAGCCACTTCGGTGTCGCGGTCAAAGCCGGCTTCGTTGATCAGGCTTTCGTAAATCGACACATGGGCCAGATCAAGGTGAACCCGGCGCAGTCCAGCCACTCTCAAGGCCTCCAACATAAGGCTGATGACTTCCAGATCAGCCGCCTCCGAGGCGCTGCCGAACAGCTCACAACCGGCCTGAATCGGAGTACGACCAGTCAACATGTGGCGCGGGCGGGTGTGCAGTACATGCCCGGCGTAGCACAGGCGAGTGATACCTTCCTGCCCGAGCGTGTGGGCGTCAATGCGGGCGGCCTGGGGTGTCATATCGGCGCGCACGCCCATCATGCGCCCGGTCAGCTGATCGGTCAGCTTGAAGGTCTGCAGCTCCAGGTCATGCCCCGTGCCAGTAAAGAGTGATTCAAGGTATTCAATCAGCGGTGGAATCACCAGCTGGTAGCCCCAGCGCTGGCAAGTATCCATTACATCCCGCCGAAGCGATTCGATCTGTCCGGCCAGCGGCGGCAAAATGTCTTCCACCCCGTCAGGCAGTAACCAGCGATCAGATACAGTCATGAGATTCTGTCGTCCGTTTTTCCAGCGCCGGCACAATAACCGGGGGAATGACTCAGGATTTAAGGTGCCAGGGTCTGGAAAACCCGAAGCAAAACCGGCGAAATTCTACACCTTTGACAGACACAAAAAAACCGGAATACCGAGGTATTCCGGTTTTTGGTCATTGTCGGGGCAATCAGTTCGCGCCCATCGGGTCCTTCAGGAACCTCATGAATGCGCTGTCTGCGTCGATGACCATGATGTCATCCTTACCCGCAAACGTATTACGATAGGCCTGCAGACTACGGTAGAAACTGTAGAACTCCTGGTCGGTACCGTAAGCGTTTGCGTAGATTTCAGCAGCCTGCCGATCGCCCTGACCACGAGTTTCCTCGGCCTCGGCAAAAGCGTTTGCCAGGGTAACTACCTTTTGGCGGTCAGCGTCAGCCCGAATACCTTCAGCCAGCTCCTGACCTCGCGAACGGAATTCCTGAGCCAGCTTTTCACGCTCGGTCGCCATACGGCGATAGACGTTTTCACTGACCTGGCCGGGGAACTCAATGGCTTTCACCCGGACATCGACAATCTCGATACCGAGCTCGTCGCCAGCGGTCTCGTTGGTAAGGTCGCGCAACTGGAGCATCAGCTCATCCCGCTGACCAGACACCACTTCATGCATGGTCCGGATACCAAACGCGTCACGCAGACCATTATCGACCCGAGACAGGATCAACGAGCGGGCACGGAACTCGTCACCGCCGGTCGCCCGATAGTACTGGTCGACGTCGCGAATACGCCAGGCGACGTAAGAATCAACATCCAATGGCTTCTTCTCAACCGTCAGGTACTGACGGGAGGGGAGATCCATGGTCAAAACCCGGACATCAAACTCCCGGATCTGATCAATGACCGGTGCCTTGAAGTGCAAGCCCGCCTGAATGTCCGTCTGAACCAGCTCACCAAAGCGCAACTTCACGCCACGATGGGTTTCCGGAATGATATATACGGTCGACAGCACCAGCAGGACAACAATCAGAGCGCCTGCCAGGCCCACTATAGCTTTGGGTCCCATATTATCTGCTCCTCCGAGTGTTAGTGTCCTGACGCGTACGCAATTCCTGCAACACCTGATCGGTCAGGGTGCCGATTTCTGCCTGGTCGGTTCTGCTGCCAGACGACCCAGAGCCACCGGTTGCACCACCGGTGCCTTGCATCAGCCGATCAAGCGGCAGGTACATCATGTTGCTGCTGCTTTCGGTGTCGATAAAGATCTTGCTGCTGTTGGCCAGCACCTCTTCAATGGTCTGGATATACATCCGCTCACGGGTAACCTCGGGGGACATTTGGTAGACCTCCAACAGTTGGGTGAAACGAGAACTTTCACCACGAGCACGCTCAACCACCTGAGTCAGGTATCCGTTCGCTTCCTCGATCATGCGCTGAGCCTGACCACGAGCTTCCGGTACGATCCGGTTGCGGTAGGTTTCGGCCTCTTCTTTCAGGCGCTGCTCGTCCTCACGGGCCCGCTGGACTTCACGGAACGCGTCCTGCACGGCCGGTGGTGGCTGGGTACTCTCGACGTTCACCCGAACGATTTCGAGGCCCGTGCCGTAATCACGCAAGAAGCTCTGCAAACGTTGCTCAACCCTAACCCCGAGTTCGGCACGGCCTTCGGTCAGCACCTCATCGAGAGATGAACTGCCCACTTCATGACGCAGCGCACTGTCGGTGGCGAAAGCAAGGGCTTCGTTGGAATCCCGAACGTTCAGTACATAAGCGCGGGCATCACCCACGCGGTACTGGACCTGCAATTCCACTGTCACCAGGTTTTCATCCATGGTCAGCATCTGGCCACTAGACTGCGCAGTGCGGACATTGGTAACACCAACCTTGAACACGCTATCAATCAGGGGCACCTTGAAACGCAGGCCCGGATCTTCGGTGGTGCTGTATTCACCGAATCGCAGAACAACCGCACGTTCCTGCGCATCTACGGTGTAGAACGACTGAACCACCACGTAACCGATCACAAGAATGGCTGCGATCGCGATAATGGCACCAAAGCCACCTGCACCGCCGCCAGAACTGCTTCCACCACCCGATTTACCTGACTTGCCGCCTTTGCCACCCAGCATCCGGTTCAGCTTGTCCAGACCCTTCTTCAGGGCCTCGTCCAGGTCTGGTGGCCCCTGATCATTGCCGCGACGACCACCACCGGTTCCCCAGGGATCGTTATCGTTGCGGTTTCCACCCGGTTCATTCCAGGCCATAATTCTCTCCGTTCATGTATTATCGAATGGCTGCAAATACTAGGGATTTATGAAGGCCCCGGCAACAGTTTGAGGTATTCATGCTGATCAATCTTCCAGGCGGACCGATGCAGCGCTTATTCCAGCACGACTCAGCAACTGTAACCAGTCGCGATTTTGCAGCCGTACTTCTACCACCGAATCACCCGTTTCCCTGTGCTCTTCACTAAGCACCGATCCGGCTTCGTGCAATAACGCTCTGAGCTTGCCATCTGCCGGGCCCAGCAGCACGAAGTGATGTATCACGTCTTCCGCCAGTCGTTCAACAACGGCATCGAACAGCATGTCCAACCCTTGCCCGGTCACCGCTGATACCCAGGCACGTACCGGAACACCCTCCTCGTTACGGTCTATACGCGGCTCGAAGTCGTCCAGCAAGTCAATCTTGTTAAACACTTGCAGCATGGGGATTTCATCTGCACCGATTTCCGCAAGCACACTTTCCACTTGCTCAATGTTGTCATCCCGGCGCTCGTCATAGCTGTCAATCACGTGCAGCAACAGCGTTGCCTGTGTCGTTTCTTCAAGGGTTGCCCTGAACGCTTCAACCAGCTTGTGCGGCAGATGCCGTATGAAACCGACCGTATCCGCCATTACGACCAGTCCTATGTCCGGAAGTTCCAGACGACGCAGTGTCGGATCGAGCGTGGCAAACAACTGATCAGCAGCATATACGCTGGCGGTGGTAATTCGGTTGAATAAAGTGGATTTTCCAGCGTTGGTGTAACCCACCAGTGACACCGTCGGAATATCCGCCCGTTTGCGCGCCCGACGCCCCTGGTCACGCTGTTTGCGGACCTTCTCGAGACGCTTGTTAATAGACTTTATACGCTCCCGGAGCAGCCGACGATCTGTTTCAAGCTGGGTTTCACCCGGGCCTCGCAGGCCAATACCGCCCTTCTGGCGCTCAAGGTGCGTCCAGCCACGGATCAGACGAGTCGACATGTGCTCGAGTTGTGCAAGCTCAACCTGCAGCTTGCCTTCGTGGGTGCGGGCACGCTGGGCAAAAATGTCGAGAATAACCCCGGTGCGGTCCAGTACGCGGCACTGAAGTTCCCGTTCAATGTTTCGCTCTTGACTGGGTTTCAGGGCGTGATTGAACAAAACGACATCGGCCTCGTAGGCTGCCACGGCATCCCGGATTTCTTCCAGCTTGCCATCACCCACAAACAGTCTCGGGCTTGGCTGTTTGCGAGTGCCGGTCACCATGGTCATCGGTTCAACACCAGCCGACGTCACCAGTTCCCGAAACTCACCGGGGTCTTCAGTGTCATCGTGTGCTGTAAATTCTATGTGGACGAGAATCGCCCGCTCACCAACGTCAGGACGTTCAAACAAGATAGTTCAAGCTCCATAAAAACAAACACCCGCGGCCATTCGAGCTCTTAGGCTGTCCTGGAACGCGGGTGTGGGAAACCGGAAGTGTCCGCAAAGATCAGTCTTCAGACTCACCCTCAGCCGGGTTCTGAGGCGGCAAGCGCACATTACGCGCGGGCACCACAGTAGAAATCGCGTGCTTGTAGACCATCTGGCTGACGGTATTCTTCAGCAGAATGACAAATTGGTCAAAGGATTCAATCTGTCCCTGCAGCTTGATGCCGTTGACCAGGAAGATAGAAACCGGAATGCGTTCCTTGCGCAAAGCATTGAGGTAAGGGTCTTGTAAAGAGTGCCCTTTTGACATGTGTTTTCTCCTGTTTATGAGTAAATGCAGATCGTCATTTTTCTGAATTAAATGTGGTGTGAAGCCCGGATTTTTTCAAGGTTTCAATCACCACTTGCGGATCACCAACGCTCAGCCAGTGAACATTTGGCCATTTACGTAGCCAGGTAAGCTGCCGTTTGGCCAACTGGCGGGTGGCAGCCACTCCCTTACTAACAAACGCCTCATAATCACTGCTGCCCGAAAGATAATCCCAGGCCTGCCGATAACCAACGCAACGCATCGATGGCATGTCAGAATTGAGATTACCCCGCTCCATCAGGATTTCCACTTCATTCAGGAATCCCGACTCAAGCATAGCCTGAAAGCGCTGCTGTATCCGCTGATGCAGCTCGGAACGCTCGACTGGCGCTAAGGCAAACTGTGAAACAGTATACGGCAGGCTCGGGCTTTCGTCTGCCTGCCAGCGAGTAAAATAGGTGTAATCCTCAATGCCCGACAGGTTATCCCCTGAGGAAGTTCCAGACGGCGCCTGCCAGATTTCCGAAATTGGCCTTCCGGTCAGGCGGATCACTTCAAGCGCACGCATCAGACGCTGGCGATTATTGGGGTGAATCAACCCGGCCGCCACCGGGTCACGGGCCGCCAGTTCGCGGTGCAACTGCTCCCAGCCGTGTTCTTTAGCTTCCCGCTCAAGTTGCTCCCGCAGCGCGGGACTGGCGGAGGGCAGGTCCGACATACCGTGCAGCAGCGCCTTGAAGTACATCATGGTGCCGCCAACCAGCAAAGGGATGCGGCCGCGACCGGTAATTTCCGCCATCTCAGCCAGCGCATCGCGGCGAAAATCCGCAGCGGAGTATGTGTCAGCAGGATCGCAAATATCGATTAACCGGTGCGGCGCTGTGGTCAGTTCCTCAGCACCCGGTTTCGCCGTCCCTATATCCATGCCGCGATAAACCATCGCGGAATCCACGCTGATGATGTCACAGGGCAGGCGCCGGCAGAGCTCAATGGCAAGATCGGTTTTGCCAGAGGCGGTCGGCCCCATCAGGAAAATGGCCGGTGGCAAGGGCGCTGGAGCGTCAGGTTCGGACATAATTGACTTAACGGCCCCTCAGGAACAGCTTGTCGAGCTCGGAAAGGGTGACCAGGGTCCATGTTGGTCGGCCATGGTTACACTGGCCACTGCGCTCGGTGGCTTCCATATCACGCAGCAGCGAATTCATTTCCGGAATCGTCAGTTGGCGGTTGGCCCGCACTGAGCCATGACAGGCCATGGTGCCCAGCAATTCATGGGTCACGGCTTCAATGCGATCGCTCTGACCATGTTCGATCAGATCCGCGAGCACGTCGCGCACCAGTTGTTCGGTGTTCGCCCCGCGCAACAACGCCGGAATCTGCCGCACGGCCAAGGTTTCTGGTCCGATTCGTTCAATCTGCAAGCCCAGATGCCGCAACTCCTCGCCGTGGGTTTCGGCCAGAGCGGCTTCTTTCTGGCTGACCGCCAGTGACAGCGGCACCAACAAAGGCTGAGTTTTCAGATCCTGCTCGACCAGAGCCCGCTTCATTCGCTCATAGGTGATGCGCTCGTGGGCCGCGTGCATGTCAACCACAATCATACCCGCTTTGCCCTGAGCGAGAATGTAAATCCCGTGCAATTGCGCAATGGCATAGCCCAGTGGTGGCTCCTCAGCGCTGTCATGCGGTGGTGTGGTCGGGATCTGCTGCGATGATGAATGACCTGGCCCTGAGGCCACTCCGCCGCCCTCGTTCAGGGACTGGTAGAACGCCATTTGGTCACTGGCCTTCCATTCCTGCTGCGGTGGCATAGCCGCTGAATGGCCGAAACCACCCTGCCCTGACAACTGCCCGGGCATCATCGATGCCGGTTGAGTTCCATAGAGCGACACAGGGGCAGGCGAATCCGTCGGTGACGCCCCCTGTTCCCGACCAAAAGATTGTGCGACCGCACCTCTGAACTGGTCATCCGGGCGCACATCCGCCAACGCCCGGTGCAAGGTTCGGAAGATGAAGTCGTGAACCAGGCGACCATCGCGGAACCTCACTTCATGCTTGGTGGGGTGCACGTTGACATCAACGGTGGCGGGGTCCACTTCAAGATACAGCACAAAGGCAGGATGACGATTGTTGTAAAGCACATCCCGATAGGCCTGCCGCACAGCGTGAGCGACCAGTTTGTCCCGGATCACCCGACCGTTAACGAAGAAATACTGCAAGTCAGACTGACTGCGCGAGAACGTCGGCAAGGCTACCCAGCCCCACAACCTCAGGCCGGTTGCTTCAGCATCGATCACCACCGCGTTGTCAATGAACTGCTGACCACACAGCGAACCAATCCGCCGCTCCTTGTCGACCTCGGATTCCGCAGGTCGCAAACTCTGCACCACACGCTGGTTGTGGCGCAGGGTGAAACCGGCGTCAAAACGGCTCAGGGCCTGCCGGCGAATGCACTCTTCCACATGGTTGAATTCGGTTTTCTCGGTACGCAGGAATTTGCGTCGTGCCGGAGTATTGAAGAACAGGTCACGGACTTCCACCGTGGTACCGACCGGGTGGGCGGCGGGGGAGATGCGCGCATCCATATCGCGACCTTCTACCTCAACACGGGCAGCGGCTTCCTGAGTTTCGGTTCGCGAGGTCAGTGCCAGACGGGAAACCGAGCTGATACTGGCAAGAGCCTCACCCCGGAAGCCAAGAGTGCCGACCGCTTCGAGATCGTCCAAGGTCAGGATTTTGCTGGTGGCATGCCGGCTCAATGCCAAGGGCAGATCGGACTCATCAATACCCGAGCCGTCATCACGCACCCGGATCAGCTTTGCGCCGCCCTGCTCCACTTCAATATCAACCCGGCTAGCGCCGGCATCCAGCGCGTTTTCCACCAGTTCTTTGACAACTGAGGCTGGGCGCTCCACCACTTCACCAGCGGCAATCTGGTTGGCAAGCCGGGGCGAGAGCAACTGAATGTGGGGCATATCCGGGAACTACCTCTTGATCAGGATGAGGGAATACGAATGGTTTGCCCTACCATAACACGATCGTCGTTCATCCCGTTAAAGCGCATCAGCTCACTGACGGTGGTCTGATTTTGCCTGGCGACGCCCGACAGCGTGTCACCGCGCTGAATACGATAACGGCTGATCTGGCCACCGCCGCGCTGATTTTCCTTTTGCCAGGCCAGCAGTGTGCCTGGTGGTGGAGTACGCTGAAAATGGTCATTGATACCGTCCATGACGGCGCTGGCCAGACGGTTCCGATACCTCTCGGAACCCAGATTCTTTTCTTCTGTGGGGTTAGATATGAAGCCCGCCTCTACCAGTATCGAGGGAATGTCCGGCGATTTCAGGACCGCAAAAGCTGCCT
Source organism: Marinobacter halophilus (assembly GCF_003007685.1). Classification (GTDB taxonomy): domain Bacteria; phylum Pseudomonadota; class Gammaproteobacteria; order Pseudomonadales; family Oleiphilaceae; genus Marinobacter; species Marinobacter halophilus. The sequence goes on from NZ_PXNN01000013.1 coordinate 221,976, forward strand.
GCTCCACGCCCGGCTTGTGCAATTTTGCGACATCGCCCAGTTTGCCCAGCACCGAACTGCCGACCCCCAGACTGGCGTTGATACTGGCCGTCATCGACAAGTCCAGCAGCACCCCGGCGAGCATATCGTCACGGCCATCGAGGGACAGCCCGCCGGCGCCGCCGATCAAGTCGGAGCGATTTTCACTCTGCGCCAGCCACCGTGCGGTTTCACTGGTAGCTCCCCGTTGCGACAAGGCAAAAACCGAGGCGCCGCTGGGCTGTGGCGTGCGGAAGGCATCAGCATGCATCGAGACAAACAGGTCGGCGTTGTATTTGCGGGCTAACAGCGTGCGATTGCGCAGACCAATGTAATAATCCCCGGTGCGCGTGAGTTTCGCAGTATAGCCTGGCTGCTTGTTAATCAGTTCAGCCAGTGTTTTGGACATTTTGAACACCACGTCTTTTTCCCGGGTGCCCCGGGGGCCAATGGCGCCAGGATCTTCACCGCCATGGCCCGGGTCAATTACCACCACAATGTCGCGCTTGCCGGCGGAATCCTGGGTGACCGTCGGGCTGGCCGCGCGTTCCAGACGACTGCCTTGCTCATCAATCAGGTCAACCACCAGACGGTGCCCGTATTGCTGGTTTGGTTCCAGCACAAAGCTGCGGGGTTTGATGTCGCTTTTCAGATCCAGAACCACCCGCAGGTCGCTGCCATTGCGCGGCGCACTCCGTATACGCTGTATCGGGCTACCGCTCAGGTCGACCTTGCTGAGATCTGCTTTCAGGGCGGTACCCTTCAGGTCGATGACCAGCCTTGGCGGCCCCGAAAGCGCAAACACATTATGATCCACGCCACCCTGAGTATCGAGGACAAGGCGAGTATGATCCGGCGCCGGCCAGATCCGAACCCCTTCAATTTGAGTGCCGGCCTGAACCAGGCTGGCGACCAGGGCCAGCATTAAAACCAGTACAATTTTCATAAATCCGGCCCTATCAACTCAATGTTGTTCAGCAGCGATGCTCCAAATTCCGACCGGGCCCGCAACACCACCGATCGTCCGTCATCCTGCCGTTCAAGATGTATCTCGAGATCCGGATCGGGCAATACGCCTTGACCGCGCTCAGGCCATTCGATCAGGCAAAAACTACGTTCAGAGAAATAATCCCGAATGCCCATATATTCCAGTTCCTCAGGGTCGCCCAGGCGGTACAGATCAAAATGGTAAACGGGCGGCTCCAGCTCTTCATAGGGTTCTACCAGCGTGTAGGTGGGACTCTTTACCGCACCCTCGTGCCCCAGACCACGCATAACGCCCCGACTGAGAGTGGTTTTACCCATACCAAGTTCACCGTCCAGAAACACGGTGACGCCCCGCCCTGAGGCTTTGACCAGCGAAGCCAGCTCACCGCCCAGTTGTTCGGTTTCTGATTCGCTCTCCAGAAAAAACCGGCGTTCGTTGCCGAAGATATTCATAGCTGCTCCCGGTCATGATTTCTATCAACCCGTTCCGTTTTTCTCAGGACCCTGGGCACGGCGTCAATGACGTCAGCAGGCGTCAATCCCATATATCCGACCTGTTGTGCAGCATAATCCGCTGCCGCCAGATGCAGCGCAGCGGCCATCACAGTAACCCGTTCAGGGTCAGCCATCTGACCCATCAATGCGCCAATCATTCCCGACAAGACATCACCCATCCCGCCGGTGGCCATGCCCGGGTTTCCCCCGGCAATTATAGATGATTGCCCGTGATCACCGACTACCACGGTGCCCGCGCCTTTCAGCAGCACCACCCCGCCCCAGATTTTCTGAATTCGGCGGCCGGCCGACAGGCGATCGGCTTCTATTTCATGGACCTTGCATCCCAGTAGCCGGGCAGCCTCGCCAGGGTGCGGCGTCAGAATATGATTGTCAGCAGCCACCGGCTCGCGCGCAGCCATCAGGTTCAGGGCGTCGGCATCCAGTACCCGGGGCTTGCCGCTCGCCAGAACCTGTTGCAACATCTGCTGGCCCCAGGCCGACTGGCCCATGCCCGGGCCACACACCAACACGTCCGCTTTTGCCAGCAAAGATTTCAGCCCAGAGCCGTGAACCACGCCGTGAACCATTAGAAACGGACACCGGGCCAACGCCGCGGTCACGTGCTCCGGACGCGTGACCAGAGAAACCAGCCCTGCGCCTGTCCGGGAAGCTGCCTCCGCCGCCATGATGCCTGCGCCACCAAAACCTCGATCACCCGCCACCACCAGCACATGACCAAAACGTCCTTTATGGGCGTTCATCGGCCTGACGGGCAGCCAGTGTCGGCAGTCTTGCCAGCTGTGCAGTGCCGAAATCGGCTGCTCGCCGCTTTCAGTGACGTCGTGGCCGGTATCGAGCGCATCAAACACAACTTTGCCGCACACGCCGGCACCAGCGCCGGTATACAAGCCCGCTTTCGACCCGATAAAGGTTACCGTCAGCTGTGCGTGAACGACTTCGCCTTCGGCCGACCCGGTGGTGGCATCAAGCCCGGAGGGCATATCCACCGCCAACACCGGCAACGCCGACCTGTTGATCTGACGAATGATACCGGCAACCGGCTCCCGGGGCGCCCCGGTCACGCCGGTTCCTAACATGGCATCCACCACCAGGCCTGCCGAAGACAGCTGGCGACTTATATCGGCCTCGTTCAACTCGTTGAGCTCGGCAATCGGAACACCATCGGCCCGGGCCTTGTTCAGTGCCTTGAGCGCATCGCCCTGCAGTTTTCCGGTAGGCGCAACGGCGATACATTCCACCAATAGTCCGTGGCGCCGGGCATTCGCTGCCACCAGATAACCATCACCACCATTATTCCCTGCCCCACAAAATATCAGAACCGAATCAGGCGCTGGCCAGTGCTTGATCAGCTGACGAAACGCTGAACGCGCCGCCGACTGCATCAGTTCAAAGCCATCAACACCTTGCTGATCAATCAGATAACGGTCCATCGCCCGAACCGAATCGGCGGAATAGAGGGCTTCTGGTAGACTATGCGCAGTGCGCGTGAACATTCGCCGGAACTCCCGTTAAAGAAACCAGTTTAAGAAAACTGGCCAGACACCTGTAAAGAATAGCAAAACAGGAAAAAAGGTCATAACTTAATCAAATTAAATCTTCGCAGGTTACGCTGCCAGCATCGAATTCATGACATCGACACAGAAGCCAGATGACACCGCAACGGAAACCCCGGCCCTCGCGGCCCTGCCCGGCCAGATCCGGCAATGGGCGCAAGAGCTGGGCTTTGCCGACGCTGGCATAACCGGCGCCGATACCGGCCCCCATGCCGAACGACTGCAACAATGGCTGAACGCCGGCTACCACGGTGAGATGGCCTACATGGCCGATCATGGCGGCAAACGCTACACCCCGGATTCGCTGGTACCGGGCACGCTGCGGGTTATTTCAGTTCGCATGGATTACCTGACCTCCCCGGATAGCCCCGGGCAGGCACTGGCCGATAGGGAAACCGCCTACATAACCCGCTACGCTCTGGGCCGCGATTACCACAAGCTGATGCGCAAACGTTTGGCCAAGCTGGCCAAACGTATTAACGAGGCGGTCAGCGGGTACGACTACCGCGCCTTCGTCGACAGCGCACCGGTGCTGGAACGAGGCTTGGCGCAGCGCGCAGGTCTGGGCTGGATTGGCAAGAACAACATGGTCATTCACCCGAAAGCCGGCTCTTATTTTTTCCTGGGCGAAATCTTTACCAGTGCGCCTTTACCTGTAGATCCGCCGTTTGACAGCCAGCATTGCGGCTCCTGCTCGGCCTGCCTGGAGGTTTGCCCGACCGATGCCTTTGTGGGTGCTCACTTACTGGATGCCCGCCGCTGCATCAGTTACCTCACCATTGAGCTCAAAGGACCCATCCCCGAAGAGCTGCGTGCGAAAATGGGCAACCGGGTGTTTGGCTGCGACGACTGCCAGCTGGTTTGTCCCTGGAATAAATTCAGCAAACCAACTCGGGAAACGGATTTTCTGCCCCGCCATAAGCTCGACAACTCGGCCCTTGCGGAGCTGTTTTTGTGGAGCGAGCAGGAGTTTCTGGAGCGCACCGAAGGCTCCGCCATTCGCCGAACCGGTTATGAGAACTGGCTGCGCAATCTGGCGGTGGGCTTGGGCAACGCCCCGCCCACCATTCCGGTGATTGAGGCGTTAAAGCAGCGTGCAGACCACCCCTCAGAGCTGGTCCGGGAGCATGTGGCTTGGGCTCTGCGCCGGCACGGGTTGTAGCTTGCAGCCAGATTTACAGCTTGAAGAAGTGCTCGCGGTAGTGGCGCAATTCCTCGATGGAATCCCGGATATCATCAAGCGCCAGGTGGCTGCCTTTTTTCTTGACGCCATCAAGTACATCCGGGCGCCAGCGGCGGGCAAGTTCTTTAACGGTGGAGACATCCAGGTTGCGGTAGTGAAAGAAGCCTTCAAGCTCAGGCATGTATTTGACCAGGAAGCGCCGATCCTGGCCGATGCTGTTCCCGCAAAGGGGTGACTGGCCTTTGATCAGGTGTTGCTTGAGGAATTCGAGGGTTTGTTGTTCGGCCTCGGTTTCGCTGATGCTGCTGTCTTTGACTCGTTGGGTCAGGCCACTGGCACCATGAGTATTGGTGCACCACTCGTCCATGCTGTCCAGCAAGCTGTCGGGCTGATGTATAGCAATCACTGGGCCTTCGGCGACGGTGTTCAGTTCCGAATCAGTAATAATCGTGGCCATCTCGATAATCCGCTCTTTCTCCGGATCCAGGCCAGTCATTTCCAGGTCTATCCATACCAGTCGGTTGCCGTTGCTCATCTCTTTGAAACCTATGCCGTTGAAAGTGGGTGCCTGTGCAATTTCAAAACTCTGCCTATTGTCCATGATTCACGTATCATGTGTCACACCACTTTCCCGCAACGCACGGAACCCAATGGCCAAGCGCAAACTGAACAACCGCCAGCAATGGCGCATCGAGAAAATCCAGAAAGATCGGGCCACTCGTGCTGCGCGCAGAGAACAGTCGGTCGTGCAACAGGATGAAGCCGGAGAATTGGGGCAGGAGCAAGAAGGGTTAGTGATTGCCCACTACGGCCAGCAACTGGACATCGAAGCTCTGGAAGGCGATGAGCCTGGCCGGGTGTTCCGTTGTTTTGTAAGGGCGAATATCGACAGCCTGGTAACCGGTGACCGGGTGGTCTGGCGGCCCGGGAAAAGCGAGACAGGGGTCATCGTCGCCCGCTGTGAACGAGGCAATTTACTGCAGCGGCCCGACAATTTCGGCGCCCTCAAACCCGTTGCGGCGAACATCGATCACATTGTTCTGGTGATTGCGCCGGAGCCGGAACCCCATGACAACCTGATTGACCGCTACCTGGTGGCTTCCGAGAGTTGCGATATTCCGGCGGTGATCCTGCTCAACAAGACTGACCTGATCAACGATCAGAACCGCAGGCAGATTGATACCCTGCTGTCTCGCTACGAAGGGTTAGGCTACAAGGTTGCCAGAACGTCTGCCACCGCCGGTGACGGCAAACCCGCGCCGGAAGTGGAAGCACTGGTGCGGGACCAGACCACAGTGTTTGTGGGACAATCCGGGGTCGGCAAATCGTCAATTATTCAGACGCTGCTGCCGGATGAACTGCTCAGGGTGGGTGCGGTGTCTGAAAGTACCGGCAAGGGCGTGCACACCACCACCACCGCCAAGCTGTTCCACCTGCCTGCCGGCGGCGACCTGATTGACTCCCCGGGCATTCGGGAATTTGGCCTCTGGCACATGACCCCGCAAGAAGTGGAATACGGGTTTCGGGAAATCCGGCCACTGATCGGCATGTGCAAGTTTCGCAATTGCCGCCATATGGGCGACCCGGGCTGCGCTCTGGATGCCGCAGTGGAAGCGGGCACCGTGTCCCGGGAGCGACTGAAGAGCTTTCATCGGATTCTGCAGGCCATGGCTGAGCAGCAAGCTCGCGGACTCAAGCTTACTTGAGCAGGGCCAGGCGCTGATCCTGGCCAGAACCTACCAGTTCAGATCTCCCGGCGCTGGTTGCTCACGCTCCTGGAACCAGTCACCGCTTTCCAGCCGATCAGACGCTTCCTGCTGCTCCTCTTCACTTGGCTGGGTAAGGTCAATCACCGGCTGATCAGATCGTCCGGCGCCCGTTTCGATACTATCTGCGGCTTTCTTGTTCAGCACGATGATGGAAATGCGGCGGTTAACGGGTGCCGTCGGGTTATTTTTTTCAAACAGCACCGAATCACTCAATCCGACCACCCGGGCAATCTGCTCCATGCGGACACCGCCGGCGACCAGTGCCCGGCGCGCTGTATTGGCTCTATCGGACGAAAGCTCCCAGTTGGTATAACCTGGCCGGCCCCTGAAAGGCGTCGCGTCGGTATGCCCGGTGATGCTGAGCTTGTTGTTGACCGAGCCCAGCGTGCTGGCTAGTTCAAACAGAATGTCTTGCGAGTAATATTTCAGCTCATCCCGACCGCTGTCGAACATCGGGCGCCCTGAACGGTCGACGATCTGGACTCTCAACCCCTCATCGGTAATGTCGATCAGCAGCTGATCCTTGAACTCCTGCAAGGTGTCGTTTTGCTCAATACGCTCCTGAAGCTGCTGAAACAATTGCTGCATCCGCCGTTGCTCCAGGGTATCCGCCAACTGATCAACCACCTCATCCTGAATCTGGACAGGGTTTGATTCGATATCCTGGGTCGCCTCGTTGATGACCGAGGCACTGCCACCCAGGTCCACCGGGCTGGACGCGCCGCCCTCCATGAAACCAACGGGATCTTTGAAATAGCCCTCAACGGCGAGCTTTTGTTCGGGGGACGCGGTCGCCGTCAGCCAGAGCACCAAAAAGAACGCCATCATGGCAGTGGCAAAATCCGCAAACGCAACTTTCCAGGAGCCGCCGTGGTGACCGGCCACTATTTTCTTTTTGCGTTTGATGATGATCGGCTGTTCTTCCACGCCTTAACTCCGGCTGTCGCCGCTCCGATAACTACTTGGAGCGGACGTGATCGTTCAGTTCCTGGAAGCCAGGCCGTTTGTCGGTAGGTAATGATTTGCGACCAAATTCAATGGCCATCTGCGGAGCCTGTCCGGACACGGTCGCCACGATGGCCGACTTCACACATTCATAAGCCTTCAGCTCATACTTGGCAGAGTGTTCCATGGAGATGGACATTGGCCCCACAAAACCGTAACCCATCCAGATGCCCAGAAAGGTACCAACCAATGCCGCAGCCACGCTGAGGCCGATTTTTTCAGGCCCCTCAGTCAGGAAGTTCATGGTGATGACGATACCCAGAACCGCCGCCACAATACCGAGGCCAGGCAGGGCATCTGCAATTTTGTTTACCGCATGAGAAGGCTCTTCAAGCTCGTGCTGGCGATTATCTATTTCGTTCTCCATCATGCCTTCAAGCTCATGGGGCGCCATGTTGCCGGAACTGATTATGCGTAGGTAATCAGTGATAAAATCACGCAAATGGCGGGACTTCATAATCGCCGGGTAACGGGTGAAAATCTGGCTATTCTCGGGGTTGTCGATATCTTCCTCTATTGCCATCACACCCTGCTTGCGGGATTTATCAAACACTTCGTACAGCAGGCTGAGTAAGTCCATGTAGTAGGATTTGTTAAAAGGAGAACCAGTGAGCAGGCGCATGAAACCCTTGCCGACCTCTTTGACAGTATGCATCGGGTTGGCGATGATAAAAGACCCTACGGCCGCACCACCGATGATCAGCACCTCTGTCGGCTGCCACAAGACCGCAAGATTGCCTCCATGCAGGACGTACCCGCCAAGCACGCTCACTACAACTATCACCGCACCAATAATCAGCAGCATGGGTAAATGTACGCCTTTTGTTGTCTGGTTGACCGCTACCGCTAGCCAGGAGGAGTCGTTTACGACCGTAACCGGCACGGCGTCCTGATCATAGCAAGCCTCTGAGCCAACAGCGAAGCCGTGAAACAATTTCTATACACAGCGCCGTGTTTGCTAAACTGCCGGCTTTGTTCTGCCGAGACTCTTTAAATGCTTGATAAACTGTTTATCCTCAGCCAATACGTAACACCCCAGCGCACGGTTTCCCACCTTGCCGGGCGTCTGGCCGACAGCACCGATTATCCCGCCCTGAAAAATCGGATTGTTAAATGGTTTGTCGGCCGGTACGGCGTAAACATGAGCGAAGCGGCTGAACCGGACCCCACCGCCTATCCCTCGTTCAACGCCTTTTTCACTCGCCAGCTCAAGCCCGGCGCCCGCACCATCGCCGCCGGCGATGATGTCTTTGTCAGCCCCGTGGACGGTGCCATCAGTCAGCTCGGTCAGGTCACTAACGACCGGGTATTTCAGGCCAAGGGCCAGTCTTTCGGGCTCACCGAACTGCTGGGCGGCGAAGAAGCCAGTGCTGAACCTTTTCGAGAAGGCGAGTTTTCCACCATCTATTTGTCACCCAAAGACTACCATCGTATTCACATGCCAATGGCGGGCACGCTGCGAGAAATGGTGTATGTCCCGGGCAATCTGTTTTCGGTCAACCCGGTAACAGCACAGAACGTTCCCAACCTGTTTGCCAGAAACGAACGGGTGATCTGTATTTTTGATACCGACTCTGGCCCGATGGCGATGGTGCTGGTGGGCGCGATGATTGTTGGCAGCATGGAGACCACCTGGGCCGGCGTAATTGCACCAAACCCTGCCAAACTGACTCACTGGAGCTACCAGAACGAAGACGCTATCCGTTTTGAAAAAGGCGATGAAATGGGTCGCTTCCGCCTGGGCTCCACCGTCGTTCTGGTGATGCCCAAAGGATCGGTGCAATGGAACCCGGAACAGATGGCCGGCAAAACCGTTCGCTTGGGTGAGGCGTTCGGCAAACTGGCTGCCGAGGTGTCCTGAGCCTTTACTCAGGCACGCTCGATGGGGAAAGCCAACACCTCTTCGATACGAGCCGCGCCGGTCTTCAGCATCAGCAACCGGTCCAGCCCAAGGGCAACACCGGAGCACTCCGGCAAGCCAGCATCCAGCGCTGCCAGAAACGCCTGATCCACCGCCATCTTCGGCTTGCCGGCGGCCTGACGCCGCCGGTTATCCTCCACAAAACGTTTCCGCTGTTCGGCAGGATCTGTCAGCTCCCAGTAGCCATTGCACAACTCAAGGCCGTTGATATAGAGCTCGAAACGATGGGCGACCGAATAGCCATCCTCTGACGTAACTCTGGCCAGTGCCGCCTGGGACTCCGGGTAGCGGGTAATAAAGACCGGTCGTTTCTGCCCCAGCTCAGGCTCTACCCGGAAACTCATCACCAGATCCAGGCAATCATCCCGGCTCATGCCCGCCAGTTGTTCTGGCTCCAGCCATTGCTCACAGACCTGGTAGAGATCATGACGGGAGATGGTCATCGGGTCGAAACCCGCGATCACCCGAACCGCGTCACGGTAATTCAAGATGTCCGGCCTCTCACAATCCAGCCAGCCACAAACCAGGTCGGACACCTCGGCCATCAGGGCCATGTCATTCAACCCGACCTGATACCATTCCAGCATGGAAAACTCGGGATTATGACGACGACCCAGCTCACCGTTGCGGAACACTCGGGCCACCTGAAAAATGGAGCCGGAGCCTGCCGCCAGCAGTCGCTTCATGTGATATTCCGGCGATGTTTGTAACCAGCCGCCGGAGACGCCGCCAGCGTCAACCGAGGCAGCCACGCCCTCCAGATTCACGTCTGTCACACCGTGGCGCCCCAGCACCGGGGTTTCTACTTCCAGTACACCTCGCTCAGCAAAAAAGCCGCGCACATACGCAAGTTGCTGTGCACGGCTTTTCAAGTGTTCCCGCGAGGCAGTGGGTCGCCAGACAGGTTGATCCGTCATGGGCGGGATCAGCTGCTTTTGACGCGGTTAACGTATTCGCCTGAGCGGGTATCTACTTTCAGCACTTCGCCGATCACGATGAACAGAGGCACGCTTACCACCGCACCGGTCGACAGGGTTGCCGGCTTGGAGCCGCCCTGAGCGGTATCACCTTTCATGCCCGGATCGGTGTCGACCACCTCGAGTTCAACGAAGTTCGGCGGTGTAACTGACAGCGGTGCGCCGTTGTACAGGGTGACGGTGTAGACGTCCTGTTCTTTAAGCCATTTAACGGTATCACCTACCGCTTTGGCATCGGCCGGATACTGCTCGAACGAGCCATCGGTCAGCATGAAATGCCAGAATTCGCCGTCGGTGTAGAGGTACTCCATGTCCTGATCCATGACATCCGCGGCTTCCAGCGTCTCGCCGGACTTGAAAGTGCGTTCCCAAACCCGGTTGGACATCAGATTGCGCAGCCTGACGCGGTTGAACGCCTGGCCCTTACCGGGTTTGACGAATTCGTTTTCCAGGATGATACAAGGGTCGCCATCCAGCAAAACCTTGAGACCGCCGCGGAATTCGTTGGTAGAATATGAAGCCATGAAATGTCCACCTGACGTATTGTCGTTAAAATTTCAAAGGTCGCTATGATACAGCGAACCCCTGCCCGTATAGAAGCCCGTAACGAAGAGCCTTCCGTAAATGGCGTGAATCAGCGAGATCAAGCCGGTACGCAAGTACAGACGTGGCAGCAGATCCTTGCGAATTCAGTGACCGACCCGGAACAGCTTCTGGCCCGTTTGGGCCTGCCTCTGGAGACATGGTTAAGTGGGGCTAATGCCGGTCACCGGCTATTTCCGGTACGCGTACCGGAGCCTTTTATCCGGCGAATGCAGCTAGGCAACGTCAATGACCCCTTGTTGAGGCAAGTACTCCCGCTCGTCGATGAAGCACTTTTTCAAGAAGGTTACGTTCACGACCCCCTGGCGGAAAGTGCCGCCATCCAGACCACCGGCCTGATAAGAAAATACCAAAGCCGGGCCTTGCTGATGGTAACCGGGCAGTGCGCCATCAACTGTCGCTACTGCTTTCGCCGGCATTTTCCCTACGACTCCCAAAGACTGGGGCCCGACGATCGTCAGCAGGTACTGGCCAGCCTGCAGGCAAGCCCGGACATTAACGAAGTCATTTTCAGTGGCGGCGACCCACTCGCGGTTAATGACCGTTTACTGGCGCAATGGGCCCGTGCACTGGCTGGAGTACCCCATATCAAACGACTTCGCATTCACTCGCGGTTGCCCGTAGTGATCCCACAACGGGTTTGCGATGACCTGCTGGGCTGGTTGAAAGAAAGTCCGCTGCAGAAAGTGCTGGTGGTGCACGTCAATCACCCTGCCGAACTGGATAACGAAACCAACCGTGCGTTTTCCCGCCTGAGGGATGCAGGCGTCACCCTGCTCAACCAGAGCGTGATACTAAAGGGCGTCAACGACTCTGCCGACACTCTGGCCAAATTAAGCGAAGACTTGTTCGCGTCAGGTGTACTGCCCTATTATCTTCATGCCTTTGACCCCGTTGCCGGCGCTCACCACTTTGACGTCAATGACCAGACGGCCGCTGCGCTGGTCCAGGACCTGATGAAACGGCTGCCGGGTTTTCTGGTGCCAAAACTGGTCAGAGAACTGCCGGGCGAGGCCAGTAAAACCCCGGTCGCTCCGGACAACCTGCCTGCCAGATTCACCTCTGAGTGAGACACGCCGTGTAAGCTGGCCTGTTATGACTTGTCAAACATTGTCAACTCATGATTTTCTCGCTTTTTGTTATCGCTTTGCTATCTTAAAGTTCAATGGTTAATCACAATAAAAGCATGTATTTTCGGCACTTTCGATCGATATACATCTAAAGCAGCTCAGACACTGGCGTGAAAAAATGGAAGGCAAGATTCTGAAACCTGACCTGAAGGTTCCTGAACAGAAAACAGCAAGCCTGTCGTTTTGCGACACGACACCCAAGGCCTTCAAGCTTTGGGTTGATCAGTTGCCAATGGCAAATATCGGCGAGGCATCCCGCCAGCTTTATCACGCCGCCATTGAACTGAACCATCTTTTTTTGTCGCCCCAACAGCGCATGCAGTTTCTCGAACTGATTCGTGACAAGATCCATTTCGTCTGTAGTGAGCTGTCGCGGCACTTCCTGGGACTGACCATTGCGCTGCCAGAAAAGCAGCGCAAGATTGCCAATCTGGCGCAGGCTCTTCAGTTGCATCTCGCCAGTGGTTACAAACTCTGTGTACTGGAGTACCTGGACAACGGGGGACTCGAGAAGAACCGGCGGCATGTCGCGACCGCCATCCACAGGGCCATTTCCGAGCTGGCCGCCACCATTGTTCGCTCACACCAGCTGTACTGCCCGAGCCCGGCCCAGAGCTGGCTGGAATGCCACCGGCTGTACCGCTTTGCCAACCGGAACAAACTGAGCGCCCAGGAGGTCGATGACGACACCCTGACTCACCGCCGGTCCAGTACCGTGGCAGACAGCTACAAGCGCATTCTGCTATTGGGTTGCGCCCGTCCGAATCAGCTGCGGCAGGCCGAACTGACGCTGGTTTACGGGCTGATGGAGTCCTGGACCGAATTCAGCCAGTGCGGCCCCGATATCGGCACAGACAGCCTGTTCGTAATCAATATGGAGGTGGATAGCCCGCCGGTATACCGAAGTCTGCTGGAGCAGAGGCCCGGCGATGAAAGTTTTGGCTTCGACACCAGAGAGCTCTCCACTCAGTTGTCGGAAGCCTTGCACGCCCGACAGAGCCATGACAATGACGTTTCGCGGCTGCAGATATCGTCAAAAGTCAGCGACACCCTGCTTACACACCTGATTCAAGCTCTAGGCATTCTGGCGAAACGCAATTTCAACCGCATTTCCAGTCAGGGCACCCTGGAAATCTGTGTCGGCCTGACCGCAGCGCATTTTTTTATCGCCGGGGAGAAAACCTTTTCAGAGTTTCTGGACGGCAACGGCAACGACAAGGCCGACCCAGACCAGGACAACATGTTCATCCGCAACGCCAATCGCAAGAGCGACGCCTGGTCCGGTGCCCATGACGCCGGTCCAAACGAAGACCGTTTGCACGCGACAGACGCCCCGATCAATTTCAGAACCAGTTCCGGCGCTTCCGCGCCTACAGGCACCGACCGTAACCGACCGTGCGCCAACCATGCCCTGCTGATCAACACCAGCCCCGGCGGCTACTGCGTGGCCTGGGAAAGTAGCGTGCCGGCTTCCCTTCAAGCGGGTGAGATTCTGGGTGTTCGGGAACACAAAACACACCCTTGGAGTGTTGCCGTGGTGCGCTGGCTGCGCCAGATTCGCAATCAGGGAACTCAGGTCGGCATTGAACTGCTGGCGCCGAGCGCTGCACCGTGTGGCATTCGCCTGATCCAGAAGGTAGGCAACAGCAGTGAGTATCTGCGCGGGCTGTTACTGCCGGAGATTAGTGTGGTGAATCAGGCAGCAACGCTGATCACCCCCAGATTGCCGTTCCAGAATGGTAGCCGAATCTCACTGCTCCACGACGGCCGAGAAGATCAGGGCCAGCTTCTGAAAAAAGTGTCGGCCACCGGCAGCATCAGTCAGTTCGAACTGAAATTACAAAACACCGCCGTAATGAAGGGCCAAAGTGGTTCACCACATTCAACGCCCGCTGCCACTGAAGATGAATTTGATTCCCTTTGGCCTTCGTTGTAAAGCAGGCGGTTACAAGGACTGTGAACCGCCGCTGTCCCCAGGGTTGTTATTGATCGCCAACCCCTGCATCATTCATCGAAAGTGCCCGTCTGGCTTTGCGAACAGGCACCCGAACTCTGCGGCAATTCCCTGTCGACCATGAGTTTTCCGGGAATCTGCACGCCAGCACCACCAATGCGTACTCATGAGACGTCTTCCGAATGCAGAAAAAAAACGCGACTGTACACCTGCTGATTCTTGATCCATCTCAAAATGATGCGGAATCCATGATCAGCCTGCTCCGCAATTCAGGCAAGGCCACCCGCGCCCATCGGATAACCTCTGAAGAGGATCTCGAAGAAGCACTCAAGACCAGCAACTGGGATTTGCTGCTGGCCAAGGATCTGGAACAGGATTTTGGAGCAGATGATGCGCTTGCCATGGTCAAGCGCATGGATAAAGACATCCCCTTCATACTGCTGGCCGAAGAGCCGAGCAGAGAGCGGACGGTCAGTATTATCCGCGCCGGTGGACAGGACGTTGTTCCTTTCGAATACAAAGACCTTCTGGTGCTGGTGGTGAAGCGCGAACTGGCTGCGCTTGATGAACGTCGCAGACGCCGCGCGCTGGAATCCCATTTGCGCGAAGCCGAACAACGTTGCCAGCTGCTGCTGGAAAGTTCCAAAGATGCCATTGCCTACATCAACGACGGCATGCATATCTATGCCAACCAGTCTTACATGGAATTTCTGGGCTACGACGACATCGACGACCTGATCTGCATTCCGGTGCTCGATACTCTGAACCCGGACAGCCAGGACAAATACAAAAACTTCATGAAGGCCTTTGCCGAGGACGGCAAGGACGGCACCACGCTCAACTGCACCGCCCGCCGCAGTGACGATCAGGAACTCAACGTCACCATGTCGGTGTCAGCCGCCACCTACGACGGCGAAACCTGCACACAGATTGTGCTGCAGCCGGAACACAGTGACGCCGAGCTGGAAGAAAAACTCAAACAGATCAGCAGTCAGGATCTGTTAACCGGACTGTTCAACCGCCAATATCTGATGGACGCACTGGGGCAGGCCGTCGCCACGGCTGGCAAAAACAATGAAACCGGCGCTCTGGCTTATATCGCTCTGGACAGCTTCATGGCCATGAAAGGTCAGGTTGGCATTTCAGGCGCAGACCTGCTGTTGGGCGATCTGGCCAGCCTGCTGCGCGAGCAGGCCGGTGACGACCTGACGCTGGCCCGGCTGAGTGATGACGCGTTCTGCCTGATGTGTCTGCCGTGCGATGAAAAGACCATGGAGAGCACCTGTGAGCGCGTCAGAAAAGCCGTGGAGGACCACCTGTTCGACATCAACGGCAAAACCGTTCCGCTGACTGTCTCCATCGGTATCGCCGCGATCACGGAGAACTCCCCGAAAGCCGAGGAGCTGATGGCCCGGGCCCATACCGCGTCTGCCGAGGTGAAGAAGTTGGAAGGCCGCGAACGCGGTAACGGGATCGTGGTGTACAATCCGGCCGAATACGAGAGCCTGGATGAGAGCAACTCGGTCGAAGCCATTCTGAAAGCACTGGATGAAAACCGCTTCCGCCTGTTGTTCCAGCCGATCATTAACCTCAGGGGTGAAGGCGAGGAGCATTACGAGGCTTTCGTCCGGATGCTCGACAAAGACAACGAGGAAGTCTCTCCTTACGACTTCCTGCCACCGATGGGCCCCAGCGACACCGCCATCAAGATTGATCGCTGGGTCATTCTGCAAACCATCAAGCAGCTCGCCAGCCACCGTTCAAGGGGCCATGACACCCGGTTATTCCTGAACATCACGGCAGAGAGCCTGCAAGACAAAACCTTTACACCCTGGCTCAGCGTTGCCCTGAAAGCGGCACGTCTACCTGGGGATTCGCTGATCTTCCAGATCCGGGAAGGTGATGCCAATAACTACATGAAGCAGGCCAAGGAGTTTACCAAAGCGGTGCATGAACTCCACAGCAAGGTGTCTATCTCCCAGTTCGGCTGCGCTCTCAACCCGTTCAACACGCTCAAGCACATTGAAGCGGACTACGTGAAGATCGACGGCTCCTTCACCGAAGAAATCCAGAAGAGCGACCAGGCCAAGGAACAAGTCAAGGAAATGGTTAAGAGCCTGCAGAATGCCGGCAAGCTTACCATCATTCCACTGGTGGAAAATGCCGGCGTGCTGGCTACCCTGTGGCAAGCCGGGGTCAACTACATCCAGGGCTACTACCTGCAGGCACCGGTACCGGAGATGAATTACGACTTCGGGGACAGCTGACCGACGCAGGTCATGCAGGAAACAAAGGGCGAGACGTCAAAACCTCGCCCTTTGTGCGTTCAGAGCCTGGTGTTTTGCAGGGTCTGATTGGTCTCGCTCTCGCGGAAGCCGATCAGATACAAAATGGCGTCCAGCCCCAAGGTTGAGATGGAATGCCGCGCGGACTCCTTGACTAGCGGCTTGGCGCGGAAAGCCACCCCCAACCCGGCCTGGCTCAGCATGGGCAGGTCGTTGGCGCCATCGCCTACAGCAATCACCTGCTCCCGTGAGATATGCTCTTTTTCGGCAATCTCCAGCAGTAACTCCGCTTTGCGCCTACCATCGACGACCTGGCCTTTAACCTGACCGGTAACTTTACCGTCAACAATATCCAGCTCATTGGCATAGACGTAATCGATGCCCAGCTTTTGCTGAAGATGCCGGGCAAAGTAGGTGAAGCCGCCAGACAGAATGGCGGTCCGGTAGCCCAGCGCTTTCAGGCTGAGGATCAGGTGTTCGGCCCCTTCGGTCATGCGCAGCCGGTTGGCAATGCCCTCCAGCACCGACTCATCGAGACCTTTAAGCAGCGCCAGGCGCTCGGCAAAGCTCTGACTGAAGTCGAGCTCGCCCTGCATCGCCCTTTCAGTGATGTCAGCCACCTGCTCACCGACGCCGGCCTCGTGAGCCAGCTCGTCAATGACTTCCGCTTCGATCAGGGTGGAGTCCATATCGAACACCACCAGGCGACGGTTACGCCGGAAGATGGAATCTTCCTGGAACGCGATATCCACATTCATTTCACCGGCAATGTGCAGAAAATCTGCCCGTAACTGCTCCAGGTCCGACGGCGTACCCCGGACGGAAAATTCGACACAGGCAATACGATTGTCGCCACAATTCAGCGATGGTCGGGCCGACAAACGGGTAATGTTGTCAATGTTCAGGCCATGCCGTGCGGTAATGGCAGACACCCGGGCGATCTGCTCGGCTTTGATGTCCCGGGACAGCAAGGTAACGATGTAGCAGGCACGGTTACGGGCTTCCGCCCAAGTCTGATAATCCTCAACCGTAATCGGCGCAAAGCGCACCTGAAGGTCCAGCGCGTGCAGCCGGAACAGCAGGTCCCGAATTACCGGAGACGATTTGGACTCGTCCGGGATCTCGATCAGGATGCCCCAGGTCAGATGGTCGTGAATGACCGCCTGGCCAATATCCAGAATCCGGACATCGTACTGCCCCATGATGCCGGTAATTTCCGACGTCAGCCCGGGCTTGTCGCGCCCGGACACATTCACCAGTACCAGCTCACTCACTGTCCGCACTCTCCTCTTCCTGGGCCCGTGCGGCCGAGGGGATAACATCAATCCCGTCGACACGCTGAAGCCCACGCGGCAATTTGTGGCCACGGCGACCACGCTCACCCAGATAATGTTCAAGATCACTAAAGCGTAACCCAAGCTTACGCTTGCCGGCCTTGATCTCAAGCTGATCTTCTTCACCAAAGACCGCTACCGCCACCACATACTCTTCCCGGTTCTGAACTCGCGCAGACGGTATGCTGATGATCTTGTTGCCCTTGCCTTTGGCCAGCTCCGGCAACTCACTGAGCGGGAATACCAGCATTCGGCCCTCGTTGGAAATGGCCGCCAGGTAAAGCGTGGAAACCGTTTGCGGGATCATCACCGGCGGCATGATGCGGGCACCCTTGGGCACGCTGACCACGGCCTTACCGGCGCGGTTCTTGCCCACCATGTCGTTCAGTGACGTCACAAAGCCGTACCCGCCATCGGTCACCAGCAAGGTCTTACGTTCGGGCTCTCCCATCAGCAAGCCGGAGAAGGTAGCCCCTGAGGGTGGGTTGATCCGGCCCGTTAGCGGCTCCCCCTGCCCTCGGGCAGACGGCAAACTGTGCGCGATCAGCGAATAGGCCCGGCCGGTGGAATCGAGGAAGATCGCTTGCTGGTTGTTACGGCCACAAGCGGCCAGGGCAAAGTGGTCACCCCCCTTGTAACTGAGGCCGGTCGGGTCAATATCATGCCCCTTGGCCGCCCGCACCCAGCCCTTGTCCGAAAGCACCACCGTGACCGGGTCATTAGACACCAGATCGGTCTCGCTGAACGCTTTGGCCTCCTGGCGCTCTACAATCGGCGAGCGGCGATCATCGCCGTAGGTTTCGGCGTCCTGTATCAGTTCGGTTTTGATCAGCTCACGCAGGCGCTCTGGCGAACCCAGGATAGACTGCAATTCGTCCCGCTCGGCCGACAGCTCATCCTGCTCACCACGGATCTTCATTTCTTCGAGTTTGGCCAAATGCCGTAGCTTCAACTCGAGAATGGCTTCGGCCTGATCGGCAGACAGACCAAAACGCGACATCAGCTTCGCTTTCGGCTTGTCTTCGGTGCGAATAATTTCGATGACTTCATCGATGTTGAGATAGGCAATCAGCAAGCCTTCCAACAGATGCAACCGGGCCAGAACCTTGTCCAGACGATGTTGCAACCGGCGGGTGACGGTACTCCTTCGGAACGCCAGCCATTCAGTAAGAATCTGATGCAGGCCTTTAACACCGGGACGACCGTCATTACCGATAACATTGATGTTAACCCGGTAGGTTTTCTCAAGATCGGTGCTGGCGAACAGGTGCGCCATCAGGCCGTCCAGATCAACCCGGTTGGAACGGGGCACAATCACCAGCCGTGTGGGGTTCTCATGATCGGACTCATCCCGCAGATCGGCCACCATCGGCAACTTTTTGACCTGCATCTGATGCGCAATCTGTTCCAGAACCTTGTTGCCAGACGCTTGATGCGGCAGATCGGTAATCACAATCTCGCCGCTCTCACGTATCCAACGAGCCCGCATCCGCACCGAACCGCGACCGGTGTCATAGATTTGCCGGAGGTCTTTGCGGGGCGTAATGATTTCAGCGTAGGTTGGATAATCCGGGCCCTGGATGTGCTCCAGCAGTTGATCAACCGTCGCCTCCGGCTCATCCAGTAAACGGATACAGGCAGCGGTCACTTCTCGCACATTATGAGGCGGAATGTCGGTGGCCATACCCACCGCAATACCTGTGGTGCCGTTAAGCAACACATGGGGTAGACGGGCCGGCAGTACCGAGGGCTCGTCCATGGTGCCATCAAAGTTTGGCACCCAGTCAACCGTGCCCTGGCCCAGTTCACCCAGCAACGCATCGGCAAACCGCGCGAGCCGGGATTCCGTGTAACGCATGGCAGCAAAAGACTTGGGATCATCCGGCGCGCCCCAGTTGCCCTGACCGTCCACCAGCGGGTAACGGTATGAAAACGGCTGAGCCATCAGCACCATGGCTTCATAGCAGGCACTGTCACCGTGGGGGTGGAACTTGCCCAGCACATCACCTACGGTGCGGGCGGACTTCTTATACTTGGAGGTGGACTTCAGCCCCAGCTCCGACATGGCATACACGATGCGCCGCTGAACCGGTTTGAGCCCATCGCCTATATTGGGCAATGCGCGATCCAGAATGACGTACATAGAATAGTCGAGGTAGGCCTTCTCGGTGTAATCCCTTAGCGCGACTCGTTCAAACCCTTCATCCGTTATCTGAAACTCTGGCATAGATGCCTCTTTGCCTTAACTGCCTGTTTTGAAGTGTGGCGTTGACGCCGCCCTCTGCCCCCGGCACAGATACCGGGCGATGTGGCGCACATTATATGGACGCAGGCAACGATACACCAATTTCCAATAGCGGAATTCCCGCATGGAGAGTCTGTAAGGTGCACCGTATTCTCGCTGTCATGTACAGAAGGCCGTTTTATCTCCTGACAAGCGGAAACCTATGAAACCAAACCTTATAGCCTGCGGGCATGCCATGGTGACTGCCTTGGTGAATGCTGCCCTGGCAGTTGCCCTGATGCTGCTGGTGGAATTTGCCATTAGTGGCACATTTCAGGTGCCTGTCGCTTACCTATGGGCCGGATTTCTGATCGGGGTGGTTATCTTTGTCGGTCAGTTCTGGCGCCAGAGACACCTTTGCCGTGCCAGTGAACAGACTGGCAACACTGAACAACATTGATTTAGCGTAACGCGGCTTAGAAAAGAAGACAGGATGCCTGAGGTATCAGCCCAGGTCACCCTGTTGAAGAAAGGTGCGTTTACTGGCGGATACCTTCAACCGAAATCTTTATTTCGACCGTTTCGGAGGCTTCACCAAGATCCATCGGAATGCCGAAATCCTTCAGCCGCAGCACGGTTTCTGCGTCAAAGCCCATCCGGTAGCCACCCCAGGGATCCTCGCCGTGGCCGTGCATTTCAGCTTCGAGCGTAATTTCACGAGTCACACCGCGCAGGGTGAAGTCGCCGATGATATCGGCCTCGCCATCTCCATCCAGAACTACCCGCTTGCTCTTGAAAGTGGCTTGAGGGAATTCGTTGATGTACAGAAAATCCTCGTTGCGCAGGTGCTTGTCACGCTCAGCATGGTTAGAGTCAACGCTGGCGGTGTCGATGGTAACCGTTACCGAACTGTTTTCCGGGTTCTCGGCGTCATAAACAAACTCACCATCAAAATCGTTGAAGCGGCCGTAAAGCCAGCTATAGCCCAAGTGTGAAATTTTGAAAGTGACGAACTGATGCGTACCCTCGGTATCGAAGGCGTAAGTGCCGCTGTGCTCGTTGGCGTTAACGGTGCCGACCAGCGCTAAAGATACAGCAGAGGCAAGTAGTAGTTTCTTCATGGCTTTCTCCTTTATGTCGTTACAGACAGTTTCTTGACGAACATTTTATGAACACACATCAACCGGCATCAGTCTCGCCCCAACATGCGCCTGAGGGTAGCATCCCGATCAATAACGTGGTGTTTGAGTGCCGCCAGAGCATGCAGCCCTGCCAACGCAACCAGTGCCCAGGTACTCCAGTAATGAACAGCGCCGGCGGTATCTTCCATACCCCGAATCCGTCCGGTCACGGAGGGCACCTCGAACCAGCCAAACACACTGATGGATGAGCCATCGGCCGTGGTAATCAGATAGCCGCTGGTCATGGCCGTAAATAGCAGCAGGTAAAGCAACCAGTGCACCATGCGCGACGTCTGCACCTCCCAGCGACGATGTTCAGGTAACGGTTTGGGCTGAGGACTTAGAAGCCGCCAAGCCAATCTGATCAACATGGTGATAAACAGCAGGATGCCAATACTTCGGTGAATGTCCGGCCCCTGCCGATACCAGGGATCGTAATAAGTCAAGCCTACCATCCACCAGCCGAGGCCGAACAGACCAATAACTGCCAGTGCTACCAACCAATGTAAACTCATCGATACAAGGCCGTAGCGGGAAGGCGTGTTAACAAATTTCATGGCTGAGCTGGCTCCATCCTTGATCCCGGGAATACGGGCCTGATTCATACTAGTAACTTAGTCTAG
Organism: Marinobacter halophilus; assembly: GCF_003007685.1. Taxonomy (GTDB): domain Bacteria; phylum Pseudomonadota; class Gammaproteobacteria; order Pseudomonadales; family Oleiphilaceae; genus Marinobacter; species Marinobacter halophilus. The sequence continues at coordinate 243,242 of NZ_PXNN01000013.1, forward strand.
AACGCCGTTTGATCGATGAAAATCGAAATATTCTGCCAGGATACATCAAATTATCTGATCAATCGGTTGCGTGCCGCACCGGCCACTTTGGTCGAATACGGGTTCTACGGATTGCCCGGATCCATGGTCACGATAGAATTTGCACATACTTAATCCGCCCCGTCACGGGGCCTCAGTGACCGAGAGGAAATGACATGGAACTCGAATTCGACGAGTCCGTAGCAGTACCCAGCAACAATTAATCTGACGTAGCCTGTGCCCCGGCCTAAACCGGGGCATCCTCCTTGGATACATCCCCCTAAATACCTCTTCGCAAACACCGCTGGAACACAAAGTCACAAACTGTTTCCACTTTTGCCGGTTAAGTAGTGGTAATGGTTCTGAATTTTTGGCAATCTTCTCGTTCGAGATCAGATAACGTCTTGAAATATAGGCAACAGTGCCAGAAATACGGGCGCTATGGCTAACAGTTCAGTGATCGGCCTGGCATAAAATCCGATACTGATGTGTTCGTTTAACGGTTCAGAATCGCTTATGTCCCATAGCTTTCCCGAAATGATCCCGGCACCAGAAGTTGACCTGCTATCCCCTATGCTCGATCAGCAGGGCGACACATGGACGGCCAGTTTCAGGGGGCTAAAGCTCAGAACCGCACTACAGCCTATCTATAGCATTTCCCACAAGCGGACCGTCGGTTACGAAGCATTGATCCGGGCGTTTGATACCGACAACTCCGCAGTCCTTCCGTTGCATCTTTTTGAACTACCTGACTCCGAAGCCGAAAATCTGCTGCTGGACAGGCTTTGCCGCTACTTGCATATCCGCAACTACAGCGGCATCAAAGATCAGCTGAACTGGCTATTCCTTAACGTATCACCACGAGTTGTCACTAGCGGTAGCCAGTCCGATTCGTTTTTCGGCGCCCTACTGGAAAAAACCGGACTGCCGCCTCACCGTATTGTGATGGAAATCGTTGAACAACCAACGGATGATGCGGAGCGACTGAAAGATACCGTTGCCTACTATCGCAAACTCGGCTGCCTGATTGCCATCGACGATTTCGGTGCCGGGCACTCCAATTTCGAACGCATCTGGAACCTGTCACCGGATATCGTAAAACTCGACCGGACACTCCTGACCCGCGCAACGGAAGACCAGCGGGCCCGCCAGATTCTGAACGGCATGGTATCGTTACTGCATCAATCCGGGTGCCTGGTATTGCTCGAAGGCGTGGAAACCCGTGATCAGGCAATGATCGCCATTGATGCCGGGGTCGATTTTGTTCAGGGATTTTATTTCCGCAGACCATGTTTGGAACTGGAGGAGTTACCACAGTCGCTAGCGGATCTGGAAGAACTCCTACAGGATTACAAAAAACGCAAACAAATCACTCAGGATCCGACACAGCAGTTGGTCGGCTTTTTCAGTACGCCCTTTCGTCGGGCCACCGAGAAACTCCAGCAAGGGCAACGGATGCTACAGGCCTGCTTCGAATTATTGAATCACCCTACAGTGTCACGGTGTTACCTGGTGGACGACAAGGGCGTTCAGATTGCAGACACCCTGGTGTCAGACGCGACTATCCGCAACCAGGATCTTCGCTTCCTACCTCTGGAGAATACTACAAGCGCTGACTGGTTCCGCCAGCAGTATCTGCGCCAGGCTCTTGCTCAACCGGGTAACCTGCACGTTACCACGCCCTATCTTTGCGTGACCGGTGCCTACATGTGCGTAACGCTGTCACTGGCTTACCAGTCCGAGGGCAGGCTCAACGTATTGTGCTGCGACATTCTTGCCAACACCGATCAGACACCGTAAACGAGCGAAATCACACCGACGGTCAATAACCCGATGAACAGATTCATCGGCAGCCCCACCCGCACGAAGTCACCAAAGCGGTAGCCGCCCGGCCCGAACACCATCATATTGGTCTGATAGCCGAGCGGTGTGGCAAAGCTGGCCGAGGCCGCCATCATGACTGCAATAATGAAGGGCTCGGCGTTCACGCCCATGGCTGTTGTGAGCGATAACACCACCGGCAGAATCAACACGGCCGCTGCGTTGTTGGTGATAACCTCCGTCAACACAGACACCACCAGATAGACCAGCAACAACGCCAGCAGGGTGTTGCCATTACTCAGACCGAACACGGCGCCGGCCAGATAACTGGCCGCACCCGTCTGCTCCAGCGCACCGCCCAACGCAAACGATGCGGCAATGGTCAGAACCACCGGAACATCGACCGATTTTTGCGCCTGACCGACGGAACAACACCCCGACAGGATCATCAGAAACGCGCCCACCAGAGCTGCATTGAGCATGGTCATGACACCGAAGGCGGCCAAACCGACCAGCACAAACAAAATGCCCCAGGACAACCAGGCCCGATCGTGGCGTGGCGCCTCAGTTTCCAGATCGTTGATTAACAGAAAATCCTTGTTGTAACGCTGTCGGCTGACGAACGCAGGGCGAGCTTCCAACAATAAAACGTCGCCGGGTTTCAGGCGAATGTTGCCCAGGTTACCCGGCACCCTTTCGCCTCCGCGGGCCACCGCCAGCACCACAGCACCGTAACGGTCACGAAAACGGGCATCTCGAATGGTCTGGCCAAGCACACCGGACTGGGGCGACAAGACCGCCTCCACCAGACGGCGTTCTGCCCGGACCTTGCTCAGAGAGGGCTCATCATCGTGCACTGAAGGCACAATGCCATTAATTCTGAGCAGATCTGAGACGGCCTGGGTGTCGCCCGCAAACACCAACCGGTCACCACTGCGCAAACGCTCTTCGGACGGCACTGCGGTGACCACGCTGCCATCACGCTCAATTTCAACCAGATAGAGCCGGTCCAGTTCCCGCAGCCCGGCCTCACCCACGGTTTTGCCCACCAGCGGCCCCTCGAAGGCCACGGCGACCTCCAGAGTAAACTCTTTGACGGAGCCGAACTTTTGCTGATCTTTGCGATCCGGCAACATGCGCGGCAAAAACAGCAGCATTACCGAGATACCGATGATCGCCACCGGCAATCCCACCTGGGTGATGGCAAAAATGGAAAACCCTTCGTTACCCGTCAGCTGCTGGTACTGGCCGTTAACCACCAGGTTGGTGCTGGTACCAATTAACGTCAGCGTACCCCCGAGAATGGCGGCATAACTAAGCGGAATCATCAGTTTGGAGGGTGCGACACCAATTTTCCGTGACCAGGCCAGCACCGCCGGAATCATGGTGGCCACAACGGGCGTGTTGTTCAGAAAACCGCTCAACAGGGTAACAGGCAGGGCAATGCGGGCCTGGGCGCCACGCACCGTTTTCGGGCTACCGAGCACGTAGCGAACCAGCAAATCGACGCCGCCAGAGTGATGCACCCCAGAGGCGACAACGAAGAGCGCAACGACCGTAATCAAGCCAGAATTGCTGAAGCCGACCAGCGCCTGTTCAGGCCCGATGATGCCGCTGGCACTGAGCACCACCAGCGCGGCCATCATCACCAGATGGGGCGCGAAGCGACCTGAGCTCATCAGTACCAAGGCAGCCACGGCCAACCCCAGAGAAAACCATCCTTGCCATTCCATAACGCGGTTTTTCCGGTTTGAAAACAAGCAGGATAGCGATCATTTTAAATTCTGTAAAAGAATAAAGAATGATTCTTATAGCATCATAGGGAATATCAAACAGCTACGTCCGCCATATTGCCGTACGCCTCGAGCCAGACCCGACGGTCAGACGCGCGCTTTTTGCCGAGCAGCATGTCCATACACTCATCGGTGTCGTCACCCTCTTCCAACGTGAGCATCACCAAACGACGGGTATCCGGAGCCATGGTGGTTTCCCTCAGCTGCAAAGGATTCATCTCACCCAGGCCTTTGAAGCGGGTCACCTGGATCTTGCCCCTGCGGTTTTCTGCGGCCAGACGATCGAGAATCCCTTGCCGTTCATGCTCATCCAGGGCGTAAAAGGTCTCTTTGCCCAGGTCCACCCGATACAGCGGCGGCATGGCCACAAACACATGGCCGGCGGTCACCAGCGGGCGAAAATGTTTGACGAACAGGGCGCACAGCAAGGTGGCAATGTGCAGGCCATCGGAGTCCGCATCGGCCAGGATACAGACCTTGTTGTAACGCAGCCCGGTCAAGTCGTCGGAACTGGGGTCGACCCCAATGGCCACAGCAATGTCGTGCACTTCCTGTGAGGCCAGAATGTCACTGGAATCCACTTCCCAGGTATTCAGAATCTTGCCCCGCAGCGGCATCACCGCCTGAAACTCCCGATCCCGGGCCTGCTTCGCGGAACCGCCTGCAGAGTCCCCTTCCACCAGGAACAGTTCTGAGCGATTGGTATCCGAGCCCGAACAGTCTGCCAGCTTGCCCGGCAACGCCGGACCGGAGGTCACTCGCTTTCGAGCCACTTTTTTGCTGGCCTTCAGGCGACGTTGAGCGTTGTTGATGAAAAGCTCAGCCAGGGCCTCGGCAATGTCGGTGTGCTGGTTCAACCACAGACTGAAGGCATCCTTGACCACGCCAGAGACAAACGCAGCCGCCTCACGGGACGACAAACGCTCTTTGGTCTGGCCGGAAAACTGGGGCTCCTGCATCTTGAACGACAGCACATAGGCCACCCGCTCCCAGATATCCTCAGGCGACAGCTTGACGCCCCGCGGCAGCAGACTGCGGAATTCGCAAAACTCGCGCATAGCTTCCAGCAAGCCGGTACGCAAGCCGTTAACGTGGGTGCCGCCCTGGGCGGTGGGGATCAGGTTAACGTAGCTTTCCATCACCGCATCGCCGCCCTCTGGCAGCCACTGGATGGCCCAGTCCACCGTTTCTTTATTGCCTGAGAAGCTTCCGGTAAAGGGTTCCAGCGGGACCGCTTCGATATCGGCCAGCGCTGTGCGCAAGTAATCCCGAAGGCCATCCTCGTACAACCACTCGTCTTTCTCGCCGGATTTCTCCTGCAAAAAGGTCACCGTCAGGCCCGGGCAGAGTACCGCCTTGGCGCGCAGGTTATGGCGCAAGCGACTGATCGAGAAATTCGGGCTATCAAAGTATTTGGTGTCTGGGGTGAACTTCAGACGAGTGCCTGTGTTGCGCTTACCAACGGTGTCGATCACTTCAAGTTCAGAAGCTTTGTCGCCATTGGCGAACGTCATCCGGTGCACCTGGCCATCGCGCTTGATGGTGATTTCCAGGTGGGTAGACAGGGCGTTAACCACCGAAACCCCCACACCGTGCAGACCACCCGAGAAGTTGTAGTTTCCCTGGGAGAACTTACCGCCCGCGTGCAGCCGGGTCAGAATCAGCTCCACGCCCGACACACCTTCTTCTTTATGCAGGTCTACCGGCATGCCCCGGCCATCATCTTCAACACTCAGGGAGTTGTCGCTGTGCAGAACCACGTCAATTCGGCGGGCATGGCCAGCCAGCGCTTCATCAACGCTGTTGTCGATAACTTCCTGAGCCAGGTGGTTCGGCCGTGAGGTGTCCGTATACATGCCCGGGCGCTTGCGCACAGGGTCCAGACCACTCAGGACTTCAATGGCATCGGCGTTGTAAAGTTGCTCGCTCATAGGAATGGCAGGGCTCCGCAATTGGTCGTGAAAACTGAGCCATAGCTTAGGGATTCAGGCCGAAAGATCAACGGTTGTTTTGTGGTGACACCAAGTGACGTCAGTTTCCGACGGCTTTCAGGATGGGCTGCTCGGTGAGCCCCGAAATTTCAAGGCGCCGCCAGCCCTCACCCGTCACCGCCAGAACCACGCAGGGGGTGGTGATCACTTGCGCCACCATCATGCCGGGCGCCGGCTCTGTGACGTTCATGGCGAGCCGGAGGGCCTTATTTTCTCTTGTGGCCGAATCCAGTTTCACGCTATAGCCGGCCGTTGGCTTCTGCCCAAGGGTCACGATCACCAACGATTCTTGATCCAGATTAATCTGGCGGATAACGCCGGTAGAGATGTTCTGCCCACCTACATCCAGCAACGCTTCCAGCTCAGCACTGGTGCGGGCGTGAACCACGCCAGGACCGGTCAGACCGCAATGGGCTGATTGGGTAACCTGTCGTACTTGCGGCTGATCGCCTGCCGCGCCGCCGGTGGCACTGCAAGCGGTCAGTAGGAGCACTGCGCTCACAGAAATGGCAAAACCATGAATAAAGCGGTCGATCATTGGGTTGTCCTGGTTCGGTGGTCACCCGGGGCGCTCGCGCGTCCCTGCGTGATCAAACGGTAACCCCGGAAGCCCGGCCTGGGCAGGACGTCCGGAGTGAAGGTTGAAATGGTGGGGCGGGTAAAACTGGTGGTCATACGGATATCAGACAGACTCTGCCCCTCTTCGATGGTGATCACCTCCCGCAATCCGGCAATCGGGTATTCGGCACAGGCCTCACCAGATTGGCAGATAATACCATCACCGTCGATGTCGGTACCCGCCACCAGGTAATAGCTTCCGGGCCGGACTTCGTTCAATCGGCGCGGCTCTTCGCCATCGTCAGCATCGAAGCGGAACTCATAGCGGCCGTTGACGGCTTCAACCGCAACTTGGGCTTCGGCCCAATAGAACCCCTTTTCGTCGGGCGTGGTGTCGACCAGTATGACGAAATGGACGCCGGCGTTGCGGGCCTGTTCGTCGCTGAGAATCTGGGCGATAACGGGTATTTTTACCATCCGACCAGTTTGATCTGAATCGTAGGTCACCACGACCTCACCACGGTAGGCCGTGTCAGGCTCAATCATCGATTCATTGAGAGAAATAGTCAGGGAGTAATCGGCGCCCCCAGGCACCGGTGAAGAAACACTAATCCAGCCGGGCGTTTCGGTGACCACAACATTTGACACCTCACCCTCGCCGATACGACTGAGAACGACCGTTTCGCTGGTCTTCCCCTCATTGCTCAAAGAGACCAACGAGGGCGAGGGCGACAGAATCGAGACGTTAAGGTCAAAATTGGCCTGAAGCGCTTGAGCCGCATCCAGAATGCCATAGCCTAGCTGGTCGTTTCGGTTTCCCGAATAGTCGGTAAGCTGGCCATCCGCCAGGAGTGCCTGAACATTCTGGTACGTCAGGTCTTTGCTTTGTTCCTTGATCAGGGCCATAACGGCGGAGACGTGCGGCGCAGCCATAGAGGTGCCCTGCAGACCGGTATAGTTGGCTTCGAAGCCGCTGGTGCCGGCAACAGCACTGGTACTCCAGACTACATCGGCACGGCCGTCATTGTTGCCATCTCGACTGGCATCGCCACCGGGTGCGGCCAGGTCAATCCAGTTGCCAAAGTTTGAATAGGAAGCCAGGCGACCGCCGGCATCGACCGCGCTGACCGACAATACATTAGGATAGGCCGCCGGATATGAGGGAGCCGACGTCGCGGAATTACCAGCGGCACCGACAAAGATGACACCGCGATTGACCCCGAAGGCAATGGCATCTTCCAGGCTCTGAATCCGGGGCAAGCCTCCGAGGCTGAGATTGACCACGTCTGCTCTTGGTCCAGCTTCCAACGGAGCCTGACCGGTAACCCAACGGATGGCGTCGATCAGATCGTCTGAGGAGCCCGAGCCACCCTCCCCCAGAACCCTGACCGGGACAATCTCAGAACCAAACGCAACACCGCCAATCCCGACGCCATTGACCACCGCAGCGATGGTGCCGGCGACATGGGTGCCGTGGAACACGCTGGCCCCGAAACTATTACCGGGATCCTCTGGATAAGTATCATTGTCCACAAAATCCCTGCCAGCAATGACGTTAGCGTCAAGATCTGGATGCCAAGAGCTAACGTCGGGAGGACTAAACAATCCGCTATCAAGCACCGCTACCCGGATGCCACTGCCCCCGCCCGGCGCCAGTTGCCACGCTCCGGGGCCGTTAATCAGATCATAGTGCCATTGCAGCCGATACAGATCTTCATCCGCAGGCGTCGTGGGCGCGCTCTGCTGCGTGCTGGAGAACAGGTAATTCGGCACAGCAGATGTGACGCCTGGAGCCTGACGAAGCTCGCTGATCCAATCAAGCGTCTGAGCAGAATGGCTCGCTGCGTTGCTGGCTCCGCTCATCACCTGCGAGGGCATGCGCATTACCCAGTCACTCCCGCCAAGATGACGCTGGGCATTTGCCATGCCAACCGCCAGTGCAGACATCGCCCCGGTGTCACCGACGTCCAGCCTTACAATAGCCTCACCCGGCACAAATTCATGGGCAGGCCAGTCCAGGCTCAGGCTGTCCAGCTGGGCGCCTGCCGCTTTCATCAACACATAGCGCGCCGGATTGCTGCCGATCACCGTCACTTCGACGGTGTATACGGCCTCTGGAGCGCCCTCTGCCAGCGTCAGACTGACGCTCGGGGAGCCCTGAGTCGTCGTTTCCGGCAGCAGCGCCACACCATGGCCCCTCAGCGCCAGTTCCAGCTGGGCGTTGCCCTGTCGGCTGCCAAAGTTCCTCAAGATCACCGTTTCACCGGGCGCCATCGGTACCGTGTAGACATCGGCCGAGTCAGTAGCGTAGATAAAGGGCTCAACCTGCCCCTCAAGAGTGGGATAACTACCACTAGCGCCACTCAAATATCCCGCCAACACAAAGCTGGCCGGCAAGACCTGCGGAGCGCTGGCCGGCCTGGCATCGGCAAACCGCAGCTGATCCATGGTGTCCTGATCAATCCGGCTGCCGGCTTCAATACTGATCACACCGGACAAGGGGCCGGGATCAAAAGCGGGCGACTCGGTACCGGAACCGCCACCACACCCAGACAATATCACCATCCCTGGTATTAAAAGACGACGCGCTAAGAAGTAAGTCACTGGCCACACTCTTCTTTATGTGAGTCTGATTTTCGGGTTAACCCGAAAACGATACGCTCAACCATCCTTGATCGACCTATGGCCACAACGGTTTGCGGCGCACGATGCAAAAAACCCGCGAAGCCAGGCTTACGCGGGTTCTGTCTCATACTACTGCGCTTAGAGCGCGTAGAACAACATCGGCACAAACGCTGTCAGCAACAAACTCGGTACCATGACCGCCAGTGGCAGTAGCAAGCGCTTGTAGCGATGCCAGAAGGACCCGGTGCGCTCGGCCACCAGCACTTCGGTCTCACCAACCACCTGCCGGGTCAGCAGATGGTTCAGTGCCACCGGTGGGCTCAGGTAGCCCAGCTCGAACGCCACCAGGCATACAATCCAGAAGTGCAGCGGATCAATACCAATCTGGATCGCCGGCTGGGCAATGGTGGCCGACACCAGAATGACCGCGCCGAAGGGATCCATCACCATGCCGATCAGCGTCAGCATGACCACGATCACCAGCATGGCAATCCAGGCACTGGTCAGGCTTTCGGGGAAAAACGCGTGAACGATATCAGAACGCTCCAAGATGCCCCCCAGGCAGATGGAGAAGCCAATCAGGGCGAGCAAAGCACCAATATGCACCGCCGAATCGCTGGCAGCAGCCGTGCTGCGATCGAAGAACAACCGTGTACGGCTGACCGACGTTTCGCGGCTTTCTTTACCGGAATCCAGCACCACCAGAGCCAGCATCACCAGAGGCAGAATCATCGGCGCGCTGTATTCGTTGAATTTGAGGCCGAGTACCACCCAGACCGTCAGGATGACCGCCGCCGCCGTCAAGGCATAGGGAACCAGTGGCGAAAGCTCGCGCACAGCAGCCCGGAAGGCGCCGGGGGCCGGTTTGGGTTTCCAGTTGCCTTCGGTCTTGCAAACGATCAAGGAGAACAGGCTGGCCGACATAATAAACACCCAGAAGCCCCAGCCATACAGTTCAGAGGTGGTCACCTCTTTGTTCAGCGCCGCGATAACCACAATCAGCAAACACGGGTTAAGCACCACACCCAGGCTGCCCGACATAGCGGTGGTCGCCAGTGACAACTGGCGGCCGGCACCGGCCTTGCGTAGCTCGTCATAGATAACGCCACCCACCGCCAGAATGAAGATACCGGAGGCGCCGGTAAACGCTGTCGGGAAGGCGGTTGCAAAGATGATTACCGAGGCCAGCATGGGAGCTGGCAGGTTGAACGGCTTGAGCAGATTCAGCAGCAACTCCGGTACACGTGTCTGCTTGAGCATCATACCCACCAGAACGTACAGACCGATGTTGATGAACATAGACGACAAGTTGGCCATCATGCCGAAGTAGATCGCCAGGCCTGAGGAATAGCCGTCCACAAAGAAGAAGTAGCTCATCGCAATCAGGCCCATTGCGCAATACAACGGGATGACCAGTCCTGATGACAACGACAGTGAGCCCGCCTTCATCCGTTCCGGTATGTACATAAAGCGAACAGCGTTGATCACCATGAACAAGCCAAACACCCCGGCCCAAGCGTACTGCAGAATGGCCGTGCTGTCTGTTCCGGGCGAGGTCGATAATCGCCCGAGATAAGCATTCAGCGAGAGCACCATCAGGCCATTCACGGTGAACTGAGCCGCTTGGCTCAAGCGCCATTCAGCCCGGTTACGGGGCAACCGGAGGGCGATATGATCAGAGTCCAGAGCGGAAATGGCGGCGGCCATGGCAAACATGGCAATGAACAGGAACTTGGTCAGATCAATGTTGTTGAGCAGGAAACCAGCCAGCCCCTGCTCAATGCCTTTGTAGACCCCGAGCGCCCAAGTGGCGTGTTTCTGATTTTCAGCGAACTGCAGATGGCGCTGCTCACACAAGGCCAGATTGCTCTGCAAGGACTGCTTGATCGCCTCGGGATTGGGTGGCGAGCTGAACAGATCGTCAGGGTCAGGCTTGTAAGCCTTGACGCGCCGATCCACCTCACTGTCGACGTCCATGAACATATTGCAGGTGGGCTGTGTCGCATCGGGATTGAGCAAGTAATAATTCGGCCATACCTGCTCCCCGATCCACAGCATTCTGGAATGGAGCGAGTTGCCCATACCCATCAGCAAGGTCGTCAGGAGTAACAGCAGGAGGATGGCCCCGTGCAGCCGGTGCACGGGGTAAAGCGTCCTTACGCCTGAGGCAGTCATTGCACGCCAGTTCATGTTGGTTCTCTCCGATTATTCCCGGTTATCCGCGGTGCACTCAGACGCACCCGGATTGCTGGCGCAACGGATTTTGCTTAACAGGTTCATCATGCGTGGGTCGTACACGCTGGGCGCCCCGTTAACACCGTCACGCATTTGCAGGCGGTTCTCCCGGAACATTTCCTGATAACCGGTGACGTCCTGATCGGGAATCCGAATCCACTGCTTTTCGGGGATCGCTTGTTCCTGGCTGTCGATGAGGCTCATGGCTTGCGGATACATGTTCCAGGCAACTTCCCGGGATTTCTGGGCCGCATCACTGTCCAGTGCGCCTTCCCGCGCCACGATCTGGATGGTCAGCTGAGCCAGAGGATATTCAACAATACCGCCTTTGTCGCCAATGCCTTTATAGAGTTCCAGCGCCTCATAGGCGAAGGCAGGTGCGTAGGCAGTATCCACCGAGCCGTTGTTGAACTTGCCGGCAAAATTGGTGATATCCGAGGGCACCACCGTCGCTTTTATGTAATTTACCATGTGGATAGCATCACGCTGATAATCCAGCGTCGCCATGCGTTTGCCCGCCAGCTTACCGGCGGTATTGATCTTGCGATCATTCACGAACAGGTAGCCAGCACCAACCGGCACAATGCCCAACACTTCGTAACCGTCTGATTTCATCAGGGCGGCGGCCTTTGGCTGTGACAGAGTCGCCAACAGGGTTTCCAGATCATCGTAGGTCGGGAGGGCACCGACGGCACTGATGCTGCCAGTAAAGCGGTTGAAGGGACGGATTCGAATGTCGGTTGCAGTAACCGCGTCACATTGGCCGGCATTGAAGTCACCCACAGCCACACCTTCATCGGTATAGGGCTTGAGGTCGAAGTCGACACCGTGGGATCTCATTTCCAGCGCGTAGTCTTTGACCAGATTATACATGTCGCCATTAGCGCCAATAACGTCAAAAACACACATAGTTACGGTTTGGGCTGACGCCAGCGGGGCAGCGGCCACCAGCGTTAATGCAGCAAGGGATTTGCGGATCATCACGACCTCCGGGTCATTATTGTGTTTGTGGGAAAGCGGAGTTGGATGTTGGTGGCCACTCTCAGAGCAGGCCGTCCAGATCCATGACTTCAATATTGTTATTGGACCGTTCCGGGCTCATCTTCCCGAAGAAGTTGCTGGGCGTACGGTGGCCGTAGCTGGCAGTCCAGTGTTTGTCAGAAGAGAACTGCACCATCGTTCTGGCAACTTCGTCCACCAGCCGGTAGTCGGCCCAGACCTCGATTCGGTCTTCTGCATCGGCAAAACCGGCAATAGCGTCAGCCAGCACGTCATCACGACCAAAGGTTTCTGCCGCAACAACTTGCAACGCATGGGATGCCCGGAACCCGATTTTTACACCTAGCTCTGCACTGTTCTCAAGCACCTGCCAGGGATCCGGCGACATCTCTGGGCGGGTATCTGGAAGCAGCAGCCAGACCAGGGCACGAATGGCGTTAGGCAAACCGCCCCATTTTTCATTATCGACACACTGAGCCGCCTGTTCGGTACGTGGCGCAATGTTCCGGGGCACGCCCGCCAAAGCACCGGAACTGGCGTCATTGACGATGGACTGCATACCGGTCAGCAGGCCCATCAGGAACGTCAGTTCATCCTGGTCGGTAAACAGAAAGGGGCATTCCAGAGTTTCGGCAGCCGGATCAAAGTCATAGGCTGCCAGGGCGCGCTGATACGCCAGGTAACGACGCTCTGCCGTTATGGCATGCAGGCGCTTGGCGGTTTCACGGGCATCTTTGGCCAACGGTATGTTGTCGTTGTATTGCGCCCGCAGATAATCGAGCTCGGCTTCCCAGGCTCGGTATTCCATGCAGTTGGCGGCCAACAGCATCAGCAGTGACCCGGTATTGTCGGGGGCTGAGGTCACGCGAGAGAAAGAGTAAATCAGCGGGTCCGTGCCTTCACCGAGCGCACAGGCCATGTCTGTGTCCGACATTTGCAGGACGTAAGGTGTTGCCTCGGATTCTGCATAGTTTGAAAGCACCATGCCGGTGGTGCTGTAAATCGGATTGGCCGAACAGCCTGCCAACACCAGAGCAAGTCCTGCCAGAGAGAGTGGTTTGAGCAGAGCCGCGCACCGGCCCGATAGGGAGACCTTTGGGTAGATCATAATGTGCCCTGTGTTGCTTTGTTTTTGTATGTAAGGAATGACGAGTGTTCCTATCACCCTTGGTTTCGCCAGACCGTGAACCAGCCCCTATGAAGCCACCAAATAGCTTCAACCCCGGCAACTGGCCTCCAAGGCGTGAAGAATGCGTTGAATCTTGTCAGACAAAAATGGCTCGAATGCCGAAACTGGCATGCCGATCAGGCCAATGGCCCGGGAAGAAAAGTGTTTTCTAAATTTTTTTGATTTAAAACAATGAGTTCTGAAATGACCTTATATCAGAACAACTGTGCCATTTTAATATTAATAAAAGTTAGTGAGATCAAAGCCCCATCATGGCCATGACCTGATCGGTCAGCCCGTCCGGCGTAAGGCCACCGCGCTCTGGCTTGTACCAGGTGACGGTCCAGCTCAACGCTCCCGTCAGCATCCGGCGCACGATAAAGGGGTCGGCCTTGAGCTGGCCTTTGCCACTGAGCTCTTCGAGTACCGACAGCCAGAGCCCTTCGTAAACATCCCGCAACTTCAGCACTTCAGCCCGAGAGCTTTCAGAAAGGCTGCGCCACTCGTAAACCAGCACCGCCATGGCCTCACCGGTCTGGCCATTGATCGATTCCAGCTCGGTCCGGATCAAGGCCCGCAGCTTGTCCCGGGGTGACCCGGCCCGGTCTGCAGCCGCCTGCATTAACGCAGTATTCAGGCGAATGGTTTCCACCATTACAGCCTTGAGGATTTCCTCTTTGGTGCGGAAATGATGAAACAGACTACCAGACTGAATGCCCACTGCAGCCGCGAGATCCCTAACCGTGGTGCGCTCATAACCTTTATCCCGGAACAGTCGAGCCGCTTCGTTAAGCAAACGGCCACGGGCGCTGTTGGGGTCGGAAACAAGTTGTTCGGCAATCAGGGACTGAAGAATCTGGTTCGGGCTCACAAGGGCTGTCCGGCTGGCTGAAAAAGATATTTCTATTTTACCTGAGATTTGACTGTTTACAAACCAAGCGCTTGCTTGGTATTGTCGATGGTATCGTTGGACCCGCCCGCGACTGTCGGGCACACAGAACAAGGCAAACAACATGTCAGACACCAGTAAGACCATCCGCATCGGCTGTTCCTCCGCTTTCTGGGGTGACACAGAAACCGCCGCCGCCCAACTGGTGCATCAGGGCAACATCGACTATCTGGTGGCCGATTACCTGGCCGAAATCACCATGTCGATCATGGCGGGCCAGAAGATGAAGGATCCGACCCAGGGCTATGCCCGGGATTTCGTGCAGACCGTCATGGCGCCCCTACTTGGCGACATCAAGAAAAAAGGCATTCGAGTGTTGGCTAATGCCGGTGGCGTTAACCCGGTGGCTTGCCGTGATGCCCTGCAGGCATTGTGTGAAAAAGCCGGTGTTGATCTGAAAATCGCGCTGGTGCTGGGCGACGACCTGTTGATGAAGAAAAAACAACTGGCCAACGCTGGCATCACCGAGATGACCACCAGCCAACCCTTCCCCGCCATGATGGTCAGCCTGAACGCTTACCTGGGGGCCCCCGGGTTGGTGGCGGCGCTGGATCAGGGCGCCGACATCATTATCACCGGCCGGGTGGCCGACAGTGCCCTGGTACTGGCGCCGCTGGTGCATGAATTCGGCTGGCAGTGGGATGATTATGACAAGCTGGCCCAAGGCAGCCTGGCCGGCCACCTGTTGGAGTGTGGCGCGCAGTCTACTGGCGGTAACTTTACCGATTGGGAGCAGGTCGCCGACGGCTACGCGAATATGGGCTTCCCGATAGCTGAAGTCAGTGCCTCTGGCGATTTTATGATAACCAAACCGGAGGGCACCGGCGGCATGGTGAGCCGGGGCACGGTGGGTGAGCAGTTGGTGTACGAAATTGGCGATCCGCGGGCTTATCTGTTGCCGGATGTGACCTGCGATTTCACGCAAGTGGCGCTTGAGGAAATCGGCAAGGATCAGGTGCAGGTCTCGGGCGCCCGGGGCCTGCCACCGACCGACAGCTACAAGGTGTCGGGTACCTGGCCGGACGGCTTCAAGTGCACGGTGACCTTCCTGATGGCTGGCATCAATGCCGCCGCCAAGGCACAAAAAGTCGCGGAAGCCATTCTGGCAAAGACCTCCGCCATGTTCAGCGAGCGCGGCCTGCCGGACTATTCTGACACCAGTATTGAGCTGCTGGGCACCGAAACCACCTACGGCGGCCATGGCCGCTGCGGCGACACCCGCGAGGTGGTGGTGAAGATTGCAACGGCCCACCCCAAGAAGGAAGCGCTGGTGCTGTTTTCCCGGGAGATAGCGCAGGCGGCGACCGGCATGGCGCCGGGGATTACCGGGATTGTGGGTGGCCGGCCGACGGTGTGGCCAAAAATTAGGTTGTATTCCTGCCTGGCGCCGAAGTCTGAGGTGTCGGTGTCGGTGGATCTGGCGGGGGAGAAAACAACGGTGGCAGTGGCTTGCGAGGGTGGTTTTGATCCTGCCTCGTTAACGCCGGAGCCGGAAACTCGCATCGAGGTGGCAGCAGAAACGACCGTGCCGCTTATTGAGCTGGCCTGGGCCCGTTCGGGAGACAAGGGCGATCACAGTAATATCGGGGTGATTGCGCGGGATGCGGAGTTTATTCCTTATATTGAGGCGGCATTGACGGAGCAGGCGGTGGCGGAGTGGATGAGTCACACGCTGAACCCGGAGACCGGCAAGGTCACGCGTTGGGCGATGCCGGGGCTGCATGCATTTAACTTCCTGCTGGAGCACAGTTTGGGTGGCGGTGGCGTGGCCAGCCTGCGGATTGATCCGCAGGGCAAGGCGTTCGCGCAGCAGCTGCTGGAGTTTCCGGTGCCGGTACCTTTCAGCTTGGTGCGTGGCTGATGCTTTTGTGCAAGCACCCCGCTGGGGGCGCCCTAACTTTTTACGTGGATTCAGCATATTCGGATAAGGGAATTTTATGAGTTATCAGTCTGTTTTGCGGCCTGGGTTGTTTGAAGGCCAGGTCTTCATTGTCACTGGCGGCGGCTCTGGCATTGGCCGCTGCACTGCTCACGAATTAGCCGCCCTCGGTGCTCGAGTTGCACTGGTGGGTCGTAAGCAAGAGAAGGTGGACGCCGTTAAAGCCGAGATCGAGGAAGACGGCGGCATTGCCAGCGCGCACTCCTGCGATATCCGGGAAGAGGAATCGGTGCAGGCGACCGTGAAAGCCATTATTGCCGAGCATGGCCGGCTGGATGGCCTGGTGAATAACGCCGGTGGCCAGTTTGCGTCGCCGCTGACGGGGATCAGCCAGAAGGGTTGGGAAACCGTGGTGCGAACGAATTTGACCGGTGGCTTTCTGATGGCCCGGGAGGCGTATACCCAGGCGCTGAGCAAGACAGGCGGTGCCATTGTGAACATTGTAGCCGACATGTGGGGCGGCATGCCGGGTATGGGCCATTCTGGCGCGGCCCGGGCGGGAATGGTGAATTTTACCCAGACCGCAGCCGTGGAATGGGCGCCGTCCGGGGTTCGGGTGAATGCAGTGGCGCCGGGGTGGATTGCGTCCAGCGGAATGGATAACTATCCAGCGCACATGAAGTCCTGGATCAAAGGCCTGGCGGATGCGGTGCCAATCAAGCGCATGGGCACGGAGTCCGAGGTGAGTTCTGCGATCTGTTTTCTGCTCAGTCAGGGCGCGGCGTTTATCAGTGGTGATTGCCTGCGCATTGACGGGGCGGCGTCTCACGGTGGTCGGATTTGGCCGATGCCCAAAGCGAAAAACACCGAGCCGTACAACGGTTTTCATCGGGCGGTAACGCCGAAAGTATTGAGCGAAGACTGAGGATTTTTCCATGCAGGTACTGGAAACAACTGTAACACCCCAGTCCGAGGAATTCCGTGCCAATGCGGAAGCTATGGAGGCGCACATTGCGTCCTTCCGGGACGTCGAGCAAAAAGTGCTGAACCTGGCGGAAGCGGCTCGGGACAAGTTCATCAAGCGCGGCAAGCTTCTGCCCCGGGATCGCATCAACCGGTTGCTGGACCGCGGCAGCGAGTTTCTGGAGCTCTGCTCGCTGGCTGGCTACAAAATGCACGATGACAAAGACGGCTCTCTGGCCGGCGGTGCCATCATTGCTGGCATCGGCAGAGTTGCCGGTGTTCGGTGTCTGGTGGTCGCCAGCAACAGTGCCATCAAAGGCGGCACCATTACCCCGGCCGGTCTGGACAAGACTTTGCGGCTGCAGCAGATCGCCATGGAGAACAAGCTGCCGGTGTTGTCGCTGTCGGAATCAGGCGGCGCCAACCTGAACTACGCCACCGATATTTTCGTGCTCGGCGCCCGGGGCTTTGCCAACCAGGCCCGCATGTCGGCAGCCGGTATTCCGCAGATCACTGTGGTTCACGGTAACGCTACTGCGGGCGGAGCCTATCAACCGGGTTTGTCGGATTACGTCATCACCGTACGTGAGCATGCAAAGATGTTCCTGGCCGGCCCACCGCTGCTGAAGGCCGCCACCGGCGAAATCGCCACCGATGAAGAACTGGGCGGTGCGGAAATGCACGCCACCGTGGCCGGCACCGCTGAATACCTGGCCGAAGACGATGCCGATGGCATTCGCCAGGCCCGGGAAATTCTCGGCGCCCTGCCCTGGAACGAACACCTGCCGCTGCAGCGGGAATTGACCTGGGACGAGCCCGCCTACCCGGCGGAGGAACTGCTGGGCGTGATTCCGGCAGATGCCAAGAAGCCTTACGATGTGCGCGAGATCCTCGCCCGCATCGCCGACGGTTCTCGTTTTTTGGACTTCAAGAACGACTACGACAGCCAGACCGTGTGCGGCACCATCCGCATCCAGGGTCACAGTGTCGGCATCATCGGTAACAACGGCCCGATCACCACGGCCGGCTCAACCAAGGCCGCCCAGTTCATTCAACTGTGCGACCAGGCCGGCACGCCCCTCCTGTTCCTGCACAACACCACCGGTTTCATGGTGGGCACCCACTCGGAGCAGAACGGCATCATCAAGCACGGCTCCAAAATGCTGCAGGCCGTCGCCAACTGTCGGGTGCCGAAAATTGCGGTGGTGGTCGGCGGCTCTTACGGCGCAGGCAATTACGCCATGTGCGGCCGGGGCCTGGACCCAAGGTTCATCTTTGCCTGGCCCAATAGCCGCACCGCCGTGATGGGCCCAGCCCAGGCAGGCAAGGTCATGCGCATTGTCGCCGAAGAAAAACAGCGCAAAAGCGGCATAGAGCCGGACGAGAAAACCCTGGCGTTCCTGGAGCAAGCCACCGCCAAGAAACTCGAAGACGGCTCCACCGCCCTGTTCGGCACCGCAAGGCTTTGGGATGACGGACTGATTGATCCCAGAGACACCCGGCGGGTGCTGGCCATGGCTCTGTCGGTCTGCCGCGAAGCCGAACAACGACAACTGCGACCCAATTCCTATGGCGTCGCCCGTTTCTGATCTTTCAAGGAGAACAACAATGCAATTTACAACCGAACACGAAGCACTCAGAAAAACCGTCAAAGACTTTGTTGAAAAAGAGATCAACCCGCACTGCGACGAATGGGAAGAAGCCGGCGAATTCCCGATTCACGAACTGTTCAAGAAGCTTGGTAACCTGGGTTTGCTGGGCATCCAGAAGCCGGAAGAATACGGCGGCATGGGCCTGGATTACAGCTACAACCTGGTGGCTGCGGAAGAGCTGGGCATGGCCAAATGCGGCGGCGTACCGCTGGCCATTGGCGTACAAACCGACATGTGCACCCCGGCCATCGCCCGTTTCGGCTCTGACGAACTCAAGCGCGACTTCCTCGCCCCGGCCATCTCGGGCGACATGGTGGGCTGCATTGGTGTCAGTGAAGTGGGCGCCGGCTCAGATGTTGCCGGCCTGAAAACCACCGCAAAAAAAGACGGCGACGACTACGTCATTAACGGCTCCAAGATGTGGATCACCAACTCGCCGAAAGCGGACTTCATGTGCCTGCTGGCCAACACCAGCGACGACAAACCGCACAAGAACAAGACTCTGATGATCGTGCCCATGAACACTCCGGGCATCACCATGAGCCCGCACCTGAACAAACTGGGCATGCGTTCGTCTGAAACCGCCCAGATATTCTTTGACGATGTGCGGGTTCCGCAGCGTAATCGCATCGGCGCCGAAGGCACCGGCTTTATGATGCAGATGGTCCAGTTCCAGGAAGAACGCCTGTGGGGCGCCGCCAATGTGATCAAGGCCCTGGAAAACTGCATCAACCAGACCATCGAGTACTGCCGCGAGCGCAAGACCTTCGGCCAGCCGCTGATCGACAATCAGTACATCCATTTCCGCCTGGCCGAGCTGCAAACCGAAGTCGAAGCCCTGCGAGCGCTGACTTACCAGGCCTGTGAACTCCACGT
Organism: Marinobacter halophilus; assembly: GCF_003007685.1. Taxonomy (GTDB): domain Bacteria; phylum Pseudomonadota; class Gammaproteobacteria; order Pseudomonadales; family Oleiphilaceae; genus Marinobacter; species Marinobacter halophilus. The sequence goes on from NZ_PXNN01000013.1 coordinate 262,769, forward strand.
AGAAGGCAAAGACGTTACCAAACTCGCCTCCATGGCCAAACTCAAAGCCGGCCGCCTGGGCCGCGAAGTCACCGACACGTGCCTGCAGTACTGGGGCGGCAACGGCTACATGTGGGAAAACCCCCTGGCCCGCGCCTACCGTGACGTGCGCCTGGTCTCCATCGGCGGCGGTGCTGACGAAATCATGCTGGGCATTATCTGCAAGCTGATGGGCACCTTGCCCGGCAAGAAACGGGACTGACATTGGAGCCCTTTATGGAACAGCTTCCCCAGTGCGAAACCCTGATTCTTGAGAAACACGGCCCGGCGCTGATGGTCACCATCAACCGTCCGGAAGTCCGCAACGCCATGAGCCTGCAGATGGTCGCGGAACTGTCCACCCTGTTCAACGAAGTCGAACATGACGACAGCATCCGAGCCGTCGTCATCCGCGGCGCCGGTGGCCACTTCTGCGCCGGCGGCGACATCAAAGACATGGCTGGCGCCCGGGGCCAGCAAGCCGGCGAAGGCCGCGACGACCCGTTCTACAAACTCAACCGCGCCTTCGGCCAGATGATCCAACAGGTCAACGAATCCGCCAAAGTCGTCATCGCCATCACCGAAGGCGCCGTCATGGGCGGCGGCTTCGGCCTGGCCTGCGTCTCCGACGTCGCCATCGCCGGCCCGACCGCAAAATTCGGCATGCCGGAAACCTCCCTGGGCGTCATCCCGGCCCAGATCGCCCCGTTCGTGGTCGAACGCATCGGCCTGACCCAGGCCCGCCGGCTGGCCCTGCTGGGTTTGAGAATCGACGCAGCGGAAGCCTGTGCACTCGGCATTGTTCACCAGGTCGCCGGGTCCGAGGAACAGCTGAACGACATGCTGAACCAGGCGCTTGAACGGGTCCGCCTGTGCGCCCCGAATGCCACGGCAGAAACCAAAGCCCTGCTGCACCGGGTCGGTCACGAACCCATGGCCGGGTTGCTGGATGACGCGGCGGAAAAGTTCGCCGCGGCCATTCGTGGCGCCGAGGGCACAGAAGGCACCATGGCGTTTATGCAAAAGCGCGAGCCAAAGTGGGCAGGCAGCGAGAGCTAATCAACAAGCAGAAGCAGCAGACCGCATACAAAGCATGTCTGCAGGCACGAACAAAGTCAGCGGGAGCGCTGGTGGTGTGGGTGGTCCTCCAGAAAATGTGCGGAGCCATGGATGGCGGAGCCCAAGCGCCACATGGATGTGCCGCAGGAGCGTTTTTCTGGAGGACCACCCACACCACCAGTGCGGACGAGCACCAAATCACGCAGATGCGTGTACAGAGTAGGTGACACATCAATGCTAAAAAAACTTCTCATAGCAAACCGGGGCGAAATCGCCGTCCGGGTTATCCGCACAGCCAGGGCGCTGGGCTACCGAACCGTGGCCGTCTACTCCGAAGCCGACGCCAACGCATTGCACGTCGAACAAGCTGACGAAGCCGTTTGCATCGGCCCGGCACAGGTTGCCGCCTCCTACCTGAACGCAGACGCCATCCTTGATGCCGCCAAACAAACCGGCGCCGACTGCATCCATCCGGGTTACGGCTTCCTGTCCGAAAACGCCGGCTTCGCCAAAGCCATAAAACAGGCTGGCCTCACCTTCGTCGGCCCGCCCGAGAATGCCATCGAACTCATGGGCAGCAAACGCCACTCCAAAATCGCCATGCAAAAAGCGGGTGTACCGGTCGTGCCCGGCTATGAAGGCCCTGTCAAAGGGAACAAGGCCACCGACGACGAACTCATCACCGCTGCCAAAGACATCGGCTACCCGCTCATGCTCAAAGCCTCCGCCGGTGGTGGTGGCCGCGGCATGCGCCTGGTCGAGAGTGACAGCGAGCTGGCCGACAACATCAAACGGGCCCGCTCCGAAGCCAAACAGGCCTTCGGCGACGACGAACTGATCCTCGAAAAAGCCGTCATCGAACCCCGCCACGTCGAAATCCAGGTCTTCGCCGACCGCCACGGCAATGCCGTCTACCTGGGCGAGCGGGACTGCTCCGTGCAGCGCCGACACCAGAAAGTCGTCGAAGAAGCACCCTCCCCCTTCGTCACCCCGGAGCTGCGCAAAGCCATGGGCGAAGCCGCCGTTAAAGCTGCCCTCGCCTGCGGTTACGAAGGCGCCGGCACGGTCGAATTCCTGGTCGATAAAGATCGCAACTTCTACTTCCTGGAAATGAACACCCGCCTGCAAGTTGAGCACCCGGTTACCGAACTGATCACCGGTCAAGACCTGGTCGCCTGGCAACTGATGGTGGCCGAAGGTCAGGCACTTCCGCTAACCCAGGACGAAATCCAGCTCAACGGCCACGCCATCGAAGTGCGCCTGTACGCCGAAGACCCCGCCAGCGGCTTCACCCCGCAGACCGGCACCTTGCACCAGTTCACCCCGGCCGAGGGCGAAGGCCTGCGCTTTGACACCGGCGTGCGTTCCGGTGATGTAGTCAGTCCCCACTACGACCCCATGCTGGCGAAAGTCATCGCCTGGGGCGAAAACCGGGACCAGGCCCGTCGCCGCCTGATCCGCGCGCTGGAAGACACCACCGTGTTCGGCGTCACCACCAACCGCCACTTCCTCAGCCGCATCATCGCTGACGACACCTTCGGTGCCGGTGAAGCCACCACCGCGTTCCTGCAACAGGCCTTCAAGAATGATCCATCACTGTCGCCGCAACCGCTGACCATCCGGGAACTGGCCCTGAGCGCCTGCGCTTTCAGCCTGAACAACTCCGGTCAGGAAGGCTGGAGCAATGCCCCGGCCACGGTCATCCCGATGAAGCTGCAAGTGGACGACGAAACCCTTGAATTATTGGTCCGCCGTAACGGCCACACCTTGACGGTTTCCTACAGCGACGAGCAGCACGAACTGCAGCTGCAAACCCAGGAACCTGGCCTGTTGTGCATTATCGACAAAGGTGTTCGTCAGCAGTGCCAATATCATCGGGACGGGGATTCCCTATATTTGCAGGCATGCGGCCGCTCCTGGTCGGTGCGGGACATTACCCACCAGCCGGCAGCCGGCGCTCAAGGTAAAGGCAGTGGCCGGGTTCAGGCCAGTATGGACGGCGCCATTATTGATGTGCTGGTCAAGGCCGGTGACACCGTGCAACAGGGCCAGACCCTGGTCATCCTGGAAGCCATGAAAATGGAGCATCCGGTAAAAGCGGACCGGGATGGCACTATCAGCCAGGTTCTTGCCAGCGCTGGCGATCAGGTCAAACGGAGCCAGCTACTCGTCGAAATTACCGCGCACGAGAAGGCCGGCGCATGACCCGTAAATCCGCCACAGCAGAATTCTGAAGCAGCCCCGGGCACACGCGTTGTCAGGGGTTCATCACACTTACAACGACAACGACGACTGAAACGGACATCTCCATGAGCCAAGACATCGTAACTGCCCGCGACCTGATCCGCAGCCTTCCCGCCGTGCTGCGCCGGTTTCCCTCTATCGCCCGGGGGCTCTACTATTACGCGGTCAAGGATGACCAGAAAGAACTCACCTTGGGCAAACTGATCGAACGCAACGCTGCCAAATACCCGAACCGCCCGGCGATTCTGTTCGATGACCGCACCATTTCCTGGCAAGAATTCGACGTCTGGAGCAACCGCATTGCCCACTACCTGAAAGACCAGGGCCTGGTAAAAGGCGACTCCATCGCGGTGTTGCTGGATAATCGCCCGGAGCTGCTGGCCATTGTCGCCGGAGCCGGCAAAGTGGGCGTGGCCTGCGCCATGCTCAATACTTCCCAAAAAGGCAAAGTGCTGACCCACAGCATCAACCTGATCGAACCACGCATGTTGGTTGTCGGCGAAGAGCTGCTGGATCACGCCGAAGGCATTCGCCACGACATTCAACTACGCCACAGCCACCCGCTGCAGTATCTCTCCGACACCAACACCCTGAACATGTTTGGCGACGCCCCCGACGGCTACGTCAACATGGCCCAGGAAGTCAGCCAGCGTTCCGGCACCCGCCCAGTGCTGAGCAACCCGGTGGTGATGGGCGACACCGCCGTGTACCTGTACACCTCCGGCACTACCGGGCTGCCCAAGGCAGCCCCTGGCTCCCATCGCAAATTCGTCCGCGCTTACGGCGGCTTCGGCATGCTGTCGCTGGCCATGGAGCCAGACGACGTTCTCTACTGCACCCTGCCCCTTTACCACGGCACTGCGCTGTTGGTGTGCTGGGGCTCGGTGCTGGCCGGCGGCTCCGCCATCGCCCTGCGACGGAAATTCTCCGCCACCGCGTTCTGGGATGACATCCGAAAGTACAACGCCACCACCTTCGGTTACGTGGGCGAACTCTGCCGCTACTTGCTGAACCAGACGCCCAGCGATCAGGATCGGAACCACCACCTGACAAAAATGATCGGAAACGGTCTGCGCCCATCAATCTGGAAAGAATTCAAGAAGCGTTTTGGGGTGGACATGGTGGCCGAGCTATACGCCTCGTCCGAGGGCAATATCGGCTTCATAAACTTCTTCAACGTGGATAACACCGTCGGTTTCTCCACAGCGCCTTACAAGCTGGTCAAATACCACGAAGGCACCCGCGACCCGGTCCGCAATGACAAAGGCCGCCTGCAGGAAGTCAAAAAGGGCGAGCCGGGCTTATTGATTGGCGAGATCACCAAAAAGTGGGCGTTTGAGGGCTACACCCAGAAAGACGCCACGGAAAAATCCACCCTGCGGGAGGCCTTCAAAAAAGGCGATGCATGGTTCAACACCGGCGATGTTTTGAAGGAGATTGGCTGCCGCCACCTTCAGTTTGTCGACCGCATGGGCGATACCTTCCGCTGGAAAGGCGAGAACGTGTCCACCACAGAGCTGGAAAACATCATCGATGGCTCGGGCATGGTGCAGGAGGCCATTGTTTACGGTGTAGAGATTCCGAACACCAACGGCAAGGCCGGCATGGTGACCCTGGTGCCAAACGATCCTGACGCCGCCTTCGATACGGACAAGCTGTTCGCTTATCTTCAAGAGAACTTGCCGCCCTATGCAGTGCCTGTGTTCGTGCGGGTAACCCACGCCATCGAGAAAACGGGAACGTTCAAGTACCGGAAGGTGGACATTCAGAAGCTCGGCTATTCCCTGGACCAGCCCCATGTCGACGTCTACGCGTGGCTGCCGGGCACCTCCGGTTATACCCAGCTTACGCCGGCGTTGGTGGCTGACATTGACTCAGGTGGAGTTCGGTTCTGAGTTATGGAGTTGGCGTCGGGTTCCGGCCCTAACCTGTGGGTTTCGGGGGTGGTGAGAGTGGGGGTTCCCTCCCAAAAAACGCTACGAGCACATCCATGTGCGCTTCGCTCCGGCCATCCATGGCCTCCGAGATTTTTGGGAGGGAACCCCCACTCTCACCGTTGAACTTCGGTGCAATAGTCTTTAGAAACCGGGCTCAGGAGCCGACGCGAAGAACAATCTTGCCGGTAGCGCGGCGGCCGGTCAGAGCGCCGAGTGCTTCGGCGTATTGGTCGAATTCGAAAATCTGGCTGACTTTCGGGTCGATTTTGGCTTCGGCGTAGAGCTTCAGCAGCTCCATCATGTTCTGGGCGCTGGTTTCCGGCTCTCGCTGGGTAAAACTGCCCCAGAACACCCCGACCACCGAACAGCCTTTCAGCAACGTCAGGTTCGCCGGTATTTTCGGGATATCGCCGGCGGCGAAGCCGATGATCAGGTGGCGGCCGTTCCAGGCCATGGCACGCAGGGCCTGTTCGGTGAAGTCGCCACCAACCGGGTCGTAGATAACGTCCACACCCTTGCCCTTGGTGAGCTTTTTGACCGCCTCTTTCAGGGACTCTTCGGAGTAGTTAATCAGCTCATCGGCACCGGCGGCCTTGGCCACTGCCAGCTTCTCGACACTGCTGGCCGCCGCGATCACGTTTGCGCCCATGGCCTTGCCCAGCTCCACCGTGGCCAAGCCCACACCACCGCTGGCACCGAGCACCAGCAGGGTTTCGCCGGGCTGGATGTTGGCGCGCTGCTTCAGCGCGTAATACGACGTGCCGTACACCATCATGAAGCCGGCGGCATTCTCGTAAGGCATGCCATCGGGCAACGGTAGGAGATTTGATTCCGGGGCAACCACTTCTTCCGCGAACGCGCCCCAGCCGGTCAGAGCGGCCACACGGTCGCCGGGCTTGAACCGGGTGACTTTCTCACCGACTTCGATGACTTCGCCGGACAGTTCCCCGCCCGGGGAAAACGGCAGCGGCGGCTGTAGCTGATATTTGCCTTCAATGATCAGGGTGTCCGGAAAGTTCAGGCCGGCGGCCTTGACCCGGATTTTTACGCCCCGGCCCTTCGCTTCAGGGCTGGCGGTATCTTCAATGACCAGCTTTTCAGCGGGGCCGTGTTCTTTGCACAAAATAGCTTTCATGATCGCTCCTGGTGACGTGCGCCTGATTGGCCAGAACAAGGCTGTTACGGCACACCCATCGTTTTATTCAGCGTTTTGTTGACTGGCATCAAGCTAAACGCAGTTACACCATGAAGCAAATCAAGATCGCTTATCGTGTCTCATAAACACGGTTGATGCAGCCTCAGAGCATGGTTGCGACCACAATCAATGCCACCACCAGGCAGGCAGCGGCCGCAACCAGGCCTATTTTAAGGCCCGGGGACAGGGTTTGTGGGGTTGGCGAAGTCTTGCGGTTAACTTCATCGTAGTTCACCGATTTCTGGTCCTGACTGGAACGGCGGATCAGCTCGATCATTTCTTCGCACTGCTCGCTGTCAAAGGCGACCGGGTTGAACTCCGACAGCTTGTGGCGGGCGAGAAATGCCTGTACGTCTGCCGACGCAGGCACGTATTTCATCGACCAGTTGGTGAAGGTCCGGTCAGCAATAGGCTCTTCAATCAAAGTCCGCACATTGCGATGCCTTGGATCTTGCTGGATGCGCTCATAGGTCTTCCGAACCGCATCTTCTTCCCCTTCTAGATATTGGAAAAACCGGTTATCGCCGTAATACAACCCACCCACAATGCTCACTTTTGCGTTGTTCCGCCTCGATACAAGCAGGATACGGGCTACGTGGGGTTCTATGCCTTTTTCCAGTGGTTTGGCCTCGAAAGTGGCTTCACTGGCATAGGCAAGGCGAATCAACGGCATATTGTTGCACTCCGAATAAATGAAAACTAAAGGGTCGATATTAATACGCCTCGTTATATGTAGACAGATCACTTGCTGTGAGGCGCTCCGGTAACAATTCTCTCCGGATGAATCCCTCGCTGATTTCCGCTATCCTTCTCGCACCTGATTTGAATGTAACTGATACCGCACACTCCCAGCCCCAGAGCCTGCCATGTTCGACATCATCTATATACTTGAAATGATAGGTATTGTGGCGTTTGCCATTTCCGGCATGATCGTCGCACGCTCGAAGAATATGGACCCTGTAGGTGTTTTTGCGATCGGCTTTATCACAGCGTTGGGTGGCGGAACCCTACGGGATCTGATCATGGATAACCATCCGCTGTACTGGATCAAACATCAGGAACAGCCGATTCTGATTCTGGCTATGGCGGTGGTGTTCAGTTACTGGAACCGGGCTCACAGCCTCAAAGAATCCCGCATTGTGTTCCCGGACGCGATCGGCCTGGGTATCTTTTCCATCCTCGGGGCCCAGCTTGCCCTGGACCTTGGCCACTCCTGGTTTATCGCTTCAATGCTGGGCGTGATGACTGGCACCTTCGGCGGTGCATTACGGGATACCCTGTGCAACGAAGTCCCGTATATTTTCCGCAAAGACCAGATCTACGCGTCCATCGCCTTCGCTGGCTGCTGGCTGTACTTTGTCTGTCAGTGGTATCTGGAAAGTGAGTCCATCGCTCTGACCATCGGCCTTTTGTTCATTGTGATTGTTCGCATGGCAGCCGTGCGCTTTGATATCCGGCTGCAACGAGACCACACGGCGAACTGAACGTTCAATCATCCCTTGGCCTTAGCCCCCTGAGCCGGTAAGATTGCCGTTTTTTCACCCAGCTCACATTTTCCATACCCAAACAGACTTTCAAACTCAAAATCCAAGGCATCCTTAGAGGCAGCCCCGTCATGCTTGAACGACTGTTCCAACTCCAGGCCCACGGCACTACTATTCGTAAAGAAGTGGTAGCGGGCATGACCACCTTCCTGACCATGGCCTACGTGATCGTGGTTAACCCCAGCATTTTGTCTTCAACCGGAATGGACTTCGGGGCGGTGTTTGTCGCTACCTGTATCGCCGCGGTTATCGGCACTCTGATCATGGGTTTGTGGGCCAACTACCCGATTGCCCTGGCGCCGGGCATGGGCCTGAACGCCTTTTTCTCGTTCACCGTGGTCGGCAGCATGGGATACACCTGGGAAGTTGCCCTGGGCGCCGTGTTCATTTCCGGCTTCCTGTTTTTCCTGCTCAGTATTTTCAAGGTCCGGGAATGGATCATCAACAGCATCCCCATGTCCCTGCGTTTTGGCATCTCTGCCGGTATCGGTTTTTTCCTTGCCCTGATCGCCTTGAAAAACGCTGGCGTAGTGGTCGACAACCCGGCCACACTGGTGGGGCTGGGCGATGTCAGAACGGCCGAAAGCCTTCTGTTCTTTGCTGGTTTTGTGCTGATTTGCGCCCTGTCCTTCCGTCAGGTGACCGGCGCTGTGATGATAGGCATTATTGCGGTGACGGTGGTGGCCATGATGCTGGGCCTGGTGGAATACAACGGGCTTATCTCTGCGCCCCCAAGCATTGCCCCCACTTTCATGCAACTTGATCTGGCAGGCGCTTTTAACGTCGGCATGATCAGCGTGATCTTTGCCTTCCTGTTCGTGGATCTGTTTGATACGTCCGGCACGCTGGTTGGCGCTGCTCAGCGCGGCGGGCTACTGGATAAAGACGGCAAACTGCCGCGCCTGGGCCGTGCCCTTATGTCAGACTCTGTAGCCACCATGTCCGGCGCTGCCCTGGGCACATCCACCACTACCAGCTACATCGAATCCACCGCGGGTATTTCTGCCGGTGGCCGCACCGGTCTGACCGCGGTTGTGGTGGCAGTCCTGTTTCTGGCCTGCCTGCTCTTGTCACCGATTGCCAGCGTGATTCCGCCCTACGCGACCGCACCGGCGCTGTTGTTCGTGGCCTGCCTGATGACCAGCGGCCTGAAACTGGTCGACTGGGATGACATTACCGACTCAGCGCCGGCGGTAGTGACCGCCTTGATGATGCCACTGACCTTCTCCATTGCCCACGGTATCGCGCTTGGCTTCATCACCTTCGTGGCGCTCAAAGCCCTGGCCGGCAAGTGGTCTGATCTGAACTGGAGCGTCACCATCATCGCCATCGTTTTCGTGCTGAAATTCATGTTCCTGGATGCAGCTTGAACCGCATCAGCCATAGGTGAGTTATGGATTATTTTTCGCAAAGCATAAAAAAAGCCATCCGCACGGTTCCGGATTGGCCCAAGCCCGGAGTGTCCTTTCGTGACATCACCACCGTGCTGCAGGACAAGACCGCGTTCCGCAAGTTGATTGATGCGTTCGTTCACCGCTACCACGGCCAGCACATCGATGCGGTCGCAGCGGTCGACGCCCGTGGCTTCATCATCGGCTCGGCACTGGCGTATGAGCTCAACGCCTCACTGGTGCTGGTGCGCAAGAAGGGCAAGCTGCCGTTCGACACCCTGGTGGAAGATTACGAGCTGGAATACGGCACGGCGTCAGTCGAGTTGCACAAAGATGCCTTCAAACCCGGCGATAAAGTGGTGCTGGTCGACGACCTGATCGCCACCGGAGGCACCATGCTGGCCGCAGCTCGCCTTATCCGCCGTATTGGCGCGGAAATTGTGGAAGTGGCCGCAATGATTGATCTTCCGGACCTGGGTGGTTCCCGTAAGCTGCAGGAAGAGGGCCTGCAGGTTTATACTGTGTGCTCATTCGAAGGAGACTAGCCCTTCCATAAAGATTACAGGAGGCGACCATGTCCGAGTATCAGCACCACTGGAAAGACGGCACCCCCGTTCATCTGCCCCTCGGCAAAATTGTGTGTATTGGTCGTAACTACGCCGAACATGCCCGGGAACTGAACAACCCGGTGCCGGACGAACCGCTGCTTTTTATCAAGCCCGCCACCGCAGCAGTGCATATCACCCGCCCTCTGGATTTCCCCCGAGCCCGAGGCGAGGTGCATTTCGAAACCGAACTGGCCGTGCTCATCGGCCGCCCGCTTTCCAATGCCTCCGCCAGCGACGTTGAAGGCGCTATCCTCGGCTACGGCCTGGCCCTGGACCTCACTCTTCGGGAACTACAAAGCAAGCTCAAGGAAAAGGGCCAGCCCTGGGAGCGGGCTAAAGCCTTTGATGGCGCCTGCCCCCTGTCTCCCTTCGTGGCGGCCGACAAGCTCCCGAAAGGCGACCTCCACTTTACCCTGGACATTGATGGCCAACGGCAACAGACCGGCGACAGCCGTGATATGCTGAACCCGATTGTGCCGCTGATCGTCCACATGAGCAGCCAGTTCACCCTGTTACCAGGGGACGTCGTGTTAACGGGCACCCCGAAAGGCGTCGGGCCGTTGGTTTCGGGCCAGACCCTATCGCTGGAGCTGGAAGATGTACTCTTTGTGGAAACCACAGTGGTCTGAATTGCCCGCCTGAACGCATATTCAGGCGAACCATTTGTTTCAGGGATACCAGCAGCATCATGGCCAGGAAACCGGTTACCTCACGCACAGGGCGCTTCTTCAAACTGGCGGGCATGACGGCCTCCGTTGCCGGACAGTACGCCGGCCAAAAGGCCCGGCGCATGTTCCGTACCGTCGAGGACGAAAGTGCTCAGAGCGAAAGCTACACTCGCATGGCCGACCAGATTGCCGACACCCTGGGTGAACTCAAAGGCGCTGTTATGAAGGTGGGGCAAATTGCCTCCCAGACCCAGGATTTCCTGCCCAAAGAGTTTTCCGACGCCCTGGAAAAGCTCCAGAAAGAAGCGCCGCCGATGCCGTTCGACATCATTCTGGAACAGGTCGAACAGGAGCTGGGCAAGCCAGTTGGTGAGCTCTACGAGTATCTCCAGGAAACCCCTTACGCCTCCGCCTCCATCGGCCAGGTGCACCGGGCCCGACTGCACGACGGCACCGACGTTATCGTGAAAGTGCAGTATCCCGGCGTCGACGAGTCCTGTGATTCCGACCTCAAACAGCTGCGCCTGGCCCTGAAACTCGGCGGGCTGCTGAAAATGCCCAAGGAAACCGTCGACCAGCTGTTCGGCGAAATCCGCCTACGCCTGAAGGAAGAGCTGGACTACGAAAACGAAGCCCGCAACCTCAAGCTTTTCCAGGAATTCCATAAAGACCAACCCTGGGTGATTATCCCGGAGGTAGTCGACAGCCACTCCACCCGCCGGGTATTGACCCTGGGGCTGGTGGAAGGTGATCACGTCAGCAAAGTCACGCCAGAGCGCTACAGCCAGGAAACCCTGAACCTCATCGGCCATCGCATCTTCACCCTCATGGCCGACCAGCTGTTCCGGTTTCAGTGCATTCACGGTGACCCCCACGCCGGCAACTTTGCCTACCGTCCTGATGGCACCATCGTCATGTACGACTTTGGCTGCGTGAAGAAGCTCAAGCCACACATTGTGGAAGCCTATCGAAAAGCCCTGATCTCGGCCCTGGATGAGGATTATTCCGCACTGGACAGGCACCTGATTGACCTTGGCGCCCGAGTAGACGACCAGCCGGCGGTAGACGAAGCCTACTACGCCATGTGGCGTGACATTCTGATCATTCCGTTCATGGACGATGTGCCCTACGATTATGCGGAGGCCGACATTCACAAACACGTTGCCGCCAAAACCAGCACAGTGTTCAAGTACCTGAATTACTTCAAGCCGCCGGTGGAAAGCATCTTCGTGGACCGGATGATTGCAGGGCATTACTGGATGCTGAAACGCCTGGGCGTGCAGGCGGCATTCAGATCGGAGCTGGAGAAATACCTCCGAAGTTGAGGCCTGCCCGGGAAATGCCGACTATCGAGCATAGCTGCACTCCCAACATGGGTGCTAGCCCAACGTTCTAACCCACTCGCTCAGGCCATCAGTCGCGCCTTTACGAATGATCCTTGCCCTCGAAACCGAAGCCGGCTCACCGGGATCAATTACGATGATGGGCACATCGATATCCACCTCGTAAACCAGTCCGGCAGCAGGGTAAACCTGCAGAGAAGTACCAACGATCAACAGCCGGTCAGCGGTGCGCACGATATCGGCGGCCAGTTCCAGCATTGGCACTTCCTCGCCGAACCAGACAATGTGAGGGCGAAGCTGAGTACCCCGGTCGCAGGTGTCACCGGGGTTGATGTCGCGATAGCCAATATCGTAAATCGGATCGGGATAAAAGGAGCTGCGCGCTTTGGTGAGTTCACCGTGCAGGTGCAGCACATTGCTGGAGCCGCCCCGCTCGTGCAGGTCATCGACATTCTGGGTTACAACCGTTACCCGGTAGCGGCTTTCCAGTTCGGCCAGCAGGCGATGAGCCGGGTTCGGCTGAACCGCCTGCAGCTGCCGGCGGCGTTCGTTATAAAAGCGCAGCACCAGATCCCGGTTGCGCTCGAACGCCTCCGGCGTGGCGACGTCGTAGACACTGTGCTGCTCCCACAGGCCGCCGCTGTCGCGGAAGGTGGAGAGACCGCTTTCGGCGCTGATGCCAGCGCCGGTGAGTACCACGATATGTTCCTGCACAGGCTGAAAACCTCGCCTTCAACGCCCGGGGTCAGTCGAAGATTTTACCCGGGTTCATGATACCGTTAGGGTCGAATACCTGCTTGATACCGCGCAGATAGGCAATTTCCGCTTCACTGCGTGTGTATTGCAGGTACGGTTTTTTGGTCATACCCACGCCGTGTTCGGCGGAGACGCTGCCCTGGTAACGCTCGACAATCTCGAACACCCACTTGTTCACCTGCTGGCACTTCTCGAAGAAATCTTCGTTGGCCATGTCTTCCGGCTTGAGGATGTTGAGATGCAGGTTGCCGTCACCGATGTGGCCAAACCAGATGATCTCGAAATCAGGATAGTGCTCAGTCACCACACTGTCGATTTCCTGCAGGAAACCCGGTACTTTGGACACCACCACAGACAGGTCGTTTTTGTAAGGCGTTCTGGGCGCGATCGACTCGGAAATCCGCTCCCGCAACTGCCACAGGTTCTTGGCCTGAGTTTCGCTCTGGCTGATCACGCCATCGAGTACCCACCCCTTCTCCACGCACTCTTCGAACAGAGCCAGGGCATCACCCATCGCTTGGTCAGACACGGCTTCGAATTCCAGCAAGGCGTAATACGGCGCTTCGGTCTCGAACGGCGCTTGCACCTGGCCGTGGGCCAGTACATGCCCCATGGCCTGATGAGAGAAAAACTCATAAGCGGTCAGATCCAGCTTCTTCTGGAACGACTGCAACACGTCCATGGTGTTGGTGAGGTCATTCAGACCGAGCACCAGCACCGTCAGATCGTCTGGCGTGCGGGTCAGCTTCATGGTGGCCTCGGTGATGAAGCCCAGCGTGCCCTCAGCGCCGATGAACAGGTGGCGCAGGTCGTAACCGGTGTTGTTCTTGGCCAGGTCCTTGTTCAGGTCCAGAATATCGCCCTTGCCCGTCACCACTTTCAGGCCGGCCACCCAGTCCCGGCTCATGCCCCAGCGAATCACCTTGATACCACCGGCGTTAGTGGACAAATTGCCACCCAGCTGGCTGGATCCGGCCGAGGCAAAATCCACCGGATAAAACAGGTTGTTGTCCTCAGCAAACGTCTGCAATTGCTCGGTGACGACACCGGCCTGGCAGCGCACGGTGCGGTCGCTGGCGCTGAACTCGAGGATCTGGTTCATGTTGTCAAAGGCCACCACCACCTCGCCATTGGCCGCCACCGCGCCGGCGCTCAAGCCGGTACGGCCACCGGACGGCACCAGCGCCACCTGATGTTCATTGGCAAACTTCACCAACGCCTGTACCTGCGCGGTGGTCTTGGGCAGCGCAATGGCCAGGGGCTTGGGCGGGTAGATTTTGGTCCAGTCTTTACCGTAAGTGTCCAGGTCGGCCGGATCGGTCAGCACTTTTCCCGGTGCATCACCGGTCGCCATCAGCTCTTTGAGGGAAGCAATGATCTGTTCGGAATTCATGGATGCATCAGTCTCTTCAGGTTGGGGCCGGGCCGGCAATGAACGGATTCACAGGGAATTGATTCAGGCAATCCGGCGCGCTGTGAAAGTCTTCGTTTATGGTATCATACCGCCCCTGTTCTGTGAGCCAGGCTGACGATCCCTGGCCACGGGTCATTTCACATGACGAAAGGTTCGGAAGCAAAGCCCATGTCAAATACGTCTCTCGAAAAGAGCAAAATCCGGATCCTGCTGCTGGAAGGCGTGCATCAATCTGCCATTGATACCCTTAACGCTGCGGGCTACACCAACATCGAGTATCTGAGCCATTCATTAGGCGAGGAAGAGCTGATCGAGAAGGTTGCCGATGCACACTTCGTAGGTATCCGCTCGCGCACCCAGTTGACAGAGAAAGTATTTGAAGCTGCCAGGAAGCTGGTCGCGGTGGGCTGTTTCTGTATCGGCACCAACCAGGTTGACCTGCAGGCGGCAACCCGCCGCGGTGTTGCCGTATTCAACGCACCGTTCTCCAATACCCGTTCGGTAGCCGAACTGGTGCTGGCTCAGGCCATTCTGCTGCTGCGCGGTGTCCCCGAGAAAAACGCCAAGGCTCATCGCGGCGAATGGCTGAAGTCGGCCAAGAACAGTTACGAAATCCGCGGCAAGAAGCTGGGCATCATTGGTTACGGCAACATCGGCACCCAGTTCAGCGTGCTGGCCGAAGGCCTGGGCATGGACGTTTACTTCTACGATGTGGTGTCCAAGCTGTCGATCGGCAATGCCACTCAGGTGGGCACCCTGCAGGAACTGCTGAACATTTCCGACGTGGTGTCGCTGCACGTGCCAGAAACACCGGCCACCAAGTACATGTTCAAGGCCGAACAGTTGGCGCAGATGAAGCCTGGCTCCATCCTGATGAACGCCTCCCGCGGCACCGTCGTCGACATTGACGCCCTGGCCGATGCTCTGCGTTCCGGCAAACTGCTAGGCGCTGCGATCGACGTATTCCCGGTCGAGCCCAAGTCTAACGAGGAAGAGTTCATTTCTCCCCTGCGCGAGTTCGATAACGTGATTCTGACCCCGCACGTGGGCGGCTCCACTATCGAAGCACAGGAAAACATCGGCCGTGAAGTGGCGGAAAAACTAGCCATGTACAGCGACAACGGTACCTCGGTATCGTCTGTCAACTTCCCGGAAGTGGCGCTGCCGTCGCATCCGAACCAGCACCGCTTACTGCACATCCACGAGAACGTGCCGGGCGTGATGTCCGAGATCAACCAGGTGTTCTCCGAAAACGGCATCAACATCTGTGGTCAATACCTGCAAACCAAGGAAGACATTGGCTACGTGGTGATTGACGTCGACAAGGCTTACGGCGAACTGGCGCTGAAGAAGCTGCTCCAGGTAAAAGGCACCATCCGTTGTCGGGTGCTGTTCTGACCTGACCGAGCCTCGACCGCTATAAAAAACCCCGCAGGCTTTCGCCTCCGGGGTTTTTCTTTACTGGCCAGCCGATTACTGCATCGGTACCAGCGTCAGCTCAACCCGACGATTCTGCTCGCGTCCGGATGCTGACTCGTTGGAGGCGATCGGGTAACGCTGGCCATAACCCACGGCACGAGTCCGACGCGGTTCAATACCCTGATTGAGCAGGAAGTCACGGACCGATGAAGCGCGACGCTCGGACAACAGCTGATTGTAGCTTTCTGCGCCAGTGCTGTCGGTGTGCCCTTCGATCTGGATTATGGTCTGATCAAATTCCTTGAGGACCAGAGATACCGACTCCAGGGTGTCGTTAAAGCCGGGACGGATGGTCGACTGGTTCGTGTCAAAGGTCACATTACCCGGCATCACCAGCTCAATCTGATCGCCGTTACGGACAACCCGAACACCAGTGCCATCCAGCCTGTGGCGCAGTTCGGCTTCCTGCCGGTCCATGTAATAACCGATACCGCCGCCTACCGCCGCGCCGCCAGCTGCGCCGATCAAGGCACCCTTGCCACGGTCACTTTTACTGGAGGTTGCCGCGCCTATCGCTGCGCCGCCGATGGCACCGATGATGCTGCCCTTGGTAGCGCTCGAGGTTTTCTCTTCCCCGGTGTAGGGATCATACGTCATGCAGCCACTAAGGCCGAGGGTTGCCACTGCAAAAGCAAGAATGGTTTTTCTCACTGTGTTCTCCTGCGTTGTTTTCTGACTGACCTGCACTTAATCGTGCTGGCCATGGTTATTCGGTAAAGGTGTCAATGATCGTGTTAAACACCGTTGCCTGCAAATCCTGGGCTTCGTTTACTAAATGATGACGACCATCAGGGATTCTTTGTTCCGTGACCGCCGAAAATTTATTCCTGAGAATCCTGAGATTGTGTTGCCAGTCGACCGTCAAGTCTTTTTCACCCTGAACGACCGTCACCGGAAAATCCACCGGTCTTGCTGACTCAATGTGCGGCACCCACTTACGCAAGGCACTTACCCAGTCCACGTGCACAGCTCTTGCCTGCAGAGGATCATGTTCACGAAGAAATCGGAGGAACCGGGTGCTACCACTGTTTGTGCCAAACACCCGGCGCCACCGTCTCAGAAACGGCTTGGCAACGCTGTGCAGCGTCTTGGCACCGAGCCAGCCCATAGGGCGAATCAGCGGTGCCAGCAACACCACTTTGCTGAACGCTGAACTTTTCTGGTCGTGGTGATTTGATAACAGGTAGTCAATCAGGATCGCGCCGCCGGTGCTCTGGCCTACGGCAAACCAGGGGCCACGAATTTTCTCACGGACCTGTGCCATCACTTCGGACAGCACCGCCTGATACTCGAGAAAACTGCCAATGGCGGCAGGCGTGCCACTGGACAGACCGTGGCCCGGCTGGTCGTACGCCAGCACATCAAAGCCGGCACCCAGGCAGCGGTCAATCAACTGAGTATACAACCCGACATGGTCAAAGTAGCCATGCAGAATGAATACCGTTCCTCTGGTTTCTGTGGCGTCCGGCAAACGAAAGTAATGCACCATTACCTCATGCTTCTCGGCCTTGAGGTAACCCTGATGGTAGTGCACCTCCGGGTGCTCCACCCAAAGATCCAGGCCATAAAACCGGCAGTAGGCCTCCATCTCGACACTGAGTTCCCGGCTGGCAGCCGGATTGAAAGGTACCAAACGGTCCAGTAGAGAATGTCGGTCCCAGTTCGGTATTTCTATGGTATCTGTTTTCCAGTACACGTAGAGTTAAACGCCTATCATAGATCGCTGATTAAGCGTCATCCTAACGCATTCACGAAGGAGAACACAGATGTTCCAGCCGCTTCTTGAAGCCGGGTTGCGCCAGACCATGCAGCGGCTGGTCCGCCCGATGCTCTCGAACGCTGTACCCCTGAAATTGCAGCGCCAGTTGATCCGGCAGGTGTATCGAACCTCGGTGCCACCCCGCAGCGCCCGATTCAGCCAGGATGATCTGGGCAATGTGCCCGTGCTCCGGACGGTGGCAACCCCAGAACCCTCCGGCACCATTCTGTATCTGCACGGTGGCGGTTTCATTCTCGGCTCTGCAAGCACTCACCGCGGGATTACCGGACACCTGGCCAAGCTGTCCGGCTGTGAAGTGATCACACCCGAATACCGGCTGGCACCGGAGCACCCCTTCCCGGCCGGGCTGGACGATGCAGAATCGGTCTATCTGGCACTGATCAATCAAGGCCTGGCGGCCGGCTGCATTGCTCTGGCTGGCGATTCGGCCGGAGGCGGGCTGGCCCTGGCGCTGTCGATGCGACTGCGAGACCACCAGCAACCCTTGCCATCTTCCATCACCTGCCTTTCACCCTGGACCGATCTCAGCCAGACACACCTGTACCAGCCGGAGTGCGAGCCGGTGCTACACGCCAGCTGGACGGCCAAAGCCGCCAAACAGTACGCAGCCGGTGCGCCGCTCACCGACCCGCTGATCTCACCCTTGTATGGTGATCTCAGCGCACTGCCCCCGCTGCTGATTCAGGTCGGCAGCCAGGAAATACTTCTCAACGATGCCACCCGACTGGCAGACATTGCCAAGCGGGATTGCGTCGAAACCCAGCTGGAGATCTACAACAATCTCTGGCATGTGTTTCAGGTGCACACAGGTCAACTGGCTCGTGCAACCCAGGCCATGACCGTGGTAGCGAACCACGTCAGGCGCCATCTGGCAGACTGAACTCGCCGTTGATCAACGCTTCTTTGCGGGCCTTGGGCCAGCGTTTGAGCTGCCACTCCAGTTTTAATGCCCGGCTGCGGTCTCCGGCAGTCGTCTGAAAAACCAGCGTTAACGGGCCTTTGCCCCGCAAACTGCGGGCGCCTTTGGGGGCGCCCGCCTGGTGCTCGGCAAAGCGGCGCTCAACGTCGGTGGTGATTCCGGTGTACAGATTGCCCGAGGCGGTTCGCACCAGATACAGGTACCAGCGGTCAGTCATGGTGTAACCTTTGCTCCCGCTTGCGGACTTTCATTTGTTGCAGCCAGAGCCCGGCCATGATCAGCGCCAGCCCGACATAAGTAGAGGGAAGAATGGTTTCGCCGAGAATGAAATAGATAAACACCAGTGACAAAAACGGTGAGATAAAGATCAGATTACTGACTTTCGAGGTGTTTTCGGCCTTTTTCATCGCTTGCGACCAAAGCACAAAGGCAATGCCCATCTCGAATACTCCGACGTACACGGCTGCCGCCAGCGAGCCACCCAGCGGCAACGCCAGGCCTTCGGTATACCAGCACGCCAGCGCAATGAACGGCAGTCCGAACAGGAAATTCAGGAACAGACCCACCACCGGGTCCCGGGTGTCACGGGTGGCAACAATCCAGTAACTGGCCCACACTACGGTGCTGCCGAGCGCCAGCCCGACGCCCAAAGGATCCGAAAAGCTGAGCGTGGTCACTGCCCCTCGAGTCGCAATTACCACCACGCCGGCGTAACACACCAACCCGGCCAGAATATCGATACGGCGCAACTTCTGGCCCAAAAACGGCACCGAGAGATACGCCAGCACCAGCGCCCAGGTGTAATTCAGTGGCTGGGCCTCCTGGGCAGGCAAGCGGTCAAACGCACCGAACAGAAGAAAGTAATACAGGCAGGGGTTGATCAGGCCCATGCCAACAGACTGAAGGTATTGCCGCCTGCTGAGCTGGAACACCCAGGACCAGCGGCCCTGGATCATCAGGATCAGCCCCATCACCAGTACCGACGCGGCGCAGGCCACCAAAAGCATCTGCACCGGCGCCAGATCGGCCAATGCCAGTTTGAACGCGGTCGCCACCGTTGACCAGAGCAATACCGTGGCCAGGCCATAGATCATCGCCTGTTTCTGATCAGGCATCGCTCTGCCCCGTTTCGGCATCCAGCCAGCGATAAAGCGTTCGGCGATTAACTCCCAGTATCTGGGCGGCCCGGCGCTTGTTGCCGCCCACTGCGGCCATTATCCGGCGCACATAATCCTGCTGCAGCGCATCCAGGGTCGGCCATTCCGACAGGTTGGTTCCACCCGGCGCCGGAATCGGCTGCGAAGCACCACTCTGGCGCTTGCGGATGCGCTCTGGCAGATGCTCGGGCTGAATGGTGTCACCCTCACAAAAGGTCACAGCACGCTCGATGGCACTGGACAACTCCCTGACATTTCCAGGGAATGGATAGTCCCCGATCACCCGAAGTGACACCTCACTGAGTTTGATAAAGCCCCGACTGTGGCGCCGGCAGGCTTCGTTCAGAAAATGCATAGCCAGCAACTCCACGTCTTCCCCTCTCTCCCGCAGAGGCGGCACTGCAAGCGAAAGAGTTTCCAAGCGATAATACAGGTCTTCCCGAAACTCGCCCTGCTCGACCGCCTTCATCAGATCGACGTGGGTTGCGGCCAGAATCCGCACATCCACCGATTCCTCGTGATCGGAGCCAACCGGTTTGATGGAGCCCTCCTGCAGCACGCGCAGTAGCTTGGCCTGCAGGGCCAGCGGCATTTCGCCGATCTCGTCCAACAACAGAGTGCCGCCACTGGCTTCGGCAAACAGGCCTTTGCGGGCCTGCCGGGCACCGGTAAAGGCCCCGGCCTCATGACCAAAAAATTCACTTTCCATCAGGTCCGGCGGGATGCCGGCACAGTTAACCGCCAGAAATGACTGCCCGGCCCGGTCACTCTGTTGATGGACTGCACGGGCCACCAGCTCTTTGCCGGTGCCGCTTTCACCATGAATCAGCACCGCCGCCTGGCTGCGGGCAACCTGCCGGATTTCGGTTCTGAGCCGGGCCATCGCTGCACTGCCGCCCACCAAGCCAAGATTATCATCGCCATGCTGACTGGCCTGAATTTCCGCCAGCTGCCGGTTAATATCTGCCTGAGCCAGCAAGCGTTTGATTTTCAGGCGCAAATGGTCGGTCGATAACGGCTTGGTCAGAAAATCATCGGCGCCGGCCTTTAACGCCTCGACCGCCTGATCAACGGTGCCAAACGCGGTAATGACGATAAACGGGATACCAGGATGTTCAGCCTGCTGAAACGCCAGTACCTGCATGCCGTCACCATCCGGCAAGCGCAGATCAGACACAATCAGCGCCGGGCGCTGCTCCCGGAGTTGCTGACGCGCTTCGTTTACCGTGGCTGCCCGGCGCAGGGTGTAGCCGTCCATCTCTAACTCTTCCGCCAATAACTGGCTTAGGCTCTGGTCATCCTCCACCAGCAAAATGGTCCCGGCGACGTGGGTCATACTCCGTTCTCCTTGGGAAAGTACAAGCTCATACGGCAGCCGCCCAGGCTGCTGTCGGCAATTTCAACGCGCCCGCCATGCTCTTTCAGCACGCTATTGACGACTGCCAGGCCCAGGCCGGTGCCCTCTCCGGCTGGCCGAGTGCTATAAAAAGGCTCGAACACTTTGTCACGCTCGGAGGCCGGGATGCCCAAACCATCGTCTTCCACCCGTATTTCCCAACTATGACCTGACTCGTGGGCAGAGACTTTCAGTAGACCACGGGCCGACTGGCAGCCGTTGCGGATGACATTCAGACACGCCAGGCCTGCTCTCAGGGGTTCCGCCCTGACCGGCATCGGCTGATCCAGTCCTTCGGTTTCGATCATGCACCGGTGGCAGCGTTCATCCTCTGACACCCGGGCCAGGACATCCTGCAACACATCGGACAGGTCCAACCGCCGGCGAGAGTCCGGGACGTGCCGGAAGCAATCCAGCAGCTGCTGGATAATGGTGGTCATGCGACTGACCTGATGATCAATATCGTCCAGGTGCCGCTGCTGATCATCCGGCAATCCGGCCCGGGCCAATATCTTGGCCCGGCCCTGAATCACATTGAGCGGCGCTCCAAGTTCATGGGCAACCCCGCCGGCAACGCGACCGATCATCGCGACCTTTTCCTGATAAACCAGCTGTTCCGCCAGAGCTCGCTCCCGGGCGATCCTGTCTTCGATTTCCGATTCCGCAGCATTCATGCGCTGGCCCATGTTGGCAAGGGCCTGGTGAATCTGCCGCAACTCCCGAGGCCCAGCAATCGGAGTGGTCAGCCGCCAGTTACCGGGCGACAGTTGCTCCATATTCTCCATAAGGCTGTTCACATGCCGCCCCACCGTGCGGTAATGGCCCAGAACCACCACCAGAATGATGATGGCAGCCAGCGCCGACCAGATACCCACCGCCCACCATCGACTGGAAGCCACCAGATCATGAAAGTCGCTGCGCTGCCGGGTAACCTGGAGCAGGCCCTGAATGCGGCCATCTTCTGCGACCAGAGGGGTAAACTGGGAGAATACCGATTCCCCGTCGACCCGCCGGAACGCGCCACCCAGCTCGCCACTGGCAATCACCCGTTCCGCACTGTCGCTGTTGGTGACGTCGGTATCGGCCACGCCCAGACTGGCGACCCGATTGCCGTCTTCATCGAAGACGGAGGCGCCTGAGATACGACCGATCTGGAAGATCGATTTCAGGGATTCCCCGAGCACCAGCCCATCTTCTTCAACGAGGGCGTTGGCCAGCGGACCACTGGCCGCACGGGCGACCAGCTCCAGGTCTTCCTGAAGGCGTTCATTCAGGGCTTTTTCCACCGCGCCCAGGCCAATGTAAATGGCAATTCCACTGAACAACAACAGCGGCACCACAATACTCAGAACCAGCGTCAGCTGCAGAGACCTGAACAGATCACCGATACGACGACTGAGAGATGCCATAACTGTTTCCTGAACAAGAGTGTCACAGCTTTTGTGCCACATGTGGCATTTCGCCACAACCCGGATTACTCGGATTTTATTCACGAAAAATCCTAAGCCATTGTTTTTAATATATTTAAATCTATTTTTGAAAGTTGGCACAGCACTCGCTAGTACCTTGCTGAACGTCACTAACCGGCGGTTTCCAAAATATCTACCGCCATACAGTAAGGAGCTCGTTTATGAACAAACTACTCATCGCCGCAACCGCTTCCCTCGCCCTGCTCGCCACCACCCCTGCTATGGCACAGCAAGAACAAGGATCAGGCTATGCAGACCCCGCTGCCAGTGCTCAACAAGCCAATTACAGTGACTCCGAGCTGAACCAGTTCGTCGACGCACAATCCGGCGTTATGGAAGTTCGCGAAGACTACATCGCGAAGATTGAAGCAGCCGACTCTCAGCAGAAAGCTCAGGAACTGCAGATGGAAGCCAATGACGAAATGGTATCCGTGATCGAGGATGCCGGTATGGACATCCCCACTTACAACGCCATCGCAACAGCCTACAGCAGCCAGCCAGAAGTGCGTGATCGCATTGACGCAATGATGTAAGCGATTAGCAAATCCGGTTCGTCTTTCAGCCCCGCTTTTTGCGGGGCTTTTTTATGGCTGAAAAAGACGGATTCAAGGCGATTCAGAATCCACCCCGGGTGCGATCTTGTGTTACCTTTTCAGGAAGAAAATCGTACCACTCGCCATTAAAATCCGGACCGGAGTCCGTCAGTCATGATTCAAACACACCACCGTCTATGGCCCGCACTGGCTGTGCTGGTCCTGATGCTTTCCGGCTGCTCTGATGACACGCCCCAATCCGGCCAGGTCAACGCACCGCCCGACCCTGGCAAATACCCGATTACCTGGCGCTTCGCTCTTGAAGAAATCGAAGGCAGCGTCCAGCACACATACGCTGAGGCCTTCAAAGAGCACATCGAGCAAATCTCCGGCGATCGCATTGTGGTGGATGTGTTTCCGTACGGTTCTCTGGGCACCTCTACCCAGCTCACCGAACTGACCCGCAATGGTTCCGTTAATCTGGCGTTCGCCTCGCCTGGTCACCTTGCGGATAAAGTGCCGGAAACCGGGCTGTTCAACCTGCATTTCCTGCTACCTGAAGAGCCCGAAAAAACTCGGGATCTGCTGAAAGATCCGGAACTGATCTCCCGCTTCCAGCAGCCATACCGGAATAGTGGCTTGCAGTTACTGGGGTTTATCTCGGAAGGCTGGATGACCTGGTCAGCCAATCAGCCGCTGCGCTCGCTGGAGCAGTTCCAGGGGCTACGCATCCGCACCATGACCTCCGCCATGGCGGCAGAGGCCTATCGCGCTTATGGCGCCGAGCCGGTGCAGACCCCTTACTCACAGGTATACAGCGATCTGCAACTGCGCAAGATTGATGGTCAGACCAACCCGGTATTCGCTATTGAGGAAATGGATTTCCACGAAGTACAAACCACGCTGACCCTGGCCCGAGCCTCTCACTTTATCGCTTCGGTGGTGGCAAACGATGACTGGTACGATGGGCTTCCTGAGCAGGAGCGCACTTGGCTGACGGACACTATACGGGATCTGGCAGACCACGCCTGGGACAACCAGGAAGAGCTGAACCAGGAGCGCCTTGAGCAAATGCTGGAGAAGGCCGACATTCGCGTGATCCGGCTAACCGAGGACGAGCGCGAGCTCTTCCGACAAGCCAGCTTGCCGGTGAGAAATCGGTATCTTGAGGTAACTGGCGCGCAGGGTCAGGCCTTGCTCGAGTATGTCGAGAGCTGGCAACAACCTTAGGCAGGTGCTATCAACTGCCTTGAGACCATTCGGACCCCCTCGTTAGCACACACCGCCGCAGCGCGCGCGGTGAGATCTGATATAAATCTGGCCTGCTCCCTCGGCTCCAGCGGATAAGCCTTAAGCCGATAGCGCATGGCTTCGTCCGAAGCCGAGACCGTCACGATCACAGGCTGGTAGGTTTTGGTCAGCGGACAGGTGAACACAGCATCCCGGAAAAGATTCTGTATCCGGGCAACATCGTGATTGGGATCAAGGAACAACTCGGCCACGCACATCAGATTATCGGTGCCGTCGTTACCATTCGCCAGTAGTGTGTCCCACAGCAGGCTGTGAGGAATAACAACCACAGTATCATCCAGCGTGACCATCTCTGCAGCGCGAGTGCCGATCGACCGAACCTCACCGTACTGGCCATTCACTTCAATCCAATCTCCCGGACGGTAGGGCATTTCATAGAGTGTCACAATCCCGGCAATCAAGCTATTGGCGTAGTCTTTGAAGGCAAATCCCAAGGCCAGGCCAAGCGCCCCAAACACCGCCACCATGTTTTCAAACGACGGTTCCACCAAAATTGGCACCACCGTCACGATGGTCAACACAATAATCAACAGGCGCAGCAGTGGCACCGACGCCAACAGATATAGCCGGATCTTGCCACCCACTTTGCCAGCAAATGCCGGTATCAACCTCTGCATCAGCATGATCAGAAAAGAAGCTGCAACAACAACAATCAAGGCCTCAAGCAAGGCCTCCGAGGTTATCGATGAAAACGTATCTTTGAAACCAAAGTCGCCCATTGTGTTCTCCTAAAAACCATCCACCGGATAGCCTCGGGCCTGAAGGTTCTTGCGCACGGCCGGGTATCCCAGTGGTGTGACCCGATACACTCCGAACTCCCTATCCAGGCTCACCAGCTCCGCCCGCATCATCTTGGCAAGACTCAGGCGGACCTCCTGTTCGGGCATTCCCGTGACCAGGTGCAATTGCTCCGTGGTCAGGCCACTGTGCAATAGCAAGGCATGCAGAATGTGACTCGGCTGACGACCGGCAGTGTGGGACAACGACGGCAGACTAAGCTGGTCAAGTGGCACCACCCAACATTGCCGCCCTGCGACTACAGCAGGCTCCTTTCCTTCGAGTTCATTCTGATTCTCGGGTCGGGCTCTGAGAGCACGCTGCCAAATTGCCAGGGCAACGCCCCGGTTGCCCCGTGCCAGCGTAGCCAGATCCCGGGTGAAGCTGCTGTATTTATGGCGGGATTGTTCTTCTGGCTTCGGTAACACATATAGCCCGTCTTGGGTCATTCGCGCGACCATCTGCTGATCGCCCTTGCCCGACGCCAGATAATCAAACCAGCGAGTCATTTGTCCACCCGAGAGCGGAGCAAGCGTGTATGGCTCGAGGCTCAATTCCGGCAGATACTGGATCCAGAACTGCCAACACCAACTGGAACAGCCGACAAGGCCATTACAAGTATCATCAAGTGCGATTCGGGCAAAAAACTCCCGCAGTAGATTCAGCCCGGATTGATGGCGCAGCCAAAAGTCCGCCAACTGCGGCACCACCCAATCATCGATCGACAACTGCTCCTCCCACCAAACTGCTGCGTCCTGCTCTGACATGAACAAGTTGTCGGGCGGTGTCAATATTCGCCGGTGCGTATGACGCAACGCCTCTGACACACCTGAAAAAGGCGGTGTCACAATAAAACTGACGTTTCTACGGTGAGCTCCAGCCTGCTTGAGCTGATTAAGCTGACTCTGAAGCGTTTCTGCCAGTAACCCAGAATCCGGCTCTGGCGCAAATTCACGAAGCCTGTCACCGGCAAGCACGGGCAAATCATCCAAGCTCCGGAACGCCTGACCTTCAGGGCTGATTCCGACGCGCAGCTGTTCGAAGATGTCATTCAGAGCACCTCGAACGGTTTTCTGCACCGACGTCTCGGGGGTTTGCCACTGCTCCAGCGGTATCAACCCGCCAGGCAGGTACGGATGATCCTGTACAACTTCGTCAATCAATGCTGCCACTCCCACCCGTTCATTCCGGAACCAGCCAGGTCTTGGATGCCGTCAGGCCAAGCCTGGCACTGCCTTGCAGGTCATTCATCATGGCCTCAAGACGTTGCTCAAAACCCCAAGGCGGATTAACTATCAACATGCCAGAGCCCACCATACCGCGCTCAGGTGGCTCATCCAGCATCACCTCGCAACGCAGTATCTTGCGAACGGGACCGTTTTCAAGCGCTTCGACCAGCCGTTTCTCAAGGCCATTGGTCAGGACCGGATACCAGACAAGATAAACCCCATGACGGCATTTCTGCCATGCCCGGGTCAGCGTATCTGCCACCTGGGCGTAGTCGTCCTTGATTTCATAGGAGGGGTCGATCAGGGTCAGCAGCCGGGGCTGGGTTGGTGGCAATCGCTTCAACAGGCCGCTCAGACCATCCTGCTGCATTACCCGAACTCCTGCGCCGGTGGCCCAGGTTTCAAGGCTGCGACCTTCCGTGGGATGCAGCTCGAATGCGGTGACGGAATCCCCCGGCCGGGCAAACTCGGCGAACCAGGCCGGGGACCCGGGATAACTGCGCATCTGGTCAGTGCTGCCTGTGTGCCGGCTCAGGATATCCAGCATGGGCTGCCAGTCTGCCGACGCCAGGCTCTGCCGAAACGGCCACAGCCGATGAATACCGCTATCGGCCTCGGCGGTTTTTCTGGCGCGTTCGCTGGTCAGGTCATAGAGCGCGCTACCGGCGTGGGTGTCAAAACAGGCGATCGGTGAGGATTTCGCCTGCATCATGGTCAGTGCCAGGGTCAGCGCAGCGTGTTTTTGTACATCGGCAAAGTTGCCGGCGTGGAAGGCATGAAGGTAACTCAGCATATCGGGCTCCTGATCTCAGGCGCTCATTAAGCACCAGTCATTCCAGACAGGCAACCTCAGCAGAGGCGTCTTGAGCCATGGTCTCAGGTATTGGTGCGATGATTAACCGCCAGCCGACCTGCTATGCTAGCGCTCGAGACACAAGGAGGACGCACGTTGCCCAGCCAGAACCAAACCAGAATCGACCAACTTTACGGCCTGATTGCCAACGAAGAAGACGCCAGAATCTGCAAAGACATCCCCGAAGAAGCCTGCCGGGAGGTGCCGAAGAACTTTTTCCTGATTCTTGCCGCTAATGTGCTGACCAAACTCGGCGACCTGCTGATCAGCCCAAAAACAGTTCTGGCCTGGATGATGAGCGCGGTGGGCGCGCCGGCACTGGTTGCCTGGTTGGTGCCGATCCGGGAATCCGGCTCTATGATTCCGCAAATGATTATCGGTGCCTGGGTGCGTCGTAAAGCCGTTCGCAAATGGTTCTGGACGCTCGGCAGTTTTGGCCAGGCGGTCAGCGTGGTTGGCATGGCCGCAAGCGTGTGGTTTCTGAAGGGCTACGGCGCCGGCCTGGGCATTGTGGCAGGACTGATCGGGTTCTCCCTGGCCCGGGGTTTTTGTTCGGTGGCGATGAAGGATGTCCAGGGTAAATGCATTCCCAAAACCCGCCGGGGCCGACTATCCGGGCTTGCAACTACCCTTGGCGGCGCGCTGACCGTGGTGATGACCGCGCTGTTGTTCTGGGATCGTGGTGATCCAACCCTTGGTTTTTATACTTTGCTGCTGTTGCTGGCGGCGGCACTCTGGGTGATTGCCGGAATACTATTTGCCAATGTGGAAGAGTATTCCGGAGAAACGGGGGGCGGCAATAACGCCATGGCCGAGGCGGTAAAAAGCTTGTCTTTACTTCGTGACGACGCACCGTTCCGGCACTTTGTCATTACCCGTGCGCTGCTGCTTTGCTCTGCCCTGGCTGCGCCCTACTTTGTGGTACTGGCGCAACGGGAGTCCGATGTCGGCTGGATGCTCGGAGTGTTTCTGCTGGCCAGCAGTCTGGCCAGTTCGGTCAGCGCCAGTTTCTGGGGCTGGGCTGCCGATACTTCAAGCCGCCGGGTAATTATCCGGGGTGCCGCCATGGCCAGTCTGGTTTGTCTACTGGTAGGGATTGCTGCCCTGGTGTTCGGGCCCGGTGTGGGCGGCGCCTGGTTCTATCCATTCGCCTTTTTTGTTTTGACCATCGCCCACGCCGGCGTGCGCCTGGGGCGCAAAACCTATCTGGTTGACATGGCGGGCGGTAACAAACGCACAGACTATACCGCAGTCAGCAACACCGTCATCGGCGTTCTGCTACTGATCACCGGCGGCCTGACCGCGGCACTGTCACTGATATCAGACATAGCGGTCATCCTTGTGTTGGGCTTGATGGGCCTGGCGGGCACGATCAGCGCATTGCGACTGAGAGAGGTCACTGAAGACTGACCGGCCATGCCCGGCCGCCGGGTTCAGTGTCCGGAAGGCCGGTAGCCTACCCGGAAGCCGCCCCAGTGCTTGCCATTGACATAGATAGGTACAGACAGGTCGTGCATGATCTCTCCGGTGTCCCGGCGATAGGTCTGCAATAGCATGTCTTCGGTGTGGCTGCCACAGCGAATGCCGGTGCGGTCATTGAACAGGCGTTTGCTTCGGCTCTTCACCAGATCTACGTCGCGATTACCGGTCGGTGGGTGCGCAAAGTCCCGGTTGTGGGTCGGGACGTAGCCATCAGGCGCACAACCAATAGCAAACACAATTGCATCCTGGCTGTTTTTGATGGCCTCCTGCACGGAGGGCAGCACCTGATCGGTATAACGGTCGTAACTGCTGGAATACTGCTGCGGGTCCGTTTTCGGAATGGGCTCGCGTTTCTTGTCAAACAACGCCACTTCCGTCAACTTGCCCTCCAGAATCGCGTTCTCGAACAGCTTGCCGATCTGCCCGGCACCACTGCGGGCCTGATCGAAAAACGTCCGGTGATAGCTTTGTGAGCTATTCAACGCGAAAGCTGCATTGGCTTTTTCGGCCAATTCCATCAGTGTCGATGCCTGATCCGCCAACGACGCAACACTGGTGTCGCTTTCCGCGATGTGATCACGCACCGATTCGATGGCTGAGAACACCTGCTCCAGGCTTTGCTCGTTGTTCTGATCAATCTCGGCAATGCGGGCCACCTGCTGCTGAACCCGATCTGACTGGTCCCTGATCAGATCCAGCTGCACCCCGACACCCTCGACAGACTCCAGGCCCTGCTCTACCGAGCGAGCCAGATCTTCAATGCGGGCCACAATCACGGCGGTATCGCCCTGAATTTCTTCGAGGGTGACGGCCACTTCACTGGTGGCCTGAGCAGTGCGGCCCGCCAATTGGCGAACTTCATCGGCAACCACGGCAAAGCCCCGACCCTGGTCCCCGGCTCGAGCGGCTTCAATGGCAGCGTTCAGTGCCAACAGGTTGGTCTGCTCGGCAATACCCTGAATGGTGGAGGTGACGCCCTGGATCTTGGTGGATTTTTCATTCAAGGCCTGAATCAGGCTCAGATTCTCACCGGATTGTTGATGCACTATCCGGACACTTTCAATCGCCGACGCCAAAGCCTGTCGCCCCTCGATGCTGACTTCACGGTTTTGCAGCGCCATGGTCGCAGCGTTGGTGGCCTGTTCGGACGATTCACGAACCGATTCGGTAATCTGGCCAGCGTAATTCGCCATCTGCGCCGTTTCTTCAACCTGCTGGTCGAGCCGCTTTTTGACCTGGTCCGCCGCAAACGACACTTCCGCAGCCGATATGGCATTTCGGTCGGCGCTGTCAGAAAGAGTTTCTACCAGCGCCTTGCCGGCACGGGCATCGGCCAGTAACTGTTTGCACTGCTGCTGTAACGGATGATTGCTCGGCAGTGTGCCATCGTTCAGCCCGGCTATTCCGCGCTCGACCGGCTCCAGAACACGCACCAGCAGGTAACCGACGGCGACTACCAAACCGATCACCAGGCCGATAAACAGCGAAGCCGCATCCAGCCCTAACAACGGAGCCACCCACGGGCAAATAATGGCGAGCAAAACAGCAATGCCCAGCCCCCAGATAATGGTAGTGCGATCGAGTAAACCCATGGTGCCCTCTTTTTTATCATTGCGTGCGCAAGCATATTGTTATTACAGGCCATGACTGAGAGTAATGAATTGATATGAGTTAATAACTCATACTTTAGTAAATCCCAAGAAGTTATCGGCAGAAGACCAAAAACCTGAATCTTTGTGTTCAACCCTATTCATCACATGCGCCTCATTACTGACATTGTTTTATGTATATTTTTGAGTCGCCAGAATTTGATTTGTAACAGAAGTGCATCAAGCCGGTCACAGGACTGCGCGACTCTATCTCTGGGTGATCTCGTGTCCACGAGTTCGCTGACACCTAAACCAATCTGTTATGAGCATCTGATTCAAGGAGAGATAGAGATGGGGCATCATCCTGTAGAAGATAGCAACAGAAGTAATAACCGGGCTTTTGACGACATTATTCAGGCCAGATTTTCACGTCGCCGCCTCCTTACTGGAACAGCGTCAGCGGCGACTGTCGGGGTCCTGGGCTCGATGGCACTCGTCGGTTGTGGAGGAAGCAGCAACAGCAGTTCAGACGCCATTGTCGAGCCTTCAGATCAAGCCACCATGAATCCGCAGAGTTTGGGATTTGAGGCAGTGCCGGGTGGAATTGAGGACCGGGTCATCCTGCCACCAGGTTACAAAGCAGATGTGCTGTTTGCAAAAGGCGACCCCTTATTCTCCGGGCTGCCCTCCTTCAAGAATGACGGCACCGATATTGACTACGACAGCCGCTCTGGAGACGAACACGACGGAATGCACTTCTTCGGCATGAATTCCGCAGGCCAATTCGATCCCGACGTATCGGATCGCGGAATTCTGGTCTTGAATCACGAGAATCTGGAAGACAACACCCTCCATGAAACACCCACGTCGAAAGCTGATGCCATCAGCAACGGGAATCTTCTGGAGCTGAAGAAAATCGTGGATCGGGAAATGAACGGTCACGGAGTTTCTTGCGTAGAAATCCGCAAACAGAATGGCAAGTGGTCTGTGGTGCTTGACTCCCCTTATAACCGCCGCCTGACGATCTTCACTGAAATGGACATGCGGGGCCCCGTGGCTGGTGAAGATTTCGTCAAAACCAAGCTAACCCCTACCGGCGCCAACCGCTACGGCACCATGAACAACTGCGCCAACGGTCACACCCCATGGGGTACTTACCTTGCAGCCGAAGAAAACTGGTACGCCTACTACACTGTCGGAGATATTGCCGGGCTTTCTGACAAACATCGAGCCTGGATGGAACGTTACGGCATCCGAGGCAATGGCTGGAATTATCGTCAGTGGAACCTGATCCCTGGCGATCAATACGAACGCTTCCGAGTCGAAACAACAGGTGGATCTGCCACAACCGACTTCAGGAATGAACCAAATTTGCACGGTTATATCACCGAAGTCGATCCTTTCCGGCCCACCCAGAAGCCTCGCATAAGGACAACCTTCGGCCGCCTCTCCCATGAGGGAGCCTGGCTAGCGCCAGTGAAGGAAGGCAAGCCGGTTGTTTTTTATTCGGGTGACGATGCTCGCCGTGAATACATGTACAAGTTTGTGTCCAAGCACAACTGGAACGAGGCAGACCGTAATGGAGGCCTGGCCGCTGGCGACCGCTATATGGATGAAGGCAAGCTCTACGTCGCGGTATTCAATGATGACGGCACCGGTGTCTGGAAAGAGTTGTCGCACGACAACATCGAACTTTCTGGCACCCACACCTACACCCGAAATGACAATAGCTGGGACTACACTTTCGACACCGAAGCGGAGGTGCTTGCAAGCGCCAGACTTGCAGCCGATGTCGTTGGCGCCACTCCAATGGACCGCCCCGAATGGGCTACGGTAAACCCTCAGAATGGCGACGTATATCTCGCGCTCACCAATGGCAACACGAGCAATCGCCCAGCCAGTAGCACCGATGGCGCCAACCCTCGCGCAATCAACCAGAATGGTCACATTATTCGCTGGCGTGAGGCGGGTGGCGACCATGCATCGACTACTTTCGACTGGGACATTTTCCTGTTTGGTTCCGATGCTGATGCCTCATCAGACTACAACGTCTCTGGCCTGACTGCCGACAACGAGTTTTCCAGCCCCGACGGTCTGTTCATCGACCCTCGCGGAGTGTTGTGGATTCAGACCGATGACGGCTCATCGGGCATTCGCAGCAAGACCAACAACCAGATGCTGGTCGCCATACCTGGCGAGTACGGAGACGGGGAAAGCGTGACCGTGACTACAGCTGACAGTGATAACCAGGCTTCTATCGAGACCTTCGTCGGACAACCTGCAGAAGCCGTCAAGCTCAAACGCTTCCTGGTTGGCCCCAACGGCTGTGAGATTACCGGCATCAGTATGACCGCAGACGCACGGTCAATGTTCATAAACATCCAGCACCCCGGCGAGGGTGGTTCCAAGGACTCGTTCAATACCAATGTGAGTGTATGGCCGGCCGGCTCAAGAGATGCCACCGCGTTTGGGGAAGGAGGGAACCGACCACGTTCAGCTACAATCGTTATTTATCGCGAAGACGGCGGTGAAATCGCTCTCTGATCCTCAACAACAGAATTCCGTAAAACAAAAGCCTGGCACGTTACACTAGCGGCCAGGCTTTTCAGCTTGTAACGGAGTAAGTTCAGAGAAGATCGGCTGTAACTGCCCGATCAACCATACTTACTGCGTCGCCTCGTTGTAGCCATCTTCGACAGCGTCGCCCGCATCATCGGCGGCTTCGCCCATCTCTTCTCCGGCTTCACCAACACCTTCCTTCGTTTCTTCCCAGGCACTTTGGTTCTGGCCAGTAGCGTCGTCCCAGGTTTCTTCGGTAGCGTCGGCTGCATCGTCCATCATTTCACCGGCGTTTTCGCCAGCCCGCTCAAAATCTGCACCTTCATCGTCCTCGGAGCTGCAGGCCGCGAGGCCCAGAGTGGTGAGTAACGCCAGTGCGCTCAGCGTGAGCTTGTTCATAACATATCCCTCTGTCGATCCATGTTTACAGCGCTTAAAGGGTAGAGCTCATGACAGGGCAATGGCAATTACATGCAGATTACTCTTTGGTAAACCGTTGCCCGTTTATCATGATGACATGCTCTACACCAACCACTTTTCCCCTGCCCAGAACCAAAAAGTCATGACCTGCCCGGCTCAACAGATCCCGGATGACCTCATGGATTTCACAGATCTGACCCGCAGGGTCCTGGTAGACAATCTCAACGATGCGTTGTGAACCCACATACTCCCGAAGCATCTGCTGCACAGACCAGGAAACAGTGGCCGGCGACGGGTTGAAGGCGCTCATAAGGTCTT
This sequence comes from Marinobacter halophilus, assembly GCF_003007685.1. GTDB lineage: Bacteria > Pseudomonadota > Gammaproteobacteria > Pseudomonadales > Oleiphilaceae > Marinobacter > Marinobacter halophilus. The sequence continues at coordinate 296,217 of NZ_PXNN01000013.1, forward strand.
CCCTGTTGTTTTTGTCTTGAAGAAGTCTGGACCACAAATGCAGGTCTCGCCACCAACCCTGAGCTCTTAACCTGAAAGCCCGTCAAATAGTCCCGTGCGGGAACTAAAGTAAGTTTTCTGGCGACCATCCTCGATTGTCATTTCAGGCCAGAGTCATCTTCACACTTAAACATCTGTTGTATTGCAAGATTGTCCGACATAGATTCAAGGAACAATAACCAGCAAGCACGACGGAGAGTCAGTCATGAATGCCAAAGTGAAAGGGTCCCTGGACTCCCAAAAATTGGACGAGCCAGTCATCAAAGTCACTGAGGACAGTGACCTTACACAAACTACCTGGAAGGATCCCAAGCGCTACCTGTGGCTACTTGGACCCGCTCTGCCTGGCATCGGCCTCGCCGCCCTGACTGGCTATGCGATTGCGCCGAAGAGACTGAAAGCACTGGCCTGGACCGGCCCAGCCCTGGTACACGGCGTGATTCCCGCACTCGACCGTGCCATTGGCGAAGATAAAAGCAATCCGCCCGAATCGGCTGTGAGGTCGCTGGAACAGGATAAATACTACGACCGCATCGTAAAGGCCTTCATTCCGACCCAGTACGCCATGACGGTGCTGGGCGCCTGGCTGGCCAGCCGCAAGAACACGCCCCTTGAAGACAAAATCGGCCTGACGCTGACCGTGGGTGCCATTAACGGGGTGGGCATCAACACCGCCCATGAGCTGGGCCACAAATCGAACAAGTTCAACAAACTGATGGCGATGGCGGCATTGGCGCCGACTGGCTACACCCATTTTGTGGTGGAGCACAATTTTGGCCATCACAAGCGGGTGGCGACACCGGAAGATCCGGCCAGCAGCCGGATGGGCGAGAGTTTCTGGAAGTTTCTGCCACGCACGGTATTTGGTGGCATGAAGTCGTCGGTAAAAATCGAGAAGGCTCGGCTTGAGCGCAAGGGGAAGAGCTTCTGGAGTATGGAAAACGAACTGCTTCAGGGCTGGGCGATGAGCGCCGGGTTCTTTGGCGCGACCACGCTGCTGTGCGGTCCGCGTGCGGTTCCGTTCCTGGCGGCGCAGGCGGTTTACGGCGCCAGTTTGCTGGAGAGTGTGAATTACATCGAGCACTACGGTTTGCTGCGCCAGAAAGACAAGGCTGGTAAATATGAGCGCACTCAGCCCGAGCATAGCTGGAACAGCAATCATGTAGTGACAAATCTGTTTCTCTATCAGCTGCAGCGGCATTCGGACCATCACGCGCATCCGACCCGGAGTTATCAGGCCTTGAGGCATTTTGAAAACGCGCCACAGCTGCCGGGTGGTTATGCGTCGATGTTGTTGCCGGCGTACTTGCCTCAGTGGTGGTATGAGACCATGGATAAGCGGGTAATTGATCACTACGAAGGCGATTTGTCGAAGATCAACTGGGATCCGGATCGCAGGGAGGAGCTGATAGCCAAGTACGCTGACTATGCTGCAGAAGTGGCGGCTGAGGCTGCGTCTCGTCGGGCTGATTCTTCTTCTGAGTCTGAGGCGGCCTAAGCTCTGACGATAGTGATGGTTTGGTTGCCGGCCCCAGCCTTTTGGTTGCGGGGCCGGCGGCCAACCACTATTTCCCTTTGAATACCGCTTCCCTTCTTTCCAGAAACGACTGAATACCTTCTTTGACGTCTTCGCTGGCCATCACCGGTCGCAGATCCGGGAACAGGCGCTGCTTGGCGGCTTCCTGGCCTTCGCTGACGGCGATTTTTGACGACTTCAGGCTGCCGTTAACACCGAGCGGTGCGGCTTTCGCGATTTTCTCGGCGATTTCCAGGGCTTTGCTGAACTGTTCTCCGGGTTCGACCAACTCCTGGATCAGCCCCCATTGGTAGGCTTGTTCGGCGGTCCATTCATCGCCGGTGAGCAGGTAACGCTGGGCGTTGCCCCAGCCGATTTCCCGCTGCAGGCGGATGGTGGCGCCGCCACAGGCAAAGATGCCGCGTTTGACTTCGAGCTGGGCGAAGCGGGTGCCTTTGGCGGCGACGCGGATGTCGGTGTTGAGCATCATTTCGACGCCGCAGGTGAAGCAGATGCCCTGGGCGGCGAAGACGACGGGTTTGGTGAGGCTGTCGCCGGTGATGTCGAAGGGGTCGAGTTCGCCGTCACCGGGTTCGATGCCTTTGCCGTTGGCGAACACGCCGGCCCAGTCGTCCAGTTGCAGGCCGCTGGTGAAGTGGTCGCCTTCGGCATACATCACGGCCACGCGCAGGTCCGGGTCACTCTGGAGCTGATAGTAGGCAGCAGCGATTTCGTGGTACATGGCCCGGTTCATGGCGTTCATTTTTTCCGGGCGGTTCAGGCCGATCAGCAAGATGTGGCCTTGTTTTTCTATGTTTACCAGTGACATTGGGGTTGTCCTCTTTTTTGGGAACCTAGCCTGTCAGGTTTGGAGTTCGCACGATCAACGGGTAAGGCTTTCCGGGACACGCTGTGAATACGTCCCTGTAAGCTTGACTGCAGCATCCCTGCTGCAGACAGTCCCGGAAAGCCTTACCCGTCGCTCGTGCCCCAGTCTTGGCAGCGATACGGAAACCGCACATCGCGACTATTGACCTGTAACACCAAAACAAACTTTGTTTGGCTGCATTTCTGCGCGCCGCACCACGGCTCGGGTGCGCTCGGCTGGTGGGCCTTTCCGGGACCGTTGAGGGCCATGGACGGCCCGAAACGAGCCTACAGGGACGTACTCGTGGGCGTGTCCCGGAAAGGCCACCAGCCGAGCGTGCTAACGCCCAAACCTGCAGGCTACGAACAGAACCAAAGCACCAAATCAGAACCAATCAGCCTTCATGTTCAGGCACGTATCATCCTGATTCCGGAGCAAAACCAGATCCTGGGCGACGGTCGGCAGCTCCCAGTGGAAGAAGTACTGGGCAGCCTGGAGTTTGCCCTGGTAGAAGTTGCGCTCGCTGTCGCTGTTGGCGGAAGCCACGGCATTGGCGGCGGCGTTGGCCTGGCGCAACCACATCCAGGCGACAATGATGTGGCCGAACAGGTGCAGGTAGCAGCTGGCGTTGGCCAGAGTTTTGTCGACTTCGCCGCCCATCAAAGATTTGCCCAGGCTTTGGGTGACTTTCACGGCCTGCTGCAGGGTTTCGCTCAAGGACAGCGCCCACTGCTGGCAGCGATCGGTGGTGGCGGCTTGCAGGTCAACCTGCATTTCCTGCATCAGCAGTTGCAGGCCGTGGCTTTGATCCTGCCAGATTTTGCGGCCGAGCAGGTCCAGGGCCTGGATGCCGTTAGTGCCTTCGTGAATCGGGTTCAGGCGGTTGTCGCGCCAGCATTGTTCGACCGGGTATTCACGGGTGTAGCCAGCGCCACCATAAACCTGGATCGCCAGGTCGTTGGCTTTGGGACCAAATTCGGAGGGCCAGGCTTTGATCACCGGGGTGAGCAGGTCCAGCAGTTTGCCGGCCTCGACACGCTTCTGCTCGTCCGGGTGAGTGTGCTGCTCGTCCATCAGGCGGGCACCATACAGGCACAGGGCCAGGCCGCCTTCGCTGTAGGCTTTCTGGGCCAGCAGCATACGGCGCACATCGGCGTGCTCGATGATCGGCACCTGCGGGCTTTCCGGGTCTTTTTCACTGGCTTTGCGGCCCTGCAGACGGTCTTTGGCGTATTCCAGGCTGTGCATGTAACCGCGGTAGCCGATCACGGCGGCGCCGAAACCAACGCCGATGCGGGCTTCGTTCATCATCTGGAACATGTATTTCAGGCCCTGGTGCGGCTCGCCAACCAGGAAGCCGTGACAAGGGGCGTCGTCGCCGAAACTGAGGGCGGTGGAGGTGGTGCCCCGGTAGCCAAGTTTATGGATCAAACCGGCCAGGCTGACGCCGTTGCGCTCGCCCGGGTTACCGGCGTCATCAACGTGGAACTTGGGGACGATGAACAGGGAGATGCCTTTGACACCGGCCGGCGCGCCTTTGATTTTGGCCAGCACCATGTGAACGATGTTCTCGGTGATGCTCTGTTCACCGCCGGAGATGTAGATTTTGGCGCCTTTGATCAGGTAATGACCATCTTCTGTAGGCGTGGCGGAGGTGCGTATGTCGGCCAGGCTGGAGCCAGCGTGGGGCTCGGTCAGGGCCATGGTGCCACTGAAACGGCCGCTGAGCATGGGCGGCAGAAAGGTGGTTTTCTGCTGGTCGTTGCCGAACACGCGGATGAGGTTGGCAGCCGCCGTGGTCAGGAATGGGTAGCCTGCGGTGCCTGGGTTGGCGGCGGTGAAGAAGCCGTTGCAGGCGGCCATGACCGATTCCGGCAGCTGCATGCCGCCCAGGTCGTAGTCGTAACGTCCGGCGAGGAAGCCAGCTTCGGCATAGGCGTCGAAGGCTTTTTTGACGTCCGGCAGCATGTCGACCTGGCCGTTGACGAATTTCGGCTCGTCTTTGTCGGCGGCGCTGTTGTGATTGGCAAATTTCTCTTTCGCCATTTTGTCAGCGGTTTCGATGACGGCATCGAAGGTCTCTTTGCTGTGTTCGCTGAAGCGCTCACGCTGAGTCAGCGTTTCGGTGTCCAAGACCTCGTACAGTTGGAATTCGAGGTCGCGGCGGTCGATGAGGGTGTCGGTCATTCTTGCTCTCCTGTTTATTGCCCTTAGCCTCTCACAACCACTACACTGGTTGGAATTGTCATTTCTGACTTATTCTTGGTGGAAACCGCCATTTCATGAAAACCGTCACCATCATCGGCTTTGACGGCGCCCTGGCCAGCGCGATCACCGGGGTTATCGACCTGTTCCGGATGGCCGGGGTGACCTGGGCCCGGATTCACGGGGAACCGCCCCATGCCTGGTTCAAGACCCGCCTGCTGACGGAGGCGGGCGAACCCTGTCGGTGCATTAACGGGCTGACGCTGTTGGCAGACGGGTCCTGGCGCGAGGTGGAGGCCTTCGGGGTGGATGACCTGGTAATCATTCCGACGATCGGTGCGCCGATAGATCAAACCTTGGCGGGTAATTCAGAACTGATTCGCTGGTTGGGACAGTTTCAGCACGCCGGTGATGGCGGGGTTCGGGTGGCCAGTAATTGCACCGGGGCGTTTTTGTTGGCAGAGGCGGGGTTGCTGGATGGCCGTGAGGCGACCACGCACTGGGGCTTCAGCAATCCGTTTCGGGAGCGGTTTCCGGCGGTGGATTTGCAGCCGGAGAAACTGGTGACGGTGGATGGGCCGGTGGCCTGTGCCGGCGGCGGGATGGCCTGGTGGGATCTGGGGGTGTATCTGGTGGAACGGTTTGCGGGGGCGCAGGTGGCGCGGGAGTTGGCGAAGGCGTTTGTGATTGACGCCGGCCGCACCAGTCAGGCGCCGTACAGTGCCCTGCAAGCCCGGCGCTATCACTCGGACAGCCCGATTCTGAAGTTGCAGGACTGGCTGGACGCCCACTACCGCCAGCCGGTGACGCTGCCGTCTCTGGCGGCCTTGAGCGGGCTGACGGAACGTTCATTGATTCGCCGGTTCAAGGAGGCGACCGGCGATACTCCGACCAGTTACCTGCAGACGCTGCGTATTGAGGCGGCCCGGCAGCATCTGGAGAACTCGCGAGTGGCGGTGGAGGAAATCACCCGGCTGGTCGGGTACGAGGACGTCAGCTCGTTCAGCCGTCTGTTCCGGAAACACACTGGCATGGCACCGGGTGTTTATCGGTCGAGGTTCGGGCGCTGATCTCCGCCTGGCCGATTTCTGGCGTGGGTTATGCAGTTTATTAACCAGAAGGCCAGGTTTGACCTGCCAACGTAAAGAATACCGACAGTCGTGCCTATGGAGAGATCGCCATGAACGCACCGATCAAACAAAGCCAGGCCAGCATTCTGACCCGCCTGTACGACATGAAGCGCAAGCAGCTTGAGCATGCGCTTCAACAGGGCAACAGCCTGCGTTGCCAGGTACTCGAAGCCGAGGCAGAGGCCATCTCCAACGCTTTAAAAGCCGCCCGGTAGCCACCTGCCTCAATCGGCTATTGAATGCCCTTTTGGGTCACCTGTTGCCGTTTTCTGCGGAGTTCAGATGGCCGCAGCCACTTCGGTACCCTGCCGGATGGCCCGTTTTGCATCCAGCTCTTCTGCCAGATCCGCCCCCCCGATCAAATGCGCTTTGACGCCAGACTCCGAGAGCTGATCATAAAGCTCTCGGAACGACTCCTGGCCGGCACAGATGATCACGTTATCCACCGCCAACACTCTGCTCTCCTGAGCTTTGCCGTTCTTGTCGGTCAGGGTGATGTGCAGGCCCTGATCGTCAATGCGGTCATAACGGCAACCTTTGAGCATTTCAACATCCCGATGCTTCAGGCTGTTCCGGTGCACCCAGCCGGAGGTTTTGCCCAGGCCACCACCGACTTTGCCGGTTTTGCGCTGCATCAGGTAAATCTTGCGTGGCGAGGGGGTCGGTTCGCGTTCCGCCAGGCCACCGGGGCCTTCAAACGTCGGGTTAACGCCCCACTCCGCCTGCCAGTCCGCCACGCTGATCTGCTCGCCTTCCGGGTGCTGGCCGAAGTCATGGGTCAGGAATTCACTGACGTCAAAGCCGATGCCACCGGCGCCGATCACCGCCACGGTCTTGCCGACCGGCTTGTTGTGGCGCAGCACGTCGAGGTAGCCGAGCACTTTCGGATGGTCGATGCCGTCTATTTTTGGTGTTCTTGGCTTTACACCGGTGGCGATGATGACGTCATCAAACCCCTGCCCTACCAGCGCCTTCGAATCGACGCGGGTGTTAAGTTTCAGGTCAATCTGCAACAGCTCGATCTGGCGCTGGAAATAACGCAGGGTTTCGTAGAATTCTTCCTTGCCCGGAATACGCTTGGCGTAGTTGAACTGGCCGCCAATTTGGTCGTCGGCGTCAAACAAGGTCACTTTATGGCCACGTTTGGCTGCGGTTGTGGCTGCCGCCAGGCCGGCAGGCCCTGCGCCAACCACCGCAACCCGCCGCGCCACGGGGGCCACGGTCAGCACCAGTTCCGTTTCGTGACAGGCCCGGGGATTGACCAGACACGAGGCCCGCTTGGCCTGGAATACGTGGTCGAGGCAAGCCTGGTTGCAGGCGATGCAGGTGTTGATCTCGTCGCTGCGGCCCTGCTCAGCCTTGCGCACAAACTCGCTGTCCGCCAGCAACGGCCGGGCCATGGACACCATGTCGGCTTTGCCAGCTGCAAGAATCTCTTCGCCTTTCTCGGGGGTGTTGATGCGATTGGTGGTACAAATCGGAATCGCCACTTCACCGTAGAACTTGGCGGTGACATCGGCAAAACCACCCCGCGGCACCGAGGTCACGATAGTGGGCACTCGGGCTTCGTGCCAGCCAATGCCCGTGTTGATAATGGTGGCACCGGCCTGCTCGATGGCCTTGCCCAGGGTGACGACCTGATCCCAGGTCTGACCACCTTCCACCAGGTCGAGCATAGACAACCGGTAGATGATGATGAACTCAGGCCCCACCGCCTCGCGCATCCGGCGAACAATTTCGACCGGCAGGCGCATGCGGTTTTCGAAAGGGCCACCCCATTTGTCGGTGCGTTTGTTGGTGCGCTCACACAGAAACTGGTTAATGAAATAGCCCTCGGAGCCCATCACCTCAACGCCGTCATAACCCGCAAATTTCGCCAGCTTGGCCGCGTCGACGAAATCATTGATCTGCCGTTCGACACCTTTAGTGGACAGGGCACGGGCCTTGAAAGGACTGATCGGGGCTTTGGTCGCGGAGGCAGACACAATCAGCGGTTGGTATCCGTAACGCCCGGCGTGCAGTAATTGCAGGCAGATTTTGCCGCCGGCCTCATGCACAGCGCCGGTCACATGACGATGCAACAGGGCGGTGCCCCGATTATTCATGGTGGACGACAGCGGAGCCAGTTGCCCGACCAGGTTGGGCGAGTAACCGCCGGTGACCATAAGGCCAACGCCACCCTCAGCCCGCTCTGCAAAATACCGGGCGAACTTGTGAATATTCCAGAACCGGTCCTCAAGGCCCGTGTGCATGGAACCCATGAGCACCCGATTTTTGAGTTCGGTAAAGCCAAGATCAAGAGGTTTCAACAAGTTAGGATAGGTCGAAGTCATGATGGAAGTCGCCAGAGTCTGGTGGAAGAACAGCTGAAAAGGTTACCACACCCGACTTCGACTAAGGTATGGCATCCCGTATTGTCCGGCTTGAGCGGTCGACACTTAGTGTCGCACGGTTTGCCTTGCCTTTGGTCAATCTGTCAGATAGTCTTTCTGGCACCTTTGAAGGTAGAAACCATAGCTATTGCCTATCAACCAATATCCTGCACCCCCGCGACAGCATATCGCTGAGGTGCCAAAACGGAGCTTTGACGCACATGCTATTGGCTGTGTTATCCGGATTTCTGCTGGCTATTGTCGTGCCCCTTTTACATCGGGTCGCGGGCAAATATATCGGTTGGTTACTGGCGTTGCTGCCGGCGAGCCTCGTTGCTTATTTCAGCACGTTTCTGTCGCAGGTTCAGGGCGGACCACTGCTGCTGGAATATCAATGGCTGCCTGGGCTGGGTATCTCGCTCAACTTTCTGGTTGATGGCCTTTCTCTGACCTTTGCATTACTGATCAGCGGTATCGGAACCTTTATTCTGATCTACGCGGGCTCTTATCTGGCCGGACACAAATACCTGGCACGTTTTTTCGTCATTATGCTAGCGTTCATGGCATCGATGCTCGGTCTGGTGCTGTCCGACAACCTGATCACGCTGTTTGTGTTCTGGGAACTGACCAGCATCACTTCCTACATGCTGATCGGTTTCAATCACGAAGACCTTGAAGCCCGCAAGTGCGCACTCCAGGGATTGTTTGTGACGGTGGCCGGTGGCATGGCTCTGATGGCCGGCCTGATTCTGCTGACGATCATGACGGGCAGCTATTCTATCTCTGCCATCCTGGCTTCTGGTGACCCGATCCATCAGCACGCGTTCTATACCGCCGCTGTGCTGTGCCTGTTGGCTGGCGCGTTTACCAAATCAGCGCAAGTGCCATTCCACTTCTGGCTGCCCAACGCCATGGCGGCACCAACGCCGGTGTCTGCGTTTCTGCACTCGGCTACCATGGTCAAGGCCGGCATTTACCTGATGGCTCGCCTGAACCCGGCTCTGGGTGAAGGCGAATTCTGGAGCATGATGCTGATGGGCTTTGGTGCTGCCACCATGTTGACCGGCGCCTGGTTCGCCTTCAGCAGCACCGGAATCAAAAAAGTTCTGGCCTACTCCACCGTGATGGCGCTGGGTACGCTGACGATGCTGATTGGCGTTGGTACCGAGCTCGCCATGACGGCGTTTATCTGCTTCCTGATCGCTCACTCCTTGTACAAAGGCGCGCTGTTCATGCTCGCAGGCGCTCTGGATCACGAAACCGGCACCAAGGACATCTCCCGCATGGGCGGCCTGCGCAAGGCCATGCCTGTGACTGCCACCATTGCCGTCTTTGCGGCACTGTCACTGGCTGGCCTGCCGCCGCTGTTCGGGTTTATTGCCAAGGAGTTGATGCTGGAGTCTCTGCTTGACGCACCGCTCTGGAGCAACTTGCTGGTGATGGCGGCCGTCGCGTCAGCCATTCTGATCGTGGGCGTGGCCGGGCTGGTCGCGATCAAACCATTTTTTGGGACCCCGGGCGACACCCCGAAAACACCTCATGAAGCCCCTTTTGGCATGCTGATTGGCCCTGCAGTTCTGACCATTATTGCCCTGGCCTTCGGCCTGATGCCGTTCCTGCCAGAAAACGCTCTATTGAAGGCAGCGGTCGCCTCGGTTTATGGGGCACCGGTGGATTTCCACCTGGCACTCTGGCACGGCATCAATGCGCCGCTGTTACTGTCCGCCGTCAGCCTGATTGTGGGCCTTCTGCTGTTCCGTGCCTGGCCGCGAATCCAGCCAACCCTCAATGCGATCAACTATGCGGGTAGCCGTGTCGGGCCGGAGGCTGGCTACTTCAAGATTATGGAGTGGATTACCGTTGTCGCCAGCTGGCAGACCCGGATGTTGCAGAATGGCGTGCTGGGCATCTACATGCTGGTGCTGGTCGCCGTTACCTTCGGGCTGGCCGGCTACACCATGCTCGACAAGTACGGCGTGCACTTCACGCTGAATCTGGCCGACAGTCATTTCTATGAATGGGGCATCGCCCTGTTATTGGTGGCGTCGGCTGTCTTTGCCAGCAGTACCCACTCCCGGCTCGGCTCCGTTGCCTCCATGGGTGTATTGGGTTTCGGTGTGGCCCTGACCTTTATCCTGTTCAGCGCGCCCGACCTCGGCATCACCCAGCTGCTGGTAGAAACCCTGACGGTTATCCTGCTGGTGCTGGTACTGTTCAAATTGCCGGAATTTGTGAACCTGTCAACGCCGTTCCAGCGTTACCGCGATCTCGCCGTGTCGGTGTTTGCCGGCATCACGATCACCCTGATGATGCTGGCCGTCCTCGATATCCAGTACTTCGAGACAATATCGACTTACTACGTTGAGAACAGTGCGCCTTTGGCGTACGGCAGGAACATCGTGAACGTGATACTGGTCGATTTCCGGGCTCTGGATACTCTGGGCGAAATCTTTGTGCTGTCACTTGCGGCACTCGGTGTGCTCTCTATGCTGAAACTGAAAGCGGAGGATCAGCACAAACCATGAAGTCAAATACCATGATTCTGCACACGGCGGCTTTGCTGATTATGCCGCTGCAGTTGATGTTCTCGGTTTTCCTGCTGTTCCGGGGCCACGACGAGCCCGGCGGTGGTTTTATCGGCGGACTGGTCGCTGCCGGTGCCTTCGTACTCTATGCCTTTGCCTTTGGCGCTGAGCCTGCCCGCCGGATTCTTCGGGTAGGCCCCAGAGATCTGCTGGGCGCCGGGCTGTTACTGGGCCTGGCGTCGACGCTGCCAGCCCTGCTTTCCGGGCAGCCCATGCTGACCGCCCACTGGTGGGAACTCCCGCTGCCCGGAGGCGACTATCTGAAACTGTCCACGCCGCTGATCTTCGACATCGGGGTCTACTTTGCAGTGCTGGGCACCATCATGACCTTTGTTATCGGCCTGATGGAAGCAGAAGAATGACCCATTATTCAGAGCAAACACCTGGAGGATCTCTATGGAGAGCCTGATGGCCTATGTGGTGGGCATTATGTTCACTGCCGCCTTTTACATGATGCTCAGGCGCTCGATCGTCAAGCTGGTCATCGGTTTGATGATGCTGAGTAACGCAGCGAACCTGCTGATTTTTGTAGTAGCCGGCATGACCCGCGGTGCACCGCCATTGATTCCGGACGGCGCCAGCGGCCCGGTCGGCATTGTTGCTGACCCGCTGCCTCAGGCATTGATCCTGACAGCCATTGTAATTGCCTTTGGCGTACTGGCCTTCGCTGTGGTGCTTATCCGCCGAGCCTATGAGGTGGTCGGAACCGATGACCTGGACCAAATGAAGGATACGGACACTTGAGCCCGGAACTGATTCTTCCTGTACTGATTCCTCTGACCGCCGGCGCCCTGTCGCTGTCGCTTTGGCGGTCGGTTCGCTACCAACGCATCCTGGCGGTGCTGGCCAATGCCCTGCTGCTGTGGACTGGCATCTGGTTGCTGATGTCGACCACCGAGCATGGCTTTATCACCATGCAAATGGGCAGTTGGCCGGCACCGTTCAGCATTGTCTTTGTATCGGACGTGCTGGCGGCCATCATGATTGTGCTGACCGGCATTATCGGTTTGGCGATTGCCATCTATTCGCTTGCCTCCACCCCGCGCGGGCATGAGAAGTTTGGCTACTACCCACTGATGCATCTGTTGTTGGCGGGTGTGGCTGGCTCCTTCCTGACCGGTGACATCTTCAACCTGTTCGTCTGGTTTGAGGTGATGCTGCTGGCGTCGTTTGCTCTGCTGACCCTGGGTGGCGAGCGGGCGCAGATGGAAGGCGCCATCAAGTACGTCACCCTCAACCTGTTCTCGTCGGCGATCTTCCTGTCTGCCGTGGGTCTGCTCTACGGCATGGTCGGCACCCTGAACATGGCGGATATCGCCCAGAAAGTCAGCCAGGTAGAAGACCCGGGCATGATCACCGTGGTCGCTATGATGTTCATGGTCTCATTCGGCATCAAGGCGGCGGCGTTCCCGTTGTTCTTCTGGCTCCCGGCCTCGTACCACACGCCTCAGGTCGCGGTGTCTGCGCTGTTTGCCGGCCTGCTGACCAAGGTGGGCGTTTATGCCCTGTTCCGGATGTTTACGCTGATCTTTACCCAGGATGTGGATTACACACACAACATCCTGCTGTGGGCCGCAACCGCGACCATGCTCACCGGCGTGCTGGGCGCGGCCGCCCAATTCGAATTCCGGCGTATCCTGTCGTTCCACATCGTCAGCCAGATCGGCTACATGATGCTGGGGCTGGCGTTGTACACGCCGCTGGCCATCATTGGCGGTGTGTTTTACATCATGCACCACATCATTGTTAAGACGAATCTGTTCCTGGTCAGCGGCTTTGTCTATCGGCTGCTCGGCAGCTATGAGCTCAAAGACCTGGGCAGCGTTTACAAATACCGCCCACTGCTGGCGGTGTTATTCCTGATTCCGGCGCTCTCGCTGGCCGGCATTCCACCGCTGTCGGGTTTCTTTGCCAAGTTTGTAATCATCCGCGCAGCACTTGAGGCCGAAGCCTATGTGGTGACCTTTGTCGCTTTGCTGGTGGGCCTGCTCACGCTTTATTCCATGATCAAGATCTGGGCCGAGGTGTTCTGGAAGAAAATTCCGGATCACGTGCACAACACTGAAGAACTCAAGGGCAAGCTGAACGAGAAGCACGCCTGGGCCTATTATGTACCCATGGTTGGCCTGGCGATCTGCACCCTGATCATCGGCCTCTACGGCCAGCCAATTTACGAATTGGCAGAGATGTCGGCCAAGCAGTTGATGAACCCGCAGCTTTACATCGAGGCGGTGTTGGGAGGGAATCAGCCATGATCGGATTCTTCTGGAACGTCACCCTGGCGCTGGCTTGGGTTGCCTTAAGTGGCTCGTTCACCGCCTGGAACCTGCTTGCCGGCTTGATCTTTGGCTATCTGGCACTGATGGTGTTGCAGAAGCATGTCCCGGCGCTCAAAGGGTATTCGCGCCGGCTGCCAAGGCTGGTGTCCTTTTCCCTGTTCTTTATCAAGGAACTTTTCAAGGCGAACTTCCGGGTCGCTTATGACGTCGCCACCCCGGTCTGGTACATGAAGCCCGGTGTGATCGCCTTTGAAATGGAAGCGCACAGTGACGCTGAGATCATGTTCCTGAGCAGCTTCATTTCGCTGACTCCGGGCACCCTGAGCCTGGACGTCTCCGATGATCGGCGGGTGCTCTATATTCACGCCATGTTCCTGCAAGACGAGGAGCAGTTGCGCAAGGATCTCAAGGAGCTTGAGTTCCGGATTCTGAAGATCATGCGCTGAGGAGCTGAAACGTGCTGAATGTTGTGATCAATATTGTATATTTTATGCTGTCGGTGGCGCTGTTGTTCGCGTTTATCCGCCTGACCAAAGGACCATCGCTGCCAGACCGCGTGGTATCACTGGAACTGATCGCCTCCATTGTGGTCGGTTATGTAGGGGTGCATGCCATCGACACCGGGGTCTCCAGCCTGCTGGACGTGGCCATCGTTATTGCGCTGACGGCGTTCCTGACCGCCATAGGTTTTGCCCGCTTCCTGGAGCGAGGAGGACGTAAGAGTGAGTGAATTGATCGTTGCCATACTGCTCCTGACCGGCGCCAGCTTTATGATTCTGGCTTCGGTCGGCATTCTTCGGCTTCCGGACCTGCCCACCCGAATGCACGCCTCCACCAAGGCTGGTGCCATGGGCGCCATGATGACGATGGCCGGCGTGGCCATGCACTTCGGCGATGTGGTGGTGTTCACCCGGGCATTTGCCATCGTGATCTTTATTCTGATCACCGCCCCCATCGCAGCCCATGTGATTGGCAGGGCCGGCTATTTTCTCGGCACACCTCTATGGGAAGGCACGGTAAAGGATGAATTAAAAGACAACTACGATGAAAAAACCCACAGTCTGTACAGCGGTTTTGAACCCGCTCCCGAAAGCGTAATCCCACCCACGCACAAGAAGCGTGACGAGGATGACGAGATTTGAATCGATAAAAACAACCATTCAAAACGACGTCGAAGAGGTGTAAACCATGGCACAAACCCGCATTCTCCCAGCGGCCGATAACGCGCACCAATACCCCCTTCTGATCAAACAGCTCCTGCTGTCTGGGCCCCGCTACAACCCGAACCAGGAAATCGTCTATTCCAACCGCAGCAAGTACACCTACACCGATCTGGTGGATCGCATCCATCGGCTGGCCAATGCCCTGACCGACGCCGGCGTGAAAGCCGGAGATACGGTTGCGGTGATGGATTGGGACACCCCGCGCTACCTGGAGTGTTTCTTTGCGATTCCGATGATTGGCGCCATTCTGCACACCGTTAACGTGCGGCTGTCGCCGGAGCAGATTGTTTACACCATGAACCACGCCGAGGACGACGTTGTGCTGGTGCACGACGACTTTCTGCCGATCATCGAAGGCGTCAAAGACGAGATCAAGACCGTCAAGACCTGGATCCAGCTGACCGACAACGACACCGCAAAAGCGACGTCGGTTGATACTATCGGCGACTACGAAGCCTTGCTGGCGAACGCCAACAACCAGTTCGATTTCCCGGACTTTGACGAGAACAGCATTGCGACCACTTTCTACACCACCGGAACCACCGGCAATCCGAAAGGCGTGTACTTCAGCCACCGGCAGCTGGTGCTGCACACTCTGGTGATGACCGGCACCGTTGCCTCGTTTGATGAGATGCCGTTGCTACGCTCCTCCTCGGTGTACATGCCGCTGACGCCGATGTTCCACGTCCACGCCTGGGGCGTGCCCTATGCGGCCACTATGATGGGCATCAAGCAGGTTTACCCCGGCCGCTATGAGCCTGAAATGCTGGTCGACCTGTTAAAAGAGCACAAAGTTACTTTCTCGCACTGCGTACCCACCATCATGCAGATGATGATGGCCACCGAATCCATCAAAACCGCCGACCTGAACAACTGGCACGTACTGATTGGTGGTAGCGCCCTGACCAAGGGCCTTTGTGACGCCGGAGCCAGGCTCGGTATCAAGATGTACACCGCCTATGGCATGTCTGAAACCTGCCCGCTGCTGAGCGCCTCTCACCTCAAGCCCGAGGATATGGAGCTGCCGCTGGAGCAGCAGACCGCCATCCGGGTAAAAACCGGCATTGCCGCGCCGCTGGTCGAGCTGGAAATTATCGATCCCGATGGCAACCCGGTGCCCCATGACGGCGAAGCCAAGGGCGAAGTGGTTGCGCGCGCACCCTGGCTGACCCAGAGCTACTTCAAGGAGCCCCAGAAAGGCGAGGAGCTGTGGCAAGGCGGCTGGCTGCATACCGGCGACGTCGCCTCTATGGAGCCGAACAACACCCTGACCATCAAGGACCGCATCAAAGATGTGATCAAGACCGGTGGTGAGTGGCTGTCGTCGCTGGATCTGGAAAACCTGATCAGCCAGCACCCGGCCGTCGCCGGTGCTGCCGTGGTCGGTGTGCCAGATGAAAAATGGGGGGAACGGCCCTACGCCCTGGTCACCCTGAAGCCGGGCGAAGACGTGTCGCTGAAGGACATCCAGCAGCACCTGAGCAAGTTCGTCGAGAGTGGCGACATCAACAAGTGGGCCATTCCTGAACAAATCGACTTTGTTGAGGACATTCCGAAGACCAGTGTTGGCAAGATCAACAAGAAGCTGATTCGGGATCAGTTGAAAGACTGATTGTTGAAACAAAAAACCGGCGGCTGTGTCCAGTCGCCGGTTTTTTTATGGCCAGGCATTAAAGCCCCGAGAAGGTAAAATCCACATCTGGGCGACGTCCGTCAACAATGTCGGCCAGCGCCGCCGCCGAGCCGCAGGAGTGAGTCCAACCCAAGGTGCCGTGCCCGGTATTCAGGTACAGATTGGTGAAATGGCTTTTACCGATATACGGCACATTAGACGGGGTGGTCGGCCGCAACCCGGTCCAGAACTCTGCCTGGTCCCACTGGCCGGCTTCGGGCATGACTTCGGCCGCTCTGCGAACGATTGCCCGGCAACGGGTATAGTTCAGATCACGACTGTACCCGTTCAACTCGGCGGTTCCCGCCACGCGTATCCGGTCGCCCAACCGTGAGTAGACTAGTTTGTATTCGTCGTCGGTCAGGCTGACGTTAAACGCGGCGTCCTGATTTTTAACCGGCACGGTAATCGAATAGCCCTTGGCCGGGTAGATGTTCAGGAACAGTCCGATCCTGCGAGCCAGAATGGCGCTGAAGCTGCCCAGACTCAGCACATAACTGTCGGCGCGCAGGGTTTGATGCTTGCCTGCCCTGAGCACCTGGACACCCAGAATACGGTCTCCGGCACGGTCGAAGTCCAGCACGTCGGTGCCGTACAGAAAGGTTACACCCGCCTGTTCACAACGGTGTGCGAGTGCTTGCGTAAACATTCTGGCATCGCCGCTCTCGTCATCGGCGGTGAAGGTCGCGCCGGCGATACGGCGGCGTATCGGCGTCAGAGCCGGCTCCAGTTGCACGGCGCGCTCGGCATCGATCACCTGCCGGTCACAGCCCTGGTCTCGCATAATGCGGGCAGGTTCCAAAGCGGCATCAAACTCAGCCGGGTTGGTGTAAAAATGCAGAATGCCCTTCTCAAGATGGTCATAGTCAAGATTGGCCTCCTGACGCAGTGCCTGCAGGCGCGACCGGCTGTAGGTGCCCAGATTGACCATCTGCCGGATGTTATGGGCGGCCTTGGCAGAGGTGCATTGCGCCAGAAACGACAGTGCCCAGCGCCACTGGTAAGGATCCAGGCGCGGGCGAAACAGAAGGGGAGCATCCTGCTGAAACAGCCACTTCAGGACTTTCAGTGGCGCGGAAGGGTTAGCCCAGGGCTCCGCGTGGGAGACTGAAATCTGGCCACCGTTGGCATAACTGGTTTCGAGGCCCGACAGACTTTGACGGTCGACCACCGTCACCTGATGCCCCTGCGCCTGAAGATACCAGGCCGTAGTAACGCCAACGACCCCGGCTCCCAGTACCACTACATGCATGCCTGACTCCCCTCGAGAATAGTCTTTGACGGAGCTTCAGCCGCCTGATCGTTTGACCGTCCAGCCTTTTTGCTGAAGCAGGGGCACAAGAATATCCCTCTGATCGCCCTGAATCTCCACCACGCCGTCTTTTACCGTACCACCTGTGCCACATTTGGCTTTTAACACTTTGGCGTAGGCCTTCAGTTCTTTGTCATCCAGAGGGACACCGGTAATCAAGGTGACGCCTTTGCCTTTGCGGCCCTTGGTTTCCCGACTGACGCGCACCACACCATCCCCGGAAGGCCGAGACGCTTGCCCACAGGTGCAGTCACTCACCGGGTTTCGGCACTCCGGACACATGCGGCCCTGCTCTGTCGAAAACACCAGTCCACCTTCTCGTTTTCTCATACCCATCAACTCAATCCTGTCTGCTGATCAGTTCAGGCCCGGAGGGTATTTGGAAAACATTTCGGCGACAACCTCGTCAATCAGCTTGCGACGTGTTTCCGGAGACTGGCTTTCATTGAGATAACGGCGGCTGGCCGAACGCCAGATCACCTCGGAATTCCTGCGGTCCGCCAGCTCGATCACCAGCTTACCCTCGGTGATCTCTCTGACCGGTGGCGGAGCAGATACGCCCCAACCAAAATTGCCGCGACCAAAACCGAAGCCAAGCCCCACGCCCACTTGCTCGAGCCGTTCTTCCGGCACAATCTGCCAGCTGATCAACAGGTCCGCCTCAGTGTCCACCACCTGCCTCATAGCTTTCCGGCTGAGCTCCCGCTCAATCGCCGTGCGCACCCTGGCATCGTCCAGTGAGGTGATACCGCTGTTTTTCTGCGAAGGCGCATAGGCCCAGCTGGTGTAATTGCCAAAGACCGTCGCCGAGTTGTAGTCGGTCATCACGTTACTGGCACACCCTGCCAGCAGGGTTACCATGGCAGCAATAAACAGAACACGCATAAGCTTTCTCCCGCAATGGAGGTTCTTGTTTGTAGTATACGCCCAGCGATGATGGTTCGGTTCGCCAGGCTGGTCAGGTTTCAAAACGGTAATCCAGCTTCTGGGCCTCGCAAAACGCGGCAAATTCACTCTGCCTGATGACCGGCAGAGAAACCAGCGCGCTTACCCGGGTACTGTAGTCAATCGCCTCAATGTTGCCTTCGTGCCCTTCACACCAATGCCTCAGGGGTTGTTCATCGGCAAAACCCAACCCCACCTGAGCCTGCACTCGCGCCTGTTGAACCACTCGCCCAACCTCTGAAAGTACACTCTCGGCCGCACCGGCATAAGCACGCACCAAGCCCCCCGCGCCCAGTTTGATACCACCAAAATAACGGATCACGATCACCAGCACATCGCCCATATCTTTGTGCTGAATGACATTCAGAATGGGCTTACCAGCCGTGCCTGACGGCTCACCATCGTCATTCATCGCCGCCTCTGCCGCCGAACCCGGGCGGCCGATCTGGTAGCCCCAGCAAACATGCCGGGCATCCGGGTAGTCCTGATGCGCTGAGGCAACACGCTCCCGCACTTCGTCGCGGGTGCTGACCGGATACACCCGGGCAATAAAACGGCTTTTTTTCACTTCCGTTTCACGCTCAAGGTATCCTGATGGTACCGGGTAATCTTTGCTCATGAGGCAACCTATGACATCCGACGACAGTAATAGCAGCCAGCCGGGCACCGCCAGACCGGCAAAAATCCGCAAGGCCGCCTGCGGTATTCGTTACGATGAAGACGAATTACAGGAAGGTATCGACTTTTCATCGGCCGTTCACCTGAAACCCGATGACGATGAGGCCAAGCAAGCTCCGGCAACACCGCCAGCGAAGAGTAAGTCAGCCCCCAAAAAAAATCGGTAGCTGGATCGTTACCTGCAAGCCGCCATCCGGCCGATTGTGTGCCGCGATGGTGCCATCGTGCGCACCAATAATGTCCCGGGCGATAGCCAGGCCAAGACCCCAGCCTGTCCCGCCCCGGGACTTGTCCGCACGGAAGAACGGCTCAAACAAATGTGGCAACAGGTCATCCGGCGCACCCGGGCCATCATCCGCAATGGCCACCTCGATACGTCCCTGCACTACCACCAAAGACACGTTGATAGACTTACCCGGTGGCGTGTGGTCAAGAGCGTTCTGCAACACGTTATCAAAGGCGCGCTGCAACAGCCCGGCATCGCCCAGCACTGACACCGCCTTGGTGTCATCACTTGCGATCAATGTACAGTCTACGCCCTGATGCTCGGCATAATCGGCCGCATCCCCCAGCACCCGGTTGATCATCGCCAGCGGCTTGACCGGTTCTCGCTCGATAGAGCCGCCGCTCTCCGAGACCCTATACAGGGTGAGAATCTGACCGGTCATGGTTTCCAGCCGTTCATTCTGGCGCAAAATGCTGTCCATCAGGGCGACATCCGCACCGGCATCGCTGGCCAGCTCGATCGCCACTCGTTGTCGTGCCAGAGGCGTTCTCAAATCGTGGGAAATGTCCCGTAACAGGTGGTTTTGGCGGTCCAGCAGCTGGCACAGGCGATCCGTCATGGCGTTGAAAGCGGTGGCCAACTGCCCCACTTCGTCACGACGACCGGCAATCCGATTGGTCACCCGCAATCTGGTATCGCCCTCTGCAATGGCGCGGGCAGTCCCCTCCATATTACGAAGCGGCCCGGACACCAGCCGGGCAATCCACCAACAGGCCAATGAAATCAGGATAAACGCCAACCCGAGCTCGACAAATCGGAAAAACCGGGGGTCCAGCCAACCGTCGCCCCCCATTCGGGGCCAGGCCACCAGCTGGTAGCCTTCATTCAGATCAATCACCGCCGGTTTGTTCGGGTACCAGCCGGACTGAATGCGTTCGCGAATGTTATGAGGCAGGCGATGCTCGCCCTGCTCTTTTTCAATCAGCATCAGGTGCAGTTCAAGCCGCTCACCCTCAGCTCGCAGGAACCGCCACACATCGCCCCGGCCTCGCTGTTCGCGCAGGGTCACCGCTTCACGGGCCAGCTCATGCAAGCCGACTTGGCGCTCGATGACCTGCCGTTCACGGTCCAGCAGAAAACGCGTAGCCAGGTTGCTGGCAATCACCGTCACCGCCATGGCCAGCCAGATCGACAAAAAGATGCGCCAGAACAGAGGGAACGTAAAACGCTTCATACTGCGGGCACCCGGTAGCTGTAACCCAGCCCTCGTATAGTTTCAATTCTGGGCGGATCATCATTGCCCAGTTTTTTGCGCAGGTTACTGATGTGCATATCCAGAGTGCGGTCGTAGGCTTCAAGCCTTCGGCCCAGCGCCCATTGCATCAAGTCGGTTTTACGAACGACACTGCCGGCGTGAGCCAGCAGCACCTGAAGCACCTCGTACTCGGTTGCAGTAAGTTCAAGGGGCACATTATTCTGATAGATTCGCCGTTGGCCCGGTTCAACCTGAAGGTCACCATAGGCGCGACTGCCTTCTACATCGGTTTTCTGATCCCAGGCAATCCGGCGCAACAACGCCTGCAGGCGAGCAACCAGTTCGCGGGGGTTACAGGGCTTGGGAATGTAATCGTCGGCCCCCACTTCAAAGCCGACAATCCGGTCGGTTTCATCACCGCGGGCAGTCAGCAGAATCACCGGCAGGTGTGTCTGGCTCCTGAGCTCTCGCAGTACATCCAGGCCGTTAATATCGGGCAGCATGATATCCAGAACCACGATGTCGCAATCCTGCCCCAATGCCAGCGCCAGACCATCCTGGCCATTGGCGGCTTCGCGCACGGTAAATCCCTGGTTGGTCAGGTACCTGGCCAGCAGCTCCCTCAACTCGTCATCGTCCTCAACCAACAGTACCCGGTTCTGCATAGTGTTCTCTCGTTCGTTGCCCGACGACAGTCTAACATGGCCAGTAACCCGTCCTGAGCCCGCGATTTTTTTCTTTACCGAACCTTTACAACACCCTGACACCATCTGACGCTGCCCGGGCTTACCATGGCAATCATCGAACAATGCCTGACAAGCAATACAACCCCATGAGGTAAAAACCATGAAAGCAAAAGCATCTCTGTTAACCGCCGGCGTATTGATGGCGTCTCTGCTTGCCGCAAGCCCGGCCGTCCTGGCGGACCATCACGGCAAGAAGCACCACGCCAGCAAAGCGGACAGGCAGGAACTGTGTGAGAACATGCGTGAAGGTAAGGGCCACTATTACAGCGAAGAGCGCCGTGCCGAGATGGAGAAGCATCGCGCAGATATGGCAGCCCGCCTGCAACTGAACGAAGACCAACGTGAAATCTGGAAAGAAATTCACCAGGAGCGCCAGCAAAAGCACGAGGAGCGCATGGGTAAGTGGCAGCAGAAGATGGAAAAGCGTTGCGCTGACATGAGGGAGTGATCACAAGCCGGGTTCTGTCGTATGGTATGAGGACCGTTAACTGAGCCTTCATACCATCATGGCAGAACCTGTTTCACCCAAGATCACCGTGGAAACCTGCGCCAGCATTGCCACGATACCTCAACAGGAGTGGCAACGGCTGGCCGGGTGCAACCACCCGTTTGTGCGCTATGAGTTTCTCCAGGCATTGGAGACCTCCGGCTGTACCGCTCCGAAAACCGGCTGGACGCCCAGCCATCTGGTTTTCCGCCTGAACGGCGATATCTGTGGTGTCGCACCTGCCTACCTGAAAAGCCACTCCATGGGCGAATATGTGTTCGACTGGAGCTGGGCCGATGCCTATCAACGTTATGGCCAACCCTATTATCCAAAATTGTTGATTGCTGTGCCGTTTACGCCCTCCCAGGGACCCAGGCTGCTGCTGACGGCCGAGCTGCGAGCGCTATTAACCCCGCAGCGGCTTGACGACCTGCTAACCAACCTGACCGAACAGCTTGGCGGCCATTCCTGGCACTTATTGTTTCCCGATCAGGCGGACCAGGCACTGCTGCATCATGAACAGGAACTGCACCGCATCGGCTGTCAGTTTCACTGGCACAATCGGGATTACCAGGACTTTGACGACTTTCTGGGGGTACTGACCTCCCGTAAGCGCAAATCCATTCGCAAAGAGCGCCGGCAGATATCCGACCAGGGCATCCGATTTCGCCACTTTCATGGCCGGGACATTTCAGACCAGGTACTGTCGGCATTCTACGTGTTCTACCAGGCCACTTACCTGAAGCGGGGCCGGCCGCCCTACCTGAACCAACCTTTTTTCGAACAATTACGTGAAACCTTGCCGGAACACCTGCATCTGATCATGGCCATACGCGAGGGCGAGATGATAGCCGGCGCCCTGTTCCTGGCGGGGGAAACCACGCTGTATGGCCGCTATTGGGGGTGTCTTGAAGAGTACAACCACCTGCATTTTGAAACCTGTTACTACCAGGGCATTGAACTTGCGCTAACCTTGGGGCTCCAACACTTCGACGCCGGCGCCCAGGGAGAGCACAAGCTGGTGCGCGGATTCGAGCCCATGCTGACCCACTCCTGGCACGGCATTCTGCATCCCGGATTCCGACAGGCTGTCGAAAGCTTCACGCATGAGGAGGCGAGCCATGTGATAAGTTACTTTGACGACGCGCAATCGGCCCTGCCATTCCGACAGCAGGAGCAGGATTAACTTCTATAATGTAACACCAGGAAAGGAAGTCGACGGAGGTCGAACGCCATGGACACAGGCCAGCTTTGGAATCTTTTGGCACTGGATAATCTGCCGCTATTGCTCGCGGCGGCCGCGTTGCTGTTTGCTCTGATTGCCATCCTGCTCAGTATGGGTGCCCGCAGCCGCCACCAGGAACAAATCGTGACCCTGCGGGAGCGTGCCGACTGGCTCTGCCGGGAAGTGGACGATGTCCGGGTGGTGCAGTTTAACCGCGCCAGCGAACCAGGAACGCCTACTCAAGGCTCTTCTGCACTGGACGAAGCCCGCTACCGGGCCGAAAAAGATGCTTACGACAAGATCTGGCCCCAGGTATGGCACCTGTACGAACGCCTGGGCATGTTCCTGAGGGCTGTCGAGGCGGGTGAAGCTGCCGGAGAGTTGCGACTGGACGCCCGGCATGCGGCTCTGGAAGCCCGCAGCTTGTTGAACCGGAATCGCCCTTTCTGCAGTGAAGTCATAGAGGGTTTGACCACCCGACTGATCGACACCGAAATCAAGGCGCACCTGGCCGCCTGCCAGCACCTCGACCTGCTTAAGGACGTCTCTAATGACTCTTCCAGCCACGACCGACGAGTGCTTCAAGACAAATGCCATAGCCTGCACGAGGGCGACGCCCGGGATTTGATCAATCAGCTGGCCTCATCCATCCGCCAGCGGACCATACGAATCTCGTGAAGGTCAGTGGCGAAGACAAATCATTTGCGACTGCCGGCCTTTTGGGCGTCGCCGCTGGCCATCAACTGTCTGCGATCCGGAACCCTATCTTTAGCGCCACCTGATAATGACCCACTTGGCCGTCTGCGATGTGGCCGCGGGTTTCCGTTACTTCAAACCATTCCATATTGCGGATGCTCTTGCGACACTCGGCAAGGGCGTTCTCAATGGCGTCTTCAATGCTCTTGGTGGAAGAGCCAACAATTTCCACTTTCTTGTAAACGTGATGATCAGACATAACCGAACCCCCGTAAAAGTGATTCCTGCTATGTCTGAGCCTAGAAGACAAACCTTGCCCCGGCAATAAACGGTCTGGAGTTGTGGAGCTGTTGGCGTTACGCCATACCAAACCCATTTTTGCTGACTCAGGTGACTGATAGACGGCCAGGGAGTGGGTGAGCCTCCCCAGCCTGCATCGGCATTTCCGTCAGAGTTTAGCGAACTCCAGATAACGACTGGCCGCCTGTTTCTTTTCATCCTGGCTGTTCAGCAGATGCAGACGAAGCCTGTCGATGATGTTGAAATAGTCGTCCATCGGTGATTTCTTTTTGATGTGCCCCTGCGATGCGTCAATGAACTCCTGCTGCTTTTTGCGGATTTCATTCATTTTCTCCAGGGCATTCTGCATGGCTTCGATTTTTGCATTGACCGGGCCATTGCCATCCGCGTTGCCGTTAACATTGTCGCCATGCACGCCGAGCGAAGTCATCGCCGCGGTTGCCTGCCAGGACAACGACAACTTGGTAGCTCCCGCCTGCAATCCCGGCTGGGGTAAAACGCTATTTTGCTGCGTGACGCGCAGCTGGTTGCTGTCCATCGCCGATACCTGGCGGGTGTTGTACTGCAACAGAGAAATCTGACTGGATAGAATCATAGTGTTCGCGCCTCGGCTAACCTTAACGGTTATCGGCAACAACCCGCAAAACTTGAGCGTTTTTTGACCAAGCATAATCAAATAATTAGCCGAGATAGCGCACCAGGGCGGCGGCCATCAAGCCAATGGCAATAGCGGGTAGCGGCTTGCGGATCGCCAGCATCGCCACACCGGTGGCAACCAGTGCAGCTAGCGCACCCAGGTCGCCAGACACCGCCATGGGCACGATGATGGCAATCAGCACTGAACTGGCCATGGTGTTGATGAAGCTCTCGATCCGGGGGCTGATGCGCAGGAACGACATGATGAACACGCCACCAAAGCGGGTCACCAATGTAGTCAGGGTCATAATGGCTATCAGCCCGAGCACGCCCAGCGTTGTGGTTTCAATGGCCATGATCATCGCCCTCCACCGCAGCCTGCTTGTCTCGAGTGCCAGGCTCCAGCCAGAACAACCCGATCACGCCACCGGCGAGCGCGCCGACCACCACGTGCATGTTCGGTGGCAACCACTTCCAGGCCGCCAGGGAGGCGGCCCCGGCAACAAACCAGGCCACCAGTACCCTGGGTGATTTCTTGCCACCCAGGGCCATGGCAAACAGAAAGCAGCCCAGCACCATATCCAGGCCGAATGCCTTGGGATTCTGCAACAGGCCACCGAAGTACACGCCCAGTGCTGTACCCAGAATCCAGGCCAGCCAGAGCACCAGACCACCACCCAGAATTACCTCCAGATTGCGCCGACCACTCTGGTACTCCTGGGCTGACACCGCCCAGTTGGCATCCGTCAGCAGCAACAGCAACCCATAACGACGCCCGGGCGAGACATCTTTCAGCATAGGATAGAGCGACGCGCCCATCAGCAGATGACGGGAATTAATGGCAAACACCACCGCCATCATCGGCAATACAGACACTTCCGTGCCCCACATGTCGACCGCCGCAAACTGGGACGCTCCGGCAAATACTGTGGTGCTCATCAGAAGGGCTTCCAGTGGCGACAAGCCTTTCTGGATGGCCGCCAAACCAAAGGCAGCACCAAACGCCACCACAAACAGCGAGATCGGGAGCAAACGGAAAAACTCGGCGCGCACTTTCCGCGCTTGAAACTGATATGGATAACTATTCATCCACAGAAACTATGCTGGAACACACCAAACGCGAATAAGTAATAACCGTGACCAGATATTTTTTTTGCTTGAGCCTCAGCTGGTTACATGAATTGATCATCTATACGGCGATTTCTGAAGCCTTCCGGCATTGACGTTCACGTAAACTTAATCTAGCTTGTTTTTTGTCCAGCCTCACAAGGGCTTCCCGACCAATCCTTCGGGACGGACAACTGAAATCGACACGCCGACCAAAAATCGGAACGACAAAAACAAGACGAACCTACCGCCGAGATCCGGCCAGGTGGGAGAGGATTTAACATGTCTGATCTTTCACGCACCCCAAAGGGACTGCGTCCCGTCAGCCTTGACGACGTATGGAATAAAGACTCTGGCTCCGTCTACATGAATGGCAGCCAGGCCCTTGCAAGACTCCCGCTGTTACAAGCCCAACTCGACCAGTCTAATGGAGTGAATACCGCCGGTTTCATCTCTGGCTATCGAGGTTCTCCCCTGGGTGGATTCGACAAAGTGCTTTGGAAGGCCCGTGACCACCTCAACAAACGCCACATCCACTTCCTGCCGGGCGTAAACGAAGACCTGGGAGCCACCGCCGTCTGGGGCAGCCAGCAGGTGAATATTTTTGAAGGCGCAAAATACGACGGTGTGTTTGCACTCTGGTACGGCAAAGGGCCGGGCGTTGATCGCACCGGCGACGTGTTCAAGCATGCCAACGCTGCCGGCACCTCCCCGTTGGGCGGCGTGCTTGCAGTAGCCGGCGATGACCATGCCTGCAAATCCTCTACCCTGCCCCACCAGAGCGACTACGCGTTTCTCGACGCCGGCATGCCGGTACTGAGCCCGGCGGGCATTCAGGACATTCTGGATATGGGCCTTTACGGCTGGGCCATGTCCCGCTTCAGCGGCTGCTGGGTAGGCTTCAAGGCACTGGCAGAAAACATGGATTCGTCCATTTCCGCCAACCTCGACCTCAGCCGCATCAACATACGCATTCCCCGGGATTTCCAGATGCCCGAAGGTGGTCTGAATTCCCGCTGGCCGGACAAGCCCATGGCGCAGGAAGAGCGCCTGCACCGCTACAAGCTCGAGGCTGCCAAAGCCTTCTGCCGCGCCAATCGCCTCGACCACACGGTGCTTTCCACCAGTCAGCCAAAATTCGGCATTGTCACCACTGGCAAGGCTTATCTGGACGTGGTTCAGGCCCTTGCCGATCTTGGGCTCGGTGAGGACGAACGCGACGCCATCGGCCTGACTGTGTACAAGGTAGCCATGCCCTGGCCGCTGGAGCCGGAAGGCATTTTCGAATTCGCCACAGGCCTGGAAGAAATCCTGGTAGTAGAAGAAAAGCGCGGTCTGATTGAAGATCAGCTCAAAACCCAGCTCTACAGCTGGCAGGATGGGAAGCGACCCAACGTGATCGGCAAACGGGACGATCACGGCAACGATCTGCTGCCGACCATTGCCGAACTGACCCCCGCCATGGTGGCCCGGGCCATCGCGTCGCGCCTCGACGGTCGCTATTGCAACGACACGCTGCAAAAACGCCTGACCTTCCTCGCCGAAAAAGAAAACAGCCTGGCCAATCCACGGGAGCGCCTGGAGCGCACGCCGCACTTCTGCTCCGGCTGCCCGCACAATACCTCCACGCAGGTGCCGGAAGGCAGTCGCGCCCTTGGCGGCATTGGTTGTCATTACATGGCCACCTGGATGGAACGGGGTACCGATACCTTTACCCAAATGGGTGGCGAAGGGGTGACCTGGCTGGGCCAGGCGCCGTTCACCCATCAGCAGCATGTATTCCAGAATCTCGGCGACGGCACCTACTTCCATTCCGGCGTGCTGGCCATTCGTGCTGCCATCGCCTCCGGCGCCAACATCACCTACAAGATTCTTTACAACGACGCGGTCGCGATGACCGGCGGCCAGCCGGTGGACGGCACACTTAGCGTTCAGCAAATCAGCCACCAACTTTACGGCGAAGGCGTTCGCCGCATTGCGGTGATCAGCGACGACGTCGACAAATACCCCTCACGGGCGGATTTTGCCGACCGCACCACCTTTCACGACCGCAACGACCTGGACACAGTGCAACGGGAATTGCGGGACATCGAGGGCTGCTCGGTGATCATCTATGATCAGACCTGCGCCGCCGAGAAACGCCGCCGGCGCAAACGGGGCACCATGGCCGACCCGGACCAGCGGGTAATGATTCATGCCGACGTGTGCGAAGGCTGCGGAGACTGCGGCATCCAGTCCAACTGCCTGTCAATTCTGCCGAAAGAAACCGACGCCGGCCGCAAGCGCACCATCGATCAATCCTCCTGCAACAAGGATTTTTCCTGCGTGCGGGGTTTCTGCCCCAGCTTTGTGACCGTTAAAGGCGGCAAATTGAAGAAACCTGCTGGCGTGAGCGCCAAGGTGAATTTCCCGGCTCTACCCGACCCCACTCCCGTGGCCGGAAACGACCCTTACGGCATTCTGCTCACGGGCGTGGGCGGCACCGGTGTGGTGACAGTGAGTGCGCTACTGGGAATGGCCGCGCACCTTGAAGGCAAAGGTGTATCGGTGCTGGATCAGACTGGCCTGGCACAAAAGTTTGGCGCCGTAGTGAGCCATATCCGCATCAGCGACCGCCAGGAGAAGATCCACGCCGTGCGCATACCCGCCGGTGAAGCAGACCTGATGCTGGCGTTCGATCTGATGGTGGCCGCCACCGACGATGCTCTGGCGAAACTGGATACGCGTTTCTCCCGTGCGGTCGTCAACGCTGAATCCGCTCTGCCCGCGGCGTTCACCCGGAACCCGGACATCCAGTTCCCAGGTGAATCCATGGAGCAGAGTGTGCGGGAAGCCTGCCGCGCCGACGGCAGTTGGTTCCTGAACGCCGGTGGTCTGGCCAAAGCACTGATGGGCGACGGCATGGCAGTGAACCTCTTTACCGTGGGCTTTGCCTATCAGCAGGGCCTGCTGCCACTGAGCGCAGAATCCATCGAGCGCGCCATCGAACTGAACAACGCGGCCATCGAAAAAAACAAACAGGCTTTCCTCTGGGGCCGCCGGGCCGCCCATAACCTGGATAGGGTCAAGGCGCTGGCGTTCCCGAAACCGAAAGAGCCCGGCGCAAAAACCGTTCAGGTGATGGAAACCATCGATCAGCTGATCGAACGCAACATGTCTCACCTGAGCGAGTACCAGAACGCTGCACTAGCCAGACGGTACGAAAAACGGGTGCGCACTGCCGAGGCAACGATTGCCGCCAAACGGGGCCGCGACCCGATGCTGCTCCGGGCCATTGCCGAGAACTACGCCAAAGTGCTGGCTTACAAAGACGAATACGAAGTAGCCCGACTGTTCAGCAACGGCAGCCTGCGCAAGCAGCTTGAGGAAGAATTCGAGGGCGAGATAGAGCTGGAGTTCAATCTGGCACCGCCGCTGCTGAGCAGGGGCAAGAAAGGGGAGCGTCCGAGAAAGCTCAAGTTCGGCCCCTGGATGGAAACCGTGTTCGCATTGCTGGCAAAGGCGCGAGCACTGAGGGGCACGCCGCTGGATCCATTCGGGTACACCTCCGATCGACGGCTGGAGCGCAGAATCGTCCGTGAGTACGAGGAGGATATAACTTTCCTGCTCAACCATCTGAGCGAGCACCACGCAGATGCCGCCCGCAACCTCGCCACCCTGCCCGCGAAGATCCGGGGCTACGGCCCGGTGAAAGAGCAGGCCTACCAGGCAACTCGCAGGGAACGCAGCCAGCTGCGCGCCGAGCTCAACCCGAATGCCCGGGAACATCAACAGATTGCAAGTGCTGCAGTCTGATTCAGCAACAGGTCAGCCGGCGGTCAACCACCCCGGCCACCCACTCCATAAAGCAGCCACCGCAGGCCCCACAAGGGTAGCGGCGGCATGAACGAGAGGCCAAGCGCCATGAACGTATTTAGCCATCATGAGTTCGACAACCACGAACACCTGTCCTTTATCCGCGACCCGGAAACCGGACTGAAAGCCATTGTGGCCATCCACAACACTTCCCGCGGCCCAGCCCTCGGGGGCTGTCGGATGTTCCCCTACGCGACGGACGAAGAGGCCCTGCGCGACGTGCTGCGACTGTCCCGGGGCATGACTTACAAGTCCGCCCTGGCCAATCTGGATCTGGGCGGTGGTAAATCGGTCATCATTGGCGACCCCCGCCACCATAAAACAGAGGCGCTTATGCAGGCCATGGGCCGGGGCCTGGAGCGCCTGGGCGGCCACTACATTGCTGCCGAGGACTCCGGTACCAGCGTGGCCGACCTCAAGGTGATGGGGCGCTGCACGCAGCACGTAGCCGGCATCGCCGCCCGCACCGGCTTTGACGGCAAACCCAGCAATGGCGACCCCTCGCCGGCCACGGCGTACGGCACCTTTATTGGCCTGCAGGCCGCGGTGAAACACAAACTGGGGCGAAACGACCTCACCGGACTGAAAGTCGCCATTCAGGGCATTGGCAACGTCGGCTTCCGACTGGCGCAGCATTTGAAGGAGGCGGGGGCCGAGTTGTGGGTATACGACATCCACCAAGACAACATGCAGCGGGCGGTGGAGCAATTGGGCGCGAAGCCGGCAACCGCCGACGACATCCTGTTTTTGCCGGTAGACGTGGTCGCGCCCTGCGCCATGGGTGCGGTGCTGAACGATGACAGCATTCCACAGATCAACGCCTCCATCATTGCCGGCGCTGCCAACAACTTGCTGGCCCGCCCGGAGCATGACGCCATGCTGCAAGGCCGGGGCATTCTCTACGCTCCGGACTTTGCCATCAACGCCGGTGGCATTATTGATGTCTTCTACGAGCGCACCCGCGCCACGCCAGCAACGGTACGCGCCCATGTGGACGCCATCGGGGATACCCTGACCGAAATTTTCAACCGTTCCGCTCGTTCGGGGCACCCCACCGGGGCCATCGCCAACGAACTGGCAGAGGAACGGTTCCAAAAGCATACCGCGGGTGCCGGGCTGGCGCCTGAGCGGTTGGCTTGCACCGGGTAACCTGACACCGGTGCATTCTCTTGGGAGTTACGGGCTTCTGTAGCTCCCTTTTTTAGTCCCTGACAACAACAAATACCGCAGGAGATCGACATGTCTGTCACCTCATCAGGTTCGGCCACCCAGTCCGGAGCGCTCGAAGGTTCCAACGCCAAACGCGGCCTCTGGTCTTCGCGTCTCGCATTTGTCCTGGCCGCCACCGGCTCTGCCGTCGGCCTGGGCAATATCTGGAAATTCCCCTATGTAACGGGAGAGAACGGCGGCGGCGCTTTCGTTCTGGTGTATCTGCTATGCATCGCCATCGTCGGCATTCCCATCATGATGGCCGAAGTTATGATTGGCCGACGCGGCGGCCACAGCCCGGTCAACAGCCTGCGACTCATTACCGAGCGCGACGGGCTGAAGCCCGCCTGGAAACTGGTGGGCGCCATCGGTGTCCTGGCAGGCTTTCTGATTCTCTCGTTTTATTCCGTGATTGGCGGCTGGGCCATCAGCTACGTTGGCACCACTGCCAGCGGCCAGCTCGCGGGCCAGTCCGCCGATGCCGTAGGCGCCATTTTTTCCGGGCTTCTGAGCAACCCGACAACGCTGTTAGCCTGGCATACCCTGTTCATGGGGCTGGTCATGCTGGTCGTTGCACGCGGCGTACGCTCCGGCCTGGAGCGAGCCGTTAGCATACTGATGCCAGCCCTGTTCCTGTTGCTGCTGATCGTTGTGGGTTACGCCATGACCACCGGACACTTCGGCCAGGCTGTCGCTTTTTTGTTCCAGCCTGACTTCACGAAACTGACCACTTCCGGTGTACTCGTGGCCCTGGGGCACGCGTTCTTCACCCTGAGCCTGGGTATGGCGGTGATGATGGCTTATGGCTCCTACCTGCCCAAAAACATCTCCATCGCCAAAACCTCGATCACCGTCTCGGTCATCGATACCGGCGTGGCTCTTCTGGCCGGCCTGGCGATTTTCCCGATCGTGTTCGCCAATGGGCTTGAGCCTAGCGCGGGGCCCGGCCTGATCTTCCAGACCCTGCCACTGGCTTTCGGCCAGATGCCAATGGGCACCTTGTTCGGGACCCTTTTCTTCGTGCTGCTTATTTTCGCTGCATGGACGTCGGGGATTTCCCTGCTGGAGCCAATTGTCGAATGGCTGGAAGAGCAGAAAGGCATGAACCGTGCCGTCAGTACCCTGGCGGCCGGCATCGTTTGCTGGACACTTGGTATCGCCTCTATCCTGTCTCTGAATCTCTGGGCCGACTTCGCCCCTCTGGGCTTCATACCGATGCTGGAAGGCAAGACCATCTTCGATCTTCTGGACTTCTTTACGGCCAACATCCTACTGCCTCTGGGCGGCTTGCTGGTTGCCTTGTTTGCAGGTTGGGTCATGTCCCGGCAAGCCATGGAAAACGAACTGTCGCTGTCGCCCGCGATGTTCAATCTATGGTTCGTTACCATCCGCTTCATTGCTCCGATCGCAGTGGCCGTGGTTTTTATCTATAACTTGCTGTAGCCCCACCAAGAGGGGTGGCACCCGCCGCCCCTCTTTCCGCTCCGGAACCGCACTTTTTCGCTCCATCACACATCGTTAAGCAACTGTGACCATATTCTGTCCCTTTATAACCGACCGAATAGGAAGGTAGTTCCGTAAAATCGATCTTGTAGAACAATGAATCACAGAGGGCATAACCATGTCAGCAGTAACTGCTTCGTTTCCCGTACGCCGTCAGAACTTCGGTTTTGAAGACGTGCCCCGGCACTGGGTCGACAGTGACCCCTTTATGACACACCTGTTTAATGCCCTGTCGGCGCTGTTTCCGGACGGTGAACGTTTTTTTGTGGACAGTGTTCGCGCAGTGCGCGATCAGATTAACGATCCCCAACTGCAGAAAGACATCGGCGCGTTCATCGGCCAGGAGGCCATGCACGCAAAAGAGCACGGTCACTTCAATGACGGCGCGATTAACCAGGGTTTTGACATCAAGAAACTGGAACGCTGGACCCGAGGTTTTCTGTCAGCAAAGGATCTGCCCCTGCTCAACAATAAGCGCGTTCACCTGGCGGCCACCGTCGCCCTCGAACACTTTACCGGCATTCTGTCGGCCCAGTTGCTCAAGCGCGAAGACCTGATCAACGCCATTGATCCTTCTATGCGCACGTTGTGGGCATGGCACTGCGTTGAAGAGAACGAACACAAGGCCGTGGCCTTCGACACATACGAAACGCTCTACGACAAGACCGTGGCGGACTATGCCATTCGCATGGGCACCATGGCACTGATCACCGCCCTGATCATGGTCGCCATACACTCTTTTATCGTGGAGCTGATGCGCGAAGACAAGCAATTGCTGAACCTGCGGTCCTGGGCGAAAGGCCTGAACCGGGTGTGGGGTCCGAAGGGTCTTTTCACGGCGATCATTCCGGAATACGTGGACTACTTCAAGCCGGACTTTCACCCCTGGCAGCACGATACCGAATTCCTGCTTCACAAGTGGCGCAAGCAACTAGGCTTTTCCTGAAGCCTTGCTCTGAAGCCAATCAATCAAGACCGCTCCGGCGAGGCCCTCACGGGTCTCGCCAGTGGCCACTCCCTCCGAATGATCAGCCAGGCTTGCGGGCCACGTACACGGTGTTGAACGACTCTTTGTTCTGGAACGGATTGAAGAAGCTTACAATGTGGCAGTCAACATCGGTGAATACATCCCGCAAAACGGCCATAAATTCGTCGTCTTCGCCTTCGTTCGACCACATGGCAAACACGCCCAGTGGCTTGAGCTGCCGCGCCATCAGGCTGAGTTTGTGAGCGGTGTAGAAGCTGGCGCTGGAATCGTGCAGTAAGGCCCGGGGCGAGTGGTCGATATCGAGCAGGATAGCGTCGAACTGCTTGCCCGGTGCACCGGGGTCAAAGCCACCGGTTTCCGGGTCGGCAATGGCGAGATCGAAGAAACTGCCCTGGACGTAGCGGTTACGAGGATCGGCATTGAGGTCTTTGCCCAGTGGCACAAGCTCTTGCTGGTGCCAGCCGATCACTGGCTGCAAGTACTCCACCACAAGCAGTTCGCTCACGCGCTGGTGTTTGAGGGCTGCAACGGCAGTGTAACCCAAGCCCAAGCCGCCAACGACGACGCTCAGGTTGTCGCCTTCGGTTTCACCCAGTCCGATGTCGGAGAGCGCCACTTCGGCATCCACGAACATGCTGGACATAAGAAATTCCTCGCCCAGCTTCACTTCGTAAATATCCCGCTCACCCAGCGCCGGAATCCGCCGGCGGCGCAAGGTAATCTCCCCGATCACCGAGGGCTGGCTGTCAATTTGCTCGAAAAGCAGTCCCATTTACACTCTACTCCCCGGTGGGCTGTGAATTCTTGATACAGCCTGCAAGGATCTGCCTCATCTTCTCGGCACCAAGCTCGTTCATTAAAGCGATGTTGCGATCCGGGATTCCATCCACATCCGGATGGCTATCAATCGCAGCTTCCAGACTCGCTTCCCGCAACAAATGCAGCATAGGGTACGGCGAACGATTGGTGTAGTTCTCCGCCGCACCCGGCTCGGTCTCGGCGAACTGGTAGTCCGGGTGAAAACTGGCGACCTGGTAAATCCCTTCCAGCTCCAGATACGCCACCAGGCCTTCGGCGGTGTCCAGGAACTCGTTGTAGGCATCAAAATCCTGCAAAACACCCGGATGAATCAACAGGGTGGTCTCGATATCCGGCTCGTCCTCAAGCCGCTGCAGTTCGGCATGCAGGGCCTTCAGAAGATCGTCTTCGTTCTCCGCGTCCGTCATCACAAAGCGGACCCGGTCTCTGACCAGTTCCCGCTTCGCAAACGGGCACAGGTTGTAGCCAACCACAACGTCTTCCACCCATTTACGGGTGGCGTTAACAATTTGAGCTTCGCTCATCTTCATGTCCTTAATTCAGTCGAAGCCCACTCCACAGTCGAAGCGGGCGGCACCCAGCTTCGTACTCAGAAGTAACCCTGGCCCCGAAGGTAATCATCATAACTGCCGCTGAAGTCGGTAATGCCATCCGCCTTCAACTCAATGATCCGCGTCGCCAGAGAAGAAACAAACTCCCGATCGTGACTGACGAAAATCAGCGTGCCCGGATAGTTCTCCAGTGCCAGGTTCAGCGCCTCGATGGACTCCATGTCCAGGTGGTTGGTCGGCTCATCCATCAGCATCACGTTCGGGCGCTGCAGAATCAGTTTACCGAACAGCATGCGCCCCTGCTCACCACCCGAAATCACCCGCACCGATTTGCCGATATCATCCCCGGAGAACAACATCCGCCCCAGCGTGCCGCGCACCAGCTGCTCGCCGCCGGTAGTCCACTGCGCCATCCAGTCTGACAGAGTATCGTCGTCTGCAAAGTCAGCGGTATGATCCTGCGCGAAGTAGCCAACTTGCGCACTGTCGGTCCACTTTACTTCACCGCTATCCGGCTCGTAAGCGCCAGCCAGACACTGCAGCAGAGTGGTTTTACCAATACCGTTCGGGCCGATGATCGCCACCCGCTCGCCGGCTTCAACCTGCAGATTCAGATTCTCGAACAACGGCTTCTCATCAAAGCCCTTGCTCATGTTTTTCAGGGTCACCGCTTGACGATGCAGCTTCTTGTCCTGCTCAAAGCGGATAAACGGGCTTATCCGGCTAGAGGGTTTCACTTCTTCCAGCTGGATTTTGTCGATCTGCTTGGCCCGGGAGGTCGCCTGCTTCGCCTTGGAAGCATTCGCGGAGAAGCGGCTGACAAATTGCTGCAGTTCGGAAATTTGGGCTTTCTTCTTGGCGTTGTCTGACAACATACGCTCGCGGGCCTGGGTGGCGGCGGTCATGTATTCGTCGTAGTTGCCCGGGAACAGGCGCAGCTCACCGTAATCCAGATCCGCCATGTGGGTGCACACGCTGTTCAGAAAATGGCGGTCGTGAGAGATGATGATCATGGTGCTGTTTCTAGCCACCAGAATGCTTTCCAGCCAGCGGATGGTGTTGATATCCAGGTGGTTGGTGGGCTCGTCCAGCAGCAGCACGTCCGGGTCTGAGAACAGCGCCTGAGCCAGCAGAACCCGCAGCTTCCAGCCCGGGGCCAGAGCGCTCATGGGGCCGTTGTGCTGGTCCAGGGGAATATCCAGGCCTAGCAGCAGTTCACCGGCGCGGGATTCGGCGGTGTAGCCATCCATTTCGGCAAACTCCACTTCCAGGTCCGCTACCGCCATGCCGTCTTCTTCGCTCATTTCAGGCAGGGAATAGATGCGGTCCCGCTCTTTTTTCACGTGCCACAGGTCTTCATGACCCATGATCACGGTATCGATCACGGTACAATCTTCGAAGGCAAACTGATCCTGGCGCAATTTACCAAGACGGACGTTCGGATCGAGCATGACCTGGCCGGCAGAGGGCTCGAGGTCGCCGCCCAAGATTTTCATCAAGGTGGATTTACCGCAACCGTTCGCCCCGATCAGGCCGTAACGGTTACCGTTGCCAAATTTGGCAGATACGTTTTCAAACAGGGGCTTGGCCCCGAATTGCATGGTGATATTGGCGGTAGAAATCAAGAAAAGAACCTATCAGCGTGAGGGCCGGCGCCGAGCCGGCTAGAGAAAGCCGGCATTGTACAGGTTTACCCGCAGGACTGTGAGGCCGCAGAAACACGGATAAAAAGCGCTTGCCTCTGGCCGGCTGTGCGGGCAGCATTCAGGGTCTGACGGTTTCGTCCGTAAACCTCTCCATCCAACAACAGGATATTGATCATGGCACAAGCAACCGCACGCCACATTCTGGTAGACAGCGAAGCGAAATGTGAAGAACTGAAAAAAGCCATCGAAGGTGGCCAGGATTTCGCCGAAGTGGCCAAGCAACACTCCTCCTGCCCGTCCGGCCGTAACGGCGGCGACCTGGGCTCTTTCGGCCCCGGCCAGATGGTTCCCGAGTTCGACAAGGTAGTCTTCAGCGGCGACCTGAACACTGTGATCGGGCCGGTCAAGACCCAGTTCGGCTACCACCTGCTGGAAGTGACTTCTCGCAGCTGAGGAAAGCCCGCCGTCTGCAGGGCCAGAACCTGCAGACGGCATGGTCATCTAGAGTTCCCCGCCAGTCACCCCGATCACATTAGGTCTTCCTTCAGCAGTTAAACTGCCCGCTTCTGGACCTTGAACAAAAAAGCATAGCCGACCGGCACAAATACCAGGGTAAGCACCACAGACAGACCCAGACCAGCCATGATCGCAATCGCCATGGGCGCCCAGAACGGCCCGGACAATGCCAGCGGCAAGAGGCCCAATACCGTCGTCAGCGTGGTCAGAACAATAGGCCGGACTCTACTGATCGCAGCAGCCACCAACGCCTTGTAATGATCTTGCTGCCTTTGTTGCTCAAGCTCTATCTGCTCGATCATAACCACAGCATTCCGGATGATCATCCCGGACAGGCTCATCGTCCCCAAAAGCGCCATAAAACCAAAGGGCTGATTGAACGCCAGTAAGCCTGCGGTTACCCCAATCACCCCCAGCGGCACGGTCATCATGACCAACAGGGTTTTCCGGTAGCTGTTGAACTGGAACATCAGGACCAGAATCATCAAACCCAGCACCACCGGCACCGGCGCCAGCACACCTGCTCTGGCTTCAGCGGCCTGAGCCACTTCACCATCCCAATAGGTACGGTAACCCGCCGGCAGCTCAAAGCCGGCCATGGCATCGTCAATGCGACCCTGAACGTTCGCGGCGGTTTGGTCGGGATGCAAGTCTGCCTGCAGGGTAACGGCTCGCTCACGATCGTGGCGCCAGATCATACCTGGACCCCACCCAAGACTGACCGTCGCCATTTGCGCCAGAGGCACCGGTGCTCCACCTTCATCCGGCCATACAACCATGGTTCCAATGCGAGAGGGATCTGCCCGTTCACTTAACGGGAATCGCCAAATAATCGGGATACGTTTGTCATCCTCGTGGTATACGCCAATTGCTTGTCCAGCGAACGCGGTATTCAAAGCCTCATTGATAGCCGTTGATGAAACACCGCTGCGCCGAGCCCGGTCCTGATCCACTTCAATGGTAATTCGTGGTCGCGCTTGCCGCCAATCATCCCGCAAATCGGCCACACCCGGCGTTGCAGCCATGATTGCACCCAGTTCCGAAGCAAGGTCTCGAAGCTTCTGCTGATCAGGCCCGGTTACCCTCAACTGCAAGGGGAAACGAACCGGCTCTCCCAGCTGCATGGCGCGCACTCTTGGCTGGGCGTCAGGAAACGCAGATCGTAGCTGTTCTGCAACGGCCTGCATGGTGTCATCCAGCCGGTCTACTGAATCCAGGTTCACCAGAATCTGACCAAATGCCGGGTTCGCCGGCTCCGGAATCATAGGCAGATAGAACCGAGGGGCTCCTTCACCAATAAACGACGTTATGTTGCTGATGCCCGGTTGTTCGAGCAAAAAGGTCTCGATCTCTGACATATCGTTCGCGGTCTGCTCTATCCGGCTTCCCTCCGGCAACCAATAATCAACCAAAAACTGCGCTCGCTGGGCCGGCGGAAAAAATATCTGAGGAATCAGAGTAAACGCCAGCATGGCCGCCAGAAATGCCCCACCAATAACCGTCAGCGTAATCGCTCTGTAAGCCAGAACCCGGTGATACGTTCGCTCGCAAAACTCATAGAAGCGCGCCTGAACACCGTCGCTATCGCCCGAGTCTGCGCCGGCTTTCAAATAGCGGTGGGCCAGCAGAGGAGTGAACGTCATCGCCAGAACCCATGAGATCAACAAACTGGCCGCCACCACCCAGAAAAGTGATCGAGTAAATTCACCGGTCGTTGTTTGTGTCAATACAATCGGAGAAAACGCCAGTATTGCGATCAATGTTGCCGACAACAGGGGCCAAAAGGTTTCAGCTACCGACTGGGTAATGGCCTCGAGCCGGTCGACTCCCTGACGCATCCGGGTCTGAATCAGCTCAGAAACAACAATCGCGTTATCAACCAGCATGCCCAGAACAATCACCAGCGCGCCCAGTGAGACCCGGTGCAGATCGATGTTCATCAAAAACATGCATAAAAACGTTGCCATGATTGTCAGGGGTACACCGACACTGACAATCAATCCGGTCCGGAACCCCAGGGACAGCATCAAAACCCCGATTACGATCAACACGGCGGTCACCAGGCTGGTGACGAACTCGCCAATGGCCTGCTCTACCTGGTCCGCCTGGAGTGCAATGGCGCCGACCTCTACGCCCACCGGTAACCGGTCATTCAACTGGCCCAAGGTAGCCTGAATGCGCTCATTCAAGTCAACGATATTGGCGCCGGTAACAGGAACAACACCCAGTGAAAGTGCTGCCTCGCCATTAAACCGCAACATGGCTTCGGGCGGCTCTGCGTAACCACGGTGCACCTCGGCAAAATCAGACACCCGGATCAACTGACCGGATACCGGGCTGCGAATCGCCAACTCAGCCAGCTCTTCTACCGACAGCAATACGCCCGTTGCGTAGATACCCAGCCGTCGAGGCCCCAGATCCACCATGCCACCGGGTGCGACCACGTTTTGCCGCTGCAGTGCGGCAACCACCAGGTTCGGCGTTAATCCCAGCTCGGCAATTTTTGCTCGACTGGTTTCGAGAAACACACGTTCACCCTGGTCCCCGAATATTTCAACTTTACCGACCTGGTCAACCCGGAGCAGTTCCTGCCTCAAAAAGTCAGTAATGTCTCTGAGCTCGGCATAGCTATAGCCGTCTCCGGTTACCGATAGCAGAGAGCTGTATACGTCACCGAACTCGTCATTAACAAGCGGGCCGCGAACCGTACCCGGCAGTTCAGCCGACGCCCGGAAGACCTTTTTACGGAGCTCATCCCATATCTGTCTGAGCTGCTCACCGCCGTATTGCTCACCAACATGCACATAGATGACAGATACACCTTCCCGGCTAAAAGACTCCAGTTCGTCCAGCTCACCAAGTTGCTGAATCTCCCGTTCGAGCACCTCCGTCACTTCCTGTTCGACCCGATGAGCATCGGCGCCGGGATACTGCGTAATAACCACGGCCGTGCGGATGGTAAACTCCGGATCCTCAAGCTGACCGAGCTTAAATAACGAGAAAAAGCCAATAAGGGCGACAACAAGCACCGTAAAGCCCAGAGCGCGGTGCTTTCGGATCGAGGCCTCTGCAATCACCCGGTTCATGAGCCCACCACTTCGCCGGTGTCGAGTTTACGCACCCGCTGGCCCTCCCGAAGGTGCTGAGCGCCAGCGGTAATCACTCTCATCCCGGTTTCAAGATCGCCTGTCACCCGAACCGCCTCGGGTTCCAAAGACTGCACTTCGACGACTCTGGATGATACTTCTCTGCTATCGGCATCCCATACCCATATCCGGCTCTCACCCTCTCGCTCAAACAGGGATGTTATCGGAACCAGAAAGCTGCCCTCCCAGGCGGTATTGGCTAGGCTGGCCTGGAACGATACCTCAGCAGTCATACCGGGCAGCAGCGCTCGGTCACTGTTTTCAATGGTCACTCTGACCGGGTAGGCCTGACTGTCAGGCGCAACATCCAGCCCGACGCTGCGCACACGAGCGGAGAAAGCAGAATCACTCAGGGCGGGGAAGAAAACATCGACATGATCCAACCGATTACGAAAGCGGATCAGGCTCTCGGGTACCGCAACGGTCACTTCAATTCTGGAGATGTCATCAATTACGAACTGCGGCTGTTGTGGGCTCGCCTGCTCGAACGGCTCCACCATCCGACGATTAACAACACCGGTGAAGGGTGCCGTCAAACGGGTGTCAGCCAGGGCCGCCCGAGCGGTTTCCAGGCCCTCAAGAGCAGCATCCCGCTGCCCTCTTGCACGACGAAAGCTGCCCTCAAGCCGATCAAATTCCGACTGGCTGATGACGCCCCGCTCGACCAGTTCCTCGGCACGACGGTAATTCTTTCCAGCTTCCTCCAGAGCGGCATTGGCAGAGGCCAATTGGGACTCCAGCTCCTGGACCTTAAGCCTGAAATCGCGCGCATCCAGTTCTGCCAGCAAATCGCCATCAACAACCTCATCGCCCACGTCAAAATACACCGCTTCAACCCTGCCCGGCACCCGGAAAGCCAACGCTGAGCGTTCTGCGGCTTCAGCCCGGCCACTGAATCGCCTGGCGGCGATGGAGGATGCTTCGGTCAGCACTGTCATTTTTGCCGGTCTGACGACATCCTCAGCCACGGGAGTGCCTTGATCACACCCAGACACAAACAAGACAAGCAAGAAAAGCGACACGAATGGAATAACGCGGGGGAAATGCTTTCGGACAGACATAGAACTTCCTGTAAGAGAGGTGCAAATACGCCAGAGCTATCGTGACCCTGGCGCAATAGCCTATGGCATTATATTTCCCCGCTCAAGACAAGGTATTGACTGGACGCAATTAAACCAGGGTCAACGAGATTCACCGGCGCCAAAACTCATGAACCGGGTAAGCTGGGAACCGATATTTTCAATCGGCGAAGTAATGGACTCCTGAATACTGTCGGTCACCACGCGCGTAAAGGTTGACC
This sequence comes from Marinobacter halophilus, assembly GCF_003007685.1. Classification (GTDB taxonomy): domain Bacteria; phylum Pseudomonadota; class Gammaproteobacteria; order Pseudomonadales; family Oleiphilaceae; genus Marinobacter; species Marinobacter halophilus. Next base: position 337,252 of record NZ_PXNN01000013.1, read on the forward strand.
CCGCATCGCTTTCCAGAAAATCCAGATACAGATTCATTTCCTGCAAGTTGATGTCGCGATAGGTGAACAGGTAACTATCGTACACCTGCTGGCCTACCATCCCTTGCAACATCGGTCTCTGATTTTCCAGGCGCGCTCGAATCTGCTCGTAGTGCACTGAATCACTGCTCATTGCCGCCATTGCGGTGGCCAGCCCCAGCTGTACAGCGATGGTGGTATCTACCGTGGCCTCGGTAGCTCGGGAGGCCCTATCAAAACGATCAAACAGCGTTTCACGTGCGGTGCCCTTGCTGGACTCGTTCAGTTCAGCTGCGCGACTGCGCATGTCAGGCCAGGCGGCAGGGGCCGAGGCGGAAATTTCAGCTTGTGCTATTTTTTTCGCTACCGGCGTCCGGTACCAGTCGCTTACTTCCTCAAGTTGCTTACTGGTCATCGATGCCTCAAGACCAGCCACTATTTTCTGCTCGATAGCGTCTGCCCGGTAGCTGCTGTTGACCACGTAACCAATGGTGTCCGCTACCATCGGCGGAACCTGGCCACTTTGCTTGAGACCATCCCGAATGCCCTGGCTCATCATCTCCGGATACTGGCTAACAATGTCATCAATCGGGGACGCCGTCAGCACCTCGCGGGCGCCGGGCGAAGCAAAAACGGCTCCTGATAGCAAAAGCCCGCTGACTAAAAGAGGTTTAACTAGGGAGATCGGTCTCATTTAACTACTATCCAGTTGTTGTAACGGCTTTGTTTATGACACGGCAGGAGGCTTTCCGGCAAGTGTCTCTGGGCCTTCGGAGATGACAGTTTGGTAGGGATGGCTCGCAGAAAAACCCGAAAACACCGGAAAATCCGCGACAAGCGATTTAATGTGTGGCGCTCCCGCCTGCGCTGGTACGGCCTACCATTACTGGGGCTGACTCTCGGAATCTGGGCGATGCTCCGTTTCAGCCTGCTGGCTCCTGAGCCTCCGGCCAACCCTGAGGACATCTGTGACATTTTCCGTGAACACACGGTTTGGTACGACTATGCCCGCGCCTCTGAGGAAAAATGGGGCACACCCATCGCCACGCAACTGGCCTTCGTTTACTACGAATCGTCGTTCCGCAGCCACGCCCGGCCACCGCGCACCAAACTCTGGGGCCGGATTCCCTGGCGACGACCCACCACCGCGCTCGGCTACGCTCAGGCGCTCGACCCTGCGTGGGGCGAATACCTGGTGGCCAATGAGACCACTTGGCGAACCGTGCGCACCGATATGAAATACGCTCTGGATTTCGTCGGCTGGTACAACCACCTTAGCAATCGCCACCTGGGCATTCCGCTAGCTGCGCCCCGCAAGCTTTATCTGGCCTATCACGAGGGCCGGGGCGGGTATGCCCGGCGCTCCTTCGAGCAGAAACCGGCCATCCAGGATCTGGCCCAGCGGGTTCAGATCCGAGCCTTTCGCTACGACAACCAGCTAAAACAATGTGAAGCCGAGTTCCAGTGCTGGCGCTGGTATCAGTTCTGGCCGTTCTGCCGGTCCGGAAACTGAGCTCAGAGCGGGCTACTGATCTCGATGGTGGGCTCCAGGGATTTCAGACGCTCTACCAGAAATTCCATCACGATCCGCACCCGGGCCATCTGTTGGGTATCCTGATTCACGTGCAGCCACAGGTCCACGCTTTCGCCCTCAAGGGGATCAGACAGTCGCCTTAACTCTTTTGCCGCCTCACCCAGATAACATGGCAAGACCGCCAGCCCCGCCCCGGACTTCGCCAGCGCAGCCATGGACTGCAAACTGTTACAGCGAATCACCGACGTCGCATTTTTGAGTTGCTTGCGATACCAGCGCCCTGTCGCCAGGTGACTGAAGCTTTCATCCGGGACAATCCAGGTGCACTCTTCCGGCCGGTTTTCGATATCCATGCTACGATTCCGACGGCAGTATCTGCCGGCGCCATAAACCGCAGACTCAACGGCGGCAATTCGTTCACCCTCCAGCGTAGCCTGGGGCTTGTTTTCAGGCCGCAAGGTAAGATCCGCTTCCCGATGGCTGAGGTTGGCGACGTCGTTGTCTGTGAGTACTTCCAGCTCGATGTCCGGATACTCGTGAACCAGCTCCGCCAGTATCGGACTGAGCAGCTCGTTCATCATGGCATCTTCAGCGGCCACCCTTACCTTGCCGACCGGCGCCGCATCGTCGCCAACCAGCTTGCGCTCCAGGTTTTCCACGTCAATGGCCAGTTTCTGGGCTTCACGGAACACCATTTCGCCCACCGGCGTGAGCTGCAATCCATCCCGGTTACGTTCAAAAAACTGAACGCCTAACGACTCCTCCATCTGATCAAGTCGCCGTAAAACAGTGGTTTGGTGCACCCCCAGCAATTCACCGGCTTTCGCCAGCGTTCCACCTATTGCCAGAGCTCTTATATATCGAAGATAATCCCAGTCCATAGTTACTGCGTATTTGCAACATGAGTACGGATTTTAACGTATTCAAACTGCAAATAAGAACTCCTAGAATAGTCGTTAAATTAAAGATAGATAACTAATCAATCCACCCAATGAAGGAGGAAGGCGCTATGACTCAGAACCATATCGCAACCGTAAACCCGCTGCCGTCCAGTATCCTCCACAACAGTACTGAGGTCAGGCGCCAGTATACTCGTGCTGCTGCCAAGCAGGCGATGCAATTTGTCAGCCGCAAGGTTCGCGTGCTCAATCGCAAAGCGGTTGCTGCAACGCAGGATTTCCCTCAGGTACAGGGTGGTCACTGAGACTTCCGCTCATTGAGCAACGCCAGAGCAAAAAAAAACGCCGACATGGAAACATGCCGGCGTTTTTCATACTTGCCAATTTTGCTCAGAACTCCCAGATAACCTTTCGCTTCTGCGAAAACCAGTCTTCCATTCTCTGGTTGTAGAAATCCTCAATGACGTTTCTTTTGATTTTCATGGTTGGCGTTAGCATGCCGTTTTCCATGGTCCAGGGCTCTTTCACCACGACCACAAAGGCGACTTTCTCGTGCGATTCACTGTTCGCATTAACGGCGTCCAACTCCCGGGTAAGTTCCTGCTCCAGTTCACCACGGTCAGCCCCTCTGTCCAGCTCAACCCTCGCTTCCTCTGACAACAGGATCATCAGGCAAGGCTGCGACTGGTTGGCCCCGGCCACACACACCACTTCGGCTTTCGGATGATTGAACCGGTTTTCGATGGGTACCGGCACCACGTATTTGCCTTTGGAGGTCTTGAAAAGATCTTTCACCCGGCCCGTAATACGCAGGAAGCCATCCTGATCGATCTCGCCCATGTCTCCGGTTTTGAGGAAGCCATCGCCGGTCATATCCTCTCTCGTCTTTTCCTCATTTTTATAATAGCCGAGCATCTGGCCCGGACTTTTCACCTGCACCTCATCGCCCTCGCCAATGCGGTGGGTCACGCCCGGGTTGGTCGTGCCTACGGTGCCGAGCCTAGCTTGGCCTGGCCGGTTGCAGTGGGAATAACCGAAATTCTCAGACATACCGTAAACCTCGAGCAACTCCAGCCCAAGGCCCCGGTACCAGCCAATGATCTCGCCAGACAACGGGGCAGCGCCCGTCAAGGCTGCCCGGCAATGATCGAGCCCTAACTGCTTGAGCACTTTCTTTTTCACCAACGAATTCAGGATCGGAATCTTGAACAGAATCTTCTGCTTTTTTAGTGGCAATTTAGCGTTTACGCCCAGGTAGAACTTCATCCACAAGCGGGGCACCGAGAAGAACAGCGTTGGGCGTGCCCGCTGAAGGTCTTCCTGAAAGGTGTCCAGGGAGTTGGCAAAGTACAGGTGAAAACCGTAGTACAGAGATTGAGTTTCTACCGCTGCCCGCTCCGCGACGTGAGCCAGGGGCAGGTAAGACAGCATGCGCTCGCTGGACGATACCGGGAATAATTGCTGCAACCCGTCCGCCACCGAAATCATGGTGCGGAAGCTGTGCATAACGCCTTTCGGCCTACCGGTGCTGCCAGAGGTGTAAACAATGGTGGCCAATGCATCCGGCTCCGGCAGCCTGGGGTCTGCTGGCGCCTGCTCTATGATGATGTCCTGCCACTTCGGGGTATCGTCTCGTGGCGATAACGGCAGCGACACAATCGGCAGATCCGCCGGAATGTGGTGCTTGATGTCATTCCAACCGTCGGCGGTGCCATCAAGTTTACCAAGAAACAACAGCTTTGCTTCGCTGTGTTCGAGCACATAGGCCGCAGTTTCGCCGTTCAGGGTGGGGTAAAGCGGAACGCTGACGTGGCCTGCGGCCCAAACTGCCAGATCCGCCAGAATCCAGTGGGCGCTGTTCTTGCCCAATATGCCCAGATTGCTGCGTGCCGGCAGCCCAAGACTATTCAGATACGCCGCCATGCGTGAGACCTGGTCCGCCGCTTGTGCCCAGGTAATGTCCTCCACCCTGCCATCCGGGTATGGCTGGGTCAGGTAGACGTTGTCGGGGGTTCGCTCAGCCCAGTAATACAGGCAGTGCAACGACGTCTGTTTCTTGGGGTCTACGGCCATGATGGCTCCTTGTTGTTGTTATCTTTGGAATGTCTGAAATCGCTTTTTGATTATTGGTTTTATACTAGCCAACTTTTCCGAGCTCTCAATAGCAATAACACTCTCAGGCGTTGGCCATTTAGATCGAAGTTGAGATCCAGCTCTCATAAACTTTCGTGACATCCATCAAGTTTGGTCTAGATTCAGTAGTACAGCGTATTGATCACCAATACCAAAGGAGTTTTTTTATGAAAACAGCAACGCGATCTGCTCTTATATTTCCGGCCTGGGCGGTCATTCTGATTGGCTCCGGCGCATTCTTATACACCGCTTATGCAGGTATGCTGGGCGCCTGAACGACGTCCATCGCCTCAGGACCACCCTTGCTCACCCAGCAAGGGTACAAAGCGAACACCACCGTAATCTTGACGCTCAAAATCGGCATCCGATCGCCGGGTAATGCATACAAGCCTCTGCACCGAATGTTCCGGACCCACCGGGATCACCAGACGACCGCCGATAGACAATTGCTGTTTGAGCGTCTCAGGCACCGCTGGCGCACCTGCCGCCACACAAATGGCATCAAACGGCGCCGCCTCCGGCCAGCCCAGAGTGCCGTCACCGCATCGAACGTGTACCTGACTGAAACCCGCTCGGTCCAGATTGTCTCGAGCCTGCTCCGCCAGCTCCGGAATCCGCTCGATACTGAACACTTCAAGTGCGACGGTCGCCAGAACGGCAGCCGCGTATCCAGACCCGGTACCGATGTCCAGCACGCGCTCCCGCCCTTTAAGGGCCATCAGCTGCGCCATCAACGCTACAATGTAAGGCTGAGAAATCGTCTGTCCGCTACCGATTGGTAAGGGGTAGTCTTCATAGGCCTCGTTAGCCAGATGGCTAGGAACAAAGGCATCTCTGGGCACTCGCTGCATGGCCTCGAGCACTTGCTGATCCTCGATCCCGCGCCCGGCGACCTGCTGCCTGACCATGTTCTGACGCAAAACACTGAATTCCGGAACCTGACCGTTCATCTCTGGCTCCCCCATTGCTTACCCGTCGTTACAAAGCAATAACGCTTTTACAACAGCGCAAACGATCATTGCTGGCTATTTTTTAACCACAGGTTACTCCTCCGCCAGGATCAGGAGAACCGAAAAACAAAAATAACTGCAAGGGGTGTGCCCGCATCCTCAGGGAGAAAACCATGTCAACATCCGTCGATCACCTCATGGAGCGGACCCAGGACGCCGGCGATTTGCTCGGTGACATAGTGCCCTCCGCCATCACCCTCGCCACCATGCTCAGGCACCGCCAAATGGCTGCCTGGCTCCGGGTAGAGTTTGATGGCTATGCTGACAAAGACAAAGCGCCACCCTACCGTCTCGACCTGCCAGGACACATTGTTGCCAAATCGCCGCAATATGGCTGGATCCCGGCACCGGTTAACGAACAACAAACCAAAGAGTTCGCCCACCTCGACCTCGCAGAAGGCATCAAGGCGCTGGAACAGACCTGCCTGGGCTGCAAAAAAGGCAATGGCAACCGGGTGGCGCTGGACAAAGATGACCTGGCGAAGTTACAAAAGCAGATCAACCTCAGCGCAGAACTGGCCATCAACCTGAGCCGGGAGGTTTACTGCCGATTGCTCAGAACCGCCAGAGCTGCCATCTACCTGTGGTCTGAGGCGCTTCTGGAAGAAGGCATATCGGGAGATCACAACCATTACACGCCTGAAGAACGCAAGAAAGTAGAGCACCTGGACAGTCCGGAGCGGTTCTGGCGCCAGGCGATGGCCGAGGTAGACACCCTGCCCGTTGCCGATGTCCGCGAACTCGGTTTTCTCGAGCGTGTGTTCGGGCGTGCCGGCTGACCGGCATCAAGCTAAATCAACATCATCAGGATATACTGGGAGGGTGATCAAAGGGCAAGGAGCGAAGAAGCATGCAGGATGCGATTTGCAGGATCGTCAAGCCGTCCTGTCTACCTCTGATTCTGGCTTTACTGGCCGCCGTCCCTGCCCACGGCGAAGACCGCATCATCAACCGGATAGAAGCCCTGCAGGCAGGACATTCGGTTACCGTTCTTGACTCCCCCTTGCGGGCAAAAGAAGCACTGACTCACTTCTACGAATCCAGGAATTCCAGCCTGGCCCGGGGCTGCCAAGACGCTCAAGGCATCTTGATGCCAACACCAAGGAGACAACCGAGATGAGAGCAATCGCTACCCTGCTTTTATTGTGTGGTCTGACGGCCTGTCAGAATTTACCAGACAGGCAGGAAGGTATCGCCGATAACGTCGTGTTTCTGAAAGCACATCATTGCCTGGAAGAATCCGTTGATGATATGAACCGCATCCATTTCGGCCCCTGCCTGAAGGTCATCGACATCAATGGCCAACCACCGCAGGTGCGCGATGACGACTTTATTGAATTGCCCATCAAGCAGCCCCTGACCGTCGGAACCAGTTGCGTATACCGTCATGCCGACGGCACTCCCATTCCGGCCACCATGGAAACCACGGACTTTCAGGTCGGGCCTGACACCTTCACCAACGGCGGACAACGCTGGTATTTACATGCCCACAAAAAAGCCAGACGGGTGATCGGTTGCGAGCCAACCCTGTCACGCTCTTTGAACCCCACAGAGAGCACAAATTGAACCCTTAAACACCGCCTGACATATCTGCCGGCTATTGATAACGAGCGATAATTGCATCCAGCTCACCGGCAGCACGCGCTGCGTCTACCGCGCGTTGCAAGTCGCCAACAATCTCCGGAGCCGTCTCGTTACTCATGGCCAGGTACATGGGCGTCTCGCGAAACACCAGTACCGGCTTAAGGCCAGTAATCCCGTGTTCGTTTTCCGCCACCAACGGGCCAACCAGGCCGTCAGTTACCCACAGGTCGGCCTGGCCAAGCACCAGGCGCCGAGGATTGACATCGCCGGCGGCATTCATGATCACATCAAAACCCTGCTCAACCAGATACTCGGACATGACATCACCCCGGTAACCGGCAATTCTCAGGCCTTTGGCGTCTTCAAGAGATTCCAGTGCAATGCCCGAATCCGGCGCCGCGAACAGTGTCCACTTGATCGGTGCCAGCGGCCCCACCCACTGAAACAGGTTTTCACGCTCGTCGGTGCGCGCGGTGCAGAACAAACCATGATTGACTCGCCCCTGAACCCAGTCATAGGCGTAACTCCATACCCGCATTTTCATCACCACATCATAATCGACACGGTTCAGCACCGCTTTCACCATATCGGTGCAAATGCCGGTAATTTCTTCTTGATTATGGGCAAAGCCCTCGCCAGAGACAGATGCATTGTAAGGTGGGTAGTGTTCGGTAAACAGGTAAAGACGCTCCGCAGCCTGCACCACCGAACTTGTGCCGGCAAGCATTAGCAGGACAAGCGATGCTCTGATAGCTCTCCGCAGGATGACCCTGGCCGATGCAATCCCATAATGCATTTCGTATTCCTTCTGAGCGATGTGGTTGAGGTGGTAGTAAAATGTGCGGACCTGGCACTTTGTGCCAGTTGTTTTGATAGTTTATGCCAGCGAGAAATTATAGTCCCCTTTCTGCACGGAAATTTCGGTGACAGAACGTATCCGGAAGATACGACGACCCCGCCCGGAGGATCCTGTTAGCCAATGGCTTTTCTTGGCCCGGTGACAACCACCAGGGCCACGCCAGCCACCGCAATCAGGCCGCCCGCCATGGCCATCGGCCCCAAACGCTCATCAAACAGAATGAAAGCCTCCAGCGCGGTAACCGGGGGCACCAGATAGAACAGACTGGCCACCTGAGAAGCGGCACCGCGACGAATCAGCCACATCAGAATCAGAATGGCACTGACGGATAATCCGAACACCAGCCATGCCAGCGCGAATTTAAATTGCAAGGTCCATTGCACCTCCCGCGTTTCAAAAGCTAACGCGCCAATGGCGAATAACACGGCGGCAGCGCTGTACTGAATCATGGTGCCGGACACCAGATCCACGGAAGTACCGTAGCGTTTCTGATAGACGGTCCCCAGCGAGATCCCCAACAGTGCAAATCCTGCCCACAGCAAGGTCAGCGCGGAAAGGCTCACCGTGCCCCCGGCGCCCCCGCCAAACTTTTCAGCCATTACCAGGCCGACACCCAGAAGCCCCATCAGCAGTCCAAGCCATTGTCGGCGAGTCACTGTCTCTTTGAGAAAAACAACCGCGGCCACTGCGGTTACCAGGGGTTGTAGCCCGACGATCAATGACACCAGGCCAGAAGACATCCCCTGGTCAATGGCATAGAACACGCCGCCAAGATAACAGCCATGAACCAGAACCCCGGTAATCGCCAGATGGCCAGCTCCACGCCAACCCGGCCAGCGGGTTTTCATTAGCCATGCCAAGACTGCCAACGGCAATAGCGTAAGCAGCATGCGTATAAGCAGCAGAGTGAACGGTTCGGCGAACGGGAGCCCGTACTTGGCACCAATGAAGCCGGTGCTCCAGAGCCAGACAAACAGTGCAGGAACGAAAAAAGAGTAGAAAACCGGTGGCATCGATCAGGCTCGACTGCGGTAAGGAAGGGTGTCGCAACGATAACTAACCATCAGCCGGCCTGACAGGCGCAGACCGGCCTTACACGACTGCGGTCGTCAGCCACCCGCCAGCATCGACTGCAGCTTTTGAGTAAATTCGACCGCCTCGCAGCCCAGCGGCGTCAGATAACCGCCATCCTTCTGGCTGATCAACCCCTTTGTAAAAAGAGCTTCGGCGGCCTCTACCGTTTCCGGTGCTGCTCTGTGAGCATGCACCTTGATGCCTTCCTGAGTCGACATGGAAGGGAACTGCAGCAACAGGTTCAGCTCGGCAAGGTGGTTCGGGGAGAAAGGCATAAGAGCTCCAGATCAGTTGATTTATCTGCAGTTTAGCTCAAATACCCCGGGGCTAAAGAATATTCTCGAACGAATTGATCTGGATGCATCTTTTGTCACGGAAAAGTTTGTGACCCTATCAGCAATCCGTATCATCAAAATACGAAACTCCTACACTTGGGGGCGAATCTGCCGCGATAATAAAGGCAGATTGTTTTGTCAAACCGGAACCTCAGGCCTTTGATGACTTACAGCTGTATCGCTATCCTGACGAAAACCACCGCAGCCCTGGTGACAGGCGTGCTACTGCTGGCGGGCCCTGCCCATGCCAACAGCATTCAACGCATTGTGCACCCAGATGGCCGCGTGGAATTTACCAACGTCAAAAGCCAGAGCCAGCCACGGGCTTCCAGCCGGAACGAGACCGTCTATCGCTACACCGACGAGCATGGTGTGGTCGCCTACAGCAGCCAGCGCCCCAGCGATGCCGACTTCGACGTGATCCGTTTTCACTGTTATGCCTGTGACCCGGGCTCAAAAGTGGACTGGTACAACACGCCCCTGTTTCTCAATCCCTACCGAAATGAAATCCTGACCGCTGCCCGGGAATTTGACGTTGACCCGGCGCTGGTGCGTGCGGTCATCCACGCCGAATCGGCCTTTAATCCCAGTGCAATTTCTCCCGTTGGCGCCCAGGGCCTGATGCAGCTGATGCCCGGCACCGCCAAAGAGCTCGGGGTCGAAAACGCGCTGGAAGTGACCGAAAACATCCGGGGTGGTGTGAACTATCTGGCCAAGATGCTGCAGCGCTTCGGCGGTGACATCCGTCTCGCCACCGCCGCCTACAATGCCGGTCCCGGTGCGGTCGGCCGATACAACGGCATCCCACCGTTCGCAGAGACCAAAGCCTACGTCGAACGCGTGGGCATTCTGCACCAACGCTACGCCGCTAACTGATGGGCACCATCATCAAGCGCCCGGAGATCACCGGCGATATCGTGCATGTGGCTAACGATACGTATGGCAACATACTGGTGATCGATGACCGAAAACACCGGATTCTCAGTTTCGATTCGGTGTTCGAGCAAAGCAAAATGGTGCGTTCGGCGCCCCATGTGCCCGTGCATGAATACAACCGGGCCATGCTGCTGGCAATCGCCTATGACGAACCGGCACGGGTGACGGTATTAGGACTCGGCGGCGGCGTACTGGCCCATGGCCTGCACAAGTTACTGCCCGAAAGCAGGATTCAGGTGTTCGAGTTACGGCAAAAAGTGGCGGATATAGCCCGGGAATGGTTCTCGCTGCCGGAGTCCGAACGGCTCACCATCACCGTCGGCGACGCCCGCCTGGCCATTGACAGCCTGCCAGAAGGCAGCACCGACATGATCCTGACCGACCTCTACAGCGCCGACCGAATGAGCCCGGCCCAGGCTCAACGCCAGTTCATTCAAGCCTGCAGCCAGGCACTGTCTGATACCGGCTGGCTGGTTCTCAACTACCATCGCATGCCGGAACCCGATGGCAACCTGGCGCGGGAGCTCCACCGCCAGTTTCCACTGCTGCTGGTGTTCAAAAGCAAGACTAACAACTGGGTGATTTACGGGCGCAAGCAGGCGTTTGATCCCTGGTCTCTGGAAGCTCGCCGATTGAAAGCCCTGGAGGAGCGCCTGCCCATTGGCTGGCATAAGCTGACCCGGAAGCTCAACCTGCTGGGTCGCGCAGAGAACACTGACTGAACCCCATGAAACTGTCACGTATTCTCAGCAACCAGAACGAGGTCAGCCGCCGCCAGGCCAACCGGCTGCTGGCTGCCGGCCGCGTTTTCATAGATGGCGGTGTTTGCCGGGAAGGCGGCCTGGATGTTTCACGGTTCAGGGAAGTCAGGATTGATCAGGACATCATCCAGTGCGCAGAGCCCGCCCATTACCTGATGCTGCACAAGCCAGCGGGCTATCTCAGCGCCACCCAGGATGAGCAGCACCCAACGGTGATGGAACTGATAGAGTCCGGATTACGGCCACAGCTGCACATCGGCGGGCGGCTGGACCGGGCCAGCACCGGGCTACTGATTCTCAGCAGTGACGGGCTCTGGTCTCGCCGGTTGACCGAACCGAGGATCAAGATCCCCAAGGTCTATCGGGTAAAAACCGCACAACCGATCAGCCCGGAAACCGCAGAACGCTTTGCCGAAGGCATCTGGTTTGATTATGAGCAGTTAACGACCTCTCCCGCCCACCTGGACCAGCTCAGCGACCATGAAGCCCTGCTTACCATATTCGAGGGCCGCTACCACCAGGTTAAGCGCATGTTCCACGCCGTGGGTAACCGGGTTACCTCACTGCACCGGGAAAGCATGGGCGACCTGAAGCTGGACCCCACGCTTGCCGTAGGCGGCTATCGCCACCTCACCACCGACGAGGTCAGCTCCGTCGGTTAACGGAGCTGTCCGAAAGTCAGGCGCGGCTGAGGAACTTACGCTCTTCTACGTTGACCTTGATGCGGTCGCCGGTAGAGATGTGTTCGGGTACCTGCACCATCAGGCCGGTGCTCAGCCTGGCCGGTTTGGTACGAGCCGTCGCAGAGCCACCCTTCACGGACGGATCGGTTTCTTCGATGGCCAGCTCTACCGTCGGAGGCAAATCCAGAGCAACCGGCGTATCAGACACCAGAATAGCCATCACGCCCTGGGTGTCTTCGGTAATAAACAGCAACTCATCTTCAATCGCACTTTTATTCAGCATGTACTGGGTAAAATCTTCGTTATCCATGAAGACATACTCATCGCCATCGGCGTACGAGAAAGTCACTGGCCGGCGCACCAGATCGGCCAGGTTCAGCATATCCGAGTCTTTGAAGGTCTCATCCAGCTTCTGATCCGTCACCACATCGTACATCCGCATGCGGTACAGACTTCCACCGGCTCGGCCTTGCGGCACGGAACGCTCGATATCCTTGACGAAGTAAACCCGCCCTTCGTATTCAACCGCCTGATTTTTTTTGATCTCACTCGCTTTTGGCATAACACCCGTTTCCAGAAAAATTGAACTTTGAAGCCGCTGATATACCACGACTCGCGCGCAGAAGCGATAGTCAACTCACAGCATCAACCATTCGCTTGAGAGAGTTGCTGTCGGGTTTTCAGGCGCCCCTCACGGCGAATCTCGGCATTGGCATGGCGCCGTCTCTGCTCGTCGGTTTCCGGAATCACCGCCGGCACATCAACCGGTTTGTCGTTTTCATCCAGCGCCACAAACGTGAAAAAAGCCGACAGAATGTGACGCGTCTCGCCGGTGTAACTGTTTTCTGCCACGACCTTGGCACCAATCTCCATGGACGAGCCCCAGCTCCGGTTAAGCGACAGGTTGAACAACAAGGTGTCGTTGCCCTTGGCCGGCGCCCGGAAGTGGATAGAATCCACCGCCGCCGTCACACACACGTGGGCCGAGTGGCGCTCTGCCACCACCAGCGCCAGCCGGTCGCATTTAGCCATGATCATGCCGCCGAAGACCGTATTGTGCGCGTTCATGTCGTTGGGAAAAACTTTGTACACATGCTTCTCGATCGCAGAAGCGGAAACGGGCTTGGCCGGTTGCTCAGGCATTTCACTCTGCTCCCTTTTACAGTTACCCACAGATTCTGTGGATAACTTTGTTAGCAAGGCAAGGACATCTCCCTGCAAGCAGCGCCGCTCCTGTGTTTGCGGGCCGTGCAGGGAATTTGATCAGATAAGTGTCGCGCTAACCGGTAAGGATTAACCCATCAGGTCAAAGTGAGCGGCGTCCTGCTCGATGCAGCGATCCAGCAGCGCCAGGTACTCCGCTTTCGCCTTCAGTTTGGTCTGTTTGTGGGCGTTCATGTTCAGCTGCTTCATCTGGGTGGCTACGGCCACTGCCCGCTCCATCAACTGCTCCGGCGCAACCAGCTCATCCAGGAAACCGGCAGCCACCGCACTTTCCGGATTGAAGATTTCCGCGTTAACCACCGACCGGTAGAAGTAAGGCGCCGGCATGCGGTGACGCGCGATTTCGATGCCCGCGTGGTGCATGGTCATGCCGATGGCCACTTCGTTCAGGCCCAGCTTGAAGCTGCCCTGCACGCCAATGCGGTAGTCCACAGACAGCAGCACAAAGGCACCCTTGGCAATGGCATGGCCACTGCAAGCTCCAATCACGGGCAGCGGGAAGGCAGACAGGCGACGGGTCAGGGTTGAACCTACCTTCACCAGCGCCATGGCTTCTTTCGGGCCCTTCTGCATTGCTTTCAGATCGTAGCCACCGGAAAACATGCCCGGCTGGCCCGTCAAAATGACAATGGCTTTGTCCTGCTCGGCACGATCAAGAGCGGCGTTGAGCCCCTCGAAAACCTCATGGCCCAGAGCGTTGGCTTTACCGTTGTTCAGGGCGATGGTGGCGATGCCGTCATTCAGTTCGTAAGTTACGAGTTCAGTCACCTGCGTGTCCTCATCTACTGCCAGATTTAAGTGAGTGTTTGTTAACTTTATAGGGAATGCCAAAAATCAGCAACGCGCCAGGGGCGACCTGACCACAAGGTCAGGGCCGGACGATCCCGGACTGGGGTACAAGGCAATTCATCATGGAGATCGAAACATCCCGGAACAGCGCCTCGGAGTTCACATAGTCAGGAAACCTGTCATACACCGCGCGGCGGCAGCTGGAGGTTCGAGGCTGAGCGCGCTTGATGCATTCTGCCACGGCATCGTCATCATCGGAATCGCCAACCGCCTGCGCACAAATCTGCGGAACCTGTGTGATCGCCCAGTCCACCGCCTCACTGATCTTGACAGGATTGGCCTGTAGATTGGCGAAACGGGCGGGATCGGTGGAATCAGGCTGCTCTCGGGTCTGACCCCAGAACACATAGACAAGGGCAACCGAAACCATGGCAACCGTAACAATGGGGAACTTCATCAACACTTTCCTTGAATGGCTCTAGGCTTTGAGGGTCTGTGGAGTCTGGCGGAAAATCAAGAGATAAAACAGAAAAGGTTACACACAAAATCTGTGGATAACTTTGTGTGTAGCCCAAGGATAGGTGCCGTGAACCCAGTCATAATGGGGGCTCAGCCATTATGACTGGAAAATGACCGGGTTATTTTTTCGCCAACAAACTGACGATGATCCGCTGCGGCGCATGTGCCAGAATAGGCGAAGTAAAACGCCGGTGCTTCCGATAGCCCAGCGTAATCCGGAGGGCCACAGGACCAAGCCGATCATGTCAGAACTAAGTGCCAAGCCATGCTGAAAATCTCCAACGCCATAGAACTCGCCGATTGGGAAATCGAAATCACCCAGATCAGAGCGCAAGGGGCCGGCGGCCAAAACGTCAACAAGGTCGCCTCGGCAGTGCACCTACGCTTCGATATCCTCCGCTCCACGTTGCCACCAGTTTACAAAGAACGCCTAATGGCTTTCTCAGACCAGCGCATCAGCAAAGACGGCATTGTGATCATCAAAGCGCAGTCGTTCCGAACCCTTGAACTGAACAAAGAAGATGCCCTGGCGCGACTGCAGGAGTTGATTCAGGAGGCGGTAAAATTCCAGAAAGCGCGACGAGCAACCAAACCTACCAAAGGCTCGCAACGTCGGCGTGTGGATACCAAGACCCAGAAAGGCAAAACCAAGGCACTCAGAGGAAAGGTGAAACTTTAACTGGCTGGCAAACACTGTTACTTTTTACTGAGCTGAAGTTTTTTTCTGAATTTGACGGGTGTTCACTCGCCGTTCCCGGAGCCTTGATATGAAGCGATACCTGACCATTGCATTGGTATCACTGTTTACATGGATCCAAACAGTAGCAGCAGACGATACCCATAAGCTCAGCATTGCCGTCGGTGACTGGCCGCCTTACTTCGACCAGCAAGCACCCGATCAAGGCATGGTTGCCCAAATGCTTCGCGATGTCTTCGCCGAAGAAGGGTTTGAAGTAACCTACCACTTTCTGCCCTGGAAGCGGGCTTACTATGAGGCAGCAACCGGCAAGCACGATGCCACTGCAGTCTGGATGCACGCGCCGGAACGGGAACAGGAGTTTGTTTACAGTGATCCGGTCCTGAAGGAACGATTCGTTTTTTTTCACTTGAAAGATCAACCCATTAGCTGGTCCAGCGTAGAAGACTTATCCGGCTTGAAACTCGGCGGCAGCATTGGCTACAGCTATGGCCCGGCGTTCGATCACGCTCTTGAAAATAACCAGCTTGAAGTCGAGTGGGTGTCCAGCACCCTGCTCAACTTTCGCCGGTTGCTGTTTGACCGGATCGATGCCTTTCCCGAAGAGATCAACGTAGGTCATCATATCCTTCGGCGGGAAATGCCCGAACGCGAGGCAGCCAAAATCACCTATCACCCACAATCACTCCTGGAAAACGAAAGCTTTGTGCTATTCCCGAAAGTCCGGCCAGACACCGGGCAACTGTTGGCCCGATTCAACCAGCGCCTGCAGGCGTTCCGCGACAGCGGGCAATACGACAACTACTTTGAGCCCTTCTTCTCCGTTTCCAATGTTCACTCCCGTCAACTGCCCAAGAAATCTGACCAACAGCCGTAAAGCAACTCATTAAGTTACCCTCGCTTCGCCAGTCGTACTATATCGCCATACTCCCGCACCTTAACCACAGAACCGGAGCCGGCGCCAATTGTCAGCTTTACAAGGTCATTCACCATGGCTGCGGCCACCGTCTCCGCCTCAATCGCGCGGTACTTGCGCATAGGGCCGAGCAGCGCGCGATTGGCCACCGGCATCATTGCCATTCCGAGCGCCTCCCCGGCGCGCTGCTCCTTCCGGTCCCCCAGCAACAAACTGGGGTGATAGATCGCGAGGCAGGGAAAACCCAGACCCCGAACAGCGTCTTCCAACTCCCCCTTCACGCGGCTGTAAAACACCGATGACCCAGAAGAGGCGCCCACCGCTGACATCAGAATCATCGTTTGGGCACCGCCAATGTGGGCCAACGTTGCGGCCGTCAGAGCGTAGTCATAGTCCACCTTGCGAAACGCCTCCTGGGAGCCGGCTTTTTTGATAGTGGTGCCCAGGCAGCACACCAGTGCGTCAACCTCAAAGATCCCGGCGTGAGCTTCCAGATGATCAAAGTCGATGACCTGCTCCACCAGCTTGGGGTTATCCAGCCCCAATGAACGGCGCACCGGCACCACCACAGACGTGATCTCGGAACGGCCCAATAGCTTTTCCACCACCAACCGACCCGTCAGGCCGGTGGCACCCATCACTAAAACGTTCATCGTGCACTCCGCTGCCAAGGGATTCTTTGTGATTAAATGCATTCTGTCGGTTGATGATAATATCGAGTAGGGTGAGGCGTCATAGCCTCACCCCTCTCACAGAACCGCACATGCGGGCCTCGTTCACGGCTCATATCATTAAAATATCCCGAACTTGGGGACAGTGATGCCGGTTTTAACCTTGGTTAAGTCCATTCGGCTCAGCGCTCGTCTACAAGTGAGCCCCCGCGCACCTACTATGGCCTCGGCTGAGTTCTGGCCTCCCATCCCCACCTCTCGCGGAGTGAGTAGCACAGCGGCAGAGAACCAGACTTCCCAGGGTAAGACGCGAGACCTTCACACTTATACCCTCCGCATTTACGTCCACACCTTCCATGCAAGTACTGGGCTTTGACGATATTAGCCGCCTTACCCGGTGTGACCGCCTAATATGATTCCTGTTCGTCAGGCCAGTGCTTTGCCTGCAGCTTACTTCCGGCCGGCGCTCCGGAGATTCCACCTCGTGATGGACACACTTGCCGGGCCCACAGGGGACTTACACCCCCAAGTCATCCGGCCAGCACCACCTGAACCGGAACAGCGCCCGTCAAGGCGCTACGCGCCATACCTGGCGCACTAACGAGAAAGGACCCCGAAGGGTCCTTTTTATTCTACAGCTTCCGTGCCGCAGGTTTTACTCTTCCGGTTCCGTAACGGTATTCTGCTGCAGGGTTACGGCGGTCTGTGATAACAATCTACCGTTAACCGTTGCTTTAGTTTTGACTGAAACGCCTTTTTCAGCGAGAACGATACCTGCGAAGGTTGCATCGGTACCAATCACTACTCCTTCGCCACCACCGACCTGCCAGAAGACATTTTTCGCTAACGCACCGCCAATTAATGATACCTGGGTATTACTGGCCTGAACTACGTCACCAGCTACCTGAAAGATCCAGACATCGTTCGCGCTACCTGACAGGGTCACAGTCGTGCTGATTAATACGTCTGTACCCCATTTATAGAGACCGGGTGCCAGCGTCTTGTTGCTAATATCGCCCGCATGCTCCTCGGTAAAATCAGGTGTCGTTCTGCCGGCCGCATCGTCGTAGGCTGTTCCCATGTCCAGGACCGCATTGGCAACCAAGGTGTTGTCAGTTGCTGATCCGGCAAAACAGGTTGTGTCAGCGCTACCTGTATACGCATCATTTGAGCCGTAAATGGTGCCAGTCATTTCCGAGCAAGTTACCTCGTCCATAGCCGCCGCTGTGATGGGGCTGGCACCGATATTTCCAGTAATAACGGAAATAGGCACGTTGGTAACACCAGTCTTTGTCAGTATGACAAAATCTCCGGCTGTTCTGAGATTGACAGGTTCCGGGCCGGTCGCGACTACTGTACCGGTCTTAAAGGTCCAGACGAAATCAGCGGCGAGTGCGTTGGCTGCGAGATCGGTGACCGCTGTTGTCAACGTTGCGGTATAGAACGTGTCGGCCTCGAGGTGATTCTCAGGGCTAAAGGTT
Organism: Marinobacter halophilus; assembly: GCF_003007685.1. GTDB lineage: Bacteria > Pseudomonadota > Gammaproteobacteria > Pseudomonadales > Oleiphilaceae > Marinobacter > Marinobacter halophilus. The sequence continues at coordinate 355,375 of NZ_PXNN01000013.1, forward strand.
GCCAGTTTGTCCGAGTAGCTCACGGTACCTGACACCTCGGTTACACCCAGGTCTGCAGTCAGAGTAAAGCTGTCCCGATTTACGGAAGCAGGATCCAGTGACTCACTAAATAAAGCCGTAATGCTTCGGTTGAGCGCAAAACCCGTAGCACTATCGTCCGGGTCAGTGGAGCTTACTGTGGGAGCGGTTGCATCTGCTTCGATGCCGTCTGACTCATCAATACTTTTTTTGGCGTTATTGCTATCAGTGCAAGCTGACAAAGTTAAAGCTAATAAAACAAAAAAGGCACTAAATAAATACTTAGTGATGTTTTGTGTAAATCCCATATTATTTTCCTACTGCTGTATTCCGCCCATATATTTATAGACGGACATGGGAATGAGCAATAAATAACCACATGCTCATTCCGGGATGCCTCATGCATTCGCAGCCATTGTTAACTCGCGAGAACCTGCAGTGAGTGCGCTCTTGGTAAACCTTTGCGGCCTGTTATAAATTAGCCACGGGTTCTTATATTCCTTATCCCGAACATAAGATACATTTAAATTAAATTAATTATTAACTCTATATAAATGAAAGACTAATGCCTTTTAAAAACAGATTTTATTCAGATTGACTTCGTAAATTATTGCAGATTTTAATGCAATCCAGCCGATCCGTTGAGCCTGCACTGCAGGAGAAGGAAATTTTTGGCTGAAAATCCATTATCAAACGCCGCAAAAGGCTCATGAACGCCCGCCAGCCGTAAAACGAGCATCGAACCTTTTACGGGGGTCATCGGTTGGCACACCCTTAGCCAAAATAGTCCTGCACCCAGTCGACCAGCATGCTGGCATTCATGTCGGCAAGTGCCATCTGTTTGAAATCATTACCCACCTCATCCTCCATGGTGACAAACTGATAGAGCAACGCACCGGGCTGCTCATCATGCAGGATGAGTGTGATGCGCCTGCGGGTGCGCAGGCAGTCGATCGTCATCACATCCGCAGGAATGCCGGCATCGCGCATGCCGCGACGCACTTCTACCACCGGATTGATATGCTGATGGGCGGCCTGGATACGGGTGTGGGCCTCGCTGGCCATGTCAGAGAGGGACTTCAGGGGATCTTCATGCATCAGGACCGGCTCGCTCTGGGGCTATGTGATTGACGTAAAAGGGCCATAGTAGCCCAATCGTAACCGCCGATAAAAATCTGCAGGCCAGACACTCCCCTTGCCGCCCAATGCATACGGTGCCAAGCTTGCACAAACAATCAATTCGTTGCGCCAGTTGGCGCGTTACAAGGAATCATCGCATGGGAAGTTCAAAACTTGTCGGTATCGTTTTACTCGTCGTGGGCATTGCCCTGCTGTATTTCGGCTATCAGTCAACACAGTCTGTTGGCAACCAGCTGACCGAGACCGTCACGGGTCGTTTTACCGATGAGACCATGTGGTATTTGATCGGCGGTGCCGCGGCGACTGCAGCGGGTGCGTTCCTCACGTTTTTTAGAAAGTAGGTCTGACCCAAAACCAGCTGGCCAGCACCAGCGCCCCGAACACCGAGTAAACCAGAATAAACACCCAGTCCGGCGCGCTGTAATACAGGATGGATTGCAGCCAATGCTGAATGAACGAGCCGTCGTAGGCGGCATCACCCGCCTTCTCCCGAAGTGTCATTTCCCACACCGTCAGCGGGCAGAGTACGCCCAGCCAGGACTGCAGAACCACGATACCGATCACGATCAAATGGCTCAGCCGAAACCAGAAATTGCGCACCCACCGCCACTTTAGACAATGCCCCATCAAGGTGGCCACAAGGCCTAGAATGACGAACACCACGAGTAGCATGTGCAAGGCCAGGAGCAGGTCTGCCAGTATCAGAAACCATCGGCTATCCATTACCACCCCCCAAGAACCTGTCGCGTAGTCCTTGATGTCCAGCGCACCCAATGCCAAGCTTCCCACGATCTACTCGAACTCTTTCGACCGTAGAACCACAAGAGAATTCAACATGACTCTGCACTTACAACTCGCCCCCATTATCAGCATTGCCGCCGGTATTGGCATCCTGGTGTTTCCCAAGCTGCTTAATTACATTGTGGCTGGTTACCTGATTGTTGTCGGTGTACTTGGCCTGACGGGCGGCTCTTTCTGACCCGAGCCTTCGCACCATGGCAGTGATTTCAGTGCCAAAGCACACCAAAGTAACGCACAACCTGCTCGATCGTTAGTCAAGTTTCACCGCCATTCGCCTTATGAGGTATTGTTGGGCCAACGGCCAGTGCTGGCCTCTGTTCGGGATGGCAGAATACTGGTACGCAGGCAAATCACAGAGCCAGAGACAACATTAACATTCTGACCGCCGGGCGAGAGCCCATTGCGGATACGACTCATTGCATTGAATTGCCCTCAACCCGGGGGCAGTGACAGAACACTGCCCTCGGTATCCCGTTGGCAAAACTGCCGGAGGCCCTCTGCACTCGTTTAAATATGTAATCGCTCACTGTCGCCGCGCCTGACAATCATTCACGCACCATCAGCCTGTCTCAGATAAAAACAATTAAGAACAGCAAGTTAAATAATCATCACCCCCCCTGAACCAGGTTACGCTCAGTCTCAATGTGTATCCCTCCGTAAGCGCCGGTTTCCTGACAGATTCAGCCCGCCAAACCTTGAGCCAGGCCACACATAACCGAAAAACGCCGCTGTATGATTCGCCCGAATTCGTCAAAAAAACTGGTGCGAAACCATGACATATTGCGGCAATAAACTAACGAAGCATGGACTGCTGATCTTACCTGCGGTGGTTCTGCTCTCGGGCTGCGGTCTGGACACGACTTCCGGTGAAAGCACTACAGCAGCACAATCCCAAGGCGCTAACGAGCCGACCGTTGAGATCGCCGGAGCTGCTATGAAAGGCGTCATTCAACAGGGGTTGGTAACCGCCCACCGTCTGATCTCCGACAAAGACGGTATCTATGTTCCGCAACGACAAGCGGCAAAACCTGTACTGACCGCTGACGATGGCAGTTATACCTGGCAATTGCGTGGAAAAGCCGATGGCTGGGCTTTGGTAGAACTTCAGGCAAACGACAACACTCGCATGATCTGCGACGTTGTGCCCAAATGCGATCAGAAAGATGCCGAGCCTGTGGCCTTTGGCCAACCCATGGCGCTGGACCGAGACTTCATTCTGCGCGGAGCCGGCGATCTGCGCATGGAGACCGTCAACCTGACCCCGCTGACCCATCTGGCAGTAACCCTGGCTGAGCGCAGTGTCAACGGGCTTTCTCCCGAGGACCTCTCGGGTAGTTACCAAACGGTAGAGGGCTGGTTCGGCCTGTCAGCCGGCTCCCTGCGACTCACCCCGCCAGATCTGACCCGATTGGATGGAGCGGACGATGTGTCTGCCGATGCCCTGCACGTGGCCATCACCAATGCCGCCTTTTTGGCACTGGTGAACAATAACCCTAAATGGGGCACGATTTCCGATGTACTGAACAACATCGCCTCCCAGGTCGGCGAAACGGGTCAGATCAGTCTGACCGGTGATGACACGAACGTGGCGCTGACAGATCTCATTGCCGCCGCTGCCATCCAGGCCTCCGAGCTTCAGGCCACCGTGGATTCAAGCATCTTCAGTGAGCGACTGAAGGAAGTCGAGGACCGCAACGTCCAGCGCTTCGAGACCCTTGCGGGTGTTTACGGAGACAGCGATACCAACAATGACACCACAGCCGACACCACCAACGAAAATAACGACACAACAGAAAATGCGACCGGGACCGATGGCGACAGCACAGGTGACACTGTCGTTGACTCAGACACAGACAGTGGAACTGGAACCGAAACTGGAAACGAAACCAGCGAACCTCCCGTTACAGAGCCCACCCCGGAAGCAACCATTCCGGCTGATGCAGCCCTGCTGAGCTGGACCGCGCCGTTAACCCGCGAAAACGGTGACAGCCTGGCCATGGGTGAAATCGCCGGCTTTGAAGTCGTCTACGGCACCAGCGCAGAAACTCTGGACCAGAGCCTCGCTATCGGAGATGCCTCCGTCGACGAACTGCTGGTGGATGAGCTAACCCAAGGCACCTGGTATTTTGCTATCCGCACACTGGACACCGATGGCAATCGCAGCCGGCTGTCTGAGGTTGTGCACAAGCAGATCTGAACAAACCTTCGGTGCGGCCAAGGGTGGGAAGAACCTCATTCCCGCCCGCCTGGTCGAGACGGGATGTCGTCTTATTAACGATCAATCACCTTCAAAAGGACTGTAAAAGCCCAACTGCGAAAAGCGAACAACATTGAATTCGCCCGCAAGGGCATCGGCCAGGAAACCGATGTGCCCGGGAGTAATCTCACAACACCCGCCAACAACACGGGCACCATCCGCCAGCCATTGGCGCACCAGCGCTGCATAGGCTTCTGGAGAGATATCCGGCCGCGCCTCCAAAGCATCCACCAAGCCACCGCTGGCCACGGCTTCTACAGATTTAAAGGCATTGGCGTAACCTCCAACAACCGGATACAGATTCACCAGTTCCGGCATGGCGCCAGTAACCAGTTCAGGGTCACAGCAGTTCAACATCACCGCAGCGGGCGAATATCCTTCGACGGCAGCAATCGCTTCCGCCAGGGTTTCACCCGATTTGAGCCGGCCATTCGCTTCAAGTCGAAAGGCCACGCCAAAAGGTTTACCCAGCTCGCTGGCTGCGGCACAGGCCGCCCGGGCTTCCAGCGTGTTGGTCATGGTTTCGATCAGGACTACGTCGGCCCCGGCCTGCAGCCGAATCAGCGTATCGTATTCTTCACGCACGTCCTCAAAAGAACGGGCAGGCTGGCCCTGATAGCTTGCAGTCAAAGGGGGAAGACAAGCGGCAATATCCACCTGCACTCCAGTAGCGTTAATTGCACGCTCGAGAGCCACGAATGCCTGCTGATGAATGACCTTCATCTGCTCTTGCAACCCTTGCTTGCGCAGACGGGTTGGTGTGGCGGCATAGGTATTCAGCGTCAGCGTTTTTGCCCCGGCCCGGATGAAATCCGCATGTACCTCCGTGACAATCTCTGGCTGCTCCAGCATGACTGCTACGGACCATAGCGGCGAACTGACATCACGGGCCCTGCGATAGATTTCCTGGCCAACACCACCGTCAAGAAGTGCAATGGATCGCCGGTTGTCTTTAACTTCTTTAGTAAACATCGAAATCTCCGAGTGAGTGCTGAAAATAGAGCCGAGAGTATCTACAGAGAGTGCTCATAGAGAGTGTCGTCTGTATGGCCGCATTCTGACACCGTTACCATTGCACCCGGTGATAGACCGCTCATTTACGCTGGATGAAATAGCAGATGCGTTCCGCTACGAAGAACCCGGCAAGCACTTTGGCAAGATCTGCCTCGAGTTTTAAGCGAATCGAACGGAACGTCATGACTGCGAAGCCAACAATCCGAATTCGACATTAACCTTTCACCGAATTCTTAAACTTTTATAATCAGACACAGGACTTTATATATTTCAATATCTTGAGCATAACTCAACCAGCTCGCCACGGTTTATGTCAACCCGCCTTATTGTCGGGAATCCTGTTGTGTGGCACGTTGAACGCAGTAGTTACGCAATAGCGAAACGGATTGGCGCTGTTGTGGCATTCAGTTCTTCCCAATCTGACGGAAAAAGGACTACCGAAATGAACAAAGATACTCTGGAAGGCAACTGGAAGCAGTTCAAAGGCAAAGTGAAAGAAAACTGGGGCAAGCTAACCGACGACGAAGTCGATGAGATCAACGGTCGCAAAGAGAACTTTATTGGTAAAATCCAGGAAAAGTACGGCTTGAAAAAAGATGAGGCCGAAAAAGAGTGGGATAAGCTCACTAAGTAATCGTTGTTAACATCTCCTGGCTTGGGGAGTACAGAACCCATTCTGTGCTCCTCAGGCCAGCGGTTCGGGCACTGCAGAAGATAACTTCGGCTGCCCTGTCGCCTCAGCCACTGTTCTGGCGGTTCGCTCCAACGTCAGAGCCAGCCGCTCAAACATACCTTCGATGGTAATCGTTTTCTGGTCCGGGTCTCTTTGGGCACGAATGGCCTCGAGCAGCCTGGCGCTCACTTCACGAAATGCTGGATTCACCGCACCCCGGGCGCTTAACAGGTAGGTTTCGGCCAGGGTCTGCTGCCACTCACTCAGAATCCGATCAACCGCGTAGCCTCGATGGTCCTGAATCATCTTCCGCAGGCGAATGGATACATGTCCTAAATTAAGCCCGGTGAAGCCCAGGTCCGTCATGTAGCGATCGCTACTCTCAGAGCTCTGATCATAATTGGCCAGCCGCAACAGGCGCTCCCCCATACGACCATTGAACCAGTTTTCCGGATTGTCGTGATCGTCAATGGCGGTCAGATCACGAGCCGTTGACCCAAGCAGGCGGCGCTGCATAAACCGGCTGCCCGGCGGGGTGATCAGTTTGAATACCCAATAGAGAATACTGATTCCCACAAACAGGCCCAGTGCAATATTCGCCGCGTTTTCGGCATTGAATGCCATGCTGTTACTGGGCTGAGTGATAATGGTGAAGGGAATACAAAAGCCCAGCCCGTACGGCAGCGTGGGGCGATTGGCAAGGGCCAGCAGGCCAAAGAAAAAAGGTCCAGCCAGAACCAGGATCAGGAGTTCGACATTGCCACTGGCACGGGATAACAAGCCCAACCCATAAATCAGGGCGACGGGAATAGCCACCGTTGCGCCCATCAGAACCCGACGCAGAATAGGCGTCAGTTCAGCCAGCGAGAAACGGGCGAACATCACGGCAAACACCACGGGCATGATCATGATCATCAAGGCCGCCGAGCTTGCCGTCTGGATCCAGATTACCGCTCCGATTGCAAAGATCACGGCCGTGCGAAACCCGTTGATCAGGCCAACCAGAGGGTCCCGATGGGTTTCCAGCATGGGCGCCTTAAGCAACGTCCGGTCATGGCTTTCCAGCGCGTTATAGGCCCGCAAAACCACCACCAGATCACTCACCAGCTCCAGTGCTGTCTTGGTTAGACGCGTCACGATGGCGGACTCATTCCTGAATCCGGTTCGTTGCTCCAGCAAGGACCTCCGCAGCACCTGTGCAAGCCGGTAACCTTCCTGGTAGCTGTCTGCGTCCGCGATTTCCCTGAAGTAATGCCGCATCTGGCTCAACACCTCGCTGAACGCAGGTGACACCAGGTCCCCATGATTTCTCTGAAAGCGCCCCATAATCTGAGATACCGCCAGCAGTGACATCACTTTGTTGCACAACAAGTTAGCGGCCCGGCTCCGACCGGAGCCTTCCGGACCTTCATAGGTCGCAGCACTGGAGTCGTCATTGAGTACCACCAGGGTTTCAAGAATCTCGTCCGCGTGCTGGTGCCGCTGCTCGTGGGAGCTTCCGGGCTCCAGCTCCAGTGTGAGATAGGCCAGGGTTTTGTTGATCACCTTGCGAGCATTCACACGCAAGCCTTCTTTTACGGTCACTGGCCATAACAACTGGCTGACCAGCATGGCGCACACCGCGCCAGTGGCGACCTCGCTGATCCGGGCCTGGGCGATGGCAAAAACCGCCTGACTGTTGGTTGTGCTGGCGTCCGCCATCACCAGAATAACGACCAGCCCGGCCGTCATCCCCGCCATTGCGAACGCGTAGATATAGTTAAGGTTGTGCACCATGGAGGAGGCTGCCGAATTCAGGCCAATCCACAGAGCTAACGAACCCAATGCCAGGAGGGGGTACGGCGTCAGAAGCGCGAGCACCAGAATGCCAAAACCGCCGCCAGCCGCCGAACCCACAATCAGGCAAAGCGCTTTTTCGATCACCAGCCCGCTTTCCGGGCGAATCTGCAGGAAAATCGCCGCAACCATCGCCCAGTAGGGACGGTCCAGCTGCAGGGCCATCGACACAAACAGCGCTAACGACATAGCGACCACACCCTTGATAGCAAAGATCACAGCGTATCGGTTCGGCGTCAGGAGTTGCGCCAAGAGAGGGTGCAGAGACATAAGCGCCGGCCCGCTATTCGGTGTCCAGATTGATCGAAACCGTCATTCCGGCACTCAGATGTATATCCTCCGGCACCGGGTCCAGGGCGATATCCACCGGAATCCGCTGGGCCAGTCGCACCCAGTTGAATGCCTGTTGCACCTGAGGAAGCATCTGGGGGTTGCTGCTGGTGTTGATATCGGCAATCCCCCGGGCAATGCTGACAACGGTGCCCGTCAATTTCCGGTCGCCACCCATCAGTGTCATCCTGGCGGTTTGGCCCACCTGCACCAACTGAATTTTCGTTTCTTCAAAGTACCCGGTGACATAAAACGAGTCGGCTTTCACCTGAGACAATACCGCTGTCCCTTTATTGACGTAATTGCCTTGGCGCAGATGGAGATTGCTGACGGTGCCGTCTGCGGGCGCCACCACTTGTGTGCGCTCCAGATCAATGCGTGCCACCTCCAGCTCCGCTTTGGCGAGTTCATGACCGGCCCTGGCAGACTCCATATTAAAGCGGTAGGTTTCCAGGTCTTCCTCGTTGATGGCCTGAGGGTCAGAAAGCCCTTGTCGGCTCTGGTACCTGTGCCTGGCCAGTTCCAGGGCACTTTGGCTCTGTGCGACCTTCGCTCTGGCTTCCGCAAGCACCGCCTGATAGCGCGTATCGTCAATGGTGAAGAGCAGATCGCCCTGTTTTACAGCCTGATTGTTCTTCACGCTCAGTTGCGTGACCCAGCCTGAAACATCCGGGGCAATCGTGATGACATCGGCCCGAATCCTTCCGTCCCGGGTCCATGGCGAATACAGGTAATGGTTCCAGACCCAGCTACCGGCAACAACCGCTATCGCGACCACCAACAACGTAATACCAACACGCAGTAGCTTTCCCATGAGTCTTCCCTAGTCCCCAAACAGATAAACAATGATCGCCAGGTAGCACACGAACGAGGCGACATCGAACCAGGCTTCCTTCCAGATGAAGCGGCGCAGGTCCAGACGATGCAACGCCAGCCGGGTGGCAGCGCTCAGAATAAACGCCATCGGCACCAGCACCAATAATGGACTGAACAGCATTCCGCCAAAACCCAGTTCGTGAAGCATGCATCCCTTATCGTTGTGTGATCACCTGATAGACAATCATGATCCAATTAGCCTCAGAAAGACTATTTTAACCATAAAGATTAACGAAATAAGGCCTGCCTATACTTGCCTTGTAAAAAAATACGACACAACAAACCTCTGCGAGGTACATTACCCATGACTGACGAAGACACCCTGAATGCCCTGAAAACCGCCTTCACCTTCATGCCACAACCGGTGGAGATCAACCGGTTCGAATACGGCGACGATGCCGATCGAATTCTGGCTCAGGTGAATTTTGTGCGAGAGGTACTGATCGGCCACGGAATTGATCCAGAAGAAGTGGCCGGGGAGATTAATCCGGACGCCTCACCGAACTCCTGTTACTAAGACGACCATGCCAAAACTGTTTTTCGGACTTGAGATTCCAGAGACCATAAAACCGGACCTGCTGCGCGTGCAAAAGCCGGTAGACGGGGCCCGCTGGCAGAACGAACAGCAGTTGCACCTGACCCTGGCTTTTCTTGGTCAGGTGGACGAACACCGGGTAGCCCTCGCCTGTGACCTGGCCCGGAAGGTCACCGCCCCGCCGTGTGAACTGGACGTGCGGGGCGTTGGCTGTTTCGGCTCGCCAGACCATCCGAAAATCCTCTGGGCCGGTGTAACCCCGGAGCAAGCGCTGTCAGAGCTGCAGCAGAGCCTGGCAGCCCAGCTGATCAGTGGCGGGTTCAAGCTCAAGAACCAGCCCTTCAAACCCCACATTACCCTGAGCCGATTCAGAGCCCGAGCGGGTTCCGTGGCGGCGATGCTGAAGGCCCACGAAAACACAGCCTTCGGCACACTACCGGTTAACGACTTCGTGCTTTTTGAGAGCACGCCCAGGCCAGAGGGGTCGGTCTATACCGTGCTTGAGCGGTTTGTTTTGGCCCATTAACTATCTTGCCCTGTCACTTGCGCAGGCAGAATGCCACCACAGGAGAATGCGCAGAGTGCGAAGAACGTTGCACAAAGTGGCGACGCAGCGCGCAATTAAGCTCCTTCAACGGATCCGTTCCTCGAGGAACCTGACTATACTATCCAGGCCAGTTTGACTTAAAGACGTTGATGGACAACGGATAAACAGTTCACAAATGAAAGGAGGCATTGGCAAATGACACTATTGATACTGGGGTTGGTTCTGTTTCTGGGCGTCCATTCCCTATCCATCGCGAACGAATCACTGAGAGACCGACTGCATGCGTCCATGGGCGAGGCTGCATTCAAGGTACTCTACTCTCTCGCCTCCCTCGCCGGCCTGCTGTTAATAATATGGGGCTACGGTGCGGCGCGCCTTGACCCGACGGTTCTGTACATACCGCCCACCTGGCTCCGGCACGTGTCCCTGCTACTGCTGATTCCGGTATTCCCGTTGCTGTTCGCAACTTACTTCCCAGGCCGGATCAAGGCAAAGATCGGTCACCCCATGCTGGCCGCCGTCAAACTCTGGGCGCTGGCCCACCTTCTGGCCAACGGCATGCTGCATGACGTACTGCTGTTTGGCTCTTTTCTTGCCTGGGCGATTGCAGACCGCATTTCGATGAAGCGCAGAACCCAGCGCCCCATCCCCGCACTGCCCGCAAGCAGGGCAAACGATCTCATTGCCATCGCAGGCGGTTTGGCGGTGTATGTTGTGATGGTGATGTGGGCACACCGGTGGTTGTTCGGGGTAGCGCCGATGTAATGTGGCGCAGCCAGACCAAGAAAATCGAAGAGGCCAAGGAGATAACATGCCCTATCAATTCGAAGACCTGAAGCACGCCTGTCAAGCCGAATGGCAGGCGTATATCGAGCATGGTTTCGTGCGGCAACTGGGCGATGGTTCTCTTGCTCCGGAAGCCTTTCAGCACTACCTCAAACAGGACTACCTGTTCCTGATTCAGTTCGCCCGCGCTTATGCCCTGGCCGCCTACAAAAGCCCGACACTGTCTGACCTCAGGCAAGCGAAGGAAGGCTTACAGGCCATCGTGGATGTCGAGCTGGATTTACACATCAGCTACTGCAACGCATGGGGCATTTCAGAAGAGGAGCTTGCCAACCTGCCGGAAGCTCGCGCCACCCTCGCCTACACGCGCTATGTGCTCGACACCGGCAACCGGGGTGATCTGCTCGATCTGCACGTGGCACTGTCACCCTGCATGGTCGGTTACGGCGAGATCGCCAACTGGCTGAACAACCGTGCACAGACGATTCGTGGCGACAGCAACCCCTACGATGCCTGGATCGCCATGTACGAAAGCGACGAGTTCCAGGACGCCATGCAGGCAGAGATCCGCTGGCTCAATGAGCGACTGGGGGATGTGTCACCAACACGATTCGAACAACTCACCCGCGTTTTCCGCGATGCCACCCGGCTTGAGATCGATTTCTGGGATATGGGGCTGCACCTGAGCGATTGATGGCACGGAAACGCGACTAAAGCCCCTCAAGGTACCTAAGCCCGGGCAGCTGATCCATTTGCCGCTGTATCCAGACCACCCGGTCCTGCACATAGGCCGAGGGCGAGTTAACACTCAACACGTTGGGGTTGGGCAACACCGCCGCCAGGCGGGCGGCCTGAGCCTGGGAGAGGTGGCGGGCCGGTTTGCCGAAGTAGGCCTGGCTGGCTGCCTCTACGCCGTAGATGCCGGGCCCGAATTCGGCGATGTTCAGATACACCTCCAGCACCCGTTGTTTGGGCCACAGGCCATTGATGGTCACAGCCAGGCCGGCTTCAATGACCTTGCGGACGAAGCTGCGATCGTTCCAGAGGAAGAGGTTTTTGGCGGTTTGCTGGGTGATGGTGCTGGCACCCCGCAGCCCCTCACCGGCCTTGTATTCCGACACTGCCTTGCGGATGGCATCCACATCCACGCCCCGGTGATGGGGGAATCGCTGATCCTCACTGGCCACCACCGCCAGCGACATCCATGGCGAAATCTCCGACATGGGCACCCACTCGTGTTTCAGCGACTGCCTGGGGCTCTCCATCAGATAGCCCAGCATGAAAGCCGAGGTCGGCGGATTCACAAACCGGAACAGCAGAATCACCAGCAACACCAGCGCAATCAGGCCAACGAACGTCAGCGCAACAACACGCAGGGATTTGCGAACAAGAGACGCTTTGGCCATTGGTGAACACCTACCCCATGCTGGATGGACTTGAACATGCATTGAAAGAACAACACATGTTAGCCGACACAACAGGGTTTGGCGGTTACCATATGGAAAGCAGGCCGCTGCGGGCGCCAGTATTCAGCTTATCGGGCTGGAATAAACGCACCGTAGCCCATCTCCTGCCCCAGAGCCGGCGACAGTTGCTCGTCATCCACCGCCAGCTTGCCGTTGATCAGCACAGTTTTCACAATGCCCGGGTTGCGGTTGACCAGTCGCTGCAGATCAAAGTTTTCCATCTCGCCCCAGGAGACCGCCTCCAGGTTCTGATCAAAGCCTGCCGGGTCCAGCACCACCACATCGGCCCGGTCGCCCTCGCGGATCTTGCCGGCATCAACACCGAACCAGTCGGCCTGATCACCGGTTAACCGGTGCACGGCCTGTTCCATGGTCATCACCGGGTCGCCCTCGTCAATGGATTCATGCACCAGTTTCAGCATGCGCAGCGGCAGGTTATAGAACGCCATATTGCGGATATGGGCCCCGGCGTCACTGAACGTAATCAGTGAGCGCGGGTCTTTGACGATGCGTTTGAGCACCTGCTTACGATGATTGCCTACGGTGGTGTACCAGCGGATCTTCTTGCCAAACTCCACCACCAGATCCAGGAACAGATCCACCACATGAATGCCGCGCGCCCTGGCCACTTCTTCAAAATTCTTGCCGATCAGTGATTCGTCCGGGCAATCGATGATCATGGCGTCGCCAAAGTCCCGCTGCCACACCCGGGGGCTCAGTTTTTCGCCGTAGAATTTGCGGAACTTGCGGCGGTAGGTCTCGTCTTTCAGCAGCTCATTGCGCTCGACGGCGTCTTTCAGGTCCAGCGCCATTTCACCGGCGCCGAACTCCTCGAAGAACACCACGTCGATGCCATCGGCATAGACCGTGAATGGCGTGGGCAACACCTGCCAGCGAAAATCACCGCGTAACGCATTGGTAAAGATGGAGGTCAGTTTGGTGAGGTTGGTCAGATAGGCGCTGCCCTTAAGATCCATCTGGCTGATCAGCGTGGTTTTCAGGGGCCGGCGCAACCAGCCCAGGCACTCCCGCACGTACTGCAGAATCTGCAACGGTGTCGCCGCATTCGGGGCGCCCTGATGCACCCGGCCGTACTGACGCACCAGCTTGTTCAGTTGGGCGATTTCACTCCACCGGGCATAGGTGCTGGGCAGGCTCTTGGACCATTCCCGGTCACCGTCCACTTTGTCCCACTTCAGGCACATGGTCGACAGCCCCAGAAACCCGGCGTTCAGCGCTTCCTTGAGGTGCGCCTCCATGGCCTGCATCTCGTCGTCGCTGGGTTGAATGGCCAGGTCCGTGGCCCGGCTCAGGCCCATCACGCCAACCCGCAGGTCGCTGTGCCCCAGAAAACTGATGACGTTGGGGCCAAGCGGCACTGTCTTTACATGCTCCACCCACTGCTTGGGTGTCGACCAGGTTTTGTGGGCCTTCAGAATCGGCAATACCCGCTCCCGCGGCACCGTCTCTACCCGGGTAAAAATGTCAGAAGCGTCTTCGTAATCGCTGCAAATCATACTCAGGGAACAGCTGCCCACCAGCACCGTGGTTACGCCATGGCGCACTGATTCGGACAGGCTCGGGCTCACCAGCAATTCGGCGTCGTAATGAGTGTGGGTATCCAGAAAGCCCGGCGTAACCCATTTGCCAGTGGCATCAATCACCCGATCGGCCTGGCCATGGTCAATGGGTTCCTCCGTCACCCTGGCGATCCGGCCATCTTTGATCGCCAGATGGCGGATGGAAGACGCAGCGCCGGTGCCGTCGAAGTAGCGGCCACCCTCGATGAGAACGTCGTAGTGAGCCATCGTGTTCGTTCCTTTTCAGATCTTGTTGTTGTGTGGATGCTTGCCAGACTACGACGGACTCCGGGTTCATTCTTGTTATTTCGTGACAGCTCTCTCAGGATAGACCAACACCACTTGGATGGCCTTGTGACATGACGGCGAACATTGAGTACCAGATTCGAACCAGCGCCCTGAAAGGCTTTGATCGGTTGGTCGCAGAGCTGGGCGGCAACCCCGAGCGCCTGCTGGCAGACTTTGGATTGTCCCCTGAGGCCCTGAAAAACGACCTCCAGCTCATGAACATCCGCGACCTGGTGCAACTGCTGGAAACCAGCGCAAGCACGCTCGGTTGCGCGGATTTTGGCTTGCGCCTGGGGGCCAGCCAGGACTTCGGCATCCTCGGCCCGCTGGGGGTGGTACTGCAGCATTGCCGAACGCCGCGGGAGGCACTGCACTCGGCCCGCAGTTTCATGTGTTTCCACAACCAGTCCGAGTACTGGGATTACCACAGCCACGGCGCCGTTACTGCCCTGCAGCGCTACGAAAACTTCTACGACATCACCGATACCCGACAATATCGGGAGCTGGCCCTGAGCGCCTGCTATCAGCTGTGCCGGGTATTGGTCCGGCCGGGTTTCCGCTTTGTCCGGCTGGAGTTCAGCCATGCCCCGCTTTCTCCCCTCGGCACCTACCGCAAGCACTTCAAGACCGACGTCAGCTTCAACCACGAATGCGATGCGCTCTGGCTGGAGACCCGGCTGCTGGACGAACCCCAGAGAAGTCAGAACGACGCCATCAAACGCGCCGCCCTGACCTATCTCAGGGAATTGATTCAAGACAACGAACTGGATGTGGTGCAGCAGGTGAGCCTGCTGATACAGCAAACGCTGGGCATGCAGGAAGCCACGATCGACAACATGGCCAGATTACTGGGGCTGAACAAACGCACCCTGCAACGGCAACTGAAGCAGCACGATGTCACCTTCAAGGAGCTGGTCAACGATCTGCGCATGAAATCGGCCTGCTGGCATCTGCAGTCCAGCGCCATGGACATTACCCTGTTATCCGAGATACTCGGTTACAGTGATGTCAGTGGTTTTTCTCACGCTTTCAGAAAGGCGATGGGAGTTGCGCCGCTGGCCTGGCGCAAGACGGAGACAAGGCAGCAGGTCACCAAATAAGCGCTATCCAGCCAGCCATCACCGCAATGAAAATCGACAAGCCAATCAGCACCTTCCAGGGGAACGGCGGCGGAGTGGGTTCAACCGCAAGCTGTTGCTCCAGATAATTTCTCAGCAAGCCGGTATTACGGGTGTTGGCTTTGTAGATGGCATCAAAGGCATCCCCTACCACGGGCAGCAGGCCACCCAGAAAGTCGATCACCATATTGCGCAGCATGCGCCGTTTGACGGTCTTGCTGGCACCCGCTCGCTGCGCCTCAACCAGCACATAGCTCGACAACACCAGGCCAACAAAGTCGCCCACCACTGGCACCAGGCCGATAATCGCTTCCACCCCGAACTTGAAGCGGGTGAAAGGAACACCAATGCTGCTATCCGTGAAGCGGCTGAATTTCTCGAGCCGTTTTAGCGTTGCCCGTTGCTGGGCTTCGGTGGGTTGCTTCGCCATCTCATCTCCAAACGCAGTTGACCGAATGATTCCCGGTTATTTCGCCATCAGCCCCACATACGCGGCGGTAAAAGCGGTTTCCTGAAAAATCTTTAACCCGGTCTCGGCAAACGGAATCGGCAGCGGGTTGGCCGCCAGCGTGGATTTAATCAGCGCGGGTGGCAGCAACGTCACTTCCAGCTCGGCATCGGCAATCAGCTGAATGGTCGCCTCCAGCTTGAAGCTGATGGCGCCACCGGCAAACTTACCTTTCGGCATCCGCTCCTTGATCGCGACGCTGGTCACCTCGTGCTCCGCCATCAACTCTGCAAACGCCGCCTGGAACTGCTTCAGGTCTTCGCGGGTGTGGTTTTTGCTCAGCGACAGCTTACGCACCTTACACTCCGGCAGGCTGACCTGGCCCCGGTCCAGCTTGAGCAAACACAGCACCGCATCGCTGCCGCTCAGTTCAACTCCACAAATAATCATAGCATTGCTCTCTTTACTCGCCTTGCCTTCAGCCACAGCATTTCTTGAATTTCAGGCCACTGCCGCAACTGCACGGATCGTTGCGAGACGGCAATTTCGTCGTGGTGACGGTCGCGGCTTTGTTCAGAAGCACAGTCAGCTCGGCGATGGATTCAACCGCGCCTTCGCGGGTATCCACCGTAATGTTCGCATGCAGCCCGGCCTCAGCCACTTGGGCTTCGATCTCTTGCTTGCGCGCTTCACTGGTCACCACCAGCGTTAGCGGGAATTTCTTGCTACCACTCTTCTGACTGGCGTTGGTCTTGAAACCGCCATGAGCGGTGTGGTGCTGACGCGCGTCTTGCCGGCCTTTAAAGAAAAATTTGTCTGACATGCTGAAATCCTGATGAACGGAAGAGTACCCGAGCACCCCAAAACACTGGTTACCGCTGGGCGGGGACGTTTTAGCACGCTTACAAGATTTGATATATAGGGATAAGTGTTTAATTCCCCCGATCAGAATGCCCCAGCGAGTGCTCCGGCGCGATCTGGTCGCGAACCAGCTGCTTTAACTGCTTGATATCCGGAAAACCTCCCTGCTCCTTACGGGACCAGATACGGGTGTCGTTCACGTAGACTTCAAAGATACCGCCAGTACCCGGCTTGAGCGTGAGCTCATCGATCATGCCATTAAAGGTGCTCAACAATTCCTGCGCCATCCAGGTGGTCCGGAGCATCCAGTTACAACCGGTGCAGTAGTGAAGCGTTATTCGGGTGTTCATATGGGTTCCTCGTAATCAGTTCATTGCTCGCGACCGCCAAAGCGCAACATTGTCCAGCAAATTTACACACTCATCCGGAATAGCCCGACGTTGTAACGCCACGTTTACGCAACCTCCTGCAAACCCCCGCTAATTCCGTCACTGGTCCCTATCTTGCTCCAACTATATCTCGATACCTTGATAGAACAAAAAACACAAAACACAGAAGGTAAATAACAATGACGACTAAAAACGGTAAGAATCTGGGCGCCTCGCTCATTGTGTCTGCGTCTCTGGCTTTAACGAGTGTCTCCGTTGGCGCCGGCCCACTCAGTTTCAGTGACATCTACGTTTTCGGGGACAGCCTCTCGGATACCGGCAATACCCGAAGCCAGGTACCTTTGGGCTCGTTCGGGCCAATCGCAGCGTTGGCTGGCTACGGGCCGAATGGCCGGTTCAGTAATGGCCCGGTCTGGCATGCTGGGTGGCTTGCTGGACAACGGCGTAACCACCTTATTGGTCCCAAACCTGCCTGATCTTGGCAGCATTCCTGAGTTCCGTACCACCCCGAACAGCACCTCCGGCACCGAGGTTTCGATGGCCTGGAACCAGGGCCTGGAACAGGGGCTGTACGAACTGAACAAAACCACCGATGCGGACATTTTTTATTTCGACGTGTTCGGCCTGTTTAACGATCTGCTTACCGACCCGACTGCCTTCGGGTTCACCAACACCACCGGAGAGTGCCGGTCGGTATTTTTTGGTACGGAGCGCAGCTGCGCCAACCCGGGCGACTTCGTGTTCTGGGACGAAATTCACCCAACCACAGCGGCTCACAGCTACCTGGGCAACCAGGCCTATCAGCTTCTACTGAGCGGCAAGTCCATTGCCAAAGTGCCGGAACCAATGACCCTGACTCTGCTCTTGCTGGGCATCATCGGGTTGTGGGGGCGCCGCTTTGTCGTGAACTCCAAACCGTCGTTGAGCTAACCTGTAAGGGCGGTCACCGCAACGCTGGCCGCCCTCACAGATCGTCAAATTATGAGCAGGTTGTCTTTTTCTCAGGTAATCGACATGCTGTCATTTGCAAAGCTCGCACGCTTTTTAATCCTCGGCTTTATCCTACCGGCTACGCCCGCCATGGCTGAACCACCCATAACCCAGTTAACGATAGAGCAAACCGTTGGTGGCGAGCGCATCAAAACACGCACGATGATTGGCAGTGCATTTGTCGCTTCGGTCTCCGAGAACAACCAACTGAACTCGCTCTATGACTCAGACACCAAAGAATTGTGGTTACTGGACCATGACCGTCAGGTTGCCCAACTCATCAGCCAGACCGAAGTCCATCTTTTTGCAGACCGGCTCGCCAGCGAAGTCGCCAAATTCGAAGCAAGCATTGCCTGTTTACCCGAAGAAGAACGAGACCTCTCCATGCTCCGGTTTGGACAGCTGTTTGCCCGTGCTGGCAAGAAGGCGGTGAGTCATGTGGATGACTTCGTGGCACAAAACATTGATGGCGAGTTTGCCGGGATCAAATGCCAGTGGCACAACCTGATAGCGCATCACAGTGATGGCGACCAATTGCTCGGCACCGCGTGCCTTGCTAACACTGAGGCCTTTGCCCATGGTCCGGTTTTAGCCGCCTTCTTTGCCGAACTTGCCGAGTTTTTTGACATTGTAGAGCAGGCTGACACCGGGCCGATTCCATTTCCGGTCACCGGCAACCCCATGGCGCTGGCTGCACACCAGGGCATGCTGGCGATAAAAGTAATCCCCAACCTTGAGCTCTATAGCTCCGAGGCTTCGATGGAAGTGGTATCTGTATCAACGGAAGCTCACTCAAGGAGCGAGTACCAGATACCCGACAGCTATCGGCGGTCGCGCTTTAGCTCAGCAGGCGCTCTTTAGCTTCATTAACCCGAGCAGCCAGATAATTACTGCCACCACGGTCCGGGTGCATTTTCTGCATCATCCGGCGGTGCGCCTGGATGATCTCTTCCCGGCTGGCGCCGGGCTCCACACCAAGAATATCCTGGGCTTCGCTGTCGGTCAGCGGGCCGCCGGCGTTGGCACTATCGCTGTTGCTGGCACCGGATTCCGCCCGGCCAGCATCCGCCTGATCGTCAGCGCGCCAAGAGTCTCCAAACCGGCGATCAAGATAGGTTTCCAGCAGCCGCGCAGAGTCTTCGTCCTGTTCTCGGCAGTATCGTAGCAGCTCGATGAATTCGCTCTCACCCAGATCCGCCAGTGCCCGGCCAGCCATGGGGCCTTTCAGGATGTTGCCGGTCATGGTTTCGGAGTCATGGTCCAGACTCATCTCGAGAATGTCGCTGGAGACATGAGACTGGTTTCCCGGTTTGGCCTTCGCTCGACCCGCAGTGCCTCCCGACAGTATCGAGGGCAGCACCCGTCGCAACAGCGGGAAAAGGCCCGCCAGCAACGCAACCAGAAAGTGCAACCTGCCGGTCACGGCCAGCACAGCCGCCAACCCGATACCGGCCATCAACGCCAGTTTGATCATCGCCGGCTTGCGTTGACTGGCTGGCTGATTGCGCAGCCAGACCCACGCAACGACCGACAGTACGATAACCAATAAGGTAATTAGTGGCACTTAGAGACCCCGGGCTGATCGATGGATTGTTACAAGCACTAACGGAGTTGTTCAGTCAGGCGCTTGACTGCCGGAGAACTGCGGCTGGAAAAATCCTGCAAAGCCGTGGCTCCCCCGGAAGCATAGACCGCAACCGCAGCCATAAGATCCTTGAGCACTTGCGGGCTGTTGCGATCAAAGGGGGCATAAGCCCCGCCTGACAGCTTACTCACCTGCTGGAACACCGCCCGGGCATGAGCATCGTTACCCTCGTGGAACATGAACACCGGGGTGCGCAGCAAGCCGAGTTCTCCGGCGGTATGACACAGTTCATCCACCGGCTCCTCGCAGCAATCGCCGATAAACACCACGGCTTTGACGGCCTCGGCACGGGTTTCCTTCATGGCGTGTGCCAACACCCGGCTGATTTGGGTGCGGCCCCCCAGGCAGGAAACCCCGTTCATCAGGTTCAGCAGCTGGCCGGTTTCGTTCACAAACTGCGTGGCTTTGAATTCGCCAAAGCCCCGGTAGTAACACAACTGAATGGCCAAGCCGCCCAGATCCCTGGTCGCCATAAACAGCTCACTCTGCAAGTGACACGCCTGGTCCCAGGTCGCCTCCCGGCTTGCGGTGGCGTCCAGCGCAAAAATCAACCGGCCCTGCCCCGCACGCTGCTTGGGTAACGTGCGAACCTGATGAATAAACTGGTCGATCGCCTGTTTATCAGATTTTTTGCGTAACTCTTTATCGGACATAAGCTTCTGAAAACCGCCTGAGCTGGCCAAGGTATAACGACTATCCTAGGGCAACGACAACGCAGTTCACAGGTCCGGCCGGTACCTTGGTGAGATTTTTCCGCATTCCCGGGTTCGGCTCAATCACCCGACGTCTTAAACCAACGGTAAACCCGCATCGGCGGAATGTTCCGCAGTTCCAGCCTACAGCTGGCATGTGCCCCCATGATTGGATCGGTAATTCCGGCCACATCGCGGCGGAACTGATAGGCGATGAAGCGACCACCCTCGACAAGATTATCCTTTACCGCCTGCGCCACGCGGGTAGCAACGGCCTCCGGCATTTTGGAGAACGGAATACCGGATATCACCACATCCGGATGCGCCATATCGTGCGAGGCCAGAATCTCAGCGAGATCCTCGGCACTGCCCAGGTGATTGACGTGGCGAGGGTCTGCGATCTCCCCGAGCAGCTCATGGAAGTACGGGCTAAGTTCGATTGAAAGCAGGCGCGCGTCCTGGCCCAGGTGCTGCAGAAATGTGCGGGTGGTTCCGCCGGTACCTGGCCCCAGTTCCACTACCCGTTTGGCCGCAGACAGATTCGACGCCTCTACGATTCGTTGTTCCAAGAATCGAGAGCTGGGAATAACAGAGCCCACTTGGCCCGGTTCCCGCAAGAATCCGCGAAAGAAGGCCGCGGGACTGGTTCTACGGCTTGAATCAACTTTGGTGCCCCTACTTTCTCCGTCCATAGCACTCTCTCAACCTGATTATCTGGATTGTTAATCGAGTATAGCAGTGAGATCTGTGCGCAAGGGCTTTAGAGGGCTGCCAATGCCTCAGACACCGGCGTGTCGCCCGACACCACCTCGAAGACCCGGTTACTCGCATTATCCAAATCCAGAGCCGCCAGCAGCACGCGGGCAACGTCCTGCCGTGGAATTTTACCGAACGCCTCCTGCCCGGCACTCACTTTAACCTTGCCGGTACCGTCATCGTCGGTTAGCTGCCCCGGACGAACAATGGTGTAATTCAGACCGCTTTGCTTCAGGTGCTCATCGGCGTTGTGCTTGGCCCAAAGGTAATGACGAAGTTTTTCTGGCCCTTTTTCCGGCTCATCAGCACCCATGCTACTCACGATAATAAAACGTTTGATACCCATGGCTTTGGCGGCATCCACCAGCCGGATGGCACCGTCCTGATCGACATCGATGGTTTTATCGGGCCCGGTATGAGGGCCTGAGCCAGCACTAAAAATGACCGCATCGCAGCCTCTCATGGCCTCGCTGCAGTCCTGCTCAAGGTTGCCCAGTACGGTTTCCGTAGCACCCAGTTTCTGCAATTCCGGCCCCTGATCCGGGTGCCGGACAAGAGCCCTTGCTTCATGATCGCTGTCTGACATTTCCCGCAAAAGGTGTTGCCCGATTTGCCCGTTGGCCCCTGCAATAAAGACATGCATAGCAGATCTCCTGGTTAGCTGATTGGCGTGACTGTTCTCTTTAGCTGAGTGCGCTGCCGGCATAATTCAAGGCGTACGGCGAGGTAACAGCGGGGTCAACGACATTGGCACAGATTGAGCCCTCACAAAAAGAGGGGGCAGCAGCCCCCCTCTTGCCAGCTCATAACACGATCAAATCTTGCGGCGACGGGTCGTAACAAGACCTGCGAGACCAAGCGCCAGAAGCGCCAGCGTGCCTGGTTCCGGCACGCCTACAGGACCACCATTCCCTGGATCACCATTGTCAGGATCATCAATCTCAACGCCGCCGATGGTGGCGCCATCGAAAGCAAGGCCGGACTGGAAGGCACTATCGTTCCAGTTGGTCACACCGAACTCGAGGAAATAGTTTGCGCCCGCTGCAATTTCGTATGACGCTTTAACCCAACCCGTATACCCGCAACCTTCATCCCAGCAGGTACCAGAACTTGCGCCGAGCGGTGACCAGTCCGGGCCACCGGCTATAATTGAAACGTTATCCGGGTCCAGAGTTGCGGCAGGGTCAGGCATCGCAAATCCAGGTACCGTATTGCCGCCCGGCGTGGTGCGAGCCGTGAACAGCAGTGCAGCCTCATTCTTGCTTTCATCAAGCAGTCGTGCCCATGCGTAGTCAGCAAAGCCGGCGCCATCCGAGGTTACGTAGTTGAAGTAGAACTCCAGAAGGTCTCCGGAATCGGCACTAAAAGCAGTGGAAGTAATTGCGGAGCCCGTAGTAGGGTTGCCTGAACCACCAACGCCGGGCAAGTTCACGCCGCTCTGTCCGTTATTCGTGGAAACCCAACCATATTGCGTTGAGCCCGGGAAAGGCGACAGCGTCACGTCTCCATTTGCACCGGACACACCAAAGCTACCAACGCCGTCCCAGCCATTTATGGAAATAGCGGAGGCCGTCGAGACAAAGCCAGCAAGCCCCAGCGTAAGTGCCGATCCAATAACTATTCTCTTGAATTTGCTCATGATACCAGTCCTTTGTTTTTTCGAGGATGTAGCTACTGCTTTGATCAACTTCTGAGACTTCTGATCAATTATTGTTCAGCAAAATCCGCGCCATTCATTATTTGGCTTTAGAACCAGAGAGTTATCAGATTTGATTAGCGGACATATGTATCATCTGTAAAGGGTTTCGACAGTCGGTGCATCCGCAAGAACAAATTCCGTCTTCAGTCGCGATTCACGAAGCCGCGATCTCTGCCCAGAAACCTACCGCCTATTTCTTGTTGCTTCAGGAGCGGTCTGCTAGCTTCAAAACAGAGCTTATAAAAGATTAATAAGCTCAAGACCGAACAACAAAAAACATCGCAAGGAGAGTGTCATGCAAGACCTCAAAGGCAAGGTCGCCATTGTCACCGGCGCCTCTCGTGGCATCGGCCGGCACATTGCACTTCAGCTGGCTCAGCGCGGCGCAGATGTCGCTATCAACTACCGTTCACGTCAGTCCGAGGCAGACGAGGTCGTCAAAGAAATTGAGGCGATCGGCGTGCGGGCCCTGGCAATGAAAGCGGATATTTCAAAGATGCCAGCGGCAAGAAGCCTGATACGTCAGGTTCATGATCAATGGGGGCGCGTCGACATCCTGGTCAACAACGCCGGCATCACCCGCGACAAGTCCATGAAAAAACTCACCGACGAAGACTGGAACGACGTGCTCGACACGAACCTCGGGAGTGTTTACGCAACGTGCTCCGAAGTGCTGAAAATCATGATGGACCAGAAGTTCGGTCGCATCATCAACATTACTTCGTTCGTCGGACAGGCCGGCAACTTCGGGCAGGCCAACTACGCTGCCAGCAAGGGCGGTATCATTGCATTTACCAAGACCCTGGCTCTGGAAATGGCCAAATACAACATCACCGTCAATGCCATTGCCCCGGGCTTCACCGAGACCGAGATGCTCGCCCAGGTGCCAGAGAATATTCGCGAGCAGATCATTGCACGCGTGCCGATGGGCCGCTTTGGCCAGCCTGAGGAAATCGCCCGCGCGGTGGTGTTCCTCGCTGCGGAAGGAGACTACATCACCGGCCAGCAGATCAACGTTAACGGCGGTGTGTACATGTAATGTTGCCGGCGATTTTAAGGGAAGGATCTTTGGACAACTCAAGCGCCGTGGTGATACCGGCGGGACTGCCACCGAGGATTATGACATCATAATGACAGCGCTTGAGTTGATTGAGAATCATTGATTCAGCCTTTCCCTGGGCTTCTCAACTTCAGAATAGATCAGTTTTTAACTGCATCCTCTGCGCCATCAGACATACGCTCTGCACCCTGCTTGACGTTCTGCCAGGCGGAGGAGGTAGCCTGTTTGGTGTCCTCCCAGGCACTGCGACTGGTTTCTTTGGTGTTTTCCCAAGCCTGACTCATAGCGTCACTGGTCTGATTCCACCAGCTTTCATCGTATTCCGGCAACGCCTTGACCTCATCCTGGGTCGCTTCCATGTGGACCTGGTAATCCCGATCGTCAAACATGTTGTCGCCGCCTTCTTCTGTTCGCAAGGTAAAGGTTCCGCGTTCGGCTACTACATCACGGCCACCCATGCCCAGAACGTCACCGGTCTTG
The DNA here is from genome assembly GCF_003007685.1 of Marinobacter halophilus. Taxonomy (GTDB): domain Bacteria; phylum Pseudomonadota; class Gammaproteobacteria; order Pseudomonadales; family Oleiphilaceae; genus Marinobacter; species Marinobacter halophilus. The sequence continues at coordinate 379,660 of NZ_PXNN01000013.1, forward strand.
ATCACCAGTGAGTGGACCGACATGTTGTCGTCCATCAGGATGTCCTGCACCTCTCCGATTTCCTCACCGTTGCTGTCGTAGACGTCTGCGTCCATCAAATCATCTGCTGAATACAGTCCCTGGGCCGCATGAGCCGACAGGCCTAAGACCATGGAACCGGCCACCAGAGAAATACCCATCGCCCGAATCATACGTGTGCGATTCATAATAAACTCCTGTATTTGCTGAACTCCTGAGTTACCCCGCACCTTGGGTCCGGGGTATTTGTACGCGATGTAACAGCGATCACGTTATCAATAACGCTAGCAGGGCCTGGATAATTTACCTAATGACGACATGGCAATGGAAAAGAGCAAAAGGCTCCTTATTGGTCGCATGATGCCGACTGACGTTAACCCGCCAACGCCGTTCTCACCTTCTTGCTCAGGTGGCCCATGTCGACCCGACCAAGCACCTGGGGGCGTAATTCGTTCATCACATTGCCCATGTCCTGCATACCCTGGGCGCCCGTTGAACTGATGGCTGCGCGGATCAAGCCGTCCAGATCATCCTCGGTCAGGGCAGCGGGCATGAACTCCTCAATGATCACCATTTCCGCCCTTTCTTTGTCGCCCAGTTCCTGGCGGCCGGCATCATCGTACTGACTGGCGGCATCCCGGCGCTGCTTGAGCATTTTATCCAACACCTTCAAAACGTCCTCGTCTGTCAGGTCGCGGCGTTCATCAATCTCGATCTGTTTAACCGCCGCCTGAGCCATACGCAGGGTGACCAGTCGAACTTTATCCTTGTTCCGCATCGCGTCTTTCACCGCGCTGCTCAGTTGTTCCTTGAGTGTTAGTTCCGCCATACTCCACCTCTTGTTAACATTAATGTTAAGTTTCCCCTTTTTAATATCATCAGGCGCTTGTGCATGAAACTCAATCCCTTTAACACCCGTATCGGCCTGGCTTTGGGGGGCGGTGCTGCCAAGGGCATTGCTCACATCGGCGTTTTGAAGGCCTTCGAGGAAGAGCACATCCGGATTCACTGCATTTCAGGAACCAGCGTAGGGGCACTGGTCGCCAGTTATCACGCCTTCGGTCGTCCGGCAGAGTCCATATTGTCCATTTGTTCCACGCTGAACCTCTCCAAGATCATCAATTTTACCCTGAAGCGCGGTGGCCTGTTCAGCACGGATTCCATACGAGAAATGATCCATCGGGACCTGGGAGATTGCCGGATTGAAGATGCCGACATACCCCTGGCCATTTGCGCAACGGATATCGAAACCGGCGAGCAGCTGATCTTCAGAGAGGGCAACCTGGCGGACGCTGTCTGTGCGTCTATGGCGGTACCCGGCCTGTTTGTGCCGGTGGAAATCGATGGCCGGATTCTGGTTGACGGCGGGTTGGTTGAAAACGTGCCGATCTCGCCGTTGGCAAGCATGGGCGCAGGCATTACCGTGGCCGTTGATCTGAGCCATGTCGGCCGGTATCCGAAACCGGAAGATATACTGGACGTGATCAGCAACGCCATCAATATTGGTATCGATTTCAACACCCGCAAACAGCTGAAAAAGGCCGACATCGCGGTGCCGCTGGATTTAAGCCGTTACAGCCTCACCAACAACGCCGACTGCGTGGAAGAGCTTTACAGGGAAGGCTATCGCCCCATGAAGAAAAAAATTCGTCAGGTACTCTGGTACAAGCGGATGAACGTCGTTATCAGCCTTATAAAAGCAGCCGGGGTATTGCTGCCTTTCAAGATACCCGAGATTCTCAAACAGCTTAAACGCTCAACCTGAAAACCGGCAGACAGCGGGCTCAGTTTAAAGGAAACCCGTCCACAAGAGCCTGGCTTTGAGTGTCATCATTCCTGATTCTCCGCCCTGGAGGTCTCAGCGTGTTCCGTGTCGTAGGTGAACGGCTCACCCTCTTCGTCCTGAAGCTGATAGTTGTACGCTGCCTGCAGGCCGGTCACCTCTTCTGCCGCTACTTCTTCCACAGCCTCCTGGTCTATGTAGCGCGGGTACAGTGGCGAAAGGAGTGCCGCCAGGATGCCAATCGCGGAGAATATGGCAAACGCCTCGCTGTAACCAAAGGCGTTCACCAACAAGCCCACTATAGGTGAGCCGGCCGCCTGACCGAGCGAGACGGCCATAAAAGGCAATACAGGGCCCATCGACAAGCGGCCCGGCAACAGGCGGATGCCTGTCATCAGATACAGCCCCGTCAAACTCATATAAGCCAGACCAAAGACCAGCCCGGAAAACGCGGCAAGCAGCACGTGACCAGGACTGGCCGCCAACAAAGCCAGACTCGCCGCCAGCATCATCAGCATCAGTGCCTGAGTGATGGGCGGATTGTTCCGATCGGCCAGGTCCGCCACCACGGCGCCGCCGAGACCGGCAATACCAACCGCCAGCCAAAGCCACCCGGTTTGGCCTGGGGGCAACTCGCCGAGGGAGACCACGAGATCAGGCGCAAAGATCCAGTAAGCAGCGGAGACGAACCCCATCACAAAGGCAAACAGCGAGAGCCTCAGCAAACGCCACCATTGCAGTGCACTGATGGAGGGCGGCGGGGCGGCATTCGATGGCGCGACCCGGGACACCGAAGGAATAACATACCAGGCGACGAATACCCCGATGATCGCCAGAACCGCAAAAGACAAGTAGGCGTAACGCCAGACACCCGCCATGAACAAAACGGTAGGTACGGCAATCATTACACCAATACTGGTTCCCGCGTTCATCACTGAGCTCACACGCCCGTGCACGGAACGATCCACCAGCACCTGCATGGCGGCGGTAAGCGCGGGCATCATCAGGCCGGTGCAGATGCCGCAAGCAAACACGCCAACGCCGAGCGACAAGGGGCCAGATGCCTGGCTGATCAACGCCAGACCGACAGCGCCGAACCCACCAGACAAGACCGACGTGTTGCGGGCCCCAAGACGATCAGCCGCAAACGGTGCAACCAACGAAGCCAGAACGAAACTGATAAGCGGTAGCGCACCGATGATACCAATCAGATCGGGTGTCAGACTCAGCTCGGCGCGAATAGGCGGGACAAACAGGCCGAAGGCAAAACGCGCGAGACCATAACTGATCGCAATCAGTGATGCGCCGAAAAGAGCAAATCCTGTACTCGATACGGACTTCACGATGTTTTCTCCCTCGGTTTTCCAAAAGGCGTCTATCGAACTCCTCGGAAACGCCTGGCGTTAAAAACCAGGCCCCGGATGGAAAATGAGTCACGCTATTTCATTTGGCGGCTCTTCTGGACGCTGACCGTCGAAACTGACTCTGTTGCAGGTTTTTCTCATTTCAAAGCTTCACCATTAACTTACCCTTGTTTCCACCGGTCAGGAACAGGCCCAGACCGTTCATGGCCGATTCCAACCCTTCCAGAACATGTGCCCGGTATTTGACCTGCCTGTTCTGAACGTAGGGCATGAGCTTGGCGTGCAGCTCTTTCGTCTTATCCTTGTGATCGGGCATGGTGAAGCCGTGGATCGACAGGCGTTTCTTGATGATGCGCATCCAATTCGGGCCGGGACGCGGGTTCGCGGAAGTGTAATCTGCAATCATGCCGCACACCACAATACGACCGTGTGCATTCATCCGCTCGAACACATAGTCCTGGATCGGGCCCCCAGTATTCTCAAAGTAGACGTCGATACCCTCCGGCGCCAATTCATCCAGTTTCGCGCCCAGTTCGTCGGTCTTGTAGTTCACGGCGCCGTCAAAGCCCAAGTCATTAACAATCCAGTCGGCCTTCTCATTGCTGCCAACTACACCGATGACCCGCAAGCCATCGGCCTTGGCCAGCTGCCCCACGATCGAGCCGACAGAGCCGGCTGCACCGGACACCACCAGGGTTTCACCTGCTTTGGGATCACCATAACCATACAACCCTTGGGTGGCAGTCAGCCCTGGCAGCGCAAATACCGACAGTGCCATTTCAGGCGGCAGGCTTTTATCCACCTTGTTCACGCCTGCACCATCCGTCAGCGCCATTTCCTGCCAGCCAAACATCCCCATGACCTGATCCCCGACGGCAAAATCGGGATGATTGGAGGCGACGACCTCGCCAATACCTGACGAACGCATGACGTCGCCCAGTTCCACTCGGGGAATATAGCTATCCGTGTCTGCACTCATCCAGCCCATCATGGCCGGATCGAGGGACATATAAGTCTGCCGAACTAACAATTCGCCGTCGGCCGGCTCCGGAACGGTTTTCTCAATCACTTCGAACAGCTCTGGCCCGATAGTCCCCGCTGGCCGCTTCACAAGGTTGATTGCTTTGTAAGTACTCATGGATGACTATCTCCTGAAGTGATTGAAAGAACCGGTACCAACTATTGATGTGGGGACTGGAGCTCTTTCTTAAAAGGGCACTACCGAATTCCGGCAAAATTTCCGCGACTCGCCGGGCACGGGAAACCGGGAAAGGATCACGGCAGTCGACACACGCCAGTGTCCTCGGTGTGGAGGTGCCGCCCTCCTTTGCCGGATCGGCAATGACAATAAACCCGTAGAATAAGTGGGTTGGTGTTGAACCAAAAAGCCATTTGCACACTACTCTGCTAACCTGCTCAATCTTTTGATGCAAACGGAGTTTCTGAATGATTACAGTTCACCACCTCAACAATTCCCGCTCACAACGCGTTCTCTGGATGCTGGAAGAGCTGGGCGTTCCCTACGAGATTCAACGTTACGAGCGTGATCCCGAAACTATGCTGGCGCCTGCCAGCCTGAAAAAAGTGCACCCGCTGGGTAAATCACCGGTGATCACTGACGGCGACCTGGTGGTGGCAGAGTCCGGCGCCATCATCGAATACCTGGCCCATACCTACGGCAAAGACACCATGCTGCCGGAAAGCGGTGGTCAAGCCTGGCTGGATTACACCTACTGGATGCATTACGCCGAAGGCTCGTTGATGCCGCCACTGGTGATGCGCCTGGTGTTTGAAAAGGTCAAAACCAGCCCAATGCCGTTTTTTGTCAGGCCCGTGGCAAAAGGCATCGCCGACAAAACCAACCAGATTTTCATCGGCCCGATGATCAAAACGCACCTGGATTTTGTCGAAGCCCACCTGGCGAACAACACCTGGTTTCTGGGTGATAACCTCAGCGCCGCCGACATTCAGATGAGCTTTCCTCTGGAAGCCTCTGTAGCGCGGGGCATCGTCGGCAACAGCCGACCTCACATCACCGCCTGGGTGGAACGAATGCACGCCAGACCGGCTTACCAGCAGGCGCTGGAAAAAGGCGGCGAATACGATTTCGCATGAAAACCGGGGTAGGTTGACCAGCCCGTCACCGATTCAAACTTTCAATTGACCCCAGGGCAAGGGCGCAGCGAGTGCTGCGCCCTTGCCCTGGGGAAAGCGGCATCATCCCAATGCGATCGGGCCAGTTTCGTTGCTGCCAAATGCACATGAGCAAGCTGAGAAACACCTGGCCCTCGCGGTTACTTAACCGTGATGGTAATTTTCTCGGACATGACTGGCGGCTTATGGGGGATGTGCAGGTGATCGCCCACCAGTAATTGCAAAGTATGCTCGCCCGGAGTCAATTCAAGGGTGGTTTGGGTTTGTCCACCACCAAAGTGAATGTGGTGCTCATCGGCAGGAATCGGTTGGTCCGATGCCGGTAACTGGTCAACATCCACGAGCAGGTGATGGTGGCCGGTGGCCTCGCGCTCCACGCCCGCCGGGGCTACTCCCAGCCCCTCCAGGCCGAACCTCACCGTAACCGGCGAACTCAAGACCTGACCATCAACTGGCGTCACAAAATACACCCCTGCTCCGTCCGGCGCGGGAGTCGCTCCGTGAACTCCGGAAACCATCGAAGCCACAAGAACAGAGCAAAAGACCAAACGCTGTGCACTATCGATTATGTTCATGACCCATTCCTTGAGTGAGAGAATCATTTTTTAATGGTAGGACAGGTTTCAGGATCTTGCTGACTATCGTCAGTGCCATATGAAATTGCCCTGGAGGGGTTCCGGCACCGAACCAGTGGCCCGGCTTGCTCAATTGAGGTTTAATGCGCCAGACACTCACTTGCCTGCAAACACGCTTGTCACTATGCACACCGTTATATCGCCCCAGCAAAACGTTTCTGAAATCGAGATAGAGCAGGCCATCCGCACAGGCATCGAGCGCTATTTCGACGATTGCCGGGCGCGGGTACCGGCGTTTATCGACCGCCATTTCCATTACCCCGGTGCCATTGCGACCAATCGGATGGCGCTGGGATGGGACATGTTGCGAGCGCCCGTCAATCTGCTGTGGGCGCCCGTGTACGCCCTGGTATGCCTGTTAAAAATTCTGACGCCCAAACGAGCAGGCTTGATGTGGTTGCACAACTTTGCAAGTCGTGTCCCTGCTGGTTTAACCACCCGGGTACAACAACACATCTCGCACCTGATCCTGGTGGACCTGTTGAACGATGGTCAGGAGGGCCCATTGCTGGACCGCTACCTGATTGAGGCGCTGGAGGCAGTCTATGAGCGCCATACCCCCGCTCCGACCGATCACCAGCGGTTTACCAAACTGATTGGACCGTTGGTCGCGGACACGCTCAGTCAGTATCGGGTAACCCGAACGGCGTCTGCCGACATTACCAACAGTATTTCATGCACGGTGTTGGGCGCGTTTGCGTTCCAGAAGTTTACTCCGGGTGGTATCGGGCTCGGGGTGGTGCTCGCATCCATGGTCGCAAAGACCCTCGCCGCCCGGGATTTTATTCTGGGTGAAACCATCGGAAGCTGGTATTACAGCTGGTTTCCCCCAGAGCCGTCACTGATGACAACGGTCAGCGTTATGGTTGCTGTCATGGCCTCCTTGGCGGCGTTTGCTGCTTTGTCCGGTGTTATTTTCGATCCGGTCCAGGCGGCGGTCGGCTTGCATCGTCGGCGCTTACACAAGCTACTGAACCACCTTCAAAGGGACGTTTCCCTCAGCACGCAAAGCAGCTTTCGCCCGAAAGACCAGTTTGTGGCGCGGATTCTGGACACATTCGACATGATCAGATCCGGTTTATTATGAACGGTTTGTCGCGGGCCGAATGGATCTGAGTAAATAATTCAAGACTTTGCTATGCAACGCCATTTAATTAGCGTACTGTCTCGGTCGTTGGAAAGATTTAGCAAAGCATTTCACGAATAAGAACTTTTGTGTTGTCAAACCTCTTGTCCTGTTTCTGATCCTGCACGTTTTTATATTTCCCGCATATCGCTGATCAACGATCACAACGATCTCTTGACGGCACATTATTGATTAAAATCAGGATAATTATTATGTCTACTATTAAAGGCAACGTTAAGTTCTTCAATGAAGCAAAAGGTTTCGGCTTTATTACTCGTGAAGGCGGTGCAGACGTTTTTGTTCATTACAGCTCTATTCAGGGTGGCGGATTCAAGACTTTGGCCGAAGGCCAGGAAGTTGAATTCAGCGTAACTGAAGGCCAGAAAGGCCCACAGGCTGAGAACGTTATTGGTCTGTAAATAACAGCCAATACGTAATGAAAAAAGGCAGCCTTAGGCTGCCTTTTTTATTGGTGTTTGTGTTGTGGATTCACAACAATGTTGTGCCCTCCCCTCCCCTCAGCGTTCGCTACCGCAAAGTTTAGCAAAGCTCAGAGACTTACCCTTAGTGTTAGGCGCCGGATTTCTACCGCAGGAAGCTAGCTGCCGGCAGTAGATGAGAGGTTGGCTTTATTTCGGATGTACTCTGACAGGTTGAAACCCTCAATGGCGTCCGGCAAAGCCTTAGCGATACGGTAAACTTGGCCATCCAGCGTACATGGCTGTTCATTCAGGTTAAAAACTCGCGCCTCACAGGGGTGACCGTTAGCGTCCAGAACCAGTTCTACGACAGGGGTTAGCCTATTCTCAGGACTGGCGGCCAGTACAATGGCCACTTCTCCACTGTTTAGCTCTACCAGGCTGCCGGGAGGGTAGATGCCAATCATTCTTATAAATACTTCTACCAATTCGGCGTCGAACTGGGGACCACTGTTTTTATAAAGCACGCTCAGGGCATTGCTGGCAGGCATGCCTTTTCGATAGACCCGATCGCTGGTCATGGCGTCGTAGGCATCAATTATCGATATAATTCGCGTGAAATGATCGATGGAGTCGGCTTTCAGGCCAGCGGGGTAGCCCTTTCCGTCCAGTCGCTCATGGTGCGATAAAGCAGCTTGACCGATTTCTGGCTCAAGCTGATGCTCGGAGTCCAGCAGCTCAAAGCCCAAATGCGGATGCTGGCGCATGATACGCCACTCTTCATCATCCAGAGCACCCGGTTTGTTTAGAATAGCCGAAGAAACCCGCATCTTGCCCACATCATGAAGCATGCCGCAAAGGCCTATGGTTTCCAGCTGCTCATCGGCCAGGCCAAGATAGCGACCAAACGCAATGGCGAGGATCCCAACCCGGACACAGTGTTCCGCAGTGTAGGCATCCTGGTCACGGACACGAGTTAGCCAAAACATGGCGTTGGCATTATTGGAGATGCTGTCAATGCAGCTGCGTACGATGTTACGCATGCCCGAAAAATTGGCAACTTCGCGGTCAGCTATGTTTTTGAGAAGACCCGCAACATGATTATAGGCTTGACCAAATTGATTGATAGCGTTGGGCAGCTCGATTTCCAGCGGTCTAACTTCCGTAAAAGCGGGTGCTGAACGGGGTGAAACAGACGGCTTGGAACTATCCGTTTCAACCTGGCCAGCTTCTTCACCTGAAGACGCTACGGTAATAGTGCGACAATACCGTTTTAAGATGGCTAGCTGTTCTTCATTCTCAATCACAAAGCTCTGGAACAGTACTGGAACTTCATTCCAAGGCCTGTCCAGGGCAGTGACCCGCATTCCAACCTGAGCCTGAAAGCTTAAAATATCCTTGTCCCGATTAACGTCCAACCGCTTAATTGTCTTTTGTTCAGGCTTAGATTTAGATTTTCGAAAAAGCGGCATATTACATTCCGAGTCGTGTCACCACTGCAGACTCAAGATTACCTGAATAAATGTTCACTGTTCAGTCATAAAATGTAAAACCTTTAGCGTACTCGCTCCAGATCGGGTAAGCCCGCAAGGAGATGGAACTCAATGGCCACCAATCCGCCCTTTTCTCAGGCTTGTGAAAACAACAAATCGCTTATCCTGTAGCAGCTCCACGAGACCTTCGATGCACCAGGGAGAGTATTGGGAGTGGGCACAGCAACCGGTTGCGGGCACTCAGAAGTGTCATCGAGTCCAGTTGACATGTCCTGGCCTTCACTGAAGGATGAACAACATGACTATAAGCAATCAAGAACCCGAAACCCCGAACAACGGCCCGTCAGAACAGCTCCTTGAGCAACTCGACGCGGCCATCAGCCGCCTTGCGGAAGCCAATGCCATTCATGGCGTATCGCCAGTATTCGAGGTGATCGATGCGGTAAAACCCCTGATGTTCAGCCCGGAAGGTCTGGAAGCGCTTTATCAACGCGTGCCTGCCATAGAGTCAGCCAGCTTTTTTGGTGGCAGCGACTGGGACTATCCCCAGACACTGGTACCCTCCCTGGCCGCACGCACGGTTCGCCACGGGGAACCGGCGGCAACATTGGTTGAAAGCCTGAGCCAGATTCGCCTTCTGGCGGTGGCCAAAGGCGATTACACTCACGCGTCTATTTCTGCCGAACACGCCCATCATTTCCTCGCCCAGGTACTGGCGATGAATCTCGATCTGGTGGCCGGCGATCTCCATGAGAGCGACCGGCTCCGGCACGAACAGCTCGGTTACGCCATTCAGAACCTGTATCACTATCTGCTGCAGCATCTTGGTTATGAAAACCTGCTGGAACATCTGATCGCCGAAGTCTGGCGGATTCTGGCGCAGCGCCCTGTCCAGGTCGCAGGTGTTAAACACATGGTGACCCAGATAGCAGTCTGCCTGGAAAAACCGGGCGCGCTGGGAGGCGAAGTCAGCGACGACGCGGTGCGATTGATTAACGCCGTGTTCAGCCCCACCCAAGGTTGCCGCGAAGATCCCGGGTTTGAAGTTTACGCTGAACGATTGGCGGAAATGGACGAAGCCACTCTGTTACAGGAAGCGATTGCCTTTGCCGGGGCCATGCACTCTACCGGCCTGGTGTCGGCTTACATGCCGGTCTTCATACGTTACCTGCGTGGCCGCTGGAACGAACTGATTCCCACAGCCCTGGGGCTGAGCTACACAGGGGCCGACGCGTTTCATTGCTACCCGGCGTTGATTCATCAACTAATCGACGAAGCCCTGTTTCCAGAGACCAGCCAATGCGCCTACGGTCTGGCCATGATGCTCGAGCGGGGCATTCTCTACGCGCCCCCCGTGGCGCCGTCTCTCTGGCGCCAGCTACGCCTGTCGCTCTGCGACGCTGCGGCCAAGAAGATTGTGGCCGTCTTCGGGAGCAGCCGTTCCCCCGAATGTTTCCTACTCGCCGACGTGCTCAATGTGCTCGGGCGCCCGCTGGGCATCGGACAGGGCAACTACCCCACCTGCCAGTCTACGCGCGCTCTGTCTATGTGGGCCTACAACATGCCGTCAGAACTGCTTCGGATCCTGGCGTGGGCGGCGCGGGACGATGAAATCGTGATGCGCTTTGAAGGTAACAACATATCCTCGCGGGAACTCGGTGCTGGCCTCGCGTCGGAGCCGCCGGTGGATGTGGATGCGGTCTCCTTGCTGACTGTGCCGCATCTGGATCGCATCTATTTTGAAATGGGTCGGCGCAGTATTGGCCGTGGAGAAGATCCCCACAAATGGGTCAACGCAGAATTCCACGGCGATCATGTCGGCCACGGATTTCGCATTGCCGTCGACGTTTTCACCGGCAAGCTGAAAGACTTCGACGGTTTTATCCGCGATTTTTATGCGTCCTATCACCCCTTCTACAACGGCAACATCCCGGTCATTAATCCACAACCGGCCGGTATTGCGGTCACCGACAGCGCTACTCGCTTTCTGGGCTGGCACGCCATCACTATCCAAAGGCTGGCGCTGGATGCGGACAAAATCATGCGCGTCTACTTCTTCAACCCCAACAACGACAGCGGGCAGAACTGGGGCCAAGGCATAGTAACCTCTACCCAGGGCCACAACGAACGTTTTGGTGAAGCCTCGTTACCGGTAGCGGAGTTCGTATCACGCCTGTATGTCTTTCACTATGACCCGCTCGAAAAGGGTGAGCCGAGCGATGTTCCAACCGATGAAGTCAATCGGGCCATGGATCTGGCGAAAGGCAGTTGGGCCGCGGGACGTTAAAGAACCGGCTGCTGGCTTTCAACCAATACCTTTCGATTGCAGCCACTGACTGATCTGCGCCTGGTTCATGGCACCGCTCTGGCGGGCCACTTCCCGGCCATTCTGAAACAGGATCAGGGTGGGTATGCTGCGAATACCAAACTGACCAGCCGGCCCAGGGGATTGTTCCGTGTTCAGCTTGGCAAAACGCACTTTACCCCTCCAGGCTTTCGCAGCCTGCTCGAACTGGGGTGCCATCATCTTGCAGGGGCCGCACCAGCTGGCCCAGAAGTCCACCAGCACCGGCACATCACTGCGCCCGGTATGAGCAGCAAAGCTCTGGTCATTCAATTCCAGAACCTGATCCGGCCACAACGGCTGTTTGCAGGCACCGCAATTGCCGCCGTATGACAGTTTATCTGCGGGTACGCGATTTACTTTGTGGCAATGGGGGCACACGAGGTGTCGAATGTTAGTCATGATTGATCCGTCTCTGATTCGCTGGTTGTAGTAATGATCAGGGCAAATGGAGAGAAATCAAGCGGCGAGCCTTAGCGCCATAATGGGTCACGACTACGCTTCGGCACTGGCTCCTTAGTTCACTAGCGCACCGACTGACCAACTCCCTCAGCGTAGGTTAGAAGCTCATCCTGAATGCCAGCTTTCTTGGCTATTCAGTGTTCCTGACACCTCAGACCCGAAAGGGAGTCCTATGAAAAAGCTACATTCACTCCTGTTTTATGCATTGCTCACACCCACCATCACCCTGGGTTCCGGACATTTGCTCGCCGCACAAGGCAGTAGCGAGGATACCGATTTGGGCGAGCAGAGCATGGGCCACGATGCGGACCCCGCAACGCAGAGCCCTGAGCACGACAAAAAGGTTATTAAGTCCAAATACAATACTGCTGAGCCAGCGGGTCAGAACACAGGCGCCCAGGCTGGCACGCAGAACAGGGACAACATGGCATCGCCGCCGGCAAATGGCATAGCGGCGAGCGACTTGATCGGTGCTGAACTCAAAACCACGGGTGACCAGAGTGTGGGCGAGATCAGTGACCTGATCATTGGCCAGGATGGCAAGGTCGCGGCTGTTGTCGTCAACGTCGGCCAATACCTGGGTATGGGTGAGAAACACGTCGCCATCGATTGGAACGCAGTAAAGATGTCCGGCAACCCTGATGATCGGGAGCTGCGGGTCGAGATGACCGGTGAGGAGCTACAATCTGCGCCGAGTTATGAGAAGTCGGAGCGCTAAATCAGTATTCGACGGGCTGCGAGGCATCAACCACCTCGACCACCGCCGGGCGCATGGCCATGTAAGCGAAAAACATACCGCCAACCCAGATCACGGCAGAGAGAAATGCAGCAATGGTTCAAGGTACATCGATGGAGAAAAGTCCCGGCCCGGTTATCCGGGGCCGGCACTTTTCATGCAGACATTTTAGAGGTTCATGCAGCTAGCATAGTAACTTGTCGTGGCTGGCCAGTCGGAAAAAATACCGATAACGCCCACCTCCTTTGCCAGCACATCGATCACCTTAAACGTATCGCCATCATTGTTGATCGCGTCGGTGATGGTCTGGTGATACCAGCCCCCACCTTCTGCCAAAGGACCGCTCCGCTCAACTGTCCAGGCGATGAGATCAAGCCCGGCAGTGTTCGCGTTCTCTGCGTATTCCGATGGCACGATCTCCTGCTGGCCATTCAGGGTCAACATTTTCCAGAGCGCTGGGGCAAGAATGTTCACGCCCTGAGCCGCAAGGCCTTCCATGTAGGCCAAGGAAACGTTTTCTGGATCGTTGGGTTTTTGGTCAAGGAAAACCGCCTGCTCACCGAAAGCTGGCGTTTTGTTTATCCAGTACAGAATGTCGTCCAGTTTGAACGATTGGGGCCAGACGTCTTCCGGTGGTACCCCGGCATTGATGTAGTCCTGAATCATCTGCCGGGCATAATCCTCTTGAGTATACTGTTCCTGGTTTGGACCGGTGAAGGGCATCGGCACCACTGGTGTTTTCAACTCTGGCGTAAACTTCATCCCCAGCTCTTTCAGCAATGAGATGCTTTCCTGATGAGTCATTAAGGTGCCATCAGTGGCGTACAGGTCCGTTCTCCAGGCCGCAGTGCCAGCCATATAATCCTCGACGTTGGTGGCCTTAGGGTTGAAGGCATCCATTTTGCCCCGGAGAGTCTTGAACTCGGCCAGGGTAATGTCACTGGTTCGGCATTCTGCCTGAGCCTGCGTGCCGGAGGCTGCATCGGCAGGAACAAACGGCTGGGTGCACTTCTCGGCCAGTTCTGTGGCGAGAATGTTAGTGGTGGTGTGCAGGTCATTCTGCGCATGCCGGCAGACCAGCTCCAGGTCCTTAGTAAAGGCAACATCACACTCGACGATGCCTGCGCCCATCTTTACAGCGGCAACGTATGACTCTCGGGTATGCTCAGGGAACTGCAAAGGTGCTCCCCTGTGGCCTATGGAAAAAGTGCTGGAACGGAAGGGCCCGCTTTCGCACGCCTGGAGCGTTGATTTCAACTCGCCCTCGTCCATGTCATTAACCAGGTAGAAAGGCCGCGGACCCAGCTGAACTGAATGGTCACCAACTTCCGACTGATCCGGAGAGGTTGTAGGAGATGGCTCGTCATTATTATCGTCATTGCAGCCGGCCAGAAGCGCAAAAACCATTAGAGGCCAGATCAAACGTTGTTTCATTGCGAAAAATCCTTTTAGTCAATGGAGGCGATCTCGGATTACACCAAAGACAATAGGGCAAAGATAAGACGATAATATGACTGTTTCGAGTAGCGGCGCCGGGATAGAAGTAGAACACGTTGCCGAGATGTTCAATGCGTCTGAGGCCTCGGGACGCATTTTGCTGCGAGTGTCTGCGATAACGCCGATTTTTAATGCTTAAGCCTCATTTGCCTTACGATAGTGACCCTGATAATCAAAAAGCCGCTCCCGCACCTGCCAATAATGCTTCTGCTTGCGAGCAATCACAAAATCCGGCGCCGGCAGCAAGGCCTGCACCTCAAGCACCTCATCCGCGCTGCTGAACGCTTTCGGGGCCTGGCTATTGGCGAAGCGCCGCCCGAACAGCTTATTAAAAACGGTGCGTTGTGCCGGTTTGCTAAAATCAAACGACTCGCTGAGTTCCTCGCCCTCTTCACCGTGATAGGTGATCCTCAGTTTGCTACCACCAACACCTAACGTGATCCCGGCGCAGCGAATCACCATGGCATCCTTGAGTTTCAGCGCATCTCTGAGCTGATCATCCGGGTCGATAATGGCTTTTCGGCACTGGAGGCAGTTGCGAGCCGCAATATCATTCTCGCCACCGCAATGCGGGCACTCTTTGAAACGAAAACGGTAATCGCACTGCTGCGGGCGAGGGCGACCACTCTGCACGGCAGGTTTATCGGCTTCCGCAGGTTCCAGCAGCCCCTGACACCGCCGCCCGTAGTGCTCGATCACACGGCCTTCGCTGTCCGTTTTACCCCAGAAAATATTGGCAAACCCACAGCCGGGGCAGAACACCTGTATCGGCTCACTGTCAGGGTTCGGTTTCGGCTCCCCCACTTCCGGATGATGCAGATTCACAGAGTTGTTCGCGTAATCCATCACCAGGCAGTCCTGCTTACCGTCGTCCAGGCGAAGACCGCGGCCCACCATCTGCTGATACAGGCTGACCGACTGGGTAGGGCGAAGAATGGCAATGAAATCCACGTGAGGCGCATCAAAACCCGTGGTGAGCACAGACACGTTCACCAGATACTTCAACTGCCGCTGCTTGAAACGCTGAATCAGCAAGTCCCGATCCTTCAGATCGGTCGCGCCGATCACCAGGGCGGTTTGGTGCTCTGGCAGATAACCGGTGATCTCCCGCGCATGATCCACCGTGGCCGCAAAGATCATCACCCCCTTGCGTTCAGCGGCAAGCGCCACCACCTGTTCGATGATGGCGCGAGTTACACGCTTATGCTTCCCCAGCAGCTGATTAACGTCTTTTTCCGCATACTCACCAAACCGGTCCTGAGCGAGGGCGGAAAAATCGTATTGCGCCACGGCCGCATTGACCAACTCAGGCTTTGTCAGATAACCGCGGTTGATCATGTAACTCAGCGGCAACTCATAGATGCAGTGCACAAACGGCTTGTCCTGCTCGTCACCGGAGCCGCGGACAAAACCCCGGTAGTGATAGCGATAAATCCAACCCATCGCCAGGCGATAGGGGGTGGCGGTCAAACCGAGCACTTTCAGGGAATCATTCTGTTGCCGCAGCAGCTCGATGATCCGTTGATACTGGCTGGTTTCTTCACCGCTGACCCGATGGCACTCATCAATGATGACCAGCGAGTATTCATCCCGGAACTGACCCAGATTTGCCGATACCGACTGCACACTGGCAAAGGTCACCTGATGCAGGTTTTCCTTGCGCTTCAGCCCGGCGGAGAAGATGCCACCCACTAACCCATAACTCTGGAACTTGGCGTGATTCTGCTCCACCAGCTCTTTGACGTGGGTCAGCACCAGAATCTTGCGCCGGGCAAGACGGGCCAACTCGGCGATGACCAGGCTTTTGCCAGCGCCGGTTGGCAGCACGATGACCGCCGATTCGTCGGACTTGCGGAAATGGTTCAGCGTGGCATCGACGGCTTCTTGCTGGTATGGCCGCAGCTTGAAAGGTCTGCTCATTTAGAGGGGCTTAATCATTTAATGGGAACAGAATTCTCTGCGACGGATTCGAGTGCATCATTATACTCCGCAGCGACCTTGACTGCAGGAACGCAAAACTCTGCAACGCAATTGCAAAACCCTGCAAAAACCTCCTCTGGTTCGAGAAAACTCCCTGCAAGCGCAATAAATTACTGATAATCTCCCGAAAAACATGAAACCTGCCGCGACTTTATTGCGCGCATACGGCGCTCCTGCCTGAAGAATAATCATGAAAGTAGCCCTGAAGATCACTGAAAGTATTCTTGCCTGGATTGTCACCCTGATCGTCGTGCTGGCATTTTCTCGTACAGTGCGATTCGATGCGGCCTCCGAAGTCATCATCGACGCTCTAATGTTGCTAGCCCTGCCGTTGGTCTGGGGCGTGAGCTCATTAACCTTCTGGCACCGCGAAGAAACGTCCTTCTCCTATTCCCAAGCGCTCGCCTTTCCTGCGTCAGTGGCATTGGGTGTGATTGTGTCATTGTTGA
The DNA here is from genome assembly GCF_003007685.1 of Marinobacter halophilus. Classification (GTDB taxonomy): domain Bacteria; phylum Pseudomonadota; class Gammaproteobacteria; order Pseudomonadales; family Oleiphilaceae; genus Marinobacter; species Marinobacter halophilus. The sequence goes on from NZ_PXNN01000013.1 coordinate 396,120, forward strand.
TCGGATTGCTGCCTGGCATCGATCTGTCGTCAATTGAGTACCTGTTGTCTATTGTCGCCTTCGTGCTCATCGCCGAGATCTATATCGAAAAGCGCATAGCGCAAGGTCGGCAACCGGCAGCAGACCCGCTGTCGAAGACGTTCTACGTCGGCGCCTGTACCGTCATGCTGGGAGGACTCGTCGGTCTATTCGGCGCCCTGCTGTATGGCCGCTTACGGATGGAAGGCCTGATCACGGGCTATCCGCTGGCAGATAACATCTCCCTGTTTATTTTCAACGATGCCTACGACTGGTTTTTAAACAATGGTTAGATTACTCATTCTATGCGCCCTTCTCTCGGTCGGGGTTTACAGTTACTCAGCCTCACTGATCAGTGCCGGTCGGCAAATTTTCGAGGCGATTCCGTTCCCCAAAGCGGCAAGAGCCGTGTTCGAACAGGTGCATGAGCTCATCGAACCGACAAAAATCAAATTCCCGGAGACCAGGTTAAAAGATGCCTTGCGCTCCAGTTTGCGAGAAGGGGTTTCGGCGGTAGCCTCCGCCGGGTCCACCAGGGCTTTGGCAAATGCCACTCCTGAGACCCACGAGTTGAGCATAAACACCAATGTCGACAACCCCGATATCAAGATTATGAATATCGGGCCCAAGTATCGAGATGGGATAGAACTGACTCCTGGTGACTATGACATTCTGGTCGAGAAGAATGGCTATCGTTCCAGCCGCTTCTGGGTTGAAATCGAGGACAGCAAAACCAAAGGCAGTAAAGTCGCTCTAGACGTTGTGCTTGATCCACTCGGGTTACCCGGTTGCACAGACAAGCTGATCATCGGCAACCATGCCGGTGCATTCTATGGCGATGGCGGAAACATCGTTCAGTACCAGGTGATGTTTGAGAACGTCGACATGAACGATCTCTATCAGTCGTACGCGAATACGGCCAAAGCAACCGAGTACTACTACGTGTACGACACGGTCGTTTTCTCGGACTATGTCGAGTTTCACATTGCCAGCCCGACAAGCCTGAGCAAGAGCGACATCACCGAAAACCTGACCATAAACGTGGATATGGATCGGTTTATTGTCAACAAGGTCATCTTTGAGCAGCAAGGCTCAAATGTGCTGTTCACCACGCAAATGTTTATGCCACCCGGAGTTGCCATTACCGATGTTGATAAAGGTTTCATCTGCGAAAATGTATTCACGTTCTAAATACAGCATTGTTCTGCTGATGGCACTACTGTCTTATGGATGTGCGTCCCAAAACTTTATTTCCAGTGACGGTTTTGACGTGTATGTGTCTGAAAAGCGCTACCTGAATGAATCGTGCGGCAACCTGGAACTGATGAAAAAAGAATTCGACAGCAATGCCAGGCACGCAACCCGAAAACACCTCGGGCTGGAGCCGTTCAAGTACGACATTGCAAGCCAACACGAACGCGAAATGATTAACAAAAACGGCCGCTACATAACCTATGCACTGGCTACCAATTGCCGTTAGGCTTCTCGCTCAAGAAACAGGCATACATAGCGTAGAACAGCGCCTACCCTCTTAATGGTGACCGCCGGGGCCATGAGCGTGACCGTGCGCTAACTCTTCTGCATCGGCAGCGCGAACGTCGACGATTTCAATATCGAAGGTCAGGGTTTTACCGGCCATTGGGTGGTTGGTGTCGACATCGGCAAACTTGAGGCCGACCTTGGCGACCACCACATGGCGACGGCCCTGCTCGGTTTGTACTTGGGCGACCATGCCTGGCTTCCAGCGCTTGGCACCCATCAAGTGCTTGACCGGTACGCGCTGAACGGCATCGGCTTTACGCGCGCCGTATGCTTTATCCGGTGTAATGGTAACGCTGAAGGTATCGCCGGCGTCACGACCTTCCAGGGCTTCTTCCAGGCCCCGGACAATGCCGCCGTGGCCATGCAGGTAGGCGTTCGGCTTGCCGCCGCGGGAGTTTTCAACAACGTTGCCTTGTTCATCTTTGACGCTGTAGTGAAACACGACCACTTGATTCTTTTCGATGGGCATAGGGTTCTCTCCGATGGTTTGAGGTGCGCCATTATAACCGGGTGCGGCGCTGGCTCCAGAGGGGCCTTCAATCAAGTATTTTCCCGAGCCAGGAATACCTGTGAAGCCACACCGATGGCGGATAATCAATCTGTCCCGAGTTAGAAAGACACGGACACCGGTAGAACCAAAACATTCACTGGAGACGAGTTCGCGACTTACCTCTCTGGGCGTGCTGAGCAAGCTACAGCAAAGGTCAAAAGATGCAGCGTTTTCTCAGCGGTGCGTTGGGCACCCCGCTGCGCCGCCCGCTTATCGATCCAGTACATCACAAACAACACCATCTATGCGAAAGGATGAGTTGCACGACCTTTTCGGCAAGCCCCGCAAATAATCCCTTTCCGAATCGAGCACGGTAACCACCGTTTAATCGCGCGTCAGAGGACAAAGCGTTTACCGCTACACTGAAGCCACCGATGGCTGATACACTGGCGCCAGCCAAATTTAGTCACCGAGTTTACCGATGCCCGTCGTTGACGATGATGTCTCAAGCCCACCCGTATTGCTGTTCGACGTATTTAAGACGCTGTTGCTGTTCGACGGCGATCACGTCGACGATGCCACTTTCGTGCATCTCGCCAGCTGGCTGCGCTACCGCCAGATAGCGATCACTCCAAAGGCACTGCAGCGTCGTTATCTGTCGGTCACGCAGGCACAACTTGCGGCCGCCCCCGGTCAGCCACCGGATGTGGACGTACTCGTCGTATGGGATGCCGTACTGGCCGAACTCAGCGTTTCCCAGGTACGGCGCCGGGAACTAGTCGTCGAGTTGGCACTGGTCTATCGTCAGATCACCACCCGACAGATCGACGTCTGGCCCGGCACCTTCGAGATGCTCGACGCCTGCCGCGGTTTTCGCCTGGCCATAGCCTCGAACACCCAGCGTGCCTACACCGAGCCAGAGCTGCGTATGCTCGGGCTGTGGGACTATTTCGAACGAGTGATATTCAGCTCCGACGTGAAGGCCTGCAAACCCGATATCGCGATCTTTCAGCGCGCGCTGGTGGAGCTCGACGTGGCGCCCGGCGAGGTTCTGTACATTGGTGACAATCCCTACGACGATGTGCTCGGCGCGGGGCGGCTAGGAATTCCCGCGATCTTGCTCGAGCGTGACACGCCGGCACCGCCAAATGTCGAGCTTCCGACACCGCTGGCCCGAGTCGCAGATGGTGATCCGGGAGCCGTAGCCCGATTGGCCAAGGCGCATTTCGGGTGGCCGTCGTGACGCCGGTGAACGCTGCGGAGGTGGCCGAGCGTATCGCTAAGCGTGGCCCCGCGGAGTGGGTCGACCTGGCCGGCTGCGAGATCTCAGACGTAGACTTCGGCCATGCTCACAACGCCACCGCGCTTGAGCGCTTCGATCTGCGTGGCGCGACGCTGATTCGCTGCGCCTTCACCAACGGCTACCTGCGCGATGTCAAATGCCAAGAGGCGCAACTGATCGACTGTGACCTGCGCTATGCTGACATCGAGCGGACCTCCTTCAAGCGCGCACGGCTGACAGGTTGCGATCTGTATCGTGCTCGGCTCGGCCCAAGCTGTATCTTCGAAGCTGCCGACATCAGCGATTGCTCGCTAAACCTGGCGCGCTTCGACGGTGTCGTGCTGCCCCGCAGCGCGATCGCGGATGGCCAGCGCCCAGGCCTGCTACAGGAGCGCAAAGCCGATTTTCAGAAGTTCCACCAGCGGCTGACCGCGCTGGGGCGCGGCGACGATCCCGCTCGCACTCCGCTGCATCTGTCGCGCCGGCATCGTGAGTCGGCCGATATCTATCGCGCGCTGTCAGCTCACTGGGCATCCAATGGCGCCACCCGCGACGCCGGTTGGGCCTACTATCAAGCACGCCGGCTGGAAACCCAGGCGCAGCGCCCTGACAACGTTCTGCACCGGCGGCGTTGCGAGCGAGCCCAGGAACCGAGCGAACTCACATCGCCGGGCATCGTGCTGGGCACTATGCGATGGTTTAACGGCGCCCTGGCCGGCTTGGTGGCCGGCTACGGCGAAAGTCCGCTGCGCGTAGTGGCAACGACGCTGGCTATGGTAGTGGTCTTCGCCGTGGCGTACCTGGCACTTGGTGTCGCAGGCGGCCCAACCGATCCACTTTGGTTACGCGCCACAGATGCGTTGCTGTTCAGTACCCAAGCAATGACCGCCTCGCTTGATGCCGATGTAACCCAACGCTGGCTGCGCTGGGCGGCGACGCTCCAAACCACCGCTGGCATCACGCTGTTGGGGCTATTGGGTTTCTGTCTGGGGAACCGTTTGCGCAACGCCTGACGGAACAGGCGGTATCTGCGACTAAGGCAACCGGGGCTGCCTCGCCAACCGTCGCGCCGTCAGTGCCTGGCTTTGCTCACCACTTCCGGTGCTGCCGGCTCACCGGGCTTGCCGGCGAGAATACGGTCTGCATCCAGCGAAGCAATCGGCACCCGGGTATCCCTCGGCACGTCGCCACTCAGTTGCAGCTCAAGATAGCGCAGCGCGCAGACCCGGAGGAAGGATGTGAAATTGCCGAGATCATGGCCGGCATCAATGGACTCGTGGTAAAGCCGGGTGATCATCTGCGGCAGATTCATACCATCGCGCTCGGCCAGCTCCGACAGCACCTGCCAAAAGGCGTTTTCCATCCGCACACTGGTGACCATGCCGTCAATACGCAGGGAGTGGGTCCGGCTGACCCAAAGCTCCGAATCGGCGTTGATAAAGAGCTTGCACATAACGGCCTCCCCGAGAGTGGTTGATGGCGCTTGAGGGTACTGAGGGGCCAGCGCCCTGGCCCCTGCGGCGTTACTGATCCAGCAACTTGAAGAACTGCGCAAGCCAGGCCGGATGGGCAGGCCACGCAGGTGCTGTTACCAGATTAGCATCGGTGACCGCCTGATCAACCTCGATAGCGGCGAAGGTGCCGCCGGCCAGTTCCACTTCCGGCTGGCAGGCCGGATAGGCAGAGCATTTACGACCCTCCAGAACCCCCGCTGCGGCCAACAACTGAGCGCCGTGGCAGATCGCCGCCACCGGCTTGTTGGTTTCAAAGAAATGGCGAACCAGGTTCTGCACCTCCTTGTTCAGGCGCAAGTATTCGGGAGCGCGGCCGCCGGGCACCACCAAGGCGTCGTAATTTGCCGGGTCCAGTCCGTCAAAATCCGCATTCAGGGCAAACCGGTGGCCGGGCTTTTCGGTGTAGGTCTGGTCGCCCTCGAAATCATGAATCGCCGTGGCTACTGTGTCGCCCGCCTTTTTGTCCGGGCAAACGGCGTGAACCGTATGGCCAACGGCCTGCAGTGCCTGAAACGGCACCATAGTTTCGTAGTCCTCGGTGAAATCACCGGTAATCATCAGAATCTTCTTCCCGCTCATGGCAGTCTCCTTGTATTTGTGTTGCCAGGTCAGGAAACAGTAGCAGCGGCGATGGCGAGGCGGGTATTAAGGGGTTACTACAGGTCTTAAAGAGGCAATCACAACTCCAAAACCAGATTCCTGCCCCCAAGAAAAAGCACCCAAACCGTTACCGCCGCCCAGTGAATGATCACCGGAACCCAGATAGACCGTGAAACGACGTAGGCCCAGCCACAGGTAACTCCCATCGCGCACACGATCACCAGAAACCACGGGTCCAGGAAAAGAGGAATAGCCGTCGGATTAAACAGCAGTGCATTGAAGGGATGCCACACAACGAAAACCAGAGTGCTGATGGCCACAATACAGGCGGCCTTTCCGGGTCCTGAGGCCAATGCGTTTCGCGGTATCAGTACGCCCCTGAAGAAAGCTTCTTCGAGCAAAGACGGGAACACAAACAATAGGATGGGCAGCACCGGGGTGATGGGTGAATTCAGCCACCCGAGTTGAAACAAGCCGGCGCTGAAACCGACGGAGATCGCGATGATGGCAAACACCGGCACAAGCGCCCAGGCCTTCAACGGAGCCCGGAAAGGGGAAGCCAAAAAGCTCCGGCCCAAGTTGTCACGGAGGTACTTTGCTGTGTGCGCTAGCACCATTCGATTACCTACCTGGCGCGGATTCACGGGAGCTCGCGCCAGAGCCTACAAATACCGCCCACCAGCCCCAATCGCCACCACAATCAGCCCAAGAATCAGATTGGTGCCTACCAGCTTGCGAATCTGCCCCACCTGACGCCCGCCTTCCTGGGGGTTCTGGTTAGCAACCGCCTGCTTCAGCCGTCGGAAGGGAGCAAAGTAAACGTGCGCATAGAGCAGGGTCATCACAATCCCCAGCGCCTGCATCACGTGGATATGCCAGCCAGCACCGGCCATACCGCCGAACACGCTGAAGAGCATCCAGTACCCGGTCACCAGCAACAGAATCACCGCCGCCCATACCCACCGGAAAAACCGGGACAAGGTGGCACACCATAGCGCGCCCCGCTGGGAGGCATCAATCACCTCCACCACCGCCAAGCGCATGGCCATGTAGGCGAAAAACATACCGCCAACCCAGATCACGGCGGAGAGAACATGCAGTGCGATAGCCAGACTCATAAAACGACTCCTCGATGAGAAATTAAAGTGATGAGCATAAGCTTAGCCCTCACAGAAAAGAATGTCTGAAGCTCCGGCCCAAATTCAGCACCTGTTATCAAGATGGTTCCAGAAACCAAAGTTATCGTATATGATAACAAAGAGACAAAGGAGCACCCATGGATTGGGAAATTGAATTCTACGGAAAAGTAGACGAAGAGCTGGCAGAGATGCCGCCAAAGATTCAGGCCAGAATGATCCGCCTGATGGAATTGATGGAGAAGCACGGGGCCAACCTTGGAGAGCCACACACCAAACCATTAGGTGGGGAGCTGTTTGAGATCCGGGCAAAAGCCAAAGAGGGAATAGGGAGAGGCATCTTCTGCTACATGCAGGGCAAACGAATCATCATCCTGCACGTGTTTGTAAAGAAGAACCAGAAAATACCGAAGAAGGACCTAGAGCTCGCGAAAGAGCGGTTAAAGGAGGTCAAAAAATCATGAACTTCAAACAGTTCAAGCAGAATGCACTTGAAGATCCGGCGGTTCGAAAGGAGTACGATGCCCTCCAGGAAGAATTCAGCCTGATCGATCAGTTGATCACAATGAGAACTAAAGCAGGCCTTACCCAGGAAGACGTTGCGAAAAAACTCGGAACCAACAAAAGCAACATATCCAGGCTTGAGCGCGGCCGAAGCAACCCGAGTTGGGGAACACTCAGCAAATACGCGGCAGCCTGTGGCTTTCGGGTGAAACTAGAAGCGGTTGAGGACGATCGAGCCCGCCTATAGAGCTTCAAGCTCTGCCCGGATATCCTGAAAAATTTCTTGATTCCGGGATTCCAAAAAAGCTGCGAACTCAAACGCGTCAAAGTCGTGAAAGTCCTTCTCCGGACTATCAATCGGCAGGTTCGGATCCGCCCCCAGCTGCAGAAGTGCGCGGAGATAGCCAACATCGGCGTAAAGGACTGCCTCATGCACCGGTGTAAACCCGTTGTAGTAGCCGTTAACCGGTTCTCCCCTTGCCGCAAAATGTCGAAGCAACGCATAGCCGCGGCGCGTCATGATCGAGTCAGTATCGTGTTTATCCAGCGAGGCGCCCACGAAATTGATCAAAGGTTGCGAACAGCCGCCCATCGCGGTCATCGCTTTACCGCAGCGTTCATATGGCCAGTCGAAATGTGTCAGAAGCCAATAGGCAACTGCCGGCCTGATCGCCAGACTATTGAAATCCGAAGGGCTCCACGGCACTTTCTCGGGATCAAGAAGCGCTATGACCGTTAGCCCCCAGGCATCAGAACCAAAAGCCCATGTGCGATAGATCATCGGGTACAACGTCAGGGCGATCACCAGGCACCCACCACAAAGAGTGAGTACCTTTTTGTGACCCAGGAAATATTTGATAAGCACGTCGCTCCTCCTTGAGCATTGTATATTGTGGGGTTAGTTCTCTCAGGCAAAAGCATGCTGTACTGCCCACGAGCATTTGGTACGATGCCCCGCTTGCGTAAGGACTACGTGGCCTGACGGTAAGGGATTACCTATGAAAAGAACTGCCCTGAAATCCGGTATGAATCGGCACCAAAAAGTTCTGTGTGTCATTCTGCTACCACCGGTCATCCTCGCGGTGCCTCAGATATTCGGCCCTAAAAATTTCTGTCCCAATCCAGAGGTTGCGACAATCGCGCTATACATATCGGCATTTGTGACTTTCGCGGTGTCGCTCTGGGCTGGGTTCCTGCTTCATACAGGAAAGATTACTCCGGATCCCCAGTGGCATTCACTTGGCCGCGGCAAGAAGTGCCTCGCATTCATCGGCTGCCCCTTCTTGCTCTGGATAATGTGCCACTTATCCTTCGGTTACACAGTGCCGCGCATTTGGACGATACTGGATAGCGAAACAAGAACGGTTGCATACCAGGTCACAAAAAACCGTGGCGGTGGGCGCCCCTCTCCAGTGAGCTGAACCATAAAGGGTAAAAGAAGCTGCGGTGAGTTCTTACACTCACTAATTAAACATTCCTAGATACCAACCTGAAAAGAAAAACAGAAACATAAGAACCGCATATACGGTGAAAGGCACGATTACCCAGAGTTTCAACGAAAGAGGCAAGGGCTCCTTCTCGTCACCCATTCTGGATTCGATGCGGGGCCCTATTCGCGGAAGGTTCCGAAATACAAAGAACGCGTATACATGCCCAACCCTCATCCATCGACCTAGAGGTCCATTCCTCCAGATTATACGGACCTCATCCAGTTTCTTACCGGGCGTTGCGATTCGACGCTCGACCTCCTCGGTTTTACGAAAAAATAGTGTGACCATCAAAAACATCAGAATGACGCCGACCCCCAATGACGCAACTATTGTAACTTCCGCCATTGACGTCAACAGCTCCTCACTCATGAATAGCCTCTCTCAAGATTTCACCGGCGCCTTCCCCTAATATTCCACCCCCAATCCCGCCAGCGGCCGCGCCGAGGCCACCAACGATGACTGCACAGGCCACGCCACCTATGCCTGCAGTCGTGACTGCGAAAGCTGTACAGGTAGCAGCTGAGGCTAACCCAACAATACTGCCTCCAGCCAGCGAACCCGTAAACTTACCTCCCTCCCGGTAAGCAACGACCTGACACTCTTTATTGGTCCCTACGGTGCATGCTTCACTGATTTTTAAAGCTGACATTGACGCGTCCAGCGTTATGCCCAAATAGCCCACGCTTCTAGCATATCTGGCCCCTGTAGCCACCCGCTCATAGTGCGTAGCATACCCCGGTATGTCACCAACCCCGGCCGTCTTCCAACTATGCACAATGCTCTTCGACGATAGGCCCAAAGCTCGCTTCAAATTCGTATCATCATCCAGTGACATCCCCTTGCGGGCCACACTTCCCAGAGCAAAATCCAGTTTCTTGAAAAGCGCCCGTCGCTTCTCGAAGAAATCCGGATGGTTGAGATGGCCATGCTTCCGATAGCTTTCCTGATGAAGCCGCTCGATGTTGTTCAACGTCGCCTCAATACTGCCAATCTGCTTCGCGACCATCACGGCCCCAGCACCCAAACCTGTAGAACCTGTTGAGGTGATGGCTTCCAATAAATCGTAATACTTGACGAGAAACTGCGCTTCGTCCTGCTCTAGTGACCTTACCTGGGCATTCACCTGCGCTGCCACCTCCACCAACTCGGCTTCTTGTTGAGTGCATTCCATGCCTTCGGGGTCACCCAGCACAATCATCTCACTTGGCAGCACTTGCACGCCAAGGCCCGGATTCAACCGATCAAAATGATCCGGCTTTGCCGAGGCGTCTCCGTAAAGGACACTCAACAATTCCGTCTTACTCATTGGTCTTTTCATTAACATGGCAAAACCAAAACGCACCTACCTCGCCAGCCCGGAGGTCTTCTTCCCGGCGGAAATGTTCCCCAGTTGTGCGCGGGCATGGAGGAATAACGACGCGGGTGATTGCGGGAGATTACCAATTGACGAACTCGCGCTGGAGCAACTAAATGCGGAGATAGGGCACCTTCGTTTATCAGGCCCTGTCTTTCCGTTTTTGACAAATCCGGTTACAGCCGATGCGGCATAGAACTGGATTTTACAGGATTTCCATTCTTACCCGGCAGTTGATGGGAAATTCGATATGGCCATGGGGGAATCACACAACTCAGGGGTTGGGCGCCCGATGTAATAGCCTTGGGCATAGCCTACTCCGAGGTCCTCGAGTTTTTTCAGGGTCTCTTCATCTTCAACGAATTCGGCGATGGTCTCCATGCCGAACGCTTTAACCATTTCCGTCAGACTTTTCACGAAAACCTGATTGTCAGGGTTATGCTGCAAGTTGAGTATGTAAGACCCGTCGAGCTTTACGTAGGTGAGTGGCAGTTTCTTCAAATAGCTGAATGAAGAAAACCCAACCCCGAAGTCGTCCAGTGCAACTAGAAAGCCTGATCCGCTGATACGTTCCAGATTCTCAAGCACCATTTTAAAATTTTCGACGTAAGCGGTTTCAGTCAGCTCTACGATAATACACTCGGGGGGCACCCCATATTCGTTTGCTAGGTCAATGAGTGTATCCGGGAAATCGGCGGATTGCAGGGTTGGCGCAGATATATTGATTGCAAAGCTGGTCGCTGACTGTGACTTCTGTAGTTCGGCAAGGTGCTTGATAGCCTCGGTCATGACCCATTCATCGACACGCCGGATCAGGCCCATGCGCTCCGCGGCGGGGATAAAGTCGCCAGGAAAAACCGGGCGGCCATTCATGTCTTTCAGGCGCAGAAGCGCTTCGTGGTGGCTAATCTCGTGACGATGAATCGAATAGATCGGCTGGTAATTAAGTTCGAACAGGTCATCACGTCTCAGCGCCATTTTGATCAGTGTGGTCAGGTCGTGATCTCGACGCAATTCTTCTAGGTCGTTGCTTTCCGGATCAAATATCTGCCATTGCCCACCGCCTCTCTTTTTCGCCTGATACATCGCCATGTCGGCATGAACAATAAGTTCCTGCTCGGTGTTACCATGATCAGGGATTAATGCAGCACCAATGCTGACGTTATACTCAATCACGCGGTCCTCGCCCTTTAGCGGGACCTGGCCATTTAATTGCTCAGTCAGTTTTTTCAGTAAACCCGACAGCTGAACCTCGTTAATTTGAGGCAGTACAATGGTGAACTCGTCCCCCGCCAGACGGCTGATGGAGTCGCTTTCGCGAACGCTCGCGCGTAGGACCTCGGCGATCTGAATGAGCACATCATCGCCAACCGTATGACCGTAAAGGTCATTGATCTGTTTGAAGCGGTTTACGTCGATGAAAATGACCGCACCGGAGCTGTGGCTGTCCAGAGCCTTGCGCAGGTCATGCTGAAATCCACGACGGTTCCCAATGCTGGTGAGAGGGTCGTGGCTGGCCAGCCAAGCCAAGGTTTCCTCATCGCGCCTTCTTTGTGTGAGATCGACACCGGTTGCCAGAACTACATGTTGGCCATCTTCGTCCTCTACTTTGGAGCAGGTCCAATCCACGTAAACGGCCTGGCCTTGGTCGTTGGCAAACTCTGCATCAAACTGGATCACTTCATAGTCGTCACGCCTGAGGGCCTCCAACTTCTCAAAATAGTCGGTCTGGCTTTCGCTCGAGATGAACAATGAGGAAAAAGAGATGGTGGGATGCCCGAATTCTGTTTCGAATCGGTCATTGGACGAAAGAATGACGCCATCGAGCCGATGGGTAACGATAAATAACTGGGAACTGTCGATAAGACGTTCAAGAAAGGCTCGGGAGCGAGAGATGATAGCAATCTGATTTTTAAGGGACTGTTTTTTTTCCTCTACGTCAATGTGAAGCTCTTCCAGTTGCTGTGTTACATACTGGGTGCTTTTTTCCAAAAGCGACAGTTCATCTTGAAAGTACCCGGAGTGCTTGCGAACAGTCTGGTGAGCCCTCTGGTACTCATGCTTCGGAAGTAGCGTCAAGGCGTCGACAACGGATAAAAGCCTTCGCAGTGGGCCAAGCATAATCAGCAGCAAAATCACTTCCGAAACCAGCAGCGCGAGAACACTCACAAAAACGCTGGTTTTTACCGAATTGACCAGGTCGTTGTGCTGACTGGTTTCGTCACTGATTGCCAGCACGTCGGGCACTAATCCGTGCGTCTCAAGGTTTATGAGATCCAAAGGTTTGATGAGCAGCCTGAGCTCGCCGTAGTCCAATGAGCCTGCATTAATGAGTTGCTCGAGGGACGTTGTGCTCTGGGCGTGGCTGAGAATTTCCATGGTGCGCTGGAATCGGCTTGCGGCCCACATTGACCGGCCCCAGCCCTCAAGGCGACGATCGTCAGGTTGTGATATATCGACCATATCGGACCGGGGGAGGATAATCGCCAGGTCGTCGTTGGCCATGTTCTGGTATCGCTGGATAACGTCGGCCAGACTTTGGCCCACAATAATCAGCGCCTCTTTGCCATCCCTGCCAATAAACGGCTCAACAACGAATTGAGAACAGCCCTGACCACAGTATAGGGATGTGTGTGGCGCACCCTCTCCGTCTTCCAATGTTTTGGCAATAGCTGTTTCCAGGGCCGCTGCGTCTTGGAAAAGGGTCTCATTGAAGGCACTCTGCACTTCGCTACCGTCGATCGCGTAAAAGCCAATGTAGTCGATTCCGGTGTTGATATTCAGTGTGATCCACTCGGCTCTCAGATTTGACACCGAGCCAAGCGTATCGGTAGCTCTGTTTGCGGAAGGAAGAGAGGAGTTGTCTGAGATCAACTGAGCAAGTTGCGACAGGCGCAATGCGTTGTCTGCAAGAAGCTGATTCAGGATCAACTGTTGGCGATTGTGTCTCTGATCAACCTGCTCCTCATAAGTCGAGACTGTCTCGATGATACGTTGGGCGCCCCATGCCACGGAAATGATTACCAAAACAATGCTGAGAAATATGACCGCTTTCCATTTGAGGCTTAGGAACATAGGGCTGGGTCCGTGCGCCTAGAATTGGAAGTTCAACGAAAGCACATAATAGTCCCAGTATTTTTCAATATTTTCATTTTCAATCCCGTTGTAGTTGGGCAGCCAGGCGGTGCCTTCGTTAAAACTTGCCTGGCCGATCAACGTCCAGTGGTCAGCGAACATCCATTTCCCTCCGAGCGTCCAGCCTTTGCCAAAGCCCCTATAAGGGCTATAGTCTATTGCGGATTCTCCGCCTGACCGATCATCTCTCTTGAGGTAAAGCTCCTCGTACCGCACCAATGCGGTCACTAGGGGGGTGGGAAGCCACTCAATTTGAAGGTAGTACGCTTCGGTGGTGTTGGTGTTAGAGGTATCAAGTCCGGCGAGTTGCACGTCGAAGTCTGTTTCGACGTTGAGATACTCGGCCGTAAGTACCCATTTTTCGAAGCTGTATTGGGCAGAGGCGAGAGCGAACAGTCCATCGATGCTGGCGCCAGTCACATACCTTTGCGGGTTAGCGGCTAACGTTGCCTCCATGGCGGTGCCTGCGTCCATTGCATCTGCTATCAGTGCTGCCTGTGCACCTGCCGTAGACTGAGTATCTTTCAGGTCGATGCTCACATCAACCAGGCTAAGACCTAGCCGGAGGTTGCGCTGAAACCCGGGACGCACATCGATATGAAACAACCTGATTGGCACGTCGTCTGCCTCACCCTGCGGTATGCGGCGACCAAATGCGTAGTACTCAACAGATTCGCTGTCTACAGACTGTTCGCCTGCGGACAATTCCCAGGAAATATGGGTGTCCCCGGCAAAGATGGACCCGTACAGATTGACCCCGTTGATGGAAAGCAAAGAGTCGCGAAAAGTGTCGAAGTATACCGATTGAGGAACGCCGTATCCCGGGCGCGCGGAGGGAATATCACGAACCGCATTATAAAACCCGATATTGTTCTTTACCCGTCCTGCACGGATGCCGAAAGCCATGGACTCGTTACTCAGGACGAGGTAGTCCGCAAGCAGAAAATCGATCCGCGCATCTCCATCGTCAACGCTACCATGTCTCCGGCTAAGGACCTGACCAGCAAGCCGGAAATCCGGCGTCAGTTCGACAAAGCCGTTCAATCCAACTTCTCGGAATTTAAAGGAGCCGTTCTCGGCGGTCGGGCCGCCGTAAGGGTTATCCGGGCTGTACAGATAGGCCTGATTCACAAAACCATGGATCTCCGAGTTACCGTTCAGGTCCAGTGCCGCCGCAGGTAACGCCAGGCTTAACAGTGAGGCCAGCAATACGCTCGCAGACGCGTTCATGGTCGTTCTCCTTCCAAAGCCGTTACTCCCTCAACTGGAAACCCTACCGAGACGTAGCCGATAGCGCCCGGCGTTGTTCTGACCATCTCCAGCATATCGGCTTCTGACTCAACAACCGTGGGTGCTTTCCCTGTGCCGGTAAAAAGCATTCGGTTCCAGATTCGGTCCAGTTGATGAGGCTGAATCTTGAGCCGTCTCAACACAAATTCACGGTGCACCTCACTGTTCTTGGGCAACATGAAGACTTCAATGGGGACTCCGTTGGGCCATCTTCGGACTTGCATTGCGAACACCTGACTCAGGAAGGCGAAATTCAGAGACTCCGCGTTCACGCTCTCGTTAAGCAGTACTTTGGGGGAGGCAAAAGCGTTCGAACTCGCTGCAAAAACAAACACCATAACCATCCTTACAATCCATCGAATGATATGGGTGTGAGGGGTTGGTCTGGCAGGATTAAACATGAAATTTCGCACGCGCATGAGCATATGATAATTTTTAGTGCATGTTGCCAGATTTTGCACATGGATACTGTGTTTTTTTTTGTGCCTGTACTTCGCCGGCCTGGATGAACTGGGCCACACCATTGAAGACTTCGAGGCGAGCGATAACCTGATGATTGAGGGCGGAATCCGCGAATCCGGTGGCCAGCCATTTGTTGCACAGCAACCCGGCGAGCACCGGTTTTTCTCGGCGGAGCTATTTAACCGCTGTGTGCGGGCGCTCGCCGATAATCCGAAGCGCGCCCGTGCCGTTTTTCTCGTCTTTGCCTTCTTCAATCAGCAAAGACTTGCTAACGCCGGGAAATCGATCGTAACGGGCATGATCTGCGATGGCCTCAAAGACCGTATTTATGTCGGTGTTGAGAAGCCTCTCAACGTGAATGCGAAACATAGCTAATCCTTATCATCAGTACTGACAGACAAAATACCCATACGCCCCTTTCAAGAAATGGGTTTTCTCGAGATCTGCTTATGAATTACCAGAACGCAATTGTTAAAATTGAGGGCGAACTTGCCGTCCTGCTCTGCAACGGCTGCGGCATCACGCTCGCAGAGGGCACCAAACACGAAGACCGTGAGCACTACTGCACGATGTGCATGAGCGGCAACTGCAAAGCAAAGTTCAAGAAAGGCGGATAAAGAACGCGGGAAACCAAAAAGAATTACAGCACAATGCACGACAGGTTCTGCCGGGCAGTTGGGGCAATCGGGCTTTATCGGGCCTACGCCTTCAAAACCCGCTAATCAACAGCCATAACGCGAAGAAAGCCGCTCCGAAAATAAGCACCGCACAATGTACCGCCAGGTTCTTATGGGTAGTAGGGGCGGGCTTTTGGGCAAAGCTGAAGTAATCCTCACCAAACAACCCAACACCGCAGCTTTCGCAGTAATTCTTTGAATAAGAAACCCTCAGCGCAGACGGCTCAAACTTTTTCCGGCAGCTGTAACAACTGGGCTTAAACATGTCGGGTTCCAGCAAGATTACTTTTGAGGTTTTCGGGAAGAATACCAAATTACCGCCGGGCGCGCGGAACGATGATAACGAAAGCGCTGCAGTGCGACTTAAAAATAATCATCCATAATGATGAGTAAGTCGTAACACTACCTCCTGTTTCGTAGGTAAAAAAATCATGAAAAAAATAGTCCTTCAAGCCGTCACATTTATTGGTGCTGCTTCATGTTTTGGATCGGTAAATGCGACGGAGGCGAGAACCCCTCTCGTTCCGCTTCCTTCTATCGACGATTTTACGAATGGCGATGGCTGGGGCGTTGGGCTTGGGCTGGGCGTTGAATACGAGACTGCTTATGAGGGTTCGGACGAATTCGATTTTGAGATCGACCCGGCTGGGGGTGTTCAGTGGCGAACTGGTGACCACCTTTTTTTCTGGGCAGGTGAGGCAATTGGGTGGCGCACATTGGCCAAGGACACCTGGTTGTTTCAAGCCTCTGTAGGCTACGAAGAAGGCCGTGAAGAAGGTGATTCAAAAGATGGCAGACTGGATGGGTTAGGCGAATCGAGTTCTGGGGTGACATTGCTGTTGGAAGTGCGTCATGCCCTTGCAGAAGATTGGCGTTACTTTTTGGATGGCCGTGTATTAACAGGAGAAATCGGTACGCTGGGGATTTTCGGCGCAGGAACATGTTTGGGTTGCCAACCTAACGGCACTGGCTGGGAAGTTGGCGCTGTTGTCACTTTCCACGATGGTAAGTTAGCCAACCGGGACTTTGGTGTGACCACACGGCAATCCATAGATTCAGGTCTTCCAGAAACCGATGTTGATAGCGGGTATAGATCCTTTGGTGTCGATATTAACTATCGAAATTACTTGAACAAAAACTGGCAGATCTTCGGTGAGGCTCTTTACGAAGTCTATGGGAGTGACGTTTCAGATAGCCCCATATCTCGGAATAATTATGAAGCGGAGATCGGTGTTGGCTTCATTTATGTTTTTTGAT
>NZ_PXNN01000014.1 GCF_003007685.1 Marinobacter halophilus
TACCAGCACGGCAGCGTGGACGGCGAAGAACAACCGGCGCTGATCATCGCCGACCACCACGGCGACGCCCCGAAACTGGACCCGGTGCCCTGCAACACCCAGGCCGGCGGCAGCACCAAACAGGCCTGCGTGTTCAGCTTCGCCTACGAAGAACGCATCAAAGCCGCTTCGGTCGCCATGAAGGACTACACCTTCAAAAACCCCGCCTACGCCCTGATGCACGAACAAAGCGCCGGCAGCCCGAACCACCGCGAAGACTATCAACACTACGACTACCCCGGCCGCTACAAGGCCGACGCCAGCGGCCAGCCCTTCACCCAGGCCAGACTGGACGCCCTCAGAAACGACGCCTCCCTGGCCCAGGGCAAAAGCAACCGCCCGGACTTCACCGTGGGTGCCAAAGTCGAGTTGCAGGACCACGACAGCCAGAGCCTGAACCGGGAATGGCTGCTGACCGCCATCACCCACACCGGCAAGCAGCCTCAGGCGATGCAGGAAGAAGGTGGCAGCCAGCCCACCAGCTACCACAACGACTTCACCGCCATCCCGGCCGACAAAACCTGGCGGCCATTGTGCAACCACAAACCGATGATGGACGGCCCCCAGATGGCCCTCGTCACCGGCCCGGACGGTGAAGAAATCCACTGCGATCAGTACGGACGAGTGAAAGTCAGATTCCCCTGGGACCGCTACTCCAAAAACGACGAACACAGCAGTGCCTGGCTCAGAGTCAGCCAGGGCTGGGCCGGCGGCCAATACGGCTTTATGGCCCTGCCCAGAATCGGCAACGAAGTCATCGTCAGCTTCCTGGACGGCGACCCGGACCAGCCCATCATCACCGGCCGTACCTACCACGCCACCAACACACCGCCCTATGCGCTGCCGGAACACAAAACAAGAACCACCTTGAAAACCAAGACCCACAAAGGGGAAGGCAGCAACGAACTGCGCTTTGAAGACGAAGCCGACCAGGAGCAGATCTACCTCCACGCCCAGAAAGACCTGGACCTGCTCACGGAGAACAACCGCACCGAATTCATCAAGAATGACAGCCATCTGACGGTGGAGAATAACCAATTCAGCCACACAAAAGCCGCTGAGCATTGCACCACTGATGGGGAAAGCCGGGTTTCCGTTGGCGACGATTGCAGCCAGATTATCGCAGGCAGTTTTCACCAGAAAACTGGCCGTACCATGGCTTCGGAAGCCGGTACCGAGGTGCACCATAAAGCGGGTGCGAAAGTGGTGCTGGATGCCGGGGCAGAACTGACGATTTCTGGTGGTGGCAGCTTTATCAAACTGGACCCGAGTGGGGTGACGTTGAGTGGGGCGGGGATCAAGATAAATTCTGGGGGGAGTGCGGGGAGTGGGAGTGGGCAAAGCGCAGCTGCTCCGGAGCTGCCTGCAGTGCTTGGCAGAGCTGGGGCAACAATGCCGCAACCTCCCGCACTGGCAAACGTTGGCCAACGCAAAGCTGCCTCTCCTGACCAGATGGAGTTTGGGCAGTTACCGGGTTCTGATCGAAAACTGATCATTGATGTGATTGGCGGGCATCTAGAGCGCGACTCAGTGGAAGCAGTCAAGGGCACCGAAGGGGAGGAAAACGCATGACGGATAATGTGGATTTTTCAGATGAGTCCCGAGATCGCTCTATTCTAAGAAAAGCCGATTACGATGACGCTGATCCCAAAGATCTGGTGTTGACCGTCCCCAAGCGTGATGGCGGCAAAATCTCTATCCCTCTCCTGAAGCACGCCAGATCGAACATGGAGCGCGATGATTAT
Source organism: Marinobacter halophilus (assembly GCF_003007685.1). Lineage (GTDB taxonomy): Bacteria > Pseudomonadota > Gammaproteobacteria > Pseudomonadales > Oleiphilaceae > Marinobacter > Marinobacter halophilus. The sequence goes on from NZ_PXNN01000014.1 coordinate 1,785, forward strand.
CAAGAGAATACGCTGGTAAGAATTAAGCCTCTGGCTGAGATCGCCAGCGACCTGCCAGTGAGAAGTGGCGGACTCACGATCTATCAGGGTAAGGGGGTGGCACTGCTCCGGCCCGGTTTTCTCTATATTTTCCGTAAAGACAAGCTCTGGCGGGAGTTGGAAATCAGTCAGAACTCTCAATTTAGCGATATTGATCTTGAGGCAACGAGAGCGGAGGTTGGTGATCCAGCGTCAGACTTTAGAATGGTTCGCCCATCCGCCGGGCAGTGGTTGGATGATGTGCTTGTTCCGGTGTTTCTCCAAGGACAGGCGGTGATGCACGATTTCCGCATGGCCTTCAGTGAGGTTCAGTGGGATTGGTCTTACATCCAAAAACTTGAAGAGAGTGCAGCGACTCGTAATGCAAGGACGACGGGTGTGGGTCACGCCTGGGCTGTCACATCGGTTGATTCATTGAGTTTTGAAACTGGATTTCCTGCATCACGTGTTGAAGATGTTCCGGAGCTTAGGCACAGGGATCTGGGCATTGAATTGATGATAGAAAATCCCAGTGACTTTGCTCCCAGTTTTGAGGGGCCGGGCAACCATGAATTATGCGCCAAACTGGCGAAGCTATTGAGGCAGAACCAGAGTCAAACGGCCGAGGCTGTATCAGACAGTCAAGTTGATGCGAGTGATGACGGTGGTGAAGTGCCAGAGATGCTTGAATTTAGTTGCGAACAGGGAATGGATCTTTTGTGGGATCTTCGCAGGCACAAAGGTGTAGCCTGCGTGGCACTTCCAGACCCTCTTTTCGAGCTTCGGCACTCTTTGACGCAATTGCATTTGGCTATGCATTATTTGGATGCTGTGGATGTTTCTATCCAAAAGAATCCAATGGCGCATTCGGCGATGCTGATCCGGCAAGCTGTGTTTGATCCGTTGCCGAATGGCAGGCCCAGCGTTCTAGCTAATTATGCGACGGCGGTCGATCGTGAAAAGTTGGACGAAGTTCTGGATACCCCCGAAAAGAACCATGCTATTCGAGTTATAGAAAAACATGTTGACGACCTTCAGCATAAAATTAATTTGAGGAGTCTTGATGTTTTCTTTGAAGATTATCGGGAATGTAATGATCTAGCGATTTGCGAAGCCTACCTGTTGATTGCAGACCAGCTTAATGTATTACAACAGATTCCAGGTGTTCTAAGAGCCCAAGGTGTCAGCACTGGCGATCGGGTGTTAACCCGATTACGCGAATGGTTATTGGATGGAAACTTTCTTACCGATTGGGCTCCGCAATTGACAGGCCGCCAAGGTAGGAGTGCTGGATCACTGTCTCCGTTTGAGAAGCTACAAAAGCTCGCTCGTGAACAGGCCGAGATTGATGAAGGCCTATTAGATCGCCTCAACATTCAATCATTGGTATACCTTGAAAAACAAGTTAAGGAAAAACAGGACGGCGGCGACAGCATTTTCAAAGATCTGTCCAATGCTGGAAAAATAGGCGGCCTGATATCTGGTGCCCTTGGGGAGTGGAGTTCTTCAGTATTGACTGTCTGCAAGCGCTTGATCGAGGAGGGCGCGATACAGCAGATTGAAATTCAGAGAATTATGCAGGCCGCGTCCTCCAATCTTATTTTGACCGATCCAGCCTTAAAAGACATTGATGTTGTAAACCGAGCGGGTGCGGTTACACGCGGGTCCATAATTGGTGTATCAGGAAACGGACTCAAACGAGGGTTGACAGACTTTGATCGTGTAGACGGTGTGCTCACCCGCAAGAGTGATTATCTGTATGCAGATATGCTGGATGACGCTGATAAATTGGTCGCATCAAGTAGCCCCACCCGTGCCGCTCAAGCTTTAGACGATGCCATTCAGAAGGCAGCTGGTGGAACAACAGTATTCTTCGTCCCGGAAGGTCACCCTGAAGCTCAGAAGTTGGGATTGTTGAAAGTCGATTTTGCAAAACGAGTTGGCAAAATAGTAGATGGCCCCGCAGTGTCACGCGGATTGGTGGTGTTAGCGGCGTTTAATGTATTCCTGGAGGCCCACGCTGTGAGCCAAGTACTTCGGCAACAGAATGGGAATCTAACACTGGCAACAAGCAAAGTTGCTGGGGCTTTTACTGACCTAGTTGCTGCGTCTTTAAAGCTTAGTCTTGTTTTGGAGAGTGGCGCAGTTCAAACAACAAGCGTTCACAAGTTTGCCACTCGTCCACTTTTCGATATGAAAAACTGGATTTTCATTGGCAATAGGTTGAAAAATCTGAGCGTAGGCACATTAGTCCGGACCGTTGGTTTGGCAACATTTATAACAGGAACCATTACAGTTGTATTGAGCTCCTGGGAGATGCGTATTAGTTTTTCTAATAAGGACTTTGACGCCGCCGCAGGCCATGCAATAGCGGTAACAGGTGCCTTGGTATTTATGGCTTATCCTCTTATGGGTGCTCTGCTTGCTATTCCAGGCTGGGGGTGGGCAATCTTGGGGATGAGTATGGTGGTTGGAGGCAGCTTATATGCAAACGCGGTCAGAGATGATTCGTTTGAGCGGCTCCTAAAACGTGGGCCGTGGGGCACATATCCCGACACTTCCTTGATGGAGCTGAATGATCAGGCATACTACAGCCAGTTGCTGTCTTTGCTCTCGCCAATTCGGGTGACAGCCCAGAGATATGCTGATATTGATCCAGACCCAGAGCTATCCCATCCGAGTTATGCGCCTGAACCAGATGACTACGTAGTCACGGTGCAATTTCCGCTTATTAGTCGTTTACAGCTATACCGCGGGTATGAGTGCCGGGCGGATTTTCCCGAAAGGTCGTTTAATCTGGTTGTTCAGGAAGTTGCCTACCAGTCCTCGAGTACAAGTATCACGTCTCCGGGCTCGATAGCACCTGTCAGCGCTACCCAGTTAGTTAAGGCAACACCATTAACTAAGGTTACGGCCAGACAATCTTTGCCTCACCAATCAGCGGTTCGATTCCTGGTTAAGCGTGAGTTTCAAGACAGTGAATATCTCAGCCTGTTTTACCAGGAATCGGTCTCAACCCGGGTTCGGGTCGGACTGCAGGTTATTCTTGATACTGAGTTGGGCCCTTTGATATTTCCTGCTCCTGTGTATGAGAATTTTGAACCGTTCGATATGGTTGTGCATGGCAACCCGCCACCCAAAGAAAGAACAATCCTGGATCCATACGCTCAGCCCAAGTCTCCCTATTGGTATTTCACCGAGGTTACCGTATGAGTAACAAGCCAGAACTGTCTGAATTTTCAGGTGCCGCTTTCAGAGCTGAGAACGTAGGACCTCTTCCTGACTCCCCGCACAAACGTACCCGTATCGGCGAGGAGTTGCAGCCGATAGGTACCTATGCGGAAATGATTCCCTATCTGCGAACGATACAAGACGTTGAAGCTCTGCAGGCGCATGAAAAGGTCGACCCTGAGTTTAAAGACAAAGATTGGTGGTCGGATCACCGGAGGCTCCAGTTTTTAAATGGGAAGCTAGGATTGAAGTTTTTGATGCTGATTCTGCCTTTAGCTTGGGTCTTGACGTTGGTAATCGGTGGTTTGGGCTCGATTGTATGGGGCACTGTCCACCTGACTGAGACGTATGGACTTCCGGCGTTTATTCATTTACTGCTTTTGTTTACGCTTGTACCAGCGTGGTTAATATTTTCATTTTGGATAATTCCCTCTAGCACCACTTGGTTAATGAGTACTGGAATAGGTTTTTTCCTCAAGCCTTTCGAAACACACATCAACAAAAAGCTGAGCGACACCTTAGAAGACGGCTGTAGCGAATTTAATCGAGTCACCGGGCAGGTCCGCATAGCGCTGGGCAAGGGCCGATTTTTTGAAGCCCCTTTTGTAGAATTCGACGCCTATGTGGACCGGGTGATCCAGCACGGAGGTATTTTCTTCCGGCTGGTGCTCGTGCACCGCTACACTCAGAAAACATTTAACAAAACCGGTTTCAGTACCATTGAAGCAGAAAAGTCTGAAGTTCTGGCTCTCTGGGATATGCTTCAGCGTTACATGGATGTGACTCAGCCACTGCCTGATACACCCCGTTTGGAACCCTTCCGCCATCTGGACCCCGTAACCGTCGAGCACGACAAGAAAACGGGGCGTAATCCAAGATACTGGCGCGACCTGGACCTGGAAGTCTGGAAAGAGGGTGAAGGCTGGACAGAAGTCCATCAGCGGCAGAGTCAGTTTGCCTGGGGAAGTCGGCGTTGCAAACTCACTCCACAACTGGGCAAGATTTCGATGGAAGAATACCGTAAGCAACGGCCAGAGGGTGCTTGGCCAATTTAACGTTACAAGGAAGTAAACAATGGACTATCAAATCAAAGAACTTATGAAGCAGGGCCTGAGCCGACACGAAATCTTCGAGCAGCTCAAAAAGCAGTCGGGCAATCAAATGCGTCTGGCTAATAAGGTTGCAACGTTCGAGCCTGGCTCACCCTCTACGAAAACCGTCCTAATCAACCGGGTCCTCCTGACCCTCTGCCTGCTCCAGGCATTTCTCGGGATCTGGGTGATCTACTCCAATGTGGTCCCGACGGATGAGGAGTTTGGCTGGCAAGGCATCGTCGCAACGTTCATTTTGACGATATTCTATTTTGTCGGCCTGTTAAGAAAGTCTTTCACCGGATATGCCTCATTTATTCTTTTATGTGTTGCCGTTATCGCCAGCTATGTCTATTTCTTCAACCATTTCCCGATTGTCTCGATCGTGGGTGTTTTGTTGGCGGTTGCCGGGGGCGCTCTTTCGTACTCGGTCAAGGTTCGACTATTTCCTCACATGGGTTTTATGGATGTGAAGAAAGACGAAGGTGGAGCGTATATCCTGGAATAGCTGAATTTATAATCTTCGGATTAGCATCAACTTTTGCTTGTTGCAAAATGCAACATTTGTAGTAATCTGTAGCTGTATCAGTCCAGCAGTCAGTTCAGGAGGGCATCATGGCTACCGCAATTCGAATTGATGACAAGCTAATCCGTGAGGCGTCAGCGGAGGCTCAGGTTCAGCGGCGTTCTACGCCCAAGCAGATCGAATACTGGGCGGAAATTGGCCGAATTGTGGCTGGAGAAGTGACCGCCGAGGATTTGGTCGCCATCGCTCAGGGCAATCGTCGGGTGAGAGTGGAGCCATTGGTTCCGGAGTCTGTATCAAGTGACGATTTGTGGGCTGAGGTGGATGCAGCGAGGGAGTCTGGCGAGCTGGCAAAAGCTATCTCTCATCACCGCACCGTGTATCAGCGCTCGCTCGATAAACCTGGCTATCTGCAAGCCATTCACCCCGATGGTGGCCGGCAAACCGGTTTGTTCAGAAATGGAGCTTTTGAGGCGCTGAATGACCGAGATGACGCAGCCTGAGTTGTGGCTTCTTATCGGTGGCAACGGTTCCGGTAAGTCGACCTTTTATGAGCGATTTTTGGCGCGTCGAAATCTGGCCTTTATCAATGCCGATAACATCGCCAGAAGCCTATGGCCGGAGGCGCCCGAAAAGCACAGTTATGCAGCGGCGTTGATTGCAGAAAAGGAGCGGTATCGGTTTCTGGAGGAAGGTGCCAGCTTTTGCTTTGAAACGGTGTTCTCTCATCCTTCGAAGGTGGATTTTCTCGGGGCTGCCAAAGCGGCAGGTTTTCGAATCCGGATGTTTTATTTCCATTTGGAGTTGGCGTCGCTGAACAAGGCTCGTGTTCACTCGCGGGTCAAAGCTGGCGGACACGGGGTTCCGGAAGAAAAAATTGAGACCGGGATTCCTCGCACACTGCAGAATCTGAAGGCAAGTATTGGCCTGGTGGACGAGCTGCACCTGATTGATAACTCGAGCGCGGAAAAGCCATTTGTCCGTGTGGCGGAGTGGAAAAGCGGAAACTGGGTGTTACATCAGAACCCTGTACCTGACTGGACAGCCTTGCTGATCAGCGATTGAGTCGACCCGCCAAAGGCCAATCCCCCGGCATTACAAAACACCGCGTTTTCTCAACCCAGCAGCCAAACCCAGAATCCCAGACCAACTCGGCAAACAGCGCCGGAATCCCCCTGTCCACCACAAAGCGGACGGCCTCCCACGCTGCCGTGCCATCGGGTGTCTCCACCTGCCGCCATGGGCTAATCCAGTGCGGCTTCTTCAGGGACGCCCAGTTGCTAACATCCTGCGCCCTCAGTTCACGGGCATATCGCCAATGGCCGCGCAGGTGATCACCGGGCACAAACTCGGGCACGGACACGTTGCCGCTGTCGGGGTAGAACAGGTACCCGGGCAAAAAAATCCTCGGCGTGATCGTTTCTGATATGCCCAGTTCGTTCAGCAGGGTCTGTGCCTCTGGCCGCTGCGCCATGCCGCTTTGATGCTCCAGCATCCGGCCTACCTTTAAATCCAACCGGTCCCGGGCATTGGGGCCATACCACAGGGTGGAAGAGCCAGGTTCTGGCACGCCCAGATAGTACTTGATGGCAATTTCGTGGTGTTCCAGCACTCCGGTGCCGGCATTTCGGACCAGAAAATCCAGTTCCCCAAGGGTTTGCCCGCCGGCTCGTATCTGTTGGTTCTTGAGCAGAATATCCCAGCCCAGCAGGTCGGTCAGCATCACCTCATACAGTCGCTCGAAGTAATGGCCCAGCCTGCGCTCGGCGGGCTCGGCCAACCTTGCAGGCAGGGTCTCCGGGTGTCGGTCCCAGTGTTGTAATTGCTCACGATAATCTGCAGGAAGAAACCGCGAAGGCTGAAAACTCATCGGTGACGCCAGCAATTGCGGCGCCTGGCACAACCAGGCCAGGTGGCGGATGGCGGGTGTCTGATAGCTGATCAAAGAGGCTGCATGTGTCGTCATGGCGTCAGAATACCGTAAACTGTGAATCAATAAGAGCCAGCGAAAGACAGGAGACTGTTATGCAATACCTGCACACGATGATTCGGGTCAGCAATCTGGACGATACCCTTCACTTCTTCTGTGATTTGCTGGGAATGGTGGAAATTAGCCGCAAGAGCAGTGAAAAGGGCCGCTTCACCCTGGTGTTTCTGGCGGCGCCGGACGATGAGGCCCGGGCCCGCGAGCACAGGGCACCGATGATTGAGCTTACCTACAACTGGGACCCCGAGGAATACTCGGGTGGCCGCAACTTCGGCCATCTGGCGTTCCGGGTCGAGGATATTTACGCACTGTGTGAGACGCTGCAAACCAATGGTGTGACCATCAACCGACCACCCCGGGATGGCCACATGGCCTTTGTGCGCACGCCGGACGGCATCTCGATCGAGCTGCTGCAGAAAGGCGAGGCACTGCCACCCCGGGAGCCCTGGGCAAGTATGGAGAATACCGGCAGCTGGTGACGCGCTGGGTGCCCTCCTGCAGAGCGCGGGTCACCGCAAAGTGAGATCTGGTTCACATTTTTGACGGCAGCCCTGGTCGATCAGACCAAGGCTGCGACCCATACCACTGGCTTATCATTTGTTGGGTTTTGTAACGCCCGTTACGCAAACAACAACAAATGAGGTGGTTATGATGTTTTCCAGAAACGCGCTGGCAGCAGCGATAATGCTGGGCTTGGTGGGCTGTGGTGGTTCGGATTCTGCCTCCGATATTGCTCAGGCTGCGGGGCCGGTAGCACCTGATACCGCGCCTCCCGGCCATGCCGGCGGCAACAAAGTGTTGCCTACAGGGGAGGGCGAGGTCCGGGTGTTGTCGAACCGCGCTGACCTGATCAGTGGCGGCGATGCTCTGGTTGATGTCGTTATCCGTGACCCCCAGGCTGCCCGCATTCTGCTGAACGATCAGGATATCTCCAGCCAGTTCACGGTGCAGGGTGCTGACACCTTGCGAGGCCTGGTGACGGGGCTGGTGCTGGGTGAGAACACTCTGGAGGTGCTGCTGGATAACGCAACCAGCCGGCTGGAGAAAACCATCACCAACCACCCCAAGGGCGGCCCGGTGTTTTCCGGGCCTCAGGTTCAGCCCTGGAACTGCACCAACGCGGGGGCAATCGACGAGCAATGTAACCAGCCGCCGGAGTATCGTTTCAAGTACGTGCCTGCGGAGAAGCTGTCCCGCCTGTTTACCGAGTTTGATCCGGAAGATCCGGGGATGCCAGACGCCTTCCTGCCGTACGATCCTGACCACCCGCCCGCCGATGACGACATCGCCATGATCACCACCGATGAGGGCATCGACATGCCTTTCATTGTGCGTGTGGAAACCGGCGTGATTAACCGTGACCGCTATCAGGTCATGTCACTCTATCAGCCCGACGGAGACTGGACGGCGCTGAACCCCCAGTCACACTGGAACGGCAAGGTGCTGGTTCATCACGGTGGTAATGTGGGGGTGAGTTATGGCATGGGCAGCCCCCCGAACGGCGACATCTCTGGCCTGACCAACGGTAACGAGTTGCTGTTTGGTGACAGCATTTCGGTGGCCCTGGCGAGGGGGTTTGTGACCTTGTCTACGGCTCAGGCCAACCTGGGGCACAACGTCAATCTGGTGACTGCTGCCGAATCCCTGATGATGGCCAAGGAGCACATCATCGAGAACTATGGTCCCGTCCGATACACCATCGGCACCGGGTGTTCCGGCGGCGCCATTGCCCAGCAGCACATCGCCAATGCCTACCCGGGTATCTATCAGGGCCTGATTGTGCAGTGTTCCTATCCGGATGTCTGGACAACGGCTACCCAGTTTGCGGATTACAACCTGATCAGCAACTACCTTGGGCTGCAAGTGCCCGAGAGCCCGGAAGGGTTTCTGTCCTTTATGGGCGACCTGTTGACCAACACCCTGCTGCCTGTGCAATGGCCCTTTGTGTACGGGCACCTGCCGGTCAATCCGGTGGTGTCAGACCTGGCCTTTTTCCCGGCGGCCTATCCGGACCAGGAAGAGTGTCGCCGCCTGCAGGATGGCGTTCCGGTCTACCACCCGGAAGAGAATCCAGCGGGCCTTCGGTGCGGCTTGATCGATTACATGGTCAATCAATTTGGCGAGCGGCCCCCGGAGGTCTGGTCTGAAAATGAACAGTTGCTAGGGCGCGGGTTTGCCGGCCTTCCGCTGGACAACGAAGGTGTGCAGTACGGTTTGCGGGCGCTGCAGGAAGGGACGATCAGTGGGGCCCAGTTCCTGGATCTGAACCGGGAAATCGGCGGTTTCAACGTCGATATCAAGTATCAGCCCGAACGCACCCGGGGTGACGTTCAGGCCATCACCAACGCGTATCGCACCGGTGCCATCAACACGACGGAAAATCTGGTCGGCGTGCCGATGATTGATTTGCGAGGGCCAGACCCTGGTTTGGCTCACGATGCCTTCCATTCCTGGCAGACCCGTGCGCGGATTGAGTCTGTTCAGGGCCATTCATTGAATCATGTGATCTGGTACGGCGCCTTTCCAATTGCCGGGGATACCGTCTTCGCGACCGAGGCGCTGCTGACGATGGATCAGTGGCTGGCGGGCATCGAAACCGACGAACGTGATGATGGCCTGGCGAACAAGGTTGTTCGCAACCGGCCTGAATTTGCCCGCGACCGCTGCCTGTCGCTTTCCGGTGCGACGGCGGAGTGGGGGGTGGTGTTACCGCTTACCGGCGGCCTGATTTATCCCGACCCGGTTTTGCCTGGCCTGGAGCACCTGCTGGCACCTCGCTTGCCCGCAGAGATTGGCGAGATTCTGGACGTGGCCACCGGCCAGGTCTGCGGCCTGGACCTGGGCGCATTGGGACTGCCTTCTCTGGTGACGGACCTGCTGTCTCCAATCACCGATCCGGTTGTTGAGCTTCAGTCTTTGCTGGTGCAAACCCGCTTTGGCACACCCCGAACGGTGGCAGGGGATGACATCCGTACGCTGAACAACAAGTGCCAATTGAAGCCGGTGGACCCGGCGGATTACCCGGTTAACCTGCTGCAGGGCATCACCAACTCGGAAAATTTTGCCCAGAAAGTGGCTGAGATCTTCCCCGAGGGGGTATGCGACTACCGTAAGCCGCCGGTTGGGCAGGGGCCGACGGTAACCTGGATGCACTATGGCGATGCCCGGGAGGTGGTCTACGGTGGCGCGCCGCTGGCAGAGCATGGCCAACCGGTTGCGGGCTGGGCTGCGCCGGCGTTTGAGGTGACGTTGTCGCCAAACCGTCTGGATTAGTTGCGCAACTCATCAAAACGGGCACGGTAGCGTTGCCCTGGCCGGGTATTCCTCCTAGAATTCCCGGCTGTTTTTTTGCATCAGGATGATGCAGCCCCAAAACCAAGGAAGGAGAATGCCGAATGGACGATTGGCAAGCTTGCCTGGCCCCTCAATGCCAGGCTGCACTGCTGCAAGCCCGCGAGAATGTCGCCAGCCGTGGCGGCTCGGTCATTACCGTTGAAGATTTTCTGCTGGCGTTACTCGATGCCGCGGTCGACGTGGTGCCGTTTCTGACGCGCCAGGGTGTCGATCTGGATGAGCTGGTGCGCACCATTCAGGGCGAGCAGCCCATTGTCGCTGAAGTACACGGCGATGGTGACCTGTCGTCACAGCTCATCTATTGGATTTCCGGAACCCGCGAGGCCATTGAATCGCCCTGGCTGGACTGGCCACAGCTGTTGCGCGGTCTGGTGCATTGTGCAGAACGCCTGCAGGACAAAGCGTATGTGGCGGTACTGGAGCTGGTGAATCACTGGCCAATCGAGTCGTCTTCGCCGGTAGCGCCGCTGCTGGCTCAGGATCAAACCCTCACGCCCGTCACCATCACAGACCCGGCCTGGCTGCAGCTGGCAGAGGACGTTGCCGTGATCTTGTCTGCCAACCGGCGAGCGCTGGTATGGATGCGGGGTGCCCGGGGCAGTGGTAAGAGCGCCTGGCTGACAATGTTGTTGGCTACGCCCGGGTTGCCCTGGGTGCAAATGGATGTGCGCCGTCAGGCCGAAGTGATGGCGTCTGATCAGCCCTTGCTGCCGGCGGGCGATAACGCGCGTGCCAGTTGGCCTGCGCTGATTCTCGATAACGTATCGCCGACCGAGTTGCTGGAACTGTTAGCGCAGCGGGACGGCGTTGTTCGGGAGTTGCTGACCGGCTGGCGGGGCCCGATACTGTTGCTGGCGGAGGGGCGCGCCTCTCCGGATGACAGCCGGTTGTCGGCGCAACTCGGGCGTGAGCTGGACGTAATGGCGATACCGGGCATCAGCGTGGTGCAACGCGTGTCGATTCTGAGTGCGCATCAGCCCGTTATTGAGAAGCGCTGGAACGTTCAGTTATCTCCGGCCGCGATGGAGTTTGCGGCATCGTGCCGCAACCCGTGTGTGGCAACACCGGGGGCTATGCTGGAGTGGCTTCAGAGAGCCGCCGCCAGGCTGGACCTGTTTGCCAGTCGTGGACCGCTTGAGATCATGGCCGGGGCTGCGCAGCAGGAGACGCTTCGGCGGCAATCGTTGGTGGCTATGGCCAGGGATGAAGAGTGGCAAGTCGCTGAAGAGGCCATGAAAGCATTGGCGATTGAGCAGGCCGCGGCGGAGGTCGTGTGGCATGAACGCAAGCATTCGGGAACGCTGCGGCGACTGTTGGTTGAGGACGTCCGTAAGGAACTGGAACGTTGGGTTGCAGCAAGACCCGGGCCGGTTCACTATGTGTTGCATTGTGACCAACAGCAGGGAGATTCCTTGGGTGCAGGATCTGGAAATTTATATTCGTGACATCAAGCCGGGCGCCGTATCCGGGTGGCTTGAGGGGCAGCTGGACCAGCTGCAACTGGATGACAGTGATGTGTCTTCGGTAATGAAAGGTACCGCAATCCACAACGGTGAGCGGGTTCGCATTACGCTTTACCCCGGTGCCTTTGGCAAACGGTTCACGTCGCTGGTGATGGAAGGGGAGCGTCTACCCTGGAACACCGATCTGGAATGTGCCCGCAGTGCCTGGAGGGCGGTGGAAACCGAGGTTCGCTGCAGTCCTGGTGACTGGAAGGAAGGTGAGCCGGTTGAAGAGGATAAGTGGTGGCGGCTCGACCACCGGGGTGAGCAGCAGGTGGTGTGGAATTAACCGGTCCTGACTGATCGGGGTAACAAAAAGGCAGCCTTTACAGGCTGCCTTTTTGGGTTCTGCAGGTGACGTTTACTCGCTCAGAATAGACACGTTGTCTGCCTGCAGGCCTTTGTCGGCCTCGACCACATTGAACCGGACCAATTGGCCCTGGCGCAGTACGCGACGGCCGCGGCCACGAATGGCGCGGAAATGAACGAAGATTTCATCGCCACTGTCACGGACGATAAAGCCAAATCCTTTTTTGACGTTGAACCACTTAACGCTACCTTCTTCATCACCTTCCGGTGTGGTGTCGTCAAAATCGTCTTCTTCATCTTCATCGTAAACACTGCTCTGCTGACTGGCGCGTGCAGGACGGCTTTGCGGACGAGCAGCTGCAGCAGTCGCCGGTGCCGGCTGTTTGTTGGCAAGAGCGATCGCCAGAAAGCCGGTGATGGCGAAAATAACGAAGGCAATCAGGTACGCCGCAAGGCCGCCAACGCTGCCAAGTGCCTCGGCGATGTTGCCAGCGCTGAGGGCGGCGAGGAATTGCGGTGTCACGGACAGCAATAGGAACAGTATCAGAGGTGCCGGAATGGCGATCATAAGGGAAAGGCGGATCGCTTTGGCTGGATTACGCATTGGCTGAATATTCTCCATAATTAACACTAACGATAAAAAGCCGGACATCGGGTAACATGGCATGCCCGGCCAATGAACGCCGCCACTGATGGCGGTAAAAGGCGGCATGATACCAGATTACGGAAAGGACTGACCAAATCTCATGAGTAAAAACACCCTGGAAGACCGTCTTGCGGAACTGGAAATGCGACTTGCGTTCCAGGATGACGTGATTAACACCCTGAGTGAGCAAGTGGCCAAGCAGGAAATGGATCTTCGGGAGTTGTGGGAAGCGAAGCGAATAATGCACAAACAGTTGCGGGATATGGCGCCGTCCAATCTCAAGTCAGAGCAGGACGAGGCGCCACCGCCGCATTACTGAGATTGGCGTGAGCTCCGGGGTCAGACCCCCGCGCGGCCCTAAGGCCTCAAAGCGCGCGCGGGTCTGACCCCTCGGCGGTGAGCGGCCCAACTAGCCTCCGGGGTCTGACCCCTCAGGGTTATCCCAGCAGTTCTACCAGAATCTGTTCGTAGATTTCAGAGAGGGTGTCGAGGTCTTCGGCTTTCACGCATTCGTCCACTTTGTGGATGGTGGCGTTGATGGGGCCGAGTTCGACCACCTGGGCACCGGTGGGCGCGATAAAGCGGCCGTCGGAGGTGCCGCCAGAGGTGGACAGTTCGGTTTCCCGGCCGGTGACGGTGCGGATCGCGTCTTGACTGGCAGCCACGAGAGCGCCTTTGTCGGTCAGGAACGGGCGGCCACTCAGGTGCCATTGCAGATCGTATTTCAGGTTATGGCGATCCAGAACCGCCACCACTCGCTCTTCCAGGCTTTCTGCGGTGTTTTCGGTGCAGTAACGGAAGTTGAAGTGCACCAGGCACTCCCCCGGAATGATGTTGCTGCCGGTGCCGGACTCAATGCGGGTAATCTGGAACGTGGTCGGCGGGAAATAATCGTTGCCGTTGTCCCAGAATTCCTTGGCCAGGGCGTCCAGCGCGGGTGCGACCGTATGCACCGGATTTTCCGCCAGGTGCGGGTAGGCCACGTGGCCCTGCACACCGTGCACGGTCAGGTAGCCGTGCAGTGAGCCACGTCGACCGTTCTTGATGACATCACCCACCTGATGAGTGCTGGACGGTTCGCCAATCAGGCACCAGTCCATTTTCTCGTGGCGGGCTTCCAGGGCTTGTACCACCTTGACCGTGCCATCCTGAGCCGGGCCCTCTTCGTCGCTGGTGATCAGCAGGGCGATGGAACCGCGATGGTGTGGGTTGTTATTCACAAAGCGCTCGCACGCGGTCACAAAGGCCGCCAGGCTGCCCTTCATGTCAGCGGCGCCTCGGCCATATAGGTAGCCGTCTTTGATCACCGGATCAAACGGCGGGTGCGCCCAATTCTGCTCCGGGCCGGTGGGCACCACATCGGTGTGGCCAGCAAAGGCCAGTACCGGGCCATCAGTGCCCTTGCGGGCCCAGAGGTTGTCGGTCTCACCAAACCGCAGATTCTCACCGGTGAAACCCAGCGGCTCCAGGCGCGACATCATCAGATCCTGGCAGCCGGCGTCGTCTGGCGTGACCGACCGACGGCGAATGAGGTCTATGGCGAGTTCGAGAGTGGGCGATAAGCTCATGCGGTCTACCAGTTTTCCTGATTAGTTGTTGGCGTGCAGTTCTTCATTCAGCTCGATGGCTGACTTGTTGGTTTTGCACTCGACAGCGCCGGTCTGGCTGTTGCGACGGAACAGCAGGTCGTTCTTGCTGGCCAGGTCGCGGGCCTTGATCACTTCCACCAGCTGGTTGTTATCGTCCAGCAGCGCCACTTTGGTGCCGGAGGTGATGTACAGGCCAGCCTCAACGGTGCAGCGATCGCCCAGGGGGATGCCGATGCCGGCGTTGGCACCGAGCAGACAGTTCTCACCGACGGAAATAACGATGTTACCGCCACCGGACAGGGTGCCCATGGTGGAGCAGCCGCCGCCCAGGTCCGAGCCTTTGCCGATCATTACGCCGGCAGAGATGCGGCCTTCGATCATGCTGGTGCCTTCGGTACCGGCATTGAAGTTGATGAAGCCTTCGTGCATCACGGTGGTGCCTTCACCCACGTAAGCGCCCAGGCGGACACGAGCGGTGTCAGCGATACGAACACCTTTGGGCACTACGTAGTCGGTCATTTGCGGAAACTTGTCGACCGATTTCACTTCCAGGGTGCGGCCTTCGATGCGGGCCTGCAGCTGGCGTTCGGGTAGCTCGTTCAGGTCGATCGCACCTTCGTTGGTCCAGGCCAGATTCGGCAGCAAGCCAAAGATACCGTCCAGTTTGAGGCTGTGGGGCTTGGCCAGGCGATGTGAGATCAGGTGCAGCTTGAGATACACCTCGGGGGTGCTCGAGGCGGTGTCGTCGGTGGCCAGAACCGTCACCACCACCGGGCGTTTGCTTTGGGCTGCTGTCTCGGCCAGTCTGGCCTGGTCGATCTGGCCCAGCTGGCGAAGGGCGTTAGCGAACTGGGCCAGCAGCTCGGCGCTGGCCTCGATGGCCTGATTGCCACCTTGATAGTCCAGCGCGGTTTCAACCACGTCGATCAGGTCTTTGCCTGGAGTCATGATCGGCTGCTGGTAGTAAACCTCCAGCCATTCGCCCTGATTGTTCTGGCTGCCGATGCCAATGCCGAATGCAAAACTCATCTGGTGGTTGCTCCTGTATTCATTAAATGAAAAATGTTTTTGCCGATTAGTTCCATGCAGCCCATTGGTCTGCATGGAAGCCCACGGTCACGTCATTGCCGCGCTCTACAACCGGGCGTTTGATGATGGAGGGGTTCTCCAGCATGATCTGGTGGGCGCTTGGGGCGCTAATGGTATCACGAACCTCATCGGGAAGTTTCCGCCAGGTGGTGCCCCGTTTGTTGATCAGGGTTTCCCAGCCAACGGCCTGTTCCCACTGGTCCAGCTTGACGCTGGTGAGGCCGTCTTTCTTGAAATCGTGGAACTCGTAGGCAACGCCGTTATCATCCAGCCATTTGCGGGCTTTCTTGACGGTGTCGCAGTTCTTGATGCCATACAGTTTCATGCGTTAAAGCCTTTTACGAACTTGACGATCCGGTGGGCGGCTTCCACGCACTCGTCCAGCGGTGCCACCAGGGCCATGCGCACGCGGTTTTCCCCGGGGTTGTAGCCATCCACGGTGCGAGACAGATAGCGGCCGGGCAGTACGTGCACGTTTTGCTGAGCGGACAGTTCACGGGCGAAGGTTTCGTCGTCTATCGGGGTTTCCGGCCAGAGATAGAAGCCGGCGTCCGGAAAGTCTACGTTCATCACCTCCCTGAGAATCGGAACGATCGCTTCAAACTTGGCTCGGTAGGCCGCGCGGTTTTCACGCACATGATCCTCGTCGTTCCAGGCGGCGATGCTGGCCAGCTGATTGTGAATCGGCATGGCGCAACCGTGGTAGGTGCGGTATTTCAGATAGCCGGCCAGTACGTCGGCGTCGCCGGCGACAAAACCGGAGCGCAGGCCGGGCAGGTTGCTGCGCTTGGACAGGCTGTGGAACACGATGCAGCGTTTGAAGTCGTGGCGGCCGATGGCGGCGCAGGTCTGCAGCAGGCCTTCGGGCGGGTTGGCTTCGTCCGGGTAGAGTTCGGAGTAGCATTCGTCGGAGGCGATCAGGAAATCGTGCCGGTCGGCCAGGTTGATGACCTTGATCAGAGTTTCCCGTGGCATTACCGCACCGCTGGGGTTGCCGGGGGAGCACAGGAACAGGATCTGGCAGTCTTGCCACACGGACTCCGGCACGGCGTCAAAATCCGGGATAAAGCCGTTATTGGCGTCGCAGGGCAGGTACAACGGATCGGCGCCGGCCAGGAAGGCGGCTCCTTCGTATATCTGATAGAAGGGGTTGGGGCTGACCACAGCCGCCGGTTTGCTGGCATCCACCACCGCTTGCACCAGGGCAAAAATGGCCTCTCGGGTGCCGTTAACCGGAAGCACATTGTGGGCCGGGCTCAGGGCGCCTTGGGCCAGACCGAAACGGCGGGTGGCCCAGCCGGCGATGGTCTCCCGTAGTTCGTCAAGGCCCTTGGTGGTGGGGTAGTTGGCCAGCTTGTCCAGGTTGTTAGCAATCACCTGTTTTACAAACGCGGGTGACGGGTGTTTGGGTTCGCCAATGCCCAGTGAGATCGGCGTCAGGTGCTCCGGCACGGTAATGCCGGCTTTCAGTTTGGCCAGTTTTTCAAACGGGTAGGGGTGAAGTCGGTCGAGATTGGGGTTCATTGAATGTCGTCCAGCATGGTACAGAGGTCCTGTTGCAGGGCCTGGCACACGCCCGAGTCGCGCAGGGGTTCGCCGTGCTCATCGGTAATAAAGAACACGTCTTCAACCCGCTCGCCCAGGGTGGCGATTTTGGCGTTGGTCAGTCGCACCCGGTGTTCCAGCAACACCTGACCAATCCGGGCCAGCAGGCCAGGGCGGTCAGGGGTGATTACTTCCATCACCGTGCGCTGGTTGATGGTGTCGTTGGAAAACGTCACTTCCGTAGGGAAGGCAAAGTGCTTCAGTTGCCGGGGCGTGCGCCGGTGAATAATGTCCGGGTAGTCTTCCGGGTCATCGAGTTCTTCGATCAGGCGTTTGCGGGTCCGCTCTTTGCGGGCCGGGTCCACGCCAAGGGGCTGGCCCTGCTCGTCGAGCACCACGTAGGAGCTGATCGAGTGAGGCCCTTCGCTGCTGTTGATGCGAGCGTCCACGATGTTCAGATTCAGCTGTTCCAGCACGGCGGTGGTGGCGGCGAACAGCGCGACCCGATCCTTCATATAAATGATGATCTGGGAATAGCCGTCGGTTGGCCCGCCCCGGGTGTCACGGATCAGCACCAACGGGTCCGGATTATCGCCATGGCGGATAATCGCGGCGGTCTGCCAGGCGATGTCGACGGTGGAGTCCTGCAGGAAGTAGTCATCGTCAACCGTGCCCCAGATATGCTCGATCTGGTCATCGGTCATGTTCTGCGCGTGCAGGATTCCGCGCGCCTCTTCACGGGTGGCATCAATCCAGGCCTGGCGATCGACGGGGGTATCGGTGCCCCGGCGCAGGGCGCGCTTGGTTTCAATGTAGAGCTGGCGCAACAGGGACGCCCGCCAGGTGTTCCAGAGTTTCGGGTTGGTGGCGCTGATGTCGCACACGGTGAGAATGTACAGGTAGTCCAGGTGGGCCTGACTGGGAATGGCGCGGGCAAAGGCCTGAATGATGTCCGGATCCGAGATGTCTTTGCGCTGGGCGGTCATCGACATCAGCAAATGGTTTTCCACCATCCAGGACACCAGCTGGGTATCCCGCTCACTCAGGTGATGGCGCTCGCAAAAAGCTTCGGCATCAATGGCGCCCAGTTCCGAGTGGTCACCGCCCCGGCCTTTGGCAACGTCATGATAGAGGCCGGCGATAAACAGGGTTTCCAGCTTGGGCAGCCGGTGGATCAGGCGCGAGGCCAGGGGGTATTCATCACGCACATCTGTGCTGTTCAGGCGTACCATGTTGCGGATGACCCGCATGGTGTGGGCATCCACGGTGTATATGTGGAACAGATCGTGCTGCATCTGGCCGATAATCTGGCCAAATTCCGGCAGGTAGCGGCCCAGCACGTTGTATTTTTTCATGGCCGACAGAGTCTGGTCGAGCGCGTGCGGGGTGCGCAGCAGTTCCATAAACAAGGTGGTTACTGCCAGGTCGGAGCGAAAGGCATCATCAATCAGGTGTCGGTGTGCCCGCAGGGAGCGAATGGTGGTGGCCCGGATGCCCTTGATCTCGGAGTGCTGGGCCATCAATACGAAAATTTCCATGATGGCGTAGGGGGCATAGGCGAAGACCTGATTGTTGATGGCTTCGATATAAAGGTTGCGCACTTGAAAGCGTTTGTTGAGTGGCCGGATTTCGTCTTCGCTGCCGCTGCCGATGATCGCCTCATCGTAGAACTGTAAAATGACGTCGGCGAGCTCGGCCAGGGCCAGCACGGTGCGGTAATAGGACTGCATCATCAACTCGACCCCAAGGCGCTTGCCTTCGTCCTGGTAGCCCAGCATTTCCGCCAGTGCTCGCTGATGGTCGAACAGCAGCCGGTTTTCGTTGCGATCGGCGAGCAGTTGCAGGCCGTAGCGCAGTTGCCAGAGGAAGGTTTCTCCCTGATGCAGGATCTGGTGTTCTTCTTCGGTCAGAATGCTGAAGCGGGTCAGGTCCGTGGTGTTCTGCAGCCCGAAGTGCCGTTTGGTGATCCAGCCGATGGTCTGGATATCCCGCAGCGCACCGGGGGAGCCTTTCACGTTGGGCTCCAGGTTGTATTCTGTGTCGCCGTACTTCTGGTGGCGCCTCTGCTGTTCCGCTCGCTTGGCCAGAAAGTAGTCACGATCCGAGCTGACGTCGTCTGAAAAGATGGTGTCACTGAGCTCTTTGCGTAAGCCGTCCGGCCCGGCAATGGTCCGGGTCTCCAGCAGGTTGGTCAGGATGGTGATGTCCTGGCGGGCGGAAGCCACGGATTCTTCCAGACTGCGGACGCTGTGGCCGATATCCAGCTTGAGATCCCACAATAAGGTAATGAAGGCGCCCAGATCGTCCTGCCAGCCTTCTTCTATGCCATTGCGTGTCAGAATCAGCAGGTCAATGTCTGAGTGGGGGTGCAGTTCGCCCCGGCCATAGCCGCCGACGGCGATCAGCGCGATGTCAGAGGAGCGGGAGAGCGGATACCGGTTCCAGATCAGCCGCAGCACCTTGTCAATGGTGTTGGCCCGTGTATGAACCAGGGCTCTGACGTCGGCGCCTTGCCGAAACGCTTCAGCATCCGTGTCATAGCTCGTCCTTAACAGCTCCCGGGCGGCAAAAACCGGTGAGGTATCGTTGCTGATGCGGGATTCCAGCTCGCTCCGATCCACTTAGAATGACTCTTCCGAGCGCTTGGTCAGTACTTCAAAACCGTCGGCCGTCACCAGGATGGTGTGTTCCCACTGCGCCGAGAGCTTGTGGTCCTTGGTGACCACGGTCCAGCCATCTGCCAGCAGTTTGGTCTGGAGCTTGCCCTGGTTGATCATCGGTTCGATGGTGAACGTCATGCCTTCCTGCAGCTCCATGCCTGTGCCGGGCTTGCCGTAATGCATCACCTGCGGTTCCTCATGGAAGACCTTGCCGATGCCGTGGCCACAGTAGTCTCGCACCACTGAGTATCGATGTTTTTCAGCGTGCTGCTGAATCACGTGGCCGATGTCGCCCAGGCGGGCTCCTGGCTTAACCAGCTCAATACCTTTATACAGGCATTCCTGGGTGATCTGGATCAAACGCTCAGACCCCGGTTTGGGCTTGCCGACAACCCACATTTTGCTGGTGTCGCCGTGGTACTCATCTTTAATAACGGTAACGTCAATGTTGATGATGTCGCCGTCTTTCAGCACTTTGTTCTCTGAGGGTATGCCATGACAGATAACATGGTTCACAGAAGTGCAGACAGACTTCGGAAACCCTTTGTAGTTGAGCGGGGCGGGTATCGCCTTCTGCTCATTGACAATATAGTCGTGACAGATGCTGTTCAGTTCTTCGGTGGTCACGCCGGGTTTGACGTGCTCGCCGATCATTTCCAGAACGTCGGCGGCCAGGCGGCCGGCTACGCGCATCTTTTCGATTTCATCGGGGGTTTTGATAGATACCTGCATCGGGCTTCCTGTTGATTTGCATCAAACCGGCATTTTAAGGGTCGGAGGGTTCCGGTACAAGGAAGCATGCAGGTAAAAGTAATGGCGTTTTGGCGCAGAATTATGATATAAACGCGCCCGCTGGAAACAATTCCGGCAAATTCACACACGTGTCAGCACGTTGTCCCAGGGTGCCGGCTCCTGTTTTAAGGAGGCTGGTTGGGTCAATCGGACGCGTGGAGGCCTAACCCGAAGCTAAAAGGTAAATATCATGGCTCAGGTAAATATGCGTGACCTGCTCAAGGCAGGTGCTCACTTCGGTCACCAGACTCGTTACTGGAACCCGAAAATGTCGAAGTTCATCTTCGGCGCCCGCAACAAGATTCACATCATCAACCTTGAACAGACTGTTCCTGCGATGAACGAAGCGCTGAATGTGATTCAGCAGCTGGCAGGCAACAAGAACAAGATCCTGTTCGTTGGTACCAAGCGTGCTGCGTCCAAGATTATCAAGGAAGAAGCTCAGCGTTCAAACCAGCCGTACGTTAACCACCGCTGGTTAGGTGGCATGCTGACCAACTACAAAACAATCCGTCAGTCTATCCGTCGCTACCGTGATCTGGAAGCTCAGAGTCAGGACGGTACCTTTGACAAGCTGACCAAGAAAGAAGCTCTCGAGCGTACCCGCGAGATGGACAAGCTTGAGCGTTCCATTGGCGGTATCAAGGACATGGGCGGTCTGCCGGATGCCCTGTTCGTGATCGACGTGGATCACGAGCGCATCGCCATCAAGGAAGCCAACAAGCTTGGCATCCCCGTTATCGGTGTGGTTGATACCAACAGCGATCCGGACGGCGTTGATTACGTGATTCCGGGTAACGATGACGCCATTCGCGCCATCCAGATCTACGTTCAGGCCGTTGCCGATACCTGCCTGGAAGCTGCCCAGTCTTCAGGCGGAGCTGACGAGTTTGTTGAAGTCAGCGAAGATGTTGCAGGCGCTGCTCCGGCCGCTGAGTAACACTTGAACTGACGGTTTGAGTTGTAAGGCATGCCCGCCTTTTTATCCGGGCATGCCTCCCCACCGAATTCGGAAACGATTAAGAGGATTGAACATGGCTGCAATTACCGCTGCAATGGTCAAAGAGCTGCGTGAGCGTACCGGCCTTGGCATGATGGAATGCAAGAAGGCGCTGGTTGAGGCGGAAGGCAGTGTTGACGCTGCGATTGAAGAGCTGCGCAAGTCTTCAGGCCTGAAAGCCGCCAAAAAAGCTGGCCGGACCGCCGCTGAAGGTGTGTCTCTGATCAAGATTTCTGACGACAACACCGTTGCCTACATTCTTGAAGTGAATTCTGAAACGGACTTCGTAGCCCGTGACGATAACTTCCTGAACTTTGCCAACGACGTGCTGGGCGTTGCCTTTGAAAAAGGCGAAACTGACGTTGCCGCGCTGATGGCAGGCGACCTGGAGTCCAAGCGTGAAGCGCTGGTGCAGAAGATCGGTGAGAACATCACTGTTCGTCGCATCGTGAAAGTGGAAGGCCCGGTTGTTGGCGGCTACGTTCACAGCACCAACAAGATCGCTTGTGTTGTTGCGTTGACCGCTGGTGACTCTGAGCTGGCCCGCGACATCGCCATGCACGCCGCGGCTGTTAATCCGCGCGTCGGCAAGCCGGAAGAAATGCCGCAGGAAGAGCTGGAAAAAGAGAAGGACATCATCAAGGCTCAGCCGGATATGGAAGGCAAACCTGCTGAAATCATCGAGAAGATGATGGGTGGCCGTATCAAGAAGTTCCTGGCTGAAAACAGCCTGGTTGAGCAGCCGTTCGTCAAGAACCCGGACCAGAAAGTGGGTGACCTGATCAAGTCCGCCGGTGGCGAACTGGTTGGTTTCGTTCGCTTGGAAGTGGGTGAAGGCATCGAAAGAGAAGAGGTGGATTTTGCTGCTGAAGTGGCTGCTGCCGCTGGCACAGGCAAGTCCTGATCTGCTTCTGAGTGTTGTCGCAAAGGGTGACAACACTACCTGAGTCTGCCACGTCTGCCGGGTTTCCCCGGCTTTCGTGGCGGGCTTGTATCTGAGATACCCCTTTTTTGAGGAGTATGTCAGATACAAGCCTGCAACGGGTTTGATACCGGATAGCCAACAGACGAAAAGGGGATCACCATGCCGACATCTTCAAAAAACCAGCCCAGATACAAGCGTGTTCTGCTGAAGCTCAGTGGTGAAGCCCTGATGGGAGACCTCGGTTTCGGTATTGATCCCAAAGTCCTCGATCGCATGGCGCTGGAAATCGGGGCTCTGATTGGTATTGGCGTTCAGGTTGGCCTGGTCGTTGGCGGCGGTAACCTGTTCCGTGGCGCTGCCCTGAGCGCTGCCGGCCTTGATCGGGTAACCGGTGATCACATGGGCATGCTGGCCACAGTGATGAATGGCCTGGCGATGCGGGATGCCCTGGAGCGTTCCAATATCCGTACCCGTGTGATGTCTGCCATCCCGATGAGTGGCATTGTTGAGCATTACGATCGCCGGCGTGCGGTGCGTGACCTTAAGGAAGGGGATGTGGTGATCTTCAGTGCGGGGACCGGTAATCCGTTCTTTACAACCGATTCTGCTGCCTGCCTGCGCGGCATTGAGATCGAGGCCGATGCAGTACTGAAGGCAACTAAAGTGGATGGCGTATACAATGCCGATCCCCATCTTGATCCGACCGCGGTAAAATACGATCACCTGACCTACGATGAGGTTCTGGACAAGAAATTGGGCGTGATGGACCTGACGGCCATTTGTCTGGCCCGTGACCACGGCATGCCGCTGCGGGTGTTCAACATGACTCAGCCTGGTGTGCTTACCCGCATTGTCACCGGCGAGAAAGAAGGCACATTGATAGAATAATGGTTTCCGGCCCGCTAACAGCCGGTGACTTCGATAGAATCAGACGAACGAATTTGAGGATGCTGACGTGATTAACGACATCAAAGCAGATGCCGAAAAGAAAATGCAAAAGAGCCTGGAAGCTCTGCACTCGGCTTTCAACAAGATCCGCACCGGCCGTGCCCATCCGTCCATTCTGGACAGCGTGATGGTGAATTACTACGGTCAGGAAACGCCACTGAAGCAAATTGCCAGTGTCAACGTAGAGGATAACCGCACTCTGATGATTACGCCTTGGGAAAAGAACCAGGTACCGGTCGTCGAAAAAGCCATCATGATGTCGGATCTGGGCCTCAACCCGTCGTCCAACGGCGACATCATTCGTGTGCCCATGCCCATGCTGACCGAGGAAACCCGGAAAGAAATGGTCAAACAGGCAAAAGCCGACGCCGAGCATGGCCGGGTGTCTGTCCGTAATGCCCGCCGCGACGCCAACACCATGCTCAAAGATCTGCTGAAAGAAAAAGAGATCAATGAAGACGATGAGCGCCGGGGTGAGGAAGAAGTCCAGAAGCTGACTGACAAGTACATCGCTGACGTTGATAAAATGCTGAAAGCGAAGGAAGAGGATCTCATGGCGGTCTGACCGCCAGGGCTATTCAGTACAAAGCAAGCGGCGGGTCAACACTCCGCCGCACAGAGGATTTCATGACGGCACAAGTAACCGCAGAAATTCCGGTGACGGCAGATAGCTGTCCTCGGCATGTGGCCATTATCATGGATGGCAACAACCGGTGGGCGAAAGTTCATCGGCTCAAGGGAGTGGCAGGGCATAAAGCGGGCGTGAATGCGGTGAAAGCCGTCGTGGAAACCTGTGCCAGGGAAGGTGTGCAAGTGCTTACCCTCTTCGCCTTTTCCAGCGAAAACTGGCGCCGGCCGAAGGATGAAGTTTCGGCTTTGATGAGGTTGTTTCTGATTGCTCTGGAGCGTGAAGTCAGAAAGCTTCACCGGAACAACATCCGCCTCAGGATCATCGGTGACCGCTCTGCGTTCAATGCTGTTTTACAAGAGCATATGGACAAAGCCGAGGCGCTGACCCGCGACAATACCGCCATGACGCTGGTGATAGCTGCCAATTACGGCGGCCACTGGGATATTACCCAGGCTACCCGCAAGGTGGCTGAGCAGGTACAGGCCGGGGCATTGCAGGCATCGGATATCACGGATGATATGATCCAGCAGCATCTGAGCATCGGCGACCTGCCCATGCCGGATCTTCTGATTCGTACCGCAGGAGAGCAGCGCATCAGTAATTTCCTGTTGTGGCATCTGGCCTACACGGAATTCTACTTTTCCAGTGTGTACTGGCCAGACTTCAAGGCCGAGGAAATGCGCAAGGCCCTCGAGGCCTACAGCTGCCGCCAGCGTCGTTTTGGTCAGACAGATGACCAGATTGCGGCTCGAGCTTCACAACAATAACGATACAGCGACTTATACCGTGTTAAAAACCCGCATTATTACCGCACTCATTCTCGCGCCCATTGCCATTGGCGGGATCTTCTTCCTGCCACCGCTGGGTTTTGCGTTGTTTACCGGCGCCATCATTGCCCTCGGCGCCTGGGAGTGGGCGAACATGGCCAGCATTGAAGGTCAGCCGGGCCGCGTTGTGTATGCTCTGGCGGTTGCCGCACTTCTTTATCTGGTTTGGCTGTTAAAGCTACCGGCGGTGCCTTTGTTATGGCTGGCGGTCATCTGGTGGCTGGTATGTTTCTGGCTGGTGCGCCGCTATCCGGCTGGCTCCGACACCTGGGGCACCGTGCCACTGCGGGCGCTGATGGGCCTGTTTGTTCTGGTGCCAGCCTGGGTGGGGCTGAATCACCTTCGCACCGGAGGGGTCCAGTTTGGTGAGGTCTCCAGCAATCTGATCGTTATTGTCTATATCTTCTTTGTGGTTTGGGTAGCGGACATCGGCGCGTATTTTGCGGGCAGAGCGTTTGGCAAAGCCAAATTGGCGCCCAAAGTCAGCCCTGGCAAGTCCTGGGCCGGCGTTTGGGGCGGTCTGGTAGCCGTGGCACTGCTGGCCGTGGTGGCCAGCGTACTGGCGGCGGCCAGCGTTACCGAAACTGTACTGTTAATCGCTGCCACTCTGCTGACCGGGTTTGTCTCGGTGCTGGGGGATCTGCTGGAAAGCATGCTCAAACGCTTCCGGGGTATCAAGGATAGCAGCCAGCTGCTTCCTGGCCATGGCGGCATTATGGACCGGGTCGACAGCCTTACCGCCGCTATTCCGGTCTTTGCCTTGATGATCACCCTGCTGGGTTGGTTGACCACCGGTCACTGGTCGTTATGACAAAACGTTGCATTACCCTATTAGGTGCAACGGGTTCCATCGGGCTGAGCACGCTGGACGTTGTTCGCCGACACCCGGAACGATTCTCTGTCTACGCGCTGACCGCGGGCACCCGGGCCCGGGAGCTGGCAGCGCTGTGTCGCGAGTTTCGGCCCAGAGTCGCGGTAATGGCAGACTCATGCGCGGCCGGCGAGCTTGCCCGGCTGTTGAGTGATTGCCCGGATATCCAGGTACTTGCCGGGGACCAGGGGTTGTCTGCCGTGGCCGCGGCGGAGGATGCTGATACCGTGATGGCGGCTATTGTCGGCGCGGCCGGGCTGGCACCCACTCTGGCGGCGGTTCGCGCCGGCAAACGGGTACTCCTCGCCAACAAGGAAGCTCTGGTGATGACTGGCCAGCTGTTTATGGATGCAGTGGCCGATTCCGGTGCAGAGTTGCTACCGATCGACTCCGAACACAATGCCATCTTCCAGTGCATGCCGGCGGACAAAATTCGCGATCCCAAGGCCGCAGGTATTACCCGGATTCTGCTGACGGCGTCCGGCGGTCCGTTCAGAACTTTCGCCGCCGAGCAGCTCAGAGAAGTCACCCCGGCGCAGGCTTGTGCGCATCCGAACTGGTCCATGGGCCAGAAAATATCGGTCGACTCCGCCACCTTGATGAACAAGGGGCTCGAGCTTATCGAAGCCTGTTGGTTGTTCAACACCACGCCGGAACATGTCGAGGTTCATGTTCACCCAGAGAGTATTATCCATTCTATGGTGGAGTATGCTGACGGCTCGGTACTGGCGCAGCTGGGCAGCCCGGATATGCGTACGCCGATTGCCAATGGCCTGGCCTGGCCAGAGCGGATTGAAGCCGGCGTGGCGCCGCTGGACCTGTTCTCGATTGGAAAGTTTCACTTTGAGCGCCCTGATCTTCAGCGCTTTCCTTGTCTGCGCCTCGCGGCGGAAGCCTTCGCCAGTGGCGGTACCGCCCCGGCAGTGTTGAATGCGGCCAACGAAGTGGCGGTGGCGGCGTTTCTTGAGGGCAGGCTGTGCTTTGCCGATATCCCCGTTATCATAGAGCGGACTCTGGCCGTTATCCCCGTGGTAACGGCGAGCGACTTCGAGACCATCTTCACGAAAGATGCCGAGGCGCGGGAGTGTGCCAGGGAACAGATCAGCCTGCTGTCTGTCTGACCCCTGCGGGAATGTTCCCATATTCGCCTTTAGCCACTAACCGGAAAATCTATGCAGATTATTCAAACTGTTCTGGCGCTTGCGTTAACTCTGGGGATTCTGGTTACCCTGCATGAGTATGGGCATTTTTGGGTTGCCCGGCGATTCGGGGTCAAGGTACTCCGATTTTCCGTGGGCTTTGGTAAGCCACTTTATTCCTGGTATGACCGGCACGGCACCGAATTTGCGATTGCTGCCATTCCGCTGGGTGGCTACGTCAAGATGCTGGACGAGCGAGAGGGTCCGGTACCCGAAGAACTGAAAGATCAGGCATTCACGTCAAAACCGCCTTCCCAGCGCATTGCCATCGCCGCCGCTGGTCCGGTTGCCAATTTCATTTTCGCCATTTTTGCCTACTGGCTGTTAAGTGTTGTGGGTGTCACCAGCGTCGCGCCGATTGTGGGTGAGGTTTCACCGGGGAGCGTGGCCGAGCGGGCCGGCCTGCAGCAGGGTATGGAAATACACGGTATCGATGGGCGTCGGGTTACGTCCTGGCGCGACGTCAACATGCGCTTGCTGGAGCGGGCCGGAGAGCATGGCGAGGTTACCCTTGAGGTGTCCCGAAATGGCGCCAGGGGTACGGTAGAGGGCTCTCTCAATGGTTGGCGCTTGAGCGACGATGCGCCAAACCCGCTGGCCGAATTCGGAATCACGCCCTGGCGCCCGGCGGTGCCGGCGGTATTGGGACAGGTGATGGCTGATGGCCGGGCCTCGGCCGCAGGACTGGAAACCGGTGACCGTATCGTTGCGGTCGAGGGTGAGCCGATCGCCGACTGGTTTGCCTTGGTCGAGATCATCCAGAATGCCCCCGAGACCGCACTGACATTATCGGTTGAGCGCAATGGCGAACCACGCGAGCTTACCGTGCGTCCGGCGTCCCGGACTCTGGATGATGGCCAAGTCATCGGTTTTGTCGGCGCCGGGGTAGAGGCCATCGGCTGGCCTGATGAAGTGTTGCGAGAGGTTCGTTATGGCCCATTGGCGGCCATTCCGAATGCGGTCCAGGAAACCTGGTCGGATACTCGGCTGACCCTGGTCGCCATTAAAAAAATGGCCACCGGGCTGTTGTCGCCCACCAACCTGAGCGGGCCGATTACCATCGCCCGGGTTGCCGAGGCCAGTGTCAGTTCCGGTTTTGAGGATTTTGTGCGCTTTCTGGCGTACCTGAGTGTCAGCCTGGGCGTGCTCAATCTACTGCCGATCCCGGTTCTGGATGGCGGTCACATCGTGTATTACACCATTGAGGCAATCCGCCGTAAGCCAGTGTCTGAACAGGTTCAGGCACTTGGATTACGAATTGGTATGGCTTTGATTCTGACTTTAATGGTGTTTGCTCTTTACAACGACCTGATGCGGTTGTGAGAATTGCGGGCTCCTTACCGCACATTAACCAGGCGATATAACTGAATGAGACGTTCCCTTCTAGCTGTAGCCGTTGGCCTAGCCATTACCGCAACTGGTATCAAGCCTGTGTTGGCGGATGAATTCACGGTGGCGGATATCGAGGTAGAAGGCCTTCAACGGGTTTCGGCGGGCTCTGTATTCTCTGCTTTTCCGGTCAATATCGGTGAAGAGGTGGATGAGACCCGTCTGGCTGCTGCCATCAAGGATCTGTTCCGGACGGGCCTTTTCACCGATATTGAGGCCAGCCGTGACGCTGGCGTGTTGATTCTTGCGGTTAAGGAGCGGCCATCCATTTCATCCATCGAAATCGACGGCAACAAGAATATTGAGACTGATATGTTGATGGATGCCCTCGCCGGTGCCGGGCTTGAAGAGGGGCAGGTGTTTCGGCGGGCAACCCTGGAAAGGCTGGAGCTGGAAATCCTGCGCTCTTACATTGCTCAGGGCCGCTATAACGCCCGAGTGCGGGCCAGTGCCGAAGAGCTTCCGAGAAACCGGGTGGCGGTTCGCCTCGATATCAATGAAGGTTCTGTGGCGTCCATTCAGCACCTCAACATCATTGGTAATTCTGATTTTAGTGATGAAGAGCTGATCAGCCTGTTTGAGCTGCGGACTACCAGTTGGTGGAATTCAATCACTAACAAGGACAAGTACGCGCGGGAGCGCCTGAGCGGTGACCTCGAGTCATTACGGTCCTTCTACCTGGATCGTGGTTATCTGGATTTCAATGTGGAGTCGAGCCAGGTCTCCATCTCGCCAGACAAACAGCAGGTTTTCATTGCGATTTCTCTGGACGAAGGTCCCCAATACACCATCTCTGATGTCCGCCTTCGCGGCGAACTGATTGTTGGTGAGGAAGAGTTGCGCAAACTGATCCCGGTGTCAGAAGGGGATGTGTTTTCCCGCGCTCAGATGACCGCCATTTCTGAGGCGTTGTCGTTCCGCCTTGGCCGAGAGGGCTATGCCTTCGCCAATGTAAACGCCGTTCCTGAGCCGGGTGAAGATAACACGGCGGCGGTCACCTTCTTTATTGAGCCCGGTAAGCGCGCGTATGTGCGGCGGGTGAATTTTGGCGGTAACGTTTCTACCAAAGACGAAGTGCTCCGTCAGGAAATGACTCAGATGGAGGGTGGCATTGCCTCCTCCGACCGTATCGAATTCTCCAAAACCCGCCTTGAGCGGCTGGGCTTCTTCCAGTCGGTGGATGTTGAGACGGTACCGGTACCGGGGTCTGATGATCTGGTTGATGTGAATTACAGTGTTCAGGAGCAGCCGACCGGCAGCTTGTCGGCGTCGATCGGTTTTTCCCAGAACTCAGGGATAATCCTGGGTGCGGCGGTGTCAGAGAACAACTTCTTTGGCAGCGGTAAGCGGGTGTCTTTTGGTGTTAATGTCAGTGATGCGGTCAAAAGCGCCAATGTGTCTTATCTTGATCCGTATTACACCGTTGATGGGGTAAGTCGTGGCTTCAGCCTGTTTGCCCGTGAGACGGATTACGAGGAAGAAGAAATTTCATCGTATCTGCTGGACGAGTACGGCGGGCGACTAACCTTCGGTTACCCGACGGATTCAATTACCCGCCTGAATTTCGGGGTGGGAATTACTCAGTCCAACATCAAAAAAGGTATTTTTTCCGCCCAGGAAGTTGAAACCTTTATTGATGAAGAGGGTGACTCATTCGTCAATTACTTTGTGTTTGGTAACTGGCGCCGCAGCACGCTTAACCGAGGTGTCCTGCCAACTCGCGGTTACAGCCATTCCCTGTCATTGGACGTGGCGGTACCCGGCAGTGACCTGACCTTCTACAAGGCCACTCACAGAACTGATTTCTACTACCCGCTGGTTGATACGCAGCGATGGGTTGTCAGGGCTCGGACAGAGGTTGGTTTCGGCGATGGCTACGGTGATCGCACACAAATGCCGTTTTTCGAGCATTTCTATTCCGGCGGTTATGGTTCGGTGCGGGGTTTCCGGGCAAACTCCCTCGGTAACCGCGCAGAGCCAGCCGTGGGTGACCGGTCGGATCCTGATCCGTTTGGCGGAAACTTGTTGACCGAAGCAGGTCTTGAACTGATCTTCCCGACACCATTCGCTGGCGATACGCGTTCAATGCGCACCTCTGTGTTCCTCGACGCGGGTCAGGTGTTCGATACTGCCCGGAACTTTGATCCTGAAGCGGGTGAAGTGCGGGCCTCGGCCGGTATCAGCTTCCAATGGATTACCGCCGTGGGCCCGCTTGCGTTCAGTTTGGCGAAACCGCTTAATGACAAAACAGGTGACGATACCCAGGTATTCCAGTTCTCCCTGGGGCAGACTTTCTGATAGCAGTGCACAAAAAAACAAAGGATGAAACACAGGAGATTTTCATGAAACGTCTATCTGCCATTATTGGCGCAACTCTGATGGCATTCTCGCTGCAAGCTGCAGCGGAAACCCGTATTGGTGTGGTTGATCTGCGCCAGGCGCTGTTCTCTTCCAATGACGCCCAGGTCTTTAGCCAAAAGCTTCAGCAGGATTTCGCGGGCGAAGAGGCAAAGGTGCGGGAAGCTCAGGAAAAGGCCAGAACGCTCAAGGATCGTCTCGAAAAAGATGGTGCCATGATGAACGAGAGCGAACGCAACAAGCTTGCCGGTGAGTTCCAGGAAACCGTTCAGGAATTTAACTTCCTGAAGCAGCGTCTCGACAGCACCGTGGCCCAGCGCAAGCAGCAGTTCCTTGAGAGTGCGCGCCCGGAAGTGGATGAGGCTGTCAAAGAGCTATTGGGTGAGCACAATCTTGATCTGATTCTGCCCAGCGAAGCAGTGGTCTACGTTAAGCCGGAGATGAACCTCACCTCCGAGCTTCTGGAAAAACTGAACCGCTGATTGAAACAAATGCCCCCGGCTGGCGGGATTCGGAGAAGGTTAATGACGACGAAATCTTACAGCCTCCAGGAGCTGGCAAAGGCTCTGGGCGCAGAACTCAAAGGCGATCCAGATACCCGCATTTCCGGACTGGCCACATTGCAGGCTGCCGGCCCGGGAACTATCAGTTTTCTTGCCAACCCGGCCTATGGAAAATACCTGAAAGAAACCAGGGCATCCGCCGTTATTGTCTCGCCAGCGGCGGCTGATGATGCTCAGACCAATGTCCTGTTACTGGACAACCCTTACCTGGGCTATGCTCGCCTCAGCCACTGGTTTGACCCTGCACCGGTTGCGTCGGCCGGGGTTCACCCAACTGCCGTGATTGACACCTCAGTGGTGGTTCCTGAAACCTCCAGCATTGGCGCCCATGTTGTGATCGAGGCGGATGCGCAGGTTGGCGAACACGTCGTTATCGGCGCCGGCTCGTTTGTCGGTGCGCGCACACAGATCGGTGATCATTCCATTCTCTGTCCGAGAGTGACCCTGGCCCATGACGTCGTCATAGGCCAGCGTTGCCTTATTCTCAGCGGCGCGGTGATTGGTTCGGACGGCTTCGGCTTTGCCATCGATCAAGGCGTATGGCACCGCATTGCGCAGGTGGGCGGTGTCGTTCTGGGCAACGATGTTGAAATTGGTGCGAATACCACGATTGATCGTGGAGCTTTGGATAGTACGGTCATCGGTAACGGTGTGAAGATCGATAACCTGGTTCAGATCGGTCACAACGTCTCCATCGGTGATCACAGTGCCATGGCTGCGACGGTGGCTGTCGCCGGCAGCACCCGAATTGGTAGCCACTGCGTTTTCGGTGGTGCCTCTGGTATTGCCGGCCACCTTGAGATTGCCGATCAGGTCCAGCTTACCGGAATGACCATGGTCACCGGGGATATTCCGGAGCCCGGGGTGTATTCCTCTGGAACCGGTTTTGACAGCAACCGCCAATGGCGAAAAAATGCGGTACGCTTCAGGCAGTTGGATGTACTGGCCAGAAGAATCAAAGAACTGGAAAAGCAATTAAAGGGCTGAGGCCGATCGACATGATGAAAATTGATGAAATTCTCGAGTATCTGCCACATCGTTACCCTTTTTTGCTGGTTGATCGTGTAACCGAGGTCGAAAAGGGCAAATCGATCAAGGGATACAAGAATATTTCCTTCAATGAGCCGTTTTTTACCGGGCACTTTCCCAATAATCCGATTATGCCCGGTGTACTGATCATCGAAGCGATGGCCCAGCTGTCGGGAATTCTCGGTTTTGTGACCGTGGAACGGAAACCCTCAGATGGCGTGATACAATATCTGGCTGGTTCCAGCAAAGCGCGCTTCAAGCGCCCCGTGCTGCCCGGAGATCGCATGGATATGGAGTCTGTGTTTTTATCCGGCAAGCGCGGTATCTGGAAATTTGAGTGCCGCGCCCTGGTCGACGGTGAAGTCGTGTGCGTGGCCGAAATATTGACCGCTGAGAGAGAAGTTTGATGGCGACAAATGACTGGTCGGGTGTCCATCCTCAGGCGATTGTGGACCCATCAGCCAAACTGGCGGATAACGTGACCGTTGGTCCCTGGAGTTACGTGGGTCCTGGCGTTGAAATAGGTGAGGGCACCGACATCCTGTCTCACGTAGTGATCAAAGGCCCAACGGTCATTGGTCGCAACAACCGCATATTTCAGTTCTCCAGTATCGGAGAAGAATGCCAGGATAAGAAGTATGCCGGTGAGCCTACCACTCTGGTTATTGGCGACGATAATGTTATTCGTGAAAACTGCACCATTCATCGCGGCACCATTCAGGATCGAGGTGAAACCCGGATCGGCAGTGGTAATCTGTTGATGGCTTATGTGCATGTTGCCCACGACTGCTGTATTGGCAATAACACCATTCTGGCCAATTGTGCCACCCTGGCAGGTCATGTCACGGTAGGCGATTACGCCATATTGGGTGGTGGCACCATGGTGCACCAGTTCTGTCATATAGGTCCGCACAGTATGGCTGCTGGTGGCAGCATCATTCTGAAAGATATTCCGGCCTACGTGATGGCCAGTGGTCAGTCTGCTCAGCCCCACGGCATGAACGTAGAAGGCCTGAAGCGTCGAGGCTTCAGCAAAGAAATACTGCTTACCCTGCGTCGCGCCTATAAGGTGATCTATCGTCAGGGCCTGACTACTGAGCAGGCACTGGAAGAGCTTGAACAGGCCTTTCCCGACGTGCCGGAGGTTCGCCCGCTGATCGACTCGCTCCGGAGAGCGGATCGCGGCATCATCCGCTGATCTGGCTGGAGGTTGCCGGTGCCAAACTCTCAGACTGATCTGGTCAGTGATCGCAAGCTGACGGTTGCGATTATCGCAGGTGAAGCATCGGGGGATATCCTTGGTGCGGGGCTGATCCAATCGCTTCGCAAACGTTACCCGAATGCCCGCTTCGTCGGTATCGGGGGTGATGAGATGGTCGCTGAAGGTTTCCATTCGTTGGTGCCTATGGAGCGACTGTCGGTGATGGGCTTGGTAGAAGTGGTGGGGCGCATTCGGGAGCTGTTCAGCATCCGCGCCCGACTACTGGATTTCTTTTTTAAAACTCCTCCTGATGTGGTTATTGGCATTGATTCTCCGGACTTTACCCTGGCAATTGAGCGCCGCTGCCGGGAGGCCGGTATTCCCTCGGTACACTATGTCAGCCCGTCGGTTTGGGCCTGGCGTCAGAAACGCATTTTCAAAATTGCCAAATCTGTTGATCTGATGCTGACGCTTTTTCCCTTTGAGGCGCGTTTCTACGAGGAGCATCAGGTGCCCGTGGCATTCGTGGGGCACCCATTGGCGGATCGCATTGCCATGAAAACTGATACTCGCGCTGCACGAGAGAGTCTTGGTCTGGATGTCGACAAACCTGTGCTGGCGGTATTGCCCGGTAGCCGGGGAGGTGAGGTGGAGCGGCTGGGCACCCTGTTCCTGGAAGCCTCGCGCTGGCTTCAGTGCCACCGGCCAGATATTCAGCTGGTTATCCCCTGCGTAAACCGGGACCGGGAGAGACAGGTGCAGGGCCTGGTGGAGTCGCTCGAGGTCAAGCTGCCGGTCACCCTCGTTCGGGGCCGTTCTCGGGAGGTGATGGCCGCCAGCGACGTGGTCTTGCTGGCCTCCGGAACTGCAACCCTTGAAGCCATGTTACTGAAAAAGCCGATGGTGGTCGGTTATCGCCTGAGTAACTTCAGCTTCAAGCTGCTTTCAAAGCTGGTCAAGGTGCCGTGGGTGGCTTTGCCAAACCTGCTTGCCCAGAAACAGCTGGTGCCCGAACTGCTGCAGGATGATGCAACGCCAGAGGCGCTGGGTGCGGCGGTGCTGGAGCGGCTCGAGGACGAACAGGGACGACTTCGCCTGAATGAGGCTTTCTCGGAACTGCACGAATCGCTCAGGCAGAATGCTGACGAACGAGCTGCGTCGGCAATTTCGGATCTGCTGGAGAGCAGGCGCTAATGGCCGGCAAAGAGCTGCCACCGTTCGAGTGTGAATACCTGGGTTGGCGCCTGGCGGGCGTGGATGAGGTTGGTCGCGGCCCTTTGATTGGCGCGGTGGTTACTGCCGCCGTGATCCTGGATCCGGCACGCCCGATTGAGGGGCTGGCCGACTCCAAAAAGCTGACCGAGAAGCGGCGCCTGAAACTCTACGATGAAATCGTCGATAAGGCCGCCACCTGGAGTCTGGGTCGCTGTGAATCTTCTGAAATAGACCGGCTGAACATTTTCCAGGCCACCATGCTCGCCATGAAGCGGGCTGTTGAGGGGCTCACTATCCAGCCGGAATATGTTCTGGTGGATGGTAACCGTTGCCCCAACTGGGCCTGGCCTTCCGAGCCCGTGATCAAGGGCGACAGCCGGGTATCGGCCATCAGTGCTGCGTCGATCATTGCCAAAGTCACCCGTGACCGGGAAATGGAGGTACTTGAGCAGAAGTATCCGGGCTTTGGCCTGGCGCAGCACAAAGGTTACCCCACACCGGTGCATCTTGAAGCGCTGATGCGGCTTGGCGCAACTCCGGAACACCGCCGGTCTTTCCGTCCGGTACAGGAGGCTATCGACACCGTCGGGTTGTTCCAAAGTGATACCCAGGACCAACGCCACGAACTGGCCTATCCGGTGGATCTGTTTGAAAATATGGGTTGACAGGCTCGGAGGGTGGCTGTAATATTTGCGCCACGTTGATCGGGGTTAGCCCCGAAGACAACAACCGGTTTGATGCGGGGTGGAGCAGTCTGGTAGCTCGTCGGGCTCATAACCCGAAGGTCGTAGGTTCGAATCCTGCCCCCGCTACCATATAAAAGAAAGGCAGATCAGTTACTTACTGGTCTGCCTTTTTTGTGTCTGGACCCGCAGTTAAGTGCCAGATGACCGTCATTCATTTTTTTTGCACAAGGTCTTATCCGCTATCCTGATAGCGGAGTACCCTTCAGATTTCCCCGATTCCATCCCTGGACTCAGCTTTTCATGTCTGTGCTTTCGCTTCACTGCGCCTTGTGAAGCTCCAGAAGATCACCTGCCATACACTGAAATAATCTCCAGAGCATTTCGGTTGCATCAAAGCCTGTTCGTTGTGCTGTTT
The DNA here is from genome assembly GCF_003007685.1 of Marinobacter halophilus. Lineage (GTDB taxonomy): Bacteria > Pseudomonadota > Gammaproteobacteria > Pseudomonadales > Oleiphilaceae > Marinobacter > Marinobacter halophilus. Next base: position 37,381 of record NZ_PXNN01000014.1, read on the forward strand.
CTTTGTAGAGCAGGGTTGAAACTCTGCCGCCCGGGCGGATTGGCTCAGAAAAGGGAGGCGTGATGCTGTCTGAAAGGTCGGGTGCCACTTTTTCAGACGAAGGCCAAGCGCGTGGAAAGTTCCCTGGCCCTATTGACGGCCAGAGGCCAACAGCTCGGGGCGCCGAGAATAGGGGGGTACGAGGCGGTTGCCGGTAAGGAGGCCCCTGCGCTCTTTCTCGGTGATACGCTGATCAACAACAACTACGGCCTGGTGGATGGTGTCACCGCAGTGATGGGCGGAACTGCCACTCTCTTTGTGAAGCATGACCGCGACTATGTCCGCGTGTCCACCAACGTAAAGAAGCAGGACGGTTCACGAGCCACAGGTACCACGCTGAATCTCAACGGCGCTGCCGGGCAAGCCATCCAGCGTGGAGAAGCCTATTTTGGCCAGGTGGAAATTCTCGGTAATCCCTACCTTACCGCCTACAGCCCTATGCTTAACCAGGCCGGCGAGACCGTTGGTATCTGGTACGTGGGCTACTCAGCCGACCTGACGGAATTGAGCAACGCCATTGCCTCAGCCCGCCTGCTGGACAAAGGCTTTGTTGCGCTTGTAGGTGATCAGGGTGAGGTGCGAATGCATTCGGATGTAATCGAGATCGGCAAGATTAACGAGATTCTGGAGACCACCCCGGACGATTGGCAGCTTGAGCAGACGGCCTTCGAACCCTGGGGTTACAGCGTTGTTACCGGCTACGCAACGGACGAAGTGTCCGGCATGGTCTGGGCACAGACCACTCGCGCCGTGTTGATGATCGCCGTTGGCGGCCTTGTCATTATCGGCTGCCTCGGGGTGCTGGTGCAGCTGGTCATTGCCAGACCGCTACAGAAGATGAACGAGGCCATCAATGACATTGCTGAGGGAGAGGGAGACCTTACTGCCCGTTTCAATCCGACCACAACCAACGAGTTGGGGCTGATGGCCAAGGGCTTTGATAAGCTGATAGACCGGCTGCAAACCACGATTATGGACACCAAGGGCTCGACCCAAAGCCTGCTGGATGCATCCGGAAATCTCAAAACAATCGCCTCGGAATCCGAATCGGTAATTTACCGTCAAAACCAGCAAACGGAGCAAGTGGCGACCGCCATGAACGAAATGAGCGCGACCGCACAAACCGTTGCCGAAAGTGCTGCACGGGCAGAGAATTTGGCCAAGGAAGCCGATCACTGCGCCGAAAACGGACAAGTTCTGATTGAGGAAACCACCCGAACCATAGCCAAACAACTTGAGAATGGCGAGCGCTCGACCAGTTCTAGTGCATTACTCAAAAATGCCTCTGAAAACATAGGCAGTATTCTATCTGTTATCGAGAACATTTCCGGGCAGACTAATCTTCTTGCCCTGAATGCTGCGATTGAGGCCGCCAGAGCCGGCGAACATGGCCGTGGTTTTGCCGTGGTTTCGGACGAGGTGCGGAGTCTCGCCAGGCGGACCCAGGATTCCGTCAAGGAAATCCAGGATCAGATTCAATACTTGCAGGAAGGTGTCAAGAGTGTGGTGGCAGTGATCATCGATGGCAGTCGGCTTGCCGAAGAAGCCAATGGTACGATCATGGAGACCGGAGCGGCTATTGAGCAGTTACGCACGGGTGTTCGTGCCATCCGCGACACTAACATTGAAATGGCCAGTGCTGCAGAGCAGCAAAGCCAGGTGTCTGAGGACATTAATAAGCGACTTGAGGAAATTCGGCAAATGGCGGGCGTGAGCGACGAAAATTCTGCGTCTACCAACGAGGCGGCGGAGAATGTGAGGACCGTGGTTGAGCAATTGCAGGCCAAACTCGACCACTACAAAACCTGACGTTTCAGGCGCATTGCGCCCGCATCGAACCGGCTCGATTTGGGAAGCAAAATTCCGCTCGCAACGGTAAGCTCATCAAGCCCGGATGTTTGGTAGCTCCGCTCGGGAGGGAGCTCCAAACCTCGTGCCGCTGCTCAGAGGCAGGGTTCAGAAAACGGCGCCTCGAGCTTTACGGTCATTTCCTCCGAAATAGCCTCAGTGTTCCAGCGCCGGAACTTCTTGCGGTTCGCTTGGTAGCTCTTCGCTAAGGAAGGTTTCGAGGGAGTCGTCCATCGCCTGCATCCACGGCGTGTGGTGGGCCGGTGCGAGGGTGCCGGTGAGGGTTGAGCGGTAACTCTTGTTGCGATAGCCGAGAATGTCCGCTTCTTTGTGGTGTTCCCATTGTTTGAAAATCTCGGCCACGCCCTCGACGTCGAAGGTTGGGTAGTCGGTGGGTTGCAAGAGATCGCGGATATAGGCGGCCTGGAAATCGATGGCCTGGAACGGATTTTCGACGCCTTGTTCCTGCTTGACCCAGTCTGCGCTGTCGGCGGCCATGGCGGACTCATCTGGCAGGCTTATTCGGCCCATGATCACATCACGCGCGTACCAGGCCTGAGCATCGAACATATTAAAGGTGTAGTACTGATCCTGCATGCCCAGGAATACCAACTTCGGGTTCTTCTCAAGAAAGATGCCCTTGTATAGGGCTTCTGGGTAGAGCCGGTTGTGAGTGTTCAGGGTCAGCTCGTCGGGAAGGAACGGGAAGTGGTGTTGGTAGCCGGTGCAGAGAATAATGGCGTCCACATTCTGGCTGCTGCCGTCCTTGAAATAGGCCGTTTTTCCGACCACCTTGGTGAGCAGTGGCCTTTCGGTAAAAGAGTCGGGCCAGTCGAAGCCCATGGGCTGGCTGCGGTAGCTGAAGGTGACCGATTTCGCGCCGTATTTATGGCACTGGGTGCCGATGTCTTCAGCAGAATAGCTGCTACCGATCAGCAGAAGGTCCTTGCCGGCGAATTCGCAGGCGTCGCGAAAATCATGGGCATGCAATACCCGGCCCGGGAACTGGTTGAGACCTTCAAAATAAGGCGCGTTAGGCGTCGAGAAGTGACCAGTGGCCACGACCACATAATCGAACTCTTCAGTGCTCAGTTGGTCTTCTTTGAGATCCCTTACGGTGACCGCGAATTTGCCAGTTTTCTCGGTATAGTCCACCCAGTGTACCGCCGTATCAAAGCGGATGTACTGACGTGCACCGCTCTTCTCAACTCGGCCCATGATGTAATCCCGGAGCACTGCCCGGGGCGGGTAGGAGGGAATGGGTCGGCCGAAATGTTCCTCGAAGCTATAATCCGCAAACTCCAGGCATTCTTTCGGGCCATTCGACCAGAGGTAGCGATACATGCTGCCGTGCACAGGTTCACCGTAGGCATCAAGGCCGGTGCGCCAGGTGTAGTTCCATAGCCCGCCCAGATCACTTTGTTTTTCGTAGCAGACGATTTCAGGAATGTCGGCACCGGCGAGACGTGCTGCTTCAAAAGCGCGGATTTGGGCAAGCCCGCTGGGGCCCGCCCCAAGAACGGCGATTCGAAAGTTCATAGTTTTCCTCTGTTGTCTGGATGTGCGTCGGCTGAATGAGCGAGAGCTTGCTCGTGCGACGAAAAAGATAGTCGTGCCTTGGCTGTTCTTCCGCAGGAGCAAGGCTCTGTGAGAGCGGTTCGCGCATGCGCACGCCAAAAGCAGAATCAGCTGCGGGTAAAAAATACCCGGAGGCTTCGTTCCGTTTGCCGAGGAATAAAGGCAATTCGCTTCAGGGCGGAAAATTTTCGTTTCAGCCGAGTTGGCTGTTCTGCAAGGCGTCTAAGCGTCGGCACCAGGGCAGAGCTTGAGGTGATTTGCAAAGGCGGATCGCTGCCGCCTTTTGGGGTGATTCGGTAAATCAGAAGTGAAATCTTAACACAGAACGGAAGTTCTTGTGGTTTAAGCGAGCCTTAGTTCGCTCCAGGTGTCAAAAAACCGGCGAATTTTACTCCCTAAAAATGACGCTATTCGCATCATAGGTTGTCCAGATTTTATAGAATTTCACAAAATCGACGACAAACTGGTGCAAGAAAGATATGAAACGCGTCATCAAAATGTCAAAGGCATGGACTGCTGCGTTTTTCTTCGGGATCGTTCTTACAGGTTGCGGCGGCGGAGGCTCCGATGGCGGCTCAGCCAACTCTTCCGGGTCATCGACCGCCGGGTCTGAGGCTGGTTCTTCCAGTGTGGTGGCCGAGGCTCCGCGCTCAGCGGTTCTGAGTTGGTCTGCGCCCGCGACTCGAGTTAACGGTACGGGTATTGCGATGGGCGAGCTGGACAAGTACGTTATCCGTTATGGTCAGGATGTTGATGACTTGTCCGGTGAAGTGATGATCGGCGAGGCCGACAGCTATCCGGAGATGTCCTACATTGTTGAGAATCTGGACAGCGGCACCTGGTACTTCACAATTCAGGTGCTGGATAAAGAAGGTCTTGTCAGCGAACCATCAGAACCGGTTAGCAAAACCATCCGTAGCTGATCAGTCAGGGCATAGGGTCGGCGATCGGTAATTTCAATGTGAAGGTGGTGCCTTCGCCCGGCTCGGAATCAACTGTTATCTCTCCCTGGTGTTTTTCAACCACGGTTTTCACAAATGACAGGCCGAGGCCCGTACCGTGGTTGCCTGTTAGTTCGCTTCGCTTTTGCCTGTGGTAACGATCAAACAGCTGCGGCAACTCGTCCCGATCGATACCGCTGCCCTCGTCGGAGATCGCCAGGCAGGCCAGATAGCCAGCACGGTAAACCTGAACGGTGATGGCCGAACCTTCAGGGCTGTACTGCACCGCATTGGTCATCAGGTTGATCACCGCCCGTTCCAGCAATTCCGCGTTCCCTTTCAGCCAGAGATCCTCCGTACCTGCAACCACCAAGCTGATCCGCTTTTCCTGCGCCTGTTCGCACACGCTGTCGCGAGCATTCTCCACGATCGCCAGAAACTCACATTCGTAGAAGCGGGTTTCGGTCAGCTGCTCGGCGCGGGCCAGTTGCACGAACTCTTCAGCGAGGTGATAGCTGCGCCGAGCCAGTCTGCCCAATTGTTCCAGCTGACTTGCATCGATGTGGCTTGGATCTCGTTTCAGTTGCTCGATCAGGGCCAGTTGCGAAACGAGGGGTGAGCGAACGTCGTGAGAAATAAAGTCGATGGCTTCGCGGTGCTGGCGTTGTTGCTCTCGCAGCTCTGAAATGTCGGAGATGTTGGCAATAATCCCGGATTGCTTGTTGTCGGGCAGAGCAAAGGGCGCCAGGTGAATCAGGAAATCTTTGTTGTGGATTTTCAAGTCCACAGTCCGGCTCTGCTGCAGTGTCAGGGTTTCGGCGACGGTTTCATGCCAGGGCGCAAGTTCGCGCGGGTCATGGCCTTCGAGCAAGCGGGTCAATGGCAGGCCGCTGAGACTGGGCATGGGTTCCCGGAACCAGGCTTCAATATGTCGGTTGGCAAAGCGAATAACGCCGAGTTCGTCGGTGACGATGATGCCATCGGGCATGTGCTCGAAACTGTGGCTTATGAAGGCTTGCATTTGCCGGAGGCGATCGGTTGCCGTTCGCACTCTTTCGATTCGATTGGAAATGTTTTCCTGAGTGCCCGGTTTGTTTTTTTGCTGGAGGGTGTCTTCCAGTTTGAGTTTCTGAAGGTAGAGCTGGATGACTTCCCGGCTGAGATCGTCTGGCAGGGTCAGGCCAAGCACATACCTTGCGCCGCTGCGGATCAGGTATATCCAGCTTTGATTACCAAGGTGAACCCACTGCCCCGGCTCGCTGAATCCTGGGGCATCCCGGAGGATCATGCGATTTACCGCCAGCAGGTCTTCGCCTTCAGCCAGCAGCCAGCCCTGTGGTTGCAGCAAAGAGCACAGGTGTTCCATTAGTTGCATCGGGTGGCGGCGGGAGGGTTCCGGTAATGACAGTTGCGGGATCCTGGCCATGTCGTCCAGTTGACGGTTCAGAAAGCGGTTGGTCATGGCAAGGCGCAGACCGGTGGCGACCGGAAAGGCGATCATGGGCAGGAACGCTGCGTTGGCCGCCGAGAGGTGAACCTGAAAGCTGCGTAGGGCAATAAAATACGTACCCAGTACCAATATAAAGCTGCCTGCGCAGGCAGCAAAGGTCACCGTCGGCTTCAGTCTTGGTAAGGTGTTGACCAAAATGAGCAGTATCGCGAGCGCCATCGCCAGCGACAGCCACTGAGGCGCACGCGAGATCAGTAGTGATTGACGGCTGGCGGAATAGACGTTGGCGTGGAATTCTACGCCACTCATCGGGCGGCTGAGGCCAGAGAAGGGTGTGCTTAATACATCGCGGAAGCCTGCGGCGGTTGCGCCAATGAACACGGTCTTGCCAGCAAACAGCTCTGGTGCCGCCGGTTGGCGAAGTACGTCTGCATAGGGGTAGGCTGGCAGGGTGTCTGCGCCACCGGCCAGCGGTACCAGTCTGAACTCATTGCGCACGTTGGTGTAAGCGGGTGCGTCCGTGTCAACCAGGGGCCCCGAGGTTTGATCTTGCGCAGCGATAGCCAGTGCCGGCCTTTGCTGGTGGCCAAGGCTGTTGTAAAGATACAGGCCTCGCGCAACGCCGTCTTCGTCCAGTTCGACATGAACGTGACCGAGTGCGGAGGCGGCTTGTTCCAGCGGCGGCGTTGGCAGTTGTTCGCGAATCAGATGGCGGTCGGTGGCTGGCGAATAGTGAATGGGCAGAACCACGCTGCCATGGCGCGCCATGGCGTCCGCAAGGGTCTGGTCGTTGCCGGTCGGCTCAGAAAACAGAATGTCGAAGACAATGGTTTGTGCTCCAGCTTCACCAAGCCGGTTGATCAGGTCAGCATGAAGACTGCGATCCCAAGGCCAGCGGCCCAAGACATCAAGGCTGTGTTCATCGATGGTGACGAGGACAACGCCATGGTCAACCGGTGCAGGCCAGGTGGTGATGGCGTTATCGTAAAGCCAGGCATCGACCCGCCAGGGCAAGGTTGTGGTCTGGATCAGCAACAGTATGCCTGTGAGCAGAAGGCCCAGAGACAAGGGTGTTGTTTTTAATGATAACCAATCCCTTCTCATGGGCCGTGCTGTTCGTTCTGGTAGTGAAGTGGCTTAATCCAGGTATAACTCCCTCCCTGGGCCCCACCGGCTTGCCAGTGGTCCATCAGAAAGAGCTTTGACGCGCACAAAATACCTTCTTCCGGGAATCAGGCGCAAGGCCGCCGTGGTATCTGCAACGTTTGCCTCCTTTATGATGTTGTTGAAAGCGGGCTCCTCGGCCAGCTGGAGTCGGTAATCTTTGGCGGTATCCACCTTTTCCCAGAATACCCGCACCTGGCTGTCAATGTAGTTGATGCTGATGATCCGGACCGGCGGCAGGGTACCGTTCACCACCAGCGTTCGTGTTGACGATGTGGCCACCGAATTGCCACCGGCTTCACTCACCACACGCCAGAAATACTGGCCCGGGCTCAATGGCCGGGCGGGCAGCGCGCGATTATCCGGTGCCCACTCGCTGGCTGTGATCAGCCGCTGGAACTCTTCGTCCTCTGCGATTTCAACCCGGGCGACTTCGTTGGTCCCGTTCAGCTGCCAGAGAAATTCAGGCATATCGTCATTTACGCCTTCACCTTCTTCGGGCGAAATAAGATCTGGTGTACGTGCCTGCAGATCTACCTCGACTGATGCAACTGCTGGCATGCCAATAATGCCATGTTGATCAAGCGCGGCCAGCTGAATCTCGTAGCGGCCGTTGTCGAGCTGGCTGATGTCAAAGCGTGCCTCTGCGGTATCTTTGCTTTGAAGCCAAGCGCCACCGTCTTCCTCAAAGATATTGACCCGATATCGGTTGGCACCGTTTGGCTGCCAGCTGAGTTCCGCCGGCAGCCGTTTGAGCACCGGTGCGATCGGGTTAAGCCCCGGGGCTGGTGGCAGTCGGCGAATGCTCATGGGCTCGGAACCTGAGGTAGACACGCTGGCGCCGAAACCGGCCGGTACCCGGCGGGTCTGACCTGGCTGGCCAAAGTCGACAACGCCTTCGGTGACCTGAACGCTGCTGCCGTTGGCCGAGGTCTGCATGGAGAATACGGTGCCGCGCACGGCAGCCACTGCCGACGGGGTCTCTATTTCAAACCTTGAGCCATCCTCCATTACCGGTTTGATGCGGGTGTGTACTTCGCCACGCTGAAGCCTCAAGCGAGTGTCGGCCATGCCGGCTTTACCGTATTGGGTAAGCTGGTTGAAGATCAATCGGGAGTTGGGTGACATACGAAGCTCCGAGCCATCCGCCAAAACGATGGTGGCGGTGCCAGCCGCAGAGATCACTTCATCACCAACCCGAATGATCGAGTTTTCGGTCAGCGGAGATTTCTGGCCACTGTTGCCGGACACATGGAGTACGTTGCCACTGACAGAGCTGGCGGTGGCAGGTTTTGGCTGGCGCTTGAGCCAGCTCAGTGGAATGCGAATCTGCTCACCACCAGACAAGGTGGCATCGCCGGTAAGATTGTTGTGCTGCACAAGTTGGTTCAGGTTGATGCGATCGGTTAGCAGCATCTGGGCGATGTCGGTGAGGGTTTCACCGGAACGCAGCGTGTAAATCCATTCCGGGGCGCTCGAAGTTTGTTGGGGCTGCGCGGAAGCGGACCCTCTTGCCACAGAGATATCGGCGCAAACCACGCCTGACAAAAAGCTGAGGGCCAGCAGCAGGAGCCATCCCGCTGCACCACGGCGGTTGAGCTCAAGCATTGGCTGCGCGATCTTCGTTGGTCTCGGTTGTTTCATTGGCTCTGATGGCTTCCAGGCGATAGCCGCGCTGATAAATGGTCTTGATCCGGAAACCGTTCTCGGGATTGACGCCCAGTCGGCGTCGTAATCGGCTCATGTGGGTGTCTACCGTTCGGGTATTGATGTCCCGTGCCAGCCCCCAGACACGTTCAAGCAACATTTCTCTGGTCAGCAGGCGGCCCTGGTTCTGGAAGAGAAACAACGTCAGATCAAAGTCCTTGTCAGTCAAGGTCAAGAGTTCACCGTGCAGCAAGATGACTCGCTGGCGGGTGTTCACCTCGAATGGGCCATACACCAGCACCTCTTTGTCGCTGTCTGGATTGCTCCGGCGGGCCAGGGCGTGAATTCTGGCAATCAGTTCGGCTGCCCGGGCAGGCTTTGACAGGTAGTCATCGGCGCCGGCATCGAGTGCGCATACAATATCGACTTCGCTGTCCCGTTGGGTCAGGAAGACGGCAGGTATCGACCAGTTCAGCTGAGACCGCACGTTTTTCAGCACGTCAATGCCGGTCATGTCCGGTATTTGCCAGTCCAGAATGATCAGATCGTAACTGCGGTGCAGCACCGCTCCAAGAAACGATTGTCCGGTAGCAAAGCTGTCACAGTCGTGACCTTTCTCGGCCAGAATGGCCTGTATGTGTTGCGCTTGTTCATGTTCATCTTCAAGCAGAGCAATGCGCATTAATCCTGGCCCTCAATGGTGTTGACCGGTTTGGTTTGCCTGTCCGCAACGTGGTATCGGACCACGATGCAGTATTTCGTAATTGTCCCAAAAAATGAGCTTGTATTCAGTAGTGTTATGTAGAGTTCCGTAACGGCAGCGCAGGTTTACCATCAACGTCATTGACCGTTTGACGGCAGGTGGGGAAATTACTGCAGCCCCAGAACCAGCCTTTTTTGCTTTGCCGCCTGACCAACGGCGAAAAACAGTGCGGGCAGGGGATGGGTTTTTGCCCGGTTCCGTCCTCAGGCTGGCTGTCTTCTAGGGGGCGGGTGCCCTTGCAGTTCGGGTAACGGGTACAGGCGAAGAAACGACCGAATTTACCCTCCCTCGCGACCATGGGTGCCCGACATTTCGGGCAGTGAACGCTGCTTTCGCTGACGCTGTCACTGGCGCTATGCCCTTTTGTGGCAGGGGATGGCGCGCGGTTGATCACTTCCCGGATTTCACCCTTCAAGGCTTCAAGGAACAGCCTTGGGTCATCTTCACCGCGCCGGATGCCTTCCAGTGTGGCTTCCCAGACTGCCGTCCGGTCGGGTGTGCGGATGCTGTCCGGCAGCGCTGCGATCAGGGCTTTGCCTTTATCGGTGGCGCGGATGTGGCGCCTGTCCCGGTATAGATAATCGCGCCGGAACAGGATATCGATGATCGCGGCACGAGTGGCCTCGGTGCCCAGGCCGTCGGTGTCCCGCAGAGTTTTGCGCAGCTCCGGCGCCGAGACAAAGCGGGCAATGTTGGTCATTGCCGACAACAGAGTGGAGTCGGTAAAATGTTGCGGTGGCTGGGTTTTGCGTTCTTTTATCTCAGCGCTGCGGCAGGTGACCGGCTCGCGTTTTTCCAGTCGCGGTAGCGGTGGCTTCTCCGCTTCGCTCTTGCCCTCTTTGAGTTTCAGCTCCAGAGCTCTCCAGCCCGGGGTCAGGATGGCGGTCTCGGTGGCCCGGAACAGATGTTCCTGAACCTTGACCGTAAGTTTGCCCTCACGGTGCACAGCATCGCCGGCAAACTGCATCAGGTAGTAGCGACTGATCAGGCTATAGATCTTCTGTTCAGCCGCAGACAGCTTGCCGCTGGGCTTGAGGCGCACGGTCGGAACGATGGCGTGATGTGCATCGACTTGCTTGTCATTCCAGGCGGCAGAGCGACGGCTGATATCCAGCTGGCCGGTAAAGGCTTCCAGTTCGCCGGAGACCCGGCCAATGGCGCGGATCACCTGTTCCCGCTGGTGGAAATGCTCCTCCGGCAGGTAGCGGCAGTCAGAGCGCGGGTAGGTGATCAGCTGGTGCCGCTCATACAGATTCTGGGCGGTGTCGAGAACGTCTTTTGCGCCCATCCGAAACAGTCGGCCTGCTTCAATCTGCAGGGCGGATAACGATAGCGGCAGCGGCGGTGGCTCGGGCCGGTCCCGAAAGCGGGATTCGGTGATGGTGCCGGGGCGGCCGTTAACCTCATGAACAATCTGCTCGGCAATGTCCCGGCTGAGCAGGCGGTTTTCCTCGTCGACGTGGTCCTGGAATCCATCACCTGGCAGCCATCGGGCGGTGAAGGGGCTCTGGTCGGTCTCGTCTTCGCTGGCCTGGAACTGGCCTTCAATGCGGAACCAGGGCTTGGCTTTGAAGTCTTCGATGGTGTTGTCGCGCTCGACCACCAGGCCGAGCACCGGAGTTTGCACTCGGCCGACCGAGTACACGCCCTGTTCACCCTGCTGCTGGTAAACAAGGGTGTAGAACCGGGTGAGGTTGATGCCGTAGAGCCAGTCTGCCCGTTGCCGGGCCAGGGCGGAGTGGGACAACCGCCGGAATTCTTTGTTGTCTCTCGGAGCCTGAATGGCGCGGGCGACGGCCTTGGGCGTGAGGTCGTTGATGAGAATGCGTTTGACCGGCGCCTGGGTGCCGACGAACTTCAGGACTTCGTCCACCAATAGCTGGCCTTCGCGATCGGGGTCGCCGGCGTGGGTGATCAGGGTGGCCTGGCGGATCAGGGATTCCAGCACGCTGAGCTGTTGTTTAACGCTGTCTTTGGGGGTGAGCTGCCAGGGGTCCGGGAACATGGGGAGGTCTTCCTGGCGCCATTTTTTCCAGGCCTGGTTGTAGCGGGCGGGCTCGGCCGGCTCCAGCAGGTGGCCGATGCACCAGCTGACGGTAACGGCGTCTTTGCCTTGGCCGCAGCGGATCCAGCCCTGGCCCTTTTGATGGGGCTCGGGGAGGGCGGCGGCGATGGCTCTGGCCAGGCTCGGTTTTTCAGCGATGTACAGGTGCATGGCTACAGGGTGTTCTTTGAATGGCATCGGAATGTGGCGGTTTGGCTGTTTTCTGTCAACCCTCTGTTCGGGATTCCGCGGTTTTGTGTAGTAGACTGGTTGTGCCGGGGGAGGCGGCTGTGAAGGAGGCCTTCCCAAAAGACGCCGTGGACCCATCCATGGGGGCTTGGTGTTGCCATCCCTGGCAACACACACTTTTGGGAAGGCCTCCTCCACATCCGCTTTCGAATGCCGTGCAATTCGCCGCGATTCTTGCCGGCGGTTATTCAGGGAGTCGGAGCAGAGCTGTTATGAAAATCCAGAATGCCATTGAAACTAAACTGAAGAGTGCCTTCGATGCCCAGGTGCTGTCGGTGGAGAACGAGAGCCACATGCACTCGGTGCCGCCGAATTCGGAAACCCACTTCAAGGTGACGATTGTGTCATCGGGTTTTGCGGGGCAGATGAAGGTGAAGCGGCACCAGGCGATATACGCGGTGCTGGCGGAGGAGTTGGCGGGGCCGGTGCATGCGTTGGCGTTGCATTTGTACACGCCGGAGGAGTGGTCGGCCAGTGGCCAGGCAGCGCCTGAATCACCGAATTGTAAGGGTGGCTCCAAAGGGGATGCCGCCATGGCCGCTAAACTGGAACAGGGAGCCAATAGATGAGTCAGTTTTTTCAGGTTCACCCGGAGAATCCTCAAAAGCGGCTGATTAATCAGGCCGTTGAGGTACTGCGCAAGGGTGGGGTGATTGCCTATCCGACGGATTCCGGTTATGCCCTGGGGTGTCACCTGGGCGACAAACCGGCGGCGGATAAGATCAAGCGGATTCGTAAGCTGGATGACAAGCATAACTTTACCCTGGTGTGCCGGGATTTGTCGGACATCGGCGTGTACGCCAAGGTTGATAACACTCAGTATCGTTTGCTGAAGACGTTTACGCCGGGGCCTTACACGTTCATTTTGCCGGCCACCAGTGAAGTGCCGCGTCGGTTGATGCACCCCAAGCGTCGGTCGATCGGGGTTCGGGTGCCGGATAACCAGATTGTGCGGGATTTGCTGGGCGAATTGGGCGAGCCGATCATGAGCAGCACGCTGATCCTGCCGGGTGAAACCGAGCCGATGACCGATCCCTACGACATTCGGGATACGCTCGAGCATGAGTTGGAGCTGATTATTGATGGCGGGTTTTGTGGCATGGAAGCGACCACGGTGGTGGATTTCACCGGCGATGCGCCGGAGGTGATCCGGGTTGGTCAGGGCGATCCTGCGCCTTTCCAGGTCTAGCGTTATCGACTGGCCCGGGGATCAGGCCCGGGCGTTCAGGCTGAAGGCGTAGCGTGGCGAGTTGATGCTCTCGGGCTGGCTGGTGCCAGCGCTGCGCTTGAGGCTGTCGTAGCGGTGAATCACATCCTGCAAGCCGTTAAACTGCTGGTTTTCGCTGACCAGGGAATCCAGCAGTGAATTACTCACGCCGTAGGCCTGGTTCAGTTTCAGCGCATTGTCCATGAAGTGCAGGGTTGGCTCGGTCACACTCAGGCGGCTGAAAGCATCTCTGAAACCGCGATTGTTGTTCAGATCTTTTTCGATTTTGTCCCGCAGTTCATCCGGTATTTTTCCCTCAACCACGGCACTGCTGCCTTCGCCTTTGCCAACGCTGAGGGCGGTGGCGGGATGCAGGTTGTATTCGGCAAGTTTGTGCCGGAGCGTTTCCCTTACGAATGACAGGTCCTGCGCGACGGTCTGCTTGTATTGGCCCAGCGGCAGTTGGCGGGTTTTCAGGCTGCCGGAATCACCTTCGGGTTGGCCTGAGGGGGTAAAGCGGTCATCACCGGGGCTACCGGCGGCTTCGGGGATCTTTGCTTCGGCGGTCTGACCGTCATTCGGTTTGGCCGCCGGTGCCTGGCGGTTGTCCATGGCTTGCTGAAAACGTGCGCTGGCCTGTATCAGTGATGTCAGCAACGACATGGTGGGTTCCCTCTGGGCGGAAATGATCTGCCGGAATTTCGTTGAAAATGTGTCTTGGAAAGTATCAAGCAGATTTCGGGCCAGATTGCTGATTTCTGGGTCAGGCGGTGGTGCCAGTCAAATGTAAAACGTTGCAACGAGTGTCATAGTGATGCTGGTCGACTGATCTGTGTCATTAAAAAATTGACTGATATCTATAAAGTTATCCGCCAGGCCGCCGTCATATTCTATGGTTGCACAGTTGCTCTTCCATCGCCGGGGTACCATGAAAAAACACTACTCGATTCGATTCCTCCTGCTTGCAGCATTGGCTGTGGCCTTTTCCGTGATTCTTGTGTTTACCGTTATTTACAGCGCTCAAACCCAGCGGGCACACCTTGAAGAGTACAGTCACAAGTACGTAGATGGCCTGGCCAAATCCTATTTCGACGGCCTGAACACGATGATGGTCACGGGCACCATCAATAACCGGGAAGTGCTGCGTGATCGGGCCCGGGCTTCCGAGGATGTGCTGGACATCCGGGTGGTGCGCAGTGATCAGCTGAACGCCATGTATGGCGCCGGCAATGCCGAAGAGCAGCGCCGCGAGCCCGAAGATCTGAAAGCGTTACGCGGCGAACGTATTGAGCAGTATTCCGAGAATGCGCGGGGGCGGGTGTACACCCTGATTGAACCGGTGGTGGCACAAGCTGATTATCAAGGCGTCAATTGTCTGGGCTGCCACCAGGCTCAGGAAGGCGATATCCTGGGCGCCATTCGTGTGGATTATTCTCTTGCTCAGAGTGACTCCCGTCTGCAGCAGCAGTTGTTGGTCGGTGGTGGCGTTCAGATTGTGATTTTTGTCGTTATTTTCTTCCTCACGGCGATGGTGCTTGGCAAGCTGGTGTTCTCCCGATTGCGCCGTTTGCACGATCGCATGGATGAGATTTCCCGGAATTCTGATTTGTCGATTGAGCTGGATGTTTCCCGTAACGACGAGATTGGCTCTTTGTCTCGCGCCTTCAACCGGATGGTGTCGAAGATCCGGGACAGCATGCATACGGTGATGGACAACGCTGCGCAGGTTGAAACCGCTGCACGCGCCATTGCTAACAAGGCAGAGACCACCGAGCGCGAAGTGCTTGCCCAGAAAGACAACACCGATCAGGTGGCCAGTGCCACCACTGAAATGGCCGCCTCGGCGGTTCAGGTTCGGGAAAATGCCGTCACCACGGCCCGTAAATCCGCCGATACCGCGCAAGCGGCAGAAGCTGGCGAAAAGCTGGCGCGCAACGCGGTTCAGGGTATCGAATCATTGAATACCGAAGTCCAGAGTGGCGCCCGGCGAATTGAACAACTGGATCAGCGCACCACGGAAATGGCTGCACGGCTGGAGCTGATCTCCGAGATCGCCGACCAGACTAACCTGCTGGCGCTAAACGCCGCCATCGAAGCGGCCCGGGCCGGTGAGCAAGGGCGTGGTTTCTCAGTAGTTGCCGATGAGGTGAGGGCGCTGGCGTCTCGCACCCAGGTGTCCACAGAAGAAATCCGCCAGACCATTCAGGGTCTCAAGCAGGAAGTGGTGGAGTGTGTGGGCACCATGCGCCACGCCTCGGAAATGGCTCAACATCAGGTGGACGCGATCCTGAAAGTGGAGAGCGAGCTGCAGACCATTGCCAGTGCGGTGCGTGAAATTACCGGCCTGAATGAAGAAATGGAAAGCGCCGCCAACGAGCAGAGCGACGTGTCAGAATCGATCAATCACAACGTGATTGAAATCAGCCGTTCGGCGGAGCAGACCTCCAGTGACGCCCAGGAAACCGCCCGCATTGCCGGGGACCTGCTGGCCATGGCGGAAACCCTGCGCAAGACCATCGAGCAGTTCCGCTTGTCGCAGAACGGGTAGTCCAGGAAGAGACAGCGCCGGGGTGGTTAACCCCGGTGGTCTGAGACAAACGGATTGGTGGCTTTTTCCCGACCGAAAGTGGACATGGGGCCGTGGCCACAGATGAAACTGACGTCGTCGCCCAGCGGGAACAGCTTTTCCCGGATCGAACGGATCAACGTATTGTGGTCGCCTTTCGGGAAATCGGTGCGGCCGATGGAGCCGTTGAAAAGCACATCGCCCACCTGGGCCAGCCGGGATTCGCGGTGAAAGAACACCACATGTCCCGGGGTGTGGCCGGGAGTGTGCAGCACTTCCAGAGTTTCATTGCCCACCGTCACTGTGTCGCCATCTTCGAGCCAGCGGTCCGGCGTAAACACCTCCGGGGCGGTAAAGCCGAACATCTGCGCCTGCATGGCCAATCCCTGAATCCAGAAGTTATCCTCCTTATGGGGCCCTTCGATGGGAATGCCCGCGGACCGTGCCAGCTCGGCGGTGCCGCCGGCGTGGTCAATGTGGGCGTGGGTCAGCAGAATTTTCTCGACAGTGACGCCCTCGGCAGCAATGGCGGCACGAATTTTGTCAAGATCGCCGCCGGGGTCGATAACCGCGGCTTTGCGGGTCTGGTCGCACCAGATCAGCGTGCAGTTCTGTTGAAACGGCGTGACAGGAATAATTTTATACTTCAGTGACATAGTGTTCCAGTTTGGTGAGATTTGATCTTGCGATAAAGCGCATCTGAATAGTAGTAGACTGATAATACCAAGCTCTGAGCAGGCGAGCCATTGAACGACTACCTCCAGAAGATCCTCAAGGGCCAGGCCATCAACTACGAGGCCTTTTTGAAGAAGCTGCCGGAAGCTTTTAGACGGCGGCACCGGGACCTGTTTTCGACTGAAAAAGTAGCTGCAAATCGTTGGCGCGTAACGGTTCTGAATACATCGATGTTTGATGAGTTGCAGCGGCACGTAGCGACGCCGGTTAGCCGGGTAGACGCCGCAAGGAAAGGTAATTCACACCGCCATGGCACAGAGGTGAGCTTTCTGCTGGTCTATCATGGGGGGCTGGCCTCTGATCGGCCGGATTCGGTAGTGATTGCTGGGGATTTGGTGGATTTGGGTTTTCGGCCTGCTACCTCTGTGCTGGTGGTGGAGAACGAACGTAACTTCTTCCACTATCGCCAAATGCTGGCCTTTGTCGCTGAATGTCTCAATGAGCCTCTGGAATTGGCCAGCTGCGATGTGATCCTCGGAGGCGGCAACCGCATTACCCAGTCGTCGGTGTTGAACTGGCTGGCCGGTTACCAGCGGGTGTTCTGCGCCTTTGATTACGATGCCGGCGGCCTGCAGATGTTTGCTACCATAGCCGGCAAACTGGGTGACCGGGCGCAGTTTGTACAGCCCACAGACTGGCAGCCCTGGCTGGCGCAGTTCCGCATGGCACCCAAAACCACGGAACGGTTTACAAAAGCCGTTGCGATGGCGGAAGATCTCGGCTTTATCCCCCTGGCGCAGGCCTTCCGGGCCACCGGCAAGTTTATGGAACAGGAGATGATTCTGAATGACTGATTCTCAGGCGAGCCCAAACGCTTTCACCTTTGGCATTCGCCGCCTGGTGTTGGTGGATTCCGCCGGCTTTTGCTACGTGGAGATCCCAGTGAACAACCACGGCCTGATTCTGGGGCCGGGTAACCTGGGCAAATCCAGCTTGCTGAATTCCCTGCGCCTGTTCCTGTTGCCGGAGAACAACTTCAAGAACAGTCGTAAGAAATTCGCTTTCCGTAACGCCAGCGCGGGCAGTTTTTACACCAACGAAGAAAGCTACCAGCATTACTTTCCCAGCCAGTTCAGTTTCCTGATCGTGGAGGCAGAAAACCCCGCCGGTGTGCACTGCCAGATTCTGTACCGGGACAGCGCCAGCCAGCTGAGTTATGGCCGCGCCTTTGTGCCGGTGAACTATGACCAGCTGCGGCCCCTGTTCTGGAACGGCGATGACGAAGACGGCATCGGTCAGGCCGTGCCGGAACTGTCGTTCAGCCGGTTGTCCGACGCCCTGAAAAAACGGTCGAAAGACACCCGGTTTGTCAGCGACCCCGCCAAACTCAGGACCATGCTCTACAACAGTGAGCTGATGAACGCCGACGCCGTGCGCTATTCGGTGCTGCCGCTGGGGGAATCGGATGAGCGCCGGGTGCAGTCGTTGCGCACCCTGATTCTGCTGCTGTTTGAGATGAAGGCCGACGATCAGGCCATGGCGAACGCGGTGGCCAGCATTATTGAAGCGGACAAGAAGTTCGCCGATGACGCCTTTGATTTCAACATCGACGAGTTCCTCAATCGCCACGAACAGCTCAAAGAGCAGCAGGCCCAGCTGAACCGGATTGAAAAAGAACGGCCCCGGTTTGACAAGCTCAATGGCGATTACCAGAAGTACCTGACTCTGCTGCGCAGTCAGCACGACTTTGCCGCCTTCCGCGAGGGCCTGAGTGATGCCCTGCAGGACATTGCCCGGCAGCGGCGCACGGCGGTGGATGCCTACACCGAGCACAACGACATCCTCAAGCAGGTTGTGCAAACCCTGAAGAAGCTGGAGCAGGACAGCAGCAGCCTGACCGGCGAGATCCGCGCCGCAGACCGCAACCTGAAACGGGCCGAGCAGGATCAGAAAAACGGCGATCTGTTGACGGCTCAGTACGGCGATATGACCCTTCAGGAAATCGGCGACATCCTGCAGGAAGATCGTGAGGGCAAGCAGAGCCACCTGAATGCCCTGAAAAGCGCCGCCCAGGCCGAGATCCGGCTGGCGCAACTGGACAAGAACCGCCAGGAGCTAGAGCGCCGCCTGGCCGGACTGGCGGACCGGGAAAGCAAACAGCAGTGGCAGCTGCAGAACCAGCTGGATGAAGCTGTGGCCGCCCCGCTGCGAGCGCTGGACCCCCGTTTGATGATGGCCAGTCCGGGCCAGACCCTGGACGGCGACAGCAAAGCGGCTATCACCGCCTTCGCCCGACTGTTTGTGCCGGCATCGGCCGGCTTCGACTGGTTTGATATGGAATACCCTGGCCAATCGGCCCGGCAGGAAGATTTTTCCGAGCTGCGCCGGCGCCTGCAGGGTGAGCTTAACGGCCTGGAGAAAGAACGCGCGGAGCTGGTGGATACCGCCGATAAGGAGCAGGACCGACCGCGCCTGATCGAGCGCACCGAGAAAGAAGTCCGGGCCATCGAGAAAGAACAGGACACCCTGGCCCGCTACCCGGGTGCGGCCACCACGCTGCGTGACGCCACCGAGGAAAAGGCAGCCGCAGAAGAAGCGCTGGCCAAACTGCAAGAGCAGTCCCGCCTCGAGCAGGAGAAGTTCGACGCCGTCCAGCAAAAAGCCGCGAACGCCCGTGCCGAGAAAGACCGGATTGAGGAACGCGAAAAAGAGCTGGCGCAACTGAGCCGCAGCGTGGGCACCGTGGAGCACCGTTTCCAGCACCTGAAAACCCTGCAGTCTGAGCAGCCGTTGGCGATCGACCAGATATCCGCCACCGCCTTTGAGGAGCTGCAGAAACAGCTGGACGACATGGAGGAGTTGCGCCGCAGCATTCTCGACCACCTGCGCCAGTTTGTGTACCAGGGGGTTTACGAAGACACCGACGGTGAACTGCAAAAAGACAGCCCGGCGGCGTCGGTGATTCGCGATACCTTCAAGAATCTGGCCGACCTGTTTGCCGGGCTGACCGAGCGCTGGCAGGTGCACCACGAGCAGATCGAGATTCACAACGAAACCGTGGCCAGCTACCGCCAGGCCCTGACCTCCAATCACGAGTTCATCAGCCGGTTTGAGGCTCAGCTCAACCGGGAACTGGAAGGGGTGCAGATCAACGATCTGGTGGAAATCCGGGTGGATATCCACACCGACCCGAAATTCCGCAATCTGGTGGAAGAAGCCACAAACATCGACCCGTATGGCAATCAGTTGCAATCCGATGCCTTCTACGACCGGCTGCGGGTGTTTGTGGCCGATTTCTTCGGAGAGCAGGGCGGCAGCAAGCGCCTGACCATGGACAAGGTGATCACCGGCATTTCCTACCGCACCCGCAAAGAGAACGCTACCGGTCTGGACAAGAAAGGCCAGTCCACCTCGACCACCGCGCTGATCAATCTTGAGCTGGTGTACCGGTTGCTGAACCGGGTGCTGTACCCCGGCATCCGGTTGTCCTTCCCGCTGGTGTTGGATGAGCTGGCCAGCGTCGATGTCAGCCAGATGCCGTCGTTGCTGGAACGCCTGAGGAAGCAGGGCTTCAACCTGTTTTCCGCCGCCACCCACAGCGCCAGTGCCGAAGTGATTTACCTGATCGGCCGTCATCTGGAAGTGGGGCAGATGCGCACGTCCAGGCCCTACAGTCCCCAGCGCACGCTGGTGTTCTGGGGCGGTGCGGAAGGTTTCACCGGGGGTGAGCACCTGAGCCACTGGGCCGATCACACCCAGAACAGTCTGCTGGAGCTGGCGGATGAGTAAACGCTTCAGCACGCTGGACACCACCCGCCTGCTGTTCGAACACCCGAAAATCCTGTTCCGTCTGATCGAACGCATGGACCGGAACGAGACCCGCTACCTGCGCGAAAGCGATCTGGTGGCGGAGGTGATGGACTACACCCGCACCCTGGGCAAGGCCGATCGGGACCGGGTACGCCTGGCACTGAACAGCGACAATCTGTTCCGCACCGGCCTGGTGATCGATATCATCAAGGCCGAGGGCGAACGCCGGCTGGTGCTGCAGGACGCGCTGATTAACTTGATGCGCGCCTGCAACGCGTCCTTGTATCAGGAACTCACCGACGCCCGCTTGCGGGGCCATCTGGTGACACTACGGGATGTGCGCAACCGGCTGGAGCTGAGCAGCTTCAGCGAGGCCGACCCGGATTTCACCGAACTGCGCGACGATCTGAACGAGCGGGTCAGCCAGCTGATCGGTCTGCTGCGCCAGAACGTGCTGCGCATGCAGACCATCAGTGCCCAGCTGGCGGAACTGTCGGGCGATGCCAGCCGGGCGCCGGAGAGTTACCTGGAATTTCGGCACACCCTGTTCGAGCAGATCGTGACGCTGTACGATCGCCACATCAAGCCGACCCTGGTGTTTCTGAACCCGGACACCCGCCTGCCCGACGGCAGTAACCTGTTTGAAACCCTGGAGGCGATGGTGCGCCTGCTGGAAAACAGCGGTGATCACAGCCTGGCCGATCAGCTGTTCCGGTCCGCGTTAAGCCTGAACGCCTTGCACAAACCCATTCAGGCGGTTGCGCAGGAAGTCGAGCATTTTCTGCGCAAGACTCGCCGGGGCATGGTGCAGTACAACGCCATGGAACATTTCTACCACAAGCTGCGGGAGCTCAAGGGCGAAACTGAAACCCTGAGCCTGCGCCGGAAATGGCTGGAAGGTAGCGCGTTTGCCCGCAGTACTGGATTTCTGTTGGGCCTGCGCGGCCAGCAACGGCCCAAGCATTACGCCTTCGGCGCCTCCGCCAGCTATTACCAGCTGCTGTTCAGCGAACTGGACCTGCGCCTGGCCGATCTGCGCCGCAAAAGCGAAGTGCCGGCCCTGCAGGAAGTGGCGGGCGCCGGTCGTAACAGCCGGATCGACGTGCAGCGCATCAACCAGCTGTATCAATGGCTGGAAAGCCTGGAACTGCGGCCCACCGCGGACTTGGTGCGCGAACTCCATGGCCGGCTGGAGGGCTTTATCCCCGGCTATCGTTTTCCGGACCTGCTGGCGGCCCTGAACCGGCTGGTGAACACACCACCGGAAGGCTTCCAGGTGATCACCACCAACCGCTTCCGGACGCTTGAAACCGAGCAGTCACCGGACCTCAGCGGCGAGCAGTTTGTTTACCGGAAACGCCGCCTGGAACCACAGACAGAGAACGCCCATGACTGACCAGACTCTCACGCCGGCCGAGCAGCGGCCCAGCCCGTTCGACGACATACTGCCGACCCACAGTGCCGCCATCTACCGGGAGTTTCAGGCCGGCAGGGTGATCGTTCGGGATTTGTGGGACAGCCATCGCTCCGAACTTATGGCCAATCCGCTGTACAACCTGCTGTACAACCATTTATCCCACTTCAGAACCTTCTATGAGCATCTCGGCAGCGAGCTGGTGTTCAGTGAGAACGGCGCTTTCTTTTTCCTGAAAGAAAGCAGCGATGACGAAAGTGAAGAGCACGATGAAAACGCCTTCCGGGTGCAGGTGGTGCTGTTGCTGATTGGCCGCTATTTTGCCCGCAGCGGTCGCGATCTGGATTATCTGGGCCGGCCCGATGCCGGCTTGAACGAGCAGGATCTGGCCGCGATGGCCGCCGATGAGGAGTATCAGGACATTCTTCGGGCGGCCCGGTTCGACAAAGGTCTGGCCGAGGCGCTGGAGTACCTGGACAAGCGTAACCTGGCGTTCCGGGCCGGCGCCGGGCACTACTTCCTCAGCAGCGCCGGCATGTATTTTCTGGAGCAGTTGGTGCAGGAGTATGAACAGGCCTGATTCGCTTCAGGCGTAAGCCACCGCGTTGCGGCCACCGGTTTTCAACCGATACATGGCGCCGGTGATCACTACAAACTCGTCACCCCCGCGCCGGCCAACCACATCACTGCTGCGCATGCAGTGCTTGAGCCGCTTGGCTACGATACGAAGCACTTCATCGCCCGCCTGATGGCCATAGGTGTCATTCACCGGCTTGAACTTGTCGAGATCCAGAAACATCAGTGCGAACCGCCCGTTGTCCTGGCGGGCCTGTTCAATAGCCTGTTCCAGGTGAGTCTCAAGCGAGGCCCGATTGGGCAGTCCGGTCAGTTTGTCGTAGTGAGCCAGCCGGATCATCTGCTTCTCGGCGTTGACCCGCTCGGTAATGTCACTGAACGTCAGTACCAACTGGCTTATCTTGCCGTCACTGTTCCGAACCGGCGACAGCGTCAACAGATTCGGGAAGGTGCTTTGATCTGGCATTTTCAGCCAGACTTCGCCTTGCCAGGCGTTTTCCGCGATCAGCTGCTTGTGCACGTGTTCGGGTATCTGATGATTACCCCGGGCTGTGTCCAGAAAGTCTCTTAGGTTTTTCCGCTTCAGTGCCTTTGATGAGATGCCCGCGATATCGATAAAGGCAGGATTAGCGCGAATGATGTTAAATGAGGGATCGCAAATCACGATCGATTCGTGGGTGTGCTCAAACACCTGATAGGCCAGCCGTAACTCCTCGGTGGAACGCGCGATTTGAGACGCCTGCTCCACCGCAGCCTGAACAACGGGCCGCAGAGCGCGCCAGACCAGCATTCCCGCCAGCGCAGATAACAGCAGAATGGCCAGAATACTGACGGCAATGTCTCGGATGACGTTGCCGAACACCCGGGTGATTTCCGAGTGCATGTGTACCTCCCATTCATGGCCGCGGATCTCTCGCATAAAAGCAAGCACACGAGTGCCGTCATCCAGTGCTGAACGGAAAAAGGCTCCTGGCCGGTTGGTCGATACGCCTGCTGCGTTTGCCAGACAGTTGTCGGCGGGCCTGATTTCAAAGGTTTTGGTCAATGGCTCGAATGCAACCCGTCGGGTTCGGTCAGCATTAACCAGGCACATCTGAGTGTGTGACTGAGCCTCGAAAACGCTGGTCATCGAGTCCAAGAAAAAAAGTAGCAGGTCTGTGCCCACCTTTTCTCCATCTACCTGAATGGTGCCAATGGTGTGCATTAACGGATTGGTGAAGCCGGTTTCGTCGAAATCGTAGGTTTTTATATCTAATTGCCGGGGAACCGGAATCGTATTAGGCAATGCGTTGGCCATTGGGCCCACGCGGGCGATCTCGTTGCCGTCGGCGTCATAGCGTATCAGCGCTGCCAGATTGTCAATCTGGCGTGCAGATTCTTGGTTTTTGCGTCAGCCACGCTGACAGCGTCGAAGGTTGCCCGGGTGTGCATCTGGTTAATCAGAGGAGCGGCAATAATAACGGCGATGACGATGCCTGTCAGAACGACTGCAACGATGGCCGTGGTGATTATTCTTCGTTCTTGTTCCTGGATGTCCATCAGAAGCGGTCACTAAAATATACAAGATGATTTTTAATGATATCCGGTTATTGCAAACAATGAATCCACATGGCGTTTTTTTGTGTAACGAGGATGGTCAGTTCCAGTCGTGATCCAGTCCTGTTATCAGCTGGCTTAGCCAAAGGGCCAATGGTTAGCGGGCTAACTCATCCCTAGTATCGCTCACTCAAAATTTTTGACCGTGAGCAGTCATGACTGACAATAAAGCCAAAAGCAGCTACCTCTCCGACCGAAAACCCCGATCAGACTTTGCCACCCGTCGCGAATATCTGGAGCACGAGCTGCAGACGATGGCCCCGCGTCGCTGGCGACCAAACCTGCCGTTCCGGGACTACCATTTTGAATGGGAAGACCTGGTGCCGGCCATGGCCGCAACCATCGGCAAGGTAGTGATGGTGGCGGCTATCGTGGCCGCCTTCGCAGCACCGCTGGGGTTATCCAAAGAATTTATTACCGAGAACGTGCGCTTTGAGATGATCATTGCCGCCGTCCTGTTCGTGATTCTGGTATCGGGTTTTCTTAACCCCACCAGTAACCTGGCGGGCACCCACGGTCCATTGATCCCCATGATTCCGCTCATTGTGGTGTCTGGTGGTCACCCGATGGCACTGGGTATCATGGTCGGGGTGCTGGGGTTTATCCTGGGTATCACCAAAGGCGGTAGTCTGCTGGCCAAGCTGACCAGTAACGGTGTGTGCGGTGGCTTGCTGTTGTACCTGGGGTTTATCGGCATTACCAGTCAGATCAGCCACCTGTTCAGCTGGGCCGAAACCTTTGATAAAGGCTACATCGCCTTTGTGGTGGTGGCGATGACCATCGTCATGTACGCCTGGCTGGAGCATGTTCAGATGCGCTGGCTGGCAATTCCCCTGGGCTCTGTGCTGGCCGCGATCGTTGCTTTGATGTTGGGTGCACCCTTCGAGTTTGTTACCGAGCCGGGCATTCCCAACATGAATCCGGCGTATTGGTGGGGCGAAAACACCGGGTGGCAGTTGGGTCTGCCCGATGTGTACAGCTTTATGGCGGTAGCGCCGTTTGCGATTCTCGCGGTGGCCATGTGGTCGCCGGACTTTCTGGGCCACCAAGTGTTCCAACGGCTTAATTACCCGGACAAAACCGACCGGGTCATCATGAACATCGACGACACCATGGTAACGGCTTCTACCCGGCAAGTGGTGGGCACGGTGCTCGGGGGTGGCAACATTGCCTCGTCCTGGGGTACCTACATTGTGCCGGCCTCCATCGCCAAACGGCCGATTGCCGCCGGTGCCGTGCTCACCGGGATCCTGTGCATCATCACCGCCCTTCTGGGCTATCCGATGGACCTGGCGGTGTGGCCGCCGGTATTGAGCGTGGCGCTGATGGTGGGCGTGTTCCTGCCGCTGCTGGAAGCCGGCATGCAGATGACCCGCAAGGGCAAAACCACCGAATCGGCCGGCATTGTCATTTTCGCCTCGGCGCTGGTGAACCCGGTGTTCGGCTGGTCGCTGACGGTGCTGCTGGATAACCTCGGCCTGATCGGTTGCAAGGAGCGTGGCAAGGAGCTGGGCCACATGGGGCGCTGGATTATCCCCGGCATTGTGTTTGTTATCCTGTGCGCGGTCATGCTGGCGATCGGCATGTTCCCGGGAATACCGCCTATGGTGGAGGCGTTCCGTGTAGACTAGATGCTTTCAGGTCCCAGGAGTGCTCGATGGCAGAGCCCGCACTGTTCAGAACCCATCGCCGTAGGAGCGCACTCTGGCTGGCGGTTATTGCCCTGGTGGTGGCGGTCCTGGTGGCGGCGCGCTCCCAGCCGCAACCGGTGGAGGAGCGACTGGTGCGCCTGCATGCACAAGCGGCGTTTGGCGCCCGCTCGGAGTTGCTGGCCGAGCCTCTGCCGGTGCAGGCGTTGCTGCTGGACTATCGAGAGGATGTTCTGCTGTTGCTGAAAGCTCAGGCGGCGCTTCAGGTGTTCCCGGAGCATTCCCGGCTGCTGATGGAGCTCTTCGGTGAAGAGCCGGAGTTTCAGGACGCCCTGCGAACCCACGGCGAATACCTGATTCCGCCGGTGATTCACTTCTACCAGAACCCGGTCGGATCGATCGAGATGATGAACCGGGTGGCGGGCACCCGCCAGACCCTCACCCCGGAAGAACGCGCCTGGTTCGCCATCAACTTTGCCAACAAAGAAGGCCATGACTTCACCGGACAATTTTTGGTGGGTCCGGACAGCAGCATTGAATGGATCTGGACCGAACGCATCACCGAAGGTGTGACCCAATTCTTTACCAGCGGTATCCGCACCCTGGAATCCCGTTACCGCACCGATCTGCCAATCCGTGCCAGTGATCTTGGCTGGGCGGCGGTGGATGCCCTCGTGATCGGCAGCGCGGTGAAATTTCTGAAAGCGGGCAGGGCAGCGGCAACCACCGCTCGGGCGTCGACCGTCACCGCACGTTCAGCCGCCTATACCTCCCGCCTGGCCCGGGCCGGGCGCATGGCCTCGGTGATGGTCAGTCATGCCCGTTGGCCAGCAGTGGCGGCTCTGGCCTATGTGGCGGTGCGGCACCCGTTGGTCCTGAACGATCTGTTTGCCGGCGCCGCCAAGGTGTTGGGTGTGCCGCCCTGGATGGTGCAGGTACCTGGCTGGTTTATCATCTTGCTGCCGATTTTGTTATTGCTGCGCTGGCTGGGCCGGATCTGCCTGTGGTTTGTGCCGGCGCGCCGGTCCCGGGTGCTCTGATGCCCGGGCCGGGCCGCTCTGGTATGCTGGCGCCAAAATTCGCTTTGGGAGTTCTGAATGTCGTCGCTTGAAAGCCTTATCATTGAAACCGGACCTAACCCTGAAATAGCCATTATCTGGCTGCACGGCCTCGGCGCCAGTGGCCACGATTTCGAATCGGTGGTGCCGGAACTGGCTTTCGCCCAGGCACGGGCGGTACGTTTCATCTTCCCGCATGCTCCGGAGCTGGCCGTCACCATCAACGGTGGCATGCGCATGCCCGCCTGGTACGACATCCTGGCCATGGACATTGACCGCAAGGTGGACGAACTCCAACTGCGCGCCTCCTCCGATGCGGTTGCCCAATTGATCGACCAGCAACGCCAGCAAGGCATTCGCCCGGAAAACATCATCATCGGCGGGTTTTCCCAGGGCGGCGCGGTCGCCTACGAACTGGCCCTGAGCTACCCCGAACGCCTGGGTGGCCTGTTTGCACTGTCCACCTATTACGCCACCGCCGGCTCCATCCAGCGCTCCGCCGCCAATCAGACGCTACCGGTGTTTGTGGCCCACGGCAGCTATGACCCGATGGTCCCGGAATCCCTCGGCCAAAAGGCGGTAGAAACCCTGAAAGCTCAGGGCTACCAGCCCGAGTACCAGAGCTACGGCATGGAACACACCCTGTGCCTGGAAGAAGTGCACCACCTCAACGACTTCCTCACCCGCTGTCTCAACTAAATTTGGGGTCAGACCCCAAGACATTTCACCCCACCAAATGTCCGGGGGTCTGACCCCAACTTTACCAGGCCAGCCAGATGGTGTGTCTTGCGCCTTTGCCGGGGCGTAGGGCGCGCACGACCACGGGCTCTACCGAGAAGCCGGCGCGGCGTAGGCGTTCGGTAAAGGCATGCTCCGGTCCTGCAGACCAGTAAGCGAGGATGCCGTCCGGGCTCAGGGATTTCTGGGCGGCGGCAATGCCTTCCGGTGAATAGATCCAGTTGTTCTCCTTGCGGGTAAGGCCTTCCGGGCCGTTGTCGACATCCAGCAGGATCGCATCCCAGTTGCCGTCACCTTCTCTCAGCAATTCTGCCACATCGCCAATGTGTACTCGGGCGCGTGCATCGCTTAACGGGTACCCGGAGGCGGCGCCCAAGGGCCCGCGATTCCAGTCTTCAACCTCCGGCACCAGCTCCGCCACCGTTACCTGCGCGGTGTTGCCCAGCGATGACAGTGCCGCCGCCAGGGTAAAACCCATGCCCAGCCCGCCGATCAAGACCCGGGGCTCGGGGAGGTCAGCGATACGTTCGCAGGCGAGGGTGGCCAGTGCATCTTCCGAGCCGTGCAAGCGGCTGTTCATCAGCTCACCGGGGGCGCCAGCAATTTTGATGGAGAATTCGTCGTTACGTTGCAGCAGGCGCAACCGGGTGCCGTTACCGGGAATGGTTGCGGTGCCAATTTCGTCGAAGCGGGACATGTGGGGTTCCGGATGATGAGGTCAGGCCGCATTCTAACCTGATGCCGCGGTCGCTTTCAGCCAAAACCCCCTTGAATAATCACTGCTAGACTGCAGTAAGTAGCAGATCACGCTGTTTATTAATATTCAGACCAACAGAGGCAGACGTTATGACAGACCAACCGGTAATGCTGATAACCGGAGCTTCTTCAGGCATCGGTGCCGAAACCGCACGGGCTGCGGCCAGGCAAGGATATCGTCTGGTACTGGCGGCGCGCTCCGAAGACAAACTGAAGGGGTTGCAGCAGGCGTTAGGCGGCACGGACAGTGTGTTGACCGTGCAGTGTGATGTGCAAAATGCCGAAGACCAGAAGCGCATGGTAGAACAGGCCCTGAAGGCATTTGGCCGGATTGATGCCGTGTTTGCCAATGCCGGTCGCGGGGGAGAGCCGGGCGGATTCAGTAAAGCCGATCCGGATGTCTGGAAAGATATGATTCTGACCAACGTTCTGGGCGTGGGCCTGACAATTCAGCACTGCCTCCCGGCGTTGCGTGAGAGTAAAGGTCACCTGTTGCTGACGGGCTCTGCTGCTGGCCGTGTGACGATTCCCGGCTCCATGTACAGCGCCACCAAGTGGGCGGTCTCCGCCATTGGTTATGGCGTGCGTGAGGAGCTTCGGGGCTCTGGCGTCCGCGTGACCCTGATTGAGCCGGGGATGGTCGATACGCCTTTCTTTGACGAACCCCCGGCCCATGCGCTTAAACCCGAGGATATCGCCAATGCGGTGATGTATGCCGTTGCTCAGCCAGCCCATGTAGACGTTAATGAAATCCTGGTGCGGCCTACGCCGGCTGCAGAATGAACGCGAAATCAGAGTCGTTGGAGGCTGAGTTGGAATCAACGCAAAGAGTTGCTCTGGTCACCGGAGGGGCAAAGGGAATAGGCCGGGGCATTGTGCTGCATCTGGCCGCGGCCGGCTGGAAGGTGGCTTTCTGCGATACCGACCAAACGGCCGGAGAGCAGCTGGTAAACACCTCGGAGCGGGAAATCTGTTTCCTGCCTGGTGATGTTGCCTCAGAGCATGATGTTGCCCGATTAATTGCGGACACGATGAGCTGGGCTGGGCGCTTGGATGCCGTGATCAACAACGCCGCCATTGCTGACCCTCATACCGGCCCAGTGGAAGAGCTCAGCCTCGAGCAGTGGCAGCGCCGGCTGGACGTTAACCTGACCGGGCCCTTCCTGGTGGCCAAACACGCGGTGCCGCACCTTCGGAAAAGCCAAGGTGTCATCGTGAACATGGCCTCCACCCGGGCACTGCAATCTGAGCCGGACACCGAAGCCTATGCCGCCACCAAAGGCGGCATAGTCGCGCTGACCCACGCCCTTGCGATGAGCCTGGCGCCGGACATCCGGGTAAACTGCATCAGCCCCGGCTGGATTGATACCCGGGCCTGGCAGGGCGGCTCGGACAAGGTAGAAGCTCTTTCGCAGGCAGATCATCATCAGCATCCCGCCGGCCGGGTAGGCACCCCGGAAGATATAGCTGCGCTGGTGGCCTACCTGATTTCACCGGAAGCCTCGTTCATCACGGGCCAGAACTTTGTGGCTGATGGGGGAATGGTGCGTAAGATGATTTATGAGGAGTGAGGGAGTGCGCCATTATCACGCACGTGAATATCCCGCTGAGGGAAGGGAATCTCGATGCCTGCCTCATGCAGGGTGCGAGTAATGGCGGTGTTGATCTCGTGAGACAGGGGCATGATGTCCAGGGGATCTTTCACAAACACCCGTAGCTCGAAATCAACACGGCTATCTCCCAGGCCGACGCAGAACACAGCTGGCGAGGGATCATCCACGACCCGCTCATTGTTGTGAGCTACCTCCGTAAGCAGTTTCTGCACCTGATCCATATCGGAACCGTAGGCAACGCCGACTTGCAGCACAACGCGCGTGATCGAATCCGACAGTGTCCAGTTAGTCAGATCCTGGGTTACGAAGGTCTTGTTGGGAATGATCTGTTCCTTGCGGTCCCAGTCAACCAGCGTAGTTGCACGAATGCGGATACGTGACACCGTCCCGGTAATGCCTCCGATAGTGACCGTATCTCCGACGCGGATGGGGCGTTCGAACAGCAGAATGATGCCGGACACAAAGTTGGCAACGATTTCCTGAAGACCAAAACCCAAACCAACCCCGAGAGCCGCCACCAGCCACTGCAACTTGGACCATTGCACCCCGATCACACCGAGGAATACCACGACGCCAACCAACACCAGGGTATAGGTGGTGAGGGTGGTAATGGCATAGCCCGTTCCAGGCTCAAGCTTCATCCGGCTGAGAACCATGACTTCCAGGGTGCCAGGCAGGTTTCTGACGGCGAGCACAGTTCCAACGCCGACGAACAGCGCCAGCAGCAGGTCGCCGAGGGTAATGGGCAGCGGATTGCCGCCGTCCAGGTCTGTAGCGATGGTCCAGAGTGTGATGTTGTCGAACAGCTGCAGGGCCGGAATCAGGCTGGCCCAGAGCAGCCAGAGGCCGGTAATGACAATCACGGAAACCAGGATGCGTAAGAGCGCGGTACTCTGCTGATTGATATCCTTGAGATCCATTTCTGGCATGTCTAGCGTTTGCGGTACCCCTTCACCCGAGGATTCAGCGGCTTCCCGGGTTTCGGCGAGCTTGCGTTGCGCCTCGCGGTGTTCACGCAGCCGCGCCAGGGTGAGGCGACGTTCCCTGACCGAAAGCGCGCGAAGTCCGATATAAAACAGCATGGCGTTGAAGGCTATCCAGCAGATGCTGATGAACAGGTTGCGCTCCAGTTCCAGGGCGGTGTAGTGATATCCGAGTAACGATGCCACCACCAGTACCAGGGGCGTGGCAACGGCCAGTGCATGCAGCGCTAACAGGTGCTTGCTCTCTGGCCGATCAGCCCGGACCGCGCTCAGGATTCGGTGCGCGAACGTCGAAAGCGCGATGGATACGGCGGTGAAGAGCAAGCGCCCGAGACTGTCCACAAATTCGGATCCGTCGGGTGTTGCGGTGGTGGGCATGATCACCATGATCGGGATGATTACCGCCAGCAGAAACGGCAGTTCCCGGCGAAGGGCGCGCAGCGAGTCAATATGCCAGTGGAAATGGGTGTCGCCCAATCCGCCCTCGCGGGCCACGTTATGAATAAATGCCAGCAGGAGGGTGACAAGTGCCGCAGCGACCATGCCCCCAGACAGAGCGGAGAAAAAATCGTTCCCCTCCATCAGCAAAAGCGCCGCGATTGCCAGCACCAGCACGCCCGGCAGTGCCAGTAAGGCGCTGTTGGTGAACGCATATAAAGTATGTTCAATGCGATCATGGCCAACGTTCCCAACGTGTCGACTGTTGGTTTTGAGGTTACGCTTCAAGGCTCTTCGCTTGATAAGCAAAAGTGCCAAAAGAATAGTGAGAAAGGCGATGGCCCCGCTACGTTCCTGAATCGAATAGCCAATCGCGTCGTTGAGCGGATCAAGCCGAAACTGATTGGCAAACCAGGCCACCGCTTCGACCAGCTCTGTGAGAGTACCCGCGCTTACAACCGGTGCACTGGGCAGCCAGAACAGGCGCTGCTGCAGCAGAGTCTGGTACGCCTCTACGCGCTCCTGCAGCGCCGATACCGTGTTGAAATACTCGTTCAGAGCCTGGATGTGTTCGGTGACGGCTTTGTGCAACTGGCGGATCAGGCTTGCTCTCTGGCTTCTAAGCTGGTCGCGGGCATCATCGCCGGGATCGATGATGGCCTCGAACTCTTCCAGTCGAAGCTGTTCCTCGCGCGTTGTCGATAACTGGTTTTCAATATCACGAATCAGATCCTCCGCAATGCCTTGCTGTTGAAGTCGTTCAAGCCGCTGCTGAAGGAGATTGGCGTAATTGCCGGTAAGGTTCAGTCCGGCTTTTTCCAGGCGAAGCTCGAAACTGTTGTATTCGTCTTGAAGTCGATTGAGAAGTGATTCCGCGTAGGAGAGCCGGTTGCGGGTGGACTCAACGGCAATCAGGCGTTGGTCGA
This sequence comes from Marinobacter halophilus, assembly GCF_003007685.1. Taxonomy (GTDB): domain Bacteria; phylum Pseudomonadota; class Gammaproteobacteria; order Pseudomonadales; family Oleiphilaceae; genus Marinobacter; species Marinobacter halophilus. Next base: position 69,109 of record NZ_PXNN01000014.1, read on the forward strand.
GAGAAGCTCTCAGGGACTGGATCTGTTGGCGGATATCCGCCGTCTCGGTGTCAGGAAGCTGGATCTGGGGCGGGCTTTCGGCCTCCGCTTCCAGTTCGGGCTGGACCGCAGGCCTTGCTTCTTCGGGCTCTGCTTTTTTTTCTTCGGTGGCGGCCTCGACGCCTTCCTCGCTTGTCTGCTCACCACTTGCTTCGTCATCTGGCTGGGCGTAGGCCGGCATCGCGGCAAGGCACAGGATAGTCGCCCACATCAGGCAGAGTATCCGAAACCCGCAGTGGGAGCGTGGCCTGTAGCAGTTCATGACGTCGCGCTCCTTGCGTCAGGTAGTGAGCAGGGTCCTGTTCATTCTACATTTTATATTAGCACCGCAGACCTTTCACGAGCGTTGAAAAAGGATTACAACGAATGGCATCGGCAACAACGTTGACACTGGTTCTGTTGCCGTAAAATTGCGCGGATAATTGTGCTCATTATTCCTGGCGCTGTCACCTTGAGCTTGGCATCAAGGCTGTTGGTCACCTTCGACTGCGGCGGATATGAACTTCACTTGGGTGAGTTTGCCTTATTTTTCAGATCATAGCTTATTTGGCGCCGCTGAACCGCATGGCCACCTTCCCGTTATGGGTTGCAAATACCACTCGCATTTGCTGATTATTCATCGGGATGAAATAGCCGACGCCGGAGTACTCCCCATTGCGATTATCGTTGGTGCAATTGGACATTGTGTAGTTGATGTCAAAGACATTAATCGAAGCATCGGGTACTGAGAGGGCTTCGATTCCTACAAGTTGGCAGCCGGTAGTTTGCGTATAGTACTGAGCGTCCAATGAACCATCAGCGCCTATGGTTAGCGCTACCTCGGACTCACCCTTTACATAGGTGCCCGAGGTTCTCTTCAGAGAGATGCCCACATCGCTGATTAAGTTTTGCCGCTGCAATGTGACGTTCGTATTAACTTGATCGGCGGCGTCGGTGGTAGAAAAAGTGGCAGACCCTTGCGAGGAAATTGTCCCGTTTATTGTGCCCTCCTGGGTGCCCTTATCTTCGACAAAGCCAGTAGGGTCCAGTTGCTCAGGGCCCAGCTGGCGATAGTCAGAACTGACCCCGCTGATCCTGGTGGTATCAAATGCAAGCTTGCCAATCGAAACCCCGGCACCCCCTCTGAAGACACTTGTAAAATCCCCTGCGGGGCTGAGATACGTGACCGCCGTTTGCGAACTAGCGCCGTTCACGTATTCTACTTTCGCTTCGTATAGGCCAGCTTTAAGTGTGCTGGCATCGCCACCTGAGCTACTTGAACCACCCGAACCGCCTCCACCGCCACAGGCACTCAAAACCAAACTCGCGCATATAATGGTCGCTGAAAGACCTGAGCCATACGTCCTTTTAAACATTTCACACCTCCTTGATGCGATCTTTTCGAAAATGCGTCAGTGCGTTGTGAATGGTTCTGTTGCCCCTTATGAACGGTTAAACACGCGGCTTTTTACCTGAAATTTCCGGTTTTTCGCCGCGCAGCGACTTTCAATCAAGAAACCCAAAATCCAACAGTGCAAGCTTCCCAAGCTCCGGAATCGGCACAAACACAGAAATTCGCACTGAATAGATAGGTGCAAGATCAGAGCCAAGACGCTATACACCATTGAATTCAGCATGCTGTGAACTACGTCACAAAATAAGATGTGAGATGTGAAAAATTTTCCGACACAACCGTTACAGATAGTAAACAGTTAATCTCGGGAACTCGGCGCGGCATAGACACATCGGCAGCTTTCTCGATGGTCTACTTGAGTTGGACGGCACGCAGGAGCGGGTGGAAGCAGATGCTCGAAGAGTGCAGGATAATCGGAGCGGATTTGTTTTCTTGGCTAACACAGCTCGAGACTGAGCAGTCGCCAGAAAACGCTAATCGCTGTTTGCAGGGTTGCTTCAAGGATGGTGCCCCCGGCAGGACTCGAAAATGCGAGTTAATTAGTTGATTTAATAAGTGTTAATTTAAGAACTTCTTTAATAGTACCCGCAAAAACTTGCACTGCCAGCCTAATTTGATGTGACGGGGCTTGGCCAGCCCCTCTTCAGGCCTAATCAAAATTGTTGCTATTCTGCCGGCCAGTAAACCTTCACCAACGGCAGTAGACGCTGTCCTTCAATATCAAAACACTCGTAGTTCGCCACCACCAGGTCGGCCAGCAGGTCGATGTCGATGAGCGTTACCGGAATGGTGGCCCGATCGGCTTCGTAGCGGGCTTCTCGGGTGAAGCCGCCGGTGCTTATAAACAAGCCTTGGTCTCCCTCCCGAAGGGCTCCAATGAAGCTACGAATGGGATTGGAGCCCATACTGCCGCTTCGGTGCTTCACTTCGGCCTTGATGCGAGGTTGAGTAAGCCCCAGGCCATCGGGGGAGGCCAGTACGTCTACACCGCGGTCTGGCCCTCTGGCTGAAACACGAGTCTGGTAGCCCATGGCGCGGAGCAGGGCGGCGGTGAGCTCTTCCATTTCCTCTGGGCCCAGGCCTTGTATCTTGTCTTTGATGAGCTCGTGACCGCGGGAAACGACATCTTCTCTCAGAATCTCGAACTCGGCTTCCGCTGTTTGAGTTTCATCAGCGGTAGTTGGCTGTACCACCGGTTTGCCGGCCAGTCGGTCCTGAACTTCACTGATGACAGTATCTGACAACGAGAATACCGTCAGAACCGAGCCCAGACTGTTCCTGGTAGCCTGGCTGAACTGATCCCGGGATACACGGCCCAGCCACTTCACTTCACGTATTTGCTGGAACTCTCCTATCTGCTCGGGCTCCGGGCAAAACTCATACTGGCCCAGGTCTTCACCAACCAGGTATTCCCGGTGCTCCTGACTGTAGGTGATGAGGGTGTCGCCTTGCTTGATGTCGTCCCGGAACTTGCGAATCATGGCAAGAGCGTTGGCTGTGCGTCCCGGCTTCGCGTTGCCGAAGTGCTGTATGTAAGCCTCCTTCAGCGCTTCGTGGCTTGTGTAGTTACGTAGGTCGCCAAGGCTATTCCAGCCAATGGCCACGCAGTCATTGTCTTTGAAGTCGTCAAAGTACCGACCGCCGTTGCCGGCACGAATCATCCAGCCGTTTTTCATTAGTTATCCAAGTTTCCGGGATTACTGCTTGCATGCCGAGCTGCTGTGGCTTTAATCTTTCGGTTAACACGACCCCTGCCTCTTGGCTCCGACAGGAGCTTACGCGGGGGTTTTTATGTTCGCCTGCATGGCAGAACTGCTGTGAACTTGTATACGAAGTAGCCGAATGGCCATTGAAATTAGCCTGAGGTGGCACTATAGTTCACAACAGCTCATCTACCAGCCCCCGGCGTAAGTGTGGAAAGAGTTACGGCCCCGTCCTCTTCGAGGGCGCGGCCAGCCTTATTTTCCGCCTGTGTTCCGTTTCCAACGTTTTGTGTACTTGTCCCTCTGGTGTTGGCGTTCGATGTAGAAGGCCGTCCACGGGAGTGTGTATGTTGCCCGCTCGGCCAGAATCACCAGATAACCTTCTGCCTCGAACCACAAATGAATCCGGTTTTCGTTGCCTCGTTTTTCTGACCACACTTTCAAGGCTGGGTTATCCTCGTTTTCGATAACGGGACGCGGCCAACGGATTCGTTCACACCGTCTGAAATCCGGTGTTCTTTCAGATTCCACGCTGCCTTCGCTGGTCATGTGCCAGAATGTTGCTTCTTTGCCATCTACAACCGGGTGCCGTTTCAACGCCAAACGCTGTCCCCGGAAGAGTGGCTTGGAGTCCACAAAATCCCGACAGAAGATTTGGTAAATCGCATCAAGGTACTGCTGCCAGTTACCGCCATAGTCGGAAAACAGCTCCAGTTCGGGTAGCCACTCGGGTGCTCCATCCATGGTCAAATCCTGCTGCTCCAAATCAAAAGATTGAACTTGAGCTCACGTATCATGGTGTTGAATGTTAACCGATAGCCGCTGCGGTGCCGGATTCTGGCGATAAGGGCTTCTTTGGCGCTGTTTCCGGATAATTCGCGGTGCAGATAGGACAGGGCACCTATCAGCAAGTCCGCTATCTGCAGGTGCTCCACTTCATGGGAGTGGACCCGTTTTACGTCTGCAATCATTTTGCGCGAGAAGTCGTACGCGTTGGTGCACAGAATGTCCTGGAGTTTTTCGACCTTCTCATGGCCCAGGGTGTCTTTGATGTCTATATAGACGTAGTAGCGCGAATCCGGGTCAAAGATGGTTTTCAGCATGGTGAAGTACATCTTATAGTACCACTCGTCGTGGTCCTGCTGATGCCTTTCATGGTCCAGCACACTTTTGTCTGGAATCACCAGACCACGGAAATGTAGGTCGTCATCATCGAAAAAGTAATCAACGATGTCCTGATAGAAAGCCAGTTTTGATGGGCTCACCTTGGTCCATTTGATTTCAAAGTCCCTTTCGAGGCCGTGCTTCTGTTTGATTTCGCGAATTCGCTCAGCTATTTCCAGGCGCTTGTCTTTCGGGCACCAGACCGCACCCAGTACCATCGCTTTTTGGCCGTCGTTTTCCAGATGGCAGGATTCGTCGCAGTAAACGTTGTATTCGGTAGTCATGCTGAAAGTCCTTGTTCAACAATAGCTTCGGCCAGCTGGCATCGGGTTGCGCTGGCCTGGTTAAGGCGCTCCTTGAGTTGGTCGCAGAGGACCATGAGTTCGTCAACTTTCTTGAGGATGAGCTCCTGTTCTCTCAGCGGAATTAGCGGAACGGGGATATTCTTCAGTTTGACGATAGTGAGTGCGTTGTACGCAGTACCAGATACAGTGCTGGTTGCGGCCTGCCTGAAAACAGGAGATTTAATGAAGTGTTGTAGAAGTCGCATTTCGAAGCGGGGGGTTTTCGATATCTTCGTAATGTTTCCATCTTTGTAGTAAAAGGCTCGGCCATCAGCTATCCAAGTGTTACCGATCGTGCCAACGGAAGTGAGCATCAGATCGCCCTCTGTCGGAAAGCCGGATTGTTTAGATAACTCTTCGTACCTTTCTTTAGAAATAAATAGATCTGTACTAATTGATCTCCCCGCTTGCAGCTCCCCTATCTCCTTCGATCGATAAAATGGTACGCCGGCGCTGACATAATCACGCGCGTGAACACGTTTACTGGATGTTATTTCGAAGAGCTGGCCAAGTTTTACCCATTGCCATCTTTCGGGAATATCAAAAGGTACTTCATCTTCGTTGAACCGTGATAACCGGCTGTGCTCACCCGCGGTATTCCCACTTTTTGACCTATAGCTGGTTGCTTCATCTAAAATGACTGCCTCGCAGGGGTCTGGCCGAGAAGGTGAAGATAAAAGACCCATGAAGGCTAAACGGAGGATCGCCTGCTTGAGTTTGTCGATGCTCTGTTCGGTGGTGAACAGGGTGTCGAAGTGGGCGGCGAGGCGGGCCCAGTTGTCGGCCAGTTCGGTGGCGTTTTCGGATTGGGTGAGGGTGCCGAGCAGGGTGTCCACGAGAGTTTTGTGGGCTTCGAGCTGGTCGCTGGTTTGCTGTTCCAGCCGGTCGCATAGAGCCATGAGTTCATCGACTTTTTGGACGATGCGGTGTTGTTCTTCTAGTGGTGGAATAGGCACCACGCCCGAGAAAAACTGTTTGTCATTAATAGCGGGGTAGGCGATGCCGGTTTGCACTGACTCAACATATTTCACGAACACCGGACTTCGAAGATAGTGCAGAAAAAAGCGAGCTGGCATTCCTGAAAGGGGATAAAGTATGGCGAACGCTGTACTGGCGATTGGCTCGGGCTCTATTTCTCGCTCTACCACAGCGATATTCTGTAGGTACGGTCGGACAGTTGAGTAAATGAGCGTCCCTCGGTGTACGACTTTCCTAGCCCGTGACGGGGCTTCGTCGGCTGATAAGATGCTGGCCTGAGTAGTTACACCTCGCAGATTGTCTACCGACGCTACATCAATGTAGCTGAAGTCGCTGCTTGGAGTTTTCTGGCTCCAATCACGGCCCACGTCCTCAAGTTGTGCCCACTCCCAGTTTTCAGGTAATGGAAACGGAATAGTCAACTCGGACAGCCCTGGGAGCTTCCTTGGCTTTTTAATTTCGCCTTGCTTCACCAAACGAAGCTTTTCAGCCCGAACCCGTTCTAGAAGCGCGCGAGCAGGTTCTTCTGCTGGGTCCTGCTCTACAAGCTTTCCCCTAACTGCCAACTCCAGAATCAACTCCCGCAGCTTCTTAACCCCAGTCAGCTCAACTTTGCCATTACTCCCCCGGCCACTGCTGGATTTCTTCGAAACCGCTCCAGTCCACAAATCCAGATGCTCAGTAATCAGCTCCTGCGCACTCACGCCGCACCTCCGCCGGTGTTCTCATCGCTGTTGTGCGAAAGCGCATCGGCCAGGATGTCCCGCAGCTGGTGGCGGATTTCCTGTATCTCGGCCTGTTGCTGTTCGTATCGGGCCAGCAGTTCGTCCAAGTCGTGGATGAGCTGTTCGCCTACGTGCGGGTTCTTGATATCCAGGTTGTAGTTGCGGGCCTTTATGTCGTCGATGGACACCTTCCACGCTTGCTCTGTTTCTACGCGGCTGGCGAAGCCGTCGGCCTCGGTGCCCCACCAGTCGATTTCGGTCTGGAATTCGGCAAAGCGCATGGGCTTGGTTTTGTTATAGCTTTTCACGCCTTCTGGATAGGGGTGTTCGTAGTACCACAAGTTTTCGGTAGGCTTGCCCTTGGTGAAGAACAGCAGGTTGGTTTTGATGCCGGTGTACGGGCTGAACACGCCGTTGGGCAGGCGCACAATGGTGTGCAGATTGCATTCTTCCAGCAGTTTTTCCTTGAGGCGAGATTTCATGCCTTCGCCAAACAGAAAGCCGTCTGGCAGCACCACAGCGGCGCGGCCACCGTCCCTGAGCAGGTGAATGAACAGGGTCATGAACAGGTCGGCGGTTTCCCGGGTGCGGAAGGCACTGGGGAAGTTGGTTTCGATGCCGTCTTCTTCCATACCGCCGAACGGCGGGTTGGCCACAATCACGTCTACCCGTTCTTTCGGCGTCCAGCTGATGAGCGGGCGGGCCAGGGTATTGTCGTGCTTAATCTGGTCGGGCACTTCGATGCCGTGCAGAATCAGGTTGGTGGTGGCCAGAAGGTGGGGCAGGGGCTTTTTCTCTACGCCCATGATGGTCTGCTGCAGGGTTTGTTCGTCCTGCGGGGTGCTGACGTAGTGCTTGCGTTTGTGCTCAATGGTGCAGGTGAGGAAGCCGCCAGTGCCGCAGGCCGGGTCCATCACTTTTTCGTTCAGCTTTGGGTCTGCCCGGTTGACCATGAATTCGGTCACCGCCCGTGGGGTGTAGAACTCACCGGCGTTGCCGGCGCCTTGCAGGTCTTTGAGGATTTGTTCATACATATCGCCGAGTTCGTGACGCTCGGCGGATTTGTTGAAGTCGATGCCGTCCTGCAACTTGTTGATGACCTGGCGCATCAGCTGGCCAGACTTCATGTAGTTGTAGGCATCCTCGAACACGTTGCGGATAACCACGCCCCGGTAGTCGTCGCCGGCCGGCTCCAGGTTCTGCAGGCCGGGGAACAGGGTGTTGTCGATGAAGTTCTTGAGGTCGTCGCCGGTCATGCCTTCCGGGTCGGCGGCCCAGTTGCGCCAGCGCAGCTCTTTTGGAATCGGAGATTTGTAGTCGTCGTAGAACATCTCCCATTCCTGCTCCCGGTCGTCGAAGATTTTCAGGAACAGCATCCAGACTAACTGGCCGATGCGCTGGGCGTCGCCGTCTACGCCCACGTCTTTGCGCATGATGTCCTGGATGGATTTGATGGTGGTGCTGATAGACATAGGTGTTCGGTTCCTGAAAGTTCGGAAAACAATGGTACACGGGAATCGGGGTTATGAGGTCTGCCGGTAGAGCTCGTCTTCCAGACTTTTTAAGGCCTTGGTGTAACCGGGTTTGCCGCCAAAGGCCTGGATCAGCTCCATGGGGGCGCCAATGCTGCTGAAAGGGGCGATGGTGAGCACCTTCATATCCTCGATGGGTTCGATGCCGTCATCGGTGTACTTATCCAGCAGGGCACCCAGAACCTGTTTGCTGGGGCCTTCGTATTTGCTGAAGTAGTTATTCTTGCGAACCTGCTCGGCCCGTTCCTTGCGGCTGAGGGGCGGCTGGTCATAGACGATGTGGCAGATAACGTCGAAGGGGTCGGGTTCCGCGCCGAGTTTTTTGCTGACGTCTTTGATGAGGTCTTCCCAGATAACGCCCTGTTCGGATAATTCTTCGATGATAGCCTGTTTGCGGTCGGCTTCGTTCCAGCGGCGCAGAAAGTCATCCAGAGTGGCGTACTGCTCTTTTACCTGCTTGCGGGTGAAGTCTTTCAGGCTTTCGGTGATGAGCTTGCCGTCCGGGCCCAGGTACTGCACACGCTCGGCGATAACCTTCACCTCTACGTCACCCACCACGTATTTCACTCGTTTGGACTTTTCTTTATTGTCCTCATCCCATGAGGCAGGCTTGGTGTCGTCACTTTGCCAGGTTTCGCCAGGCTCTACCGCGTAGCCTTCCGCTTCCTCACCGCAGGGCAACTCGGTTGTCACTGGTTCCAGCTCGCCCTGTTCGTCGTCCGGGACTACAGAATCGTCGCCTTTGGGCTCGTACACCTTTACCGGGTCGCCGTCGAAGTCCGGGTCTGCAAACAGCTCGGTAGCTTTCTTGAAGTCCAGAATGGTGAACCAGTGCTTGTTGTAATCGTCGTTGATGCGGGTGCCCCGGCCGATGATTTGCTTGAACTCGGTCATGGACTGGATGCGTTGGTCCAGCACGATGAGTTTGCAGGTTTGCGCATCCACGCCGGTAGTCATCAGTTTGCTGGTGGTGGCAATAACCGGGTAGCGCTCTTCCGGGTTAATGAAGTTGTCCAGTTCGGCTTTGCCTTCCTGCTCGTCGCCGGTAATGCGCATCACGTATTTGCGGTTTTCCTTCACCCGCTGGGGGTTCAGGTTCACCAAAGCCTGGCGCATGCGTTCGGCATGGTCGATGTCTTCGCAGAACACGATGGCTTTCTGGTATGGGTCGGTTTGCTCAAGGAACTCGGTGACTTTTCTGGCGACAACGTCGGTACGCTTTTCCAGTACCAGAGAGCGGTCAAAGTCTTTCTGGTTGTAGATGCGGTCGTCTATCAGTTCGCCGTGCTTGTCGGTCTGGCCCTTGCTGGGGCGCCAGCCCTGCAAATCTTTATCCAGGTCGATGCGCACCACTTTGTAGGGCGCGAGAAAGCCGTCTTCAATGCCCTGTTTCAGGGAGTAGGAGTAAACCGGCTCCCCAAAATAGTCGCTGTTGGACACTTCTTTGGTTTCTTTGGGTGTTGCGGTGAGACCTACATGAGTGGCGGCCGAAAAGTAATCCAGAATCTGGCGCCAGGCGGAATCCACGGAAGCGCTGCCCCGGTGGCATTCGTCGATAACCACCAAGTCGAAGAAATCCGGCGAGAACTGCTTGTAGATGTTCTGTTCTTCCTCGTTACCGGTAACAGCTTGATACAGGGACAGGTAAATCTCGTAGGACTTGTCCACCGTGCGGTTGGTGACCTTGGTCATGGCCTGGCCGAAGGGCTTGAAGTCGTTGTTCTTGGTCTGGTCTACCAAAATGTTGCGATCGGCCAGAAACAGGATGCGCTTCTTCTGCTTGGACTTCCAAAGCCGCCAGATTATCTGGAAGGCGGTGAAGGTTTTACCGGTGCCGGTGGCCATCACTAGAAGGATACGGTTCTGACCCCGCGCTATGGCTTCTACGGTGCGGTTAATGGCCACTGTCTGGTAGTAGCGGGGCGTTCGGCCACTGCCGTCATCAAAGTAAGGCTGTTCAACCGTTGTCCGGGCGGCCAGGTTGATGATGCCCTTGTACTGGCAATACAGCTCCCAGAGCGTATCAGGGGAGGGGAATTCGCTCAGAGTGAGGGTGGATTCGGTTTTGCCGAAAAGGCCGGTGCGGTCGTGGAACAAAAAGCCGTCGCCGTTGCTGCTGAACACAAAGGGGGCATCCAGCGCATCGCTGTAGGCCAGTCCCTGCTGCATGCCATCGCCCAGACTGTGGTTGTTGTCTTTGGCTTCGATGATGGCAATGGGCATGTTCTTTTTATAGCTGAGAACATAATCCGCCCGGCGACGTTTGCCCCGGGTGTGCAGTCTGCCACGCACGATGATGCGGCCAGCGGTAAACGAGACTTCTTCGCGCACCTGGCTGTGCATGTCCCAGCCTGCTTTCGCCAGGGCAGGGTTGATGAACTTGGTGCAGATGTCCCGCTCTGTCAGCTTCTTCTTGTCCATGCGCTCGCCGCCGTTACTTCTTGTTTGCAACTATATGAGTTGGAATAGTTTTATTGTCTCAGGGTAGCTGAAATTGTCAGTTTCCAGAAGGTTTAGGTGTATTGAACTGGAGTCAACGAATGATAGGCGATGGTTCTGGAGTTTTGCTTCGAGGTGCAACGATGATGTTTTGTCTTATAGTTCTGGTTTTAAAAACAAAATTAATAAAGTTGAGGTTGGGATAGTTTTGCATTCTATTACAGAAATCTTTTCGTAAAAGATTTGAGTGCGCGCTCCAGTCCAGGCGCGTGGGTCCGAATTGGAAGTGAGGTAGGGGAGAATAGGAAGATAGCAATATCGCTAATTGGTACCCCCGGCAGGACTCGAACCTGCTACCTTCCCCTTAGGAGGGGGACGCTCTATCCAGATGAGCTACGGAGGCATTTTAGAAGAGGCGGTATGATAGCGGGCAAGGGCTTGTGGCTCAAGGGGTGTCCGGTTATGGTTGGGCATTGTCTTTTGTTGGCTAGCCGTTGCTATGGATTCCGATACCCCGAAAGCCTTGTCGCTCAGTGTGGTTGTTCCGGTCTGGATGGAAGCGGGCGGAATTAAGCATGCCCTGCAGGCACTCCAGCCGATTCGCCAGGCTGGCCACGAGGTGATTGTGGTGGACGGTGGCAGCTCTGATAACACCCCCGATCTTGCGCGTCCGCTTTGTGATCTCCTGTTGGCTTCCGGGCCGGGCCGGGCCGTACAGATGAATGCCGGTGCTGCCAAGGCCCGGGGTAATCTGATTCTTTTTTTGCATGCGGACACCCGCTTACCCGAAGATGCCCTGGCGCGCCTCACTGATGCTTACCGGCATGGCCTTACCTGGGGCCGTTTTGATGTGCGCCTGAGTGGCCATCGGTGGATGTTTCGAGTGGTGGCGTGGTTTATGAACTGGCGCTCGCGACTAACCGGGATTTGTACCGGCGATCAAGGTATGTTTGTTCGTCGGGATGTTTTTGAAGCTCTGGGAGGCTTTCGGCTCATGCCCCTGATGGAAGATGTCGAATTATCGAAGCGATTGAAACTGGTGGCTCGTCCGCACCGCATTGCAGCGCCGGTGACCACCGATAGCCGGCGCTGGGAGCAGGACGGCGTTTGGTCGACCATTGTGCTGATGTGGCGTCTGCGCTGGCGTTACTGGCGTGGTGATGCGCCAGAGTCTCTGGCAGCCCTCTGGCGGAGGAATGTGCGCCATGCAAAACACTGACAACTCGCCAGCCATGCTGATGCAGTTTGCCAAATGGCCGCAGCCGGGGCGGGTTAAAACCCGCTTGATTCCCGCGCTGGGTATTGACGGTGCCTTGCAGGCGCACATCACCCTGAGCCTGGAAGTACTCGATAACCTCTGTACAACCGGTTACGACGTCAGTTTCTGGTGGGATCGGCCGCTGGAGCAGCCACCGGAGTTCGCTGCGTCTCTGTTGGCCAATATCAAAGGGGCCGGTCTACAGCAGTATTACCAGCAGGGTGAGGATCTCGGCGAACGCATGTTTCGGGCGTTAAGCCAGGGTATTGAAGCTTATCCCAAGGCGGTGGTCATTGGCAGCGATTGCCCCTCGGTTGATCCCGGTTACGTGCGGTCGGCGGTCGCGGCTCTGGACCACGCCGATGTGGTGCTCGGGCCATCCGATGACGGTGGCTATGTATTGATCGGAGCCCGCAAACTGACGGCCGATGCGTTGGCTGGTATTGAATGGGGCACGCCGAGGGTGCTGGAGCAAACACTGGCGCGAATGAAAACAGCGGGGCTCAGTGTGTATGTACTGGAGCCCCGCTGGGATGTGGATGAGCCGGACGACTGGCAACGTTTCCGGCGTATGGTGGGTGAACGTTAGTTTGTTTTCTACTCCGTCACCGCATCGCGCTGGCGCAGTTGCTCCAGAATGACCGCACTGTTGCTGCCTTCTTCGGCGGTGCTTACCTGCAGCGCGCGTTTGCGCTCGGTCAACGCCTCGCGGAAGGTGTGCTGAAGTTCTTCCAGGCTGACTTTACGAATGGCCTCAGCCAGCTGCTCCCGGCTATCGAAACCGATATTGTTACGGTCGATTTCTCTCCAATAACGGCTGGATACTTCACCAAGCTGGCGGTCACGCTCTGACAGTTGGCTGATGATCGCCTGTTTTTCACGGTTCAGCCGGACGTTATCCAACTCTGCCAGTTGCCCGGCAAAACTCTCGGCAAATTCGTCAACCGCGTCATCAATGGCCTCGCCGCTAGCTTCCGGTGACTGCACCACCAGCCCCAATGCCGGCGTTTCCAGTATCTCGAACGCGGTCGCGTAAACAATGTAGCCGAGCTGGCGAGTGGTCCGTATGTCTTCATAGAACGGGCTGCTCAGAATTTGTGCCAGCAGGCGATAGCGTGCCCGCTCCTCATAAGAGGTGTCGTTGCCCTGCAAGTAGAGTGTGTAGCCGGTATCCGGGTGGTCTACATTCAGCACGGCAGCCGTTTGGCCGAGCGGCAGTTGGCGAACCTGTGATCGTTCCACCACGGTGCGTTCCCGATCGTTCAACACCATGGCCTGAACTTGTCTGGCCAGGTTCAGGGTAGAGGCCTCGGTTAGATTGCCGTGGGCCAGCATGACCGGATCGGTTTTTGCGACCAGTTGGTCGCCGAAGGCTTCTAACTCTTCGAGGGTGACTTCACGGGCGGCGGCCAGTTTTTCAGCCACCGGGAAGGTGCCATCAATCAAGGCGGTCTGGATAAATTCGGACGTCTGTTGCACCGGCCGATCTTTGGCTTTGTTTTCCAGGCCATCAATCAGCCGTTGCCGGGCAATTCTGAACCGTTGCTCGGTGAAGTCGGGGTCGGAAAATTCCAGCAGTACCCTGTTGACCAGTTTGTGCAGCTTGTCGTTGTAGCCGCCTACCCGAATGGTCACACCGCGCAGGTGTGGGTAGATGCTGTAATCCAGTCCGGCCAACCGAGCAGAATAGGCCCAGGCGTTCAGGTTGGTATCAATGGCATCGACCAGCAGCTGTGTGAGCACTTCGCTGCGGGCAGAGGCCCGGGCTTCCGGGGTGCGCAGGCTGATGAAGACGTTGGCCTTCGGGGTATTGAAGCGGGTGTCCCTGGCGTACCAGATATCCAGGCCATCGAGTTCGCCCAACTGAATCGGGTGGGCCATGCTCTGGCCGGGCACCAGATCGAGATTCTCCGGCACGAACGGGTTGGCCGCCGGCAGGTTAAGCTGGGCCGCCAGGGCTGCATCCACCTCATCCCGAATGGTCAGGGGCTCACGGTGCCAGGGCGTTTCGTACCATTCGGTAAACAACGGCGTTTCAAAAGCCTGGTTGGGTGCGGAGACCCAGACTTTCAGGTTATCCGGTGTCAGCTGCGCCAGGATGGCCTGGTATTGCTCCGGCGCAAAGCGGTCCATGATCCAGGGTGCGCTCAGAATGTCGGCCGGCGGGTAGTCCCGCAGCAAGCTGGCCAAGCGCATGGCTTCGCGCATGGGTTCGCTGCGTTCGCGAAAACGGAAGTCAATCACCGCCAGTTGCTTCATTTCATCGAAGCGTTCCTGGGTGACGCCTTTGGCGCGGATCTGGTCGATGTATCGGAAGGTCATTGCGATGATGTCGTCTTGCTTCTCAAGGCCTTCTCGGGTCAGCGACATGCGCACATCCAGCGTGGCGTGGTCGCCGGTGTCCATGCCCAGACCGGCGGAGAGTGCCTCCACCAGGCCGGCTTTCTTGAGGGTGTCGAACAGACTGCCGGCGCCTTCATGGCCGAGCAGACTGGCGACGTAAGACGCCGGCTTGGTGCGGTAGTTGTCCCGCTGGGACGGAATGGGAAACGACAGCGTCAGGCTGCGGGCGTCTCTCAGGCTTTCGGCGGTGATACGCTCGGGCAACCGGTTGTCATCGTACAGCGACTGCGGGTGGGTTTTGGTGGTCAGATCGCGGTTTTCGATGGCGGAAAAACGCTGACGCACCATGTTTTCGAGGTCGTTCAGCGATTGCGGGCCATAGACGGCGAGGGTCATGATGTTGGCAGAGTACTGCTCTTGCCAGAATTGAATCAGGTCCGGCCGCAGCGGGTTGTCTTCGGTATTCTCCAGGGTGGTCAGGTTGCCGACAGCAAACTGGCTGAAGGCATGGTCCGGGTTGCCACCGGCTTTGCGGACAGACAGAAACCGCCTGCCATCGTCTTTAAGCTTGGCGGTGTACTCGGAGTGCACCGCATTACGCTCGCGGTCGACCAGTTCTGGCGTGAACAGAGGGTGGGAGAATTGTTGGGCAAAGCGGTCCAGGGTCGGTTCTAGAAAATCCGCCTCGACATCGAAAAAGTAGTTGGTGTCGGCAAAGGCGGTGAAGGCGTTATGGCTGCCGCCGTGGCTGCGGATGAACTGCTGGTACTCACCCGGGTCCGGGTACTTTTCGGTCCCCAGGAACAGCATGTGTTCTAGAAAGTGTGACAAGCCTTCCCGATCAGCCGGATCGTCACCGCTACCGACGGCCACGTTCATGGAGGCCGCCGCTTTGTCCGCTTCCGGATCTGACGCGAGGATCACCCGCAAGCCATTGTCCAGTTCCAGGTATCGATACTCGTTCGGGTCATTCGGGCTTTTGGTGGGCGAGACGCTGGCCAGTGCATAAGGGCTGAGCAGCACGCTGCCAATCAGCAGCAATAACAAGCACTGGAAACGATACAGACGATGGAGCACGGGGCGTTCAGCAGTCATGGAGCCTCTTTTGTCCGGTGGTTCAGGTGGTCATCAGGGTGTCAGTGCATCGATCCGGTCTTGGTGTTGGCCGGTTGTTGCTCCAGCGTCTGGCGGGCCAGACTTGCGGCTTTCTCGGCATCCAGTTCGCCGGTCGCAATGCGTTCGAGCACGGTAGCCATAATGGCGACGGACTGCCGGTAGTCGGCGAATTCCGCCTGAAAGGCCTTGTCGATGGCCTGGTACACTGCCTGAATTTTGTCTTCCCGGCTGCCGCTGTCGGCGGCGGTATCGTTAATGGCCTTGAGGCAGGCGCGGGCAATGGCAATGTAGCGTTCTGTGTTGGGCGTATCGTTTGGCATACGGGTTCGGTAAACCTCAATTTATCGGCTGATTAGTGACGCCTTCAGGCGCAGAAAGTTCCCGATTATCGCATTGCCGGCCGCTGCATGCATTGCCCATCGGTAATTGTGGCCAGCGGGGCCCCGGTCACCGTTTACTGTGCTAATCTCAAAACCAGTGTGTCGGTATTCCGGACATTTACTGTCGGGAAAGGGGCTGGTTTTTAGAGTAATGGCTCTAATAAAAACAAAGGCTTACGGAGTAAATGCTCTAAAAAAGTTCGATACATGAGGGTTGCAATTAAGTAGAATGCCGGCCAACGGTTTGCAGGTTACGACTTTAGTCTTATCTGCGCTGGCGAAATGACAACAACAGAGCAACAGGCAGGACGGATTATCTATGAATTATTTCCTGACAGGCGGCACCGGTTTTATCGGTCGTTTTCTGGTAGAAAAGTTACTGGCCCGTGGCGGCACCGTACATGTACTGGTACGGGAACAGTCCCAGGATAAGCTGGCGCAACTGCGTGAACGCTGGGGTGTCGATGACTCCCGGGTGAAGGCAGTCATTGGGGATCTCACCAGCAAAAACCTTGGCATTGATGCCAAGACCCTGAAATCTTTGAAGGGAAATGTGGATCATTTCTTTCATTTAGCCGCCGTGTACGACATGGGCGCCGATGAAGAATCCCAGGCCGCAACCAATATTGAAGGCACCCGCGCCGCGATTCAGGCCGCAGAAGCGATGGCTGCCAAACACTTCCATCACGTGTCGTCCATTGCCGCTGCCGGTCTGTTCAAGGGCATCTTCCGCGAGGACATGTTTGAGGAAGCGGAAAAGCTGGATCACCCCTATCTGCGCACCAAGCACGAGTCAGAGAAAGTCGTACGCAACGAGTGCAAGGTACCGTTCCGGATCTACCGCCCTGGCATGGTTATCGGCCATTCCGAAACCGGTGAAATGGACAAGGTGGACGGGCCTTACTACTTCTTCAAGATGATCCAGAAAATCCGCCACGCTCTGCCGCAATGGATGCCGACCATCGGTATTGAAGGTGGCCGCCTGAACATAGTGCCGGTAGATTTTGTGGTTAACGCCATGGACCACATTGCGCATCTGGACGGTGAAGACGGCAAGTGTTTCCACTTGGTGGATTCGGATCCGTACAAAGTGGGTGAGATCCTTAATATCTTCAGCGAAGCGGGGCATGCGCCCAAAATGGGCATGCGGATTGATTCCCGTATGTTTGGCTTTATTCCGCCGTTCATTCGCCAGAGCCTGAAGAACCTGCCGCCGGTCAAGCGACTGACTGCCGCAGTTCTCGACGACATGGGCATTCCACCGTCGGTGATGTCGTTCATCAATTATCCGACCCGTTTCGACGCCCGAGAAACCGAGCGTGCTCTTAAGGGTACCGGTATTGTGGTGCCTCGCCTGACCGATTTTGCGCCGGTTATCTGGGACTTCTGGGAGCGTCATCTGGACCCGGACCTGTTCAAGGACCGCACGCTGCGGGGAACGGTTGAGGGTCGCGTATGTGTAGTGACTGGTGCAACCTCGGGCATTGGTCTGGCGACCGCCCAGAAGTTGGCGGATGCCGGTGCCATTCTGGTGATTGGTGCCCGTAAACTGGAGCGCCTGAAAGAAGTAGCGGACGAGTTGGAATCCCGCGGTGCAAGCGTGCATGCGTATCCTTGCGATTTCTCTGATATGGAAGCCTGCGACGAGTTTGTGAAAACCGTGCTGGACAATCATGGTCATGTGGACGTGCTGATCAACAACGCCGGCCGCTCCATTCGCCGGTCACTGGATTTGTCCTTCGACCGCTTCCACGACTTTGAGCGGACCATGCAGCTGAACTACTTCGGTTCTGTACGTTTGATCATGGGTTTCTCACCCAAGATGCTGGAACGTCGACGCGGTCATGTGGTGAACATTTCCTCCATCGGCGTGCTGACCAATGCACCCAGGTTCTCTGCCTACGTTGCTTCCAAGTCAGCGCTGGATGCGTTCAGCCGTTGTGCCGCCTCAGAGTGGTCTGATCGCAACGTCACCTTCACCACCATTAACATGCCGCTGGTGAAAACGCCGATGATCGCGCCCACCAAGATCTACGATTCGGTGCCAACGTTGTCGCCGGACGAAGCTGCACAGATGGTGGCGGACGCTATCGTGTACCGTCCCAAGCGCGTTGCCACCCGGCTTGGCATTTTTGCCCAGGTGCTGCATGCCCTGGCGCCGAAGATGGCGGAGATCGTCATGAACACCGGCTACCGGATGTTCCCGGATTCGCCGTCGGCTGCGGGCAGCAAGTCTGGTGAGCGACCGAAGGTGTCTTCCGAGCAGGTGGCGTTCGCGGCCATCATGCGCGGCATCTACTGGTAATTGAAATTCCAGACATTAAAAAACCCGCCTCGGCGGGTTTTTTAATGTCTGCTGCAAACGCGTTTCAGTCTTCGCCGAGGTCAATTACTGGTGGCGGGAAACCGCCCAGCTCCTTCCAGCGATTGACGATACCGCAGAACAGATCGGCGGTTTTCTCGGCATCATAGGCCGCCGAATGCGCTTCTTTATTATTGAACGGAATGCCAGCCAGCTTGCACGCCTGGGCCAGAACGGTGTGGCCATAGGCCAGGCCGGCCAGGGCGGCGGTATCAAACGTTGAAAACGGGTGGAACGGATTGCGT
This sequence comes from Marinobacter halophilus, assembly GCF_003007685.1. Taxonomy (GTDB): domain Bacteria; phylum Pseudomonadota; class Gammaproteobacteria; order Pseudomonadales; family Oleiphilaceae; genus Marinobacter; species Marinobacter halophilus. The sequence continues at coordinate 87,130 of NZ_PXNN01000014.1, forward strand.
TTGATGTCGGCGCGAAGGGCTGCGGCAAACACAAAATTGTGATCAAAGGTGGCGTTGTGGCCAACCAGAACCGCGCGTTTGCAGTCGTGCTCTTTGACCGCTTTGCGGATCGGCGAAAAGATCTCGCTCAGGCCTTCGCGCTCGGGCACGGCTTCCCGCTCGAGGCTCCAGGGGTCAATGCCGGTAAAGTCCAGCGCCGACTGTTCCAGGTTGGCGCCCTCAAACGGGTCGATCTGTTGCAGGAAGGTTTCACCCCGGCGTACCCAGCCCTCGTCATCCATGGTGACCATGACGGCGGCGATTTCCAGCAGGGCATCCCGCTCGGGATTGAAGCCGGCGGTTTCAACATCGACAACCACCGGTAAAAAACCGCGGAAGCGAAGAGACATAGGATGTGGCGGTTTGTTTTCTTCTGACACTCGAACTCCGTTGTTCGCGGTATGAATTTAACGTGTTTTACGCCATGCGCCAGTGAACGGTTTCACCAGCTTTCAGAGGTACGATGGTGCCATCGGCCAGTGGCAGTTGCTCGGGCATGGTCCAGGGCTCGCGCACCAGGGTAATGGTGTCGGTGTTTCTGGGGAGCCCGTAAAAATCGGCGCCGTTGAAGCTGGCAAAGGCTTCCAGTTTGTCCAGAATGCCGAGTTCTTCGAAAATGTCCGCATACAGCCCAATCGCACCATAAGCAGAATAACAGCCGGCACAGCCACAGGGGGCTTCTTTTTTGTCGCGCGCGTGGGGGGCCGAGTCAGTACCCAGGAAGAACCGTGGGTCGCCACTGGCAACTGCGTCTCTCAATGCCTTCTGGTGAGTGTTGCGCTTGAGAATCGGCAGGCAGTACAGGTGTGGCCGTACGCCGCCCACCAACATATGGTTGCGATTGTACATCAAGTGCTGGGGGGTCAGTGTTGCCGCCAGATTGCCACCGGTGTGGCTGCGCACAAACTGGGCAGAGTCTGCCGTAGTGATGTGTTCCAGCACGACTTTCAGCTCCGGGAAGGCCTCAAGCGTTGGCGCCAGTACCCGCTCAAGAAATACTTTCTCGCGATCAAAGATATCGATGTCGGCATCGGTTACTTCCCCGTGCACCAGTAACAGCATGCCGCAGTCCGCCATGGCCTGAAGAACCGGATAGATGTTGCGGATGTCGGTTACGCCAGATGCAGAATTGGTGGTGGCCCCGGCCGGGTAAAGTTTGGCCGCAATCACCCCGGAGGCTTTGGCCTCAAAGATGGTGTCTGCGGTGGTGCTTTCGGTCAGGTACAGAGTCATCAACGGCTCAAAACCGGCGTTGCCGGCAGCAGCCTGAATTCTGTTCCGGTAGGCCACGGCGGCGGTCGCGTCGGTAACCGGTGGCGCCAGGTTGGGCATGATGATGGCCCGGCCGAAGCAGGCAGCTGTGGCCGGCACTACGTTGTTCAGCACTGCGCCATCGCGCACGTGCAGGTGCCAGTCGTCAGGGCGGGTAATGGTCAGTTGTTTGGTCATGGCAGCTAAGCACCGGAGCAAAAAATTTTGCGGATTATATCAGAAGGTCGGAGAGAATGTTTTCGCGTTTCCGCAAGGTTTGGCGCTCAAGTATTACGCTGAACGGTCGTTATACCAAAATGAGATCGCGAGTAATCGTTTTTGAGGTGTCATCACTATGACCATGTCGGTTTGCCAGTTTATGTTCCGCAAGCTAGCAGGTTTGGCCGGGGCAGTCTTGTCTGGAGGCTTTGCCTTGCCAGCGCTGGCGTCCAGTTACGGGGCGGGCATAGAAAACAGTCAGTGGTATCTGTCTGAATCGGTATTCGAATGCTCATTGGTTCATAGCGTTCCGGGTTATGGGCGGGCTGTGTTCAGTCACCGGGCCGGCGAGAACCTCAGTTTCTTCCTGGAATCCGAAACCTCCATGATGCGCCCCGGTCGTGGACAGCTTGTGGTAGAAGCGCCCGCCTGGCGGCCTGGCGTTGCACCCCGTGCAATTGGTGCCGTTACTGTGTCAGACAACCGGCGGGCGGTGATTCTGGGTAATCGGGAAGCCACGCTGGTGGCTCAGGGCTTGTTGCAGGGTATGCGGCCGACCGTGACCCGTGTCGCCTGGTACGATGATCGCCCGATCCGTGTTCACCTCTCCAATGTGAATTTTTCCGGGCCTTATTCAGGCTACCGGGAATGCGTTACCGGTTTGTTGCCGGTCAATTACGATCAGATTCGCCGGTCCCGCGTGCCGTTTGCCAGCGGAAGTACAAGCCTCTCGGATGCAGACCGGCAATTGCTGGATAATATCGTGACCTATGTGGTGGCGGATTCGACGGTCGAGCGAGTGTTTGTTGACGGTCATTCCGACAGTGTCGGCAGTCGCATTGATAACCGGGCTCTGTCAGAGGAAAGAGCCAATGTGGTGGCTGACTATCTCAGGTCTCGGGGAATGCAGGAGGATTTATTGATTGTTCGGGCCCAGGGCGATCAGTTTCCGGTATCCCGACGCCACGCTGACAATCGCCGAACCACCATCCGCCTGCAAAGACAGGGTGAACGGCCAGATCTGCAGCAGGCCAGCGGCCCGGGCACCGACTTCTCAGGCTGAGTGCGCTGTTAGTAAACAGTGCTCAGCAGATCGAGGTGCGCCGTCACACTCTCTGCCAATGCTTTCAGATGATAGCCGCCTTCCAGAGTGGAGATAATCCGGTCGTTAGCATGATCGTGTGCCACGCTGATCAACATTTCGGTCAGCCAGCGGTAATCGTCCACTTCCAGGTTTAGTTCGGCCATCGGGTCCAGCCTGTGGCCATCAAATCCGGCCGAAATCAACACCAGTTGCGGCCGGAAATCCTGTAGTCGTTTCAGCCATCCGGCTTCTACGGTTTTTCGGTATTCCAGTGCTGAGCATTTGGATTCGATGGGGACGTTGACAATGTTGTCGGCCTGCCGATGCACGTGAGAGTGCGGGTAGAAGGGGTGCTGGAAGCTGGAGCACATCAGGATGCGCTCATCGCCACTGACGATATCCACGGTGCCATTGCCCTGGTGTACATCAAAATCGATGATGGCTACCCGTTCCAGGTGATGGAAGGTGAGGGCGCGCATGGCGGCCAGAGCAACGTTGTTGTAAAAACAGAAGCCCATGGATTTAGCGCGTTCCGCATGGTGCCCTGGTGGTCGCGCGCAAACGAACGCGTTGGTCACCTGGCTGCTCATCACCATGTCGACAGCTTGAATGTTGCCCCCGGCAGCCAGTCTTGCGGCCCGCAGGGTGTCTGGCATCATTGCCGTATCGGGGTCAGTAAAAACCCGGCCACGGGTAGGTTGCATCAGATCAAGCTGGTGCAGATAGGTTTCCGGGTGCACCATCAATAGCTGATCACGGGTGATCTCCTCCGGCCTTACCCAATCCAGGTCTTGCTCCAGGTGGGTGTCTGCCAGATACGCCAGGATGGTTGAAATACGTTCAGGGCATTCCGGGTGTTCCGGGCCCATGTTGTGTTTCATGCAATCATCGTGGGAGAAAAATGCCGTGGTCATACGTTTCGTCTGAACCTGAAATTGCTTATTATTTTTGATATGTTATCAGGGATAACCGAAGCCTGTCGTCTTTCTTTGGTCTAATAGCTGTGATTGACGATTTACATCAGGAAATACCGTTCTAAGATAAGGTATACATTGATAAGTAACCTGTTTTGTTGAGATTCTTGTCAGAATCGCACCAGCCCACCGCCAGGGAGAGTCAACTTGAGTACCCGCTATCTGGAAAGTCTGTTCAACCCTGAATCCATTGTGATAGTTGGTGCGTCCGAACGGTCCGACAATCTCGGCGGTATGGTACTGCGAAACCTGTTGGGGGGCGGCTTTCCCGGCCGGTTGGTGGTGGTCAACCAGACCGGTTACGACAATGTGCACGGCGTTGCCTGCGTAAAATCAGTGTCGAGGCTGGATTTCAGCCCGGACCTGGCCATTGTCTGTACGCCGCCGGATACGGTGCCCAAGATGATTCGCAAGCTGGGCGAGTGTGGCGTGCGTACCGCCATTGTGATGACCGGGGGTATGTCGCGTACCCACAGTAAAACCGGCCAGCCACTGATGTATTCGGTGCGGGATGCTGCCCGGGAAACCGGTATCAGAGTGCTCGGCCCCAATACCATTGGCCTGATGGTGCCGGCCCGGCACCTGAACGCCACATACGCTCACATGGGCGCTATCCCGGGCCGGGTGGCTTTTGTCGGTCAGTCCGGCACCATCGCCAGCTCAATCATTGACTGGGCCTTTGCCCGGGGCGTCGGCTTCTCCTATTTCCTGACCCTGGGCGATGGCATGGACATCGATCACGACGATCTGATCGATTATCTGGCCCAGGATACTCAGACCCGTGCCATTCTCTTGCACATCGAAAACATTCCCAATCCGCGCCGGTTTATGTCCGCAGTCCGGGTTGCTTCTCGCACCAAGCCGGTCATTGCCGTTAAATCCGGGCGGGTACCGGAGTCCGAATGGTTCCCCCACGAACTGCCTGCCGGCATCAAACGCAGCGACCCGGTCTACGACGCCATGCTTCAGCGCGCTGGTGTGTTGCGCGTGGATGGGTTGGGCCAAATGTTTGATGCGCTGGAAACCCTGACCCGAATGCGTCCGTTGCGGCGGGAATCCCTGGCCATCATGGCTAACGGTGTCGGCCCGGGCGTGCTGGCGGTCGATCGTTTGGCGGATCTTGGCGGCGAACTGGCGGAGTTGTCGGAAACTTCCATCAATGGGCTGGCCGAGTTGCTGCCGCCGTACTGGACCCGTAAAAACCCCATTGACCTTAACTACGATGCCAGCCCGGAACTCTACAGCCAAGCCATCAAGATTCTCGCCAAGGATCCGAATGTCGCCAATGTGCTGGTGATGTATGCCCCCACGCTGGTTCAGGACAGCCTGCAGATTGCCGATGCGGTGGTGCAGGCGTCCAAGGGTACGCGCCTGAATATCTTTACCTGCTGGTTGGGGCAAAGCACGGTGATGGATTCCCGGGAGGAGTTTTACCGGGCCGGGTTGCCGTCGTTCTTCAACCCGGAAAAAGCCGTCATGGCCTTTATGCAGCATGTGCGGCACCAGCGGGTGCAGCGTCTGCTGACCGAAACCCCGGAATCGTTCACCGACCATTTTGCCGATCGGGCCAATACCCGGAAACTGGTTGCCAGGGCGCTTCGGGATGGCCGCCGGCACCTTTCCCATCGGGACGCCCGCCGGGTGATCTGCGACTACGGTATCAACACCATAGACACGGTGTACTGCGATGATCTGGAAGAAGTGCTCGAAGTGTTTGCGGTGGAACGCCGGCCCATCGATATCAGCGTGGTCCATGAGCAGGGGTGTTATCCGTTTCTGGATCTGAGCCCGACCCAGCGCCGCTACAAAGGCACTGTGAAAAAACTCAACAGCGAGCAGGCCATCATCGATACCTGTCGGTTTCTGATGGACGAGTATCGGGAGCATTTCCCCCAGAGTGGCTTTCTGGGGTTTGCGGTGCAGCGTTCCTACCAGCACGTGGGTGGCATTGAGTTCAGCGTCGGCATCACCCGTGACGAATTGTTTGGCCCGTTAGTGGTGTGCGGGGCGGCCGGTGCTCAGGTCAACATCATGAGCGACCGGCAGATTGCGTTGCCACCATTGAACATGGTGCTGGCCCGGGAGTTGTTGCGCCGCACCTACATGTACAAGTTGCTGAAAGAGCACAGCCTGAAGCCGGAAGAAGACATTCGGGCGGTCTCTGAAACCCTGGTGACGCTGTCCCAGATTGTGATCGATATTCCGGAAATTCGCGGCCTGGAAATTTCACCGCTGCTGTTCAATGAGCAGGGTGCGGTGGCAGTAAATATCTCCATCGATCTCGACGATAAGCCGGGCCGGCCTATTATTCAGCCGTACCCAAGAGAGCTGGAAGAATGGATTGTACTGCCCAGGTCCGGTCGGCGAGTGATTATCCGGCCGGTACTGGCGGAGGACGAGCCGGCGCATCGGTCTTTCCACGAGCATCAGTCGCCGGAATCGATCCGGTACCGGTTCTTCCAGTACCGCAAGCATTTCTCCCGGGAAGACGTGGCCCAGATGGTGCAGATCGATTACGACCGGGAAATGGTGTTCATCGCCAACGCTCCCCGCCTGGACGGTGAAGGTGAGGAAACCCTGGGCACGGTGCGTACCTGGACCGATGCCGACAACCTGCGTTGTGAGTTCGCGGTAATGGTGGATGACCGCATGAAGGGGGAGGGGCTGGGGGTTGCCCTGATGCAGAAAATGATTGATTACTGCAGGGCCCGCGGCACCATGGAAATGATCGGTAATGTATTGGCGGATAACCGGCCGATGCTGAAGCTGGCGGAGCATCTGGGTTTTGAGACCAGGTACAATTCGGAGGAAGAAGTAATGGATCTACGGCTGGTGCTGAACGAGCCGGAAAATGACTGGCAGAAGGAGCGGCTGGGCAAAGGGGGCCACCTGTAGGCCCGCTTTGCCCGCGCCGTTTACGCTTCTTCTTCGACAATGGCGGAGCGGTCTTCGCCGCCCAGGGCCTCCAGCAGGCCTGGAATCATGCGGGACAGTTCCATGGTCATCAGGGTAAAGGCTGCGTCAAACTTGGCGACTGCATCGTCTACATCCACGTCGTCCAGCTGATCCTGCAGGGTTTCGCCGAACTTCAGGCGGCGAATGCCCAGCTCCTCATCCAGTACAAACGACACGTTGTCGTCCCAGGTCAGTGACAGCTTGGTCACCTGCATGCCCGTTTCCAGATGATTACGGATTTCGTCAGCTTTCAGGTCCAGGCCTTTGCAGCGCACCACGCCGCCGTCCTCGGACGGGTCTTTGAGTTCACATTCATTGCCAAGCACAATGCTGGCGGGGTGCTCGATGGTCTCGTTTAACCAACCGGTAAAGGTGAAGGCCGGAGCCTGCTCGACTGCGGGCGGCCGCACAGGCAGTGAGCCCACGCTTTTACGCAGGGTAGAGGCCAGGTCTTCCGCCTGTTTGGCAGAGCCGGCATCGACCACCAGTACACCATCCTGAGGCGCTAGGTAAGCGAAGCAGCGGCGATTGCGGGAGAACGCCTGGGGCAGCATCTCCAGCATCACCTGTTCCTTGATTTCTTCTTTCTCTTTTTTGCGAACCTTGCGCCCCTGGTCCAGTTCGATGGCCTCGGCACGCTCTTCCACCGCTTCCTTGACCACCGGGCCCGGCAGAATCTTTTCTTCTTTACGCAGCGCAATCAGGTGGTAGCCGTTGGCGCTGTGAACCATCTGGTCGCCGTGTTTGCCCAGGGGCGGCACCCAGCCCTGGCGCAGAGTTTCTTGTGGACCACAGGGTTTGAAAGCGTCTGCTCTCAACTTTTCTTCCAGATCTTCGGGAGTGATATCGAAGGGTTTGGTGAAACGGAAAACTCGGGCGTTACGAAACCACATGCGGTTGGAATCCTTGCTGTCAGTTCAGAGCATTGCAAAAGGGAAGGGATAATACGGCCACACCGGTGCGGCCGTAAAGTGACGGGTATCCGGGCAGGTCAGATTTGCATGATCTCAACCAGCACGGTTTTGACAATAAAGCCGACAACGCCTGCGCCCAATATGGTAAACAGAGCAATGGTACCAAACATGCCCGCCTGGGATTTTTTTGCCAGATCCCATACGATGAAACCCATCCAGACAATAAGACCCGTCAGAAACACCATCAAGGCGATCTGGGAGAAAACTGCTTCGTTCATGGTTACTCCGATATTAACTGAAACGGTTACGGTTGATCCCGCAGGAAAACCCAGTTGTTTTTATCGGATTGGTCTTCGCTGAAGTAATAGCCTTCAAGGTTGAAACCCTTGAGGTCATCGACCTGGCTGATGCGGTTCTGAGTAGCATAACGGCACATCAGGCCCCGGGCTTTCTTGGCGTAAAAGCTGATCATCTTGTATTGGCCGTTCTTCCAGTCTTTGAACTGGGGGGTGATCAGGCGTCCATCAAGATCCTTCTTCTTTATACTCTTGAAGTATTCGTTGGACGCCAGGTTAACCAGAACCTGATCGTCCTCCGCCAGCAATTGGTTCAGGGCCTCGGTGAGCTTGTTGCCCCAGAACGCATAGAGGTCTTTGCCCCGCTGGTTTTCGAACCGGGTGCCCATTTCCAGCCGATAGGGTTGCATCAGATCCAGCGGCTTCAGCAGGCCGTAGAGGCCGGAAAGCATGCGCAGGTGCTTCTGGGCAAAGGCGAAGTCTTCGTCGCTGAAGGTCTCGGCATCAAGCCCGGTGTAGACATCACCCTTGAAAGCCAGAATGGCCTGGCGAGCATTGTTTAGGGTGAACGGCGTGCTCCAGGCGCGAAAACGTTCGGCGTTCAGTTGGCCGAGCTTGTCGCTGATGCTCATCAGGTTACTGACCTGATGCGGTTCCAGATCTTTAAGCTGGTCGATCAGCTCGCAGGCGTCGTCCAGAAAATCCGGTTGGGTGTAGGTGTCCGTCGCCAATGGGCTGTCGTAGTCCAGCGTTTTGGCGGGGGAGATAATCATCAGCATGTCAGCAATTCCTCATTGCAGAAACGTCAGTAACTGTTCCCGGGTGAACGGCCAGTCCAGCTCCGCCCCGGTATCGTTGCGGCGCAGTACCGGAATTCGCGTGCCGTAACGTGCAACCAGCATTTCAGACTGGGCAATATCCACCACATCGACCGGAATGGGTGCTGGCATGGGCGTGCTGACCAGCAGGGATTCTGCCAGTTCGCACAAGTGGCACTGGGACGTGGTGTAGAACAGAAGCTCCATTACTGTTTCGGCTGCGCGTCGATCTGCTGGCCATTAATGCAATGGCTGTCTTTGCCCATAAGGTACAGGTAGACCGACATCAGCGCTTCCGGGCCCGGGTTCTGGTTCGGATTCTCGGCCGGGTATGCCAGGACTCTCATATTGGTGCGGGTGGCGCCCGGGTTCAGACTGTTTACCCGGATGTTGTGCCGGGTGTCGTTCAGCTCATCGGCCAGCAGCTGGCTCAGCCCCTCGAGTGCAAATTTTGATACCGCATACGCGCCCCAGTAGGCCCGGGCCTGGCGGCCGACGCCGGAAGAGGTGAAGATCATCGAGGCATCATCGGATTTGCGCAGCAGGGGAATCATCGCCCGGCTCAGCAGGAATGGGGCGGTGGCGTTTACCTGCATGACCTTGCTCCAGGTTTCCGGATCATAAAGCTCGACCGGACTGCGTGAACCCAGAATGCCGGCGTTGTGCAACAAGCCGTCGAGCCGGCCGAAGTTCTCTTCCAGAGTCATCGCCAGCTCTTCGTATTCTTTGACTGCGGCGCCCTCAAAATTCATCGGCACGATGGCCGGTTGTGGATGGCCGGCGGCCTCGATCTCGTCATACACATCTTCCAGCTTGGCCACGGTGCGGCCTACCAGGATCACGGTGGCGCCATGTGCGGCGAAGGCCTTGGCGGCAGCGCGGCCGATGCCGCTGCCGGCTCCGGTAACCATAACAATGCGGTCTTTCAAAAGATCGGCGGGAGCCTGGTAATCATGCATAACCTGTCTCCGTGTTCAGGCGGTTACTGGCCAGCTTCGGGCCGGTGACGAAATTTAATGGTGGTTATTGTAACAGCTTTGCCAGATCGGCGACGGTGTCTGCAATGGCATCGGCTTGCCACAGGTCAACCGATTCCGGTTGCTCGATGTAGCCATAACGCACCGCGATGGTCCGCATGCCCGCGTTGCGGCCTGCTTCGATGTCGCGCTCGTGATCGCCCACATACACCGCACGGGCCGGATCTACGCCTATTCGTTGGCAGGCCAGGAACAGGGCTTCCGGATGCGGCTTGCGTTCGGAGACGTGGTCCGGGCAGATCAGCGTGGCGCAACGCTCCTCCAGGCCAAGGGCGACAATCAGGGGGGCAGCAAAACGCACCGGTTTGTTGGTGACAATGCCCCAGGGGATAGCTTTGGTTTCCAGAATTTCCAACAGTTGATCCATGCCCTCAAACAGCGTGGTTTCATCCGCGACACCGGCCTCGTAGAGATCCAGAAACGCTGTGTGCTTCTCCAGATAGCCTTCGTGTTCCGGTTCCAGGCCAAAGCCAATCCGAACCATGGCCCGGGCGCCATTGGAGACGGAGCAGCGGATGTGTTCGGCTGGCAGCGCGGCCAGGCTGTGCTGTTGCCTGAGCAGGTTCAGGCAGCGGATAAAATCGGGTGCGGTATCGATCAGGGTGCCGTCCAGATCGAATAAAACCGCTGATGGTTGTGGGTCAGTCTTCACGAATATCCCGCGCGTGCATCAGGTAATTGACGTCTACATCCCGCCCCAGTTTGTAGGTCTTGGTGAGAAGGTTGTAGGTCATTCCCGTGAGTTCCTGTACCTCCAGGTTGGCGTGGCGCAGGTGATCCGACATCTCGGAGGGCCGGATAAATTTCTTCCACTCGTGGGTGCCCTTGGGCAGCAGGCTGAGCACGTACTCGGCACCGACAATGGCGAAAAGGAACGACTTGGGGTTGCGATTGATGGTAGACACAAACATATGGCCGCCCGGGCGCAGCAAGGCAGCGCAGGCACGGATCACCGAGGCTGGATCCGGCACGTGCTCAAGCATTTCCAGGCAAGTGACGGCGTCGTACTGGCCGGCCTGTTCCGGGTCGCGGGCCAGTTCTTCTACCGTGATCTGCCGGTAGTCCACCTTGATGCCGGTCTCCAGACCGTGCAGTTTGGCTACCGAGAGCGGGGCTTCGCCCATATCGATGCCGGTCACATGAGCGCCACGTAACGCCATGCCCTCGGACAGCAAACCGCCACCACAGCCGACATCCAACACCTTCTTGCCCGCCAGGGACACCCTCTGGTCAATATAATTGAGCCGCAACGGGTTGATGTCGTGCAAGGGTTTGAACTCGCTGGTGGGGTCCCACCAACGGCTGGCAAGGGCTTCAAACTTGGCAATCTCGTTGTGGTCTACGTTCTGGTTGCTCATGGTGTTACACCTGGTTTGAAGAGTTAACTGAGAATCTGTCGGCGCCAGTCGCTGACGCGCAGCATCAGATCTGGCACATCGATACGGGTCAGGCGGCCGTCCTGTAATTGAGGTACGCCATGAATCCAGCTATGGCTTACCGCTCGGCCATGATTGCTGTAGATCAGGTGCGATGCCGGATCATAAACCGGCTGCAGGTACGGGTCGCTCAGGTCTACCGCGATCAGGTCGGCCAGTTTGCCGGCGGTCACTGAGCCCAGCTCATGGTCTCGGCCCAGCGCCCGGGCACCGTTCATGGTGGCCATCTCGAGCGCACGGTGGGCCGACAGTGCGGAGGCATCCCCGGCCACCACTTTGGCGATCATGGCGGCGGTTTTGAGTTCACCAAACAAGTCAAGGTCATTATTGCTGGCCGCACCATCGGTGCCAATGCTGACGTTGATGCCGTGGTCCATCAGCTTTTGCACCGGGCACAGGCCACTGGCCAGTTTCAGGTTGGATTCCGGGCAGTGCACGACGTGGGCGCCGGCGCGGGATAGCTGCTGAAGATCGGAGTCGTCAATCTGGGTCATGTGCACGCACTGGGTGTTGCTGCCAAGGATGCCCAGTTCGGCCATGCGGGAAACCGGGCGCTGGCCGGAATTTTTCAGGGCGTCTTCGACCTCGAAGGCGGTCTCATGGAGGTGCAACTGAATGGCCGTGCCGGTTTGCTCAGATAGAGCCACTGCCGAGCGCAAGGGTTGATCAGAGACGGTGTAAGGCGCATGGGGGCCGATGGCTGGCATGATGTAGTCGTCGTTGCGCCACTGCTCGATCAGGGCCGCGCCTTTATGCAGATACTCCTCAGGGCCTGAACCCCACACGGTCGGCATGTCCATCAACGGAAAGCAGACCTGTGCCCGCATACCGACATCGTGCGCTGCCTGGGCGGTGATTTCAGGAAAGAAATACATATCGGAGAAAGTGGTAGTGCCGGTGCGCAGCATTTCGGCCATTGCCAAACGGCTGCCATCCAGCACGAACTGTTCGCCGACAAATCTACCTTCGGCCGGCCAGATATGGTCGTTGAGCCAGGTCATCAGGGGCAGGTCGTCGGCCATGCCCCGGAACAGAGACATGGCCGTGTGACCGTGCAGGTTGATCAGGCCGGGCAGCACCACATGGCTGTTCAAATTCAGGGTTTCCCGGGTGCGATACGCCAGATCGGCTTCAGCCTGAGGCAGAACTGCGGCAATGCGGCTGCCCTGCAGGATCACCGCTTGATGCTCCAGCACGACGTTAAAGGGCTGCACAGGAATCAGCCAGCGGGCGTTGATTCGGATATCGGCTGCGGTGATGGTGTCTGCCGTCATTAACCTGCCTTCGGGTTGCGGGCACGGAACTGTGCCGAAAAATTCAATTGAGAAGTATAACCAGCTGCCGTTGGCAGGACTACCCCAGTGGCCATCCCTGTCGGGCTTGCCTGCAACCGGGAGGGCAATCTGCTGACATGGCGTTATACTGGCGTTTTTATGACATCAAGACGGAGTTGATTATGGTAACCAACCCTTCCAGCCGATCAATGGGCACCGTGGCCATGCGCTGGCATGGCGACAGTCTGGAACTGCTGGATCAGCGCCTGCTGCCCACGGAAGAGCATTGGATTACCGCCGAGGGCGCCGCCGGGGTTGTTCAATGCATCGCGGACATGGTTGTCCGGGGTGCGCCGGCAATCGGTATCAGCGCCGCCTACGGGGTTGCGTTGGCAGCCCGGCATGCCGGCGCTGACGACTGGCAAGCAGAGGTCAGCCAAGCCATCCAGGAGCTGGCGAAATCCCGGCCAACGGCGGTCAATCTGTTCTGGGCGCTGGAGCGCATGGAGCAGGTGTTCAACAGTTGTGACTCCCTCAGCGATGCAGCCAAAAGACTGGCGGCCGAGGCGGTGCGCATTCATGAAGAAGACCTCGCAGCCAATTTGGCGATGGCTGACCATGCACTGGGTGTGATTAGCCCGGTCCAGCCGATTTCGGTGCTGACCCACTGCAACACTGGTGCGCTGGCAACGGGTGGTTATGGCACGGCGTTGGGGGTGATTCGCCGGTTGCATGAAGAGCGGCTGCTTACGCGGGTCTATGCTGATGAAACCCGGCCCTGGCTGCAGGGCAGCCGGCTGACCGCCTGGGAACTGAGCCGTGATGATATTCCGGTCACGCTGAATGCCGATGGAGCAGCAGCTGCCATTATGGCATCAGGTAAGGTCAAGTGGGTGATTGTCGGGGCAGACCGCATCACTGCTAATGGCGACGTTGCCAACAAAATCGGAACTTATAGTCTTGCAGTGTTGGCCAGGCACCATGACATCGGTTTCATGGTGGTGGCGCCGTCGAGCACGGTGGATATGTCGCTCGCATCCGGTATAGACATCCCAATAGAACAGCGTGATGGCACCGAAATTAGAGAGATTCGGGGGATTCAACTGGCGCCCGCTGGTGTTGAGGTGTTCAATCCGGTGTTTGATGTGACACCGGCCGGCCTTATTGACGCCATCGTGACCGAGAAAGGCGTGATCCGGAATCCGGACATCATCGGGATGCGGGCGCTATTTTCCTGATGGGGTGTTTTTGTCCGGGCTGTCCTGGGGCTGAAGCTTCGCCTTCAGTTCCTCCACTTCCATCTCTTGTTTCTCAATAAAGTGTAGAGACATTTCAAAGCTCTGGCGGGTGAATTCCAGCACTTTGCGGAAGCCTTCATCAGACAGATTGCGGGCGTCGTCGTGGCGTCGGAAGATGTTGATAAATTCCCGCTCCCGCTCAAACTGCAGCGGGATGCGGCCAACACCCCAGTCATTTAGCAACTGCCACACTTCGGGGTTGTAGTTGCGGGTAGTGCGCATGATGAACGGAATCGGATCGTTTCGGGCAATCAGGGATGCCAGACGCAGGATCAGCTCAAAAGAGAGGGTCGAGGTGCCGTTTTCAATGGCTTCCAGCAGGGATTTGTCTTTAAGGTTCAGCGCCTCGCTCATTTCTGACAGGGTTAATCCGGCCACTTCGCGGATGTCTTTGAGCGACTGTCCGGCGCTCAGCATGGCGCGCAGTTGATCCTGAGAGTTGACCAGAACGCGGCCAACGCGCAGTGAAGTGTCAGTCGCCCGGGCACCCAGCCGCAACGCAGAACCGGTAAAGCCGGCAATGCGCTCGAAGAGGCTGCTGTCCGGTGTCTTGTTCCGGGTGTCTGCCTGCTCGATACCGTCCACCTCTTCCATGGAACGCATGGCGTGCAGTGCATCCAGCAGCATGTCACGCAGGACACGGGCGCGCTGACCATTGTCCTGTTGACCGATGGGGTTTTGCCCGGCCATCAGAGTCACCGGGTTTCGGCTTTGGCGGCAAACTGCGCCGGGGTCAGGATCGACGCCATGTGCTGATCGAGCTCAAGCAAGTCGGCCATGATATGACCACCTTCCCGAATCACAAAGTCCAGCTCTTCGTCGGTGTTGTCCAGATCCGCTGCCTGTTCGGTCTGCCATTCTTCCAGATCTTCCAGACTCTTGAAGGGCTTGTCGCCTCTCAGTTCGCGTCGGGCGTTGGCGATGGTCAACCGGGTTTGCTCAATCTGGTCGTGGTGAGCCTTGCGTTCGTCCATATTCAGGCTGACGTAGGTAATTCCACGCTGCTCGGTCAGAAACTCGATTTCCTGTTGTAGCAGGCTGAACTCGGGGCTGATCTCGAAGCGATCGTCGTGACGTTTGCGCAACTCATCAATCACGCCGCTGAAATCAAAGTAGCGAGTATGAGGCACCGCTTCAATCTGATCCCAGGGCAGGGCATGATCAAGTGCATCTTCACCAATCCGGGTGGTATCAACCCGGGACGGAATCTCGATGTCCGGAATGACCCCCTTGTGCTGGGTGGAACCGCCGGAAACCCGATAGAACTTGGACTGAGTGATTTTAAGCTGGCCGTGGTTCAGCGGGCGCACCGCCTGGACGGTGCCTTTGCCGAAAGTCTGGGAGCCAACTACCAGCCCGCGGCCATAATCTTGTATCGCTCCGGCAAAAATTTCGGAGGCGGAGGCGCTCATACGGTTGACCAACACTACCAGCGGGCCGTCGTAGTCCACGGTTGGGTCTTCATCATTGAGAACCTGAACGTCATTATTGGCGTTACGGATCTGCACGGTGGGGCCTTTGTCAATGAACAGGCCGACCAGATCGTTGGCTTCGTGCAGGGCGCCGCCGCCGTTGTTTCTAAGATCCATCACCACGCCATCCACACCCTGTTCCTTGAGGTCGTCGAGCAAACGACGGACATCCCGGGTAGTGCTTTTGTAATTCGGGTCACCGGCCTGCATGGCCTGGAAGTCGGCGTAGAAGGTGGGGATGGTGATTACGCCCACTTTATAAGACTCACCGGCCCGGTCCAGTTCGATCACGTCTTTGCTGGCACTTTGCTCTTCAAGCTTTACTTCGTCGCGACTTATAGCGATGTCGCGGGTAACGGTTTCGTCGCTGGCGTTGGCCGGAATGACTTCCAGAGTCACCTTAGAGTTGCGTGGTCCGCGAATCAGATCGACGACTTCGTCCAGGCGCCAGCCAATAACATTGACCGGTTTTTCACCTTGCTGCGCGACAGACACAATGCGATCAGCCGGCTGCAACTGACCCTGTTTGGAGGCAGGGCCCCCCGGTACCAGGCGCACAACCTTGGTGTACTCGTTATCCGATTGCAGCACCGCCCCAATACCTTCGAGCGACAGGCTCATGTTGATGTTGAAGTTCTCGGAGGTGCGCGGAGAAAAATACGAGGTGTGTGGGTCCCACATGCCGGTAAAGGCGTTCATATAAGCCTGGAATGCGTCTTCACTGCGGGCCTGATAGGCGCGCTTTAACTGGCCTTCATAACGGCGACGCAGAGTGTCTTCGATGGCCTCGTCATCGGTGCCATTCAGGCGCTGGGATAGTACTGCGTTTTTGATGCGTTTGATCCAGAGCTCGTCCAGCGCCACCTGACTGGCTTCCCAGTCAGACTCTGAGCGATCCACGCGAATTTCGTCGTTGGCACTGAAGTCCAGTTTATCCAGGCCATTATCAATCACACCCAAGGCAAACTGCAGGCGCTGGATAATACGCTGCTGGACCAGGTTGTAGATATCGAAGCCAGGTTGAAGCTGTCCGGTTTTCAGGGCAGAACCCAGGCGTGATTTCATCGATTTCAGAGAATCGATGTCTTCCTGGGTCAGGTAAACGCGCTGCCCGTCCAGATACTTGAGGTAGGCATCAAACACATCGCCGGAGAGTTCGTCACTAATGCCAAGGTTTCGGAAGTGCGTGAACTGCAGCTGGCGTGCTATCAGAATGTTGGCCCGGGCCTGGTCAATGGTGGGCGCTACAGGCTTGTACTCTGCCGCATCGTCAATGTTTGCTTGCACACCGGTCAGGCCGGCCAAGAACATAGACAGTGTCAGTGCTGTACAAGCGCCGACTTTCCACACTTTTGAGGGTTGGGAACGGCGCTGCATCAGTTTTTCCGCAATGGTCATAAAGGCATACCTGACGATTCTGGGCGGCTGGAGGTTATTTCTCAGCTTATCATATTCATACGTCCGGGATTGTGAACGGACCTTTGAACTAGCTCTTACTCGATTGTAGGCAAGCGCTACACCTGTTGCCATAGGCCATCGGTGTCGCTTCGTGACAATACGTCCATATAGATTGGGGTGAGTAACGGGAAGTAAAGGCCAGGTGGGCAAAATGGTGCGGCCGGAGGGTTTGCCCCTCCGGCCGGGTTGGTCAGGCAAAGGTTTCGTTATTTTCAGCTTTTTGCAGGAGCAGTGCCGGTGGCGTAAACCGTTCGCCGTACTGGTCAGCCAGCTGCTTTGCACGCTCGGCAAAGGCTCGCACACCGTATTGATTGACGAACTGAATGGCTCCTCCGGTCCAGGGCGCGTAGCCGATGCCGAAGATGCTGCCGATGTTGGCGTCTTCCACGGTTCTCAGTACGCCTTCCTCCAGGCAGCGAATCGTTTCGATGGCCTGCATGAACAGAATCCGGTCTTTCAGATCCTGCAGTTTCACGCTTCGAGCCTTACCCTGGTCGACAAACAGGTTCTCGAGCTCCGGCCACAGGGTTTTCTTGGCTTTATCTGGATAGTCGTAGAAACCGGCGCCCGCGGCTTTACCCTTGCGACTATGGGTGTCTACCATGGCGTCGATAACGGCTTCCGCCGGGTGAGGCTGCCAGCTGCCACCAGCGGCTTCGGTGTCTTTCTTGCTCTGGGCGCGGATGTGCTGCATCAGCGTCAGGCTGACTTCGTCAGAAATGGCCAGCGGACCCACTGGCATGCCAGCCAGCACCCCGGCATTTTCAATGCTGGCGGGGTGAATGCCCTCAGCCAGCATGCTGATGCCTTCGTTCACAAAGGTACCGAACACGCGAGAGGTGAAGAAACCGCGGCTGTCGTTCACCACAATGGGAATCTTGCCGATCTGCTGCACGTAGTCAAACGCCCGGGCCAGGGTCTCATCAGAGGTTTTCTCACCCACGATGATTTCCACAAGTTGCATCTTGTCGACCGGGGAGAAGAAGTGCAGGCCGATGAAGTTGTCGGGCTTGGCCGACGCCTGAGCCAGTTGAGTGATGGGGATGGTGGAGGTGTTGGAGGCAAAAATGCCGTTGGCCGCCATTCTCGGCTCGGATTCCTGGGTGACTCTGGCTTTCAGGTCACTGTCTTCGAACACCGCTTCGATAATCAGGTCGCAGCCGTCCAGGTCGTCAACAGAGGCAGAGGCCTTGATGCGGGCCAGCACGTCGTTTTTCTGAGCTTCCGTCATGCGACCCCGGCTGACTTTTTTGGCCAGCAGGTTTTCGGAATAGCTTTTACCTTTTTCTGCATTTTCCACAGAAACATCTTTCAGGACCACATCAATGCCGCGTGTGGCCGTGGAATAGGCAATGCCTGCGCCCATCATGCCGGCACCCAGTACCCCTACCTTTTTAAAGCTCGCCTTGTCCACGTCGTTCGGGCGACTGCCGCCGGCCTTGATGGCGTTGAGCTGGAACCAGAAGGTGCCGGTCATGTTCTTGGCGACCTGGCCGGTGACGAGCTCGGCAAAGTAACGGGTTTCGATCAGGCTGCCGTTGTCAAAGTCCACCTGCGCGCCTTCCACCGCCGCAGAAAGAATGCGCTCTGGCGCCGGGTAACAGCCTTTGGTTTTCTGTTTCAGCATGGCTGGGGCAATGGCCAGTTTCTGGGCCATTGCCGGATGATGCGGTGCACCGCCTGGTAATTTGAAACCTTTCTGGTCCCAGGGTTGGAGGCACTTGGGGTTGGCGTCGATAAAGGCTCTGGCCTTGCTGATCATCTCTTCTGGTGAGCCAGCCAGTTGATCGACGAGGCCTGCCTTCAGGGCGGCTTTCGGGTTGACCTTTTTGCCTTCCATAAGGAATGGAAAGGCGGCTTCCAGACCAATCATCCGGGGCAAGCGCTGGGTGCCACCACCACCGGGCAGCAGGCCCAGGGTAACTTCTGGCAGGCCCAGCTGAGTGCTGTCGTCATCCAGGACGACGCGGTGATGACAAGCCAGGGCGATTTCCAGGCCACCGCCCAAGGCGGTACCGTTAATCGCTGCGACAACCGGTTTGCCGCTGGTTTCCAGAAAACGCATGTCGGCTTTCAGGCCATTGACCATGTCTTCAAAGTCTTTGGCCTGCTCGCGGGTGACCTTGTGCAGCTCTTTCAGGTCGCCGCCGGCAAAGAAGGTTTTCTTGGCGGAGGCAACGATGATGCCCTTGATGTTGTCCAGGTCGCCTTTGACCTTGTTGACGGTCTCGGTCAGAGCAGCACGGAATTCGCTGTTCATGGTGTTGGCGGACTGGCCCGGCATGTCGATGGTGAGGGTCAGAATCTGGTCTGAACCCAGGTCGTATTGAATGGCACTCATGGTCGGTTCCTTATTCTAGAAAGTGGGATTCAGACGCGCTCGATGATGGTGGCAATGCCCATGCCGCCGCCCACGCAAAGGGTGGCGAGGCCATAGCGCAATTCGCGGCGCTCCAGCTCATCCAGCAGGGTGCCCAGAATCATGGCGCCGGTGGCGCCGAGGGGGTGGCCCATGGCGATGGCGCCGCCGTTGACGTTCACTTTCTCGTCCGGAACGGACAATTCTTTCTGGAAGCGCATCACCACCGAGGCGAAGGCTTCGTTCACCTCAAACAGGTCGATCTGGTCTGCGGTCATACCGGCCTTTTCCAGCGCCTTACGAGCGGCAGGGGCAGGGCCGGTGAGCATGATGGTGGGATCGGTGCTGGTGACGGCGGTGGCGACGATGCGGGCGCGGGGCTTCAGGCCCAGTTCTTTACCTTTGGCTTCACTGCCGATCAGCATGGCGGTCGCACCGTCGACAATGCCGGACGAGTTGCCGGCGTGATGCACGTGATTGATTTTCTCGACGTAGTGATATTTCTCGCGGGCCACACCATCAAAACCCATTTCGCCCATCATCTGGAAAGACGGTTTCAGGCCAGACAGAGATTCTACGGTGGTGTTACCGCGCACATGTTCGTCTTGGGCCAGAATCACCACGCCATTCTGATCGGTCACCGGCACGATGGATTTGACGAAATGACCGTTTTCCCAGGCTTTGGCGGCTTTTTGCTGAGACCGAACGGCAAAGCTGTCGACATCCTCCCGGCTAAAGCCGTCAAGTGTGGCGATCAGGTCGGCGCCGATGCCCTGTGGCATGAAGCCGGTTTGCAGGTTGGTGGCCGGGTCGGTCGCCCAGGCGCCGCCGTCAGAACCCATGGGGATGCGGGACATGGCTTCAACGCCGCCGGCCACCACCATGTCTTCCCAGCCCGAACGCACTTTCATGGCGGCCAGGTTGACGGCTTCAAGACCCGAGGCGCAAAACCGGTTGAGGGTCACACCAGCGACTTTTTCGTCCCAGCCCGCCGCCAATGCTGCGGTTTTGGCGATGTCTGCGCCCTGGTCGCCGACCGCCGTAACACAGCCCATCACGATGTCGTCGACTTGAGCGGTGTCCAGCTGGTTTCGGTCACGCAGGGCATCCAGTACGGTGGTCAGCAGACTGATGGGTTTTACACTGTGCAGTGAACCGTCTTTCTTGCCGCGACCGCGGGGAGTGCGGACCGCATCAAAGATATACGCCTCGGTTGTCATGGTAGTTCCTCTGGTAATTGTTTTCCGGGCACGATTGTTCAAAGCCGTAACCATAGCCGTTACCTGCCTCAGGGTGTAATGACAGGCGCTGCCAATCCGATTGGCAAAATTGTTCAGGGACAATAAAGAAAAAATCCCTGGCCGCGATAAAGCAGGCCAGGGATTTGTGCATGAGCATCAACGCGACTGAAATCAGTCGGCCTGCAGTAAGGTGGCCAGCGCCTGATTCAGGCGCTCACCATTTTCAGGCGTTATGTCCTCGTTGTCAGGCTGAAGGCACCAGAGCGCTACCAGTTTTTCCAGTTCCTTGATGGGCGTTTCGGCGACGCCATTGCCCATGCCGTCGGTCAGGCGTTGGACCTGAATTTCCATTCTTCGGGTCTGGTCCTGTTCTGGCGACGATGCGCCGGCCAGAATTTCTGCGCGGATCGCAAGATCCCGCCCGTTCTGGCCATCCAGATCGCCATACAGGCTGATCCACTTTTCCGGAACCGCCTCCGATGACAGTTGTGCCCGGCCCCGGCCAGTAACCAGGGTTTGCCAGGTTGTAATTCTTTTTTGCAGTGCTTTTTCCTGAGCGATGCTGTTCAGGCGCTGGCGGAGCTGCTGCAGCTGATCGCGCAGGCCGGGCGAGAGCGTTTCTCCGGAAAGCTGAGCAACCGCTGCCCGCGCTTCATCAAGCAGGGGCTCGCCAGAATCAACCGTCACGGTCAGGAATTTGGTCAGTGTTTCCCGGGCGGCTTGATCGGCATGCTGCGTGGCCTCCTGCTGAGCGGAACGCTCTGCATCACGGCGGGCGAAAATCTGGTCGCAGGCTTTGCGGAACGCCTGCCACAGTTTACGGTCTTCGCGGTGCCGGGTGATGCCGACGGCCTTCCAGTCATTCTGCAAAGCTTTGGCTTGCTCCATCGCCTCTTGCAGAGGTTCATGATTGATCAGCGCCTGCGCCTTTTCAACTACAGTCTGCTTCAAGGCTTCGTTGTTCTGGCGCTCCTGGTCCAGCGGGCGTTCCAGCTTTTTGAGCAGTTCATCAAAGCGTTTCTGCACCGGACGGTTGTCTCTGAAATCCACCGGCCATGCCCCTTTCCATTCCTCGCGCGCGGTCTGGTGAATACGCTCTGCGGCTTTCCAGTCAATCACGGTCCAGTCGGCGTTCGCCAAAAAGGTGTCCAGCTGATCGCAAATGGCGTTGCGTTTGTCCAGGTTCGCCTGTTTGAGGCCGGACTTGGCTTCAAAGTAGACCTTGCAAGGCTCATAGGCCGCATCAGAAGCAGCTTTGAAACGGCTCCACAGGGCCCGGTCAGATGAGCCGCCCAGATCGCGCCATTCGTTTTGCAGATCTTTAATGCGTTCCGCTTTTGCTTCCGGCTCCATTGGCTGATCGGCCAGGTATTCCATCTGTTCACAAAGAGCAATCTGCTTGGGTTCTGTAGCAAAGCCCTGCCAATCGCTCAGTTCCCGGAATTGTCCGTTCAGCAACTGCATCCTGGCCTGTAGCGGTTTGCGATGGCGCTGGTCCAGCTGTTGGAACTGATTTTGTGCAAGCTTGATCAGCTGCCTGGATTCTTTGAACAGCCTGGCTTCCAAGGCAGCTTCGAGCTCCGGAAGCGACGTTTGCAGAGCCTCGGCTAATGCTTTCTGCTTTTCCTGATTGGCGTCTGCCGGTTTCGGGGCTTTGGGCTTGCCCGCCAGTTTGCGAACCGGGCTCAGGCTCACGGGTTGTGGGAAATCTGTTGGCCAGTCGATTTGTTTCAGCAGGGCTGTGGCGGCGTCACGGTGGGCGTCGGTGGCCTGTTCCGTATCGGCTGCTTCGGCCAACTCATTGATGGCTTCTTTGGCCTGGCTGAGCCTGTTTACGGCATTCAGATAGTTGCGGAACGACAACATGTGCTGTTCGTAGTCTTTCTGTTCCTGCTTGCCGACCTGAGTCTCCCGTGTCGCTTCGAGCCAGCGGTTCTCCTGGGTTTTCTGGAACGCATCCAGTGCGGACACGGACGGCAGCTCTGCTGCGTCCTGGGATTTCAGATCCGTTAACGTTTCGCGCAGCAGGGCCAGAGTCTCTGAGCGCTGGCGTGTCTGTTCCTGATGACGTGCTTCTTCGTGCCGGGCCTGCTCCATTTTATTCAGTCGATCACGACATTGGTGCACGGCTTCCAGAAATTGTTGTGCCTGCTCCGGATTGGCCTGACTTTCGACAATCCGCCAGCTTTCCTGAAGCGCGTCCAGGCGCGCCTGATAGAGCTTGGTGTCTTCGCTGACGGACTGGTCCTGGACCTGTCGGATCAGGCCTTTGACTTTTTCACGCGTGCTTGCTTCAGCCGCCTGTCGTTCTTTGAGGCTTTGCAGTGCCTGTTTTACGGTTTGGTAGACGCTCTTGTCCCGACCTTTTGCCTGTTTCTGCACCTGCTGCAGCTGGGCTTCATCGTGAATTCTGTTGGCGGCGTCCAGTCGCAGGGCGGCCGTTACCCCCTCAAGGGCAAGCGTCGCCAGTTGCGGTTGGTCGGGGTTGCTCCTAAGTTGCTGTTCCTGCTGCTCTTTAAGTTGCTGTCGGGTGTCCTGTTCTTTTGGCTGTGCGGGTTCAGATTTTGTCGGGGCCCTGGGGCTGGTGACGGGTGTAGCCTTGCGGGATTTGAACAGTTTCTGAATGAATGCAGCCATATACAGGTATCCTTCGGGATTGAAACCAGTCTGCGGCAGCGGCAAAGTGGGCCACTACCGTTCATCGGCGCACAGGCGTGTGCCGGGGAGTTGGGTTGATCGGTCGCTAGTCTAGCGTTTTGGGTGCATTTGCGGGAAGGGGCTTTATGGCAAAAGATGAAAAAGATCAGGGCCAGGACTATAAAGCCCGTTCTGCGGCATTACGATTGCTGGCAAGGCGTGAACACAGCCGCTACGAATTATCTCTGAAGCTGCGACAGCGCCAGATCGAGGCAGCCATTATTGACACGGTACTCGATGAGTATGAACACGAGGGCTGGCTTGACGATCAACGTTTTGCTGATGTCTACGCACGCCAGCGCATGGATGCAGGGTATGGACCATTGAAAATCCAGGCAGAGCTGCAGCAGAGGGGCATAAAACATCATAGCCCGGATTGCCTGACTGAGGCCTCTGACGAGGAGTGGGCTCGGCGTGCTATCGGGTTGCGTGAGAAGCGGTTCGGTTTAGGGTGTGTGGAAAATGACCTGGCGGAAAAACTCCGACAAGCGAGATTTCTCAATCGTCGCGGATTCACCGCTGTGCACGTGGAGCGGGCGCTGGAGGCAAGGGTGCCTGACGATTCCGATGAAGTGTCTGGGCCGGGCTGAACGAGGGTCAGAGCGTTGGTGGTATCAGGTGCAGTTCGGATGGCAGGGCTGCCCTTAGATCCTGGCCCAGGTCATTCGCCGGATCGTTGTCTGCGGCTGGTTCAGCGCCTTTATGCAACGATACCAGTTCAGGATTCGGAGCGGTCGCTGGCTGATCTGGTTCGGTGATTCGTGTGAGCACATCGTAATAACGGCGGATGTTCTGCACGTAGACCACGGGTTCATGACCGCGTGCGTAGCCGAACCGGGTTTTTGTGTACCATTCTTTCTGTGCCAATAACGGCAAGAATTCTTTGACGTCCATCCAGCGGTCCGGGTCTTTGCCACCGGACTGGGTCAGCCTGCGAGCATCTTCCAGGTGGCCAAAGCCGACGTTGTAGGAGGCCAGGGCAAACCATGTCCGGTCTGGCTCCGGAATGCGCTCCGGGATTTTTGCGTGGACCATACGGAAGTAACGGGCGCCACCTTCAATGCTTTCCTCGGGGTCCAAGCGGTTATTGATTCCGATATAGCTGGCGGTGTTCCGGGTAAGCATCATCAGCCCGCGAACTCCCGTGGGGGATACTGCATTCGGGCGCCAGTGCGACTCCTGATAGCCGATGGCGGCGAGCAATCGCCAATCCAGCTCTACTTCGCTGGCATACCCTTTAAACAGGGACTTGTATTTGGGCAGACGATTTTCAACGTGATGCATGAATGTCCTGGCACCGACATAGTTCAGACGATCAAGATGCCCATAAAAGCGTTCCGCAAGCTGGGCCATGGAGCCGTTATCGCGGGCTTGTGACAGGAATTCTGCCGCGGCGTTAGCCAGGCTGTCATCCTGCGCGGCAGGAAACAGCCAGATCAGTTCTCTGGGTTCATCCAGCGCAAAGCCTTCTTTGACCATGGGGAAATAGACGTGGTTCAGATCAAGCTCGTTGGATGAAACTGCGGCGTACGCAATTTCGCCCGTTTCTACCCGAGCCAGCAAACCGGCCGCATCCAGCCCGGAGTGAACCTGTCGTTTGATGGCGGCGCCCTCAGGGCGGCTGGCAATCACGTGCTCATGATTGCTGTCGGCGAGCAGGTGCAATGTTTCCCCGTTGAGATCCGACAGCGATGATGGGCTCGGGTAGTCCCGATGATAGACCACCACCGACTGAGCCTGGACACCAATAGGAACGACTCGGAACTTGCCTTCAAAATCCGGACGCTGGGTAAGCCCTGCCAGGCCAATATGAGCGTAATCTTTGGCAAGAACAGAGAGAACTTCGGAGTTATCTTCGGCCACACGAACTCTCAGTTCCACGCCCAATTCGTCAGCAAAGCGGCGTGCAAGCTCGTAGTCGTATCCCGTTGCCGCGTCACGACCTTCGTAATAAATAGAGGGCGCCACGCGAGTGATCACGTGCAACACGCCTTCATCTTTAACTGACTGAAGTGTGGTGGGTTGTGAGCAGCCAGTGGCTGCGAGTGCTGCAGTCAGTGCCAAAACCCGTAGCAGGCAGGTACTGCTGGCATTACTGAAAAAACGCGCCAAATCCCTGATCTCCATATAAAGCTCAACGCTCAGGATGCGGTGACGGTGTCACTATATGTCCTGTTTTATGATGCCTGAGGCTATCCTTGCCCAAACTTAATGATCCCCTTTGCGCCAGTCCGGGTCAATTAAGCTGATTAATTAACGTGCAAAACAGTGTCAATTGTACCGCAGGCAAAGAGCATTTCTTACACTGTATCCTGAGTCCGGTTTCAAGTATCATGGCGGCCTTTCAGACGTCCCCCGATTCGCGCGATACAGGTTGATATCATGCTTGAACTTCGCGGCGCCCCCGCGCTCTCGCCTTTCCGTTCCCTGAAGCTGCAGTCCCGGATTCAGCAACTTGTTCCTGATGTGGGGCATGTGTATGCAGAATTTATGCACTTCGTGGATCTTGATGACGACCTTTCCGATGCGGAACAGGCGATTCTTGACCGACTGCTTACCTACGGACCAACCGTTGACGTGGAAGACCCGTGCGGCGTGCTGTTTCTGGTCGTTCCGCGTCCCGGCACTCTTTCGCCCTGGTCGAGCAAGGCTACTGACATTGCTCGCAACTGCGGGTTGCGCCAGATTCGCAGAATCGAGCGTGGCACTGCCTTTTATGTGCAGTCCGACCGTAAGCTCGGTCTCGAGCAGCGTGAAAGAATAGCGGCGCTGTTACACGACCGCATGACCCAGAAAGTGTTTCACGAAATGGGTGGGGCAGAACTGCTGTTCAGTCATGAAGAGCCGAGGCTGCTTGGCCGGGTTCCGGTGCTGGCCGGTGGTCGGAATGCGCTGGTTGAAGCGAACGAACGCCTGGGGCTTGCGCTGGCGGACGACGAAATTGAGTATCTGGTGACCTCGTTTACCGATCTTGAGCGCGACCCCACCGACGTCGAATTGATGATGTTTGCTCAGGCAAACTCGGAGCACTGCCGGCATAAGATTTTCAATGCCTCCTGGGACATTGATGGCGAGGGTCAGGATAAATCCCTGTTCGCGATGATTCGCAACACCTATGAGATGAACAGCGAAGGCGTGCTCTCAGCGTATAAAGACAACGCTTCGGTGATTGTGGGCAGCGAGGCTGGTCGCTTCTTCCCGGCCGCGAATTCCGGTGTTTACGGCTATCACCGTGAGCCGGTACATATCCTGATGAAGGTCGAAACCCACAATCACCCGACGGCGATTTCACCGTTTGCCGGTGCCGCGACCGGTTCCGGCGGTGAAATCCGGGATGAAGGGGCTACCGGCCGTGGCTCCAAGCCCAAGGCAGGTCTTTCCGGGTTCACGGTTTCCAACCTGAATCTGCCCGGCGATCAGCAGCCCTGGGAAATCGGTTATGGCAAACCAGACCGCATTGCCTCCGCCCTGGAAATCATGATCGAAGGGCCGATTGGTGGTGCTGCGTTCAATAATGAATTTGGTCGTCCCAATCTGACCGGTTACTTCCGGACCTTTGAAGAAAAAGTGCCCGGTGCCGCCGGAGAAGAAGTGCGCGGTTATCACAAGCCGATCATGATTGCGGGTGGCTTGGGTAACATTCGTGAGCAGCACGTCGAGAAAGGCATTATCCCGGTGGGCGCCAAGCTGATCGTACTGGGGGGGCCATCCATGCTGATCGGCCTTGGTGGTAGTGCTGCTTCGTCCATGGACTCTGGCGCCAGCAATGAAAACCTGGATTTCGCATCGGTACAGCGGGACAACCCGGAAATGGAACGCCGCTGTCAGGAAGTCATCGACCGGTGCTGGCAGATGGGTGACGACAACCCGATCTGCTTTATTCACGACGTCGGTGCCGGTGGCTTGTCTAACGCCATGCCTGAGTTGGTCAAGGACGGCGGCCGTGGCGGCAAATTTGAGTTGCGGGATATCCCGAGTGATGAGCCCGGCATGTCGCCCCTGGAAATCTGGTGTAACGAATCCCAGGAACGCTACGTTATGGCGGTAGCACCGGAAAATCTGGACCTGTTTGATGCTCTTTGCCGGCGTGAGCGATGCCCTTATGCGGTGGTTGGCGAGGCCACGGAAGAGCATCATCTGGCACTGGGCGATTCCTACTTCAACGACAAACCTGTTGATCTGCCGATGGAAGTTCTGTTCGGCAAGCCGCCACGAATGCACCGCAGTGTCAGCCGGTCATCTTTCACCAAGCCGATTTTCGATTCCACCAAAATTGACCTTCACGACGCCGTGCGTCGGGTTCTGCGATTGCCGTCGGTGGGTTCCAAGAGTTTCCTGATCACCATTGGCGATCGCACCATCACCGGGCTGGTCGCCCGGGATCAGATGGTGGGACCATGGCAGGTGCCAGTCAGCGACGTGGCCGTTACAGCAGCCTCATTTGACGTGGTTTCCGGTGAGGCGATGGCGATGGGCGAACGCACACCGCTTGCGATCATCGACGCGCCGGCATCCGGTCGCATGGCGGTGGGTGAAGCGATTACCAATCTGGCCGCTGCAGCCATCGGCAAGTTGTCCGATATTCGTTTGTCGGCAAATTGGATGGCCGCCGCCGGCCATCCAGGCGAGGACGAAAATCTGTATGAAACCGTCAAGGCGGTTGGTATGGAATTGTGCCCGGCGCTCGGTATCACCATCCCGGTGGGCAAGGACTCCATGTCCATGAAGACCACCTGGGAAGAAGATAACGGCGAGCAGAAGAGTGTCACGGCACCGCTGTCGCTGGTGGTCAGTGGCTTTGCGCCGGTGACCGATGTCACGCGCACGCTGACGCCGCAATTGCGCTCAGACGCCGGAGAAACCGACCTGATTCTGATCGACCTTGCCGCAGGGCAGAACCGTCTGGGCGGCTCGGCACTGGCGCAGGTCTATCGTCAGGTCGGTGCTGTGGCACCGGACCTGGACGACCCGGAAGATATCAAAGCGTTTTTCGCTGTTGTCCAGGGGCTGAATGCGGACAATAAGCTGCTGGCTTATCACGATCGCTCCGACGGTGGTTTGTTCGTAACACTCGCAGAAATGTGTTTTGCCGGCCGCACCGGTGTTGATATCCGGCTGGATGGCCTGGCTGAGGATAAGTCTCAGTTTGCCCGGGAGCTGTTCAATGAAGAGCTGGGCGCGGTCATTCAGGTGCGTCGTGATGACACGGGCTTTGTGTTGCAGCAATTTTCTGCTGCCGGGCTCGGTGATCACACCAGTGTGATTGGCACGCTGAATGACAAAGATCGCATGCACCTGACGTTTGCAGGTGACGCGGTGATCGATGAACCCCGTGCCGATCTGCAACGGTTGTGGGCAGAAACCAGCTATCGCATCCAGTCGCTTCGTGATAACGCTGACTGTGCGCAGGAAGAGTTTGATAACCTGCTGGACGCAGAAGATCCCGGCCTGAGTGTTGACCTCAGTTTTGACATTAATGAAGACGTCGCGGCGCCGTTCCTCAACATGGGTGCTAAACCGAAGGTGGCAGTGCTTCGTGAACAGGGTGTTAATGGTCAGATTGAAATGGCTGCGGCTTTCGACAGGGCCGGCTTTGAAGCAGTTGATGTCCACATGAGCGATTTGCTGTCGGGCCGCATCACGCTCGAGAAATTTCAGAGCCTGGTGGCCTGTGGCGGTTTTTCCTACGGGGATGTGCTGGGTGCTGGTGAGGGTTGGGCCAAGTCGATCCTGTTTAACGATCGGGTTCGCGATCAGTTTGCCGCTTTTTTCAACCGTCAGGACACCCTGGCCCTGGGCGTTTGTAACGGCTGCCAGATGCTGTCCAATCTGCATGAACTGATTCCGGGCAGTGAAGGCTGGCCACGCTTTGTCCGTAATCAGTCAGAACAGTTTGAGGCTCGTCTGGTGATGGTCGAGGTGGCGCCGTCTCCGTCAGCGTTCCTGGACGGTATGGCGGGTTCCTGTATGCCGATCGCGGTTGCCCATGGTGAGGGTCGGATCGAGCTTGCATCCGGTAATTCGGCGCAATCCCTGATCGATAGCGAATTGGTCACGATGCGTTACGTGGATAACCGGGGGCAGGTAACTGGCCGCTATCCCTACAACCCGAACGGTTCGGAATCTGGTATTACCGGCGTAACCAGCCGTGATGGCCGTGTAACCATCATGATGCCGCACCCGGAACGGGTATTCCGCGCGGCTCAGCATTCCTGGCGGCCGGATGACTGGCAGGAAGATGGCCCCTGGATCCGCATGTTCAGAAACGCCAGGCGTTGGCTTGGCTGATTAACTAGCGGAAGCTCCGGTGTCATCATAGCCGGCCTGCAAGATGCTCCTGAACAGGGCCATCTTCAGGCCGGTTTTTTTTGTTGTAGAGTAAATCGAAGCATGGTTAAAAAGTGGTCAGAAAAACTTGAAAATATGCGTGAAACTTACCAGTCAAGGGCTTGACTCGATAACTTTATGCACATTCCTGGTGCTTCGTTGGTTGAACTGTGAACAAAGTCCGTGAATTGCGTTCACTTTTTGTGCGGATAACATAACATGCTGATTTTAATGAATAAAAACAAACGGGTGATTTTGTCGCCAATTTAAGGGAAGGCCAGTAACTGTGGGGCTTGGCGGCGTGTTCCCAAAATCTTTCCCCAGAGTTATCCACAGATTCTGTGGGTAAGTTCAGAAACCCTTGTTGTGTATGAAACTTGATCGATCTGAGGTGTTTTGATGTATAAATTTTGCTACTTCGTACCGGAAAGTCACCTGGAGCAAACAAAGCTCGCATTGTTTGGCGTGGGGGCTGGGAAAATCGGGGATTACGATCAATGTGCCTGGCAAGTTGAAGGCCGGGGGCAGTTCCGGCCGTTAGCGGGCAGCGATCCTTATCTGGGCGCACTGGGTGAGCTGGAAACGGTTCGCGAGTTCAAGGTTGAGCTGGTTTGCGATGATGACGTGGTTGAGTCTGCCGTGAGGGCCTTAAAGCAGGCCCATCCTTATGAGGAGCCAGCTTATGAAGTCTACCGTCTGGAAACACTTTGATCAGGCTTTTTTTGTCAGAGGGTGGCGAATATCGCTCACGTGTACGCCATAGCTGCCGGAGTCCATCTCTCCAAGAAAGAGCTCAAGCGTTTTGCGCACCGTCGGGAACGAAATTTCATCCCAGGGAATCTCCTCGGGGGCAAACAGTTTTGACTCCAGAGATTCCTCGCCGGCACCAAACTGACCGTCTTTCAGTGTGGCCCGATAGAACATGTGCACCTGATTGATGTGGGGCACATCAATCACCGAATACAGGCCTTCAATGTTAATCTCAGCCAGCGCTTCTTCCAGGGTTTCCCTGGCGGCCGCCTCTATGGTGGTTTCGGCGTTTTCCATGAATCCTGCCGGTAACGTCCAGTATCCGTAGCGAGGCTCTATGGCTCTACGGCACAGTAGGATCTTGCCTTCCCAGACCGGAACGGTGCCGGCAACAATTCGCGGATTTTGGTAATGTATGGTGGCGCAGCTGACGCATACATAACGGTGCCGGTTGTCGCCTTCAGGAATGCGTTGCTCAACCAATTCGCCGCAAGTGCTGCAATACTTCATCATTTTCCCCGTATACTGAATGTCCGTTGGTAGTCAGTTTAACGATCCGGGCTGCTCGTGTCTCACTCAATATCAGGAAGGCGGCGGAGTAAACTTTGCAAGAACTGTTAACCAAACGGTTGTCGAACTATGCACCAAGGCAGCTGGCACTGGATTACCCTGAGGCCGGTATTCTGGTTCCTGTTACGGACAACCAGCGTGATCCGGAGATGATCTTTACGCTCCGGTCGGCCAATATGAAAACGCATCGGGGCCAGGTTGCGTACCCGGGTGGCAAGCGTGACCCGACAGATACTTCACTAGCGGCTACCGCGCTACGGGAAACCCATGAGGAAATTGGTATTCCCCCTGATCAGGTCAAGATAATTGCGCCCTTGAGCCAGGTCATGTCGCTACACAGGATTCTTGTTACACCTTACGTGGGAGTCGTGCCGGGCGATCATCCTCTGCAGCTGAACCCGGCTGAAATCGAAAGCGTGTTTCGTGTCCCTATTTCGTTTTTCCTGGAAGACAGGCGCGAACGCACCGATATCCTCAGCTTTCTTGATAGCACGTTGTATGTTCCCTGCTACCGGTGGGATCGATATCAAATCTGGGGTCTGTCGGCGGTGGTGCTGGTCGATTTTCTCAATGCTGTGTACGATGCCGAAATTGATATTCTTGAACCGCCCCGCTAAGCCATCCGGAGGAGTCCATGTTCTACAGCCTTGATCAATGCGTGCCGGAAAAAGACGGCAATGGTCAGTTTGTTGCTCACAACGCCACTGTCATCGGCAACGTTAAGCTGATGGAAAAGTCCAGTGTCTGGTTCAATGTGGTGATTCGAGGTGACAACGAATTGATCACCATCGGTCCTGAATCGAATGTTCAGGATGGCTCCGTGCTGCACACCGACCCGGGAATTCCCCTGACACTTGGTCGTGGGGTAACCGTTGGCCATAAAGCCATGCTGCACGGTTGTCAGATTGGGGATTACTCGCTGATTGGTATTAATGCGGTTGTGCTCAATGGGGCCAAAATTGGCAAGCATTGCCTGATTGGGGCAAACACCCTGATACCGGAAGGTATGGAGGTCCCCGACGGCTCTATGGTGATTGGTTCTCCCGGTAAAATCAGGCGAGAGCTGAATGAAAGCCAGAAGAAGATGCTCGAATTTAGTGCCATGCACTATGTTAAAAATGCCGAGCGGTATAAGGCCACCCTGAAGCAAGTCGAGCTTTAACCATGAAGGTTGCCGATAAAGTGCGTTCTCCATGCGTTAGCGTATGCGCGTTGGATGAAAATGACATCTGTGTAGGCTGTCAGCGCACGGGTGATGAAATTTTCCGCTGGACCACCATGACCAATGAGGAGCGCCGGGACGTTTTGGTCAAAGTAGCTGAGCGGGAAAAGAAGGTCGCAATTTAACCGACACAGGATATTAAATCGAATGACTGACTCCGAAAACGCGGTGCGCATCGGCACCCCTCTCAAAACGAGTGCTACCCGCGTGCTTTTCTGTGGATCCGGAGAGCTGGGCAAGGAAGTCGTTATCGAATTGCAGCGATATGGGGTTGAGGTGATCGCCCTTGATCGTTACGAAAATGCACCGGCCATGCAGGTAGCGCACAGAAGCTATGTGGTCGATATGCTGGATGGCGAAGCACTGAGAAAGATCATAGAAAGTGAAAAGCCTGACCTGATCGTCCCGGAGATTGAAGCGATCGCCACCGGTGAACTGGTGAGGCTGGAAGAGCAGGGGTATAACGTGGTGCCAACGGCGCGAGCGGTCAATCTGACCATGAACCGTGAGGGCATTCGCCGACTGGCCGCTGAAGAGCTTGGTCTGCCTACATCGGCCTATCGCTTTGCAGGTACGCGCGCAGACTATCTGGCAGCGGTGAGAGAGGTTGGCCTGCCACTGGTTGTAAAGCCAGTGATGAGTTCATCCGGTAAGGGGCAAAGTACTGTAAAGTCCGATGCTGACGTAGAATTGGCTTGGGAATATGCCCAGACCGGTGGCCGTGCTGGTAAAGGTCGGGTCATCGTCGAAGGGTTTGTTGACTTCGATTATGAGATTACCTTGCTCACGGTAAGGCATCGGGACGGCATTTCTTTTTGCGACCCGATTGGTCATCGTCAGGAAGACGGGGATTATCGTGAATCCTGGCAGCCGCACCCCATGAGTGATAAAGCGTTTGCCCGCTCGACCGAGATTGCCCGAGCGGTGGTAGAGAACCTCGGTGGTTATGGATTGTATGGGGTAGAACTCTTTATAAAGGGGGATGACGTGTGGTTTTCCGAAGTATCACCCCGCCCTCACGATACCGGCCTGGTTACCCTGATGTCTCAGGATCTTTCAGAGTTTGCCCTGCATGCACGTGCAATCCTCGGATTACCGATTCCTGCCATCCGTCAGCAAGGCCCGACGGCATCTGCGGTTATTCTGCCGGAAGGAGACTCTGGCAATGTCGTGTTTACCGGGCTTGAACAGGCGCTGGCCGAGCCGGACACTCAGATTCGCCTGTTTGGTAAGCCCGAGCTGAAGGGGCGCCGACGCATGGGTGTCGCACTGGCAAAGGGCGGTGACATAGAAGAGGCGCTCAATCGCGCAATTAAGGTGGCGAAGCTGGTTAAGGTAGAGCTAAACTGAAGCGCATCTACCAGATGATTATTGCGGTAAGGTGACAGCTTTTAGAAAAAATTGAACCGAACCGTTGACACCCAAGCTGAGGTCTGTAGAATGCGCATCTCGCTTGAGGGACAGGCCGCTGAAACGGCTCGGAACTGAAGCGATAACTGCTTGAAAGGTTTGAAGAAAACGGTTTTAAAATTCTTCGAGAAAGCGGTTGACAAGGTGGCGGTTCAGTGTAGAATGCGCACCTCGATTAAGCAGTACGCCGATGAGTTTTTCGGCCGTTTCCGGAGTCGGAAGCAGCGAAAAATAAACGGTTGACAAGGTCGCGGAACGATGTAGAATACGCCACCTTGATTGAGCCACGGCTCAAACGCTCTTTAACAAGTTAACCAAGTAATTCGTGTGGGCGCTGGCCGAGGTATTTCGGATATGAAATATCAGGACAGTGACTCGTCGAACATTGAGTTTTGTCTTGAGCAAGATTAAAGGATCTTCGGATTCTTGTATGATTTAAACTGAAGAGTTTGATCATGGCTCAGATTGAACGCTGGCGGCAGGCTTAACACATGCAAGTCGAGCGGAAACGATGGGAGCTTGCTCCCAGGCGTCGAGCGGCGGACGGGTGAGTAATGCTTAGGAATCTGCCCAGTAGTGGGGGATAGCCCGGGGAAACCCGGATTAATACCGCATACGCCCTACGGGGGAAAGCAGGGGATCTTCGGACCTTGCGCTATTGGATGAGCCTAAGTCGGATTAGCTAGTTGGTAGGGTAAAGGCCTACCAAGGCAACGATCCGTAGCTGGTCTGAGAGGATGATCAGCCACATCGGGACTGAGACACGGCCCGAACTCCTACGGGAGGCAGCAGTGGGGAATATTGGACAATGGGGGCAACCCTGATCCAGCCATGCCGCGTGTGTGAAGAAGGCTTTCGGGTTGTAAAGCACTTTCAGCGAGGAGGAAGGCTTTCAGACTAATACTCTGGAGGATTGACGTTACTCGCAGAAGAAGCACCGGCTAACTCCGTGCCAGCAGCCGCGGTAATACGGAGGGTGCAAGCGTTAATCGGAATTACTGGGCGTAAAGCGCGCGTAGGTGGTTTGCTAAGCGAGATGTGAAAGCCCCGGGCTTAACCTGGGAACGGCATTTCGAACTGTCAGACTAGAGTGTGGTAGAGGGTAGTGGAATTTCCTGTGTAGCGGTGAAATGCGTAGATATAGGAAGGAACACCAGTGGCGAAGGCGGCTACCTGGACCAACACTGACACTGAGGTGCGAAAGCGTGGGGAGCAAACAGGATTAGATACCCTGGTAGTCCACGCCGTAAACGATGTCAACTAGCCGTTGGGACTCTTGAAGTCTTAGTGGCGCAGCTAACGCACTAAGTTGACCGCCTGGGGAGTACGGCCGCAAGGTTAAAACTCAAATGAATTGACGGGGGCCCGCACAAGCGGTGGAGCATGTGGTTTAATTCGACGCAACGCGAAGAACCTTACCTGGCCTTGACATCCAGAGAACTTTCCAGAGATGGATTGGTGCCTTCGGGAACTCTGAGACAGGTGCTGCATGGCCGTCGTCAGCTCGTGTCGTGAGATGTTGGGTTAAGTCCCGTAACGAGCGCAACCCCTATCCCTGGTTGCTAACAGGTAATGCTGAGAACTCCAGGGAGACTGCCGGTGACAAACCGGAGGAAGGTGGGGATGACGTCAGGTCATCATGGCCCTTACGGCCAGGGCTACACACGTGCTACAATGGCGTGTACAGAGGGCTGCCAACTCGCGAGAGTGAGCCAATCCCTTAAAACACGTCGTAGTCCGGATCGCAGTCTGCAACTCGACTGCGTGAAGTCGGAATCGCTAGTAATCGCGAATCAGAATGTCGCGGTGAATACGTTCCCGGGCCTTGTACACACCGCCCGTCACACCATGGGAGTGGATTGCACCAGAAGTAGTTAGTCTAACCTTCGGGAGGACGATTACCACGGTGTGGTTCATGACTGGGGTGAAGTCGTAACAAGGTAGCCGTAGGGGAACCTGCGGCTGGATCACCTCCTTAAACGAAGCCGAATGCTTCGGTCAGAGTCCACACGAATTACTTGGTT
>NZ_PXNN01000015.1 GCF_003007685.1 Marinobacter halophilus
TGGGTAATCCCCCCGAAAAACAACGGTGATCAAAAGTAGAATTTTCCGTAAGCTACACGCAGGGAGATTCTGCATGAAGAAGTCACGTTTTTCCGACAGCCAGATCTTGTCGATCCTGAAACAAGCCGAGAATGGTGTACCGGTGCCGGAGCTGTGTCGTGAGCATGGCATGAGCAGTGCGTCGTTTTACAAATGGCGGGCTAAATTCGGTGGCATGGATGCGTCCATGATGGCCCGCTTGAAAGAGCTGGAGGATGAAAACCGCCGGCTCAAGAAGATGTATGCCGAGGAACGGTTGAAGGCTGACATCCTCAAGGAAGCCATCGAAAAAAAGTGGTAAAGCCGTCTCGTCGCCGTGAGATGGCGCAAAAAGCCGTTAATGAAAAGCGCGTCAGCATTCGGCTGGCGTGTTGGATGTTCAGCATCAGCGAGACCTGCTACCGCTACCAGCCCAAGCTGAGCAGCGAAAACGCCGAGATCGCGGACTGGCTGATCAGATTGACCCACAACCAACGTAACTGGGGGTTTGGTCTGTGCTTCCTGCACCTGCGCAATGTGAAGGGCTTCGCCTGGAACCACAAACGGGTCTATCGGATTTACCGTGAGCTGGAACTGAATCTGCGCATCAAGCCCAAGAAACGCCTGGTTCGTGAAAAGCCGGAGCCACTGGCTGTGCCGGAAATGATCAACGACAGTTGGTCGATGGACTTCATGCACGACCAGCTCAACGACGGACGCAGTTACCGGCTGCTGAATGTGATCGATGACTTTAACCGCGAGGGGCTTGGCATCGAAGTGGACTTCTCGCTTCCGGCAGAGCGGGTTATCCGGTCACTGGAGCAGATCATTGAATGGCGGGGTAAACCGCGTTCTATCCGCTGTGACAACGGACCTGAGTACATCAGCGGCAAGCTGGCAGCGTGGGCCGAACAACGAGAGATCAAACTGGCGTTTATCCAGCCGGGCAAGCCGCAGCAGAACGCCTACATCGAACGCTACAACCGAACGGTCCGTTACGATTGGCTGGCACAGTATCTGTTCGACAGCACCGAAGAAGTTCAGGACTATGCCACCCGCTGGCTCTGGCACTACAATCACGAACGACCCAATATGGGACTCGGAGGAATTACTCCTCAACAGAAGTTGGCCATGCTGGCCTGAGGTCTACTTTTGAACCCCGTTAAAAATGGGGGGATTACCGTTGAGGAGAAGTTTCAGGTTGGGTTCAAAATGTGCAAAGTAGAAAAGACTGCTGAGAAAGCGGTCAAATCATGGGAGAAAGGCGGTCAGGGACAGAGTTGATCCACCGATGAAAGTATTATGAGACTTAGTCTCTGAGAGAGGGAATCATCTTTTGTTCATTTCACGGTTTCAGCCTCGAGTACGCGGCGCAGCGCTTTTCCTTCTCAAGAAATTTTCCTATCACGGCCGAGTCTCGGTCGCCGGGTTCTACCCCGTTTGTTCTGCGCCGTATGGAGAGGTCCTAGGATTATTCTATGGTCTTTTCATCCACGTGACACGTCCAAGACGAAGACGTCTATGCGTCCTTTAAGTCCGTGATCGAGAAGCTCTTCAATGGCCGCTTTTAGTTGACTGGCTGTCTCCAGGCCATGCCGTTTCCGACCCTCGACTTTCTCCCAGGATCCAAACCAGAAGATTAAGTAAATGCCCTGGCCCTGAGCTGCCGGATGAATAGCATAGAGCTGATCGAGTTGCATCGACGCGGCGGTATACAGATCCTCGTGCCACTGTCCTTTTGCCTCGATGGGAAGCATTAATTCCTTGCCAGAAAACATTTTGATTGCTGAGATGTCGCAGCGATTTGCGCTCTTAACCTGGTCTTCGATTTCGATCTTAATACCTTTGGATTGAAGTTTGATTGAAAGGCGATCCGCAACTCGTTTAGAAGCCTCAACTTCTCCGACCCTCCTATCGCCATTGTAAAAGAGATTGCCTGTATCAAATTCACCGCCTGATATTTCTCCCTGAATTGATTCGAGCTCTCCCAGCACCAGTTGCCTGAGGCCTTCAACCGTAACTACTTCATCTCGGTGAAGGACATTGAAAATATCGGAGGGAGACGGCGGACTATAGTCTCTAAGCGCGATCGTGCGATAAGCGCCACTTTTCATCGTTTTGAGCTTCTCCCGAAAACATTCGAAGCGCTTGTCAGCTTGAAGCTGGTCCAAGACCAACAAGCTGCTCTCCGGGTGGTCATTTGCTATCTGCCAAACCAGATCATTCAAAAGCCTGTAGGCTCGCTCTTCTCTCGGACTATCAGAACCCCAATGGCTGGGTAAGTGCACCGCTGGCCAGTCGTCAATGAACGATTCCAGAATTAAACGTATTTTTTTGGCGCTAAGGCGTGGCCAGGACGTAGTCCCGGTTCTCATTAGCCCGCCGAACAGCGACTCAAACTCGAAAATAAGGTCCTGATCGCTTGAAAGCCAATCTGACATGAGCGGATGGAGGTCAGGTACAAAGTAAAGATGCCGTAAGCACCAAAAAACAAGTTCTGGCTCTCGTGGAGTCCGGTCGCACGTACTAGACCATGCCTTCAGAAAGTCATGCGTTCGCTGTTGAACCCGGCCGACTAGCTCATCTATGCGACCAGCCTTCAAAGCAGCGTCAAAGAGGCATTCCAACACCCAAGTATCGTCGCCGCGATAGTCGTCGAGCCACTCAAGAGCAAGCGGACCGGCAATGGACGAAAACATCCGATCATCACGAAGCAAACGAACTCCTTCCGGCCTCGAATCGGGACCATGGCTATCCAGCTGTGTTTTGACGAACCGAATCAAATAGCTGCGCTTGTCTGCATCGTTTCGGAACAGGCGAGCATCTGCCTCTTGACGGATTTGAGACCACTCTTCTTCTTGGACGCTATCGAATCTTAGATCGATATTCGCCCTAAGTATTTCGAGGGCTTGGTGATCGAGCGTTTCGAGTGAACCGGTCTCCCGGAATATCTCAACACTTGATGCCATCAAGATCCTTTCCGCTGGCAAATACCGACCAGTGCAATGAAGGTTTGCTGTTTCCGCTAGGGAAGGTAGATGAGGTTGAAGATGAAGAAGACAATTGATGAACGACCGGCGAATTGCTTCGAGATTTCCGAAGCGCCTTTCTATCTCCTCAGGATTGTGAAGGTAGAAGGTAGCAATATTCCCCAGGAAACGGAGATTTTTCCCGGATTCAACTAAATCGCGATCACGCTCCATAGCCGCCCTATTCCGCGCCAACCGCTTTTCTTGTTTTGCTCGGGACTTGCGGCTTTTCCTCTCCCATCTTAGTTGGTTTTCTTCCCACCATGCCTTGGATTCACGCTCCAACTTATACCAATGGCGCATGAATTCACTGGTCTCAGCGGCTTGTAGGCGCATTAGACGTCTAAGCTTTGATACTTCCTGAAAATTGCCGCATGTTTTAGGGAGGGCTCTCGTGTGGAGAGCACGCCATAAACGCATATTGCCTACGGCAAATGCATGGCGAGCCAAGACGACCGAGTCCTGAGCTTGTAGCTGAATACCAGAGTGGATGTGAGGATGGAACAAAAACGGGTTGAGAAAAGGTTCGTCGGTTTCGGAAGCAGTTCGATCATCACAGGCTATTTTCAATAGTTCCTGTCGAAGTGAATGGTTCTTCTGAAGTACGTCCGTCGCCTTACTACGCTGTCCATCGATATCGTTGTGGAAATTGAGGTTTCGGATCCAACGATAAATTCTGGGCGCCTCGATATCAGCATGCTCGCTTTCAAAAAATTGATCGAGCAAATGCCCGATAATCTTGCTGATACCGTCACTGCAATGGCACTCAAACCGGTTTTTGGCACCGCACGTGCAGTGGAGCTCTTTGCTCAGCTCGTCTAAGAGCCAAGCAACCTCTTTACCCTCGAGAGAGTGGATATATCGTGTGATGAAAAGTCTGGAACCTACGTTGTCATCCGCTCTCAATGCATCATCGTTTGAATAAAGACCGGCGGAGCTAAATAGAAGCGCCTTCTGTGATTCTCGGCCAAACTCTTGGCTGCCGAGTTCCCTGAAAAACATGGCACATAGTTCGAGAGAAATCGCGTCGCCTCTGGCTATCAAGTCATCTAAGTTCGACTTGTGATCACGGTTGTTAATAGCGACGAGGCAGTTAGCAGCGAGACGGCGCAAACCGGCCGGCTCCGAGACATCAAGCATCAGGTTGGTAAGATCCCGGTCCAGTTCAGTTGCAGCAGGCGCTCCTTCCAATAGATCCAGCACTAGAGCTCTGACTTGGATACCAGCATTTATATCAAACAATAACTCGCGAACTGGCTCCTTGAGATCGGCCGAGAAAAAACCCGAAATGTTTAGCGATCGCCATACATCACCACCACGGAAGTAGGGATCATCATCCGCTTGCTTTCGCAGCGCATGAAGTAAGTATATTTTTGAGCGCGTAGTTAATCGGGAAGGGTCCCCGTTTGCTAACACTGCGTAAGGAGCGAGCTGTATCGCTTCCCGCTGTATGCTTTCTCCGCCAACGGCAGCGAGCCAACCTAAGAGGCCTCGCAATTCTTCGCGCACAACGGAATTGGGGGCTATGAGGGCAAAACACTTTTTTAGTGATAATGGATCAGATGGATCATCGATTCGTTGAGCAAGATACTCGGCCGCACAATATTCCTCGACAACCCGGTGTACTGGACGGTGAGAATTCTGATCGTCAGTTGGGACAAACAATCTTGAGTCCAGGACACAGTTAGGGTTGTGTCGGGAAGAGGACACAATACTTTGCAGACGGGGGAACAGATCCGTCTTTAGCGTATCCGCAATGCTAATGCCGACCGCGCCCGAAAGTAGAAGTACAGTAAAAGCTTCTTTAGATATCTCGATTTTTACATCAGACGAAAAGCCATTTCTCTGTGGACGTTGCTTATTTGCCTCAAAGGCGAGCCTCTCAACCGCGTCATGAAAGACCTGCCTCTTGTCAACAAAGTTGCCTTGGCTTTCCACAAAGGCTTCAGAGAACAGTCTAAGAAAGAGCGGGTTGCCGAGAAGCGGAGCAAGATCGAAGGCATCTACAGCTTGTAGGAACTTCGAAAAATCCTGTTCGGGGAAGAGATGTCCAAAAAATGCCTGCTGCTCACTCTCTGAAAGAGCATTCAGATAGGTAACATAAGGATCTGTCGCGAAGCATTCTTTGACAAGGTGGGTGTTTGACTCTTCCCACTCGCTAGATCGACTGGCGAAGATAACCTTCTCAGATTGGGTTTTACTGGCCTTGAAAATAAGCTCCTCGAGCCCTGACTCGTTGAGCCTTGCAACTTCGTCAAGCCCATCGAGGACGAGGAAATCACATTGACGTGGTTCAGTCTCAAGCTTGAATAATCTGGCAGCTTCTGACTTTACCCCCAATTGAAGCCCTAAGCTTTTAAGAAGTTCGGACTTTCCCGCACCGGGCTCTGCGAGAACGATAATGACAGAACTGCTCTTAAGCAGCTGTTCCTCGGTGAGGCAGTCACCCTCATGGTTCAGTGTTCGGGGTAAATAAAATTCTTCACTCATTTTAAAGCCTAGCCTGCCTTTGAATTAGGCCCATTTTGGCTGACATATAGCCCCAATGAACAGACTGGAAATCTGCCCAAATAGAAATCTCCCGATTATCCCCTCTTGAGCCGAGCGCTATTGTTGAATGGATGGGAAATGTTCGCTTTTGTTTAGGTGCTCCGGTCGCAAAGCGGACATTCGGATCTAGTCGCAAAGCCCACGTTTCAGGCTCGGCGTGTCGTGCGCACTGGGGTAAGTCCACAGCCGTTTTAAAACCGTCCGTGGAAACGGGGTAGAACCCAGCGCCTGATAATTTCAAGCAAGCTAATACCCGCGCATTGCTCTTATTTTCTAAAAATTCCACCCATGCAGTCATAGTACCTTCACCCACGGTAAATCTTTTTGTATCAAAACCGTCACGCAGATCCACCAATCTCTTAACGTAGTCCCACAAACATCCATATGGACGGATAAAAAATGCGATTATTTTTGTTATTTTTAATTGTGCTTGGTGTGGCTGGTTGTAATGATTCATCGTCGGAAATTTCCGATGTAGCTGTTGAAACGCAGGATAAACGATCTGACAACACGGACAACGAACCACCGGTTAAGGCTGTTTCTTCACTCAAGGTAGGTCTGCTGCCAGATACTCAAGGCGGCGGTGACAATGTTTCGGTACATCCGATGGAAGCAGTACTGGCCAAGCTGGCTGATGAAGGAGTGAATATCGTAATCCCGGTAGGCGACCTCACTGACCACGGCACTACCCGGGAGTTCGAGCAATGGATCGGTATCGCGGAGAAATACCGAGATCAAGGTATCGAGTTCCTACCTTTGATGGGCAACCACGAAGACAGTTATGCCTATACCGTCGAGTGGATCGAAAACATGAAGGATTACATCCCAGCAGATG
This sequence comes from Marinobacter halophilus, assembly GCF_003007685.1. Lineage (GTDB taxonomy): Bacteria > Pseudomonadota > Gammaproteobacteria > Pseudomonadales > Oleiphilaceae > Marinobacter > Marinobacter halophilus. Next base: position 6,433 of record NZ_PXNN01000015.1, read on the forward strand.
CCGTCCATATGAGTGGTGCGGAGTACCTGGATTACTACGTTGTTCGTGACAACGTTCTGATCATTGCGCTGCGCTACTACCACTTGCCGGTGGCCTTTCAGTGGATCAAAGGTGTCGTGGAGCAACACCGCGACGAAGTTGATCATGTTGTGATTGCCAGTCACGACGGCCTGATCGGTGCGAAGTACGGGGAAGCGCGCGAGATGATCGTGGAAGGTATTAAGAATGATGACAGGTTGCTGCACCAGTGGGACGATATTCGCGCCTTCTTTTCCAAGCACGATGTCATCTGGGTTCAGGGCCATGAGCACCAATACCAGCGGTCTGTCATCAAGGCACCGGTTGGCATTGAAGCTACCTCCTGGATCAGGGACGACCGGAATTATCGTCTGCCCCAGTACACCCAGATCATGTCTGGCAATGCTTCCTATAAGGGCTACGAGTTCCGTTATGGCGAGCGGGAGTTGGTACAGGCCATTATTCAGCAAAAAATGAACACCATGAAAAATGGCTCCAATGCCTTCGATGCTAATGCCGGTCTGCTTACCTTCACTGGCCAGAGGATCGACTACGCTAACTGGTTCGCCGAGCACACGGTCACCTCCAATGAAGATGGCCCGAGGGAGCTGGAAAGCGCAGATTGGACGCTTCTCGATCGGTTCTCCCGCACCACCGATCGCTGTGAACGTCTGATTTATCCAAACTCAATACCAGATAGCACCCGACCGGTCATGGTGTTCAATCCGGGCTATCGCACCAACGAGTGCTTTGCAGCCGATGGCAGTGTCGCCAAGTTGCTGGATGGCTTCAATAACACTTTCAATCGGTTAGAGAGCAGAACTCGCAGTCTGGGCTGGACCCAAGGATTCAGCCGCGCAGAGAGCCAGAACGATCTGATTCGTCTCGGTTACCAGTATTTGTTCCAGTTTCACCAGCGCTGGACGCCCAACCTGAATGGCAACAACCGCTTGATCCCGAACATGGATGATATCTCCGAGGTTTATATTCCCGAGACCACTATTGATTTGAAAGAGCACCTCACTATGAGCTGGGCTCCCGCAGAAAAAGACACACGAAGTGAGGTGATGATCATCAGCGGAACTCAGGGTCAGACCGGCACATTCAGCAGTGCCTACGGTGCGCCGAAGGATATCGAGACCGACAGTGGCTTACCTGGCAGCCAACCGGATGGTACTGCTAAAACGCCCGTGACATTGCCCCCAACTGCTACCAAGAGCTGGGACCTTGAGCAAGCTGTTTCCGATACTTATGTGGTGCAGTTTGACGCGCCAAGAGGAAAAAACTACGAAAGACTCAACCTGGGCATCAAAACAGCTCAAGGCGACTGGGCTCCTCTAACAAATAGTCAATGTCTGGTAGAAGGTGCGTATTCCAGTCAGTATCTTCAGGAGCCTCCTGTAAGGAATGCAGGGTGTAGTGACGCACCATTGATTGGCTATGACAGCAACTATGAAGGCCGCTGGTGGGCCTTAATGAACCAGGATGCAGAACTTGCGCTGGTCGTTGATGACTGAATCGACTTTACAAGGAGTGTTGGCTGAATAACACATGTTCTGCGACTGGTAAGTGAACTCGCCAGTTGCAGAATCTGGCATTCTGCCGATTCATACCTGACGTAGATATTGCGTCGAGTCGCCCCAGGGAACCGCCCCCCGAGACACTCACAGAAGCGTACGTGAACCTCTCAGCTCCTAAGGCTCTTCTTATCCAACCCTATCCATACAGCAGCGACCAGTGTGCAAACAGCCAGAGGTTCTGTCGAGTGAAGCTGTATAAAAGTAGGTACAGGCATGCGGTCGATGGCGGAAAGGTCTGACGGGAATGGTCGCTTTTGTTTAGGTATTGCCTGTGATGCGGGATGGTCGCAAAGCGAACATTCAGAGGTAAGACCGAAAGCCTTCTTTTGAGGGGCGGCAAAGCGTCATGTTTGTCCCGGTAAGTCCAGCCTCTTTTTAGGAACGTGCGCAGTAACCGGGTAGAACCCCCGTCACCAATCTCCATCGGATACTTCTCGAACCACTCTGACAACTGCATGGTCCGGCACTTCCCTGAGTTGACGAATCAGGAAGGAAATAGCGATGACCCTTAGATCAACACGGACCGTGAAATCTGAGGAATTAAAGAGGTATGGCGCGTCGGCTTTTATTACACCTTGTCGGCAAAACTTTTTACCTTTCGTATAGAGACGTCCTTTAATCCTCTGAAAGAACGAGAGGCTAACTAGGCTGGTCTGTGAATTGCTTAAAATCCGCGAGGGTCACCGTAACTCAGTTGTTGTATGTCGAGTGCAGGGAAGCTTGAGCCTTCTTCCGGCCCAGAGGTGATGTGCTCTGAAGTGCTGTTCGTTCGGAACACGCTGTATTGCTTCTATTCCAAATTGAATCAATAAAGCGTCTGACATTGTTCGCAATGTCTTTTCAAGCACGAGGACGGAAACCATGATATTTAAATTTGCATGGCGTGGCCGGAACCTATACCGACTTGCGCGATTCTCTCTTTTACGAAAATCCTACCTTGCTTTCATTCTCTCTCTGTTCAGCCTTTTCCTGCCCGGCGTTTCCTACGCCGAGGGGTTGGTCAATGGTGGTTTCGTGACGGGTGCGATCAGCACGTCGGGCGAAGAGGACAGCTATACATTCACGGGGGATGCGAATCAGTACGTCATGTTGCATGCCGTTGAGACCGACGATACGGCATTCCGGCCCCGAATTTCGTTATACGCGCCGGATGGCAGCTATCTGACCTATGGCCAGGGTACCCAGGTGGCAGAGATTAACAGCTTCAGGCTGCCTCAGTCCGGTACCTACACAGTTCTGGTGGAGGACTGGAGCAGTGGCGGCGCAGCCACTGGAGACTATGAGCTGCACTTTGCCAGCGCTCCTGACGCCAACGAGCATGGCTCCTTGGCCAATGGCGGGCTGGTAACGGAGACTATCTCAGTCGGTGATGTGGACTCTTATACGTTATCGGTGGAGGCAGGTCAGTTTGTGACCATTCATGCCGTTGATATCGACGATACGGCATTCCGGCCGCGGATTTGGTTATACGCGCCGGATGGCAGCTATCTGACCTATGGCCAGGGTACCCAGGTAGGCAAGATCTTGAACTTCCAGGTCCCACAAACTGGCACCTACACAGTTCTGGTGGAGGACTGGAGCAGTGGCGGCGCAGCCACTGGCAACTATGAGTTGCACTTTGCCAGCGCCCCTGACGCGAACGAGCATGGCGCTCTAATACAAGGTGTTGCAAAAACTGAGACGATCACAATGGGCGATCTGGATTCCTATACCTTCGAGGCGTCTGCCGGCAGTCTGGTCGATCTTTCGCTAAAGGATGTTAACGATACCGCTCTCCGCCCGATTTTCTATCTGTATGGCCCAACGGGCGACTACCTCACCTATCGCACAGGGAACGAAGAGGCGGTATTGGAGGGGTACCAAGTAGGAACGACTGGTACTCATACAGTGGTGATCTCCGATAGCTCGTCTGGTGGTGCCAGTACTGGCGACTACCAGATTCTATTGGGCCTGGAAGGTGGTACCAGCAACTCTGCACCCGTTGCAGAAGCAGGAGCGCCGATTTCCGTGGCGAAGGGCGAAGTCGTCGACCTTGATGGCTCGGGATCCGTTGATACCGATGGAGCTCCACAGCCCCTGACGTATGCCTGGGAAATTGCCGTTGTACCCGAGGGTAGTCAGATAACAACCAACGATCTCTCATCGACGGATCAGGCCACAACGTCGTTCATGCCGGATGTGGGTGGTGTGTACGTTGCCTCGCTGTCTGTGTCCGACGGTGAGCTTGAAGACACTGACACTGTCACCATCACGGTTGAGAACCAGGCGCCTGTAGCTTCGGTGGGCTCTGATCAGCAGGTACTGGTAGGCCAGACAGTCACTTTGGATGGCTCCGGTTCTTCCGATGGTGATATGGATCCGCTCGACTACAGCTGGACCCTGGAATCGGCGCCAAGTGGTAGTTCTGTCACTGATCTGACGAACGCTGATACTCCTGTCGCTTCCTTTACTCCAGACGTGGCGGGGCTTTACGGAGTCAGTCTGGTGGTTAGCGACGGCGAAGCGGCGAGTCAGCCTGCGAGTATTACGATCACTGCCAGCGAAACCAACGTTGGCCCGACTGCTGTTATCGACGCGCCTGCCAGTGTTTATCTGGGTGATGTAGTGCCACTGAACGGCGGCGACAGCTTCGATCCCGACGCAGGGCCGGACTCGCTGACCTTCGAATGGACCCTCCAATCTGTGCCCGCCGACAGCGACCTGACCGCTGTGGATATTGCGGGTCGTCTGACTCAGGCAGCCTTCTTCACCCCAGACGCCGCAGGATCCTATGTGGTTCAGCTAACGGTGAGTGACGGAGACGCGATTGGCAGCACAACGGCCGAAATCCAGGTGGGCATCAGCAACCAGGCGCCGATCGCGGATGCCGGTAGCGATCAGTCCGCCATCGTAGGTGACACGGTTTCCCTGGATGGCAGTGGCAGCAGCGATCCCGACAACGGTCCTCTGGGCCTGACCTATCAGTGGTCCTTTGTCTTTATCCCTGCGGGTAGTGCACTGGTACAGGGCGACATCATGCTGTCGAACTCCGAACTGGCGAGCTTTATGCCTGATGTGCCTGGCAGCTACGTGCTGGAGCTTGAAGTGTTCGATGGCGAGATGTCGGCCACCGACAGCGTCACCATTACCGTCGAGGGCGAAGCAGGTCCTATGGCCTGTGATATGAACGGCGATGGCAAGGTGGATATATCGGACATTTACGCGATCATGTCCCTGGCCAGAACCGCTGCGACGGGACCGGATGACCCCGCCGACTGGAATGATGACGGCGTGATCAATGTGCTGGATGCTCGCGGATGTGTCCTTCAATGTGATGTGCCCGGTTGTGGCTCATAACAAAAAACCGAAAAGGAAATCAGGAGATGTTTATGAAATACACAATAGCGAAGGCCGGGCTGGCGGCCGGTTTGTTGATGGCCGCCCAGGTAGGGTGGGCCCTTCCCATGTTGTCATTCACTAGCGCCCAGAGCGATATTGAGCAGACCTACCAGCTGGGTGATACCGTTAGCATGGATGTCTGGATATCCGGTCTGGACCCCGCGTCGGGCGGTGGTCTGGGTGGATTCAATCTGAGTGTAGGCTATGATGGTGCCGTGACTGACTATAAGTCGACAGTGTTTGGGGACACCTTGGCGGAGTATTCGTTTTTCCCGCCAAGCGCCTCTGAAACAGGCAGTAATGGCGTGGATCTTGACGGTGTCGCGTTGGCAGGCGACCTTTCGGATCAGCCGGAAGCCTTTGAGTTGTTCACTCTGGAGTTTTTGGCCGCCAGTGTTGGCACCAGCTCACTGACCTTTGGTTCCGTATTATTGTCAGATGCTTCTGGCGACCCACTGGTTAGCGGTACCAATTCGGCAACCCTGAATGTGGTGGCACCGCCGGTGAAAGTGTCAGAGCCGGGCTCGCTTGCCTTATTGATGATTGGCCTAGCTGCGGGTGTGATCGGCAGGTACCGAAGCAGGTCTTCTGCGGCATCTGCGTGATGAGTATTCGGGCCTGAAACGAGAAAGGGCAATGAGTTATCGCTCATTGCCCTTTTTCAAAAGCCTGCCGCAGCAAAGATAGGAGCAGCTTCAGGCACAACTGTGCGCCCACTAAACCGCCAATGAACATCAGGATGATGCCTCTCATATTTCCTCTGCGCGATGCACTTGAACCCGCCGATACTCTAATCGCAATCGATTTTTCACAACATCCAGATTGACCTTCAGCAACAGCTTGCCAGTCAGCTTCTCGGGCAGATCAATGCTCAGACTCATACGTTGCTCGAAACTGCCTGCTCTCATCGCCTGTGATCCCACTACGGCGATAAACGCCTCGTCAAATAGGAGCGTTTTTGGCGCTTGCAGCGATATCGACGCCAGAGCCTGGCCTGTCAAAAGACCTTTGATGCCAACCTATTGGAACTTAGGTCTTTCCTCAGCTTCGATACAACTGAGGAATTATCCAACGAATCCTCGACTGCAACGGCAGAACAAAATTCCACAACCACATGGCTCATTTCGCCTTCATCATACTCAAACAGCGCAGTACCAAATCCCCTCACCGCCGCCACATCACCAAGCGTGTGACGGCTCACACCTTTCGGCATGCCTTTGCGACAGAGTTATTGAGATCGGGGAGCGATATCAGGACGGTTCAGGAAATTCTCGGGCATAGCGACATCAGGACGACAGAAAATTATACCCACATTATTGGTGATCGACGGGCCGAAACCGTCAGCCCGTTTGATCGGTTACCAGATTCTTAACTGGCTGGTTTTTACCGTTCGAGGCGGAATAAAAGTCAGAAATTTGGGGCGTCGCGAGCGTTCGCTTTTGTTTATTAACGAACCTTTGGCAAATCACTCCAGCACGTCGTATACGCCGGCGACAAATGCCCCCGCCGCATCGCATAGGCCGCAGGCCCTGCCTCTCTCGCCATGTAGACCGTAGCCCGCGATTTTCGGTTAATGGCATCCATCACCGCCATCAGGCGTTCCGATCTGCCGTTGTCTGGTGCCTGCCCGGCAGCGGCTTGGAAGAGATCCTCTTGAACCCCCGCTTCTTCCACCATTTCGCCCAGCATGACGCCGGCCTTGGCGTAATCAAACCCTTCGCGATACATCGGTCGGAGCAGATTCAGGGCCTGCTGCACAATAACCCGGGAGTCCTGGGTGGGCTGGATGAGCTTCACACTGCCACTGCGTGAGTACTGCGGTGCTGTGGCTTTGAACGCGTTGGTTCGGATGAACACCATCAGCTCTCCGGCATACTGCTGGCCTCCCCGAAGTTTCTCGGTCGCACGTGTCGCAAAGTGCGCAACGGCTTCCTCCAGGTCGCTCAGTTTCTGCAGGGGCTGACCAAACGATCGGGAGCACATGATTTGCTTCTTTGGGGCCGGTACATCCTCCCACGGCACACAGGGCACACCATTGAGCTCCCGGGCGGTGCGTTCCAAGACGACAGAGAACTGTTTTCTGAGGGTCGCCAGATGGGTATCCGCTAACTGTAACGCCGTGACAATGCCCATGGCCTGAAGCCTGGCACTGAGTTTTCGCCCGACGCCCCAAACCTCCTCAACCGGCACCCGAGCCATCAGTCGCCGTTGCCGGGCGGGGTCTGTGAGGTCTACCACACCACCGGTGGCCGGATACTTCTTCGCAGCATAGTTAGCCAACTTGGCCAGTGTTCGCGTGGGGGCAATGCCCACACAGACGGGCAAGCCGACGTTCTGATGCACGGTGTTCCTGACCTCTCGGCCAAAGTCCTCGAAGGACACTACCCGGTCAATGCCGGTGAGGTCCAGAAAGGCTTCGTCAATCGAGTACACGTCCACCCGTGGGGCCATGGCTTCGAGTGTGGTCATAACCCGTCGGCTCATGTCGCCATAGAGGGTGTAGTTGGAGGAGAACACCTGGATGCCGTACCGGCGAATTTCCGTTTTGATGTGATGGACCGGCACGCCCATCTTGATCCCCAGTGCCTTGGCTTCTTTCGAGCGGGCGACCACGCAGCCGTCGTTGTTGGATAACACGACCACAGGCGTATTGCGCAGATCCGGACGGAACAGCTTCTCGCAGGAGGCGTAGAAATTATTGCAGTCCACCAGCGCGAATACGGCCTGATCCCGGCCAACCGATCTCATCCCTACCCTCCCCGCTTCATTGACCGGATGACGTTGGTCACCACCCCAAACACTTCCATCACCATGTCACCCTCAACCGTAATGGGCTCGTAGGCGGGATTGCGCGGAAGGAGGCGCACCGGTGGTGGAGTCAGGTGCAATTGCTTCACCGTCATCTCGCTTTCCAGGCTAGCGATGATTGTGTCGCCGTGCCCGGCCCTCAGTGACCGGTCCACCACCAGAACATCGCCGGGATAGATGCCCGCCTCAGTCATGGACTCACCCTGAACCCTAACGAAGAAGGTGGCAGCAGGATGCTGAATACACAGCTCGTTCAGATCAATGGTCTTCTCAATGTAGTCTTCCGCCGGCGATGGGAAGCCAGCCGAGACCCGCTCCAGAAACATCGGGATGTTCAGGCGTGAGACGGATTCGTAGTCACCAAGCAGAATGCAGGACATGCTTTACACCGGATACTGGTTGAATATACAGTATTTTGGCGAGACAATATCAGCGGGTCAACCCATCATTGGGCACAACGCCCTATACTCGGAATAGTGCCGCTGCCAGGACGGCGGGAGGAGTCTGTATGAAAAGCGTAATACTGATGTTTGTAGGCGGCTTATTGGGCAGCCTAATCGGGCCGGTAGTGGCACTGGTGGGTGTGGCAGCCGGTTACGTGGTTGGACTCGCCCCGACGCATTCGGTTGTCCTGAAGCCGAGTGAGGAACACTCGCACTGTCGTTAGCTTCCGCCAGCTATCTGTTGCCGGCAACGACAGAGATGCCTTGAGCACCAAATCCATATTGCCTAGAATGGCGCTCTTTTCATTTAATGCAGGTCACTAGCATGAACGATACTAAATCGCTGCCAGCCTTACCGGATCGACTTTCAAGAAACCCCAATAGCCCGCACCACGTAGCAGAAGTTTTCGAGCACGACATTGGTATTCTGCTCAATGGCAAAGAGCGCACCAATGTAGAGGAATACTGCATCAGTGAAGGTTGGATAAAAATCGCCTCGCCCAAAGCGCTGGATCGTCGCGGACAGCCGCTTCTGATGACTCTGAAAGGAAAGGTTCAAGCCTACTACGATTAAACAACAAGATGTGTTTCATCGCCTGATCGAGGCCTTTTGGGTTTATCTGGATATTTTTTGCATGAGAAACCCAGCCAAATTCAGGCGAGTTAGTCTATTGAAATTCAAGGGTAAAAATGGAGGCGCGGGTCGGAATCGAACCGGCGT
>NZ_PXNN01000016.1:0-275057 GCF_003007685.1 Marinobacter halophilus
CGGGTCTGTAGCTCAGGTGGTTAGAGCGCACCCCTGATAAGGGTGAGGTCGGTGGTTCAAGTCCACCCAGACCCACCAAAATCGCCCAGTTCGGCGTTATCGAATGACTTGCATAGCAGGCTATGCGGCGCCATTCGATGCCTTGATCTGAACGATTTTAGACATAGCTTACTGGGGCTATAGCTCAGCTGGGAGAGCGCCTGCCTTGCACGCAGGAGGTCGGCAGTTCGATCCTGCCTAGCTCCACCAAATATTAACTGACTAACTACGGTTAGCAGTGTACAGAAACGAATGTTTCAGATTGATGAAATCTTCCTTTCTGATCACTGGGTCAGATTTGCTCTTTAACAAATTGGACGAGATAGAACACGAAACTATTTTTCTCATTATCTCCGAGAGAAATAGGTTCAATGTGATAACGATTTCAAGCGTTATCCGGTGTTGTCGTTGAAGTGGTTGTATATGACTTCGAGCGACTGTCTCTGAACCTCATCCTGGATGAGAAAGCTGGTTTCACTTCGGTGGAGTCGGGGCTCTTGTTTGTGGTGGCGTACAGATCAGTTGTCTTGGGGTTATATAGTCAAGCAACTAAGCGCATACGGTGGATGCCTTGGCAGTCAGAGGCGATGAAAGACGTGGAAGCCTGCGATAAGGTTCGGGGAGCTGGCAAACAAGCTGTGATCCGGGCATTTCTGAATGGGGAAACCCACCTAGTTTCGGCTAGGTATCTTGCACTGAATACATAGGTGTAAGAGGCGAACCGGGGGAACTGAAACATCTAAGTACCCCGAGGAAAAGAAATCAACCGAGATTCCCTAAGTAGCGGCGAGCGAACGGGGACTAGCCCTTAAGCTAGACAACTGGTAGGAGAAGGCTCTGGAAAGTGCCGCCATAGTGGGTGATAGCCCCGTATCCGAAACCTGAGTCTAGTGAAATCGAGTAGGTCGGCGCACGAGAAACGTTGACTGAATATGGGGGGACCATCCTCCAAGGCTAAATACTCCTGACTGACCGATAGTGAACCAGTACCGTGAGGGAAAGGCGAAAAGAACCCCTGTGAGGGGAGTGAAATAGATCCTGAAACCGTATGCGTACAAGCAGTCGGAGCAGACTTGTTCTGTGACGGCGTACCTTTTGTATAATGGGTCAGCGACTTATGTTCAGTGGCGAGGTTAACCGTTTAGGGGAGCCGTAGGGAAACCGAGTCTGAATAGGGCGAATTAGTCGCTGGGCATAGACCCGAAACCGGGCGATCTATCCATGAGCAGGTTGAAGGTTGAGTAACATCAACTGGAGGACCGAACCCACTGTCGTTGAAAAGCCAGGGGATGACTTGTGGATCGGAGTGAAAGGCTAATCAAGCCCGGAGATAGCTGGTTCTCCCCGAAAGCTATTTAGGTAGCGCCTCGGACGAATACCACAGGGGGTAGAGCACTGTTTCGGCTAGGGGGTCATCTCGACTTACCAACCCGATGCAAACTCCGAATACCTGTGAGTACTATCCGGGAGACACACGGTGGGTGCTAACGTCCATCGTGAAGAGGGAAACAACCCAGACCGCCAGCTAAGGTCCCAAAGTACCAGTTAAGTGGGAAACGATGTGGGAAGGCTCAGACAGCTAGGAGGTTGGCTTAGAAGCAGCCATCCTTTAAAGAAAGCGTAATAGCTCACTAGTCGAGTCGGCCTGCGCGGAAGATGTAACGGGGCTCAAACTGGTCACCGAAGCTGCGGATGCATCGCAAGATGCGTGGTAGGGGAGCGTTCTGTAAGCCTGCGAAGGTGTGTTGAGAAGCATGCTGGAGGTATCAGAAGTGCGAATGCTGACATGAGTAACGACAATGGGAGTGAAAAACTCCCACGCCGGAAGACCAAGGTTTCCTGCGCAACGCTAATCGGCGCAGGGTGAGTCGGCCCCTAAGGCGAGACCGAAAGGTGTAGTCGATGGGAAACGGGTTAATATTCCCGTACCTTGGATAGCTGCGATGGAGAGACGGAGAAGGCTAGGTGAGCCGGGCGACGGTTGTCCCGGTTTAAGCGTGTAGGGAGTGGGCTTAGGCAAATCCGGGCCCACAATTCTGAGACGCGACGACGATTGCCCTAGGGCGAGAAGTCATTGATGCCATGCTTCCAGGAAAATCTTCTAAGCTTCAGGCTATTCGAGACCGTACCCCAAACCGACACAGGTGGTCAGGTAGAGAATACCAAGGCGCTTGAGAGAACTCGGGTAAAGGAACTAGGCAAAATGGTGCCGTAACTTCGGGAGAAGGCACGCTGGTGGTAGGTGAGACCCCTTGCGGGTGGAGCTGAAACCAGTCGAAGATACCAGGCCCCTGCGACTGTTTATTAAAAACACAGCACTGTGCAAACACGTAAGTGGACGTATACGGTGTGACGCCTGCCCGGTGCCGGAAGGTTAATTGATGGGGTTAGCATTCGTGCGAAGCTCTTGATCGAAGCCCCGGTAAACGGCGGCCGTAACTATAACGGTCCTAAGGTAGCGAAATTCCTTGTCGGGTAAGTTCCGACCTGCACGAATGGCGTAACGATGGGGGCGCTGTCTCTACCCGAGACTCAGTGAAATTGAAATCGCCGTGAAGATGCGGTGTATCCGCGGCTAGACGGAAAGACCCCGTGAACCTTTACTATAGCTTCACAGTGAACTTTGAACATGCTTGTGTAGGATAGCTGGGAGGCTTTGAAACCAGGACGCCAGTCCTGGTGGAGCCAACCTTGAAATACCAGCCTGGCATGTTTGAGGTTCTAACTTGGTCCCCTTATCGGGGATGAGGACACTGTGTGGTGGGTAGTTTGACTGGGGCGGTCTCCTCCCAAAGCGTAACGGAGGAGCACAAAGGTGGGCTAAGCATGGTCGGACATCATGCGGTTAGTGTAATGGCACAAGCCCGCTTGACTGCGAGACAGACACGTCGAGCAGGTGCGAAAGCAGGTCATAGTGATCCGGTGGTTCTGTATGGAAGGGCCATCGCTCAACGGATAAAAGGTACTCCGGGGATAACAGGCTGATACCGCCCAAGAGTTCACATCGACGGCGGTGTTTGGCACCTCGATGTCGGCTCATCACATCCTGGGGCTGAAGCCGGTCCCAAGGGTATGGCTGTTCGCCATTTAAAGTGGTACGCGAGCTGGGTTTAGAACGTCGTGAGACAGTTCGGTCCCTATCTGCCGTGGACGTTGGAGATTTGAGGAAAGCTGCTCCTAGTACGAGAGGACCGGAGTGGACGAACCTCTGGTGTTCGGGTTGTCACGCCAGTGGCATTGCCCGGTAGCTACGTTCGGACAGGATAACCGCTGAAAGCATCTAAGCGGGAAGCCCCTTCCAAGATGAGATCTCCCTGAGGCCTTGAGCCTCCTGAAGAGCCGTTCAAGACCAGGACGTTGATAGGCTGGGTGTGTAAGCGCTGCGAGGCGTTGAGCTAACCAGTACTAATTGCTCGTGCGGCTTGACTATATAACACCCAAGACAATTGCGGATAACGCTAAGCAACATCGAAATCAACATCACACGTTCTATCTCGTCCCCCAGTGATCAACCGTTTTGTCTGACGACTATAGCGGTCTGGAACCACCTGATCCCATCCCGAACTCAGCAGTGAAACAGACCAGCGCCGATGGTAGTGTGGCTTCTGCCCATGTGAGAGTAGGTCATCGTCAGACTCTTAATACCCTAACCCCCGATAGCACCGCTGTCGGGGGTTTTTTATTTGTGGCTCGGGAGAAGTGATATACTCCCCGTATCAATCAAAACACGTTCTGATGGGAGCCTTGCAATGGCCGCACCTGATCATCTGGTCATTTTCGATACTACGCTTCGGGACGGCGAGCAAAGTCCCGGCGCCACCATGAACAAGAATGAAAAGCTTCGTATTGCCAAAATCCTCGAAAAGCTTCGAGTTGACGTGATCGAGGCGGGTTTCGCTGTTGCCAGTCAAGGCGATTTTGACGCCGTCAAAGCGATTGCTGAAACCATCAAGGATTCTACGGTTTGCAGCCTCGCTCGGGCATTGGACAAAGACATCGATCGCGCGGCCGAAGCAATTCGTCCTGCTGCCAGTGGTCGTATTCACACCTTCATTGCTACATCTCCCATTCATATGAAGCACAAGCTTCAAATGGAGCCAGATCAGGTTGTTGAGCAGGCTGTGCGCGCGGTAAAGCGGGCTCGTAGCCACGTCGATGACGTTGAGTTTTCCTGCGAAGATGCCGGCCGTTCCGAGCTTGATTTCCTATGTCGTATCATCGAAGCCGCGATTGATGCCGGTGCCCGCACCATCAATATTCCAGATACCGTGGGTTACGCCATTCCTGAGCAGTTTGGTGAAACCATCCGGCAGCTGTTAAACCGGATTCCCAATGCCGACAAAGCCATTTTCTCGGTACATTGCCATAACGATCTCGGTCTTGCCGTTGCGAACTCATTGGCCGCCGTCAGCAATGGCGCGCGTCAGGTTGAGTGTACGATCAATGGGTTGGGTGAGCGTGCCGGTAATGCTTCGCTCGAAGAGATTGTGATGGCGGTTCGCACACGCAAGGACCTTTTCAGCCTTGACACCCGCATCGACAGTCAACACATCGTACCGGCCTCCCGCTTGGTTTCGACTATTACCGGCTTCCCGGTGCAACCCAATAAGGCCATCGTGGGTGCCAATGCGTTTGCCCATGAGTCGGGTATTCACCAGGACGGCGTTCTGAAGCATCGTGAAACCTACGAGATCATGCGTGCCCAAGATGTCGGCTGGCACACTAACAGTCTGGTTCTGGGCAAGCATTCTGGCCGTAATGCCTTTCGAACCCGTTTGCTGGAACTCGGCATCCAGTTCGAGACTGAAACCGAATTAAATGAGGCATTTACTCGATTCAAGGCACTGGCAGATCTCAAGCATGAAATCTTTGATGAAGATTTGCAGGCCATTGCCAGTCATACCCGCCAGAAGGAAGAAGACGGTCGGTATGGCTTGGTCTGCATGCAGGTATGCTCTGAGACCGGAGTAGTTCCGAAGGCCCGGCTCACCATGCTGGTGGATGGCAAAGAACACGCGGTAGAGGCAGAGGGTAGCGGCCCGGTAGATGCTACCTTCAAGGCAATCGAGTCATTGGTCGATTCCGGCTGTAACCTGCAGTTGTACTCAGTCAATAATATCACCAGCGGAACCGATGCTCAGGGTGAGGTAACGGTTCGCCTTGAGCGTGGCGGTCGCATCGTGAACGGTGTCGGGGCAGACACCGATATCATAATGGCCTCAGCTAAAGCCTATATTGAAGCTTTGAATCTCATTGCCCGTGGCGGTATCCGCCAGCATCCGCAGGTAGCGGACGTTTGAATTTCAGTGGTGGGAGAGCCTGCTAAGTGGCGCACGAAATGACTCGATCGGAAAGTGAGCGACAGTTCTATCTCGGCATGGCGGGTATCCGTATGTGGTATGCCCGAGAACCTTTGCCTGGCGCCGCTCCCAGCCCGGAGTTTGATTTCGGAGTAGCGCCGGCAGGCAAGGCTGAACGGATGGTGTCTATCGCACCCGGTCCACGACCCGCGGCCCCGCCTGAATCCACAGCAGATGTCGGTAAGAAAGATAAGCTGGCCCGTCTGAAGACGCTGATGGATACGGTGCCGGACAAGCCTACAGCTTCTGCCCGGCATCAGAGCCCGAAGCCAGTTGAGGTTCCGGCTGCCGTGACGTCGTCAAAGGTAGGGAGCGATGTACAGGCCACCGAGGATTCTGAGCCAGGTGTACCGCACGGCAATGCACTGACCCAGGTGCCCAGGCTTTGCTTGCAGTCCTGGTCGGGTAGCCGGGTTCTCCTGCTGGCCAATCTCTCCGAGGAAGCGAGTCTGTCGTTGCAGGAAACCCTGGCCATGAATATTGTGCGTTGTCTGGGCGATTCCAGCGCCAGTGAACTGGGTATTCTTCGCTGGCCTTTGTTTAATAACGTGAAAGTATCGCTGAACAGTGAGGCAGATCTTACCGCTCTGGTGCGCGACTATCTGGCTGCCGTCTCGGGTAAAGTTGTGATTACACTCGGGCTTTCCGCAGAATTGTCAGTGATCACCGATATCCTCGCCGATGTGCTTGAGAAGGCGCCGGACGTTGTCTTCGAGCAGTCCCTCGCAGCACTGGCTGCGGACCCGGTACTCAAGGGGCAGTTGTGGCAGTTGATCAAACCCTTGGCCGTCAAGGGCCGATGATTCCCTCGGTATTGCGCCAGGTTGAGCTTCAGGATATGGACGTGCGTGCCCTTACCGAGATTGACCTTCCGCAGGTGCTTGAGCTGGAGCGGCTGGGCTATTCACATCCCTGGACGGAAGGGGTGTTTCTGGACTGCTTCAAAGACACTTACCGGCTCTGGGCGATGGTTCAGGGAACTGATGTTCTGGGCTACGCTGTGATCAGTTATATGGTCGATGAAGCTCATCTTCTGAACATCTGCCTCCACCCCGGGTTGCGGGGGCATGGCGCTGGTCGGCGGTTGCTGCGTCACGCACTTGCGGCATCCTTGAAAGATGGCATGGTGCAAATGATACTCGAGGTCCGGGCCGGCAACGATGTGGCGTCGACACTCTATCTAAGCGAGGGTTTTGAAGAAATCGGTCGTCGGCCGGGATATTATCCGGACGCAAACGGTCGGGAAGATGCTCGAGTTATGGCATACCGGTTCACGTGAGCCTTGCCTAACCCGTATAATAGTGCGCTTTTCATCCAACCCATTCAGGTTTTTGTTGTCTATGTCTAACCTATCTCAGGAAGTGGCCAAGCGCCGCACCTTTGCGATCATTTCGCACCCGGACGCCGGTAAAACCACCATTACCGAAAAAGTACTGTTGTTCGGTCAGGCGATTCAGAAGGCGGGGACGGTGAAGGGTAAAAAGTCCGGTCAGCATGCAAAGTCTGACTGGATGGAGATGGAAAAAGAGCGGGGGATCTCGGTAACCACCTCTGTGATGCAGTTTCCCTACGGTGGCAAGTTGGTCAACCTGCTGGATACGCCGGGGCACGAGGATTTCTCCGAAGATACTTACCGCACTCTGACCGCTGTCGATTCCTGCCTGATGGTGATTGACAGTGCCAAGGGTGTTGAGGAGAGAACCATCAAGCTGATGGAAGTCACGCGCCTGCGCGATACGCCAATCCTGACCTTTATGAATAAGTTGGACCGGGATACCCGGGACCCGATTGAGTTGATGGATGAAGTCGAAGATGTCCTGAAGATCGCCTGCGCGCCCATTACCTGGCCGATCGGCATGGGCAAGAGCTTCAAGGGGGTTTATCACCTGTACCGGGATGAAGTGGTTCTCTATCAAACCGGTCAGGGCCACGCCATTCAGGAGAAGCGTGTCATCAAGGGGCTGGACAACCCGGAATTGGAGAGGGCTCTTGGCAGTTACGCTTCAGAATTGCGCGATGAAATCGAGCTGGTAAAAGGGGCGTCACATGAATTTGATCGTGAGGCGTTTCTGGCCGGCCAGTTGACCCCGGTGTTTTTCGGAACGGCGCTCGGTAATTTCGGCGTGGACCATATGCTCGATGGCCTGGTTGAATGGGCGCCGGCGCCACTCGCGCGTGAAACCGATACCCGGAAAGTAGAGCCGACAGATGAGGGGTTCTCCGGCTTCGTGTTCAAGATTCAGGCAAACATGGATCCCCAGCATCGGGATCGCGTGGCCTTTATGCGGGTTGTTTCCGGTCAGTACAGTCAGGGCATGAAAGCCCGTCATGTACGGATTGCCAAGGAGGTGCGATTTTCCGATGCGCTGACTTTTATGGCCGGTGATCGGGAGCATGCGGAAGAGGCCTTTGCTGGCGATATTATCGGTCTGCACAACCACGGTACCATTCAACTGGGGGACACCTTCACCGCCGGAGAAGACATGAAGTTCACCGGCATTCCCAACTTTGCTCCGGAGCTGTTCCGCCGCATTCGCCTGAAGGATCCGCTCAAGGCCAAGCAGCTGCAGAAAGGGCTTATTCAGCTGTCTGAAGAGGGGGCGGTTCAGGTGTTCCGACCGGTGAAGAATAACGACCTGATCGTCGGGGCGGTTGGTGTTCTGCAGTTTGATGTGGTGGTGAGTCGCTTGAAAAGCGAGTATAAGGTTGAGGCGATCTACGAGCCGATTAACGTAGCGACAGCCCGATGGGTAACCTGCGATGATGAGCGCAAGCTCGACGAGTTCCAGCGCAAAAACCAGGAAAATGTGGCTTTGGATGGCGGCAATCGCCTGGCCTATATTGCGCCGACTATGGTGAACCTGAACCTGGCGCAAGAGCGCTATCCGGATGTTGAATTCCATAAAACCCGAGAGCATTAAATCGGCCGGGCAGGCATAGGCATGCAGCTGATTGACGCCCATTGCCATTTCGACTTCCCCCGGTTTGATCAGGTGCGCGATCAAGAGCTCGCTCGTGCACGGCGTCAGGGTGTGTCGGCACTGGTGATTCCAGGTGTACGGCGCCGCGATTGGGGCAGGGTTCAGGCACTCGCCTCACCGGAGCAGGGCCTTTGGTACTGTCTAGGCATTCACCCCTGGTTTGTGGGCGAGCATGGACCACAGGATCTGCAACTGCTGGAGTCTACGCTGTCCGCTTCTCCCCGGGGGTGCGTCGGACTCGGTGAATGCGGTCTGGATGCGCTTCAAGGGGATATCGCCGTGCAGGTGGAGTGGTTTCGCGCGCAGGTTAGTATTGCTGCCCGAGTCGATCTGCCGTTGGTTATCCACTCTGTGAAGTCGCACGATCAGGTGCATGCCACCCTCCGTTCGCTACACTGGTCTGGCCGGGCTCTGGTGCATGGTTTCTCCGGTAGTTATCAGCAAGCAAAAAAACTGGTGGATCTGGGTTGTTACATCGGTGTCGGTGGCGTGATTACCAGTGCACGGGCCCATAAGACCAGAGAGGCAATCGCCAGATTGCCCCTTGAGGCGCTGGTTCTTGAAACCGACGCGCCGGACATGGCGCCTGCCGGGGTAGCGAAGGGTATGAACACTCCGGCCTATTTGCCATTGATTATGCGTGCATTGGCGGATCTTCGCGGTGAGTTGCCGGAGCGCTTGGCGCCGACTCTGTTGAACAACACGTGCGCATTATATGGTTGGCCCGAAGCGCAGAGAGTGCCAAAATAGCTTAATAATGAATTACGTTTCGACGGGGTTGGTTTTCCTGGAAGGTTCGAGTATACTTCGCGCCCTGGCTTTTCAAGGCGATGTCACTATCTCAGCCCCGAATGGTGTCATGGCAACATTAATACAGGTGTGAACCTCCTCCGGATGCCTTGTATGTACCGGTGGTGGTTTCTAACGTTTCTTTTATAGCGTTCAAGGCGGAATCAATGAAGACTCTGAGTGCGAAACCAGAAACCGTAAAACGTGACTGGTACGTTGTAGACGCAGCCGGCAAGACGCTGGGTCGTCTGTCAACCGAAATCGCCCTTCGTCTGCGGGGCAAGCATAAGCCTGAGTATACCCCTCACGTGGACACTGGCGACTATATCGTTGTAATTAATGCCAGCCAGGTGCAGGTTACCGGCAAAAAGGCATCAAATAAAATGTATTATAGCCACACCGGCTTTCCAGGTGGAATCAAATCCATCAGTTTCGAGAAGCTGGTAGACAAGGCTCCTGAGCAAATCATTCTGAAGTCTGTCAAAGGCATGCTTCCGAAGGGTCCGCTCGGCCGCGCCATGTTCAAGAAGCTTAAAGTCTACGCCGGCGCTGAGCATGCTCATGCAGCCCAGCAGCCCAAAGAACTCGACATCTAACGGAAGGCGGATATGTCTGTAGCACAAAATTACGGTACTGGTCGCCGCAAGTCATCCACGGCTCGGGTATTCATCAGGCCGGGAAGCGGTAACATTTCTATCAACGGTCGCACCATCGAAGATTTCTTCGGTCGTGAGACGCTTCGCATGATCGTTCGTCAGCCTCTGGTGGTTGCCGAGTCCACTGATCGTTTTGATATCATGGTCACCGTAAAGGGTGGTGGTACCAGCGGTCAGGCAGGAGCGATTCGTCATGGACTGACTCGTGCATTGTTGGATTACGACGAAACTCTGCGCGGTGCGTTGCGTAAAGCGGGTTACGTTACCCGTGATGCTCGTAAGGTTGAGCGTAAAAAGGTTGGTTTGCGTAAGGCGCGTAAGCGTCCGCAGTACTCCAAGCGTTAATCGACATTCCGTGTCGATGGGAAAACCCGGCCCTATGGTCGGGTTTTTTTGTATCTGGGGCCTGACCAGGTTTTGATCTGGGGCAGGGATAAGCGCCGGGATGAGTCTTTCCGGCTTGTAAGCCGGGGGTAATTTCATTACCATTTCAGCGCTTATAATTTTGGGTTGTGAAGTCCTTTTCGAAGCGCAGTGCCGGTTCTCCGCGTCTGTGCCTCGCCTGATGGGAGAAAACCATAATGAGTAATGGCGACGTGAACCAAGGTCGACGCCGATTTTTGATCGGTGCTACGTCCGTGGTAGGTGGTGTCGGCGTCGTCGGTGCAGCGGTTCCTTTCGTGGCGTCCTGGAATCCCAGTGCGAAAGCGGAAGCGGCCGGTGCGCCGGTAACATTCAATGTCGACAAAATCGAACCCGGTCAGCAGATAACGGTTGAGTGGCGTGGTAAGCCGGTGTGGATTATCCGCCGCACTGAGGAAATGCTCGAGAACATTGAGCAGCTGTCTTCACGCCTGAAGGATCCTGAGTCTGAAGATCCTCAGCAACCGGCATATATCACCGGTGCTCAGCGCTCAATCAAGCCTGAGTTTATTGTTCTGGTGGGTATATGTACTCACTTGGGCTGTGTGCCAAGCTACCGTCCTGAAGTGGCTCCTGCAGATCTTGGCGATGATTGGCTGGGCGGTCTGTTCTGCCCCTGTCATGGGTCCAAGTTTGATTTGTCGGGTAGGGTGTTCAGTGGACAGCCAGCGCCTCTGAATCTCGAGGTTCCGCCATACCGCTTTGACAACGACACGACCATGACAGTCGGTCTTGATCCGGAGGCAGCGTAATGCACAAACTTCTCAATTGGGTAGATGAGCGTTTGCCGGTCGTCGACGCCTGGAATAAACACCTGGCGAAGTATTACGCGCCCAAGAACTTCAACTTCTGGTATTTCTTTGGCTCTCTGGCCATGCTGGTTCTGGTTAACCAATTGGTGACTGGTATCTGGTTGACCATGAGCTATAACCCGTCAGCGGAAGGAGCGTTTGCCTCCGTTGAGTACATCATGCGTGATGTCGAGTGGGGCTGGCTGTTGCGCTACCTGCACTCCACCGGTGCTTCGGCATTCTTTGTGGTGGTATATCTGCACATGTTCCGCGGTCTGATGTATGGCTCTTACCAGAAGCCGCGCGAGCTGATCTGGATTTTCGGCATGCTGATCTATCTGGTGCTGATGGCAGAAGCGTTTATGGGCTACCTGCTGCCCTGGGGCCAGATGTCTTACTGGGGTGCCCAGGTTATCGTTAACCTGTTTGGCGCAATCCCGGTTATTGGCGAAGACTTGTCTCTGTGGATACGTGGTGACTATCTGATCTCCGGTATTACCCTGAACCGCTTCTTCGCACTGCACGTTGTCGCACTGCCGATTGTGCTGCTCGGCCTGGTCGTTCTTCATATCCTCGCCCTGCATGAAGTGGGATCCAATAACCCTGACGGTATCGACATCAAGAAGAACAAGGACGAAAACGGCATCCCGAAAGACGGTATCCCGTTCCATCCTTACTACAGCGTTCATGATCTGATGGGCGTGGCGGTGTTCTTCTTCATCTTCTTTATTGTGGTGTTCTACTTCCCGGAAATGGGGGGATTGTTCCTCGAGAAGCCAAACTTCCAGCCGGCAAATAACCTGGTAACGCCTGCGCACATTGCGCCAGTCTGGTACTTCACACCGTTCTACGCGATGCTGCGTGCGGTGACTGTCGACCTGTTCGGCTTGGATGCCAAGTTCTGGGGCGTGGTTGTCATGGGTGCAGCGATTGCGATCCTGTTCGTGCTGCCATGGCTCGACAAGAGCCCGGTTCGTTCTATTCGGTACAAGGGCTGGTTGAGTAAGATAGCGTTGGCAATCTTCGTGGTGAGCTTTGTGGTGCTGGGCTATCTCGGTATTGTGCCGGCCACTGCGGGGCGTACCCTTGCTGCTCAGATTCTGACTGCGCTGTACTTCCTCTACTTCATTCTCATGCCGTTCTATACGCGCATGGAAAAAACCAAGCCAGTTCCAGAGAGGGTGACAGGATAATGAGAAAGCTGATCTTTGGTCTTTTCATCGTGATCCTGCCGGCCCTTGGGCTGGCAGCTGCTCCCGGCGGTGCTCTGGATACCATGAAGCCGGACCACACCATTAAGGAGTCTCTGCAGAGCGGTGCAGCTCTGTTTACTAACTACTGTATGGGTTGTCATTCCATGGAATACGCCCGTTACAAGCGGGTAGCTGATGATCTTGAGATTCCTGCTGCTCTGTATGAGGAAAATCTGATTTTCACCGGTGCCAAAATCGGTGAATTGATGAAAATCTCGATGAGCAAGGACATGGCGGCCAGCTGGTTTGGTGCTCCGCCACCTGACCTGACCCTGGTTACCCGTGTGCGTGGCGAGTCCTGGGTATACTCATACTTGCGTGGCTTCTATGAGGACGACACGCGTCCGTTGGGCGTGAATAACGTGGTCTTTGACAACGTTGGCATGCCCCATGTGTTGGTTGAGATGCAAGGGCTGTGTGCCGAGGCGCCTCGGATTGGCGTTGACGCGACGGTTGAGCCACTCAGTGGCAATATCAACAATGCGGATGCGTGTCCGGAGTATGCCATCGAGGGAAGCATGTCTTCTGCTGAATTCGATCGTGCCATGTGGGACCTGACCAACTTCATGTCTTACATGGGGGATCCGGTGAAGGTTGAGCGCGAGCGTCTTGGTATTTTCGTGTTGATCTTTGTGGCGATTTTCTTCATCTTTGCATACCTGCTTAACCGCGAGTACTGGAAAGACGTACACTAAGATTTAGGGTATAATCCCCAATCCTGAATTCCAGCGGGTCGGTAAGGCTCGCTGGAATTTTGCGTTTGAGCATTGTTTCGATTTTCAGAATCGTGAGGTAGTTATATGGGCGTTGTGACCAAGCGGTCATCAATGACGTTTTTCTCGGATCCGGCCAGTCATTACAGCCACCGTGTGCGCATTGTGCTGGCAGAGAAAGGTGTTACCGTTGATATTGTCGATGTGGATCCGGACAACCCGCCGGGCGAACTGGCGGATCTGAATCCTTACAACGCCCTGCCAACCTTGGTGGATCGGGATCTCGTGCTGTACGAGCCCAACATCATGATGGAATATCTGGATGAGCGTTTTCCACACCCGCCGCTGTTGCCGGTTTACCCGGTGGCCAGGGCCAACAGTCGTCTGATGATTCATCGTATTCAGAAAGACTGGTGCAGATTGGTGGACCAGATTGTGGCGCAGCCAACAGGTAAAGCGTCCGATGCTGCCCGCAAAGAACTGAAAGAGAGCTTGCTTGCGGCCGGCCCCTTGTTTGCAGAAATGCCCTTCTTCCTGTCGGAAGAGTTCACAATTGTTGACTGTTGTATTGCTCCGATTCTTTGGCGTTTACCCGCTTTGGGAATCGATATGAGCGACAAGCAGGCCAAACCTCTGCAAAAGTACATGGACAGTATCTTTGCCCGTGAAGGGTTCAAGGCGAGCCTTTCGGATCTGGAAGAAGATATCCGCAGTTGATTGGCAAAGCCCGGATGCCGGGGCAGGAGTTGTTGCAGTGCCTGATATGAATATCACCATGACGTCCAGCCGGCCCTATCTTTTGCGGTCTTTGAACGAGTGGATTCTGGATAACGACTGCACGCCCTACATAGTGGTGGATGCAGGCGTTCAGGGTGTCCAGGTGCCCACGGAACACGTTGCCAACGGGCAGATTGTCCTGAATGTCAGCCCCGGGGCCGTTCGCAGCCTGGTGATTGGTAACGGAGCGCTTGAGTTCAGCGCCCGCTTTGGTGGCGTGCCAATGCAAGTGTTCATTCCGTTGCAGGCCGTCATGGCAATCTACGCCAAAGAGAACGGTGAAGGTATGGTGTTTGGCAGTGAGCCAGGCTCGCCCGATCCTGAGGGTGGGGGGGATTCAGAAAACTCCGCCGGTCAGCGCACGGATGAGCGGCCTAGCGGGAGGCCTACCCTGAAAGTAGTTAAATAAACAAAAAGCCGGCACTTGCCGGCTTTTTGTTTACCCGCCAAACAGTTTGTGGTCCAGCAGGTCGCATAGCGTGTTTATGATTAACAGCATGAGCGGTGTTGCTTCGTGCGGGGCCAGATCGTTCAGGGCGATTTCGTGATCTTCCGGGTGCATCAGCGAAGTGATGTCGGACTTTTCCCGCGCGCTTAACACCACCACCTGCATCTCACGGTCGTGAGCCGCCTGGATCGCCTGGATCAGATTGGCTTTGTGGCCGTCGTCAACGACAACAAAGAGCAGGTCGCCGGGTTTGCCGATGGCCCTGACCTGACGTGAAAAGGTGTCGTTGAATCGGTTATCTCTGCAAATCGCTGAATAGGTGGTTGCGTCAGCTCCCAGGTTGATCGCGGGTAACGCCGGTCGGTCCTGCTCGAAGCGATTCAGCAACGCCGTACAAAAATACTGGGCAAGGATGTTGGCGTTGCCATTGGCGCAGGCGATAATTTTGCCGTCCTGCAGAAGAGTGGTGACAAACGCATTGGCCACCTCTTCAATATCGGGCCCGGCAGTAGTGGCGGCCTGGGCAGTCTGTTCCATGTGATTTGCGAACCACTGGTTTATCTTCTGTGCGGTGTCGGTCATTGTCTCGCTTAATCTGCCTGGATTGCGTTTCTTATCCATTGTACCCGGTATTTCTGTACCGTACCCGGCATGATCGCCACGACGTCGATTCGGGACGGGATGTCCCAGAGGTTGTGTCGATGAAGGTAATAAGATGCGGCGCGCACTAGCCGGCGCTGCTTGCTCTGGGTGACAGAGCTGGCCGGGTCAACCAGGCTGCCCGGTCCCCGGTAACGCACTTCAAAAAATACCAGGGCATCCCCGTCACGACCAATCAGATCGATTTCGCCGCCCCGATTATAGACGTTCTGGCCCACAATGGTGATGCCACGGCTGGCGAGGTAGCGTGCTGCCACGCCTTCATAGTACGCGCCGATCTCACGGCTGCCATCCATGGCCTGGTTCTCCTAGAGGTTGAGAGCGCCTTCCTGGCCGCCCCGCAAGGTCTCTTCGCGGGTCTCTCGTTCATTCAGTTCGGGTGTCAGGGCGGGGCTCCCGCTTCGGAACTGCGCCCACAGTTGTTGCCGGTGGATGACACCGTTCGGCGTCATGCTGAGCGTGCCGGTTTGGCCTTCGATGGCAGCATCTTCAATCTGGCGCAGCAGCGGTAATCGTTTGCTCAGCTGCCAGGCATCGGCTCCCATTGCGAACAGGCGCCCTAGCTGGCCCCGGGTGCCGCTGAGGTTTTGTTCGGCCTGGGCACGCAGGGCGTTATCTTGTGCGAGCACCCAGGGAATATCGGTGAAGACCACCTGATTGAGGTCGCGGTCACGGGCCGGGTCAGGCGTGCCTTCATAGACAATGGATGGGGAGTAGACCGGAAGATCGCCGGCAAAATAGAAGGCGAAAAGCGGATTAAACTGTCGGGCAATCATGGGTTCCGCTACCAGCACAATGGCCTCTGCGTCCTGGCGGCGCCGGGGTTCGAATTCGACATTCATTCCGATGGTTCGTTCTACCTGAATGGCGCGTTGTCGTGATGTTGTCACCCCCAGCAGATCGGCCGTTACTGAGCGGAAATTATCTTCAGGGAAGAACCGTTCAATCTCGAGAATCTTGCCATCGTTCTGCGCCATGCGCTGGAGAAGTGCCTGTTCTACTCGGTCACCCCATTCCCCGCTTGGGATAAGGGCCAACACTTGCTGCAGTCCTTGGGATGCCAGTTGGTCGGCAATCTGGCGAGCTTCATCCTCGGAAGACAGGCCATATTGGTATAGCCCGTCAGGAACCCGGTTGCCGGCCGGCAGGTAATTGAGACCGAGGACCGGCACAGCAAGGGTGTTCATCGCGCTCAGGCCGGCGAGTGCGTCCTTTTCAAGCGGGCCGACAATCAGGTCAATCCGTTGCTCAGCCAGTTCGTCATAGAGGGCGATAAAGGGTTTGGTAGAAGTGTCCAGTATCCGGATGTCGGTTTGGTCACGATCAACGCTTTCATCGCTGTAATAGGCGGCCAGAAAGCCGTCTCGAATGGCTCGGCCAGCGCTTGCCAGTGAGCCTTGAAGCGGCAGGGCCAGCACGATCCGTTCAGGCCGGCTGGTGGCCAGGTCGGCCAGCAAGCTGAGCTCCATTGGCAGAATCTGGGCGGCAGGGTGGCCTGGCCAGTTGTTTTGCCAGCTCCGGATCAGGCGCCCCTGTTCGTCAAGTCCTGCGTCTCGGCTTCTCAGGGTGGAGGCCAGCTCGAGCCAGCCTTGTTCTTCAAAGCCAATGGCGTTGGCGGAGGCTTCGTTGAGTTTCTGAATTGGTATCGCTTTCAGGTAATGCCAGATCTGGCTGTGCACTTCCCGTGGATCGCTCTGGCTGTCAGTCTGGCTCAGCAACATCAGGGACATTGCCGCGGAAAGGTGATCGTCAGTCAGGGCAAAGGTGCGTGCCTGGAGCTCGGCCGCGCGCCCGATAACGTCGCTGGGGTAGCTCAGGAACTGATCCGGTGACATCTGCGCGGTTAGTTCCCGTGCCCACTCGCTGTCCTGAAGTTCGACGGCACCGGCCATCGCCAACAGTCGCTTCTGGTTGGCGATGTCACCACTAGTGTTGCTCAGTTGATCGCTGCGCAGAATCTGCCTGGCCGCGGTATGGTTGTCCCGATCCTGAAAGTCATTGGCAATCCGCAGCAGGTAGCGTTGGGCCGTTGCGGGATCGCGCTCGCTGCTGGCAAACTCGAGGGCCTGTTCTGCGGTTTCCGCAACGTGGCTGTCCAGATTCACGGTGGCGCAACCTGCGGTCAGGAGCAAAAACAGGGTGATCAGGGTAAAAGCTATTCGTTGGCTGCGGTATTTTGTCATGGCAGGCTCGGTGGTCTCCGGATCATTAGGCTTGTGGTGCCGCTCTATCGGTGGCAAGTTTACCAGCTCCGGGCCCATTTCACATGACATGCTCGTCATGGGCGCGGAGGTGTTGTTTCGGGAGTGATCTTGCTCCTGTTTTTCATTAGCGGGAGTGTGTGTATGTCCGGTTCGGATCGTGTTCGGCAGGAAGAGGGTGGGCTTCTTTACGTAGTGGCAACACCGATTGGCAATCTTGATGATCTTTCTGAGAGAGCTCTGCAGGTCCTGTCGAAGGTTGATCTGGTTGCTGCAGAGGACACCCGCCATACTGGCAGGCTTCTGCAGCACCTCGGGCTTAGCAAGCAGATGATCGCATTGCATGACCATAATGAGCGGGGGCGGGTTGCCAAAATCCTGGAGGTTCTGGGTGAGGGGCGTCAGGTGGCGCTGGTGTCGGATGCCGGTACTCCGTTGATTTCGGATCCGGGGTACATTGTGGTTCGTGAGGTTCGGGCGGCCGGTTTCCCGGTGTCGCCAATTCCCGGGCCTTGTGCGCTGGTGGCGGCGTTGTCCGTGGCCGGCTTGCCTACAGACCGGTTCCTGTTTGCCGGATTTTTGCCTGCTAAAGGCTCTGGTCGGCGATCAGCGCTGACCGAGTTGAGCGCGGAGACGGCAACCCTGGTGTTTTATGAGTCGCCCCACCGCATTACCGATCTGATGGCGGACCTGGTGACGGTGTTCGGTGCGGAGCGCGAGTGTGTACTAGGGCGGGAGCTGACCAAAACCTTTGAGACCTTTTACGCCGGCAGCGCTGAAGCGGTGCTTGCGCAATTGCAGGGCGACCCCCACGGCGCCCGTGGCGAATTTGTGGTAATGGTTCATGGCGCGGCGCCCCTGCCTGCAGGCGAAGGGGCGTCACTGGATACAGACAAATTGCTGGGGTTGCTGATAAAGGAGTTGCCGGTGAAAAAAGCGGCACGAATTGCGGCAGAGGTCAGTGGGTTGGGCAAAAATGAATTGTACCAGCGGGCACTGGAGCTGAAAGGCAATTAAAGCCTTGCATGGCGGCTTGTGCAAATGTATTGTCGGCCCCGAGCTCGCCAGACAGTCGCCGCCGGTTTTACCGGGGGAGGAAAGTCCGGGCTCCATAGGGCAAGGTGCCAGGTAACGCCTGGGCGGCGTGAGCCGACGGAAAGTGCAACAGAGAGTAAACCGCCTAAGCGCCTTCGGGTGCCGGTAAGGGTGAAACGGTGCGGTAAGAGCGCACCGCGTGACTGGCAACAGTTCACGGCGATGGTAAACCCCACCTGGAGCAAGACCAAATAGGAATCCTATGGCGTGGCCCGCGCTGGATTCGGGTAGGTTGCTTGAGGCCTGTGGCGACGCAGGCCCTAGATGAATGACTGTCCAAGACAGAACCCGGCTTATCGGCGAGCTCGTTTTTTTCCTGCCAATTCGTAATGTCCATCCTTCTCATAACACAGCCTTTATACCCAAAAAGTCTTAAACTTTAGGCTACCTCTTCAGAGTTCTCTGCAGGTACTTGTTTTTTCTCCTTTTCTTTGCGTGTTTCTAACCTTTCCATAAGTTTCTCGTTTGTAACCTCTTGTCATTAAAGGAACTTTTACCTGTGTGGTGTCGATTGCGGCGCTTGCATTGTCTATTGCGTGTTTCTATAGTGTGCGGAAGTGGGAGAAAGTGGTTTGAAGTGGTTTTTTGTGGAAAAAATACCCTTGGATACGGCATAAATGAGTAACTTTCTTGGCAGTCATGCCATCAATATGGACGCGAAGGGTCGCCTGGCGATCCCGACAAAGGTGCGTGAAGAGCTCGCGCAGCTTTGTGGTGGCCGTATTGTTCTGACTGCCAACGCCGATGAAGAGCATTGTCTTCTGCTGTATCCCGAGCCGGCATGGGAATCGCTGCGGCCCCAGATCGAAGCGTTACCGAACATGAACAAAGCGGCTCGGCGGTTACAGCGATTGATCCTTGGTAACGCGGCGCCGATGGAGTTGGACTCCGCGGGCCGAATTCTGGTGCCGCCCACATTGCGACATTATGCTCATCTGGAGAAAAAACTGATGCTGATCGGCCAGGGCAAGAAACTGGAACTCTGGAGCGAAGAGCGTTGGTTCGCCTGGCTGGATGAAGCCTCTGGCGACGATGATATGCCACCGGAAATGGAGGCGTTGTCGCTATGAAGGATGCAGGGCAGGAGCCCGCTCAGGGATTCGGGCATCGCTCGGTACTGTTGGACGAGGCTGTCGATTATCTGGTTAACGATCCGTCGGGACGCTATGTGGATGCCACTTTTGGTCGTGGCGGCCACAGCCGGCTGATTCTCACTCAGCTGAGCGAGCAGGGTGAACTGCTGGGTATTGATAAGGACCCGGAGGCGATTGCGGCGGCTGAGGCACTGGCGGCGGAGGACAGCCGGTTTTGCGGGTACCACGGCTCCTTTGCCGAACTGTCACAGGCGCTGGACAGTCAGTCGTGGCCCACCGTTAATGGTGTGTTGATGGATCTGGGGGTGTCGTCACCTCAGCTGGATGATGCCGCTCGTGGTTTTTCGTTCATGCGCAACGGGCCGTTGGATATGCGGATGAACCCGCAGCAGGCCCCGACCGCGGCGCAGTGGTTGGCTGAGGCTGATGAACGGGATATTGCCGATGTGATCTGGCGTTACGGCGAGGAACGATTTTCGCGCCGTATTGCTCGGCTGGTTGTCGCAAAGCGGCAAGAAGAGGCGATCGAGACGACCCGTCAGCTGGCGGAGTTGGTCGCACAAGCTGTGCCGAAGAAAGAAAAGCACAAACATCCGGCTACCCGAACGTTTCAGGCAATCCGGATTTTTATCAACCGGGAGTTGGAAGATCTGGAAGCTGGGCTCAAATCAGCCGTTGAGCGCTTGGCTCCGGGCGGTCGCCTGGTGGTGATCAGCTTTCACTCGCTTGAAGATCGCTTGGTAAAGCGTTTCATGCGGGACCTGGCCCGCGGGCCGCAAATTCCGAAAGGTGTGCCGGTGACGGCGGATCAGGAAAGGTCTGATTATGTGCTGGTCGGTAAGGCCAGCAAGGCCAACGAACAGGAAATTGTCGACAATGTCAGGGCTCGCAGCGCCGTCATGCGGGTGCTGGAGCGACGGGTCAACTAATTGAATTCGCAGGGGAGCGTGACGTTATGGGCGCGGTAGCCATCGAACAATCAACGAAAACCACCAGAATCAGCAAGCAGCGGGTTCGAGACGGTGTAGCGACAGCGGTTCGCCTGTCGCGGCAGGTATTTGATACCACCTGTGAAACCCGGGTGCTGGTCACTCTGGGTCTGGTGGCAGTGCTGATGTTGTCTGCTATCGGGGTGGTTGTCAGTGCCCATGAAAACCGGGAGCTGTTCAATACCCTTTCCGGCTTGCAGCAGGCGCGCGACGGATACCAGCGAGAGTGGAGTCAGTTGTTGCTTGAACAGAGTGCGCTGAGCGCTCATGGGCGTGTAGAGCATCTTGCGGCAGAACGTTTCAATATGGTGGTGCCAGGGCGTGAGGATATTGTTCTGGTGCCTCTGATGGCGCCGCTTGCGGCGAGATAATGATCCTAACAAGCACATCAGGGTGATCGATTTGTCCGGTCAGGGAAATCAGGCAGCAAGCTGGCAGCAGCGTTTGTCCGCGGGGTTTAAAGCCTGGCGCTTCGGCTCTGTGCTGGGCATTTTCCTGCTGGTCATGCTGGGTATCGGCTGGCGTTTGGTGGATCTGCATGTGGTGGATAACGAGTTTCTGCGCCAGCAAGGTGACGTCCGGACCATCCGGGTGGAATCGATTGATGCGCACCGTGGTGTGGTGACCGATCGCCATGGTGAGCCGTTGGCGGTGAGTACACCGGTGCAGACACTATGGGCCAACCCCTCAGAAATCGATCCCGATGATCCAAGGCTTGGCGGCTTGGCGAGAGTCCTGGGAATGACAGAAGGCGCTCTTAGAGAGCGCCTTCGGACGTTTGCGGGGCGTGAGTTCATTTATCTTCGCCGCAAGGTTCAGCCAAGTCTTGCCCGTGAAGCCTTGGAGTTGGGCGTTGGTGGGATCTACGCACGCCAGGAGTACCGTCGCTATTATCCGGCAGGCGAAGTGACCGCTCATGTTGTCGGGTTCACCAATATTGACGAGTTCGGTCAGGAAGGTATTGAACTGGCATATAACCAGTGGCTGACCGGTGAGCCTGGCCGGAAGCGCGTGCTGAAAGACAACCGTGGGCGTGTAATCAAAGATTTGATGTTGATTCGTGACGCCAGGGCCGGTCGCGATCTCGAGTTAAGCCTGGACTTGAGGCTGCAGTATCTGGCTTACCGGGAGCTCAAAGCGGTGGTAACCGCTCACAATGCCAGGGGCGGAACGTTGGTCATGCTGGACGTTGACACCGGCGAAGTGCTGGCCATGGTGAATCAGGGCTCGTACAACCCTAATGACAGGGCGCAGTTGTCTGCAGAAAATATGCGTAACAAGGCTATCACCGACCTGTTCGAGCCCGGGTCGACGATTAAACCGATCACCATCGCCGCGGCTCTTGAGACCGGAAAGTATAAGGCGACCACTGTTATTGATACATCGCCCGGCTTTCGCCGGTTCGGGCGCTTTACCATCCGGGATGCGCGCAATTATGGGGCCATAGATCTGACCGAAATGATCGTCAGATCCAGCAACGTCGGGGTCAGCCACATAGCTACGGAGCTAGGTGGGGGTGTGTTGAGAAATCTGTTTGCTCGAGTAGGCCTTGGGCAGGCAACCGGAATCGGCTTCCCTGGAGAAGCGGTCGGCGTTTTACCTGCCCCGCCACAGTGGCGACCGGTGGAAGAATCCACTCTGTCCTATGGTTACGGTATGAGTGTGAATGCCTTGCAGTTGGCGCAGGCCTACATGGTGATTGCCAATGGCGGCATCCGCTACCCGCTCAGTCTTATGAAGCAGGATGCGTCGCCGCAGGGGCAGCGGGTGTTAAGCGAGGATGTAACCCGGGCCGTGCGCGATATGCTGAAAGAGGCTGTTGCGAGTGGTACTGGCGGCCGCGGGCAGCCGGGGTTGTACGCGGCTGGTGGCAAAACAGGCACGGTGCACCTGGTGGGCGCCAGTGGTTATGAAAAGAGTCAGTACAAAGCGATATTTGCGGGCATGGCTCCGATTGATGACCCGCGGATCGTCACGGTTGTGGCCGTGGATGCGCCCCAGTCTGGTGAATATTACGGTGGCGAGGTGGCTGCCCCGGTATTCGCGCGAGTTATGGGCGACGCACTGCGACTGCTGAATGTGAAGCCTGAACTGGAAGTCACCGGGGCGAAAGCCCCGAAAGCCGCTTCCGGCGAGAGAGGGTAGCGCCATGTGCATCACATCCATCAGCAATTTATTGCAAGGCATTGCGGACGTGCCGTCGGTGTTTGACGTCACGATTCACGGTTTGCAGACGGACAGCCGGTTGGTTTGCCCGGGTGATGCCTTTATCGCCCTGGCTGGTTCCAGCACCGGTCCGGAGCACTACCTGGATAAGGCCGTTGCCGCCGGAGCAACGGCGATCCTGTTGGAGGCGTTTGATGTCAGGGAGTGCCATGAACGTCACGGCGCCCTGATCGTTCCGGTCGTCGGCCTGCGGTCGCAGCTGGGTCGGATTGCCGATCGCTTTTTTGAGCATCCTTCGCGCCATCTGCGGCTGATTGGGGTAACCGGCACCAACGGCAAAACTTCGGTCACCCACTACATCGCGCAGTTACTGCGGGACACCGGTACGCCCTGTGGGGTGCTGGGCACCCTGGGTTATGGTATGCCGGGTAAGCTGCAGCCGGCCACTCACACTACGCCGGATGTGGTGCAGGTCAATCGGGTGATTAACCGGGTTCGCAACGACGGTGGTCGGGCTGCGGTTATGGAGGTGTCCTCGCACGCACTGGATCAGGGTCGGATCGATAAACTGACCATGACCGGCGCGGTATTTACCAATCTGACCCGGGACCATTTGGACTACCACGGTACCATGGGCGCTTACGGCGACGCCAAGGCGCGCCTGTTCAAGCGGGAAGAGCTGCATTTTTCCGTGATCAATTTTGATGATCCTTTCGGGCGCCAGCTCTTTGAGCAGCTCGATGGGCAGTGTGATCGGGTTCGTTACAGCCTCCACGAGGCCCAGACCGAACTGTGGTTGAAAGACTTTACGCCGGAAGCCTCCGGATTTCGTGCCCGGGTTGATGGTCAATGGGGCGAGTTTGATCTGCAGGTGCCTCTGTTGGGCAGCTTCAATGCCAGTAATGTGCTGGCGGCGCTGGCGACGGTATTGACTCTGGGTGTGCCGGTTGACCGGGCGGTGGCGGCAACCGCCGGTCTGACACCGCCACCGGGCCGGTTGGAACGTTTCACCGGCGCGGATGGTAAGCAAGTGGTAGTGGATTACGCCCACACGCCGGATGCCCTGGCGAACGCCTTGGCGGCTTTGCAACCGCACGTCGACGGCAAGTTGATTTGTGTCTTCGGCTGCGGCGGTGACCGGGATCCCGGCAAGCGTCCGGAGATGGCCCGCGAAGCGGAACAACGATCGGATGTAGTGATTGTCACTGACGACAACCCACGATCGGAAGACCCGGTGCGGATCGTCAGTGATATCGCCGCTGGGTTTTCTGATGCCGCGGGCTATCAAGTTATTCACGATCGGGCTGAAGCTATTGCGGCGGCCGTTGCCATGGCGGGCTCGAACGATCTGGTGCTGGTGGCCGGTAAAGGTCATGAAGCCTGGCAGGAAGTTGGCGGTCAGAAACTTCCGTTCAGTGACGCTGAGCAGGTGCGCCACCTTTTGCAGCTGAACGGAGGTGTCGCATGATGCGCGCGTTTTCATTGGCGCAGGCCCGCGACTGGCTGCAGGCCACCATGGCCGGGACCCCGGCGGATGCGGACTCAATACGGTTTGACGGGGTATCCACCGATACTCGTTCTGTCGGCCCGGGTCAGCTGTTTGTAGCCTTGCGTGGCGAACACTTTGATGGCCATGAGTTTTTGGCGCAGGCACAGGCTCAGGGGGCTATTGCCGCGGTGGTCGACACCGAGGATGGCGCGGTTGCCATTCCTCAATTAGTGGTGGCTGATACCGTTAATGGCCTGGCGCAACTGGCTGCGGGCAATCGCAATGAAAGTGGTGCGCAGCTGGTGGCCGTTACCGGCAGCAGTGGTAAAACCACGGTTCGGGAAATGACTTCGGCAATTCTGGCAGGCATGGGTTCCACCCTCGCTACTGAGGGCAACCTGAACAATCACATCGGGGTGCCGCTCACGTTGTTCCGGCTGGCCCCCGAGCATCGCTACGGTGCCATCGAGTTGGGTGCCAGTGGTTTGGGCGAAATTGCACATACGGTCGCGGTGGTTCGCCCGACAGTGGCGATCCTGACTAACGCCGGTCAGGCTCATCTCGAAGGATTTGGCAGCTACCAGAACATCGTGATCGCCAAAGGCGAGATTATAGACGGTGTCGCTACGGATGGTGTGGTGGTGCTGAACCGGGACGATCCGGCCTTCGAGCAATGGCACCAGCGGGCAGGTCAGCGAAAGGTGATTAGCGTGTCTCGTGCCGGACACCCTGATGCGGACTATCAGATCGCCGCCAGTAATACCGAAGGCGATGGCTTTGACGCACTGGTTCGCGGGCCCGGGGGCTGGCAATGCCAGGTTCGGATTCCGTTGGCGGGCGAGCATAACCTTACCAATGGCTTGCTGGCTCTCGCCGCATGTCGGGCGCTGGGCGCCACCGATCAACAGATCGTTGAGGGACTGCGCGCGGTGCAGGCGGTCAAGGGCAGGTTGCAGGTTCTGAAATTGACGGCAGGCTTTACCCTGATCGATGACAGTTACAATGCCAACCCAGCGTCGATGAAAGCGGCGATGGATGTGTTGGCGGGCTATCCGCGGCTGCGCGTGGCGGTGCTCGGCGCGATGGCGGAGCTGGGTCCGGATACCGAAGCCTTGCACCGTGATGTGGGGGCCCATGCCCGGGCGCAGGGTATTGATCGATTGATCGTGGTCGGAGCCGGCGGCGAGGGATACGCGGCCGGCTTTGGCGACGCCACAGAAATGTTCCAGAGCCATGACCAGGCTGTGGATGCCATCGTTAGTGGCAGCCCTGAGGCCATAACCGTACTGGTGAAAGGTTCTCGCAGTTCCGCCATGGATCGCGTGGTGGAGGGAATTCAAACAAAGGTGACCAACACATGCTGCTCTGGCTGACAGAGATTTTATCGCCATATTTTTCCGCCCTGACGATGTTTCAGTATCTGACCCTGCGCGCAATCATGGGGGTGCTGACGGCCCTGCTGATCTCGCTGCTGATCGGCCCGGTGATGATTCGTAAACTGAGCCAGTATCAGATCGGTCAGGCGATTCGGGATGACGGCCCGCAGACCCACCTCAGTAAAGCGGGCACGCCCACCATGGGGGGAGCGCTGATTCTGGTGGCGATTGCGATTTCCACGCTGCTGTGGGCAGACCTGAGCAATCGCTATGTCTGGGTAGTGCTGGTGGTGACCTTGCTATTTGGCGCCATTGGTTGGGTAGACGACTACCGCAAAGTGGTGGAGCGAAACCCCCGCGGCCTGCCCGGGCGCTGGAAGTATTTCTGGCAGTCGGTGTTTGGCGCGGCCGCGGCCATAGTGCTTTATACCACTGCTACGCTGCCCCAGGAAACGTCGCTCTATCTGCCGTTCCTGAAGGATGTATCGCTGACGCTTGGACCGGTCATGTTCATTCTGCTGACCTACTTCGTGATTGTCGGTAGCAGTAACGCCGTCAACCTGACTGACGGTCTGGACGGCCTGGCGATCATGCCGACGGTCATGGTGGCCGGCGCTCTCGCCATTTTTGCCTACGTGTCAGGCCACGCCCAGTTTGCTAACTACCTGTTGATTCCGCACCTGCCCGGTGCTGGCGAGCTCATCATCTTCTGTTGCGCCCTGATTGGCGCCGGTCTTGGGTTTCTCTGGTTCAACACCTATCCGGCCCAGGTGTTCATGGGGGATGTTGGTGCGCTGGCCTTGGGGGCTGCGCTGGGGGTGGTGGCGGTGATCGTACGCCAGGAGATTGTGTTGTTCATCATGGGCGGCGTGTTCGTGATGGAGACTGTCTCGGTGATTCTGCAGGTGGCCTCGTATCGGCTGACTGGTCGACGCATCTTCCGGATGGCGCCGTTGCATCATCATTTTGAACTGAAAGGTTGGCCAGAGCCGCGGGTTATCGTGCGGTTCTGGGTGATTACTGTGGTTCTGGTCCTGATTGGGCTGGCCAGTCTGAAAATCCGATAGGAAGTTGAAACGGCTATGAGCGTCATTATTTCGGATCGTCGCACATTGGTGGTAGGGCTGGGTAAAACCGGACTCTCCTGCGTGCGCTATCTGTCCGAAAAAGGCCGCGACATTGCCGT
The DNA here is from genome assembly GCF_003007685.1 of Marinobacter halophilus. GTDB lineage: Bacteria > Pseudomonadota > Gammaproteobacteria > Pseudomonadales > Oleiphilaceae > Marinobacter > Marinobacter halophilus. The sequence goes on from NZ_PXNN01000016.1 coordinate 26,487, forward strand.
GGCGGACAGTCGCCAGAACCCGCCGGGACTGCAAGAATTGCAAGCTGGCTGGCCCGACGTGTCGGTCTATCTGGGCGACTTTGATAAGAATATCTTTGCTGGCTTTAACGAGCTGGTGGTGAGCCCCGGGATCAACATTGCCGAGCCTGCTATTGCTGCTGCCGCAGCAAACGGTGCCAGTATTCGCGGTGACATTGACCTGTTTGCCGAGGCCGCTGATGCGCCGATCATCGCCATCACCGGCTCCAACGGCAAAACCACGGTGACCACCCTGGTTGGCGAGATGGCGCAGGCGGCCGGCCGCAAAGTGCAGGTGGGCGGCAATATCGGTACGCCGGCGCTGGATCTTTTGGGTCGGGGCGCTGACCTGTACGTGCTGGAGTTGTCGAGTTTCCAGCTGGAAACCACAGATGAACTGAACGCCGAGGTGGCAACGATACTGAACGTCAGTGACGATCATATGGATCGCTACCCGGACAAGATGGCGTATTTTCAGGCCAAACAGCGGATTTACCGAGGTTGCAAAAACGCCGTGGTGAACCTGGATGACGCCCTGAGTACCCCGATGGCCCGGGATACCCTGCGTTTTGTCTGTTTCGGTTTTAACCGGGTTAATCCGGAAACCTTCAGCACCCGCGACGATGATCAGGGTACCTGGGTCACCTTCGGATTCGACAATCTGTTGCTGGCCAGTGAGCTGAACCTGCTGGGCCGGCACAACCTCAGCAATGTGATGGCAGCGCTGGCATTGGGTCAGGCCGCCGGTTTGCCGATGGCGTCGATGCTGGAAGCCGTCCGTGCATTCCGGGGCTTGCCGCACCGCTGTGAATTTGTGCGCAATCTGGACGATGTCGATTACATCAACGATTCCAAGGGCACCAACGTCGGTGCCACCGTCGCGGCTATCGACAGCCTGGTGCCGGAGCAGGGCAAGGTCATTCTGATTGCCGGCGGTGAGGGCAAGGGGGCCGATTTTGCGCCGCTGGCCGAACCGGTAGCCCGGCACTGTCGCGCCGTTGTGTTGATCGGCCGGGATGCCAGCGCCATGGCCGACGTGTTGCCGGAGGGGGTTGCCGTCATCAAGCCCGAGTCCCTGGCTGCGGCCGTGACCGAGGCGCGTCGTCAGGCAAAGGCCGGCGACCGGGTGCTGCTGTCCCCGGCGTGCGCAAGTTTTGACATGTTCCGGGATTACAACGATCGCGGCGATCAGTTCCGCGCGTTGGTGGAGGCACTGTGATGCAGGCAGGTGCAGGCAGCTATCGTCAACAAACCTGGATCGGTGACATTCAGCCATTGCCCGTGTTGGTAGTGGCATCGGTGGCGCTTCTGGTGGTCGGCGTGGTGATGATTTCGTCTGCCTCAATGGACATGGCCGCCGTCACCATGGGCAACAGCTATCACTACGTTATCCGTCAGATTATTTTTGCCGGGCTGGGCTGTCTGGTGGCGCTGATTGCGGTCAACGTGCCGGTGTCCTGGTGGGAGCGCAGCGGCTGGTTGCTGCTCGGGATCGGTATGCTGGTACTGGTGCTGGTGCTGACGCCCATGGGGCGGACAGTGAATGGCTCAACCCGCTGGATTCCCCTGGGTCTGTTCAATGTTCAGGTCTCCGAAGTGGCCAAGCTGTGCCTGATCGCCTATCTCGCCGGCTATGTGGTGCGCCGCCGCGATGAGCTGTTAAACACCTGGTTGGGTTTCTTCAAGCCTTTGGTAGTGCTTGGGTTGGCGTCAATGTTGTTGGTTATCCAGCCCGACTTTGGCGCCACCGTGGTATTGGTGACCGCCGCTGCGGGCATGATTTTTCTGAGCGGCGTCAGGCTCACGCGCTTTGCCCCGCTGGTGGGCATTCTGGCCGTGCTGGGCACAATTCTGGTGGTGACCCAGCCGTACCGACTGAAACGGGTGGTGAGTTATCTGGACCCGTGGAAAGACCAGTTTGACACTGGTTACCAGCTTACCCAATCGCTGATTGCCTTCGGCCGAGGCGAGTGGGGCGGTGTTGGCCTGGGCAATTCAATCCAGAAACTGTTCTTTCTGCCGGAAGCGCACACCGACTTTATCTACGCGATCATTGCCGAAGAGTTCGGATTGCTCGGCTCGCTGATTGTGTTGGCGCTGTTCACCGCGCTGGTGGTCAGCGGTTTTATGATCGCCCGGCGCGCAGAGAAGGCCGGTATGCCCTTCGGAGCCTGTTTCAGCTATGGCCTTACGCTGCTGATGGGCCTGCAGGCCGGTATCAACATGGCCGTGAGCACCGGCCTGCTGCCGACGAAGGGCCTGACTTTACCCCTGGTCAGTTATGGCGGCTCAAGTCTGCTGATCACCTGCATTGGCATTGGCGTGCTGGCCAGAGTGGAGTTGGAGCGGCTGGACAAAGTACGAATGAGTTCGGAAACCACAAAGCACAAACCACGGGGAGGTGCAGTGTATGAATAAACCCCGTCGTTTTTTGATGATGGCCGGTGGTACCGGTGGTCATGTTTTTCCAGCGCTGGCCACGGCCCGGGCGTTGCAGGAACAGGGCCATGAGGTGTTCTGGCTGGGCGCCAAAGGTGGCATGGAAGAGCGCTTGATAGGCGACACCGACATTCCATTGTCACTCATCCATATTTCTGGCCTGCGCGGCAAAGGCAAGCTGGCCTTGCTGTCAGCGCCGTTCCGCCTGACGCGGGCCCTGGGCGAGGCCTTCACCCTGCAGCGCCGGATCAAACCGGACTGCGTGGTGGGTATGGGCGGCTTTGTCACCGGCCCTGGCGGTGTTGCGGCCTGGCTGCGGAAAACGCCGCTGGTGATTCATGAACAGAACGCCATTGCCGGCATGACCAATCGTTGGCTGACCCGGTTTGCCGCGTCCGTGCTGGAAGCCTTTCCCGGCAGCTTCGGTGACAAGGTGATTACTCGCTGTACCGGCAACCCGGTACGCAAGGACGTTGCCGACATCGTCGAGCCGGAACAGCGCCTGAAGGACCGCAGTGGTCCAATCCGGGTGCTGGTGATCGGTGGCAGCCTGGGGGCGCAGGTGTTCAATCAGCAGCTGCCGCAAGCGCTGGCTTTGCTGCCGGAAGCCCAGCGCCCGGACGTCCGGCACCAGTGTGGTGAGAAAAATCTGGATGCGGCCCGCGCCGCCTACGACACCGCTGGGGTATCCGCCAGTGTCGAGCCGTTTATCCGGGACATGGCCGGCGCCTATGCCTGGGCTGATCTGGTGGTGTGCCGTGCCGGTGCCCTGACCGTGTCGGAACTGTGTGCGTCGGGAGTTGGTGCCGTGCTGGTGCCGTTCCCCCACGCGGTGGACGATCATCAGACCCAAAACGGCCAGCACATGGTCAAGGCGGGCGCGGCGATTCTGATACCGCAACCAAAAATGACTCCGGAAGTGCTGGCGGAAACCCTGCAGGATCTGGCCGGCAACCGGGAACGAATTCTGAACATGGCGAAGGCCGCGCGCGCGCTGGCCCGCCCTGATGCAACGGAGAGAGTCGTGAATTACTGTCTGGAGGCCGCCAATGGCTGATGCAACCAATCCGCCGCTGGTCTATCAGGTGCCGGAAATGCGCCGTATTCGCCAGATCCACTTTGTTGGTATCGGTGGTGCTGGCATGAGTGGCATTGCCGAGGTTCTCAAGAACCAGGGCTATGACGTGTCTGGCTCAGACCTTAAAGAAAGTGCGGTCACCGATCGCCTCCGTGCCATGGGCGTGGAAGTGCAGATCGGCCATCGCGAAGAAAACACTGAAAATGCCGACGTCGTGGTGGTGTCTTCTGCCGTTGCTGGCGACAACCCGGAAGTGGTCGCGGCTCGCAGCCGTCGGGTGCCGATTGTGCCCCGCGCCGAGATGCTGGCCGAAATCATGCGCTACCGCCATGGCATTGCCATTGCCGGTACCCATGGCAAGACCACCACCACCAGTTTGATCGCCTCGATCCTCGGTGAGGCTGGTCTGGACCCGACCTTTGTCATTGGCGGCAAACTCAACAGCGCCGGCACTAATGCCCAGCTTGGTGGTTCGCGCTATCTGGTGGCCGAAGCAGACGAGAGCGATGCTTCGTTTCTGCATCTGACCCCGGTGATTTCTGTGGTCACCAACATTGAAGCAGACCACATGGACACCTACGGCGGCGACATCGAAAAGCTGAAACAGACCTTTGTCGATTTTCTGCACAACCTGCCGTTCTACGGTATTGCCGTGATGTGCGTGGACGACGATTACGTGCAGGAAATTCTGCCCAGGATCTCCCGGGCCATCATTACCTATGGTATCGACAATCCCGACGCGGATTACCGGGCCGAGCAGATCACCTCTGACGGTCTGATCACTCATTTCCTGGTACGTCGACCCGGTGGTCGGTCAGACCTGAACGTCGAGCTGAAGATGCCGGGCCGTCACAACGTGCTGAATGCCCTGGCATCCATCGCCGTAGCCACTGATGAAGGCGTGGATGATCAGGCCATTTGCCGTGGGCTAGCTGGGTTTGCCGGTGTTGGCCGGCGTTTTCAGGTGTATGGCGAATACTCGATTGCCAAGGGTTCGGTCACGCTGGTGGATGATTATGGCCATCACCCCACCGAGGTCGAAGCGGTGATTCGGGCGGCACGGGGTGCATGGCCGGGGCGTCGAATTGTCATGTTGTACCAGCCGCACCGCTACACCCGTACCCGGGATCTGTACGAAGACTTCGTGCGGGTATTGGCGGAGCCGGACGGCTTGCTGTTGATGGACGTGTATTCCGCCGGTGAACCGGCGATTCCGGGCGCCGACGGTCGCGCCTTATGCCGCAGCATTCGACAGCGTGGCAAGGTGGAGCCGGTGTTCGTTGAAGATAACCGCGAAATCGAAGGTCTGCTGGCGAACATGCTCCAGGATGGTGACCTGTTGATTACCCAGGGTGCCGGAGATATTGGTGGTGTGGCTGCGCGACTGGCTGCAGCGGGGGTGGCAACAAATGAGTGATCTTGGCCATCACAACGCACAGCCCTATCAGGCATCACCGGAACTGGTGAAGGCGCTTGGGCGTGTGGCGGTGTTCATGGGCGGCGATTCCGCCGAGCGGGAAGTGTCACTGAAGAGTGGCAAGGCTGTGCTGTCGGCGCTGCAATCCGCGGGTGTTGATGCGTTTGGTGTCGATGTCCGGGGCTGCTTGCTGCGCACCGTCGACAACCCGGAATTTGACCGTGTGTTTATCGCTCTGCATGGCCGGGGCGGCGAAGATGGCACCCTACAGGCGATTCTGGGCCAGGCTGGTATTCCTTACACCGGCAGTGAAGTGCTGGCGTCGGCATTGGCCATGGACAAGCTTCGGACCAAATACGTGTTTGAAGGCTGTGGCCTGCCGACACCTGCGTTCCGGGCCATGACCTCCGTGGCAGAAGCGGAAGAAATCTTCGCCCGCCTGGGTGCACCGCTTAGCGTCAAGCCGGCCCACGAAGGTTCCAGCATTGGCATCCGAAAAGTGTTCAGTGCGGCTGAATTGGCTGAGGCCTATCAGGAAGCCGCGGCGCTGGATGATCTGGTATTGGTCGAACAGTGGATCGAAGGCCCGGAGTTCACCGTCAGCTTGCTGCAAAACAAGGCATTGCCGGCTATTGGGTTGAGTACCGATCATGCGTTTTACGATTACGACGCAAAGTACCTGGCGGACGACACCCGCTACCGGATCCCTTGCGGGCTGGCGCCGGACGACGAAATCCGGCTGCAGCAGCTGGCCCTGGACGCCTTCCGCGTGGTGGGCTGCCGAACTTGGGGCCGGGTCGACATCATGCAAGACACCGCCGGCGAGTTCTGGCTGCTGGAAATCAATACCGTGCCGGGTATGACCGACCACAGCCTGGTGCCGATGGCGGCCAGGGCGGCGGGTATCAGTTTCGAAGAGCTGGTGGTCCGGATTCTCAAAGACACTCTGCCGGAGGCGGGGAATGCTTGAAACACTGCTGATCCGAAGCCGGGCGGTACCGCCTGAGCAACCCCGGCGACGGGGGGCAACCTCGGTTGATTCGGGGCGGGATCGGTTTGGTGTGTTAAGAGCGGTGTTGGCGGCGGTGCCCTGGTTCCAGGTCGGGCTGGGCGCGAGCATTGTGTTGCTGGCGGCAATGGTGCCCTGGGCAACGGATCGGCTACTGACCGCCATGGATCAGCAGATTGTCGCGGTTGATGTGCGTGGCGAGTTTGTCGGAGATAGCCGGATTGAGGTTGAACGGTCGGTTGGTGCCTGGGTAGGCAAGAGCTATTTCGCCACTGACCTGGCGGAAATTAAGTCCGAACTTGAGCGGCGGCCGTGGGTGGCATCGGCCGCGATCAAACGAGTCTGGCCGGGTCGGCTGGAAATTGATATTCGCGAGAAGAAGCCACTGGCGTACTGGACAGACGGTCGCCTGGTCAGTCGTTCCGGGGAGTTATTCTCACCGCCGAACCCTGAGGTGGCCGGGCGGCTTCCCCGGTTGGCGGGGCCCGACGTGCGAGTCAGGGAGGTAATCGCCATGGCACGATCCATGAGTGATCAGTTGGCAGGGTTCGGGCTCGGGTTTGCCGGGTTGTCGGTGGAGCAACGGGGTGCCTGGACACTCACGCTGTCAAACGGAATTGAAGTGGTGTTGGGCCGTGATCAGGTCGAACAACGGTTCGAGCGTTTTATCACAGTTTATGAAAACCGGTTGGCGGCCAGAGTAGATGAAGTCAGCCGGGTTGATGTCCGCTACTCCAATGGTGTGGCGGTGCAGTGGAAGCCGGAAGCGGGTATTGCCGCTCCGAAATCCTGATAACGAATATTACGAACCTGGGGTTTGGTGAAACACATGTCATCGGTTGAAACGGAAAACATGATTGTCGGACTGGATATCGGAACGTCCAAGGTGGTTGCGATAGTCGGCAAGCGCAAGATGGACGGAACCATCGAAGTGGTCGGGATTGGCTCGCACCCATCCCGCGGTCTCAAGCGTGGCGTGGTGGTGAACATTGAAATCACCGTGCAGGCCATTCAGCGTGCCGTCGAAGAGGCGGAGCTGATGGCCGGCTGCCGGATCCATTCGGTTTATGCCGGTATTGCCGGCAGTCACATTAAAAGCCTTAATTCCCACGGCATCGTTGCCATTCGGGATCGTGAAGTTACTCAGGCTGACATTGACCGGGTAATCGATGCGGCGCAGGCGGTGGCCATTCCCGCCGACCAGAAGATCCTGCACATTCTGCCGCAGGAATTTGTGATCGATAACCAGGAAGGCATCAAGGAGCCCATGGGCATGTCCGGGGTGCGACTGGAGGCGAAGGTGCATCTGGTGACCTGCGCGGTGAACGCCGCCCAGAACATCGAAAAGTGCGTCAAGCGCTGCGGCCTGGAAGTCGATGACATTATTTTGGAGCAGTTGGCGTCCAGTCACGCGATCCTGACCGAAGACGAAAAGGAGCTGGGTGTCTGCGTGGTGGATATGGGCGGCGGTACCACCGACATTGCGGTGTTTACCGGCGGGGCGATCCGGCACACGGCGGTGATCCCCATTGCTGGTGATCAGGTCACTAATGACATTGCCATGGCATTGCGTACGCCCACGCAGAATGCCGAAGAGATCAAGATCAAATACGCCTGTGCGCTGACTCAGCTCGCCGGTGCCGATGAAACCATCAAGGTGCCCAGCGTAGGCGATCGAGCGCCCAGGGATCTGTCACGCCAGGCGCTGGCGGAAGTGGTAGAGCCTCGCTATGAGGAGCTGTTCACCCTGGTGCAGTCGGAGCTTCGCCGGTCCGGATTTGAAGACATGATACCGGCAGGCATCGTGATTACAGGCGGTTCATCCACCATGGAGGGCGTGGTTGAGCTGGCTGAGGAAATCTTCCATATGCCGGTAAGACTGGCCTGTCCGCAGGCGGTCTCCGGTATGACGGAAGTGGTCAACAACCCGATTTACGCCACCGGCGTGGGCTTGTTGATTCATGGCTTTCGGCAAATGGATCTTGGCCGGGCGCCGGTGCTCAAGGGGGACGATGCTCCCTCACTGATTGAGCGCATGAAAGCCTGGTTTACTGGTCATTTCTGACGGTGGACCAGCAGGTAGTGCACGAAGATATCTCGAAAAATACACAACGATCGAATGAAACCGGTCTGGAAAGATCGGACACAGCACGAAGGAGTAGGGACAATGTTTGAACTCGTCGATAGTGTTCAGCAAAACGCAGTAATCAAGGTTGTCGGTGTTGGTGGTGGTGGCGGTAATGCCGTACGTCACATGCTTAACAGCGACATTGAGGGCGTCGAATTTATTTGCGCCAACACAGATGCCCAGGCTCTGAAAGACCTGGACGCACGTCAGATTATCCAGCTTGGTGGCAACATCACCAAGGGTTTGGGCGCTGGTGCCAACCCGGAAGTGGGCCGTCAGTCTGCTCTGGAAGACCGCGATCGTATTGCCGAAGCACTGAGTGGCTCGGACATGGTGTTCATCACCGCTGGCATGGGCGGTGGTACCGGTACTGGGGCCGCACCGGTAGTGGCAGAAGTTGCCCGGGAACTGGGTATCCTGACCGTAGCCGTGGTCACCAAGCCGTTCCAGTTTGAGGGCGGCAAGCGTATGAGTGTGGCCGAATCCGGCCTGCGCGAACTGGCAGAAAGTGTTGACTCGCTGATCACCATTCCCAACGAAAAGCTGTTGGCGGTGATGGGCAAGAAAACCAGCCTGCTGGATGCCTTTGCCTCTGCCAACGATGTGTTGCTGGGCGCGGTTCAGGGTATTGCGGATCTGATTACTCGCAACGGTATGATCAACGTTGACTTTGCCGATGTAAAAACCGTGATGTCGGAGATGGGCAACGCCATGATGGGCACTGGTCGCGCAACCGGTGAAAACCGCGCCCGTGAAGCCGCTGAGGCCGCGATACGCAGTCCGCTGCTGGAAGACATTAACTTGCAGGGCGCAAAGGGTATCCTGGTCAACATTACTGCAGGCATGGACCTCAATCTGGGTGAGTTCTCCGAGGTTGGCGATATTGTGCGGGAGTTTGCTTCAGACTCTGCCACCGTCGTGGTGGGTACCGTTATTGACCCGGATATGACTGATGAGCTGAAGGTGACTGTGGTTGCCACTGGCCTGGGTGGTGAGCGTGAAAAGCCGGCCAAAGTAGTGGACAACACCCGTACGCTGGATGGCAAGACTGATTACAACCAGCTGGACCGTCCGGCCGTACTGCGTCGTCGCGCGGTATCGCACGGTAACGTGGCGTTGGATCAGAGCAAAGAAAGCGAAGAGCAGGGCGTGGACTATCTCGATATTCCCGCATTTCTTCGCAGGCAGGCTGATTGATAATCTGTCTCAAATGTGACGTGGGGCAGGATTCATGAAAAATTATGAATCTTTAAACCCTGGTCAAACGTGAGCTGGTTAACCATAGCCGATGACTATTGCAGATGTTAAGTAAAGTCATGTTGGTTAAATGGTGCTCAGCCTTGAATTCTGATATTCTCCGAGCAGTTTTTTGCCTAGAATATCGAACTTTTGTGACGGAATAATGAACCGATGATCAGACAACGGACACTCAAAAATACCATCCGTGCCACCGGCATTGGCCTGCACTCGGGGGAAAAAGTGTACCTGACCCTCAAGCCTGCCCCGGTCGATACGGGTATCATCTTCCGCCGGACCGATCTTGACCCGATGGTTGAAATCCGGGCGTGTGCGGAAAATGTAGGTGAGACCATGCTGTCCACGACGCTGGTAAAAGACGGTGTCCGTGTGGCGACAGTAGAGCACCTGCTCTCAGCCATGGCTGGTCTTGGAATAGATAACTGCTTTGTCGAGCTGAGCGCGGCCGAAGTGCCGATTATGGATGGCTCTGCGGGCCCGTTCGTGTTTCTGCTGCAGTCTGCAGGCATCTCAGAGCAGGATTCGGCCAAGCGCTTTATCCGCATCAAGCGTGAGGTCACAATTGATGAGGGCGACAAAAAAGCGACCTTCCTGCCGTTCGAAGGCTTTAAGGTCAGCTTCGGCATCGACTTTGACCACCCGGTGTTCAAGGGCCGCGCCCAGACCGCGACGGTGGACTTCTCAAGCACCTCCTTTGTGAAGGAAGTGTCTCGCGCCCGGACTTTCGGATTCATGCGCGACATCGAGAAGCTGCGTGCTATGAACCTGGCGCTTGGCGGTAGTGTTGATAACGCCATTGTGGTAGACGACTACAAGATTCTCAACGAAGACGGCCTTCGCTACGAGGATGAGTTCGTCAAGCACAAGGTACTGGACGCCATCGGTGATCTTTACTTGTTGGGCAACAGCCTGATTGGTGAGTTCCGTGGTATCAAATCCGGTCACGATCTGAATAACAAGCTGCTGCGCAAGCTCAGAGCAGAGGAAGATGCATGGGAAGTGGTTACCTTCGATGATGAAGCGACCGCGCCTATCTCTTACATGAAGCCTGCGCTGGCGGTTCAGGGCTGAGGCGGGACGCCTCAATCCTGGACGTGACCTGCGAGTTTTTCGAGAACTTCGCGTAATGCTTTATCCTTCGTGTGCCCGGCTTCCTCTTTGAGGAGCCGGGCATTTTCTTTGCTCAGTGGTGTGGACTTCATCGCCGGCCTGGCCCGGAATCTGAGCGGGGAAACCTTGATCTTTACCTTCCAGACAAACCTGAACAGTTCATGCTGACGCAAGGACTCCATGACTTCGTGCTGCCTGAAGCGCAGGCGTGTGGCCTTGCTGGCGTTGTCGGTTGCCAGCACCAGTTCGCCGTTGCTGCAACTGACAAACCGGGTGCCATCGGCCAGTTCGTCCGGGATGGCGGCCAACACCAGTTGCTCGGCTTGCTGATGCAGCTCAGCTTTGGTGAGTAACGCTTTAAGCGTTGAGCCGGGTCTTGAGGACGTCTTGCCAAAGATCATTTTTTGATCATTTTTTTCGCGCATAGCCGGTTTTTTCTCGACGAGGCCGTTTACGATTGGTTACACTTCGGCACGGTTTGTGCGTAGCGCTGGTGATGCACTCGTTTTACATTGTGTTCGACAAGTGTGTCTACCGGGCGCTGCGATTTATCAGTACGTAGTTGTTGCCAAGGATAGCAGAACCGCTCGGAATATTATTTCCGGGTCGCAGCACTACAGGGACATGGTTGCGGCTCTACAATGAAATCGAACGACAATATGAACGTAATCTTCGTTGGCAAACGTCACGGCCGTTCGCGGGCAGTGCCGCTTGGTGCGGGCGTTATCGCTGGCCTGATCTTTTTTGGGGTGGCAATGCTGATAGCCGCTGGCTGGGCAGGTTACCAGATGGCGGTCAGTAAGGCTGAAGCTAAGTTGCCGACCGAATCGGAACTGGTTGCAGACTGGCAGGAAAAGCTGAGTCAACAGCGAAGCGATGTGTCGCAGATCCGGATCAGTGCTCAGGAGCAGATTGATGCGCTGACCATAAGGCTGGGCGATATTCAGGGTCGGCTGCTAAGGCTGGATGCCTTGGGGCAGCGCTTTGTTGAATCTGGTCTGGTGACCAGTGACGAGTTCAATTTTGATCAGCCAGCTGCTGTTGGTGGTCCTGAAGATACCCTGGATGGTGATTCTTACAGCGCGCCGCAGCTTACTGATATGATCAATCAACTGGAATTATTGATTGACGATCGGGAAAAACAGCTGCGTCTGCTCGATAAGGTATCATCCCGGCACAAGCTGGAAAACGAGCTGTATTTACAGGGTCGGCCCATTACCTGGGGTTGGCTATCGTCACCTTATGGTTATCGCAGCGACCCCTTCACCGGAAAGCGTCGCTGGCATGCCGGTGTCGATCTGGCTGGTAAAGAAGGCAGCGATATCATTACCGTGGGTGCTGGCGTTGTGACCTTTGCCGGAGATCGGTTTGGTTATGGCAACCTGGTCGAGGTTGATCATGGCGAGGGGCTGGTTACCCGTTATGCACATGCGAAAACAGTGAAAGTAGAAACCGGCGATGTGGTGCAGAAAGGCCAGGTTGTTGCCTTGATGGGCAGTACCGGTCGTTCGACTGGCCCACATGTACATTTTGAAGTTATCCGCAATGGCAAGTCCGAAAATCCTGAGAAATATATCAAGCGCGCAAGCCGCTGATTCCGTTCCCGTGAACCCCACCTTTTGTCCTTTCACCAAATAAGGTTAGAATGCCGGCTTCCTCCGTTTAACTGAAGAAGCAGTGGTCTATGTTCACAAAGCTTGCAACGAAGATGTTCGGCAGTAAAAACGCCCGAGAAGTCAAGAGAATGCGTAAGGTCGCCCTGCGCATCAATGAACTTGAAGAGCAGTATGGCGGTCTGTCGGATTCCGAGTTGCAGGGCAAGACTGCCGAATTCCGTCGTCGTCTCGAGGATGGCGAGGCTCTGGACGCGCTGCTTGCGGAAGCCTTTGCAACGGTCCGGGAGTCCAGTCGACGGGTAATGGGGATGCGCCATTACGACGTCCAGCTGATCGGTGGTATGACACTGCACGAAGGCCACATCGCCGAAATGAAAACCGGTGAGGGCAAGACTCTGGTGGCGACCGCGGCGGTCTATCTTAATGCGCTGCCGGGCAAAGGTGTTCACGTCGTTACGGTCAACGATTACCTGGCCAGCCGCGATGCGGAGTGGATGGGCAAGCTGTACCGTTTCCTCGGCATGCAGGTTGGTGTGGTTGTTGCGGGCCAGCCGCCGGAAGAAAAGCGGGCGGCTTACCAGGCCGACATCACCTACGGTACCAACAACGAATTCGGCTTTGACTACCTGCGCGATAACATGGCGTTCAGTATTGCTGACAAGGTCCAGCGTGGGCTCAACTACGCCATTGTCGACGAAGTCGACTCTATCCTGATTGACGAAGCCCGTACCCCGTTGATTATCTCTGGTGCGGCGGAAGACTCCTCCAAGATGTACCAGGCCATTAACACGCTGGTCCCCAACCTGGAAAAAGGGGAAGTCAGTGAAGATGAGGCCGTCGAAACCACCGGCGATTTCACCATTGACGAAAAATCCCGCCAGGTGGAGCTTACCGAAGCCGGCCATGAGAAGGTGGAAGAACTTCTGCTGAGTCAGGAGCTTCTCAAAGAAGGGGAAAGTCTGTATTCCGCGGCAAACCTGAGCCTGCTGCACCACGTGCACTCGGCGCTGCGGGCGCATCATCTGTTCCAGAAAGATGTGGATTACATCGTGCAGGGCGGTCAGGTGGTGATCGTGGACGAGCACACCGGCCGGACTATGCCGGGCCGTCGCTGGAGTGAAGGGTTGCATCAGGCCATTGAAGCCAAAGAAGGGCTGAAGATTCAGGCTGAGAGCCAGACCCTGGCCTCTACTACCTTCCAGAATTATTTCCGTTTGTACGACAAGCTGGCCGGCATGACCGGCACAGCCGATACCGAAGCCTTCGAGTTCCGCCAGATTTACGGCCTGGACGTGGTGGTGATCCCGCCGAACAAGCCGATTCAGCGGATTGATTACAACGACCTCGTGTATCTGACTCAGGACGAGAAGTTTCACGCCATTATTGATGAAATCAAAGATGTGACCGCGGATGGTCGCCCGGTACTGGTCGGTACGGCATCGATCGAAGCTTCTGAATTGTTGGCCATGCTGCTGAAGAAGGCGCGCATTGATCACAAGATCCTGAACGCCAAGCAGCACGAGTCTGAGGCGATGATTATTGCCCAGGCCGGTCGTCCGGGCGCGGTAACAATCGCCACCAACATGGCGGGCCGGGGTACCGATATCGTGCTGGGTGGTAACTGGGAGTTCGAAGTGGCGGTCATGGACAACCCCTCGGAAGAGGATGTGGCCCGACTGAAGGCGGAATGGACCGATCTGCACAATCAGGTGCTGGACGCCGGGGGCTTGCACATCATCGGTACCGAACGCCACGAATCCCGTCGAATTGACAACCAGCTGCGTGGCCGTGCCGGCCGCCAGGGGGATCCGGGTTCTTCCCGTTTCTTCCTGTCGCTGGAAGACAACCTGATGCGAATTTTCGCCCCTGAGCGGGTGAAGAACCTGATGCAGGCAATGGGCATGAAGAAAGGCGAGGCCATTGAGCACCGCATGGTCAGCAACGCCATCGAGAAGTCCCAGCGCAAAGTGGAAGGCCGGAACTTCGACATGCGCAAGACCTTGCTCGAATACGACGATGTGGCCAACGACCAGCGCACGGTAATTTACGATCAGCGCAACGAGGTGATGGCGTCAAACGACATCTCCGAGATGATCGATACCATTCGTGGTGATGTGGTAGATGCTATGGTCAGCGAGTTTATTCCGCCCCAGAGTATGCCAGAACAGTGGGATGTGCCGGGCCTGGAGGCTCAGTTGCAGTCTGAAATGGCCATCGATCTGCCGGTCCAGGCCTGGCTGGATGAGGACAGCAAGCTGCACGAAGAGAATTTGCGCCAGAAGATCCTGGACGCCGTTGTGAGCGAGTACAAAACCAAGGAAGAGATTGCCGGCGCCGAGCCCATGCGCAATTTTGAGAAACAGGTCTTTCTGCAGGTGCTGGATACCCTGTGGAAAGAGCACTTGTCCAATATGGACCACCTGCGCCGGGGCATTCATCTACGTGGTTATGCCCAGAAGAATCCGAAGCAGGAATACAAACGCGAGGCGTTTAACCTGTTTGAGAGCATGCTTGAGAGCATGAAGCGTGACGTGACCCGAGTGTTGAGTCATGTCCGGGTGCAAAGCCGCGAAGAAATGGAAGAAATCGAGCGTCGTAGGAAGGAAGAGCTGGAGCAGGAGATGGCGCGTGCCAAATTGCGGCATGATCAAACCAGTGCCACCCAGGTTCAGGGTGATGACGGAGAGAGCCAGTCCCAGGCCACCCCGGACACTTTTGTTCGCCAAGAGCGCAAGGTTGGCCGAAACGAGCCCTGTCCCTGCGGGTCTGGCAAGAAGTACAAGCAGTGTTGCGGTAAGGTCAGCTAACGCCTTGCCACAAACGCAGAGACCGGAACCCGCAAGCTGCCAGGTTATTGGCTGTTTGCGGGTTTTGTCGTTTTCAGATTCGGATCATTTCAGGAGGCAGGCATGGCGGTAGGTCCCGGAACTTTACCTGAGTTTTACCCGGTAGCGGGTATCAAACTGGGCATTGCAAGCGCAGGCATCAAGAAGCCTGGTCGCAAGGATGTTGTGGTGTTCGAGCTGGCGCCGGAGTCCCGCGTGGCCGGGATATTTACCCGCAACCAGTTCTGTGCCGCCCCGGTGGTGGTCAGCCGGCGCCATCTGGCTGAGAGTGCCCCGCGCTATTTACTGATCAATACGGGCAACGCCAATGCCGGCACCGGTGACCGTGGTCTGGCCGACGCTCTGCAGTGCTGCCAGGCGCTGGCGGAAAAGGCGGGAGTCAACGCAGCCGAAGTACTTCCGTTTTCCACCGGGGTGATTGGTGAGCCGCTCCCGGTCGACAAGATCGTGAGCGCCATACCGGAGGCCCTGGCCGCCGCCCGTGAAGACCGCTGGGCCGAAGCTGCCAGTGGCATCATGACTACCGATACTCGCCCGAAAGGGGCCTCGGTCCGCATCGATATAGGCGGGTATCCGGTGACAATTTCCGGTATCAGTAAAGGCGCGGGCATGATTCGCCCGAATATGGCCACGATGTTGGGCTTTATTGGCACCGATGTCCGGGTTGCTCCGGACGTATTGCAGGCGTTGGCCTCAGAGCTCGGAGAGAAGTCGTTTAACCGGATTACCATTGACGGCGACACGTCCACCAACGATGCCTGCATGCTGATGGCCAGTGGCCAGTATGGCGGTCCTGAACTTACCGCCGACAGTCCTCATCTGCCGAAGCTGAAAGAAGCGCTGTGGCAGGTATATCTGGAGCTGGCTCATGCCATTGTCCGGGACGGTGAAGGTGCCACCAAGTTTGTCACCATTGAGGTCAGTGGCGCCTTCAGCCAGCAGGAAGCGCTTGACGTTGCTTACACAGTGGCGCATTCGCCTCTGGTCAAGACGGCCTTGTTTGCGTCTGATCCGAACTGGGGCCGGATTCTGGCGGCGGTTGGCCGGGCCGGGGTGGCAGACCTGAATCTGAACACATTGGAAATCTATCTGGGTGATGTTTGTCTGGTGCGTAACGGTGGCCGGGCTGAGGATTATTCCGAAGCGCGGGGTCAGGCGGTCATGGACCGGGACGAGATCACCATTGCCATCGACTTGAAGCGCGGCGCGGTTAATGAAACGGTCTGGACCTGCGACTTCTCCCATGACTACGTCACCATCAATGCCGACTACCGCTCCTGAGACGCCGCCCGGGTCAGACTCGGCTAAAAAGTGCATACACGTCGCGGTCGCGGTGATTATCCGTGCTGGCCGGGTGTTGATTGCCCGCCGTCTGGATCATGCCCATCAGGGTGGGCTGCTGGAATTTCCGGGCGGTAAGGTGGAGTCAGGGGAAACCGTGCAGCAGGCACTGGTGCGGGAGATCCGTGAGGAAACCGGGCTGCAGGTGCCGCTGGCCAGCCTGGAGCCAGTGATCGGCATCCGCCATGACTATGGCGACAAACAGGTGTTTCTGGACGTCTGGAAAACCACTGAGGCCCAGGGCAATGCGGAGGGCCGCGAAGGCCAGGCCGTCGACTGGCGAGCGCCCTCTGCGCTCAAGGATGACGATTTTCCAGCGGCCAATCGGCCGATTATCCGGGCGCTGAATCTGCCCGGCCGGCTCGCGATCTCCGGCGCCATAACGTCCCGGGTGGCGGGCGGCAGCCGGCTCAAAGTGGCGCTGGCGAAGCTGGACAGCCCACTGCTGGTGCTTAGAGCCCCGGAGTTGGCGGTTGAGGAGTATCGGCAGCTGGCGGCGCAAGCGCTGGCAGTGTGCGCGGAGGCGGGTATTGGCGTGATTCTGCATGGTCAGCCGGGCTGGCTAGAGGAGTTTCCGGGCGCTGCCGGCTTGCATTTGCCCTGGCGAGAGGCTGAGCGGCTCTCAGGGCGTCCTGTGCCGGCAAATCGATGGCTTGGCGTGTCCTGCCATGACTCCGGCCAACTGCGCCATGCCGAGCGTCTGGGGGCGGATTACGCGACGCTCGGGCCGGTGCTGCCTACGCCCACCCATCCCGAACAGTCAGGCCTGGGCTGGGCGCAATTCGAAGCTCTGGTTGCCGGAGCATCAATACCGGTCTATGGTCTCGGCGGTATGGCACCGGTCCATGAAAATCTCTGTCGCGAACGCGGTGGCCAGGGCATTGCCGGCATCAGCTATTGGTGGTGATCCGGTTTCTGGCGCCAGTGGCTGCCGGAGATTACGGGTTTAACCACCGTCAAACCTGTGAAATAGTAGAATTTCAAACACTAATACCGAGCGGGAGAGCGTCGTGAGCAAGTTGACCCATCTGGATGATAAAGGTGAAGCCCGAATGGTGGATGTGACCAGCAAGGCGGTCACTGAGCGGGAGGCCCGGGCTGAGGCCACAATCCGCATGGCACCGGAAACCCTGCGGATGATTATTGACGGTGAGCACCCAAAAGGCGATGTGTTGGCCACCGCCCGGATCGCCGGTATTATGGCGGCCAAGAAAACCCACGATCTGATTCCGCTGTGCCACGCCCTGAATCTGACTTCAGTTAAGGTCGAGCTATCCCCGGGTGATGACGGGGCCTCAGTGTATATTCTGACCCGTTGCAAGCTGTCCGGCCAGACCGGTGTTGAGATGGAGGCACTGACGGCCGCCAGCATTGCCGCGTTGACCCTGTACGATATGTGTAAGGCCGTGGACAAGGCCATGGTGGTGGATGGCGTGCGGTTGCTGGAGAAAAAAGGCGGCCGCTCCGGTCACTGGGTTGCCCCCGGGCGATGATCCGCTTGCTGGCGCTGGCCGTAATCTTGCTTGTAACGAAGCCTTCGGAGAGGAAACGTGTCAACACTACGCCAGGCAAGCAGCCGCATGATAGAATGCCCGCCCAATTTGTCAGAACCACGAGGAAACACAGTGGCTGTTCGTTACATTGAGACCTGCCGTTTGCCTACCCCTTTCGGTGTGTTTGACATGCACGGCTTTGAAGAGCCAGACACTGGTAAGGAGCACGTGGCATTGACGCTGGGTGATATCAGTAGCGATGAACCGCTGTTGGCACGAACCCATTCCGAGTGCCTGACCGGCGACGCTCTTTACAGCATGCGGTGTGATTGCGGGTATCAGCTGGAAGAAGCGCTCCGCTGTATCGCCCTTGAAGGGCGCGGTCTGCTGATGTATCTGCGTCAGGAAGGTCGTGGCATCGGCCTGATCAATAAGATCCGGGCCTATCGGCTTCAGGATGAAGGTGCTGATACCGTCGAAGCTAACGAGCAGCTGGGCTTTGGTGCCGATTTACGCGATTACAGCATGTGCAAGGACATGCTGGAGCATTTGGGTATTACCAGTCTCAAGCTGATGACCAATAATCCCAGAAAGGTCAAGGCGCTGGAGTCTTACGGTATCCGGATTTCCGAGCGTGTGCCGCTGCATGTGGGGCGCAATCCTCATAACGAACATTATTTGAACACCAAGCAAAGCAAGCTTGGTCACTGGCTGGAAACCCATCAAGACGATGATCCTGCCTGAGGCAGGTCGTCGAGACCACAGCTGAGCAGTTCATTCAGCCGTGGTCTTCGCTCACTTCACTGCACTGAGGTTGCCCTTGCCGAGCCGTTCCAGGCGGCAGGCAACTGTGTTGCGAATAGCCTCGGGGTCCAGTCCGCACTCCTTCAAAAGTTGCTCATGCTTACCGTGATCGACAAAACGGTCGGGTAGGCCAAGCTGCAATACCGGCATGGTCACCTCCCGGGCATTCAGGCATTCGGTCACGGCACTGCCGGCACCACCGGCAACCACATTCTCTTCCAGCGTTACCAGCAAATCGTGATGTTCGGCCAGCTCGAGCACCAAAGTCTCATCCAGCGGCTTGACGAAGCGCATGTCGGCCACGGTGGCATTCAGGGCTTCGGCCGCGCTCAGAGCGGAGCCTAACAAGGTGCCAAAGTTGAGAATTGCAACCCGGGCACCTTCACGCACCACGCGGCCTTTGCCAATCGGCAGTGTGGTAAGCGCCTGCTGGATTTCCGTGCCTGGGCCGGTGCCTCGCGGATAACGCACCGCTGCCGGGCCGTTAAATTGAAGGCCGGTATGCAGCAGCTGCCGGGTCTCATTTTCATCCGATGGGGTCATTACCAGCATCTTGGGGATGCAGCGCAGGTAACTGATGTCGAAAGCGCCGGCGTGTGTCGGCCCGTCTTCACCAACCAGACCGGCCCGGTCAATCGCAAACAACACATCCAGGTCCTGAATAGCGACGTCGTGGATCAGTTGGTCGTAGCCACGCTGCAGGAAGGTGGAGTAAATCGCCACCACCGGCTTGGCCCCATCACAGGCCATGCCTGCGGCTAGCGTGACGGCATGTTGCTCGGCGATGGCAACATCAAAATAGCGGTCCGGGAAACGTTCTGAGAACGCCAGCAGATCGGAACCTTCACACATGGCGGGCGTGATGCCGACCACTCGCTCATCTTGCCCGGCAGCATCGCACAGCCATTGGCCAAAGACGTTGGCGTATTTGGGGCTGGCTGGTTTTGGCTGCACCGGCTCTGGTTTACTCGGTGGCACCGGTTCAATCTTGTTGATGGCATGATAGCCGATGGGGTCTGCCTCGGCCGGGGCAAAGCCTTTGCCTTTAGTGGTCACCACGTGCAGGAACTGGGGGCCATCGAGCTCACGGATGTTTTCCAGTGTTTCCACCAGCAACGGCAGGTCGTGGCCATCAATGGGGCCGATGTAGTTGAACCCCAGTTCTTCGAACAGCGTGCCCGGCGCAATCATGCCCTTGAAGTGTTCTTCGGTTTTCTTGGCAAGAGCCATCAGGTGCGGGGTGCTTTTCAGCACTTTCTTGCTGCTGTCGCGTACCTGATTATAAGTGCGGCTGGCCAGCAGTTTGGCAAAGTAGTTGGATAGCCCGCCCACGTTGCGGGAAATGGACATGTCGTTGTCGTTCAGGATCACCAGCATGTCGGCGTGCAGGTGGCCGCCATGATTGAGCGCTTCAAAGGCCATACCCGCTGTCATGGCACCGTCGCCAATCACCGCAATGCTTTTGCGTCCGGTTTTTTGCATGCGCGCCGCAATGGCCATGCCCAGCGCAGCACTGATGGAAGTGCTGGAATGGCCAACGCCGAAGGTATCGTATTCACTCTCCGCCCGTTTTGGAAAACCTGCCAGGCCATCCTTGCGCCTGATGCTGCCCATCTGTTCCCGGCGGCCCGTAAGAATCTTGTGGGGATACGCCTGATGGCCCACATCCCAGATCAGGCGGTCAAAAGGAGTGTTGAACACGTAGTGCAGGGCAATGGTCAGCTCGAGGACGCCCAGCCCGGCACCAAAATGACCCCCTGTCTGCCCTACCGACCAAAGTAGAAACGAGCGGAGCTCACGGGCCAGTTGCGGCAGGTCTTCCGCAGGAAGTTGGCGCAGTTGGGCGGGTATGTCGATCCGGTCTAGCAGGGGCGTATTTGGCCGCTGCGACGGGATTTCCCTGAAAATATATGTGTCCTGCATCAGCTAGGGTCTTTATCGGAATATGGATTCTGTGACTGGCATTATAGGGGAACAGGTAGGCCTGTTTCATACTTCCCGGGCCAGATGTTACAAAATGGTTGCGCTTGGCTCGTCAGGTTGCCGCTCGCGGCGTAGCCTAATGGCTTCGCGCCACCACATAATCGGCCATCGCTCGCAGCACTTCAGCTTCTTCGCCAAAGTTGTCCAGTGCACTCTGGGCCTGGTATAGCAGATTGCTCAGGTGCTCACGGGCGCCGGAAATGCCCAGCAGGGATGGATAGGTTGGTTTTTCCCGGGCGACGTCCGAACCCTGACGTTTGCCAATAACTTCGGTCTCGCCTTCGATATCCAACAGGTCATCCTGTACCTGGAACGCCAGGCCAAGGGCACTGGCGAACGCGGCAAGCGCCGCCAGCTGTTGCTCTGTCACCGCATCTGTAGTCAGGGCGCCAAGGCGAACACTGGCTTCAATCAGGGCGCCGGTTTTGTGCCGGTGCATGTTTTCCAGTTGTTTAATGGTCAGTTGTCGACCAACCGACTCCAGGTCAATGGCCTGGCCGCCGACCATGCCCTGATGGCCGCTGGCCCTGGTCAGCGTGTTGATCATGGTAATGCGCTGATGGTCCGAAAGTTCCGGCGCTTCTGAAAGCAGCGCAAATGCCAGTGTTTGCAGAGCGTCTCCGGCCAGTATCGCGGTTGCTTCATCGAAGGCGATATGTACCGTTGGACGGCCTCGGCGCAGGTCATCATCATCCATCGCGGGCAGGTCATCATGAATCAACGAGTAAGCGTGCACCAACTCCAGCGCGCAGGCAGGGGCAATCGCCCTGGTCTGGTCAGAACCGAGTGCTTGCGCAGCCGCCAGGCAGAGCGCCGGGCGAATGCGTTTGCCGCCACCCAGAACACTGTAACGCATGGCCTCATCAAGCCGAGGCGAGGCGGCGCCGGCCCGAATCAAACGATCGAGCTCCCGATCAATTTGCTTGCGGCTTTGCTCCAGAAAATCTGAAGCCAGAGTCAGGCGGTCATTCATCAGTTGGCGTCGTCCGCTGAAAAAGGACGGGTTTCAAGTGAGCCATCACTGTTCTGAACCAGCTGCTCGACCCTCTGCTCGGCGGACTTCAGGACACTCTGACAGTCGCGTGTCAGCTTTACGCCCCGCTCGAAAGCTGCCAGTGAGTGTTCCAGAGAGAGTTCGCCCTGCTCGAGATCGCGAACCAGTTTTTCCAGCTCGTCCAGGGATTTTTCAAAGTCGGCAATGGATGTGCTGCTGTTGTTCTCGCCGGCCATGGGCGACCTCCGGTCGGGTGGTTCAGAAAGTGTGGAGATTATACCAGAGTCCCCGGGCTATCGCTGCCAGGCGAACTGCCGTTTTTCCAGTGCCTCGGCATTCGGTCCCCAGGATTGTTCGGTCACCTGGATCAGGCCCATAGCAGAGACTGTGACGATGGTTGTTGCCCGGGTTCCGTAGTGGTCGCCAACGATAAACGGTGACGACAGAAAGCGCTCGGTTTCAACGCCAACGCCGGTGTCGGGCAAGGTGTGATCGGGAGCCGGTGTATTGTCTTGCAGCAGAGTCAGCAATTGGCTGTGCAGGGGGTTGGCATCTTTACGCGCTGTTTCAACGCAATGGCCGACGGCGGTGCGAAGTCGCAACAGTTTTGGCCAAGGCGTTTGCAGCAGGTGGTTACTCAGGCCGTAAACACCGCGGTGGATATGCCGGCCCGGATGAGCATCCCGATTGCTGTAATACCAGCCGCCAGCGGCTGATAGCGACACCAGATTAAAACCGGAATAACGGGCGGGGGCTGCATCCAGGCGTGCCTGCAAGACGTTGGTGTCCAGGTTCAGTGCGTCCAGTGGCAGTTCGCCACGGCTGTGACTGCCTGCTTCGGCACTGCCTTCACGGACATTGGTGACCGCCGTCACCTGCCCGTCGGAACTGATGGCCAGCCAGGTACCACCGGATGCCAAATCCCGCCCGGCCAGAACCGGCTGGCCACTGAACGGCTGCCACCAGTCCATGGCTGCGGTCGGGCGCCGAAAAAATTCATCCCGGTTGGCGGCCACGACCAGGGGGAAGTGAGAGCTCTGACCAATGGCAAAAGCAATAAGGCACATGTCTGACGGACTTCCTTTTAGGATCTGGGGCTGCAGGTGCTGGCAACTATGCGTATCATACCAGCCTGATTTCTTCTCGGGATAAAACGAAAATCATGACCCTGATCGGTGTAATCATTCTGTACCTGCTGCTCGGTGCGGTGGCCGGCACCATGGCAGGCCTGTTCGGCATCGGAGGCGGTCTGGTCATCGTGCCGGTACTGATCTTCACCTTCGCGTTTCAGGGGTTCAGCCCGGAGATTACCGCTCATTTGGCGATTGGCACCTCACTGGCTACCATTGTGTTTACCTCCATCAGCTCGATACGCACCCATCATTTGCACGGGGCGGTGCGCTGGGGGGTGGTTCGGCCAATGACGGTGGGCATTGTCCTGGGTGCTATTATTGGCGCCTGGACCGCAGCTCTGCTGAGCGGCCCGATGTTGCAGGCCATCATTGGTGTGTTTGCCATTCTGGTGGCTGTTAAAATGCTGCTGGAGGTCAACCCCAAGCCGGGGCGAGACGTACCGGGCACGATTGGCCTTGGCGTGTCGGGCGGATTGATTGGCTGGATTTCCGCTATTTTCGGCATTGGCGGTGGCACCGTATCGGTCCCGTACCTCACCTGGTGTAATGTGCGCATGCAGCAGGCGGTGGCCACATCTGCCGCGCTGGGCCTGCCCATTGCCCTTGCAGGTGCGGCGGGCAATATCTGGACCGGTTGGCAGCACCCTGAGCTGCCGGATCTGAGTATAGGGTTTATCTATCTGCCGGCGCTGGTGGGGGTTGTCGCGACGAGCGTGTTCTTTGCCCGTATTGGCGCGAAATTGGCGCACCGCCTTGACGGTCGCTTGCTGAAACGTATTTTTGCCGTTGTGCTGATCATCGTCGGCCTCCGATTCCTGCTGAGCTGAGAGCGTATTCATGTTGCAACACCCCCAGTTTGACCCGGTGGCCATTGCCATCGGCCCCCTGGAAATTCATTGGTATGGCTTAACCTACCTGTTCGGCTTTGCTGCCGGCTGGTGGTTGGGCCGACTGCGCAGCCGCAAACCCTGGTCGCCGCTGAACGAGGAGCAAGTGGGGGATCTTCTGTTTTACCTGGCTCTGGGGGTCATACTGGGCGGCCGCTTTGGCTACGTGCTGTTCTACAATTTTGACAGCTTTCTGGCCGATCCGCTCTGGCTGCTGCGGGTTTGGGAAGGCGGCATGTCGTTCCACGGCGGCCTGTTGGGTGTGATGCTTGGCTTGTGGTGGTTCGGCCGGAAAACCGGTGCGGGCTTCTGGAAAATTGCTGACTTTGTCGCCCCCCTGGTGCCGGTCGGGCTTGGCGCTGGCCGTATCGGCAACTTTATCAATGGCGAGTTATGGGGCAAGCCCACGGACGTATCCTGGGGTATGGTTTTCCCGCAGGCCCCAGACAGCCTCGCCCGCCATCCCTCCCAGCTTTATCAGTTTGCTCTGGAAGGCGTGGTGCTGTTTGCTATTCTGTGGTGGTTCTCGTCCAAACCCAGGCCCCGAATGGCGGTTTCCGGCCTGTTCCTGGCGTGTTACGGTGCGTTCCGCTTCCTCACCGAATTTGTGCGCCAGCCCGACCCGCAGCTGGGTTATCTGGCCTTTGACTGGCTCACCATGGGCCAGGTTTTGTCCCTGCCCATGGCCATCGCCGGTGCTGTTCTGATTGCTATTGCTTACCGGAGAGAGACTGCATGAAAGCCTACCTCGACCTGATGCACGACGTCGTCGACAACGGATTCGATAAAGGCGATCGCACCGGCGTTGGCACCCGTTCGGTGTTCGGTCGCCAGATCCGCTTTAACCTGCAGGAAGGCTTTCCGCTGGTCACCACCAAGAAAGTCCACCTTCGTAGCATCATCTACGAACTGCTGTGGTTCTTGCGTGGCTCCACTGACAATAACTGGCTGAAAGAGCGCAAGGTGTCGATCTGGAACGAGTGGGCGCTGGAAAACGGTGACCTGGGCCCCATCTATGGCAAACAATGGCGCAGTTGGCAGTGCCACAATGGCCGGGTTGTTGATCAGATCAGCGACGTTATCGAGCAAATCCGCCACAAGCCCAACTCCCGGCGTCTGATCGTCTCCGCCTGGAACCCCGCCGAACTGCCGGACGAGTCCGTTGGCCCTCAGGACAATGTTCGGGAAGGCCGCATGGCGCTGGCACCCTGCCACTGTCTGTTCCAGTTCTACGTGATTGACGGCAAGCTGTCCTGCCAGTTGTACCAGCGCAGCGCGGATCTGTTTCTGGGGGTGCCGTTCAACATTGCCTCTTATGCGCTGCTGACACACATGATTGCCCAGCAGTGTGATCTGGATGTGGGTGAGTTCGTGCATACCTTTGGTGACTGTCACCTGTACCAGAACCATTTGACCGACGACATCGTCTTCGAACAGCTCAAGCGTGAGCCCAAGCCGCTGCCGACACTGATGATCAAACGCAAGCCGGCGTCGGTTTTCGAATACGAATTTGAAGATTTCGAGTTTGAAGGCTACGACCCTTACCCGGGCATCAAGGCGCCCATCGCGATTTGATCGCTAACTCCTAACCTTGAGGACGTCAGACAAACATGCGAACGGCACTGATCGTGGCCATGGCCCAAAACCGGGTTATTGGCCGGAATAACCAGCTTCCCTGGTATCTGCCGGGTGATTTGCGGTACTTCAAGCAGGCTACCATGGGTAAGCCCATTATTATGGGGCGCAAAACCTGGGAGTCTATAGGTCGGCCATTGCCGGGCCGGATGAACGTGGTGATATCGCGGAATCCGGAATGGCATGCGCCTGCGGGAACTGTTGCAGCGGAATCCTTGGAAGCGGCGCTGAAAAAAGCCGAAGCTCAGGCCGAATTAGAAGGCGGGGATGAAGTAATGATTATTGGCGGCGGTCAGATTTATGCTGAAGCACTGCCCGCGGTCGACCGCATCTACATTACTCAGGTCCATGCCGAGGTAGACGGGGATGCGTACTTTCCGGAAGTGAACTGGGATGACTGGCAAGAGATCGGACGCGAAGACTTTTCCGCGTCCGATAATAATCCGTATGACTACAGCTTTGTCGTCTATCAGCGTAACCGGTCAAACTGACCGGTTACGCCAGAGGGCCGATTAGCGCGGGGCGCGCTTCGGGCCGCCTTTGCCGGCACCGGCAGGCTTGCCCCTGGGGCCGTCTTTGCGAGGGCCATTGGGCTTGCCACCGTCTTTTCGGAAGCTCTTGTTGGGCGCTCCCTTGCGGAAGTTGCCTTTGCCTGAGGGCGGACCTTTTCTGTCGCGGCGCGGTGCAGCGGCGGATACATCGGGCAATGCTTCTGGCTGGTCCAGCGGCAATGAGTCCGGTTGTGAGGCTTCCATCCAGCAGGCCAGAGCGCCCGCTACCATGGTGATGTCCATATCGTTGCGCTCGGCGATGTCATCCAGTAAGGCAATCGCCTTGGCTGCACGAGGATCATCTGCGAAACCCAGCAACTGCGACTCAAACTGCTCGACACGCATTTGCTGTAACGCGGCCGGTGAGGGCAGCTGGTACGGCTCCATCGGAGAATTGGTGGCGCGCTCGAGGGTGCGCAGCCAGCTGCGTTCACGGGGCGTGACCAGCAGAATTGCTTTGCCGGTTCGGCCAGCACGACCGGTACGGCCGACGCGGTGAATATAGGCTTCGGTATCGTAAGGCACGTCGTAGTTGATGACGTGAGTAATGCGCACGACGTCCAGGCCACGGGCAGCGACGTCGGTCGCGACGATGATGTCTTTCTTGCCACGCTTCAGGTCTTCAACGGTCTGTTCACGCTGACGCTGGTTGAGGTCACCGCTCAGGGGGGCGACGGCATGGCCGCGGGCAGACAGTTTCTCGGCCAGCAACGTGGTTTCTGCCTTGGTGCGCACGAAAATGATCGCGGCATCAAAAGGCTCGACTTCCAGAATGCGAGTCAGGGCGTCCAGTTTGCGTTCGGCGTAGACCGGCAGCACGTACTGGGAAATTTTCTCAACGGTCCGGGTTTCGCTTTCAATGCGTACTTCCGTCGCGTTCTTCAGATAGGTCTGAGCAACTTTCTTGATCTGCGCCGGCATGGTGGCGGAGAACAGTGCGCGCTGACAGTTGGGCGGTGTCTTAGCCAGAATCGCCTCAACATCGTCGATAAAGCCCATGCGCAACATTTCGTCGGCTTCATCCAGCACCAAGGCGCGCAGATTGTCCAGCTTCAGGCTGCTTTTGCGCAGATGGTCCAGCAGTCGGCCCGGGGTGCCCACGATAACTTGGGCGCCGCGCTTGAGGCCGCGAATCTGTGGCGAGAAGTCCTGGCCACCGTAAATTGGCAATACGTGAAACTGCTTGAATTTGCTGGCGTAAGTCGTAAAGGCTTCGGCCACCTGAATCGCCAGTTCCCGGGTCGGGGTCAGCACCAGAATCTGGGGCTCGGCGAGGTTGGCATCGATGCGGCTCAGCAACGGCAGCGCAAAGGCTGCGGTTTTTCCGGTGCCGGTTTGAGCAACGCCCAAGAGATTATTGCCGGCCAACAAGGCTGGAATGGATTGTGCCTGGATGGGCGACGGAGTTTCATAGCCAACGGCGACAACTGCTTCCAGTACAGCGGGAGCCAGCCCCAGTTCGGCAAAAGACAATTCTGACATGAATGTACTCGGTATTCGAAGGGTATAGCATTACAAAGGCAATGCATGATTTCGGAGTATTATAGTCGGTTTGGGGATTTTTTAACACGCTTATTGCCAATATTTCTGGTAGGTAATTGCCGGGGCGCTGCTATTGTTAGTCATCCGGAACTGGGGCAGTCTTAACGTTTGCAGGCTAACCAACAGGATCTACAGGTTATGACGTTTGATGAACTTCTGGGTGCAGTGCGACAGAGCAGTGAGGTGGTAATCCCTTCGAGTTGGGGGCAGGGCAGGGCAACGTTCGGTGGCCTGGTCGCAGCGCTGGCGTTTGATGTGATGGCATCAAAAGTGGCAGGCGGCCGGGCCATGCGGGCATTGCAGGTATCGTTTGTCGGACCGGTGGAACCCGACGTACCGGCGCTGTTTGAAGCTGAACTGCTGCGTGAGGGCAAGGCCGTGTCTCAGGTGCAAGGCCGGATCATCCAGAACGGCGAGCCTCGGTTGGTGTGCCTGGCCAGTTTTGGTGGCGACCGCGAATCAGTCATTCAGGTCGCACCATTACCGGCACCGAAGGCGACCCCGGTCGAGCAGTGCCAGGCGCTGCCGTATATTCCACGGGTAACTCCTGAGTTTACCCAGCACATCGACATGCGCTGGGCCTTTGGCGGCATGCCGTTCTCCGGCAAGGGTGGGCGTGAAATGGGCGGCTGGATGCAGTTTCGGGAGGCTCCTCAGACCCTGACGGACGCACACATTGTCGCCTTGGTGGATGCCTGGCCGCCGGCGCTGTTGCCTCATCTGACAGCCCCGGCCCCCGCCAGTTCGCTCAGTTGGGCCCTTGAGATCGTTCACCCCAGGCCCACTATGGCGCCGGGCGACTGGTTGCTGTACCGGGCCACGATCGATCAGGCAGGTTCTGGCTACGGTCATACCCACGCCGGTATCTGGACTCAACAGGGGGAGTTGGTCGCGTTGAGCCGGCAAACCGTTACGGTATTTGGTTAATTCCGAGTTCTGTCAGGCGGCCTGTTCCGCTTTCAGGGCATCCAGAATAACCCTGGCAAACTCTCTGGGCGAGTCTTCCTGAAGGAAATGACCGCCGCGCAGGGTGATGTGTGGCTGGCCTAAAGCTCCCGGAATTCGGCGCTGCATGTGCCGATCCCCACCCCGGGTGATCGGGTCACCGTTGCTGAAGCAGGTGATAAAGGGTTTGCGCCATTTTTCCAGGGTTCGCCAAGCTTCGCGATTGGCGGCACTGGCGGGATCCTGCGGTGTTACCGGCACCAGCGCCGGGAAGGCGCGGGCGCCGGCCTTGAAAGCGGCATTGGGAAAGGGCGCTTCATAGGCTGCCATTTCATCAGCACTCAAGGCGCGTTCGGTGCCCAGTTGAATAATGCGGGCAACCGGGAACCAGGGGCTGTGGCTGGCAAACGCCTTCCAGGCCCGGAACACCGCCGGGACCGGCGTGTCACCCGTAGGTAGCATGCCGTTGCCAACAATGATTCTGCTGAAGCGGCGGTGGTGCTCGGCAGCAAGCCTGAGCCCGAGCAGTGAGCCCCAGTTCTGGCATACCAGCGTAATATTGTGGAGATTCAGCGTGTCGATCCAGCGGGTCAGCCATCTCATGTGGTTGTCGTAGCTGTAATCGGCTACATCGGCTGGCTTGTCAGACTTCCCGAAACCGATCAAATCGGGCGCGAGCACCCGATGTCCGGCCTCTGCCACCGCCGGGATCATGTGCCGGTAAAGATAAGACCAGGATGGCTCGCCGTGCAGCATGATGACTGGATCTGCACCAGCAGGGCCTTCATCGACGAAGTGCATCCGCAGGCCAGGCTCGACATCCAGGTAGTTCGCTTTGAAAGGATAATCCGGAAGGCTTGCGAAACGGGCTTCGTCGGTTCTCAGAATACGCATGCCATCGACTGTCCTGACTGATTGGTTGCGTGACTGCCATTAAGACAATCGTCGGACGTCAGAATAAATCAGATGGAAAGCCGGTGTGTTTGAATTGCGTAACAGTGCGTTGCCGGTTTGAATCAGGATGCGATGCCAAACCGGCGCTCGGGGTTATCGATCCGGGCCAACGCTTCATCGCAACAGTTCAGGGCACCGCAATCGTCTGCAGAGCAAAGGCCGATGGTGTTGCACTGAATAGCCTGATGGTCATTGCCTTGATTGCTGAATATCCGGTTCCGGGACAGCATAGATCGGCAATGTCCGCACAGAAGCGTCGGCACTGCGCTGCCCTCGGCCAGAATAGCTGTGTAATGGGTGTTATCGGTCATAAAATCCTCCTGATACTTCAAACATAAGGTCAGAGTGTGACATTTCAAAGTCATCACAGAGTCCTCATTGATTTCAGTTTGAGCGGATATACGTATCAGGCGTCAGGATCGACCACGGGGCGGCGGTTCGATCGTTTGTCTTCCCAGTCCAGATTTTTAGGATCGTACCAGTCGATTTTTTCCATGACTTTTTGGCGGGTGAGCCGGGAGAGAGTGGGCCACAGTTCCTTAAAGTCTTCCAGGCCCCTGTCACGCTGTTTTTGTTGTTTGCTTTGCAGGCGGTTGAGAATGCGCGGCAACTGCAAGGCTTCGCCGAGCTGGCCGGGTACCAGGACATCCTGCCCCATCACCTTGCGGCGGTGCATGCGGGCAGCCAGAACCTTTTGAAGCTGGGCCGCTGCCTCTAGGGCAGTTTCAACAGTAAATGTATCTGAGTCCAACAACATACCCTGTAATTGGTTGATTGTTAGCCTGCCACTATATCCCGAAGTTGGCTATAGTGGCCACGCTGTCGTGTTAGTCTGTTTTTCCAAAAATGTTCCGTCGCCGATGGACGCTTATGGCACCAGGACTCTAAGGTTATGTACGCAAAACTTGAAACACGGACTTTTCTGGCGATGCTGGTGGGCGTTTCCATCGCCTTTGCCCTGTTGATGAAGCCTTTTTTCGGGCCGATTTTCTGGGCGATAGCCATTGCTCTGATTTTCTATCCTGTGCAGCAGCGACTGACACGCCGGTTTGGGGACCGTCCAAACATCAACGCCCTAATTACCCTGCTGGTATGTATGGTCATTGTGGTTCTTCCCGTGCTGGGCCTGGGTGCGGCGTTGATCACGGAAGGCTTGGGTATCTATCAAAAAATTCAGAGTGGCGACATCCGGCCCGGTGAATATATCGATCAGATTAACCAGTCGTTTCCGGCGATTCAGGCCTTTCTCGGCCGGTTTGACATAGACTTTATGGAATTCCGGGATCGTGCGGTCAACGCGTTTCTGGGCGGTAGTCAATTTCTGGCCAAGCAGGCCTTTGGCATCGGCCAGAACACGTTTCAGTTCTTCCTAGGGCTGGCGTTGATGATCTACGTGGCGTTTTTCCTGATCAGGGACGGGCAGCAGCTGGTGGAGCTGCTCATTAAGGCCTTGCCGCTTGGGGACGAGCGTGAGCGCCTGCTGTTTGCCAAGTTTGCCGAAGTGACCCGGGCAACGGTTAAAGGCAACCTGTTTATTGCGATTATTCAGGGCGGCCTTGGCGGGCTTATTTTCTGGATACTGGGGATTAATGGCGCGTTGCTGTGGGGGGTGGTGATGGCCATCTTCTCCCTGCTACCCGCCGTTGGCGCCGCTATTGTCTGGGTGCCTGCAGCGGTTTACCTTGCCGCCATTGGTGACATTATACCAGCGGTGATTCTGTCGGTTTATGGCATGGTAATTATCGGCCTGGCCGACAACGTGTTGCGCCCGATTCTGGTGGGCCGTGATACCAAAATGCCGGATTATCTGGTGCTGTTATCAACCCTGGGTGGCTTGGTCATGTTTGGTATCAACGGGTTTGTGATGGGCCCGTTGGTGGCAGCACTGTTTATGGCGTTCTGGGGCATATTCATTCGGGAGTTCAGTGAAGAGTCCCGCCCTCGTTCTGGGGAGCGTGAGTCAGGTTCGGCAGAGAGCGACTAAAGTATGGTAGGGTTGATGAATCGCCCGGGCTTGTGGGGATGGGCGCCACACAATAATAAATAGACCGATACCCCTGAGGTATCAGGAGTAAGTCAGTTGTCTACGACGAACGCTTTCAGTAATCCGTTACGAAAGGTGGCTCTGGCCGCCGGTACCCTCGCCCTTCTTGTAACCACTTCCCTGGCCCAGGCCAACGATGTCGTCGCCCTCAAGCATGCCTTGTATGGCGCAGGCTATGACATCGAGAACGTCGGTCCAGTGCTGGACGATACAACCCGGGCAGAGTTGGAGCGCTTTCAGCGTGAGCAGGGGCTGGAGCCCAGTGGTGTTCTGAATGAACCCACCGAGCGCGCCCTTGGCCTGATTTCAGTCCAGCAAGCCGCAGGCGCGTCGGACCAGCCCGCGGCCGCGAGTGCACCGTTGGCAGCCGCAGGCGCCGCTGAACCTCAGGCCGCCGATGAAGCCGTCGAAGAGGAAGAGGAAGATAGTGGCTGGTCGCTCTGGTAATTGCCGGCCCAACAAAAAAGCCCGCCTGGCATCCACCTGGCGGGCTTTTTTGTTGGGCTCAGAGCGGCGCGGCGATCAGTCCAGCTTGGAAAGATCCCTGACCGCGCCTTTGTCGGCGCTGGTTGCCAGCAGAGCGTAAGCTTTCAGTGCGGCCGATACTTTCCGGTCGCGCGGCAGCTCAGGCTTCCAGCCTTTGGCATCCCGTGCCTGGCGCCGTTGCCCAAGCACGTCATCGCTGACCTGCAGGTTGATCGAGCGCTCCGGAATGTTGATCAGGATGCTATCACCATCTTCGATCAGGCCGATGGCACCGCCGGCAGCGGCTTCTGGCGAAGCGTGACCGATGGACAGGCCAGACGTACCACCGGAAAAACGCCCGTCGGTCAGCAGTGCGCAGTCCTTGCCCAGCCCTTTGGATTTCAGGTAACTGGTCGGGTACAGCATTTCCTGCATGCCGGGGCCGCCCCGGGGGCCTTCGTAGCGAATGATGACGACGTCACCGGGTGTCACTTCATCGCTCAGAATACCGGCAACGGCAGCATCCTGGCTTTCAAACACCCGGGCCTTGCCTTCAAACACGTAAATGCTTTCATCCACGCCGGCGGTTTTCACCACGCAGCCATCCTGTGCGATGTTGCCGAACAGCACTGCCAGGCCGCCCTCGGATGAATAGGCGTTTTCAACCGAACGGATGCAGCCCGTCTCGCGGTCTCCGTCCAGGCTTGGCCAGCGTGTAGACTGACTGAAGGCGGTCTGGGTAGGGATGCCGGCGGGGCCGGCTTTATAGAATTCGACCACTTCCGGCGTCGGGGAGCGCATGATGTCCCAGAGCTCAAGCGCGTCTTTCATGGTTTTGCTGTGCACGGTTGGCAATTCGGCGTTGATCAGGCCGCCGCGCTCAAGCTCGCCCATGATGCCCATGATGCCGCCGGCACGGTGCACGTCTTCCATATGATACTTGGGAGAGTTGGGAGCGACTTTGCAAAGCTGCGGTATCTTTCTCGATAGCTGGTCGATCTCCGCCAGAGTGAACGCCACGCCGCCTTCCTGGGCCGCCGCCAACAAGTGCAGGATGGTATTGGTAGAGCCGCCCATGGCGATGTCCATCACCATGGCGTTTTCAAAGGCTGAGAGCGACGCAATGCTGCGCGGTAGCACGCTGGCGTCATTGTGTTCGTAATAGCGCTTGGCATTCTCCACAATCTGTCGACCAGCATTCAGGAACAGTTGCTCGCGGTCGGCGTGGGTGGCCAGCATCGAGCCATTGCCCGGCAGAGCCAGGCCGATGGCCTCGGTCAGGCAGTTCATCGAGTTGGCGGTAAACATGCCACTACAGGAGCCACAGGTCGGGCAGGCGCTGCGCTCATATTCGGCCACCATTTCGTCACTGGCGCTGGGGTCGGCTGCGATGACCATGGCATCGACCAGGTCCAGTTTGTGCTCGGAAAGCTTGGTTTTACCGGCTTCCATCGGGCCGCCGGAGACAAAGATGGTGGGGATGTTCAGGCGCAGGGCCGCCATCAGCATGCCCGGTGTGATCTTGTCGCAGTTGGAGATACACACCAGCGCATCGGCACAGTGGGCGTTGACCATATATTCGACAGAGTCGGCGATGATTTCACGGGAGGGCAGGGAATAGAGCATGCCGTCGTGGCCCATGGCGATGCCGTCGTCGACAGCGATGGTGTTGAATTCTTTGGCAACGCCACCGGTAGCTTCGATTTCGCGGCAGACCAGCTGGCCCAGGTCTTTCAGGTGAACGTGACCGGGCACAAACTGGGTGAACGAGTTGGCGACGGCGATGATGGGTTTGCCGAAGTCTTCATTGGTCATGCCGGTGGCGCGCCAAAGGGCCCGAGCACCGGCCATATTGCGGCCAGCGGTTGATGTGTGAGAACGATACTGGGGCATGGTGAGCTGCTTTCTCTCTGGTTATCTGGTTTGGACTAAAACGCAAAGGATACCAGATTCAACGGTAGTCGCATGGCTGTTTTGCCAGTGGGTGTTTACAATACGTAACAGTGACAAGAGTTTTCCAACAGAATGTCAGGGGAGTCTGTATATGGGAGGCCAGGAAAGCCTGCCGCTGCGTCGTCTGAAAGATTTCCAGCCACTGGGCCGGTTGACGGATGATCAGCTTGTTTTGCTTGCCAGCCGGGCCGAGCGCAGAACCCACGGTCCGGGACAGCGGGTGATGGAAAGAGGCGTTCGGGACGGCCTGGACTACTTTCTGATTTCCGGGAAAATTGAGCTTGAGTCTGTTGATGGCCGCAAGACCGTCATCGAGGCAGAAACGGAGAAATCACTCAATCCCATTGCCCGGCTGCAGCCCCGGATGTATGACGTTACGGCGGTAAAACCCTGTGAATTCCTGGTAATCGAGCAAGATATTCTCAATCAGATGTTACGGGCGGCACCGATAGCGCAGGTTGAGATGGACTCCGGTGATGGCGGCGGGGATGAGAGCGAAGAGCACCATTTGCTGATGGAGTTTTACTCTGAACTTCGATCTAACCAGGTCAAGTTGCCCAGTGTTCCGGATGTCGCCTGGAAAGTCCGGCGGGTGGTCGATAAAGAGGATTCCTCTGCACTGGAAGTGGCCAGCGCCGTGTCGGCCGATCCTGCCATGGCGGCAAAACTGGTCCGGTCCTGCAACAGTCCGCTGTATCGTGGTTTCAGTGACGTGCACAACGTTCGTGATGCCGTGGTTCGCCTGGGTATGCGGACCACCCGTCAGCTGGTGACCGTGTTTGCCATGCGCGAAGTGTTCAAGACCCGGCGGACGGCACTGCAGAATGAGATGGAACAGCTGTGGCGGCATTCCCGTGAGGTGGCGGCCCTGTGTTGGGTGCTGGCTGACCATGCCACCCGGATCGATCCGGAAGAAGCTTTGCTGGCCGGGTTGCTGCACGATATCGGCATTGTGCCTGTGTTAGTGCAGGCGGAGCACCACGTCAATCTGTTTGCGGACGAGAAAAACCTCAAGCATGCGATGGCCGAACTTCGAGCGGATGTGGGGTGTGCTGTGCTTGAGAACTGGGAGTTCCCGAAAAGCTTTGTGCAGGCGGCCCGACACGCAGAAGACTGGCACTATGAGTGCCGCGAATCGACACCTCAGCTGGTTGATGTTGTGATTGTCGCGCAGTTGCATTCCATGATCGGCTCCAGTCAAAATGCCGGACTGCCCGCCTTCGACCAGGTTCCGGCCTGGCGCCGGTTGGGAGAGCTGGATCTCAATGCGTCCCGAAGTCTCGAGTTGCTGAGCGAGGCTCGTGGACGAGTCGATGAAGTTCAGAAACTCCTATCGATCCGATAACGTGCTCACGATGCCGGAGTCCGCTGCCCAGTGAATGACACTATTATGAATGTTCCTCTGTTTCCGCTGAATTCGATTGTGTTACCCAAGGGGCGCATTCCCCTTCAACTGTTTGAGCCTCGATACATCGACATGCTGTCCCGGTGTATGAGGGAGGACCGTGGCTTTGTTGTTGTATTGCTACGTGAAGGTGCAGAAACGGCCAGTAAAGCGGCGTTCTACGATATCGGTACGTACGTCCGGATCATCGATTTCCAGCAATTGGATAATGGTTTGTTGGGCATTACCGTTGAAGGTGAGCGGAAGGTGTCGGTGGTGCGTAGCTGGCAGCAGGACGATGGCCTGAACCTGGGGGATGTGGAATGTCTGCTCACTGAGGCGGAAAGCCCGGTGCCAGAGCACTACCATGAGTTGCCCTCGGTATTACGCGCGCTGTTCCGTCACCCGGTGGTGGGTGACCTGGGCATGGAGGTAAACTACGAGGACGCCCGGGACGTTGGCTGGCGGCTGACCGAGCTGTTGCCATTAGACAAGCAGGAAAAGCAAAGACTGGCCGAGCTGCAGGATCCGCTGGAGCGGCTGGACCGGCTGCAGGAACTACTCGAAGCGCTTGAACAGAATTAAGGCAGCGGCGTGTAGGCGAGGCTGGCGGTGTCCCACTGTATCGACACATAAATCGCTGTGAAGATCACCCAGAATGCCACCGCCGCCCAGGTAGAAACATCCGGGGATATCGGCACGCGGTCATAGCGGCTGTAGCTTGCTCGTATTACCCCGGTTATCGCCAGCCCCAGCAACAGCCCGCCAAGAATATCGGTAAACCAGTTTGCGCCCAGATAGAGCCGGCTGAGGACCATGGGGAGCAACGGCAGTGAGAGCACGACGTAGGCTTGCCATCGCTGTTTTTTGCGGTTTTCGCCGGCAATGAAACTGGCAGCCATGGTAACCAGAACCGTCGCCCCGGTCGCGTGAGCGCTTGGGTAAGCGCCAGAGATAGCGGGGCTCAGCACCTGGTCCGGACGATCAACCGACAACCCCGCCTTGAACAGCCATACACTGACCACGCTCAGCAGTGCAGCCGCTGCAATGTGGAAGGCGGCGGCGTAATAGCCCCGGAAGCCCAGCACCAATACCGTCAGAAGCGCAGCGCCCAGTAACACCGGAGGGTCGCCCAGAAGCGTGGCTGCCACGGCCGGAAGGTCCAGCAGCGGTTGCCTTAGCGCGCCGAACCAGGCCAGGGCCAGCTCATTGAACTCGGAAATCCGGCGACTGAAGGAAACGAGCTGGGTCAGGATCAGATACATGGCCAGCGTAGCGCTCGCCAACACGATTGAGGGCAATGGGAACTCGCCTTTGCGAGTGGGCCTTTCGTTGGTGTAAAGCCGCCAGAAGCGATGAGTAGTGTCGTATCGTGCCATCAGGGATTCCAGCCAGCGGTACAATCTGCTGCCTTCACCAACGCCAAGGCGAAACTGGAGAACCACCACATAAAGCACGACCAGAACAGCGCCGCTGATGGCGATCACCGGATAAAAGTGAGGAGGTGGTTTGATCTCGCTGGCTAATGCGCTGCCCACGGCATAACCCGGCACAACATAAACCAGTGCCCAGCCCACTGCGGAAATGAGGTTGAACGTTAGAAAGCGTTGCCAGGACATATGTAAAGCCCCGGCAACCAGAGGTATGACCGGGCGAATCGGGCCGATAAAGCGGCCGGCAACCACGCTTTTGCCGCCGTGGGCGATGAAAAAGGCCTCACCCCGAGTGACCAGTCTCGGGTAGCGACTGAAGGGCCAGACGGAATGCAGGCGGCCCTTGAAGTAGCGGCCGACGGCAAAGCTGATGATGTCACCAGTGACGGCCCCCAGCCCTGCCCACATCAACGCCTCGGACAGCGGCATGCCAGATTTTCCTGCCAGCGCGGCAAACCCGAACAATATGGCAACCCCGGGTACGATGAGGCCGACGATGACAAGCGATTCCGCCATGGCTGTGGCGAACAGCACGAGGATCAGCCAGCCCGGGTTATCGCCCACCCAGGCGGCAGCGTCTGCCCACCAGGTGCCGCTCATGCTTCGACCGACTCTCCCGGGCTGAACCAGGCAGAATCCATGCCTCGTTTACGGGCTTCGTGTATCGCCTGGTGAGCCCGGTTGCGCAGCGATGCGGTGCTGGTGTCGCCGTTGCCGCGAGTGGTACAGCCGAGGCTGACCGACGTTCTGCCGATGCCGGTCCACTCATGCTCACCGATGGTTCTGCGGATTCGTTCGGCAATAACGCGAACGCCTTCCTCGGGCGTGTAAGGCAAAATAAGGAAAAACTCCGACTCATCAAGGGTGTACAGCGTATCGCCGGCACGGATGACCCCGAACAGATGCTCCGTGACGGCCTTGAATAACGTTTGTAAGCCCACTTTGCCGTGCAGGTCGCGAACTTCGTCCGCGTAATCCAGGCTGAGGTTGATCACCGACAGCGGATGCCCGGTGGCAATGGCGCGACTGATTTCCTTCTGCAGGGTTTCGTCGAGAAAGCGCGAATTATGAGCGCCGGTTACCGGATCGGTAATCGCCAGATCCTCCGCTGACTGGGCAATATGGTCGTAATGCCAGGTGTACAGCGCAACCACCACCAGTAGCAGGATCAGGCCTGCCGTGGTGATCAGCGCATCTGCGCCCGGTTGGCTGAACCAGAGACTGCCAATCACCGGCACCAGCAGCAGAATCGAAAGTCCCAGGCCCCGGCGCAAAGGCAGAATCAGCAGGTTGAGTACCAGCAATGGCATTGCCCAATGCGTCACGCCCGGGCTGTTGAGAGCGAGGATTGCGGCTACCAGGCCGCCGTTCAGCCCGGCAAGAATCAGCAAGTGCCCAGGCGCCGACAATTGCTGGCGTCGACACACCAGGGTATAGATCAGGCCAGACAGCAGCAGTCCGGTCATGACCAGCGCCAGATAGAACAGCTCATAAAAGCCGTATCGGAGATTCTGCAGGGCCAGAGTAAAAATGAACAGGGCGGTCAGGCCGTATCCAAAGCTGTGGGTCCAGGTTCTTAGTCGTGTTTCTGTCATTGCATTGTGTCCTGCGGGCCAGGTGCATCCTGGTGCACCCAGTTGCTGTATGCCTGGGTGCGGTTGCCGCCCTGTTGTTGAGCTCGCCGGAGCGCATTGGCTGCGCTCTGCTGCAGGCTGTCTGCGTCGTCACCAATGTTCAGGCCGGAAATGCCGGTGCTGACAGTCAGTTTCATGCCGTGAGACGCCAGCAGCTTGCAAAGCCCGATGCGTATTTTTTCGGCGCTGATGGCCGCCCCGGAGGTGTTGATGCCGGGGAGGATGACCAGGAACTGGAGGTCGGCAACCCGATAATAGGTGTCGAAGTCGCGGAGTTGCGAATGCAGATAGCGGCCCATTCTCGGCAGAATGGCGCGAATGTCTTCGTCCGGGTCGTTGTCGCTAAGGTGAGTGTCCAGGCCGATCATCATCACCGACATATCGGTACCTTCGCGCTCACTGCGTTGGATTTCCTTGTGCAGGTCGGCTGACAGGTACTCCCGGCTGGCGGCCTGGGTAAGTTCATCGGTGCGCCTTAACGGGGCCAGTTGTCCGGTTTTGTATTCGCGCAGAAAAATCAGCAGGGCCGAAAGCAGGGTGGTCAGCACAAATGCGCTGATCATCTGATGGCGATCGGGTAGCGCGACCGCCCACTGGGTGCTGATCAGTATGGCAAACGTCAAAAGTGCCGTAATCAGCGCCGCCAGAGAGGGCCGTAACAGGGCAAAGGTGACCAGAGGCAGAGCATAGAGCCAGTGGCTCAGTGCCCAGGGGCCGATCCACACGGCGGTTATTAGCACCAGTACCAGCGCCATGAAGCAAATTGTTCTGAGTTGGCGCCAGGGCAACGGCTGCGGTTTGCTGCCTTGAACGTTGATGGCCAGGCTGATGCCAGCTGCTGCGGCAGCACTGGCTGCGGCCAGGGGTTCGCCCAGTACTATACAAAGCGCGCTGGTGATTGCCAGGATGACAAAGCCGGCCCGTGAGAGCTTGCCTGGCAGAAATTTTTCAGCCGACTGGGGCATTGTGTCTGTCCTTTGCTGAAGCATCCATTTGAATCCGTGCAGCGCTATAATAGTCGTTTGGGATGCGGACTTGAAACGGGAAAGGTAAAGTATCTGACTCGTTCCGGAATCAGCGTGCAACTAATAAGGTACTCCAATGGATGTAGCAGCCTACATGGCAGAGCTTGGTCAACAGGCAAGGGCCGCAGCTCGGGAAGTGGCCCGGTCAACCACGGCGGTGCGCAATCAGGCCTTGCTGGCGACAGCTGATGCCCTGGATAAGGCCCGTCAGGAACTGGTTCTAGCCAATCAAAAGGATCTTGCCAGTGGCCGGGCCAGCGGCCTGGACGATGCCATGCTGGATCGGCTGGAACTCACTGGAGCCCGCATTGACACCATGATAGAAGGGCTGCGCCAGGTCGCTGCTCTGCCAGATCCGGTCGGGGTAATTACCGACATGACTTATCGCCCGTCTGGTATTCAGGTGGGCAAGATGCGCGTACCGTTGGGAGTGATTGGCATTATTTACGAGTCCCGGCCCAACGTGACGGTCGAAGCCGCCAGTCTGTGCCTGAAATCCGGTAATGCCACCATTTTGCGTGGCGGCTCTGAAGCCATTCACTCCAACCAGGCTATCGCGGCGTGCCTGGCCTCCGGGCTGGCCTCCGTCGGTTTGCCCGAATCCGCGGTGCAAGTGGTGACCACTACCGACCGGGCGGCGGTCGGTGAGCTGATCACCATGCCTCAGTACGTTGATGTGATTGTCCCGAGGGGTGGGAAAGGCCTGATCGAGCGGATCAGCCGCGACGCCAGGGTGCCGGTCATCAAACACCTGGATGGCATTTGCCATGTCTATATCGACAGTCACGCCGACCCGGAGAAGGCGCTGAGGGTCGCGGTTAACTCAAAAACCCATCGCTACGGTACTTGCAACACCATGGAAACCCTGTTGGTGGATCAGGAAATTGCTGACGATATGCTGCCGTTGCTGGCGGCAGAGTTCACCGCCAAGGGCGTGGAGCTTCGAGGCTGTGAGCGCACCCGTACCGTCCTGAACGATATTGTTCAAGCCACGGAAGACGACTGGCATGCAGAGTACCTGGCGCCGGTGTTGGCGGTTCGGGTTGTGGACGGTCTTGATGGGGCGATTGATCACATCAACCATTACAGCTCACAGCACACCGACAGCATCATTACCGAAAACTACACCCGGGCCCGCCGATTCCTGACCGAGGTAGATTCCAGTTCGGTCATGGTGAACGCCTCCACCCGTTTTGCCGACGGTTTTGAATACGGATTAGGTGCAGAAATCGGCATCTCCACCGACAAGATCCACGCCCGTGGGCCGGTTGGTCTGGAGGGGTTGACGTCACAGAAGTACGTGGTGTTCGGCGACGGTCACGTCCGGGCCTGATCTGATGCATGTTATTTATGGCGGCACCTTTGACCCGATCCACCATGGCCATCTGCGCCTGGCGCTGGAGATTTCTGATGCGCTGGCGGTGGACCGGGTTGACTTGGTGCCGTGCCATATTCCGCCCCACCGGGGCAGCACCGGGGCATCGTCCGAGCAGCGGCTGGAGTTGATCCGGCTGGCGATCGCCGGCGAGCACCGGCTGTGTGTGGATGATCGCGAGCTGCGCCGGGCCGGCGCGTCTTACACGGCAGACACGCTCAGGCAATTGCGCCACGAGTTGGGCCAGCAGGAACCGCTGGTTATGGTTGTGGGTACTGACGCCTTTGCGGCCTTCGATCGCTGGCAGGAGTGGACGGATATTCCTGCGCTTGCACACATCGTCGTGGTTCAGCGCCCGGGTGCTGACATCCCCGTCGGCAGTGAGGCCGCGCGCCTGTTGTCCGGGCGTCACGCCTCGGGGCCTGACGTCTTGAGGTCAAGCCCTTGTGGCGCAATTCTGCAGTTGGATCCACCCTTGTTGGACATTTCGGCCACCGGCATTCGCCAGCGGATTGCCCATGGCCGCTCCCCCCGATACCTGACGCCCGACCCGGTCTGGCAAAGAATTCAATCTCTCTGCCTGTACGGTGCGTGCCCCGACGGGAACTTTTAGTGATACAATCGCGTCTGAATATCACTTATCGGGTGGCCACTCTGGTCAGAGCCCGGAAAACAGGGTAATTATGCAGGCAGAACAACTGAAAGATCTGGTCGTAACCGCACTTGAAGACATCAAGGCTCAGGATATCAGCGTGATTGATGTCCGTGATCGTACCAGCGTCACTGACTATATGGTTCTTGCATCCGGTACCTCCAGCCGTCACGTTAAATCGCTGGCCGATTCTGTCGTCTCTGACGCCAAGGATCAGGGTGTGAAGACTGCTAACGTCGAAGGTGCAGGTGGCAGTGACTGGATTCTGGTGGATCTGGGGGATGTGGTGGTGCATTTGATGATGCCTGCAACCCGTGAATTCTATGATCTGGAGCGCTTCTGGCGCGATGCGCCAGATGTTGGTGCAGCAGGCAGCGAGTAATCATGAAACTGCGTCTGATCTGTGTGGGGCAAAAGATGCCCGACTGGGTCAGTGCGGGGTACCAGGATTACGCTCGTCGAATGCCGCCTGAGTTGCCCCTGGAACTGACTGAGATCCCCATGGCTCACCGTGGCAAGAATCCGGATATCCCCCGGCTCATGCAGCGGGAAAGCGATGCTATTCTGGCTTCGGTTGGTCAACGTGATCGGGTAGTTGCTCTGGAAGTCGGGGGGAAGCCCTGGTCGACGGAGAAACTGGCCGGTCAGCTGGAAAGCTGGCAACAGGAGGGCCAGGATATCTGTTTCCTGGTGGGCGGGCCGGATGGTCTGGCCGGTGCCTGCCGGCAGCGAGCCGACCAACAGTGGTCATTATCTCCGCTCACCCTGCCTCATCCCCTGGTGCGAATTGTTCTGGCTGAACAACTGTATCGTGCCTGGTCTATTACCCGTAACCACCCATACCATCGGGCCTAGGAGTCGTTATGGCCTGGGGTGAATTCAAAAATACGGCTGCCGAGCGCCGGCTGTTCCAGCGTCGCGCCCTGGTCATGCTGGCTCTTGTTCTGATGACCATGATCGGGCTGCTGGCCCGAATGTATCAGCTGCAAATTGTCGAGCATGACATCTACACCACGCTGTCCGACAAAAACCGCGTGCAGGTGCAGTCGGTGCCGCCACCGCGCGGGCTGGTGTATGACAGGGGTAATAACCTGCTGGCTGAAAACCGTCCGGTTTTCAGTCTGACGCTGGTGCCTGAACGTGTTGACGGTATGGACGCAACGCTGGCAAGGCTGGCCGATATACTCGACATTGCCGAGGAAGATCTGGAGCGTTTCCAGCGCCGGCTTCAAGAACCCCGCCGTCCCTTCCAGGAACTCCCGCTGAGTTACGACCTCAGTGAGGAAGAAATCGCCCGTATGGCCGTCCACCGCCATGAGTTCCCGGGTGTCGAGGTCAGGGCAGAGTTGGTCCGGTACTATCCGCACAGCGAGCTCACTGCTCATGCCCTTGGCTTTGTCAGCAGAATAAATCGCGAAGAGCTCCAGCGTATTGATCCGGTGAACTACGCCGGCACCAACTACATCGGAAAGTCCGGGATCGAGCGTTTTTACGAGCAAGTGTTGCACGGCACCGTCGGCTATCAGCATGTTGAAACCAATGCCCGAGGGCGAATTCTCAGAGTGCTGGAGCGAGTCAACCCGGTGCCGGGCGAAGACCTGCAGTTGCATTTGGACCTCAGGCTCCAGCGCAAGGCGCATGAACTCCTGGAAGGGCGACGGGGTGCGATCATAGCAATTGAGCCAGACACCGGAGGCATCCTGGCCCTGGC
The DNA here is from genome assembly GCF_003007685.1 of Marinobacter halophilus. Lineage (GTDB taxonomy): Bacteria > Pseudomonadota > Gammaproteobacteria > Pseudomonadales > Oleiphilaceae > Marinobacter > Marinobacter halophilus. The sequence goes on from NZ_PXNN01000016.1 coordinate 69,343, forward strand.
CAGCGTGCCAGGTTTTGATGCGAACAAGTTTGTCACCGGTATCAGTGTGGACGATTATCGCAGCCTCAGTACCGACATCGACAAGCCGCTGTTCAATCGCGTGCTTCGTGGTCAGTACCCGCCGGGTTCGACGATAAAGCCGATGATGGCGATCGCTGCGTTGGACAGTGGTGTGACGGACAGGGAAAGGCGAATCTGGGACCCCGGGTACTTTCAGTTGCGCGAAGGCGGCCGGCGTTTCCGGAATTGGAACAGATCTGGTGACGGTTGGGTTGACCTCAAGACCTCCATGGCAAGATCCAATGACGTGTACTTCTACTCAGTTGGCGTTGAAATGGGTGTTGGTGTGATGTCGAAATACCTGGCGCATTTTGGCTTTGGCGAAGACGCCACTCTGGACGTGTCGGGTGCGCTCAGTGGCTTGTTGCCGACGGCTGACTGGAAACGAGGCGCCAGAAATGAGCCTTGGTACCCGGGAGACTCAGTCAACATGAGCATTGGTCAGGGCTTTTTTCTGTCAACGCCCTTGCAGTTGGCCACGGCCACCGCGCTGATTGCCAATCGCGGAGAGTGGATAGAGCCGCGGTTCCTGAAGGATATTCGTGGTGATCGACCGGTTGAGGAATTTTTGCCTAAAGCAACCCATGAACCACTGACGCTGAAAAACCCCGATGACTGGGAGTATGTCGTGGATACCATGGTCGAAGTAATGCATGGTGCAAAGGGGACAGCGAGGGCTGCAGGCCGAGGGGCAAATTATTTGATTGCCGGTAAAACCGGCACCGCGCAGGTGTACAGTCTGGCAGAAGACGAGGAGTACGACGAGGAGCAGATTCGGGAGCGTTTGCGGGATCATGCCTTATTCGTCGGGTTTGCGCCGGCTGATGACCCCAAGCTTGCCGTGGCCATCATTGTGGAAAATGGCGGTGGAGGCAGCTCGAACGCTGCACCGGTGGCGCGGGCTTTGTTTGATGCCTGGCTGGAGGAGTTTCCGGCCGCAGAACAGCAAGCCGTAATCAGTCAGCTTGAACGGGAGGAGGCTCGCTAATGGCGCTCGGAGGCTTACTCAATAGCTCTGCCGATAATCACCTGACGCGATCCCGAAGCGTGTGGTCAGCGATTCACCTGGATCCGCTGCTGTTATTGTTACTTCTTTTGTTGATCGGCGCCGGTTTGTTTGTGCTGTATAGCGGCGCTGACCGAAATATCGAAGTCGTCAAAGCGCAGGGCATTCGTTTCGGTGTTGCTTTGGTTGTGATGTTGGTCTTTGCCCAGCTGGACCCGGCGGTCTTTCGTCGTTGGGCGCCCTGGCTCTATCTGGCGGGTATGATGGGGTTGGTGGCCGTTCTGGTGGCAGGTGTCGGCGCCAAGGGCGCGCAGCGTTGGCTGGCGATTCCGGGCCTGCCTCGATTTCAGCCGTCAGAGTTGATGAAGCTGGTCGTGCCGATGATGGCGGCCTGGTACCTTTCCAGGCACTATCTGCCGCCCAGGCTGTCCCACGTTGCGCTCGGATTGCTCATTGTTCTTGTCCCCATGGGGCTGATCATTCAACAGCCAGACCTCGGCACCTCGTTATTGGTTGGGATGGCAGGCATTTTCGTGGTGTTCTTTGCGGGCATCAGCTGGAAACTGATTGCGGCGTTTTTTGCGATGGTGTCAGTGTCGGCCCCGATGATGTGGTTCTTTGTTATGAGGGATTATCAGAAACAGCGGGTGCTGACTTTGCTGGACCCGCAAAGCGATCCGCTCGGGGCCGGTTGGAATATTATACAGTCGAAGACTGCGATCGGCTCTGGCGGTATGGATGGTAAAGGCTGGCTCCAGGGAACTCAGTCCCATCTGGAGTTTCTGCCGGAGAGTCATACCGATTTTATCGTTGCGGTACTGGCGGAAGAGTTCGGCTTCATCGGCATGATGCTGTTAATGGTTTTGTATTTCCTGATCGTGCTCAGGTGCCTTTATATCGCGGCGACCGCGCAGGATTCGTTCAGCCGGTTACTGGCAGGCGCTCTGACCATGACCTTTTTTATCTATGTCTTTGTCAATGTTGGCATGGTCAGCGGCCTGTTACCGGTGGTTGGTGTGCCCCTGCCACTGATCAGCTACGGCGGCACGTCCGGAGTGACGCTGATGGCCGCGTTCGGGGTGTTGATGTCGATTCACACCCATCGTCGGATGATCACGGCGTGAGGGTTTACCCGGATGATGGCTTCCCGGTAATGGTTAATACTACCGGGAACCCGGTACAATATTTCAGGTCACTAAGGCTTGATGCGGGGTGAGAGTGCGTGGGTTGCCAACGATAATGGTTAAAGAACAACGAATCGGGTGGACAGGATTGATTGCGGTTCTGGTTTTGGCTGGGTGCGGAAGTGCACCGAAAGCGCCAGAGCCGGATCACTCGTCCCGGTACACCATGAAGCAGGATCGCGCTCCGTCCGGGAGTTTTGACGTCTCGGGCCTGCAAGACGCGGTGCCCCGTTATGAGGCGCCCCGCACCGCCGGTAACATGTCCCAATATCAAGTTTGGGGCAAGACGTATCGGGTCATGGACAGTAACGAGGGATACGTGGCCCGGGGCGTAGCCAGTTGGTACGGTGAAAAATTTCACGGTCACAAAACCTCCAATGGCGAGATTTTCGACATGTATTCTATGTCGGCCGCCCATAAATCCATGCGCATTCCCAGCTACGCCCGGGTCACCAACCTCGACAATGGCCAATCGGTGATTGTCAGAGTGAATGATCGCGGCCCGTTTCATGGGGATCGCCTGATTGATTTGTCCTATGCTGCCGCCAAAAAGCTCGGCTACAAATCACAGGGCACTGCGAAGGTTGAAGTTGAAGCCATCACGGTGCGGGAAAACGGCGCGATGACTCTGGCTGGCAAACCTTTCAAGTCCGGGACGGTCGTTCCGGTGACAGACAGTGACTCTGCGCCGAATGAGCGGCAGGCTCCGGACCTGGGATTGTTTGTGCAGCTGGGATCGTTCAGTCAACCGGATCCGGCCGAGGCACTGCTGGCCAGAGCCAGCAATGTGCTTCAGCGACCAATGCGGGTTCGACAGGTCACCACCGACACCGGCCGCTTTCATCGGGCCCAGATCGGGCCTTTCAGTGACGAAATGGAAGCCCGTAACGCTCAGAGTTTATTGAAATCTAACGGTTTCGCTCAGTCTATTGTGCTGACTGATTCCCGTTGATGACCTGAAATCTTAAAAGAAACACACCTTACGACGAATGAACTTACCCATGGCTCTTAATTCAGTGATTCGCAGTTTTTTCCTGGTTTTGTCCCTGACCATCATTCTGGTTGGGCAGGCCATTGCCCAGTCAGTGTTAATTCCGGCGCCGCCGCAGATTGCTGGTAGCTCCTGGGTGCTGATGGACCCATTGACCGGTCACATCATCATGGAGCACAACAGCGGTGAGCGGCTGCCGCCCGCCAGCCTAACCAAAATGATGACGGCCTACATCGTCGAGCGGGAGCTCGATGAGGGCCGAATCGCGATGACCGACCTGGTGCCGATCAGCGTCAAGGCCTGGCAGACCGGCGGCTCCCGTACCTTTGTCCGGGAGGGCACACAGGTGCCGGTTGAGGATCTGCTTAAAGGGGTGATTATTCAGTCCGGTAACGATGCTTCGGTTGCTCTTGCAGAGTTTGTCGCAGGGAGCGAAAGCGCTTTTGTCGATATCATGAACCAGCAGGCAACGCTGCTGGGCATGACCAACACCAACTTCGAAAACGCAACCGGGTTGCCATCGCCGAATCAATACTCGACCGCTTACGATCTGGCAGTGTTGGCCCAGGCGATCATTGAGGACTACCCCGAGAACTATCCACTGTATGCGGTCAAGAGCTTTACCTTTAACAATATCCGACAGCCCAATCGCAATAGCCTGTTGTGGCGGGATGAGAGTGTCGATGGCCTGAAAACCGGCCATACCGAAGAGGCTGGTTATTGTCTGGTGGCGTCTGCCAAGCGTGACGACACTCGCCTGATCGCCGCAGTCATGGGCACCAGCAGTGCTCAGGTGCGCGCTCAGGAAGTCCAGAAGATGCTCAACTACGGTTTTCGTTACTACGAAACCGCGCGCTTGTTCCGAGCTGGGCAGGAGCTGGTGGATGCGAGGGTCTGGGGCGGCAATAGCGATCAGATTTCGATCGGGCTGGCGGAGGACGTTCACGTGACTATTCCCCGTGGCTCGAAAGATCAGCTTGAATCGGTGGTGGATCTGGATTCTGTCATCAAAGCACCCATCAAGGTCGGTGATGAGCTGGGCCGCATTCAGGTCACGCTTAATGGCGAGAGCGTCGTCGATGAGCCAGTGCTGGCGTTGACCGAAGTACCGCAAGGTGGACTTTTCAAGCGCCTGTGGGACTCGATCAAGCTGTTTTTCGTACAACTTTTTTAACAGAGGCGGCTGGCGTGAATGGTCAGTCGTCGGGGAGTAATGCGACATGAGTGACCCGAAACCGCCGAAAATAGAGTTTCCCTGTGACTATGTCATCAAAGTCATCGGAAACGCGGCGCCAGATTTCACCGAGTTTGTGTTGGATGTGGTGGAGCAACACTCCCCAGGGGTCTGTGAAGCCGACCTGTCGATAAAGGATAGCAGTAAGGGGCGTTTTTCATCGGTTCAGCTTAAGATTGTGGCGACTGGTGAGGAGCAACTCAAGGCGCTGTTTGAAGACCTGAAAGCAAGCGGCCGGGTTCACATGGTGCTCTGATAACATGACAGACCTGATTGTCCGCTCGCTGGGGCAGCAGCCCTACATGGAAACCTGGGAAGCGATGAAAGCCTTCACCGCCAACCGGGACGCAACCACGGTCGATGAACTGTGGTGCCTGGAGCACCCTCGGGTGTTCACACAGGGTCAGGCCGGTAAGGCTGAGCACATCCTGTTGCCGGGCGATATCCCGGTGATTCAGGTCGACCGGGGCGGGCAGGTCACTTATCACGGCCCGGGGCAACTGGTCATCTATCTGCTGGTTGACCTGTCACGGCGAAAAATGGGCGTGCGCACTTTGGTGGATGAGATCGAACAGGCCATTGTGCGCACGCTGGCCCAGTCAGAAATAGATGCCGCGCCGAGGCAAGACGCGCCTGGTGTGTATATCAACGGTGCCAAGATCGCATCGTTGGGATTGCGGGTGCGCCGGGGGTGTTCTTTTCATGGTCTGGCGCTTAACGTGAACATGGATATGGAGCCGTTCAGCCGGATCAATCCCTGTGGCTACGCCGGAATGTCCATGTGCCAGGTCAGTGATTTTGAACCCGGCATCTCCGTTTATGAGATCGAGCGCAGGTTGGTAAAGGCGCTGGTTAGCGGGCTTGGGCATCAGCAGGTGGCGCATCGTTCGGGCTGGTGACGCTGGGACAGGTCGTGTTAACTGCCCGCCGCCCGGCAGGTACGGTTTCGGCCTTCAGATTTGGCTTGGTAGAGCGCTTCATCGGCGCGTTGCAGCAATCGATCGATGGATTCTGAACCCTGGATTGTGGCGACACCAATACTGATCGTCGCGCCAATATCCATGCCGTCGGCCTGAACGGTTCTGGCTGCAACCGCCAGACGTATCCGCTCCGCCGACGCCTGAGCATCCTCCGATGAGGTTTCCGGTAGCAGAATCAGAAATTCTTCTCCGCCCCATCGAGCAATGGTGTCGACCTTCCGGCATTGTTCCGTCAGTGTTTTTCCGACCAGCACAATCATGTCGTCACCGACCTGGTGACCGAAGGTGTCGTTGACCTGCTTGAACAGATCAATGTCCATCAGCAGTACCGAGTAGTGACGGCCGTTCCTCAGATAACGCTGGTATTCGGCGTCAAGTTGCTCCAGTCCTTCCCGTCGGTTGGCCAGCCCGGTCAGCGCATCGTGTTTTGCGGCGTACTCGAATTCTTTGGCCAGCTTGATCAGCCCCAGTTTGCTGCGGCGTCGGCTCTGGTCGAGGATGTAACAAGTGACCATCTCGAATGCCAGAACAATAATCATGGTCAGCCGGAGCGTACCGCTGTAGGGCAGCTCAAATAGCGCATCACCGAGCGGACTGAACAGAAGCAAGACGGCGAGCCAACCGCCCAGGCAGGCGATAATGCCTATGCGAGCTTCGCTGATGTAAAAAATGATGGGTGGATAGGCAAATAACCAGATAATGGCCGAGCCATCTTCAACCGCTTGTATGGCCAGGAAGGTAAACAAGGCTGTGATCAGGACAATGAATACACGCCGCTGCAGGGTTTTTTGTCCAGAAAATACGAAAATGACCGCGTTAATAGCCAACAATACTGCGAAGCTGAACAGCCAGGGGGCGGTAAAAGGATCGGCCTGCTGAGTAGAGCGCCAAGCGTAGAACAGTAGCAGGGGAACCGCCGCGGCTGTCAGCCCATTTATCAGGGCCGGGACAGGAATTTCCCCCGTCACCCGGAATTGGGAAAGTTCAGAATCTGGTGTTCTGGATGCTGACTGGTTCATGGCCGGGCTTTTTTTGTAATTGATGAAGATCACATTCATAACGTTAACTGAGTCTAGATCGCATTGTGACCCAAAACTGTGTTAAATCGTAACGGAATGTCGAAACTGGTTTAAATTGATCGAAAAGTATTCACATTGGCTGCAGAAGCTGAAAATTGACGACTGATCGGTTAGGTTGTTCCGGTCTGTGATCCGTATAATGAGGTAAGGATTCCCTTGAGGTGCCGGGAGCGACCGGCAAACTCATCATTTTCTGACCATACAGGTTATCCATGTCTTCAAGTCGCCCCGGAAAATCCGTGTCTCGCATCAAAACCGGCAGCTTTGAACGGCGGTTATCGCTGACCAAGGCTGGCCTGTTTGCGGGTACCCGCATGGCATCGCACATGGCCACTAACTGGTTCAGCGATAAGGAAACCCGGGAGCAGCGCCATCGCGCAATGATGTCTAGCCAGGCTCGTTTTCTGGTGGATGAGCTGGGGCGGCTCAAGGGCAGCGTGGTCAAGATCGGTCAGGTAATGGCACTTTACGGTGAGCATTTTCTGCCGGACGAAGTTACCGAGGCGTTGCACACACTGGAAGATCAGACCACGTCGCTGGAGTGGGCTGCAATTGAACGGGTGCTTAAAGCGGAAATTGGAGCTGATCGCCTGGCGGAGCTGGAAATAGACCCGGAGCCCATCGGTGCGGCCTCGCTTGGCCAGGTGCATCGAGCGGTCAGGCTCAGTGACGGGCTGGAACTGGTGCTGAAAGTGCAGTATCCCGGCGTAGCGGATGCGGTTGACAGCGATCTCAACGCGGTCGCTCAGTTGCTCAAAGTGGCCCGGCTGGTCCGGTTCGGCCCCGAGTTCAACGACTGGCTGGAAGAGGTCCGGCAGATGATGCACCGGGAGGTGGACTATCGCCTGGAAGCCAGAACCACCGAAAAATTCCGCACCATGCTGGACTCCGATCCACGATTTGTCGTGCCCCGGGTGCTGCAAGAATACTCAACGGATCACATCATTGCCTCAACCTATGAGCATGGCCATTCGGTCGGGTCTCCGGCGGTTCGGGAGCTTTCGCTGGCCCGCCGAAGTTCTCTGGGCAAAGCAGCATTGGAGCTGTTCTTCCGTGAGTTGTTTGAATGGGGAGAAATACAGACAGATCCGAATTTCGGCAATTATCGGGTACGGATAGCCGGCGAAGAAGGCGAAGACGAAGCGCACGATCGCATTGTGCTGCTGGATTTCGGAGCCGTTCAGAGTTACTCGCGCCAGTTTCTGGACCCGGTTATCCAGATGATTCGTGCGTCCTATGAACAGGATCTCGAGCAGGTGATTGATGGCGGCATCACGCTTCGTTTCATGAGCCGGGAGTGGCCTGAGGAAGTTCTCGAGAAATTTGGCTCTGTTTGCATGTCAGTACTTGAGCCCCTGGCGGGAGATCGCCATCAATGGCCAGACTACGCAGTTAACGCCCACGGCGAGTATCGATGGAAACAGAGTGATCTGCCTTCGCGGGTCGCCAAACAGGCTGCCCGGTCGGCCATCAATCGTTACTTCCAGGTGCCGCCAAAGGAGTTTGTCTTCCTGAATCGCAAGTTGATCGGTGTATACACCTTCATCGCCGTGCTGCATTCGGAATTCAACGGTGAGGGCCTGCTCCGCAAGTACCTCTATGGCGAGGATGCCGGTGAACCGAAGCCGGTAGCTTCCAGCACCACCCAGAGCACGAAGGCATAGCGCACGCCTTTACCGATGCCCACCAGAATTACGAAGTTGAGCCAGGGCACTCGCATGATCCCGCCCACCAGAGTCAGGGGATCGCCGACGATGGGCAGCCAGCCCAGTAACAGCGACCATTGACCATAGCGGTTGAAGCGGTTCCGGGCCTTGTGCAACTGCAGTTCGCTGACCGGAAACCAGCGTTTATGTTTAAAGCGATCCACCTGCCTGCCGATAACCCCGTTAACGACAGACCCTAACGTGTTGCCAAGGGTTGCCCAGAACCACAGCCAGAATAATGGCAAACCCTGGCTGGCCAGCGTACCCAGCAGTAATTCGGAATATGCTGGCAACAGGGTGGCCGCCGCGAATGCGGTCAAAAACAGAGTCAAATAGGCCAAGGGCATCTCCATGCACTAGTCTTAGTCAGGGTTCATTCAAAAAGGTTTCGCGGTTTATGAAACAGCTTTCACTTCGCTTCAAGCTTTACGGGCTGGTTATAACGCTGCTGTTGCTGATGGGCGTGAGCATTGTCATCACCGCACAGTTGTCTCTGGGATCCATGGAAGAGCGCCTGTCCCATGAGACTCGTGCGACGGTACAGACCATTGTGATGGACCAGCTGATCGCAACGGCCGGCCAGTACGGAGAGCTGGTGACCGGTCAGTTCGAGACGGCCTACCAAACGCCCGAAGTTGTACGCAGCGTGATTACCCGAAATATCGAGGCGGACAGTTCTGGCCGGATCAGCCGGCGGGACCTGCAGGAAACCGTCGGCACTATTTTAGCCGAACAAGAGCACCTGAGCTCGATCTACGCGCAGTTTGAGCCTGACGCCTACGACGGCCAGGATATTTACTTTACCGATGGTCTGGATGAGCATAGCAGTGATCAGGGCACGCTTGAGATCTATTATTACCGTGACCCGCAAGGCAATGTTCAGTTCAGTCGCACGGAAGATCCCTCAGCCAAATACCTTGATAACCGTAATGAGTTCGGAATTCGTGAAGCGGAATGGTATCTGTGTTCCAGGGACTCTCTCAAGCCCTGCCTGATGGAGCCTTATGAATACGAGATCGAGGAAGGTTACTCCGAGTTGATGACCAGTCTGGTGGTGCCCATTCTGGATAATGGTCGTTTTGCCGGTGTCGCGGGCGTGGACATCAACCTGTCGACACTGCAGGCGACCATAACGCAGGTTAGCCAGGCCTTGTTTGACGGCGAATCGCGCGTGTCTCTGCTCAGCGAAGGTGGCCTGATTGCGGCGTCCAGTCACTATCAGGAGCATCTGGGTAGACCGCTTCAGGACGCGTTGCCGGACTTGGCCGCGGGATTTGTCCGTTTGCATCAGCAAGGCGGTCGTTTTGATAATGGCAAAACCTTGGCCGTTGCTTACCCTGTTCGTGTGGCGTTACCAGGCAGTGAATGGTCGCTGTTGATCGAGTTGCCCCGCGAAGTGGCCCTTGCCGGTGTTGAGGAAATTACCGGGCTGTTGTCGTCGGAAGTAGCAGATACCGCAGCCCGGCAAACTCTGGTGGGCGTGGTGGTGGTGCTTATGGCCATTGCCGTGCTGGTGTTACTGGTGCGCTCGGTCACCCGGCCACTGGACGAAATTCGGGACCGGATGCGAAGCCTGGCCAGTGCTGAGGGCGATCTCACCCGCGAACTGGAGATAGACACTCACGCTGAACTGATTGACCTGGCTGGCGGCTTCAACGCATTTCTTGCGCGCTTGCGAGAGATGATCGACGACCTGAAAGGTGTCAATGCACAAGTCCGAGGGCAGGCCGCAGACGTGGGCGCTATCGCCCGAGATACCGATGACCAGACCAGCCGTCAGCATCAGGATATCGACAGTGTGGTAACGGCCATGAATGAAATGTCGGCCGCGGCCGGCGAAGTGGCTGGCTTTGCCGGGGAGGCCGCTGAAAATGCCCGCGCAGCCCGTGATGGCATTCGATTCACGCAGGATACGCTTAAATCAGCCCTCAGGGGGGTGGATGCGTTGGCCGGTGACATGGGGCAGGCCAGTTCCGCCATCGGCCATGTGGCTCAGCGCAGTGAGGAAATAAACCGGATCATCGAGGTCATTCGGGGTATTGCCGAGCAGACCAACCTGCTCGCTCTGAACGCCGCGATTGAAGCTGCCCGGGCCGGAGAGCAGGGCCGTGGTTTTGCCGTGGTGGCGGACGAAGTGAGAAACCTGGCGTCAAAAACCCGCGAGTCTACCGATGAAATCAGCGCAATGATCGAGCGCCTGAAAGGGGATGTCAGTGGTGCGGTCACGGTCATACAGAGTGGTGTTGACCGTGCCACCTCGGCCGTGGATGGCACTCGCGAGGCGGATCATTCACTGGCAACCGTGGTTGAGCGTATCGGGACTATCGTTGAGCACGTGACTCAGGTTGCCACGGCGGCTGAAGAGCAGAGTTCTGTCAGCGAAGAAATCAATCGCAACCTGACACAGATCGGCGATGCCGCCACCGACCTACGCGAACTGGCGCAGCGAGTGCGCCAGAGTGGCGATGCACTCGATGGGCAAGTTCAGGTGCTGGACCGGGAACTGGGCCGTCTGAAAACCTGACAGTTCGAGCTAGCCGGGTGGGGGGGGCAGTATCGGCCGTGACTATGACAGCTATGGGCAGCATCAATTTTCAATTGATTAGTCGCATGTCATCATGGCGTCAGATTGAAAACCCTTACATTCACCGCCGGGATCATCCCTTGCGTCAGGAGGTTTTATGGAGCAGGTCACGATTTATGGCCGTACCAGTTGTGGTTTTTGTGTTCGGGCGAGAGACCTGTGTGAAGCCAGAAGCATTCCTTATACCTGGATCGACATGATTCAGCAGGGCATGAGCAAGCAAGACATCGCGGATCGCATTGGTCGTCCGGTGCACACGGTGCCGCAGATTCTGGTGGGCTCGGAATATGTCGGCGGTTGCGACGAGTTTTACGCCTATGTGCGCCAACATGAGGCGGAACTGGTGCGCTAAGAAACTGAAGAGATGTTGAACTGAGATTATAAAAAAGCCCGGCTACCAAGGTAGCCGGGCTTTTTGGTTCCAAACTGTTCAGATCAGAGGGTGAAATCCGTCCGCAGTTTTTTCTCGACCAGCTGGTTTTTCAGTTTGGCCACCTTGGGCAGGCCATCCTCAAAAGGCGGGAAGCTTTCACCGGCAATCAGCGGCTGCAAGTAATCCCGGCAATCCTGGGTGATGCCAAAGCCATCGTCGGTGATGTAGTGAATCGGCATTTTCTTTTCCTGGTTGGCCACCTCGCTCAGATTCACCTCGCCGATCGACCAGCGATACGGCTTGGCCTGTTCGCGCACGATGATAGGCATGAGTGCCTGTTTGCCAGCCAGTGCCATTTCTACCGCGATTTTGCCTACGGCGTAAGCTTGCTCGACATCAGTGGCAGAGGCAATGTGGCGAGCTGAGCGCTGCAGATAGTCTGCCACTGCCCAGTGGTATTTGTGGCCCAAGGCCTGCTTGACCATATTGGCCAGAGCCGGCGCCACGCCGCCCAGTTGGGTGTGGCCGAAAGCATCTTTGGCGCCGGCGTCCGCCACGAAACGACCGTCTTCATACTGGGCGCCTTCAGAGGCAACCACCACGCAGTAACCGTAGTCTTTCACGCACTGGTCTACCCGTGCCAGGAATGCCTCACGGTTAAACGGAATTTCCGGGAACAGGATGATGTGAGGTGGCTCACCCCCACCCTGGCCCGCCAAACCACCCGAGGCTGCAATCCAGCCGGCGTGACGGCCCATCACTTCCAGAATAAACACCTTGGTAGAGGTTTCGCACATGGACTTGATGTCCAGGCTGGCTTCCAGGGTGGAGGTGGCGATGTACTTGGCCACTGAACCGAAGCCTGGGCAGCAGTCAGTGAAGGGCAGGTCGTTGTCGACGGTTTTGGGGATACCGATGCAGGTGATCGGATAGCCCATCTTGTCAGCAATCTGGGAGACCTTGTACGCCGTATCCTGTGAGTCACCACCGCCATTATAGAAGAAGTAGCCAATGTCGTGGGCGCGGAACACTTCGATCAGCCGCTCGTACTCGCGCTGGTTTTCGGAGATGTTCTTGAGCTTGTAGCGGCAGGAGCCGAAGGCGCCGCCCGGGGTGTGGATCAACGCCTGAATGTCTTTGTCGGATTCCAGGCTGGTATCAATCAGCTCTTCTTTCAAGGCGCCGATGATGCCGTTGCGGCCGGCATAGACTTTACCGATCTGGTCCGGGTGCTCGCGCGCGGTCTGAATAACGCCACAGGCGCTGGCGTTGATAACGGCGGTAACGCCGCCAGATTGGGCATAAAATGCGTTCTTGATCGCCATCTCAGGCTGAAGCCTCCTGCTGGTTCAATGATGGCGCAGATGATACGCCAAACGTGGCGGTTTTTCATGAGCAGTTGCCGGCTCTTGACCCCGCATAGAGTATGGTAGACGCTTGGCAGGATTCAAACCGGAGGCAACACCTTAATGCACATACACATTCTGGGCATTTGCGGCACCTTTATGGGCAGCCTGGCCGTGATTGCCAGGGAGCTCGGCCACACCGTGAGTGGTTCCGATCAGGGCGTTTACCCGCCTATGAGCACCCAGCTTCAGGCCCAGGGCATTGAGCTGATGGACGGCTACCGGCCGCAGAACCTGGAACCGAAACCGGACCTGGTGTTGATAGGCAATGCCATGTCCCGTGGTAATCCAGAGGTCGAGACCGTGCTCAACCGACGCATTGATTACATGTCGGGCCCGGAATGGCTTGCCCGGGAAGTGCTGCGCCACCGCTGGGTGATGGCGGTGGCTGGCACCCACGGAAAAACCACCACCACTGCCATGTTGCTGTGGATTCTGGATCAGACCGGATTTGACGCCGGCTATCTGGTCGGGGGTGTGCCTCAAGACTTCCCGGTGTCCGCGCGGCTGGGCACCAGTGATTTCTTCGTGATCGAGGCGGATGAGTACGACAGTGCGTTCTTTGACAAACGTTCCAAGTTTATTCATTACCGCCCGAATACCCTGATTCTGAACAACCTGGAATACGACCACGCCGACATTTTCGAGAACGTCGAGGCCATCGAACGCCAGTTTCATCACCTGGTGCGGACCGTGCCATCGCAAGGGCTGATCATCCGCCCGGCGCTGGACCCGCATCTGGACAGCGCGCTCGAGATGGGTTGCTGGAGCCCGGTACAGGATACCGCGATCGGCAGCGAAGTGCCGCGCACCTCGGACTGGCGCGCCGAGCTGCTGTCAGAGGACGGCAGCCGGTTTATGGTTATCCATCATGAGCAGCCGGTGGCTATGCTGAACTGGAATCTCACTGGCCGGCACAATGTGCGCAATGCGCTGTCTGCCATTGCCGCTGCCCGCCACGTGGGCGTCACCCCGGACCATGCCGTTGCCGCACTGTGCCGGTTCTCGGGAGTGAAGCGGCGCATGGAGCTGGTGGGTGAGGTCGGCGGTGTTACCGTGTATGACGACTTTGCCCATCATCCCACCGCCATCGCGCTCACTCTGGAAGGCCTGCGCAACCGGGTCGGCGACGAGCCGATACTGGCCATCATCGAGCCCCGCTCCAACACCATGAAGCAGGGCGTGCATCAGCAAACCCTGATTCCCAGTGCTGCAGCGGCAGATCGGGTGCTCTGGGGCAACCTCAGTGACATGGACTGGTTGCCGGAGCTGGTTAACAGCTGGCGCGCCGAGCATGGCGATCTGGACCACCATGGCGTGGAGTCTTCGGTGGATGCCCTGATTGCCAGGGCGTTGGAGCAGCTGCCGGCAACCTGCCACATTGTTATCATGAGCAACGGCGGTTTTGGCGGAATTCATCAAAAACTGGTTGCCGAGTTGGAGGCGCGTCGTGGCTGAATCATCCCCGGTTATCAATCTCGCCATCACCGGCGCCTCTGGCGCGCAGTACGCGCTGCGCCTGCTGCAGTGCCTGGTTGCCGGTGGTTGTCGGGTAAACGTCATGGTCAGCCGGGCGGCGCAGGTGGTGATCGCTACCGAGACGGAGTTTCGCTTGCCCGGTTCGCCGCCGGCCATGGCGGAAGCCTTAGCCGAATACGCCGGCGCCAAGGCCGGTCAGGTGCAGGTGTTCGGCCGGGAAGACTGGTTTTCGCCGCCGGCCTCCGGCTCCGGTGAAAAGGCCCCCCTGGTAATCTGTCCCTGCAGTACCGGCACCCTGTCGGCCCTGGCCACCGGTGCCAGCAATAATCTGATTGAGCGTGCCGGCGATGTTGCTCTGAAAGAGCGCCGCCCGCTGATTCTGGTGCTGCGGGAATCGCCCTATTCGGAAGTGCACCTGGAAAACATGCTCAAGCTGACCCGCATGGGGGCCGTGATCATGCCCGCCAGTCCTGGTTTCTACCACAAGCCACAATCGCTGGACGATCTGGTGGACTTCATGGTGGCTCGGATTCTTGATCACCTTGGCCTGCCTCAGGCTCTGGTGCCTCGCTGGGGCGAAAAACAGAGCTGAGCGACACCAGCCCCGGCGATGGTTTTGGCCAAACCGATTGATGGTTTTCACCATTGAGCGAAATCCCGCCCCGCCACAGACTTGCTGAACACAATGACAAACCAACCCGTTCATCGAGGTTCAGCAATGATTCCACGTACTGTGTTTGACGCCGATCATGAAGGCTTCCGGGATTCCGTTCGCAAGTTTCTGGAACAGGAAGCCGCGCCCTATCACGCACAATGGGAAAAAGATGGTCAGGTCAGCCGGGAGCTCTGGCTAAAAGCCGGTGAGCTGGGCTTTCTGTGCCCGATGCTGCCCGAAGAATACGGCGGCGTTGGTGCCGATTTCCGCTACCCGGCGGTGATCATGGAGGAAATCTCCCGGGCTGGATTGTCCGGTATTGGCTGGGGGCTGCATTCCGACATCGTGGCGCCATATATCCTGAACTACGGTTCAGAAGAGCAGAAGCAGAAGTATCTGCCCAAAATGGCCTCCGGTGAAATGATCACAGCCATCGCTATGACCGAGCCGGGCGCGGGTTCCGACCTTCAGGGTGTAAAAACCACCGCCATCCGCAAGGACGATCATTACGTTCTGAACGGCTCCAAGACCTTTATCACCAATGGCCAGTTAGCCGATCTGGTGATCGTTGTCGCCAAGACCGACCCCAAAGAAGGCGCCAAGGGCACCAGCCTGTTGCTGGTGGAAACCGCCTGGGAAGGGTTCGAGAAAGGTCAGAACCTGAACAAGGTGGGCATGAAGGCACAGGATACCTCCGAACTGTTCTTCCAGGACGTCAAGGTCCCGGCCGGTAACCTGTTGGGCTCAATGGAAGGCCAGGGCTTTTTCCAGTTGATGCAGGAGCTGCCGGCGGAGCGCCTGCAAGTAGCCCTGACCGCTGTGGCGGCCGCAGAAGCGGCCTGGCAGTGGACTCTGGAATACGTGAAAGAGCGCAAGGCCTTCGGTAAGCCGGTAATCGCGTTCCAGAATACCCGTTTCAAACTGGCAGAACTCAAAGCTGAAATCGCCGCCGCCCGATGCTTTACCGACCGTTGCCTGGAACTGCACTTGAACAAGAAGCTGGATATCCCCACCGCGGCGATGCTCAAGCAACACACCACAGACTTGCAGTGCAAGGTGATGGACGAGTGCGTGCAGCTGCACGGTGGTTATGGCTACATGTGGGAATACCCGATTGCCCGCGCCTGGGCCGACTCCCGGGTACAGCGTATCTACGCCGGCACCAACGAGATCATGAAAGAAATCGTGGCTCGCTCGTTCTGATTACCGCCTGAAACGCCAGGCCCCGGCCCATTCCAGGGCCGGGCTGTTACCAAACTTTACAATTTGCCAAGCCGGTCAAAGTCTGCATCGGTCACATCTCCTACAGTAGCGGCACTAATAAAGATAAATGGTTGCCGCGATGAAACGCCTGATCTGTCTTACTGTTCCCTTTTTGTCTCTTGCGATCACCGGTTGCGGTGACGAATCCGATCGGCTCCCGGTCGATGGCCGTGAGTTTGACGGTGTTGAGTACGCCGAGCCGGCGCCCTATCAGGGCCGGGTGATTGACGGTTATCTGAAGAACGCTCGTGTCTGGCTGGATATGGACGGTGATGGGCAGTACACGCCTGGCCCGATGAATGTCGAGCTGACCAACGGCACGGTGGTCACCCTGGCCGCCGGCGAGCCCACGGCCATGAGTGGGGAAGGAGGCCGGTTCTCCATCGACATCTCGTCGCTGAGGGTGGACCCCGCGGTCGGCCCCAGCCTGGATCCCAGAAACTATCCGCTTTATGCCCTGGCGATTCCCGGAAAGACCCTGGAGGAAACCTATCGGGGCGACGTGGTTGTCGAGCAGGCCTACCTGATGTCGGCCAGCCCGGGAATTCGCAACGTGACGCCGCTGACCACCCTGGCCAGATTCCGGGCCGACGCGGCGCGCAGAAACAGCCTCAGTCCGGTCAGTGACAGTGAGTTGGCGAATCTTGATGGTCTCAATCTCTGGCAGGATTACATCATTGCCGGTGATGAACGAGCCCATGCTTATGCCCGAGCGTTGGCCCGGTTCATGGCCAGTCAGATTCCTGACTCCTACAATCAGGTGTTGTCCCAGCCGGGAAGTGATGGCACTGAACGTCACATGAGCACCGATGCGGTGTTCCTGCTGGGTTACTCTCTGGTGCAGAATGCCAGTGATGTCATCGCCGTGGTCGATGCTGCCGCCGCCGGCAACTTCAGCAATATCGATGTTGATGTGCTGGACCTGCCTGAGGTGCCGGTGGAGCTGGCTAACCCTGTGCTGTTGACCGGTCAGCAAGTCTTGGCGCACTCCAGGCGTGGGCAAGGCCTGCCAACCAGCACCTCCGATCTGGAACTCTCAGCCGAGCTGTTTTTCGATTACACCGAAGATGGCCAGCTGCTCTCGGTCTCCAGCCGGGGCTGCATCGCGCCTTCGCTGCCTGAGCTGGCCCGTTTGATTCAGGTGGACGGTTATATGGCACAACTGAAAACCCAGTGGCTGCCGACGGCAGCCCTTTCCTTAGAAAGTCGGAACCGATATGAAGAAGAGGGCGATGCGATTCACGAAAGGATCGTCTTCGACTGGAACAACAATCGTGCTTTCTTTGATACGGTTACCCAGTGCCACGTGGACACTTGGGAGGTGTTACCGGAAAGCTCTGAACTGGATGGCACGGCGGAAGTGTCCTGGAGTTGGACAGAGAGCAATACTGGTGTCGAGCTGATTGAACGGTTTGGCGTATCCGGAAGTGAGCGTCGAAGATTGATCACGTTGCAGGGTAACTCGCCGACAGCGTTATTGGGAGCAGGCAGGCCGGATTGGGTAACCGGTTACCGGGTGGCCCGCAATGCAATCTTTGAAGCCGAGCTCAGTTTTGTTCAGCCCGATGAATCCTGCATCCCGGAAAATACCGACCGAAACCCCCGTGATGATGCAGCCCAGTACGTCACCCATCTGTTCCCCTTTGTCTATTCCGGCGATACCGAAGCCGCCAGCAGCTTTGGACCTCGGGCCTACGAATACGATGCCAGGCTAGTAGATGGTTTGAACATAGAGCGATTGTTAAAACTGCCGTTGCTGAATTCTGCCTGGGCCGCTCTGGCGGAGGTGAACTCGGATGATGGCGCTTTCCAGTGGCAGCTGTACTATCCGAGACTGGATGCGGTCAGTCTGGGTCAGAATCGACCTAACTTGATTCAGAGTGCCTATCTTATGGATGCCTCGACCGTAGCAACGTGTGGCACCTCGTTTCTGGATGTGCCCAGAAACGCGTTTGCCCGAGTGGATTATGAGTATCAGACGCTGTCGGACTATCTGGTAGGGTTGCTGGCGGAATAGCCGTGAGGGCGATGTGTTTCGGCTTGTCGCCCGAGTTTAATCGTATAAAGTTGTAGAGCACAGAAAATGCACAACAAGATGTCTGGCTGAGCGGCTGGAAAAATAGGTCTTTGGTGCGTGCCATTTCTTGGGGAAAGAAATGGTGCCGAGGAGAGGACTTGAACCTCCACGGGGTTGCCCCCACTAGCACCTGAAGCTAGCGTGTCTACCAATTTCACCACCTCGGCAGGTGATTTGCAGTTCGCTGTTAGTTTGTTGAAAACTTAGCGTTTCTGCCATCTCAGCAAGGTTTGCCCTCAACTGATGGCGCGTACTTTAATAATTCCCTCATGAGCTGTCAAACTTTTTTTCTTAAAAAAGTTTTTGACGTATTTATGCCTATAAATTGCGCCCCGATTATGCACGTTTGCTATACCAACGTTATACTGGAGGCACAACGAATATCGCCGCCTTTATTGCGGCCTGAATAGCAAGGATCCGAATGGTTTCCAAGAAAAAAGAAGGACGGGACCCGCACGCTGACCGTGAGGCCCAGAAGTATGATAACCCGATCCAGAGCCGGGAATTTATTCTCAAACACCTGAAAGAACGCGGTGCACCGGCCACTCATGAGACGCTGTGCCAGGAACTGGGGCAGGAATCTGAGGAAGGTGTCGAGGCGTTGCGCCGTCGCCTTATCGCCATGTGTCGCGACGGCCAACTGATCTGCAATCGTCGGGATGCGTTCTTGCCTATAGAAGAAGCCGATCTGGTAACGGGCCGGATTGTCGGGCACAAAGATGGCTTTGGCTTTCTGATCCCGGATGACGAAGGTTCCGATCTGTTCCTGACGGCGCGCCAGATGCGTCAGGTGTTTCACGGCGACCGGGTAGCGGCACGAGTGGATCGCGTGGATGATCGTGGTCGTCGTGAAGGTGTGATTGTTGAGGTGCTTGAGTACCGCACGTCGCAGACGGTGGGTCGCTTTTTCAAAGAGAGCGGCATTGCCTTTGTGGTGCCTGAGAATGCGCGCATCAACCATGAAATTCTGGTGCCGGACGAGCATATTGGCAAGGCCGTGCACGGTCAGTATGTGGTTGTGGAAATCATGCGTCAGCCTACGGTGCGCACCCAGCCTACCGGCCGGATACTCGAAGTGCTAGGCGAGCATATGGCGCCTGGTATGGAAATCGACGTCGCAATCCGCTCGTACGATATTCCCCACAGCTGGCCGCCCGCAGCGGGCGAGCAAGCAGCGGCCATTCCTGACGAGGTGACGGAAAAAGATAAGGCCAATCGGGTGGATATCCGCAATATGCGGTTGGTCACCATCGATGACGAGACCGCCCGGGACTTCGATGACGCTATTTTCTGTGAGCCTCGCCCCCGTGGCGGCTATCGTCTGGTCGTAGCCATCGCCGATGTGTCTCATTACGTAAGGCCGGGTTCACCGCTTGATGAAGAAGCGATTCAGCGTGGCAACTCGGTTTATTTCCCGGACCATGTGGTGCCGATGCTGCCGGAGAAACTCTCCAATGGCCTGTGTTCCCTGAATCCGGGTGTTGACCGGTTGTGTATGGTGGCGGACATGACCATCAGTGCGGCGGGCAACATCAGCGGTTACACCTTCTATCAGGCAGTAATGCACAGTCACGCCCGATTGACCTACAACAAGGTCAGTGCCATGTTGGAGCACCCTGACACCGAGCAGGGTTATAAGTTGAGCGCCCATTACGCAGACCTGTTGCCGCATCTGCACAACCTGTACGAGTTATACAAGTTGCTTCGCCGTGCGCGTACCGAGCGGGGAGCCATCGATTTCGAAACCACGGAAACCAAGATCGTCTTCGATGCCGAGCGCAAGATTGAAGAGATCGTGCCTGTACACCGCAACGATGCCCACAAGATTGTTGAAGAATGCATGCTGTGCGCCAACGTGGCGACGGCGCGCTTCCTCAAGAAGCATGAGGTGCCGTCACTGTATCGGGTGCACGATGGCCCTTCCGAGGAGCGTCTGGGCAATCTTCGGCTGTTCCTCAGTGAGCTCGGCCTGCAGTTGGGCGGTGGCGACAAGCCAACGTCGGCAGACTACCAGCAACTGCTTGCCCAGGTGGCCGACCGGAGCGATGCCAATGTCATCCAGATGGTGATGTTGCGTTCGCTGAGTCAGGCGGTGTACAGCCCGGAAGAGAGCGGACACTTTGGTCTGGGCTTTTCCAGCTATGCTCACTTCACCTCCCCGATCCGTCGTTACCCGGATCTCATTGTGCACCGGGGGATCAAGTCCCGTATTCACAATCCGGACGTGAAGAAGGACGTGGTCTCGCCCAAGGTCGCAGATCCTGAGTTGGCGGTTTATCCCTACGATTACGCCAAAGTAAAACAGCTGGGTGAGCATTGCTCGATGACTGAGCGGCGCGCCGATGATGCCACGCGTGATGTGATGGCGTGGCTCAAGTGTGAGTTCCTTCGCGATCATGTCGGTGAGGAGCACGACGGTGTTATCGCCGCAGTCACGCCTTTCGGTTTCTTTGTGCAGTTGGCGGAGATTTACATCGAAGGCCTGGTGCATGTGTCGACGCTGAGTGGCGATTATTTCCATCACGACTCGGCCAAGCACCGCATGATTGGTGAGCGCACAGCGGTGAGCTTCCGTCTGGGTGATGAAGTGCGGGTTCGCGTTGTCCGGGTTGGTATGGAAGACCGCAAGATTGACCTGGAGCTGATCAGTACGCCGAAAAAGCGCACCGAGGATCGCGACGCCCTGGACCTGTCCAAGCGTGAAACCCGCAGTAAGGGTGACCGCAGTGGCAAGGGTGGCAAGCGTGGCAAGTCGGGCGGCGCAAAAGACAGACTGACTTCTGAGGCCGCCAGAGAGGCGTCCCGGAATGCCGGAAAGGGCAAGCCATCTGCTGCAGGCAGAAAGCGCAAACCCCGGTCGTAATCCGCTGCACAGGAAGTAATGGCTAGTGTCTCAGGAATATGTATTTGGCTGGCATGCCGTCGATGCGGTGCTCAAGCGGGAGCCCGAGCGAATCCAGCAAGTCTGGATTCAGACCGGTCGTCAGGATAAACGGGTAAAATCGGTTACCGGCGCGCTGGATGGTCTTGGGGTGCAATGGAAGGTGGTGCATCGCCGGGAGCTGGATGAGCGTGTTGGTGGCGTCCATCAGGGTGTGGTGGCTGAGGTCAGCGAAAGTCGCGAGTGGACTGAGGCTGATCTGATGGCCCAGTTGGCGGCCAGCGATAAGCCACCGTTCCTGCTGGTGCTCGATGGTGTAACCGACCCCCATAACCTGGGGGCCTGTATGCGCACGGCGGATGCCGTAGGGGTGCAGGCGGTAATTGTGCCTAAAGACAAGTCCGCCTCGCTGACGCCGGTGGCCCGCAAGGTGGCCTGCGGGGCGGCGGAGACGGTACCCTTTGTCAGGGTCACCAATCTGGCCCGCCTTCTGCGTGAGTTGAAAGACCAGGGTGTCTGGCTGATTGGCGCCGCTGGTGAGTCGGACGCCAATCTTTATCAGGCAAACTTCAAAGGCCCGGTGGCCCTGGTGATGGGTGCGGAAGGTAAAGGTATGCGCCGGCTGACCCGTGAGCATTGCGATCAGTTGATCAACATTCCGATGCTTGGTCACGTTGACAGTCTGAATGTGTCGGTGGCCACCGGTGTCTGCCTGTACGAAGCCCTGCGCCAGCGGCTCGGTTAAGCCTTGCACAACATTCCCCATGCGCATAGAATACGTGACCCCTTTTCCAAGGGGTGGTTTTGTATTGCCTGATGTCGGGTCTGCAGAATCTCGCTTTTAGTCAGGCCTTCTCTTATAAGGCTTTGCTGCTAAAGCAAAAGAAGCCGGCAGCTTTGCTGCCACCTCCTTGCTTTCATGCTCGGGAACGGGGCTTACCGCGCCCGCCGCAGAAGGAAGCTGTTCAAACCGTAGGGAGAACTCATGCGTCACTACGAAATCGTATTTATGGTACATCCGGATCAAAGCGAGCAAGTGCCCGCGATGATCGAGCGTTATACCGGCGTCATCACTGAAGATGGCGGCAAGGTACATCGCCTGGAAGATTGGGGCCGTCGTCACCTGGCTTACCCGATCAACAAGATTCACAAAGCTCACTACGTGCTGATGAACGCCGAATGTTCACAAGCCGCTATGGACGAGCTGACTCATAACTTCCGGTTCAACGATGCCATCATCCGCGAACTGATTCTGCGTCGTGACGAGGCTGTTACTGACATGTCTCCGATGAAGGCCGCCGAGTCCCGCGAGGACCGTCGTTCTGGCGGAGATGAGCGTCCACGTCGTTCGGCCGAATCTGACGATCGTCAGAACGACGATTCCCAGGACGAAGAAGAGTAATTTACCGGAGTTAGGAGTTACGTTATGGCTCGTTTTTTCAGACGTCGTAAGTTCTGCCGCTTTACGGCAGAGGGTGTTAAGGAGATCGATTACAAGGATCTGGACACCCTGAAAGGCTACATCACTGAAACCGGCAAAATCGTGCCCAGCCGTATTACCGGCACCAAAGCACGTTATCAGCGTCAGCTGGCTACCGCTATCAAGCGCGCCCGCTACCTGGCACTGCTGCCGTATACGGATAGCCACGATCAATAAGCACAGATAGACAGGACCCGGGACCATGCGTGCACTGGCACAATTTGTAATGCGCGGTCCCCTGCAGGCCGGCGGAGTTGCAGCAGTTACCACTGCCGTACCTTTGTTGTTCTGGATTGGCGCAGCAGTTATTGGCCTGGTCATTCTGAGACTGGGCGTCCGGCAGGGGCTGAGTATCGGTCTGTGGGCGTTAATGCCCGCGTTGGGCTGGGCCGTTTACGGTCAGGATCCGACGTCGCTGGTGGTGCTGTTGCAGGTGATGCTGATGGCGTCGATCCTCAGAACATCCCTGGCCTGGGAAAGAGCGCTGCTAGCCGGTGCTTTTCTGGCCATACTGACCGGGTTGTTGTTGCCCGTTATGTACCCGGCACTTCTGGACGAACTGGTTCAGGCAGGTATCGGGTTTTACGAGCAATACAACGCCGAAGTGGCCCGGACTTTAGGCAGCGATCTTGAGCTGATCATCCGGGACACTATGAACGCAAGTATGGCGGGCACCTATTTCGCCACAGCCGTCGGTATGACGATGCTGGCGAGGGCGTGGCAGGCGGGGCTTTATAACCCCGGCGGATTCCGTAAGGAATTTCATGCCCTGAGGTTGTCTCCAGCCATTGCGGTTGTGTGTGCGGTCACCATGGTGATCGGCCCGGTACTGGGGCTCAACTCCATGCTGCTGGCTTGGGCAGCGGGAACCCCGCTGTTCATTGCAGGGCTGGCGATTGTGCACGGTGTGGTTGGTCGTAAGCAGTTGAGTGGTAACTGGCTGGCAATGTTTTACGTTGCGCTGGTGCTGCTGGGTCCAAGTCTGATGATGCTGATGTTGGTTATGGCTTTTGTGGATAGCTGGCTGGACATCCGGGGGCGAATAAAACCCGCCGGGCCGGCTGAATAAAGCACGAAGAGGTTAACGAGATGGAAGTTATTCTGCTCGAGAAAGTAGCAAACCTTGGCTCTCTGGGCGACAAGGTAAAGGTTAAGGCCGGTTACGGTCGTAATTTCCTGCTGCCGTATGGCAAAGCTGTTCCTGCCACGGCCGCAAACGTACAGGCGTTCGAAGAGCGTCGCGCTGAACTGGAAAAGGCTGCCGCGGATAAGCTGGCGACTGCCCAGGCCCGCGCTGAGGCTCTGGAAGGCGCTTCCTTCACCATCACCTCCAAGGCTGGTGAAGAAGGCAAGCTGTTTGGCTCTATCGGTGTTCGTGATATCGCAGATGTTGTTTCTGCTGGCGGCACCGAAGTCGAAAAGAGCGAAGTTCGTCTGCCGGAAGGCCCGCTTCGGGTGACCGGTGAGTATGAAGTTGAGCTGCAGCTGCACAGCGACGTTGAAGTGACCATCAAGCTGGCGGTTGTTGCCGAGTAATCGGTTGCCACGGTTTGTTGATCATATAGAGTGATAAGGCCTCTGGCTTTAGCATTCTGAAACGAGCCCGAACCGGAAACGGTTTCGGGCTCGTTGCTTTCTGGTATTCTTGTCCCCGGTTTATTCATTTCATACTTGTCTGGTACCTATGGCCAACCCTACGTTCAAATCTGCGTCGATTGATCCGGAAACCAGTCGTATCAAAGTGCCACCTCATTCCGTGGAAGCGGAGCAGGCGGTGCTTGGCGGCCTGATGCTGGACAACCGGCGTTTTGACGAAATTTCCGAGATTATTTCGGCGGTGGATTTTTATCGCCAGGATCACAAGCTGATCTTTGGTGCGGTAGAGCGCCTGGCCAGCGAGAACGAACCGCTTGATGTGGTCACGCTGGCTGAGTTTCTGGAGCGGGCCGGGGATATTGAAGATGCCGGTGGGCTGTCCTATCTGGCCGAGCTGGCTGAGAAAACGCCGGGTGCCTCGAACATCAAGGCGTATGCAGAGATCGTCAAGGAGCGGTCGATTTTGCGTCAGCTTTTGGTGGTTTCGGGTGCCATTTCAGATTCTGCGTTTAATCCTCAGGGTCGCAAGAGTGCCGAAATACTGGACGAAGCAGAGCGCAGCGTTTTTCAGATTGCCGAGGCTCGCACTAAAGAAGGTTCCGGGCCCAAGGCCATCAACCCGATTCTCGCCACCGCGTTAAGTCGTATCGAAGAACTGTTTGAGTCCGGTGAGCAGACTACGGGCCTGACCACCGGGTTCCGGGACCTGGATGACCAGACGTCAGGTATGCAGCCGGCCGATTTGATCATCGTGGCAGGGCGGCCCTCGATGGGTAAGACCACCTTCGCCATGAACATCGTTGAGAATGCCCTGATCAGCACCAGCACCCCCATCCTGGTGTTCAGCATGGAAATGCCGGCAGACGCGCTGGCGATGCGTATGTTGTCTTCGCTTGGGCGTATTGACCAGACCAAGGTGCGCAGCGGCAAACTGGATGAAGACGATTGGCCCCGCCTGACATCTGCGGTGAGTCTGCTCAAAGACAAGCCGTTGTACATTGATGACACGCCCGGCCTGAGCCCTACCGAAATGCGCTCTCGTGCCCGGCGGATTGCCCGGGAAAACGACGGCAAGATTGGCCTGATCATGGTCGATTACCTGCAGCTGATGCGAGTGCCCGGCAACTCCGAAGGCCGTACCGCCGAGATTTCTGAAATTTCGCGCTCTCTCAAGGGCATCGCCAAGGAGCTGAGTTGCCCGGTGGTGGCGCTCTCGCAGCTCAACCGGAGCCTGGAGCAGCGGCCCAATAAGCGGCCGATTAACTCGGATCTACGCGAATCCGGGGCGATCGAGCAGGATGCGGATGTCATCATGTTTGTCTACCGAGACGAGGTGTACAACGAGGACACCCAGGATAAAGGCATTGCCGAGATCATTATCGGCAAGCAACGGAATGGCCCGATCGGGACCATCCGCCTGGCGTTTATCGGCAAATACACCAAGTTTGAAGACCTGGCGCACGGTGATTACGGTGATTACGGTGGAGATTATTAATGCCGCGCAGTACGGTTGCCAGCATTGATCTGGAGGCCCTCAGATTCAACTATCGACTGGCTTGCGAAAAGGCCGGTGGAGCCCGGGCTATGGCTGTTATCAAAGCCGATGGCTATGGCCATGGTATCGCAGCAGTCGCCAGCGCACTGGCGGAAGACGCTGGGAAATACGCCGTCGCCTGCATTGAAGAGGCGCTCGCCATCCGTGACAGCGGCCTCAAACAGCCAGTGGTGTTGTTGCAGGGTGTGCATGCCGGGCCTGACTTCAGTGGCTGCGCCGAGTATGGCTTTGAGCCGGTGGTGCATTGCCATCAGCAATTGCAGTGGCTCACCAAAGGTCCTGTGCCGAGATTCTGGTTGAAGGTAAACACCGGGATGAATCGGCTAGGCTTTCGCCCGGAAGATCTGCAGGGCGTGATTGCCGGCTTGGAAACGGCAGGGCAAAAACACCGGCTTATCGGGTTTGTCACACACTTTGCATGCGCAGATGATCTCAACAGTTTCATGACCACAGTGCAGACCCGCTGTTTTGAGGCGGCGACAGCCCCCTGGCCGGATCTGATGCGCAGCGTCGGCAACTCCGCCGCGCATTTTCGCTCCGATCAACCGCTTTATGACTGGAGCCGGCCCGGTATCATGCTGTACGGGGCGTCACCGATGATCGGTAAATCCGGCCTTGACCTGGGCCTGCGCCCGGTAATGACATTGCAGGCGCCCCTGATCAGTAGCCGTGTAGTGCGGGCCGGTGAATCAATTGGTTATGGCGCCACCTGGGTGGCGGATCAGGATACCCGGATGGGCATGGTGGCCATCGGTTACGGCGACGGCTACCCTCGCCACGCCGGCACCGGCACACCCGCTGCGATTGGGGGTAAGCGAGTTCGCCTGTTAGGGCGAGTGTCCATGGACATGCTGGCGGTCGACCTCACCATGGCGCCAGAAGCCCGGGAAGGGGACTTGGTGGAGCTTTGGGGATCGACGGTCAGCGTTGACGAAGTCGCCGCCTGTGCCGGCACCATTGGTTATGAGCTGCTAACCGGCGTTACCGCCCGGGTGCCCCGGATCTGTGGTTGATCAGCAGGTCCTTCGCGGCCCCGCCCGGGGTCAGGGGGTCTCTGGTTCATGAATAATTTCTTCGATAAAGTCGAGAATGGCGGCCAGGCTGCGGTCATCCAGTTTTTTCAGTACCTTATGGACCACCATCTTGCTGCCCTTAAGCATGCTGCCGATGCCCATTTTAGCCATGCCCATCATCATGCTGCTGGCATTTAGGCGGCGCAGGGGTTCGAGGAAGAAAAAGTCGAGGCCTTGTTCGGTCAGTTCGACAATCAGATTGAAAAGTTTTTCGATGGCTTCCTTGTCGGCTTTGCCGCGCTCCTTTAGCTCGCAGACGGTGTAAAGGGCCCGTGTACGCAGCTCGTCAGGGATGGGTGCCACGATATGGCTTTGTTGTTTCAGCATAGAGGTTCCTGTTGTTGTATGCTCGACAGTGAGGCTTTAATTAACACCGGCGGTTAAGGCTGCATGATAGTGCAGCAAACTGATTGCCCAGGCCATTGGCCTGAGTGATTGGTCAAGCCCGTCATATCAGTGATATTCCGGAGGCAGTGATTCAACGTGCATGTACTTGTAGTTCACGACTATGGCCCGCTGGGCAAGGTGCTTCTGGAGCGGTTGCGAAAAACCCACCTACAAGTGAGTCCGCTGCTGGTCAGCGATCCAGCTAATGCCGATCTGCATGCTCTGGAAAGCTGGATTCCAGACGATACTGACTTGATTGTTAACGCCCTTTGGCTGGTCAACCCGGAAAAGGCGGAGCACGATCGGGAGTCGACACATCAGGTGGCATTTTCGTTACCTCTGGCGTTGGGAGAGTATGCCCGGGACAGAAAAATGGCGCTGTTGCAGCTGTCTTCCTGTTACGTTTTTGATGGCAGAAAGCAGGCCGCCTATATTTCATCCAATCCGGGCCAGCCAATGAACGAGCTTGGCCGCTGGCAATGGGAGTGCGAGCAGGCGTTGCGAACCGTTTTGCCGATGCACATTATTCTTCGGACTGGCTGGAGTCTTGCGCGTTTTGTTCGGAAGGTTCAGAGGAGCGCGACCGGTAGCGATGGCCTGTTTTTGCCGGGGCGCTGCCGAGGGCAGCCGGTGGCGGTGCAGGATCTGGCGCGGGTAATTACCGCCATGGTATTGCAGGTGGACTGCGGTGCCGAAGCCTGGGGAACGTATCAGTACGCCGGGTCTGAGGAGATCAATCTGTACGAGCTCGGGTTGGCGATTACCGGCATGCCCGGCATACCTGAGGGTATCCGGATTGTGGATAAAGTGCCGGAGTGGGGCTATCTGGAGCCGGTAAACACCACGATGGCCTGTAGCAAGATCAGGAACATTTTTGGTATCAAGCAGTTATCTTGGCGAACCTGGTTGCCAGAGGAGCTTGTGTTGCTGAAAGCGAGCGCCGAGGCAGGCAACAAAAAGGAGCCGGCGGGTTTCTGAACCCGCCGCTGTTACTGTCCGCCCTGTCGTGCGAAATCCCGGGTGACCAATTGTAAGGCCTCGACATCCAGAAGCTCTACTTCCCGGCCCCGCGCGCGGATGATCCCCTGGTTCTGAAAGCGGGTAAATACCCGGCTGACGGTTTCTACGGCCAGGCCGAGGAAGTTGGCAATGTCATTCCTTGCCATGGGCAGGCTGAAGTTGGTGGGCGACATTCTGCGCCGACGGAATCGGCTGGAGAGCGACAGCAGAAGGGCTGCGATCCGCTCTTCCGCAGTATTTTTGCTCAGAAGCATGGCCAACTGGTGACTGTTCTGAATTTCCTGGCTCATCAGACGGTACATGTGGTGCTGCAGCTCGGGCAGTTTGCCGGTCAGCTCTTCCAGTTTGTCGATCGGGAATTCGCAAACGCTGGTGCGTTCCAGCACCTTGGCGGTGCAGGCGTAATTCTCGCCACTCAGGCTGTCTAGACCCACCAGTTCGCCAGGCATGAAAAAGCCGGTCACCTGCTCTTCACCACTCTCGGTAATGATGGACGTCTTGACGGAACCGCTCTTAACCGCAAAACAGGATTTGAACGGCGTACTCTGATCGAAGATGTGCTCGCCACGGTTGTAGATCCGCCCCTGCTGAACAATGTCTTCCAGCCGGTCCAGATCGTTTTCCTCAATGGCTAGAGGGAGGCAAAGGTTGCTCAGGCTGCACTGGTTACATGAGGCCTTGAGGGGAGATACCTGGTGAAGTTGTATTGCCTGGGCCATAGTTAACGAACCATCCGGGTTGATCCATATCAGACCACACAAACGTGTGATCATTGTCATTCCTGATTGGCAAACGTTGCCATTGCCCTCTGCGCAAAGGCAACGCCAAGGGCTATTCGAGTACGTTTACATGTAGCCGACACCCTCGGCGCGATTGCTTCAGCAGCGGGTTTTCATAGATTGATCGTGGTCAAGTATAGCAAAAAAATATAGCGTTATGGGCCAATTTTCAAGATTGCTCCATGCCTTGCGCAGTGGCACAGCGGGTAGGTTTTTGCGCGTGTCAGCGTGAGGTTTTCTTCCATTGTTCGGTGCGCGCGAGCTTATCGGCCGCCTGGGCCTCTTCACGGGCCCTGGCTTCCTGCAACTCTTGCTCCACCATGGCCGGGGTTTCAAGTGATATCCGGCCGAGGACGCCGGCCCTGAGCTCGTTCAACAGTATCTCTGATACCTTGTGGAGGTCCGGGATGCCGCCGCGGCGGAAGAACTTTCGTTTTTCAGCTATTGCATCCATCAGGGCAAGTCCATCCGCAGGCTGCTGGTCCAGTCCATAACGGGCCATGACCAGCTCCGAATAATGTTTAATAAGGTACTCCGCCTCGAACATCGCCACGTCCTCAAAGTCCAGCACGGCGCTGCGAATCGCACCGGTAATGGCCAGACGATAGCCGCACGCTTCAGGAGACAGTTTTGGCCAGAGGAAACCCGGAGTATCGTACAACAGAATATTATTCGGAAGTTTGATGGCTTGTTGGGCCCGGGTAACCGCAGGCTCGTTGCCGGTTTTCGCCGCCGGCCGGCCGGCCAGCGTATTGATCAGCGTAGACTTGCCGACATTTGGGATGCCGAGGATCATGACTCGGAGCGCGCTTTTCTGCCGGTCATGGCCTGGCGTCAGTTCTTCCGCCAGCTTGAGGATGCCCAGTGCTTCCTGGCGCTGGTTATGGGTCAGGGTGATGGCACGAACACCGCGTTCCTGTTCAAACCACTTGAGCCACTGCTCAGTGATGGCCGGGTCTGCCAGGTCGCGTTTGTTCAGAACCTTGATCAGCGGTGTATCCCCTCGTAAAGAAGGCACCAGCGGGTTCTCGCTACTAAACGGAATGCGGGCGTCGACCACCTCGATGATCAGATCCATCTGAGGCATGACTTTCTTGATCTCCTTTCGGGCCTTGTGCATATGCCCTGGAAACCAGTTAATGGCCATGATGTGTGCTCCGCTCGGTGTTTGAAGGCGCCATTATGCAGGGGAATGACCAAATTTTCATATAGCCGCCGGCCCGCGTGTGCTGCGGGCCGGCCGATTATTTTTCGGGAGTGTGTACAAAAAGAAGGGATGTCGGGGTGAAATGCGACGCCGTAATGTTTTAGGGTGTACACCCTTGAGCACTTAATGCAACGTAATCCGGCGGTTAATGCGTGGCTGCCGGCGACTTGGAGAAATTTATGAAGCTTGTAAAGATAATCGGTTCTGCTCTGGTAGCTCTCAGCCTTTCGATGCCGGCCTTCGCCCAGCAGGCGGCTCCCGGCCAGCCTGACCAGGTGGCCCAGTTGGCTGAGATGGTGGGTCTGTCTGAGACTCAGCAAAGTGAAATTCGCGGCATCATCAGCGAAATGGAAGGTGAGATCGGTGAGCTGCGCCAGAGCGCCCAAAGCCTCCAGCAGTCGTTGCAAGCTGAGATCAAGGCAGACTACAGCGAGTCGGCGATCCGCGATAACGCCGAAAAGCTGGGCGATGTCACCGGTGAAATTGCGGCCCTGTCGGCATTGATGCAGGCCCGTGTGGATGCCGTGTTCACGGCAGAGCAACGTGACGAGCTGGACCGTCGCATGCAGGAAATGCAGCGTCAGATGCAGCAACAGCAGCAGATGATGCAGCCGGGTCAGTAAAACGGCGATCACCATGGCCTGACCCTGGGGCGTGCAAGGCGTTTTGGGGCAGGCCGTGAGCACCATTCAATTCAGTTTTGCCCTGACGTTAGAGCTCCCTGCCTCGCACATAACCCGTGACTGATCTATAGGTTCATTACATGGATACCTGCAATTCGGTAATCCAGATAGTTCTTTTGTTCCTATAGTCATGGGCTGTAAA
The DNA here is from genome assembly GCF_003007685.1 of Marinobacter halophilus. GTDB lineage: Bacteria > Pseudomonadota > Gammaproteobacteria > Pseudomonadales > Oleiphilaceae > Marinobacter > Marinobacter halophilus. The sequence continues at coordinate 100,223 of NZ_PXNN01000016.1, forward strand.
ACAAATTCAACGACAACATGGATGCATGTCTATGACTTCAGACAAGAAAGCAATCCGGTCGACCATTCTGATACCGGTGTTTATTCCTGCGGTCGCCATCGCCTTGCTGTTGGTGGTGGGAACCATAAGTAATCCCGCTCTGGCGGGGGAAGTGTTCAGCACAACTCTGATCTGGATCACCGAAACCTTCGGCTGGTTCTACATGCTGTCGGTCGCGATTTTCTTGGTGTTCATCGTCGGTGTGGGCGCCTCCAAGTGGGGTAATATCAAGCTGGGTCCTGATCATGCCGAGGCGCAGTACTCTTTCCCGGAATGGTTCGCCATGCTGTTTTCAGCGGGTTACGGGATTGCGCTTCTGTTCTTTGGTGTGGCCGAACCGGTGCTGCACTTTGCGTCACCGCCTGCCGGTGCTGCTGAAACGGTGGATGCGGCCAAACAGGCGATGCAGATCGCTTTCTTCCACTGGGGCTTTCATATCTGGGCCATTTACGGCCTGGTCGGGCTGGTTCTGGCATATTTTGCCTTTCGCCACGGACTTCCAATGTCCATCCGGTCTGCCCTCTATCCGTTAATCGGCGAGAAGATTTACGGACCTATAGGTCACGCAGTGGATGTGTTTGCCATTCTCGGCACCATGTTCGGCATTGCCACCACACTGGGGTTGTCGGTTACCCAGATTAATGCGGGTATCAATTATCTCTGGCCTGCGGTGCCCATCAGTACCACGGTGCAGATCATTGCCATTGCCGTCATTACCGCAGCGGCGACGGTGTCGGTGGTGGCGGGTATGGACAAAGGGGTAAAGCGCCTGTCCATTCTCAACATGGCCCTGGCCATCGCCCTGATGCTGTTTGTGTTTATCGTCGGCCCGACCATCCACATTCTGGAAACCTTCCTGCAGAACACCGGCAGTTATGTCAGCGGTATCGTGGAGCGCACTTTCAATCTACAAGCGTACAGCCGCAGTGACTGGATCGGTAACTGGACGCTGTTCATTTTCGGCTGGACCATCGCCTGGGCGCCGTTTGTCGGTATGTTTATCGCCAAGATCAGCCGGGGTCGTACCATCCGTCAGTTTGTGATTGGTGTCATGCTGGTGCCCACCATCTTCACCTTCCTGTGGTTTTCGGTGTTCGGCGACACTGCCCTGCACCTGATCATGAATCAGGGGCTGGATACCTTGATCGCGGACGTTCAGGCAGACCATGCCGTGGCCCTGTTTCAGCTGTTTGAGCAGTTGCCCTGGTCGTTCTTTATCTCGCTGATCACGGTGCTGCTGATCATCACCTTCTTCGTGACCTCCTCAGACTCCGGCTCTCTGGTGATTGACTCGCTGGCGTCCGGCGGCGTGATTAACACCCCAGCCTGGCAGCGGGTATTCTGGGCGGTACTGGAAGGCGCCGTGGCGGCAGTGCTGTTGCTGGCCGGCGGCTTGAGTGCTCTGCAGACCATGACCATTGCGAGTGCCTTGCCGTTCGCCATCATCATGCTGATTGCCGCGGTCGGAATGTGGCGTGCGCTGATTATTGAGGGGCACCGTGAAACCAGCCTGCAGGCGCACATGATGAGTAACCGGCACTTGACGGGCTCGCAATGGAAGCATCGCCTGGCGGCCATGGTCGAATTCCCGGGCCGGCACCAGGTGGAAATGTACATCAAGAACACCGTGATGAAGGCCATGCGTGAGGTCGAGAAAGAACTCAAGGATCGGGGTTGGAACGCATACGCCGAATACGACGTGGAAAATGAGCGGTCACACCTGCTGGTGCATCGCGAGCATCACGTGGATTTCGTGTACGACATCCGCCTGACCGAGCACACCATGCCCGGGTTTGTGTATAGCGAACTGAAGCGGGACCCGGACCAGCCGGAGGCCTATTACCGGGCTGAGGTGTACCTGCGTCGAGGTGGCCGTGCCTACGATATTTATGGTTACGATGAGAACGATATCATCAAGGACATTCTGGATCAGTTCGAAAACTATTTGCACTTCCTGGATATCTCGCCGGGCAAGCTGCCTTGGGATATGGCAGAGCACGATGACATGATCGGAGCCCCGGATGATCCGGAGCCAGGCAAGGCCTGAATCGTTGATGATCTTAACCCCGTCTGAGCAATGCTCTGGCGGGGTTTTTTCTTTATGGGGCGGGGAACGGTCGGGTCAGAATGATCAGTCTTGGCAGCAACGTGAGAGCGCCCAGCAGCGCCATGAACATGGCAAAGCCGGTGAACAGGCCAAAATAGATGGTTGGAATGAAGTTTGACAACACCAGAATCGAAAACCCGGAGATGATGGTCAGCGAGGTAAAGAACATGGCCTGACCAATACTGCGGTGGCAGCGGTGCATGGTGGCCAGATAGTCGCCGTCTTTCGCGAACTCGGTTTTAAATCGGTGGATGTAGTGGATGGTGTCGTCCACCGCGATGCCCACGGTGATGGCGGCGACGGTAATGGTCATCATATCCAGCGGAATTCCCAGCCAGCCCATCAGGCCCAGTACAGAGCCGGCGGCAATCAGGTTGGGGGCCATGCCGATCAGTGCCAATTTTACCGAGCGGAACAGAATCAGGAACATCACCAGGATCGCGCCAAACACCACGCCGATGGTTTTGATCTGGGAGTCGAACAGGCTCTGCAGCATGTTGTTGTACATCACGGTCATGCCGGATAGCTGGATGCGTTCGTCGTCGTAACCGAGCTCGGTGGTTAGGTGCGTGCGGATGCGGTCCAGTAAATCCTGCCGGCGCAGATCCGGCATGGTTTCCAGAATCCGGATGCTGAACCGGGCTTGTTGGTGTTCTTCCGATATGTACGGGCTGAGCAAAATGTCCTGCAGATCCGCGGGCACGGCCGCCGGCACAAAGGCCAGTTCCACAGCATTCAGCGGTGTGCCGCCGTTAATCTGGGCTAACAGGTCCAGGGTGGTGCTGATCGACAGCACTTTACCGGTTTCCGGCAGGCTGTGCAGGTAGTTGTGCACCTCACTGAGCTGGCGCATTTTTTGGTAGGTGTACCAGGTGTCCCGGTAATCCTGTTCGTCGCAATCCTCGACAAACGGGTCGCAGTCGCTCGCGAAAGGGTCATCGTTGACGTTTTCCGGTGCCGGTTCATCGGTGATCACCACATCCAGCGGTGAGGTGCCGCCGAGGCGGTCATCGATGACGACCATGCCCTGATGGATTTCGGTGGAGGCTTTGAAATAGTCGATAAAGCTGTTTTCCACGGTCAGCCGGCTCAGGCCGATCACGCACAGCACGGCAATGATCCCAGAACCCACCAGCACCGTGCCGCCAAAATGCTCGGTGAAGCGAGCGAAGGCGTCGGTAAAGGGAATGCGGTCAGAGCTTACCCGCTGATCCAGCGGCGGCGGCAGCAGGCTGAGCAGGGCCGGGAAGATCAGGAAAGTCATCAGAAAGGCGACGGTCAGCCCCAGGGTCATCATCCAGCCAAAGTCGATGACTGGTCGGATGCCACTGAAGGTCAATGAGCCAAAGGCAACAATGGTGGTGATAGCCATATAGAAGCAGGGTTTGACCATGGCCATGAGTGTGCGCCGCAGAATGTCCTGCGACTGAGCCTGGGGCTCGTCGTGTTGGAACTCCCGGTAGCGCACAATCAGGTGGATGGTGAGCGACAGGGTCATGATCAGCAGCAGGGATACAAAATTGGACGAGATCACGGTGACGGGCCACTGGGCCCAGCCCAGAAACCCGATCATCAACCATACCGTGAAGCTGCAGCACAACAGCGGCACCAGCACCCAGCGCCATTGCCGGAAGATGATGGCCAGTGTCAGGATCAGAAAGCCGAGCACGCCCAGCCCGAAGGTGGACAGATCGTTCTGGATAAAGCGGATCATGTCGGAGACGATCATGGGTACGCCACCCAGGTGAATAGTGGCGCGATCCCGGTAGTCGTCGAGTATGGCGCGGACCCCCGCGATGGTGGCGTCCCGCTCTTTGCCGAGGGCTTCGGTGTACCGGATAAACTCCTGACTGACGCGCTCCAGCTGCCGTTGCTGATCGGCGTCGGCGACGCCGGTACTGACCTGGTCTCTGAGCTCATCGCGTTGGTTCAGCAGCTCGAAATAACGCTCGGGCGTTGGCAGGTTAACCTGGATCGCAGTGGTGCCGGCATCCTCGCTGAGCAGCAGGTTCGGGTACATTGGGTTGTCCAGCAGCGCCTGGCGAGCCGTATCTGGCGGTATCTCATCGTTATCAAGGGTCTTGATTTCACTATCTACGGTGTCCAGCGTCAGGTCCGGACTGTGCAACAGGGGCACGTTCAGAATACTGTTGGTCGAGCCGACAGCGGATAGGGCGTCCAGCTTGTCCCGCAGTGACCGGAAATGGCTGAGCTCGGTTTCGGTAAACAGTTCCTGATGAGGTGTGTAGGTAACTACAAGGAAGTCATCGGAGGTGGTGAACACGCGGTTGACCTGGCGATACTGCTCCAGTGAGCGATCGTTCTCCAAAACCAGGGATTCGGCTGACGCGTCCAGCCGGAACTGGTCAAAGCGGAGGGCGGCCACCGCCAGCAGTACGCCGAACAGAATCAGCACAATCCAGGGGTGTGGGAGAATAAAACGGTCGTAAAGGGCGCCAAGGCGGTTCATGAAAGACTACTCTGCTGGGAAAAACGAATGCAGAGTTTGCCACAAACCTCAGTGAACTGTGACCTTTGAGGCGGCTTGTTCCAGGGATTCGATCAGGTGTTTAAGGCGCTTGGTCATTTCTGCGCTGTCCGATAGCTGAGTAACCATGCTCTGTGTGGTTTCCCGAATACCCTGCACGTTGGCAAGAACATCATCGGTGTCCGCCGTTTGTTGGGCCGACATGTCCGCAATTTCCTGGTTGGTGCGGTCGATCCGGCTGACTACCTCATTAATCGCTTCCAGTGCTTGCTGAGCCTGTTCGGACTCGTCCACGCATCGGGCGGCATCTTCAGAACTGCCGGTCATCTGCTCAACGGCGGTTTTCATAGAAGCCAGTAGCTTGTCCAGAGTAGTCTGAATCTGCTCGGTGGAATCCTGCACCCGCCGGGCCAATTTGCGTACCTCGTCGGCAACCACGGCAAAGCCGCGCCCGTGTTCACCGGCTCTGGCGGCTTCGATGGCGGCGTTCAGTGCCAACAGGTTGGTCTGGTCGGCAATGCCCTTAATTTCGTTGATGGTCTGGCCAATGCCTTGGCTGCTTTCGGCCAGCGATTCGACGCTGCTGGCAGAGTTGCGAACCACCCGTTCCAGTTGGCGGATGCTGTCGGCACTGCGGCCGACACTGTCGCGACCGGCGATAGCGGTGTCCCGGGCCTCGTGGGACAGGGTTTTGGCGATGCCCGACTGCTCGGCAATGCCAACGAAGCTCTGTAGCATGGTCTCCACCACATCTGCGGATCGATCGGCGTCGGCCTGTTGCCGGGTCAGGTCATCCCGGCGCGCTTCTGCGGTCTCGGTCAGTTCCTGTACTTCCCGGTCCAGGCGTTCGATGGCGCCTTTCATGCTTCGGACAACCTCGACGGTGCGGTCCTGCATGGCGTTGAAGGCCACCGCCATTTCGCCAATTTCATCGGTGGACTCGGTCGGCGCCCGCTGGCTGAGATTGCCGCTGGCCTGCACGGACACCATGGTGTCTTTGAGCCGGTTCATGTGGCGTTCGATGAATGAAATCAGCAGTTGAGAGCCGGCCATTTCCAGTGCCATCAAGACAGCAACCACTAGGGAAAAGCCCGCAGCAGTGTCGGCAAAGACGTCGGCAAAGCTGCCGCCGGACTTTTCGGCAATCAGCTGCATGGCATAGAGCACCAGCAGGCACAGCACGGCAAACACCACAATATTCAGCAACCAGAACTTGTACTTCAGCCGGATGTTTCGCAGCAGGGTCAGCATGGGTGTCTCAGTCGATGGCCTTGACCGGAATCTGTACGGCGTCGGCAGGCTTGGGCACCTCGGGCACGTTCAGGCCCAGGTTGTTTTTGTCGAATACCCGGTCGGCTCGGTAGCTGGAACGCACCATGGGGCCGGACGGCACTTCCATAAAGCCTTTGGCCAGGCCGATCTCTCGGTAGCGATTGAACTCTTCCGGGGTGACGTAACGCTCCACCGCCAGATGATTCGGGGTCGGTCGCAGGTACTGGCCCAGGGTCAGGATGTCGACACCGATGGCGCGCAGGTCGTCCATGGTTTCCAGGACTTCTGCCTCGGTTTCGCCCAGGCCTAGCATCAGACTGGTTTTGGTGAGCACGTCCGGGCGGTGTTTTTTGGCATGGGCGAGTACACTCAGGGTTTTGTCGTAGCCGGCGCGAGGGTCTCGCACCTTGCCAGTCAGGCGCTCGACGGTTTCCACGTTCTGGGCGAAGACGTCGAGGCCGGAATCCACCACTTTCTCGACATCGCTCATCACTGCATCGAAATCCGGGGTCAGCGCTTCAACCGCCACTTCCGGCGTACGCTGCTTGATGGCGGAGATGCAGGCGGCGTAGTGTGCGGCGCCGCCATCTTCCAGATCGTCCCGGTCAACGGAGGTCAGGACGATATAGCGAAGCCCCATCAGCTCGACCGATTTGGCGGTGTTTTCCGGCTCTTCCGCGTCCAGCCAGCCCTTCGGGTTGCCAGTGTCGACTGCACAGAACCTGCAGGCGCGGGTGCACACAGAGCCCATCACCATGATGGTCGCGGTGCCGTTGGTCCAGCACTCACCAATGTTCGGGCAATGGGATTCCTGACAGACCGTGCTCAGGCGGTGTTCGGAGACGTTCCGGCGCACGGCGTCGTAGCGTTCGCCACCGGGCATCCGCGCTCTCAGCCATTTTGGCTTGCGCTCCAGGGGCTTGTCTTCCGTAGTGGCGGCCGATCGCTTGACGCCGTCCTTGATGGCACTGAAGCCGTGTTCGTTACGGAATTTGGAACCACTGGTGATGCGGGGTTTGGCGCTGTCGCTCATGGGGCCGGGAGCTCTCTGATCAGGGTATGGAGAACTTTAAAGGGTAATCGGCGGAGCGTATAGATACAAGGCAGATACGGGCAATCACGGGGTCACCGGGCACGACATTGGTCGTACCCGGTTGAGCGTTATCAAGCCTGGGATTTGTCCAGGGCCTGGGTGACGTCGGCAATGATATCGTCCACGTGCTCGATGCCGATCGACAAGCGCACCAGATCCTCACTGACGCCGGCACTCTTCAGTTCGTCTGCGTCGAGCTGGCGGTGGGTGGTGGTGGCGGGGTGGCAGGCCAGGGATTTGGCATCGCCGATGTTGACCAGTCGCAGGATCAGGTCCAGGGCGTCAATGAACTTCGCACCGGCCTCGCGGCCACCCTTGATGCCGAAGCTCAGAATGCCCGAGGCCTTGCCGCCACAGATCTTCTCGCAGGTGGCCTTGTAGGGGCTGTCGGCCAGAGTCGCGTAGTTGACCCACTCAACGGCCGGGTGATCCTGCAGGAATTGGGCAACTTTCTCGGCGTTGGCGCAATGCCGTTCCATGCGCAGCGCCAGGGTTTCCAGGCCTTGCATGATCAGGAAAGAATTGAACGGCGACAGCGCCGCGCCAGTATTGCGCAAGGGCACCACACGACAGCGGCCGATAAAGGCAGCAGCGCCCAGCGCTTCGGTGTAGACCACGCCATGGTAGGACGGATCTGGCTGGTTCATCATCGGGAATTTATCGGCACTGGCGGCCCAGTCGAATTTGCCGGAATCCACCACAATGCCCGCCACTGTTGTACCATGGCCGCCGATGTATTTGGTCAGGGAGTGCACCACGATATCCGCACCATGCTCAAACGGACGGCACAGGAACGGTGTGGCGACGGTGTTGTCGACGATCAGCGGGATGCCGTGTTTGTGGGCAATGTCGGCCCACGTCTGGATATCGACCACATTGCCGGCCGGGTTGCCGATGGATTCACAGAACAGCGCGCGGGTCTGGTCGTCGATGGCGTTTTCCACCGCCTCGAAATCATCGTGGGGCACCATTTTGCAGTTGATACCCTGGTTCGGCAGTGAGTGGGCGAACAGGTTGTAAGTGCCGCCATAGAGCTGACTGGTGCTGACAATGTTGTTGCCCACTTTGCAGATGGTCTGCAGAGCGTAGGTGATCGCGGCCATGCCAGAGGCGACCGCGAGCGCGCCAATGCCCCCTTCCAGGGCCGTCATGCGCTCTTCCAGAACCGAGTTGGTCGGGTTCATGATGCGGGTATAGATGTTGCCCTGCACCTTCAGATCAAACAGATCAGCACCGTGCTGGGTGTCGTCGAAGGTGTACGAGGTGGTCTGGTAGATCGGCGTAGTGGCGGCCTTGGTGGTCGGGTCGCTCTTGAAGCCGGCGTGCAGTGCGAGGGTTTCCGCTTTCATCACAACATTCCTTGCAGGTGGTTTGTGTTTGATTGTTTTGGGGCCCTGAGTATGCCATAGGCCATGGATCTATCGCACAGCTCGAGGTGTTATAGCCTTATATGCAAACAGCTAACCACCTGGCTTGTGAGAGATTAATGGTTTGGCCAGTTTATACCAGCGCCCCATAGACCAGTGCTCGCAGTTCCTGCCGCAACGGGTAAGACGATGAGGGTATCAGTTGAGTCATGAAAATGACGACCAGGTCTTCCTGAGGGTCCACGAAGAAGCTGGTGCTGGCCAGCCCGCCCCAGCCGAACTCGCCTTCGGAGCCAATGGTTTGGGATTTGGCCACGTCCGTCTTGACCGAGAAACCCAAGCCGAAGCCGCTGCCCTGGTAGGGCGTCTCGGTGAAGCCACCAATCGACAGGGCAGGGAGGTCCTGGTTATCCGGCAGGTGGTTGCGGCGCATAAACTCCAGGGTTTTGCGTCCGATAATCCGTTGCCCCTGGAATGCGCCGCCCTGGCACAGGGCCTGGGCAAAACGGTGATAGTCGTCGATGGTTGACACCAGTCCGCCCCCGCCCGACAGGAAGCGGGGGTGCTTCAGGTACTTTGAGCGCTCAGGATCGTCCTGCAGTTTCAGGGTGTCGCCGGGCTGGCGCAGGTAGCAGGCCGCAAAGCGATCCTGCTGATCCGGACGTACCTGAAAACCGGTGTCGGTCATGGCCAGTGGCCGGAAGATGTGTTCGTCAAAATAATCAGCCAGTGACTGGCCAGAGAGCTGCTGCACCAGGTAGCCCAGCACATCCGTCGACACCGAATAATTCCAGGCGGTACCGGGCGAGAATTCCAGGGGCAGTTCCGCCAGCCGCTCCACCAGTTTGTCCAGGGTCAGGATGGAGCTGCCATCCAGCTTCAGCTGACGGTAGGCCGCATCCACTTCTGTACGCTCGGTGAAACCGTAGGTCAGGCCAGAGGTGTGGGTCATCAGGTCCCGGATGGTCATGGTGGTGGTTGCCGGCTCGGTTTCAAAATCCGGGTAACGGCCGCTCTTATAGACCCTAAGATTACGCCAGGACGGGATGTACTTGTGCACGGGATCGTTCAGCAGAAACTTGCCCTGCTCATACAGCTGCATCATCGCGATGGAGGTCACAGGCTTGGTCATGGAATAGATGCGGAACAGGTTGTCCCGCTGCATCGGCCTGTTGCGTTCGATATCCATCAGACCCTGGGCATCGGCCCACACGATCTCGCCATGCCGGGCCACCAGGGCGGCGAAGCCGGATAGCTTGCCCGGTTGAACGTAGTGTTCGTTAAAGTACGGACTGATCCGGGTGAGCCGGTCCAGAGACAAACCGGAAACGAGTGATGCCGGCATGGGCGATGGTCCTGTGCTGAATAATGTCAGTCGGGCTGGTAATCCCAGTGGGGCCAGAACGAAAAAAGCCCGGCTCTTGCGAGTCGGGCTTTTAAGAATACTGGTAGCAAGGGGCGGAGTCGAACCGCCGACCCCAGCATTATGAGTGCTGTGCTCTAACCAACTGAGCTACCTTGCCATTTCGTGTAGGGGCAGGCCCTGAACGAGGCGCGTATTTTCGGTATTTGGGCCTGGCCTGTCAAGGCTTTGAGCCCAAAATAACCCGAAAAATTACACGTTAAAGCGGAAGTGGATCACGTCACCGTCCTGAACGATGTATTCCTTGCCTTCCAGGCGCCATTTGCCGGCATCTTTGGCGCCGGCTTCGCCGTTGTACTGCACGAAGTCGTCGTAGCTGACGATTTCGGCGCGGATGAAGCCACGTTCGAAGTCGGTGTGAATCACTGCGGCGGCCTGGGGCGCGGTGGCACCAACCCGGACGGTCCAGGCGCGCACTTCTTTCACGCCGGCGGTGAAATAGGTTTGCAGGTCCAGAAGCTTGTAGCCCGCGCGGATCACGCGATCCAGGCCGGGCTCGTCCATGCCCATTTCATCCAGGAACATGGCTTTTTCTTCGTCTTCCAGCTCGGAGATCTCGGCTTCCATCTTGTTGCAGATGGGTACCACGGAAGCATTTTCCGAGGCGGCAATGGCCCGAACGGTGTCCAGGTGTGGGTTGTTCTCGAAGCCGTCTTCATTGACGTTGGCAATGTACATGGTGGGCTTGACGGTCAGCAGGCACAGCTCACGGACCAGCGCCATCTGGTCTTTATCCAGATTCATGCTGCGCACCGGCGTGCCTTCGTTCAGTACCGGTAACAGCTTCTCGAACATGTCCAGTTGAGCCTTGGCTTCTTTGTCGCCACCTTTGGCGATGCGCTGCACCCGCTTGATGGCTTTTTCCACGGTATCCAGGTCGGCCAGCGCCAGCTCGGTATTGATCACTTCAATGTCGGAGGCAGGATCGATCTTGTTGGCCACGTGGATGACGTTACTGTCTTCAAAGCAGCGCACCACGTGGGCGATGGCGTCGGTCTGGCGGATGTTGGCCAGAAACTGGTTGCCCAGGCCTTCACCTTTGGAGGCGCCAGCCACCAGGCCGGCGATGTCTACGAATTCCATGGTCGTGGGCACCACCCGCTGGGGTTTGACGATCTCGGCCAGTTTGGTCAGGCGCGGATCGGGCATGGCGACAACGCCAGCGTTGGGCTCGATGGTGCAAAACGGGAAGTTTTCCGCACCAATGCCGGCCTTGGTCAGTGCGTTGAACAGGGTAGATTTGCCGACGTTGGGAAGGCCGACGATGCCGCAGTTAAATCCCATGGAATGCCTCTGCTGGTGCAAATAATTTGGACGGATTATACCGGTGTATCGGTACCGGTGCGAGTAAGGGGTTGTGTCTTGCTCAGACTGTAGGCTTGAAGCTGTGCAGGCGATTCATCGCGGCGGCGAGTTTGCCGCTGGCCGCGTCAGGCAGTACCCGCAGGATCTCATCGATCACCGCGTTTAGTTCTTCGGTTTCCTGTTTGCCGAGACGGCCGAGCACATAGCCGGTAACTTTGCGGCTGTCGCCAGGGTGACCAATGCCAATGCGAAGTCGCTGGAAATCATGGCTGCCCAAGTGGGCAAGGGTGTCACGCAAACCGTTGTGGCCACCGTGTCCGCCGCCTTTTTTGAGTTTGGCGGTGCCAGGGGGGATGTCGAGCTCGTCGTGGGCAACCAGAATTTGTTCGGGGGGGATCTTGTAGAAATCCGCCAGTGCCTTGATGGCCAGGCCGCTGCGGTTCATGAACGTGCTGGGGTTGAGCAGATGCAGGTCAAGACCTTGCCATTGGATGCGGGCGTAGAGCCCGTGGTACTTTTTCTCGGGGCGGAGTGTCTGGCCCGCAGTGCGGGCCAGAGCCTCGACGAACAGGGCGCCGGCGTTGTGGCGGGTATTCTCGTAGTCGGCACCTGGATTGCCCAGACCAACCACCATGACAATATCCTGTGCCATACGCCAGCATTCCCCTACATCACACCTGGAGTGATTACTCCTGGTCTTCGCCTTCTTCGCCTTCTTCGGCGTCATCAACCTTGGCACCGCGCGGCTTATGAATAGCCACAACAGGCAAGTCGTAATCTTCGCCCTGAATCAGAGCGGCAACCCTGACGCCTTTCGGCAGCTTCAGGTCGCTCAGGTGAACCACCTGGTCCATTTCAACAGTGGCCATATCCACTTCAATGAACTCGGGCAGGTTCTGCGGCAGACAGATCACTTCTACTTCGTTGATCTGGTGGTTGGCTACGCCGCCCTGAAGCTTGATGGCCGGTGCTGTGTCTTCGTTCAGGAAGTGCAGCGGAACGTTAACGTGGATTTCGTGGTCCTTGTCAACGCGCAGGAAGTCGGCGTGGGTCAGCAGCGGCTTGTACGGGTGACGCTGCAGATCTTTCAGAATCACGCTCTCTTTCTTGCCATCCAGCTCGATGGTCAGAACGTGAGAGAAGAAAGCCTCGTTCTCCAGAGCTTTTTTCAGCTCGTTGTGCCAAATGGAGATGGAAACGGCTCCTTTGTCACCGCCATAGACGATGGCCGGGATTTTCCGTTCCTCACGACGCAGGCGGCGGCTCGCACCTCTCCCCTGAACGTCGCGAGGAAATGCTTCAATTACAAATTCCTGGGACATGGTATGTACCTCAATCGTCATCTGAACTGCCCGCGACCAGGCGTCTGAACAGATGATATTTTTCGAATAGCCTCAGAATATTTTCTTCGGCTGACTAAAAGAGTCGGGAGCCTTGCAGGGCTCCCGACTCAGATGCTGTTACAGCGTATTTTAACCTGCTGATCTGTCTGACTATCTCTGGAGGTTTCGGGTCAGACGTTCTCGAACATGGCGCTGATGGACTCTTCATTGCTGACGCGGCGAATGGACTCCGCGAGCAGGCCAGCCATGCTGAGGACGCGGATTCTATCACAATTCTTTGCTTTGTCACCCAGCGGGATGGTGTCGCAAACGATCAGTTCGTCCAGTTCGGACGCATTGATGTTATCGATAGCAGGCCCCGAAAGCACCGGGTGGGTGATGTAGGCAACAACCCGCGCAGCGCCGTGCTCCTTGAGCGCTTTGGCGGCTTTGCACAGGGTGCCTGCGGTATCAATGATGTCGTCCACCAGTATGCAGGTCTTGTCTTTGACATCACCGATGATGTGCATGACCTGGGATACGTTGGCCTTCGGGCGACGCTTGTCGATAATAGCCAGATCGGCATCATCCAGTCGCTTGGCAACGGCCCGGGCACGAACAACGCCGCCCACGTCTGGTGACACCACCACAAAGTTTTCGAAGCGTTGCTTCTCGATGTCTTCGAGCATGACCGGTGTGGCGTAAATGTTGTCTACCGGGATGTCGAAGAAGCCTTGAATCTGATCGGCGTGCAGGTCGAGAGTCAGCACACGATCCACGCCGATGCTGGAAATCATGTCGGCCACGACCTTGGCACTGATGGCTACTCGCGTTGAACGAACGCGACGATCCTGACGGGCGTATCCATAATAAGGGATAACGGCGGTGATTCGTGTTGCGGAGGCACGGCGAAGTGCGTCTGCCATCACGATCAGTTCCATCAGGTTATCGTTGGTGGGGAAGCAGGTGGGCTGAATGACGAAAACGTCATGGCCCCGAACATTCTCATCAATCTCGACAGTGGTTTCACCGTCACTGAACCGGCCTACTGTGGCCTGGCCCATGGGAATATGGAGTTTTTGAGCGATAGCTTTGGCAAGGTCGGGGTTGGCGTTGCCAGCAAAGATCATCAATTTGGACACGACGGCATCCTTCTCGGTAACGGCGTTTGATTCAGAAGAAGCGGGAGAAAGGTGGCTGGGGTGGCAGGATTCGAACCTGCGCATGACGGGATCAAAACCCGTTGCCTTACCACTTGGCGACACCCCAGTATCGTGCTTTTTTGGCATCATTTTAGCTCTGTTAGCTTTTGGTGAAGAGGCGATATGTTCACCCCTTTAGCTACGAACCCCTTGATGCCGGAGGGTTTGCTTTCCCAGATAATCCGGGCTGCGGATTCTGTAGGGAAACGTCCAAAAATGCAAGCCCCGGTTCCGGTTAATCTTGCAGGTCCGAATTGTGACAGCCATTTAAGGCCTTTCTGAACCTCTGGATACAGTTCGCAAACTACATCCTCACAGTCGTTTCGGTACCTCGAGGCGTCTCCCTCAAAAGCGGGCGCTATTTTCATTTTTGGGGTGCCCCTTGTCAACCCTTGTTCCGAAAAAATCTTACCGGTGTTTATTTCACAGTCAGGTTTGAGCACCACAAACCAGTCTTCCGGTGGATTAGCTGGCGTGAGTATTTCGCCAATGCCTTCGCCGAAGGCGGCGTGGCCCCGGACAAACACCGGGACGTCTGCGCCCAGCTTCAGGCCGATATCGGCCAGCTCGTCTTCGCTGAGGTTGAGCTGCCAAAGGTGATTCAATGCAACCAGGGTTGTGGCAGCGTTTGAACTGCCGCCGCCGAGACCGCCACCCATGGGCAGGCGCTTGGTGATATGGATGCTTGCGCCGGGTACAGGGCGCCCTGCGATGTCAGTCAGGGCTCTGGCGGCACGGACAATCAGATTGTCGTCGTCCGGCACCCCGTCTACCGGTTCTCTGAGGCGTATGCCTGGGTGCTCCGGGGTCAGGGTGAAGGTAATATCATCGCCGTAATCGAGAAACTGAAACAGAGTTTGCAGCTCGTGGTAGCCATCGGGTCGTTTGCCAACGATGTGCAGAAACAGGTTGAGTTTTGCCGGCGAGGGCAGGGTAATACTTTGGCTCACGTGTTCAGTCCTTGCGCTGCCAGTCGCTGATCACCACCCGTACGCGCTTGTCGTCTTTGAGAGCGGTGATTTTGGCGGGAAGTTGTGGCAGATCTTCAATAAACGGCTGCCAGCGGTCGTAGCGGATCTCCCAGCCGCTCTGGTGAATGATGGCGAGTTGCTGTCGATCGTCGAACAGCAATCGAAAATCGCTGGCCGGTGAGGGCAGGCCGCGGATCCACCAGGTCAGGCTGTCGATCGGGAGTTGCCAGCCTGTTGCTGCAAGCACCAGGGTTTCCGGTTCGGAGGACTGGTAAGTGTCGCCATTGGCCAGTTGCAGCTTCAGAAATCCGGGCGTGCCGAGCAGGCGGGTACTGCCCATCCCCAGAAAAGCGGAAGACAGCGCCAGGTCGTATTGTTCGCCCTGCTGTTCCCAGTGATTGATGACCGCGGTACCGCTGTCGGAAGGCTGGCGTACGGCCAGTTTGCCCGATAGTTGCCAGTGGTCAAACTGATTGAGTGACCGGCTGCGCTGTGTCCAATCTGCAGGCGGTTGCTCGGTCATGCCTTCGGGCAGGGGCTCCAGCTGGATGGTGGTGCAGCCGCCCAGCAAGGTGATCAGTAGCAGGGCGGGGATCAATTGCTTGAGCATCAGGAGTTTCCGTTGCCGGTGAGCCGTTCGATGGTTTCGCGTAAAATGTCGTGATTCGGCGCCTGCTCGAGGCCTTGCTCCCAGATAATCTGCGCCTGTTCTTCGTTACCGGTTACCCACAGAGCCTCGCCGTAATGCGCCGCCACCTCCGGGTCGGGGTAGGCGGCCCAGGCGTCGGCCAGGTAGGTCAGTGCCGATTCGAAGTCACCCAGGCGGAATCGAACCCAGCCCATGCTGTCGAGGATGGCCGGGTTGCCCGGATCCAGTGCCAGCGCCTGCTCGATGTAGCCCCGGGCTTCTTCGAGGCGCTCTGTTCGAATGGTCAGGATGTAGCCCAAGGCGTTCAGTGCAACTGCGTTGTCCGGTTGTTGCGCGAGGACTGTCCTCAGGTCCTGTTCTGCCTGACCGGTGTTGCCGAGCGTATCGTGGAGCATGGCCCGGGTATAACGAATCTGAACATTGTCGGGGAATGCCTCCAGGGCGTCGTTGGCGGCCGTCATGGCCGCAGGCTTGCGCTGCTGGTCAAGCAGCAGATCGATTTCCAGCAGCCAGAAATTTTCGGCTTGTCCGGGGTTGACCTCTCTCAAATTCTGAATGTTGGCAATAGCTTCATCAGGCTTGCCGGCCTGAGCCTGTAATTCGCTCGCTCTGGACAGTGCAGGAAAGAAATAATTACCGTTCTCCACACTGATGTAATAGCCAATGGCCTGGGGAATGTTGCCGGCTTCTTCTTCGAGTCTTCCCAGGTAATAGTTGGCCTCATCCACATGATGACCCTGTTCGGACAGTTGGGTCAGCTCTCTTCTGGCCAGCTCGGTTTGACGATTTTCCAGAGCCACCAGGGCGTAAGAGAGTCGCAGGCCGGGTGTTTCCGGGTATCGGGTGACCAGACGTTCAAATTCGTCTTGGGCTGCTTGCAGCTCGCCTTCGTTGATCAGTATGCGGCCATAAAGTGTGCCCAGCTGGCGATTGGCGGGATAGCGCCGGGTACTGGTGGTCAGGTAGCTCAGGGCTTCTCTTGTCTGGCCAGTTTGATAAAGCAGGTCGCCCTTGAGAACAATGGCCGGCTGAAAGTCGGCTTCCCGGGCAAGCAGCTGCTCGAGGCGACTCAGTCCTTGTTCCGGTGCCCCCGTGATTTTCAGGAGCAGGGCAATACTGTATTCCAGTTCCGGGGTGTCGGGATGACGCTCTGCCAGTTTCTCATAGAGGGCGAGCAGTTCCTGTTGCTGCGGTGCCGGCAGATTGGCTGACATGGCGGCCAGGCTGTCGAAATCGGCGTCTTCATCCTGTTCCATGATGTGCTCCATGTGGAACAGGGCGGCCTCAAGGTTCTGACGTTTGACGGCCTGAATCGCCGAGACCCGATGGGCCAGCAGGTTGTCGGGCTCAAGTTCCAGCCACAGCTCGGCCAGTTGCAGCTGGGCGTTGTCTGCGTTGAGTGTCTGGGCAATTCGCATGGCTCTGGTGATCACGCCTTTATCTTTCGATGTTTTGGCGGCTTTCAGATAGTTCACTAGGGTGACGTCGTAGCGTCCGCGCTGGGCAGCAATTTCGGCCGCCAGAAGTTGATAGAGCACTTCCGGTTCGAAATCCGCATCGCGCACTGCCTCCGTCTCGGTAATGACTTCGGCTTTCGGCGCCTCAGCCGTCGGCTCCGATGTTCCGGAAAAGGCGGCGCAGCCGGGTAAAACGGCGATGGTGAATCCCAGCAGGCAGGTAACCAGATACGGTGCGGATCTTTGCATGCAACTTCCCGTGTGCTATCGGCGGAACATCAGAGTTAACCACATTCTGCCCCAGAATTGAGTCAGATCGGGTTACGGCCATGGTTGAGCCCCTATAATGGCATAAGCATCTGATCTTGCCCAACCTGTCCGCAGTTGCCGAAGTCGCCCCCTTTTCGGGTGGCAGGCGGTGACTCACGCCGGTAGAATGGTGAGTAACATCCACGAACGGTAAGGGTTTTCTAACCTACAAATGGCATTGCTGACGCTGGGAATCAATCACCGAACCGCACCCGTGGAGATCCGCGAGCGTGTGGCCTTTACGCCGGAGCGGATGGCGGAAGCCTTTTCCGAGCTTCGCGCGGCTACCGGTGCCAGTGAGGCAGCCATCCTGTCTACCTGCAACCGTACCGAGCTATACCTGGCCGGTGACGACGATTGCGCGCCCACCGTTCTGCGTTGGTTGGCGGGGTTTCATGAACTCGATGTGGCCGATCTCGAGAATGTTCTGTACGTGCATCGGGATTCGGATGCCGTCCGACATATGATGCGGGTGGCCGCAGGTCTTGACTCCATGGTGCTCGGCGAGCCGCAGATTTTCGGCCAGCTCAAGGACGCCTACGCCTTGGCTCGAGAGCATGGCGCCAGTGGCTCCTTCCTGTCACGGTTGTTTGAGCAGACTTTCTCCGTGGCCAAGCGGGTTCGCACCGAGACCGCCATTGGTGAGAATCCGGTGTCAGTAGCCTATGCCTCCGTCAGCATGGCGCACCACATTTTTGCGGATATGTCCCGCAACAAGGCGCTGCTAATCGGAGCAGGCAAAACCATCGAGCTGGTAGCCCGGCATCTGGCAGATGCCGGCGTGCGCCAGTTTGTGGTGGCCAACCGGACTCTGGAAAGGGCTCAGATGCTGGCGGAAACCCATGGCGGCAAGGGTATCCTGCTCTCTGACATTCCCGATTATCTGGCGGATGTGGACATCATTATTTCTTCCACCGCCAGCCCCCTGCCGATCCTGGGCAAAGGGGCGGTAGAGCGGGCGCTGAAGAGACGTAAGCATCGCCCCTATTTTATGGTTGATATTGCCGTTCCTAGGGACATCGAACCTGAAGTGGGCGCACTGGCAGACGTTTATCTGTACACGGTAGATGATCTGCGCCAGGTGATTGAAGAGAACATCCGGTCCCGGGAAGGCGCAGCTCGGGAGGCGGAGAACCTGATCACCAGCGGTGTCCAGGAGTTTCTGGATCAGCTGCGGGCGCTGGATGCGGTGTCGACGCTCAAGGTGTTTCGCCAGCGTGCAGAATTGCTGCGTGACATAGAATCGGACAAGGCACTACGCGCCCTGCGTAATGGTGCCGATCCGGAAACGGTTTTGCGCAGTCTGGCCCGGGGTCTTACTAATAAGCTGCTGCATCAACCTTCGGTGCAGGTCCGCAAGGCGATGTCCGAAGGTCGCACAGAAGTCACTGAGTGTCTGCGGGAGCTGTATCAGCTTGACGCCCTGGAAGCTGACGAGCCCGTCACCACGGAAAAACTATGAAATCATCTATTCAGTCTCGCCTCGAACATCTTGTTGAACGGTTCGAGGAGGTCAACGCGTTGCTGAGTGATGCCTCGGTGATTGGCAATCAGGACAAGTTCCGGGACCTGTCCCGTGAGTTCTCTGAAATAGAGCCTGTGGTCAAAGGCTTTCAGGCCTGGCAGCAGGCGCTTGAAGATATGGCTGAGGCGAAAGAGCTGGCGAAAGACGGCGATGCCGATATGCGCGCCATGGCCGAAGATGAGCTCGCCAGCGCCCGGGACCGGTCCGAACAGCTGGACGCAGAACTCCAGCGCCTGATGTTGCCGAAAGATCCCAATGACAAGAAAAACGTGTTTTTGGAAGTGCGTGCCGGTACCGGTGGTGACGAGGCCGCCATTTTTGCCGGTGACCTGTTCAAGATGTATTCCCGGTTTGCTGAGCGCCGCCGCTGGCAAATCGAGGTGCTGAATGAAAGCGAGGGCGAGCACGGTGGCTACAAAGAGCTGATTGCCCGGGTGTCCGGAGAGGGCGTTTATGGTGCTCTGAAATTCGAGTCTGGTGCGCATCGGGTGCAGCGAGTACCGGAAACCGAATCCCAGGGCCGTATTCATACTTCGGCCTGTACGGTCGCGGTGATTCCGGAGGCCGACGAAACCGAAGCCGTTGAGATTAATAAGGCCGACTTGCGCATAGACACCTTTCGCTCGTCCGGTGCCGGTGGTCAGCACGTCAACAAAACCGACTCGGCCATCCGCATCACCCACCTGCCGACTGGTATGGTGGTGGAATGCCAGGAAGAGCGTTCGCAACACAAAAACCGTGCCAAAGCCATGAGCCTGCTGGCGTCACGCCTGCAGAATGCCGAGCTTGAGAAACAGCAGAAATCCATGGCCGAAACCCGTAAAAGCCTGGTGGGAAGTGGCGACCGTTCCGAGCGCATTCGAACCTACAATTTCCCCCAGGCCCGGGTGACCGACCACCGCATCAATCTGACGCTGTACAAGCTGGACGAAGTGATTGGCGGCGACCTGGATGCCGTGGTTCTGCCCCTGCAACAAGAGCATCAGGCGGAACTGCTGGCTGAACTGGCCCATGATCAGTGAACCTTCGCTAAGCTGTGAACACCTGCTGAAAGCGGCGGTTGCCCGTATTCAGGGTGACTCACCGCGGCTGGATGCCGAGCTGTTGCTGCACCACGTCACCGGCCTGAGCCGAACCAGCTTCCGGGCCTGGCCCGAACGGGAAGTCACTGCCGAGCAGGCAGCGCAGTTTGCTGACCTGTTGGCAGAGCGGGTCAATGGCAAGCCCATTGCCTATCTGTTGGGTCAGCAGGAATTCTGGTCTTTACCCCTGAACGTCAGCCCTTCAACTCTGATCCCGAGGCCGGACACTGAATGCCTGGTGGAAGCAGCGCTGTCATTGGGGCTGCCGGAGCATTCGGCGGTGCTCGACCTGGGCACCGGTACTGGCGCCATTGCCTTGGCCCTCGCAAGCGAAAAACAAGATTGGCAGATCATGGCCAGCGATCGCATTATCGACGCCGTCGAACTGGCTCGTGCCAATAGCGCCGCCCTGAACCTGCCGATCACCGTGCTGCAGAGCCACTGGTTTGCCCAACTACCCGATGTACGCTTTGATCTGCTGGTTTCCAATCCGCCTTATATCCCCGCCAGTGATCGTCATCTCAGCGAAGGTGGTGTGCGGTTTGAACCCTCGTCTGCCCTGGTCGCCGGTGATGACGGTCTGGACGACATCCGGCTGCTGATCTCCGAAGGCCTGAACTGGCTCAACGACGGTGGTTGGATGCTGCTGGAACACGGCTATGATCAGAGCGAAGCGGTCCGGCATTTGTTTACCAAGGCGGGATGGCACAAGGTAGAAACCCGCAAGGATTACGGTGGCAACGACCGCATGACCCTTGCCCAAAAACCCATCCGCGACTAATCAGCGAGACAACACCATGCTCAGTGATGAGGAACTGCTTCGATACAGCCGTCAGATCCTGATGCCACGGTTTGATATTGCCGGGCAGGAAAAGCTCAAGTCGGCTCGCGCACTGGTGCTGGGGGCTGGCGGCCTGGGTTGCCCGGTGGCGCTGTACTTGGGCGCAGCCGGAATCGGCCAGCTGACCCTGGTGGATGACGATCAGATCGAACTGGCCAACCTGCAGCGCCAGATCGGTTTTGAACAGCGCTGGCTGGGCGACTCCAAAGCCGAACGCCTGGCCGAACGGGTGCGTGCCATCAACCCGGATATTACCGTAACTGCGGTCAATCGCCGTGTGGATGGCGATGACCTGCACCAGTTGGTGGTCGAGTCGTCGTTGGTGCTCGACTGTACCGACAACTTCAACACCCGCTTTGCCCTTAACCGGGCTTCAGTTGCCGCCGGCGTGCCGCTGGTGTCCGGTGCCGCCATCCGTGGCGAAGGCCAGCTGTCGGTCTACGACCCCCGGCACCCGGACAGTCCCTGTTACCACTGCTTGTACCCGGAGCAAGGCAACGAAGAATTGACCTGCTCCGAAGCCGGAGTGATCGCCCCGCTAGTGGGCATGATTGGTTCGGCGCAGGCGATGGAAGCCATCAAGGTGATCAGCGGCGTGGGCAGGCCCTTGATTGGTCGCCTGTTGATTCTCGATGCCTGGCAGATGGAATGGCGGGAAATGAAGCTGGCGAAGGATCCACATTGTCCAGTGTGTTCGACATAACGCCGAGTGGGGCAGGGTTGGGTAAGCCTTTCCAAAAAACGCTCCTTGCGGCACATCCCTGTGGCGCTTGGGCTCCGCCATCCCTGGCTCCGCACATTTTTGGAAAGGCTTACCCAACCCTGCCCGCCAACGTGTGAGTCAGTCCTTCAACGCCTGAAATCTGGCAATCGCCTCTTTGCGACTTTCCTTCAAGTCCACTATCGGCCGCGGGTAGCCGCCGGGGATGACGCCGCCCTTGGAGGGGTCGTGAATCCGCTTGTTATCCAGCTTGGCCAATTCCGGCACCCACTGGCGAATAAACTCCCCCTTTGGGTCAAACCGCTCGCTCTGGGTGACCGGGTTGAATACCCGGAAATAGGGCGCTGCATCGGTGCCGGTTGACGCGCTCCATTGCCAGCCACCGTTGTTGGAGGCCAGAAAGCCGTCCACCAGATTCTGCATGAACCAGGCCTCGCCCAGGCGCCAGTCGATGAACAGGTTTTTGGTGAGGAACATGGCGGTAATCATACGCAAACGGTTGTGCATCCAGCCGGTCGCTTTTAACTGACGCATGGCGGCATCGACGATCGGAATACCGGTGCGGCCAGACTTCCAGGCTTCGAAATGCAGTCCCGGATCATTCCACGCCAAGGCTTCGGTTTCCGGCTTGAAGGCTCGGTGCATGCTGATCCGCGGGTAGTGATAGAGGATGTTGATGTAAAAATCCCGCCAGGCAATTTCACTGATCCAGGTTTCGATGCCTTCGCCCGTCGCGCCGGTCTGCCTCGCGGCAATCAGGCACTGGCGGCCGGATAGCACGCCATTGGCCAGATAGGGGGACAACTGACTGGTGCCGTCCACCGCAGGCAAGTCCCGGGTGTCTTTGTAGTTTTTGGCTTGTTCCGCCAGAAACGCGTCTAACTGATTGTGGGCAGCGTCTTCACCGGTGCTGACCAAAGACTCCGGCGCACCCTGAAAGGGAGCAGGCAGAGTGTCTGTCTGTTCCGGCTGTAACTCCGGGCCCATGGCAGTCGGTGACGGAAACAACGCGGGCTGGGTTTCTTCAATCCAGCTGCGCCAGCGTCGGGAAAACGGGGTAAATACCGAGTAGGGCTCATTTTGCTGGGTTAGAATCTGGCCGACGGGCGCAACGGTCTGGTCGCGGTATTTGTTTACACCTACACCCAGATCGGTTAGGCGGTCCCGAATCTGCTTATCGCGGCGTCGCTCGTTGATGCCATACTCTTCGTTAATATGCAGATGACTGACTGCGTTCTGCCGGCAGTACTGTTCCAGTGCGTTAATGCTGTCTGTAAAGGTGTCTGCATGAATAAACGACAGCGCAATACCCAGCTTCGCCAGTTGTTTCGACAGGTCGTTGGCGTGTTCCAGCACAAACCGGGCCCGCGCAGCCGACCAGTCATGCTCCTGCCACTGCCCGGGCGTTACCATAAAACAAGCACGTACGGGGGCCCCGCTTTTGCAGGCTGCGGTCAGTGCAGGGTTGTCAGCGATGCGAAGGTCATTCCGGAACCAGACCAGTTCTGTCATGAGGATTTTTACCTTGGTGCAGTGGGATAGTGGTAATTACAGGCGGTAGATCAGTGGTTTGTATATTCGCTGCAACTACCGGATTGGATTATAGTTAAGCAGTAAAGCCAGCCACGAAAAAGGAGTGTTTTCCAGGGCATGACAGAACAACCCGAAAGCCAGCGCGACGGTGCCTGGGCGCACCCCTATCAACTGGCTTCTGGCCAGACTCAAAAGCACCAGCTAGGCCATACCCAATTGTGGGTTACACTGCTAGATCTGGAATGGCAGATTCGAGTGCAGGATATGGCCCTTGGCGCAGACCCAGAAGATTGGTACGAAACCACTGGCCATATCCTGCCCTCCGTGGATCTGCCGGTACAGCGTTTTGTGCGGACCCAGGACAACGGTATAGTTCGTTTTTACCCGGCCATGGCGGGATTGCCTACGGTGATCCGCCCCTTCCAGCCTTTGACGATCCCGGCCGGTGCCCGATGCGTTTTGTACGTGGGTACGGGGCTGTGGATGAAAGTTTGTGTAGGCAACGAACAAGCCGAACTGGCAGAGTTACCTTTGGCCCCACCCTCCATGACCTGGTTGGGCCGCAATACCCGGGAGGGGGAGTTGTGTTATGCCTCGTCAACCTATGGTCGACTGGCACTGGAAGCCGTCCCCAAGCGGCCCTGGCGAGCCGTCACTCCGGTAACGATCATCAACGAGCGAGAAAAACCGCTGTTGCTGGAGCGGTTCAGCCTGCCTACACCGCTGCTTTCGTTGCACCGCAATGGGCGGGGGCAGCTCTGGACGCCCGGTGTCACCGTGGAATGTGAGACCGATATGAGTTCGGCCAGCCTGCATATTGACCACTCGGTGATTGCTGAGGCTGGCCAGTGTGAGTTAATTGCGCCAGCCAGGGAAAAGCTGGCCAGGGGCCGACGGCTGGTTCGTACCTTTGATCACATGTTCGGCTGATAGTCTCGACAGGAGGGTTCCTTTGTTTGAAGCAATACGAGCAACGATGGTGCAGGTGATTAACGGTATTGCCTGGGGTCAGTGGCTGTCTGCCGGGTTTTTGCTGGTACTCGGTATGGTTCTGGGCACGCTGGTGGCCCGCAGTGTTGGCCGCATGGTGGAGACACGGGTCTCCCTCCATCACCAAGTGATGATTCGCCGGTTGTTTTTCTATTTGGTGTTTCTGCTGTTTGCCATGGCGGCACTGCGCGAAGCCGGATTCTCGTTGGAAGTGGTGTTGGGGGCCGCCGGCATTCTGACCGTGGCCATTGGTTTTGCCTCGCAGACATCGGCCTCGAACATCATCAGCGGCTTGTTCCTGGTGATTGAGAAGCCCTTTGAGATTGGTGATGTTATTGAAGTGGACTCCACCCTTGGTGAGGTTGTCGCCATCGACCTGCTGAGTGTAAAACTGCGCACGCCGGATAACCTGTACGTGCGTATCCCCAACGAAACCCTGATCAAAACCCGGGTAGTTAACCGTTCACGCTATCCTATACGCCGGATTGATCTGGCCATCGGCATCGCCTATGCCGAAGATGTTGAGCGTGTCAGCGGCCTGTTGCTGGAGTTGGCGAAAGAGAACGCCGTGTGCCTGGAAGAGCCTAAACCCTTTGTGTTGGTCACCGGTTTTGGCGCGTCTTCAGTGGATCTGCAGTTTTCCCTTTGGGTGCCCAAAGACAAGTTCTTTGATGGCCGCGGCAGCATGATGATCGCTGTCAAGAAACTGCTTGATAAACAGGGTATTGAGATACCGTTTCCTCATACCAGCATTTATGCCGGTAGCCATTCCGAACCTTTCCGTGTGCAACTGATGGGCCCGGAAAAACAAAAAGATAAGGACTCCGCGGATGTCGACAGCAACCACTGAAGTTATCAAGACCATCCCCGAGATTCAGGCTGACAATAAAACCGCTCTTGGCTGGCGTGAATGGGTGGCATTGCCGGATCTGGATATCACGCGAATTAAAGCGAAAGTGGATACCGGAGCCCGCACCTCCTGTCTGCATACGTTTCGGACTGAACCCTACACCGTGAATGGTGAACGACGAGTGAAATTCTGGGTGCACCCGGTTCAGAATGAGCTGCACCACGTGGTCGAGTGTGACGCCAAAGTGCTGGATGAACGCACGGTGTCGGATTCCGGTGGCCACAAAGAATTGCGGCTGGTGATCGAAACTACCCTGGTGGTGGGCGACCAGAGCTGGCCGATTGAAATGACCTTGACCAACCGGGACTCCATGCGATTCCGGATGTTACTGGGACGGACCGCCATGGCGGGCCGGTCCCTGGTTTACCCTGAAGCTTCTTACCTGGCCGGTGAACCGGCATTGAGGACCTGAATATGAAAATTGCGGTACTGTCGCGAAACCGTCACCTCTACTCGACCCGGCGTTTGGTGGAGGAAGGCATCAATCGTGGCCACGAAGTGAAGGTGATTGACTGCCTTCACTGCTCCATGAACATCACCTCCGCAAACCCGCAGATCCATTACCATGAAGAAGTGCTGGAAAACTTCGACGTGGTGGTGCCCCGGATCGGTGCTTCGGTCACCTTCTACGGAACGGCGGTACTGCGCCAGTTCGAGATGATGGGCGTATTTCCGGTGAACGAATCCGTTGCCGTCACCCGCTCCCGTGACAAGCTGCGTTCGCTGCAGCTATTGGCCCGTAAAGGCGTTGGTATGCCGGTCACCGGCTTTGCCAACAAGCCCGACAACGTGCCGGAGCTGTTGAGCATGGTGGGCGGCGCTCCGGTGGTGATCAAATTGCTGCAAGGCACTCAGGGTATCGGCGTGGTGCTGGCGGAAACCCGCAAGGCGGCCGAAAGCGTGATTGAGGCCTTTATGGGCCTGAAAGCCGACATTCTGGTGCAGGAATTCATCAAAGAAGCTGGCGGTGCCGATATCCGCTGCTTCGTGATTGGTGACAAGGTGATCGCCGCCATGAAACGGCAGGGTGCGGATGGCGAATTCCGCTCCAATCTTCACCGGGGCGGCACAGCGTCGTTGATCCGTATTACGCCGGAAGAGCGACGCACCGCGATCACCGCCGCCAAGGCCATGGGCCTGAACGTGGCGGGTGTCGATCTGCTGCGCTCCAGCCGCGGGCCGCTGGTGATGGAGGTGAACTCCTCTCCGGGCCTTGAAGGCATCGAAAACGCCACCGGCAAGAACGTCGCCGGCATGATCATCAACTGGATTGAGAAGAACTACAGACCGTGGAAAACAAAGACCAGGGGAACAGGTTGAAACCGGCGGCGAGAGCACCGTTTGATATTGCCGGCGCCCAAGTGCCAGCCGGTACCCGCCAAACGGTAGAAGTGCAGGTTGCCAAACTCTACACTCATACGCCCCTGCACATACCGGTGGAAGTGGTGCATGGCCGCCGTGACGGCCCGGTGCTGATGGTGTGTGGTGCCATTCACGGGGATGAAATCAACGGTGTTGAAATCATCCGCCGAGTATTGAAAAACTCGGCGCTCCAGCATCTGCGCGGCACCCTGGTGGCGGTGCCGATCGTCAATATCTTCGGCTTTGTTCAGCGCACCCGGTATCTGCCGGACCGCCGGGATCTGAACCGGTGCTTCCCAGGCTCCGAGAGCGGCTCTCTGGGTGGTCGTATCGCGTACCTGCTGCGCACCCTGATTATGGAAAAGGTCACCCACATCATTGACCTGCACACCGGCGCCGTTCACCGTTTCAATCTGCCGCAGATCCGGGCGGAATTGAAAAACCCGGAAACCTCCCGTATGGCGGACGCGTTTGGTGCGCCCATCATCATCAATGCCGGGTTGCGGGAAGGCAGTCTGCGCGCTTACGCCGATTCGCTTGATATTCCGGTGATTACCTTCGAGGGTGGCGAAGCCTTGCGGTTTGACGACGTGGTCATTGCCAGCGGTGTCAAAGGTATCATCCGGGTGATGCGCGAACTGGAAATGGTGCCTGCTAAGAAAGGCCCGAAAGCGCCCAAGAAACGCTCGGAAACCGCGGCCAATTCGCAATGGGTGCGGGCCGATATCGACGGCATCATGCGGCCGGTGGCCAAGCTGGGCCAGCGAGTGCGCAAAGGCCAGAAACTGGCGATGGTGGCCGACCCCTTCGGAGAAACCGAAGTGGCTATTATCTCGCCCTGTTCCGGTATTGTTATCTGTGTGAACAACCTGCCGTTGGTTAACGAGGGTGAGGCGATCTATCACGTGGCCAGGTTTGATGAACTGGGTGAGGCCGAGAAGGCCATGGACTACTTCAGAAGCTCCTACGAGAGCGAGATGTCGGAAGACGCCGTGGTCCCCGTTCACCCCTGGGACGACTTGCAGAAATAACCGGAGGAGTCATCATGATCTGGCACCAGAACACTATCGAGCTGGCCCCCTTACCCCGGGGCTTTCACCTGGTCACCAACGACATCCTTGCCCAGGCGCCGGAGCTTGCCAATTGTGAAGTGGGCTTGCTGAATCTGTTCATCCAGCACACCTCCGCCTCCCTGGCCATCAACGAAAACGCCGACCCGGATGTGCGGCGTGATCTGGAGCGGCATTTCAGTGTGATGGTGCCGGAAAACACCCCCTATTATGAACACACCGTGGAAGGGCCGGACGACATGCCGGCCCACATTAAAAGCGTGATGATCGGGCCCTCCCTCACCCTCCCGATCAGCCACGGCCAGCTGGCGCTGGGCACCTGGCAGGGTATCTACCTGTGCGAGCACCGGGATAATGCCGATGGTCGGAAGATTGTCGCGACCTTGCAGGGGCGGTGGTAGCGGGACGTTGAAAACGGCGCTTACCTGACAGTCGGTTCAACCGCCTGGTATCCGAAATTGTGTCTGCCCCGCTCCTTGACCTTGTATAGCGCCTTGTCCGCAGCGCTTACAAGGTCCTCCACCGTCAGGTCGCTGCGGGGTACCACCGTTGACACGCCGGTGCTGATGGTCAGGAAAGGCTCAACCGGGTTGCAGTCGTGTTCAATATTGGCTGCGATGATCCGCTCTCGTATCGAAGCCGCAATCTCGGTAGCGGCCTCGACGTCGGTTCCCGGAAGCACCAGCAGGAATTCCTCGCCACCGTATCGCGCTGCCATATCGGTTTTCCGTTGCACGGCGTCTGTCAGAATCGCCGCAACTTGTTTGATCGCTTCGTCTCCTGCCTGGTGCCCATATCGGTCATTGTAGAGTTTGAAATGGTCAATGTCGGCAAGCATGATGGTGAGAGGGTCGCCGGTTCGGCTCAATATCTCCCAGGCTTGCTCCAGCTTCCTTTCAAGAGCCAGTCGATTCGATAGCCCGGTGAGGGGGTCGTGCTCTGACAACCGCCTCAATTCTGCGTTGGCGCTCTGGAGTTCGCCCTGGATTTCAAGCACCTTTTGATGTTTTGAGGTTAACTCGGCGTTCAGCCTCAGCAGTTCCGTATTGTTTGACTCGATCATCCCCAGCATGGCGTTGAACTCCCGGGACAGGGCCCCGATTTCATCGTTATTCCTGATACTGGCCCGGAGCGAGTAGTCCATGGCATTGGAGATACTGGATATATCGGCCTTCAGGCTCAATATCGGTTTTACCACCATCCATCGGAACAGTGCCAGCAGTGCTGCCGCGAGCAGGGTGCACAAGAATACGAGCAGGGCGACGCCGTAGAACGTAATGTCTCGACCCACCTCAGTAATGTGGCGGGGTAGAATCGCGGTTGCCCGCAGGCTTGGAATGTCCTCGATGCTGTAGATCTTTGAAGCGGTGAGGGCACTTCGGTCAATGATTGCCAGTGTATAGGCGTCTGAGGCTCCCGAAACGTCGGCTTCCGACACCGGTTCGATACTGAAATCCTGGACAATCTGTTCTGAAAATTTGCTTATCAGTTCGTCATCGAGAAACTGGCCAAACACGACGTAGCCCTTGTGTGGGCCGGAGCCGTCGCTCTTCACGATCGGTCGCATGGCAAAGAGAACGGGCATACCTCCTACCTGAACGATGCCGCTCGTTTTCTGGTCATCGATGTGTTCTTCAGGATCAATCCGGTACGTAAATCCAGACGTTGCTGCCAGAACGCCATCGAGGTAGGCGTCTGTCAGATCGACGAACCCGCCGTCCACAGGGAAGTCGAAAATCCTGCCCCAGACCGGTTCCCGGTCCAGATTCAGAAACAGCACAACGTCAAACCCGAAGTTGAGGAAGGTGTCAGGGTACAGATTGGACTCGATGTAGTCGGGATCGCCGGTTTGTATGAAGGCATAGGTGTCATTCCATGCCGACCAGTCGTATACCGTGAAATCAATGGTTTCCCGCTGTGTTTCCAGCCTCCGGACGACCCGGTCAATGTTATCTCTGGCGTAATCCAGCTCGATCTCATGAAAGGCGGGGTAGACGATGCTGCGTTGGATATAGAAGGCCGACAATGAAAGCAAAAGACCCATCAGCAGAATCAATGCGGTGGTTTTTGCGGAAATCGACATGGCATTGGGCCTTGCTTGCGGGCGAAAGTTCTGGAGTAGGCTGGGCTCATGTTCAATGTCGAGGCTGGCTTGTTCATAGTTTGAACAGTCACGTCCCGCGATGGAAGGCATTGGACAAGATTTGACAGTCCGGGATTTGACGCCTGCTCGCAATCGTTGGATAACTCTCCTTCTTGCAACGTCAGTTCACCGAACCGTCAGAACAGCGCCCACTTAGGGCGCAATCTTCTTCTTCAACGTCGTGCTCACCGACCTCGGCAGGCTTGGCAGGGTGCGCAGCAGCCAGGGCAAGACCTTCCGCTTTACCCCGTTCAGAGATTCCGGCACCACCGCTTCGATCAGGTGCGGGCCGGGCATGCTCTGGGCGTATTCCATCGCTTTCAGCAGTTCTTCGGTGCTCTGCACCCGCACCCCGTGCACGCCCATGCTTTGGGCAAGCTGGGCGTAATGGGTGACCGGACTGCTGATGTCGAGCTGGGATTTTGCCTTCGCCCCGGCGCTTTCCGCACCCACCCGGTCCAGCTCGATGTTGAGAATCGAGTAGGAAGCGTTGTTGAAGATGATGGTGGTCACGTTCAGGTTTTCTCGAGCCATGGTCCACAGGGCCTGGATGGTGTACATCGCGGTGCCATCACCGACCAATGCGTAGACCGGACGATCCGGGCAGGCGACGGCGGCGCCGACGGCGTTGGGCAGGCCCTGACCGATGGCGCCGCCGGTCAGGGTGAGGATGTCGTGCCGGGGGCAGCCTGCGGTCAGGGCATTGAGCATCAGGCCGGAGGTAATGGATTCGTCCACGATGATGCTGTGCTCGGGCATCAGGTGGCCCAGGGCCTTACACACTTTTTCTGCGGTCAGTTTGCCGCGGGGCCGGCCCGGGCGGGCGCTGGCCTGCAGTTTTGGTTCGGTATCGGCGGCCCCGAGAGCGTCGGCCAGTTTGTTGAGGCTGGCGGCGGCATCCTGCTCCGGCGTGGCCAGGGTGTTGACGTTGCAGCTCTCCGGCACCAGGTAGCTCTTCTTGCCCGGGTAGGCGAAAAAAGACACCGGTGGTTTGGTGTCCACCAGGATCAGGTTCTCATATTCGGACAATTGCAACGTGGCCAGTTCTGCCAAATAGGCGATGCGCTCCACCGCCGGCAGGCCGGCCCCCCGCTCGATGCGGGTGGGGAAGGTTTCAGCAAAGAGCTTGATGCCGTTGTGAGCGGCCAGTTTGGCGGCGGCCCTCAGGCTCGGCTCACGCAGGGCCCGGCCACCGAGTAGCAGTGCGGTTTTTTTGCCGGTGCGCACGGCGTCTGCCACGGTCTGTATGGTGGCGTCGTCGGCGATGGCTGGGCTGGTTTGAGGCGGCAAAGCACAGGGCTGGCCGCCGTCGCCCCAGGACACGTCGGCCGGCAGAATCAGGGTGGCGACCTGGCCCGGCAAGCCTTTGGCCGCGGTGATCGCGTCGACGGCGTCCTGGCAAAGCGCCTCGGTGCTTTTTGACGTGCGAACAAAGCCGGGTGATACGTTACGAGCCACGGTTTCAATATCGGACTGCAGCTGGGCGTCGTATTTGACGTGGTAGGTGGCATGGTCGCCAACAATGTTCACCACCGGCACTTTACCTTTGCGGGCGTTGTGCAGGTTGGCGAGGCCATTGCCCAGGCCGCAACCGAGGTGCAGCAAGGTGGCCGCCGGCTTGTCAGCCATCCGGGCGTAGCCATCGGCCGCGCCGGTGGCTACGCCTTCAAACAACGCCAATATGGCTCGCATCTTCGGTTCACTGTCGAGCGCGGCAACAAAGTGCATTTCACTGGTGCCCGGGTTGGTAAAACAGGCCTCAACGCCGGCATCCACCAACGTTTTCATCAAAGCTTGAGCGCCGTTCGCCATGGTTACTCTCCTGATCGATGTTCTTGTAATAGGGCTGATTTAATGTGCTGTTTCAGTCGCCGGTGACGATGGAGCGTGCCGCGGCTCTGGCGGTCATGATACAGCCAGGCAGAAAAGTGCCTTCCAGCGAGCGCTTGCCGCTGGCGCCGCCACCGCCAAATCCGGCGGCCTCGCCGACGCAGTACAGGCCGTCGATGGGTTGGTTGCGAGCGTCCAGTACCCGGCTATGCAGATCCGTTCGCAGGCCGCCCAGGCTCTTGCGGGTGGTTAGCTGCATGTGAATGGCGATGAACGGGCCGGCGCCGGGCTTTTGCAAGGGCGCTGGCTTGCAGGTGCGCAGGCGGTCCGGGCCCCACTGCCGGGCATGCTGAATCAGGCGGATCTGAGCGTCATTCAACAGCCGATTGCCCTTTTGAAAGTTGCTGTCGAAAGCCTCGGCGGTGGCCTTGAGTTTCGCCGGGTCGATGTCCAGGGAGCAGGTCAGGGCATTCATTTTGTTGGCCAGGCCGTCCAGGGTGTCGTCCGCGATAAAGTAGGGGCTTTCGTGCTCCATCTGACGTACCAGATCTTTATTGCCCAACAGCAAGTCTTTCAGGAACAGGGGGAATTGCTTGTCCCGGATGCGGGCATTGTGTTCGGCACCGGAGATGGCAAATTCCTTCAGGGCGATACGCCGGTTCAGCAGGTGCCAGGTCCAGGGTTTTTCCTGGGCGGCTACCTGCTGGCACAGCCAATGAGTATCAAACCCGGTTACCAGAGGCTCCGGGCCGATGCGCTCGCCGCGATGGTTCAGCCAGAGTGCGGATTTACACGGAATGGTCGACAGGCCATGGCCTGGGAAATGGGGGTAGGGGTGCGGAAAGCCCGCCGCGTAGTTCCACATTTCGCCGGCGTGGGTAATGCGCGCGCCCAGGTGGTCTTTGGCCCAGTGGTGCAGTTTGCCATCGGCAAACGGGTGGGCGCCATTGAGCATCGACTCAGGTTGCGGGCGATGTTTGGGCCAGTTGGCACGGCATTCGGCGTGGCTGCCGTTGATGCCGCCCATGGCCAGCACCACATTGAGGGCCTCAAACCGGACCTCTTCGCCGGTTTCCTCGTTGATGGCAGCCGCGCCGCAGACCTCACCTGCCTGATGGTCGAGTGCAGTGATTTTGTGGCGGTGACGAATGGTGAGGCGGCCGCTGGCATTGGCCTCATGCAGGGCGCTGACCATGCAGCGCACCAATTCCCGGGAGGAGCCCCAGGTAACGTGGTAGCGGGGCACACTATTGCCATCGCCAAACCGGCCACGTTCTACCCAGTTCACTGCTGGCATGAATTTAATGCCCTCGTTGGCGAGCCAGTCGTGCACCTCGGAACGTGAATGTTCAACGTAGTAGCGGGCCCATTGCATGGGCCATTCATCGTTTGGGTCCAGCTCACCAAAGCGCAGCCAGTCCTGAAGGGCCAGTTCCGGCGAGTCGGCAATGCCCATACGCCGCTGCAGTGGGGTGTCGATCAGCGCCATGCCGCCAAAGGCCCACAACGCCAGGCCGCCAAAGCGTTCGGGGGTGTCCCGGTCAACAATGGTGACAGTCTTGCCCGCCCGCAGGGCTTCGAGGGCAGTAACCATGCCCGCCAGGCCGCCGCCGGCAATCAGGATGTCTGAGCAATCAGGTTTTGCCATGGTGCATGTCCAAAATGTGTTTTTGGTTTTGTTGTTACAGACCATATAACGCTATGATCGGTTCTGAATTGACTTCAGAGGCCAGAATAATTGACTTTAGAAGCCACCGTTTCCATGGGGTGGGTCAACACTGTCATTGATGCCGCCCGCCGGCTGGGGGTTGGCGACACTGTGTTGCTCGAAACTGCAGGCTTGCCAGCTCAGGCGCTGGGTTGGGAGCGTTGGCCCATCGATTTCATTACCCGGCTCTGGCACGCCGCCGAACGCTGTACCCATGACCCGGGCTTTGGTCTGAAAGTGGGAACGGGGGTGCGTCCGGCCAGCATTGATGCCGTCAGTTTTGCCATGCAGAGTGCGGCCACGCTGCGTGAAGCCATCACCCTGGTGCAGAAATATCAGCGGTTGATCTCCGACGGTGGGCGCTTCCAGATGTTGCCCGGTAGCCGGGGTACCTGGATTGTCTACCATCCAAGGCAGGGCCGGCTGGCGTTCAGCCCCCACCAGATTGAGGCCGTATTGTCGGCGGTGGTGAGCCTGACAGACTGGATAGCGGGATCGGCAGTGCGGCCGGTGCGGGTGCAGTTCAGCCAGGCCCGGCTGGGGCCGGTTCGCGGTTACCGGGAGGTGTTTGGCTGCCCGGTGGATTTTGAGCAGGCATTCAGCGGGCTGCTGGTGAGTCATGAGGTGCTAGACAAGCCTCTGCCACAGGCAGACCCGGCCCTGGCTCAGGTGCATGAACAATATAATGCGGGGCGGCTGGCGGCTTTGGAAAAGGGAGCGGTGTCGGCAGAAGATCTTCGGCAATGGCTCGTGGCCCGTGTCGGACCAACGTTACCCCGTCGGGCAGAGGCAGCGGGAGCGTTGGGCATCAGTGAGCGCACTCTGGCGCGCAGGCTGGAGACTCAGGGTTACACGTTTAACAGCTTGCTGGATGAGGTGCGCCAGGAACTTGCCTTGGCGGCCGTGCGAGAATCCCGCCAGTCCCTGGCAGATGTTGCACTATCCCTCGGGTTCGCGGAGCCGAGCACGTTTTACCGGGCCTTCCACCGTTGGACCGGAAGGCCCCCGGCGCGCTGGCGCCGGGAGTTACCTTAGTTCTATCTGATCGATGCGAGCCGCTCTTGACCGTCGGAGGTCAGGATCGGAAGTGCCACTTCGCCGGAAACCTGAACCGTCGAAACCACCAGGTCGCGGGAGAAGGCACCGACAAACGTCGGGTGCTGGCCGTAAATCATCAGTACCAGACGATCGCCCTCGCTCAGTCGCTCAGCGACGCCCGTGAGCTGAACCTGTTGGTTGCCGAGGCCGCGGATCGGTTGCACCTGCTCGTCAATCAGTTCCGGCAGACTGAGGCCGTTCTTGGTCACACCAACACCGACAAACAGGATGGCATCGCAGGTGCCAAGGCCCAGAATTGGGTCGGAACTTTCCAGGCAAGCTTCATCCAGCGCCGGCAGTCCAAGGCTGACGTTCAGGTTTACGGTCGGTATGCCGGCAATTACCCCGGCCTCCGGCATGGTAGTCAAAGGAACGATGGTGGGAGCCACACCGGCAGCGCCGATCAGTGCCTGAACGGGTAAGGAGGAACCAAATACGTCATAGGCGATGGGGAAGCTGTCCCCGCCCACGGTCACTTCCGGTGTAGACACCGCGTCACCCGGAGACAGGGTGTAGCAGATCTGCTGGCCGGTGGTGATCACATTGTCGGCATTGCCTTTGTCCAGCAGCTTTTCATTAAACCAGGCCACGGTGGCCCGGTTGATCTCGATATCGCCGCAGCTGGCCAGAGTGTTCAGGCCGGCGGCAGGCAGTTCGGGCACCGCGTCCAAATAGAAATCAAAACTGGCCAGAGTTTCCTGAATCAGCCCCACGTTGGGGGCCAGGTAATGATGGCTGAACGGATAGGTCAGCAGCCTCACGTCGCCACCGGCTTTCTTCATCGACAGATAGTTTTCGTAGGCTTCGTTAAACGGGAACAGGCTGTCGCGCATGCCCTGAAACATCAGCACATCCACCGGGTAGGGGGTGCCTTGGGGTGTCTTAATGATGTAACGGCCGTCACTGGTGATTGGCAGCCGGCCGGTGATCGGGTCGAGCAGATACTCCTGGCTGTTACCACTGTCGAACAACTCCAGGCCGCCCTCGTTATCTGAGAAGTAGCTGGGGCTGTGGTAATGGAGAAAGTCCAGGGCAGCCTCTGGGAATCGGTTCTGCAGAATGCCATCAATCAACGAACTCCGGATGAGCGGGTCCATGGAGCCGCCGGTGCCGGCGTCGCCCACGAGCGACAGGAAAGCCGCCCAGTAGTTCTTGGTGACTCCGCCCTGGTTCAGGCTGTAGGTGAGGTCGTGCCAGGTGATTTGCGGCACCATGGCGTCCATCCGCTGATCCGGGTCCACGTTGTATAGCAGATACTGGAAGCCGCCGCCGTAGCTGCCGCCAACGCCACCCAAGAGCAGGTTGTTGTCGCGGTACTTCAGATAATCCAGGTGGATTTCGGCCCAGTCCACAATCTGCACCAGATCTTCGCCCTCAAAATCTGGGTCCATCACCCTGACCGTGCCACCGCTTTCGCCGTGGCCCCGTTGATCAATACTGATTACGGCATAGCCTGCGTCGATCAGTGGTTTGATCGGCGAAAGCGGATCATTGCCTGCGGTTGTGGTGCGTGAACCACTGAAGCCATGGCCCTGCAGTATCAGCGGGTGGCGAGTATCGCAATCGAACAACGAGGGTTCGAATACCTCGAATACGATGGCTGCACCATCGACCCTGGAGGGCATTTCTACCCGGTAGCTCCGGCCGCCAGCAAGGTCGGTGCCCTGGTTACACGAGGCTGGCTCGAGTGCGCTGGTGCTGGCCGACATGGGGCGGTTGATGGACCTGGCGGTCGGCTGCGGTTGGTTGGTTTGTGGGGTGCTGGCCTGTACGCCCGGGTTGTTGGTTTCCGGTGCGGTGTCGTTGCCACCGCCGCCGCAGGCAGTCAGAAGCGCAGCGCTCAAGCCGGTGATTACGAACTTGGTCAAATGGTTCATCGGTTTGCCTTATTGTGAGTTGTTGTAACGACAGGTGTCGGAATGTGACTGAGCTCACAATAAGGTGGAATGAGGGGCGACACGATGGCCAGTCTGCCGGGGCAAACTGTCCAGAGGGCCAAATGGCCCCCCTGTAAAAGGAGGCCATTGTGTGAGTGCAACGGAGGCAGGGATGGTCTATAGATTGGCTTCGGCAAACTCGGCCAACAGCGAGCGGGGCACACCCTGCAGGTGGATGTGACCGCCGTGCTTAAAGCTTTTGAAGCGTTCGGTCATGTAGGTGAGGCCGGAGCTCAAGGGGCTGAGGTAGGGCGTGTCGATCTGTGCCAGATTGCCCAGGCAGATGACTTTGGAGCCGTTGCCGGCGCGGGTGATGATGGTCTTGACCTGGTGTGGTGTCAGGTTCTGCGACTCGTCAATGATGATCAGGCTGTGCTGAAAGCTGCGGCCCCGGATGTAGTTCATGGATTTGAAGTGCAGCGGTACCTTGCTGAGGATGTAGTCGACGCTGGCGGTCATGTTTTCGTCGTCTTCATGCAAGGCTTCAAGATTGTCCACGATGGCGCCCAGCCAGGGTTCCATCTTCTCCGCTTCGGTACCCGGCAGAAAGCCGATGTCTTCATCCAACCCCTGGGTGGAGCGGGTGGCAATGATGCGCTTGTACAGCTTGCTGGCTACGGTCATTTCGATGCAGGCGGCGAGCGCCAGAATGGTTTTACCGGAGCCGGCAGACCCGGTCAGGTTGACCAGATGAATGTCCGGGTCCAGCAGCAGGTTCAGGGCCATGGCCTGGTAGATATCCCGCGGCACCAGGCCCCAGACTTCTTCGTTCAGCAAATCGTGCTGGTGCAGATCCTTGATCACCAGTCGATCGTCGGAAATGTCCACCACCTGCCCGATAAAGCCCTGCTCATCGATCACAAACTCGTTGATGTTGAGTTTGGCCAGGTCGCCTTCGCGCTTGAGTAGGTGCTCGGTCACCCCGGCCCGCTGGACGGTTTCAACTTTCGCGATGGTGTCCCAGAACGAATTCGGAAACTCCTTGTAGCCTTTGGGAAGCAGGTCTATGTCATCCAGCAACTGATCGTTGTGATAGTCCTGGGCTTCTACACCAAAGCCCCGGGCTTTCAGACGCATGTTGATGTCTTTACTGACCAGAATGATGTCCCGGGACTTATGGCGTTCTTGCAGGGCTGCCAGAGTGTTGATGATCTTGTTGTCGTTCAGGTGTTCGGGCAGGGAGTGATTGCCGTTGTGCTCGGTGCTCATGATGATGGAGAGGGCACCGAGCGGCGCCGCTTTTGGGCCACGCAGGATGGGTACGCCTTTTTCGATATCTTTCGGGCTGGCATCACCGAGCAGTTTGTCGATGTTGCGAATGGCCTGTCGGCAGTCGGCGGCCACGGTCTGCTTGCCGGATTTCAGGCTGTCGAGTTCTTCGAGGACGGTCATCGGAATGATGACGTCATGTTCTTCAAAATTCAGGAGGGCATTCGGGTCGTGAATCAGGACGTTAGTATCGAGGACGTACATCTTTTTGCGAGCTTGCGGTGCTCTTGGCATAGGTAGGGCTACCTCTCTGGTGGCTCAGTCGTTCTCGGCGCAGCGTTGCGTCAGTTCCCGATCGGATATCAGTTTCAGCATATCGTAAGTGGTCACAATGCCGGTAATTTTTGAATCCTTGGTGACAAAGATACGGTGCAGGTGCTCGCGCATCATGATGTTGGCGATGTCCCGCACCGGCGTGTCTTCGTCTACCGACAGTACGAGGGGGGTCATGATGTCGCGCACTTCTACCGGTACTTTGCCCATCTCTTCGAAGATCACCATGCGCAGCCGCCGGGCCTCTTCCTGTTCTTCTGAGGTCAGTGTTGGCTGATCGCCGGTGCGGCTGGCATTCCAGCGAAACTCGGTAATGTCCTTGAGGGTGACAATGCCGATGATATCGCCGTTGTCGTCGGTGACCGGACTGCCGGTGATTTCGTTATCGGTAAGAAAGCGAGCAAGGCGGTCCATGGTCCAGCTATGGGGCACGGCCTTGACGGTTGGAGTCATAATTTCATGGGCGAGAACGCTCATTGGCAGGCATCTTCCATTTTCAGTCCTTTTCACGCAGCTTAGCCGTTCCCTGGCTCGGCGTCATCCCCGATTGTTAACGCTCGGCGGGTACCACTCCGGTCAGCTTGCCGTCATCTGACCATTGCAGGCGATAGCCCTGATAGGTTTCTTCTTTGGCAACGGACTCGAGGGCCTGTATGGATTTGATCGGGATATCGACCAGCAGATTGTTCACCAGCCAGCCGGGCAGTGCACCATTTGGATCGGTGTGCTGAATCCAGACCATCTGCGTGCGGTTGCCGTCAGGGGTGAAGCGGTACAGGGTGTCTGAGCGATCGACCCGTACCCGACTGCCGACTTCTGTTCGCATGCCGGGAACGGCGTTCAGATCCATGAACACTTCGCCGGTGTCGGCATTGCCGCGGGTGCGGATGCGCAGCACGTAATCCCGGTCGGTCACTGGCCAGGGCATGTCGTTCACCGAATAGGCGTAGCGGTCGTGAAAATCACTCTGACCGAACGCGAAGGATTCTGAACAGTTATGCACCCATTCCTTACAGGACTCCGGGTTGATCATTACTGCCATCAGGTTCTCAATGGGTACCGCCAGCTCAGCAACGGCTTTAAACGCCTGAAACCCTGAGTTGGTCTGGTCCATGGTGTAGATGCGGATGTTGTCGTCCTGCTTACGCAGGGTCCAGGCCTCAGCGTCTTCTGCCGGCAGAGGCGGATGGTCAATGGCGGTGCCCGCCAATGGTAGTATCAGGATCATCAGTGCGCCCAGCAGGCGGGCCA
The DNA here is from genome assembly GCF_003007685.1 of Marinobacter halophilus. GTDB lineage: Bacteria > Pseudomonadota > Gammaproteobacteria > Pseudomonadales > Oleiphilaceae > Marinobacter > Marinobacter halophilus. Next base: position 138,770 of record NZ_PXNN01000016.1, read on the forward strand.
GAATGCCCGTAAAACCTTGGGCTCGGGTTATGGTCATAAGCTACACTTCCATGATGAAGACGTCCTGAGTCTACCATGGTGATGATGCCTGTTTTGCGGCCGCCGTGAGGGATTGTGAACCAGGTAGCGTCCTGAGGCGTGGCAACTTACAAATGGCCTGATCTGACGATAATGATGACAAAACCGACACTGATTGATGCCAAGGGAAGAATCACGCCGGGTGTGCTGGAGCAGCCGGTCGACACCATTAATTACCTGGATTATGACCTGCGCACCGTGATGGACCGGCCCCGGTCCCGGCTGGCCAGACGCTGGCGCTTCAATCAGTTCCAGTTTGTCAGTGCCATGTCGCCCGGCTGGGTCTTTGGCATGGCCATTGTCGATCTCAAACTGGTGAGCAACGGGTTTTTCTATTTGTTTGATTTTGAGAGCGGTCAGATGTTCGAGCAATCGTTCATGCAGCTGCTGGCGAGGCAGACCGAGATTGAGCCGTATCCGGAGCATGGTCATGCCCGGTTTCGCAAAGGTGAGGCGTCGCTGGCGATTGAGCTGGCCACCGATGGCCGCAATGTCAGAGTGACGGCGCCGGGCAATGTCCAGATTGATCTGGAGCTGCAGGATACCGATCAGCCGCTGAGACTGGTGTGCCCGGCGGGGTACAACGGATGGGTGTTTACTCGAAAATCGGCCGGTATTCCGGTTGAGGGCGAAGTACGCTGGGGCCAGCAGGTCTGGCGTTGCGATGAGCATACCCGTGGCTCCATCGACTGGAGCTGTGGTTTTATGCGCCGGGAAACCGCCTGGAACTGGGCGTGCCTGGCGGGTGTGACGGATCAAGGCGTGTCCGTAGGGCTGAATCTGGCGGCCGGAGTTAACGAAACCGGGATGACCGAAAATGCCCTGTGGCTGGATGGTCGCTGTCTGAAACTCGGCGCTGCCCGCTTTGATTTTGACCGTTACCAGCCGGGCGGCAATTGGCGGGTGACCACCGAAGATGGCCGGGTAGACCTGAGCTTTGTGCCCTCGGGCACGCGCAAGGAACGCCTGAATGCCTGGGTGCTGGCGTCCAACTTCCGGCAATTTGTCGGGACCTTCCGGGGCACCGTTGAGGACGACGCAGGCAAAAAAATCCCCGTAGACGGCCTACGGGGATTGATGGAAGATCATTTTGCCCGCTGGTAACGCAGGTTTTGCCGTTATTTTTCCGGCAGGGTGACGTTCAGTTCCAGTACCGAGAAGCTGTCGTTACGGTCCACTTCGAACTGCACCATGTCATCGCTGATCTGCACGTATTTGCGGATAACCTCCAGTAATTCCTGCTGCAGTTGAGGCAGGTAGTCCGGCTGGTCACGCTGGCCCCGTTCGTGGGCGACAATGATCTGCAGGCGTTCTTTGGCAACACTGGCGGTGTTGGTCTTTTTACTTTTGAAATAATCCAGAAAATTCATCCCTTAGCCCCCCTTGAACATCCGTGAGAAGAAGCTTTTCTTCTGGCCGGTCATAAATCGATGCTCACGATCTTCGCCCAGTAGTCGCGCCACCGCGTCTTCGTAGGCCTGGCCGGCATCGCTCTGGCCTTCCAGTATGACCGGCAAGCCCTGATTGGAAGCGTTCAGCACCACCTGGCTTTCGGGAATAACGCCCAGTAAGGGAATCGCCAGAATTTCTTCAACATCGCTGACGGAAAGCATTTCGCCGCGTTCTACCCGGTCCGGGTTGTAGCGGGTCAACAGCAAGTGTTCCTTGACTGGATCCTGGCCCATCTCTGCGCGCCGGGATTTGCTTTGCAAAATGCCCAGGATGCGATCGGAATCGCGCACCGAGGACACTTCCGGGTTGGTCACCACAATGGCCTCGTCGGCGTAGTACAGCGCCATCAAGGCTCCGTGTTCAATGCCGGCTGGGGAGTCACAAACGATATAATCGAAGGTTTCGGAAAGCTCATTGATGATCTTCTCGACGCCTTCTTTGGTCAGCGCTTCTTTCTCCCGGGTTTGGGACGCAGGCAGAATAAACAGCGTGTCGACCCGTTTGTCTTTGATCAGTGCCTGATTGAGGCTGGCTTCGCCCTGAATCACATTGACGAAGTCGTACACCACCCGGCGTTCGCAGTTCATGATCAGATCGAGGTTACGCAATCCCACGTCGAAGTCGATGACAACGGTCTTGTGGCCGCGCTTGGCAAGGCCGGTGCTGATTGAGGCGCTGGTGGTGGTCTTGCCAACGCCGCCTTTTCCTGAGGTAACGACAATGATTCTAGCCAAGGTTAAGTTCCTGTTTCACGGTGGATTCGTCATGTTTTCACGTGTTGTTATTGGCTGTCACAACATCAGGCCTTGTCCAGTGGCGTTACCACCAGCAGGTCATCCCTGAGCTGGATTTGCACAGCGCTCTTCCAGCTATTTTCCTGAAGATCTTCAGAGATTTTATAGTGTCCGGCGATGGACACAAGCTCTGCTTCAAGTGACTGGCAGAATACCCTGGACCCCTCGGCTCCGTGGATACCCGCCAGAGCCCGGCCTCGAAGTGGGCCGTAAACGTGAATGTTGCCGGCCGCGAGCACTTCGGCACCGGCCTGTACCGGCGCCAGGATGATCAGATCACCCTCCGGAGCATAGACCTGCTGCCCGGAGCGAACCGTCTGGCTGATAATTTTGGCCGGGGCCGGTTCGCTGGTCACCATCGCCGGCTCGGCCGGAGCGATGGCGGGTGGCTCTGGGGCCGTGTCGTTGGCAGAGGGTGCGGGCGTTGCGGTCGGGTCACGCAGACTGCCGCCGGGCAGCAACGCCAGCGCCGCGCCGCGAGCCAGCCGGCGCTGGTCATCGTTGGCCGCCCGAACACCAACAACGTGAATGCCGTGGCGACGGCAGCTGCCGATGATCTTGAAAAAATCCAGCTCGCTGTCGAGTCCCTGGTATTTTTCCAGGCTTATAATCAGCGGAATGTCTTTGAAGAAACCCGGTGCCTGGCTGATTTTGTCACGCAGGTTGGTTTCGAATTCCTCGTCGTCAAAGTAGTACAGCTCGAGAGCGGTCAGCGACACACTGGCACTTTTTAGCTGAAAACTCTGTTTTAGCCCGGAGGTGGCGGTATCGCTCATGAATAGGTGTCTTCCCTGGTGCATTACTCGATGGGTTCGGTGCGAGCCCGCAGAGGCTGGTTGTCGAAACGGATGCCGGACCAGCCCGTGCTGATGAACTGACGAATATTACCATGGCTGTCACCGGCGGGATCTCCCAGCACCTGTTGATAATGTTGGGCAAACAGGTTCAGAGTGTCGGTTTCGTTCAGGTTGCAGTGCTGGCCGAGGGCAAATACCCGGCAGGAACCGGCATTCTCGCCTGCGGCGCTGTGCAGGGGACCGTTATGAAAACCGGCGGGCAGATACTCAAAATGCTTGTCGATCAGCGCTAGCGTATCATCAAAATTGGCATGGCCGGCGCTCACCGATGCCAGATGGATGCGGATCGCTTCGTTGATGTTCATTATTTGTGATCCTGCTTGGGCCCCGTCTGGTACTGCGCCTTCCACTGCTCGTAGGGCATGCCGTAGATTTCTTCCCGGGCCTCGGGATCGGACACTTCAAATCCACGTTGCTCAGCCTCCGCACGGTACCACTTGGAGAGACAGTTACGGCAGAACCCAGCCAGATTCATCAGGTCAATGTTCTGAACGTCGGTATTCTGACGCAGGTGATCGACCAGGCGCCGGAATGCAGCGGCCTCGATTTCGGTGCGTTCAGACTCAGGTATAGGATTGGTCATGGTGCCTCACAATGGGTTACCGGGTTTAGTAATCGAACCCCTGACATTCTCTGCATGTTAGCTTAAGATACAAGGCTGTATAAATGTACAGATTGTTAACCTGAGCCCGCTGACCATGCCCCAGCGCAAGATCATCCATGTGGATTGCGACTGTTTTTACGCCGCTGTCGAGATGCGCGACGACCCATCGTTGCAGGACGTGCCGCTGGCGGTGGGCGGTGACGGTGGCCGTGGCGTGGTCACGACCTGCAATTACCGGGCAAGAACCTTTGGCGTGCGTTCGGCCATGCCGGGCGGTGAAGCCCGCCGGCTTTGTCCCGAACTGGTCACCGTGCCGCCGGACATGGCCAGATATCGGGCGGCGTCGCAGCAGGTGATGGCGATTCTCAGAGAAATGACCGATCTGGTGGAGCCGCTGTCACTGGATGAAGCCTTTCTGGATGTGACCGACGTGACCGACCACAAAGGCAGCGCCACCCTGATGGCGAGGCATTTGCGTGAAAGGGTAAAACAGGAGGTCGGCATAACCATTTCAGCCGGTGTCGCCCCGAACAAGTTTCTGGCCAAGATCGCCAGTGATTGGCGCAAACCCGATGGCCTGTTCGTGATCACGCCCGCTGAGGTGCCGGCCTTTGTCGAGGCCTTGCCGGTGGAAAAACTGTTTGGCGTCGGGCAGGTGACCGCCGGCAAGTTGCACGCGTTGGGGGTGAAAACCTGTGGCGATATGCTGGCACTTGGGGCTGACGCCTTGATCGAGAAATTCGGCAAGCAGGGTTACCGGTTGTTCGAAATGGCGAACGGGCGGGACGATCGGGCCGTGGTGGTGTCGCGTGTCGCCAAATCGGTGAGCGTCGAACGCACCTTTTCCCAGGATCTGCCCGATAAAGTCGCCTGTGAAACCGTCATGCCCGCGCTGGTGGCAGACCTCAATCTCCGGCTGACCCGCAAGGGCCGGCACAAGCCCATTCACAAGCTGTTCGTCAAGATTCGCTACAGTGACTTTTCTACCCACACTCTGGAGCGGGTAAGGGAGTCGGTGACAGAACCGGCGGCAGAGGACTATCAGCCCCTGTTGAATGAACTGGTTACCAACACTGAGCGCGCTGTGCGCCTGCTAGGTGTCGGTGTGCGTTTCCGCGAGGATGAAGCGCCGACCACCCAGTTAAGGCTGTTTGACTGAGATCACAGCGCCACCAGCATGCCTTCAAACATCAGCACCGACACCCAGCCCATACTGCCACCGATGAGCGCACCGGCGACGACATCGCTCGGGTAGTGCAGGCCCAGAACCACCCTTGAAGCGGCCACCGAGAGGGTGAACGGCAGCACCCACCAGGCGAGCATCGGCATGGCCGCAAACAGCATGGCCTGAAAACAGGCGGCGTGAAGGGTGTGGCCGGAGGGAAAGCTGTAGCGATCCAGTGGTGGCGTGCCGCAGTTGATTGCCGGGAAGGAGATAAACGGCCGTTCCCGGATCAGCCAGCGCTTCAGGCATTTATAGGTAATGGTGCAGGTCAGCCCGGTAAACGCCATCAGAATGGCCAGGGCAGGCCCGTGAGCCGGCGTAATTAACGGCAAAGTCAGAATCAGTGCATACCAGAACCAGCCGTCGCCCAGTCGGCTGACCACCCGAAAGTAATCCAGTACCGGGCGAAATCGTACCGCCTGATTATTGATGGACTGGCACAGCGCATACTCACGCTGATCCGCCAGGTCAAAGAAGCGAGATGCTTTGCTTGTTGATGCCATGGTAACGCGCCTGTGCGGGTTGATTGAGTACCAGGTGTTCAAACTGTTCAATCTGACTGTTCCAACTGAGGTCCAGTGCATCCAGGCGGGCCTGGGCCCGAACGCGACTGAGCAGGGTGGGTTGATCGGCCAGTCTCAGGGCCTGGTTGATAAACGCTTCGTCGTCTTCCAATGCCACTTTCAGACCGTTTTCTCCGTGGCGGATGTGTTCGGCGGCCGCGGCATCGTCGAACGCCACCAGGCCAAGACCACTGGCCATGGCCTCCAGTACCACGTTGCCGAAGGTGTCGGTTTTGCTTGGAAACAGGAACAGGTCGCCTGAGGCATAGTGCCTGGCCAGATCCTCGCCGCGCTGGGTGCCGCAGAAGATGTACTCCGGGTGGCGCTCGGCCAATTGCCGGCGCATCGGGCCATCACCGACCAGAATGAAGCGCGCGTTGGGGTGCAGACCCCGGATGCGCTCAAAGCAGGCCGCTGCCATCCGCAGATTCTTCTCGGGGGCCAGCCGGCCGACGTAAAGTATCGCCCGGTCACTGTCAGCCAGCCCCCAATGCTTGCGCAGTTCGACATCGCGTTTGTGGGGGGTGAAACGCTGGCAATCCACGCCCCGGCTCCAGAGTCCGGTGGGGGTAATTCCCATGCCATGGGTGACCTGCTGCATTTTACGGGTCGGCACCAGGGTGATAGCGGTCCGGTTGTGAAACCAGCGACCGTAAGCACAAAGTAACCGCTCCAGACCGCCGGCACCGTAATAGCGCGAATAGCTGTGAAAGTTTGTGTGAAAACCGGACGACACCGGAATATTGAGTGCGCGGGCTGCCGATACCGCCGCAATGCCTAGGGGGCCCTGGGTGGCCACGTAGATGGCATCCGGTTTGTGCCCGCGCCAAAGTTTTTTCAGGGTGGCAGGGCGTGATATTCCAAACTGCAGATCGCTGTAGCCGGGCAACGGCACGCCGGTAACCACCATCTCTCGGGAGAACAGACCATCGCCCGTGCTTTCGAACAGGCCCCGTTGTTCATGAGCCTGACGCGGCCGCACCACAGTCACCTTGTGTCCACGCTGCATCAGCCCTTGGCACAGGTGCTTCAAGGTGTTGGCCACGCCATTGATTTCCGGCGGAAACGTCTCCGAAACAATGGTAATGTGTTGCGGTCGCCGGTCGGGCAACTGGGTTTTGGTCACGGTGCGTCCTGAAGATTTTGCTGTCATGCCTCCACTATGGAAATGGGGCATGACAGAAATGCGACAGCTTCGTGACAATCCCTTTACGTCTTCTAACTGCACGAGGATATTTCATGCAAACACGAAAATTGGGATTAACTGACATAAATGTCAGCCTGATCTGTCTGGGGACCATGACCTGGGGTGAGCAGAACAACGAGCAGGAAGCGTTCGAGCAGCTGGATTACGCCACCGGCGCGGGCATCAATTTCATTGATGTGGCTGAAATGTATCCGGTTCCACCGAAGGCGGAAACCCAGGGCAGCACTGAGCGCTACCTGGGCAACTGGCTTGCCCGCCGGGGCCGCCGGGATGATCTGGTGATCGCCACCAAGGTGGCCGGCCCCGGCAATGGTCTGAGTTATCTGCGCGGCGGTCCCAGACTGACCCGAGAGCACATCCGGGCAGCCTGCGAGAGCAGCCTTAGGCGCTTGCAGACAGACTACATCGACCTGTACCAGGTGCACTGGCCGGACCGCAGCGCCAACTTCTTCGGAAAACTGGCCTACGAGCGTAATCCGGACGAAACCATGACGCTGATTGAAGAAACGCTGGGCGCGCTGGATGAACTGGTGCAAGAGGGCAAGGTTCGCCATATCGGCCTGTCTAACGAAACCCCCTGGGGCACCATGGAGTATCTGCGCCTGGCCCGGGACAACGGTTGGCCACGGGTGGTTTCCATCCAGAACCCCTATAACCTGCTGAACCGGTCTTTCGAGCTTGGCCTGGCCGAGTTTGCTCATAGAGAAGGCACCGGCCTGCTGGCCTATTCGCCGCTGGCATTCGGTATGCTAACGGGCAAGTATCTGGGCGGTAAATGGCCGGAAAACGCACGGTTGACGTTATTTGAGCGATTCAGTCGCTATACCGGTGAACGGTCGGCAGACGCCACCCGGGCTTATGTCGAGCTGGCCCATCATCACGGCTTGAGCGCCGCACAACTGGCGCTGGCCTGGGTCAACAGCCGTGACTTTGTGACCAGCAACATTGTTGGTGCCACCAATTTGGAACAGTTGAAAGAAAATGTCGGTTCGGCGGAGATTCGGCTAAGTCCGGACCTGGTCTCGGCCATCGAAGCCATCCATGCCGAATTTACTTACCCCTGCCCATAATGGTTGCAGGCATGGTAGTTACAGAACGCAAAATAAGTGATCATATATTGACAAAAAAGTGACCGGTTTTTGTCGGTTAACTGGCGCATTTGTGTGCAAAGTCACACCAATTTTCGGGTCAATCATTAGACTTCGTTACTGAAGCGTCAATGAACTGAAAAACACCCTTGGGTTGCTGTTGCCATTATGATCATCCGACTGTTTGCCATCCTTTTAGCCCTGAATTTTGTCGCCTTTGTGGTGCGGGCAGAGGCTGCAGAGCCGATGCTGTTGGATCGCATGATGGCTGAGCGCGACGACATGATGTCGGTTGATGAGATCTACCAACTTCAGGAATGGATGTCCGGAGATTATCAGGAAGATCATGCCGACGCCGTTGCGGCTATTGGTTCACGCTTGCTGAGCCTTGGCTTCCGTGATGACCAGGGCGCACAAAAATCCTACGCATCGGATCGGGCCCAGGCCGATCATGGTATTGCCCTGCTCAATGAAGGCGCTTGTCTGAATCTGCGTTGGAAATTCTGAACACACCGCTTAGATCAGCTGGCGTTCCCCGGATACCTATCGGCCTATACCGACAACTCCTCAATCTTATGACATGACGCATTGTCAGCTTCAACGTGTCATGTGATCATCCAGCCTATTGAGATTCTCAAACAATAATGGGGAACTGGTGATGGCAGGACAGAACGGAATCTATTGCGACGACGCAAACGCATGTGTAGATCGGGTAATCGAACGGGTAGGCAAGCAGATCACGCTGGGCTTGCCGCTTGGCCTTGGCAAGCCGGTTCGCTTTGTCAACGCGCTGTATCAGCGAGCCAAAGACGATCCGGACATTCAGCTGCATATCGTCACAGCGTTGTCGTTACTGGCCCCCGAGGGCGGCTCCTCGCTCGAAAAACGGTTTTTGGAGCCGTTCACCAAACGGCTCTATGGCAACATCCCTGAGCTGGCCTATGCCCGTGACGTCAGTCGCAATCAGCTGCCGGCCAATGTTTCGGTATCGGAGTTCTTTTTCAAGGCCGGGAGCTACCTGAACAACCGCAGCCAGCAGCGCAACTACGTGTGCACCAACTACACCCATGCCGTTCGGGACCTGATGGCCCAGGGTGTTAACGTGGTCGGCCAGTTAATGTCGCCGGGCTCGCAGCACGGGCAGCCGGATCACCTCAGCTTCAGCTGCAATCCGGACTTGTCGCTGGATATTCTGCCGCTGTTACGCGAGCGCGAAGCGGCCGGTACGCCGGTGGCGATGGTTGCCGAACTGAACCAGAATCTGCCCTGGTTTGGTCATCATGCCGCCATCGAGGCCCGCGAGTTTGATCTCATCCTGTCCCATCCATCCTCGGATTATCCGTTGTTTTCTGCGCCTCAGATGGCGGTCAGCCCGGCCGATCACATGATCGGGTTCTACGCCAGCAGCCTGCTTAAAGATGGTGGCACCTTACAGGTGGGCATCGGCTCTCTAGGCGCAGCTCTGGTACACAGTGCCATCGTCCGGCATAAGCACAACGATGCCTGGAAGGCGATCTTCGATCACCTGCAGGTTCGGGAGCAGTTCCCGGTAGTAGAAGAGTATGGCGGTACCGGGCCGTTTGAGCAGGGCTTGTACGGCTGCAGCGAGATGATGGTGGATGGCTTCCTCTATTTGTTGCAGGAAGGCATTCTGACTCGCGAAGTCTATGATCATCCCGGGTTGCAGAATCTGATCAATCAGGGTGAGATCACAGAGGCGCCAAGTCTCGAAACCCTGGATGTGTTACACAAAACCGGCCTGATCGATTCGCCTCTGCGGGCGCGGGACGTCAAATGGCTGATTCGCTATGGCGTCCTCCGCGACAGCGTAGAGTTCAAAGGCGGTCGTCTGCGCCTGAGTGACGACAAGTCGGTGGAGGCCGATCTGGCCAATGCCGAGACCCGTGAAGCGCTGAATGTCATGGGCTTGGGCGACAGGCTGGCCGGCGGCATTGCCATGCACGGCGGTTTCTATGTTGGCCCGGAAAACTTCTATCAGGCCCTGAGAGAGTTGTCGGATGATCAGCGAGACAAGATCTGCATGACCAGCGTCAATTTCATTAACCATCTGTACGACCACCGTTTCGGTGACCAGAAAATGAAAGCCGCCCAGCGCGTCCATGGCCGTTTCATCAATTCGGCGATGATGTACACCCTGAACGGTGCGGCGGTGTCGGATGGCCTGGACGATGGCCGCGTGGTCAGCGGTGTTGGCGGGCAATACAACTTTGTCGCGATGGCCCATGAGTTGCCGGGCGCCCGGTCTATACTGGCGCTCAGATCAACACGGGTATCTGGTGCTAAACCGGTCTCCAACATTGTGTTCAATTACGCCCACTGCACAATTCCTCGGCACCTGAGGGATATCGTGATCACCGAGTACGGTATCGCGGATATTCGTGGTCAATCGGATGAAGACGTTATTTTACGGCTGATCCGGATTGCCGATTCCCGCTTTCAGGAAGAGCTTCTGGCGCAGGCCAAGAAAGCCGGAAAAGTAGCTGCGGATTTCAAACTGCCGGTGCACTGGTGTCAGAACACGCCCGGAAACGTCGCGCAAGCGCTGAAAGCGGGCGGAAAAGGTGACTGGTTCCCGGCCTTCCCGTTTGGTCGGGACTTTACCGACGAAGAGCTGAAGTTAGGGAAAGCCCTTAAAGGACTTAAGGCCGCAACCGCTACCCCCCGTGGTAAACTGGCAACACTTTGGCAGGCCATGAAGGCCAAGGACGAAGAAGGTCATTATGACACGCTTATCGATCGTATGGGGTTGAAAAAGCCTTCAGGGCTTCGGAACAAGCTCGACCGGAAGCTGGTGATCCATGGTCTGCAACAACTTGAAACTCCGAAAGAAACAGGAAGCAAGAAAAGCTGATGCAAGCTGACAAGCCGAACCCGAAACCCGAAGTTTTCACGATCCACTATGTGCTCAAAAACCGGATTGGTGAGCTGGTGGATACCTCTGAGGGCAGTGAGCCACTGCACTTCCTGTATGGCACCCCGGAGATCATTGCCGGTATCCAGGAAGCGGTCAAAGATCGCAAGGTGGGTGACTGCCTGGAGGTCACCATACCGCCGGAATTGGCCTATGGAGACTATCGGGAAGAGCTGGTTCGCACAGTGCCCCGGTCACTGTTTGAAGATATTGAGAATCTTCATGTGGGCATGAAGTTCCAGACCAACTCAGGCGATCAGGCCCAGGTGGTGCAGGTGGTCGGCATTGATGGCAATCTGGTCAGAGTGGACGCCAACCACCCGCTGGCGGGATTTACGCTGTATTTCGATCTGGAAATTGTCGGTCGCCGGGAGGCGATGGAAGACGAGATAGCCCAGGGGCAACCGCTGTACTGATGTCTGCGGCTGTTTCCGGCTCGAATTCGCCGGCGTGAATGCGGTTGAGCCCGGCGCTGATGAGCTGGTGAATGCAAGCAGTCAGCTGCTGGGTTGATTCGGCCTTGTTGGCGTTCACGGTTGGGTGGATAACAATGTCTACCCGTGTGGGTGGCTGTTTGAGCAGTCGGATCAGGTGGTGGTGAAAACTGTCATCACCGACGAACGGCGCCAGTGCGTCAGGCTGGTGATTTCGGCGATAACCGATCGTGACCGGCTGAATCGGCCGGCCGGTTTCCCGGGCAGAGGCCAGCAACAGACCGTGCATTGGTAACACGGCGACACCGTTACTGGTCGTGCCTTCCGGAAAAACCAACACCGATTCGCCGACGTTCAGGCAATGGCTGATTTGTGTCTTTACCCGTCTGGCTTGACCGCTGCCCCGCTGAATAAACAGCGTTCCAGCCTGACGGGCGAGCCAGCCGATAATGGGCCAGGCACCCACTTCGGCTTTGGAAAGAAAGCGTAGAGGAGTTATCGCGCCCAGGATCGGAATGTCCGACCAGCTGATGTGATTGGCCACGTAAAGCGCGTTGCGCTCGGCGGGCTGACCATGCACATGAATCTGGAAGCCAAGGCACTGACAGGCCCGTTTGAAACAGCGCGCGGCCCAGGGTGTCCGGTCGATGCGCCCGGGGCGGACTAGATCTGCCAGCCTGAGCGCGATGGCCAGTGCACAGGTGCCGGTCAGAAACAGCGCGAATCCAGTCAGTCGAACGGACAACCTTAGCCATTTCATAAGATATCTCCGCGCTTCAGACGCTGCGACCCATAAAATGACGACCGTATCGTGCGGTCAGGTTGCTCACTTCCAGCAGCACCAGCAGGTCTGCACAACGAAACTCCGGGTCCCAGCAGGGTTCGCCGCATACTCTGGCGCCCAGCCTCATGTAAGCGCGGATCAGAGCCGGCACGTCGTCGCTGTGCTCGTGCTCAGAGTGGGTCAGGTGAGGCAGTGCTCGCAACGGGGTAACGCGAAATTCTGGCGCGGCCAGGTATTCGTTCTGCAGGTGGCGGGCGATCCGCCAGGCTTTCATGCCGCCATCGGCCATGCTGATGCTGGCGCAGCCAATAAGATAATCAACCTTCCGATGGTTGAGGTATTCGGCCACTGCCGCCCAGAGCAGTGCGATGGTGCCACCATTGCGGTAGTCCGGGTGAACGCAGGTTCGGCCCAGTTCCGCCACGCTGCCTGGTAGCGAGTTCAGGGCGTTGAGGTCAAATTCACCGGAGGAATAGAAACCACCAACCGCGGCCGCCTCGTTCTGATGCAGTATACGGGTGGTAGCCACCAGTTCACCGGTGTCGGTATCGGTCACGATCAGGTGTTCGCAGACTTCATCGAATTCATCCGCATCAAGGCCGGGTGTGACGGCACCCAGATCGCTGCCGTATTCTTCAGAAAACACCCGGTAGCGCAGGCGTTGTGCCGCTTCAATTAATTCGGGACTGCGGGTGAGCGCAGTATTCAGCCGGCGTCCTCGGCGTGGTTGTACCCTTGCGGTTTGTGCTGTCATGGCCTGGCCTCGTTGTGTCGTGTTCAACTCAAGGCTATGAAGCCGGTATGACAGCGAGGTGACTTACCAGTGACGTCTCTGTGACATCCGGGGTAAGGTGGTAAAAACCGGATCTGTGTCACAGGCTGTAACCCTGTTACGGGTCCATGTATATTTCTGAATAGCATGTATAATTGCTGTAACGGAACGTTGCCTGTATTGTCGGGCAGATAGTCCCTAAAATCGGAATACAAAAACAGAGATGGATGGCGTGGAACAGACAAACGAGAGTTGGCGAATCCTGATCGTTGAGGATGATGAACGTCTTGCGGATCTTACCCGTGAGTACCTCGAAAACAATGGGCTGACGGTTTCCCTGGAAAGCCACGGTGGTGCCGCAGTTGAACGTATTCGTAATGAGCAACCAGACCTTGTTGTTCTGGATCTCATGCTGCCTGGTGAAGACGGCCTGTCGATCTGCCGACGAGTGCGGCCTGTCTATTCTGGTCCCATCATCATGCTGACCGCTCGCACCGACGATCTGGATCAGGTGCTCGGCCTGGAGATGGGTGCCGATGACTACATCGGCAAACCGGTACAGCCTCGGGTTTTGCTCGCGCGCATACGGGCCATGCTCAGGCGTGTAGATACTGCGCCTGCCGGCAAGGGTGAGGAGTCAGGTGAAGAGCCGGTGCGCCTGAAGTTTAACGATCTGGTGGTCGATCGTTCCATGCGCGAAGCCTGGCTCAGTGAAGACAGTATCGATTTGACCAGCGCAGAATTCGATCTGCTCTGGCTGCTGGCCAGCAACGCTGGCCGCGTGCTCAGCCGGGAGGAAATCTTCACGGCCTTGCGCGGTATTGAATACGACGGCCAGGATCGCTCTATTGATGTCCGGGTTTCCCGGATCAGGCCAAAAATTGGTGATGATCCGATTCATCCCCGTCGAATCAAGACGGTTCGCAGTAAAGGCTATTTGTTCGTCAAAGAAGCCTGACCGATCGTCCACAGCCCGCTCCGCTGAGGGTGGGTTGTGTTATCTGGGTGGGCCGTATGTCCCTGAATTTTTTCCTGACAATCTATGCCCGCCTGGCCGGCGTGACCGCGCTGGTTATTTTGATTTGCACCCTTCTGTTTAACGGAATCAACTCGGTTCGACACCAGTTCTGGCATGAGCGCTTTGCCGAGCCGTTGATGCGATGGCTGGCAGTGACGCCAGCACCTGTCCGCCAGTATCACTGGATGCCCTCGATGTTTGACTTGCGTTCAGGTCATCCGGGCCAGTTTGAGCTGTCCAGCGTAACGATGGAGCGGCTGGGCTATGGGCAGGTGGTCGCGCAGCGTACCGGTGTGGGTTATCGATACCTTGTCCAGTCCTATGACGGTGATGTGATCAGCCTCCGCCTTGAACAGGCTTACAGGGAAATGGCACAGGCAGTGGCCCTGATTATTCGCTGGCATCTGGAAACCACGACACCAGGCCAGCGACTTGAGGTGATTGATCAGCTGGCCGATGCCCTGGGCGTCAGTATTCAGCCCGTGCAGGACCTGGAGTGGCTGCCGGATCAATCAGTACTTGAGGGAGTCTCTGAGAGCGGGCTGGTGGTGTTCAGTGAACAGAGAGAGCAGGATGCCCGAGTCTTGCTCAGACTCTCTGAAGGAGATCTGGTGGTGGTCAGAATGCCGGCGCCCTTCAATTCTTGGGGCTGGCCCGTAATCGCGTTGCTGTTGGTTGTGGTTGGCTCGGTACTGGCGATCGCGCTTTTTCTCGCCATCCGGTTTGTGGACACCCATTTGCGCAAAGTCGAATCGGTGGCGGTGCGTATTGCCCGCGGAGAGATGGGTGCTCGGGTAGAGTCTGAGCAGGGTACCCTGGTATCGCGGCTTGCAGGCTCATTCAACAGCATGGCAGAACATATTCAACGGCTGGTCGAGGTGCAGCGGGAGATGATTCACGCGGTGTCGCACGAGCTGCGCACGCCGGTTGCCCGTATTCGCTTCGGGGTCCAGATGATTGAGTCCGGAAACAGTCCGGAGGTGCTCGCCAGGCAACTTGACGGCATCGACGGCGATATCCAGGAGCTGGATGAACTGATTGATGAAATCCTCACCTATGCGCGGCTGGAGCAGGGTGGCCCGGTGTTCAGCTTGAGGGAGGATTCGGTCACGGACATTATTCGGCAGGTGGTGTCTGAGCAGCAGATCATCCGGACCGGTATCCAGATTGATTGCTGCATTGATGACGCCTCTGAACGGTGGGCGCTGGCCGACGTAGAGCCAAGATACATTCATCGGGCTATCCAGAACCTGGTGGGCAACGCTGCCCGCTATGCGGCTGGGCACGTGGTTGTGAATTGTCACCTTGATGAAGATAACTGCCGGATCGACGTTGAAGACGACGGTCCGGGCATTCCCGAACAGGATTGGGAGAAGGTGTTTACTGCTTTTGCCCGGCTCGACGATAGCAGGACCCGGACATCCGGTGGTTACGGGCTAGGGCTGTCTATTGTCAGACGCATTCTTTACTGGCATGGCGGCCAGGCATTTGTTGGTCGCAGTGACGAGCTGGGTGGTGCCCGTTTCAGCCTGGTTTGGCCGCGGCGTAAGTCGGTAGAGTCTGTTTTGTGAACCAGCGCTCATGGCCTCACCAGATGTAACAAAGCTCTACAGAATATCCACTGAACTGAGCGGGCTAGCGGTAGATAATCGAAATCGTAAGGGATGACTTTTGAGGTTGTAGTTCTTACGAACTTTCCTTGTTTCATTCGTCATTTGAGGGCCGGATTTATCCGGCCCTTTTTTTTACCTCGAAAATTCACCTCACCTGCGGTTATTCACATCCCGAACCGGTTTGTACTGGTAGACTCTCATGAAAAACAGGAGAGTTGCATGCCCCCCTATATACTCGCCATTGATCAGGGTACAACGAGTTCCCGGGCGATTGTTTTCGATTCCCAGGGTGTTCAGGTTGCTGTTGCCCAGCAGGAGTTTCACCAGTATTTCCCCAAAGATGGCTGGGTCGAGCATGATGCGCTGGAAATATGGGACAGCACCATAAGCGTATGCTGTAACGCTCTGGAGAAAGCGGGTATCAGGGCTGTTGAGCTGGCAGGTATCGGCATTACCAATCAGCGGGAAACGACCGTCATTTGGGACCGGGCAACCGGTCAGCCCATACATCATGCCATTGTCTGGCAGGATCGCCGCACGGCATCGGTTTGCACCAAGCTGAAATCCGACGGTTATGAAGACCTTGTGGTTGAGCGCACCGGGCTGCTGATAGACCCCTATTTTTCTGCAACCAAAGTCACTTGGCTGCTGGACAATATCGATGGTGCCCGGCAGCGCGCAGAAACCGGTGAGCTGGCCTTTGGCACTGTCGATAGCTGGTTGCTATGGAACTTGACCAAAGGGCAGTCACATTTCACCGATGCCACCAATGCCTCACGTACTGCGTTGTTCAACATTCATACCCAGGACTGGGATGAGGATTTGCTGACGCTGTTCCGGGTGCCAAGAGCCTTGCTGCCCAAGGTGCTGGACAGCGCGGCCGACTTCGGGGTGACGGCTGAAGAATGGTTTGGTGGTCCGGTTAAGGTCGCCGGTATTGCAGGCGATCAGCACGCAGCGCTGATCGGTCAGGCCTGTTTTGAGCCGGGGATGGCCAAGAGTACCTACGGTACTGGTTGTTTTCTGATGCTGAATACCGGCGACAAAGCCCTGCGTTCGGAAAATCGCCTGCTCACCACCATGGCCTATCGACTGGACGGCAAGCCATGCTATGCCATAGAAGGCAGTATCTTCGTGGCGGGCGCCGCTATGCAATGGTTGCGTGACGGTCTGCGGCTGATTACTGACGCCAGTGAGTCGGCCGGGCACGCTGAAGCTGTCGGTGTGGATAATTCGGTGTATCTGGTACCGGCGTTTACCGGGCTGGGCGCTCCGCACTGGGACCCGAATGCCCGGGGCGCGATTCTGGGACTGACTCGGGACACCGGCATCGCAGAAATTGTTACCGCCGGCCTGCAATCGGTGTGTTACCAGACCAAAGATCTGGTCAGGGCCATTCGCAACGATGGCGCGCCGTTGGAGTCTCTGCGGGTTGATGGCGGCATGGCGGTGAACGACTGGGTGATGCAGTTTTTGTCTGACATTCTTTGCGTCACGGTTGATCGGCCGAGCGTGACTGAAACCACTGCGCTGGGGGCGGCCTACCTGGCTGGATTACAGACGGGCGTATTTGAGAGCCTGGAGCAGATCTCGGGAATGTGGGAGCGTGAGCGGCAATTCCAGCCAGATATGAAGCCGGCCCTCAGGGAATCCCTTTATGCCGGCTGGTTGGATGCCATTGAGCGGGTCTGCAACCACTGACCCGCTCCGTTCAGCCTATACCCGTTCGAAGGCGATCAGGTGATCGGCTTCAACGCGCACTGGCACGTACTCGCCCATGTGAAAATCGAGGTGGCTCCGGAACAGGGCTTCAAACTCGGTATCCTCAGAGCACCGGAACCGGTACAGCGTGGAGGTGCCGGCAAAGGTTTTCTCCACCACCTTCGGTTTCAGGCTTGAGTCCGCGTCGTAAATAATGTCGTCGGGGCGGATCAGGACATCCAGCAAGGTCCCTGGCTGCCATTTGTAGGCCCGATTGCCGTGAAGAACGCCCAGTTCGGAGTCGATGGTGTCGGGCCCCAGCGCCGTGCCGGGAATAAAGCCACCCTGGCCGACAAAACTGGCGACAAACCGGTTGGCAGGCTCGTGGTAAAGGTTATAAGGCACATCCCACTGCTGAAGCCGGCCGTCTTTGAGTACGGCGACCTGGTCACACATGGCAAAGGCTTCTTGTTGGTCGTGGGTGACCAGAATCGCGCTGATCCCCAGCGTTTTCAGGATGTCTCGTACGTCAAGGCTGAGTCGACGACGAAGGTCAGTGTCCAGGTTTGAAAATGGCTCGTCCAGCAGGATCAGTGTCGGTTCTGGCGCCAAGGCCCGGGCCAATGCGACGCGTTGCTGCTGACCGCCGGAAAGTTCATGGGGATAGCTGTCTGCCAGGTCCTGGAGGTGTACAAGGTTGAGCAGCTCCATGACTTTTTGACGACGTTCGGCTTTTTTCAAAGCGTTCAGCCCGAAACCGACATTTTCAGCAATGCTCAAGTGAGGAAACAGCGCATAATCCTGAAATACCATGCCGATCCTGCGTTTCTCCGGTGCCAGGGTTCGCCCGGGCAGGCTGATGGCCTGGGATTGCAGCTGAATCTCCCCTGCGTTCAGTGGCAGAAATCCGGCCAGGGCTCTTAGAATGGTGCTTTTGCCGCATCCACTAGGGCCTAGCAGGCAGCCGATGTCGCCGTGGCTGAGTGCAAAATTGACATCTTTTACCACAGAGTCGCCGCCGTAGCCGCAAGACAGGTTGTTGACTTCCAACAGCCAGGTAGCTGCGGGCATCAGAGCGTCGGGCATGAATCAGTCCAGGCGGTTGAGTATGAGAAATTCCAGCAAGGCTTTTTGGGCGTGCAGGCGGTTTTCAGCCTCGTGCCACACCACCGAAGTCGGGTGTTCTATCATGTCGGTGGAGATTTCTTCGCCACGATGCGCTGGCAGACAATGCATGAACAGGGCATCTTTTGCGGCTACTGACATCAGGGCCGGATTGATCTGGTAATTGCGAAAGGCTTTCTCCCGGGCTTTCTGTTCGTCTTCCTGGCCCATGGAAGCCCAGACGTCTGTCACCAGAAGGTTGGCATTGCGGGCCGCTGCTTCCGGTTCCCGGACCACGGTAACGCGATCACTGTGTGCGTTTAGCAGGGATTGGTCCGGTTCGTAGCCTTCCGGGCAGGCGACGTTCAGGTGAAAGTCGAATTGTTCGGCCGCATTGATGTAGGAGTGGCACATGTTATTGCCATCACCAATCCAGGCAACCGTGGCACCGCGAATGCTGCCACGATGTTCGCGGAAGGTCTGCATGTCGGCCAGCAATTGGCAGGGGTGGAATTCGTCGGTGAGCGCGTTGATCACCGGTTTGCTGGAGGCTGCAGCAAACGTTTCGACCGTATCATGGGCGAAAGTCCGGATCATCACCGCATCAACCATGCTGGAAATAACGATCGCGGAGTCCTCGATGGGCTCGCCCCGGCCAAGCTGGGTGTCGCGGGGGGACAAAAATAGCGCCGCGCCACCTAGCTGGGTCATGCCGGCTTCAAAAGACACCCGGGTTCGGGTCGATGATTTCTCGAAAATCATTGCCAGTACACGATTTTTCAGGGAATCCCGGGTTTTGCCCGCACGCCACTCCTTTCGGAGCCTCGACGCATGATCCAGCAGCTGCTCCAGCTCACTGGTGGTCATGTCGTTCAATGTCAGAAAATGTCTTGCTGCCATGAATGGCCCCTGTTTCAAGGAAACTGCAATACGGTTAGCATCTGAAAAAGGCACCAAGTCTAGCCCTTCGCAACCCTGAAAACAACGCTGTGGATGGCGTCGTTGTTCTGGATCAAACCGTCTGGTTTGGTGAGAAATCTTTCACCCGTGTACAATGATCGGTAAATGCCGTGTGGCGGCAAACCTGACGTCAACCAGAGGTACGAGTTCATGGACATCAATGAAACCATTAAGAGCCAACTTGAAGAGAATCCGGTCATTCTTTACATGAAGGGCACGCCTCAGGCACCCCAGTGCGGTTTCTCTTCCCGCACAGTTCAGGCGCTCATGGCCTGTGGCGAGCGATTTGCGTTCGTGAACATTCTGGATAATCAGGAGCTGCGTGAAGCGCTCAAGATTTACTCCAGCTGGCCGACCTACCCGCAGCTTTACATCAGCGGTGAGCTGGTTGGCGGTTGTGACATTATTATGGAGATGTCAGAAAGTGGTGAGCTGACCAAGGCCGTGAAAGACGCGGTCAAACAAGCCGAAGCTTGAAGCCCACATTATCGACGCTTCGGGGTGAACACCAGTTTCACCTCGAAGCGATCGGTATTCTCTCCCACAGGTCGTGGATAGGGGCTGGCGGTTAACGCTGCCCGATACGCTGCATCATCAATACCCGGTAATCCTGTCGACTTCACCACCCGCGCCCTGGTCAGTGCGCCATTGGCCAGTATTCTCAGTTCCAGCTCCATCGTGACCGACTCCTTTAAGGAGGAGATGGCCGGTATCCGTTGTTGGTCCAGCGCTTCGGCCAAGTGGGTAGCCAAGAGGATCAGGTAGGGATCGTGTTCGGCGGGTGAGTTGGTGATTCGTTGAATCGTTTCCTGCTTATCTGCTGATTCTGGGGGTGACGCTGCCGATGTTGCTGAGTCAGCGCTGGTCTGCATGGGGGGAGCCCTGTTTACGGACGCCTCTGGGCGTCGTGGTCGGCTCAGTGCAGCAGGAGCGTGGGAAGCGTTTTCTGGTTTGGGGATGGCCCTGTTCGCCGAATCGGTGGTGATGATCTCCGGCGAGCGAGGCTCTACGGTAAAGTCCGGGTGTCGGGTGGCTTGAGTCGCGTCGGTGCTGTGTGGATTGGCGGAGCTGGGCTGAACTGCCGGAGTAGTCAGCGTGAACACCAGCCGATGGCTAAGCTCCCGGGCGTCTCTCAGAGGCGAGGGTAGCCCGGCAAGCAGCAGCGTATGCGCCAAAAATGCCAGAGAGAGTGCCAGGGTCAGGCGATACGACGCCGGAATCGATGGAGGTCGAAAGCCAGGCTCTGACATCTGTCTCAGGCAGTTTTGGTGCGCAGGTTGCCCACCACGGCGTTCAGTGCACGGTCAATCAGGGCGCCCTGTTCAAGCATTGTCAGGCGGCCTCGGCGCATTTCGTGGGCCAGCTCAATCCGCTTTTTCTCAATAACCTTCAGGCCCATGCGATTAACAAACACAAAACAGTCGGCCTCCTCGATGACCGTCGACAGTTTGCAGCGGAAACTCGCACCATTGACCAGTCGGAATTCCACCCAGCTTCCGATTTCGATGGTATCGAGTTTAGCCACATATTCGGCCACTGCAGCGTCTTCAAGTTCCTGCTGACGTTCGACTGCGGTCTGGTGTGTCGTCAGCGCTTCCTCCTCGTCAACTTCGTCAGCATCTGCCGGGCTGTCCTGGCGCGCCTCAATGGCAGCATTGGTGCGGAACGCTTCGGCCAGTTCGTGCTTCAGTTGCCCCAGCATATGGTCCAGCCGGGAGGCGTTATAAGACACCTCTTCCAGTCCGGCTCTGAGCGCTTTGAGCAGGCCTGGCACCACGCGCACCCACTGATCACGTTCTGTATCTTCTTCGTGGGGGTGCAGGCACCAGATCAGGTCATCAACAGTCCGGACGGTTTCGTGCCAGCGATGTTCGGTGTCGTCACGAAGGTACGCCAGGAACATGACGCGGCTCCAGCCGTTCATCAAGATATCCCGCACGGGTTCGGGCAGGTGATATCGGGAAACCTTTTCCCTGAGTAACCGGTCGACCGTTTCCTGGGCTTTTTGGGACTTGATCCGGCCGCGCTCGGATTCGCGCGTACGCTGCTCTACCAGTGACGCTTTGCGGTTCTCCCGCTCGAGAAACTGCTCGAACTCCAGGTTCAGGGTTTCAAACAAGGTAATGTTGCCGTCAAATTCATTCAAAATCCGTTGCACCACGTTGTGAATCTGGCCATACAGCTTGTCACGGGTTTTTTCATCGCTGTTGCTCCAGCCAATGCCGGCGCGTGCAAGCGCGTTGAGCAGCTTGCGGGCCGGATGGTTGGCTTTGCTGAAGAAGCTTTTATCTTTAATGACAACTTTCAGAATCGGGATCTGCAGTCGGCTGATCAGCACCTGAACGGGTGCTGACAGGTTGTAATCGTCGAGGATGAACTCGAACAACATAGACACCAGGTTGATCAGGTCTTCGTCAACTTCATTGAGTGCTGGCTTTCGGCCGTCTTGGCTGTCTACTCTGGAAAGCAGCTGTTGCACGATCTGTCGCAGGTCCACATCCACTGGCTCGCCGGTACTCAAATCATCCGAGTGGTTCAGGTTGTGCTGGACCGGCAGGGCGCTGAGCATGTCCGCCAACTCCCGGCCGCCGACGACCCGCAAGGTCGGATCTGCACTTCGCGGTGGCAAACCAGAATTGGAGCGCTGCAGTGCCAGCATCTGTCGTATCTGGTCGAAGACAACGGTATCTTCCGGCCGTTGTTCGTAAGAGGTCGTGGTGTCTGCGGTATTGGCCTCGGATTGAGCCTCTTTTGCTGCATTTTCTGCAGACTTGTGATGTTGTCCTGCCTTGCCGTGATAACGGAAGTTCGGGATGACACCGGCCTGAATCAGGATTCGGTTGGCTTCGTCCAGGAGCATGCCCAGGTTTGAAACCACGTAGCGGTCAAATTGCTTGAGGACAATCAGTCGTTCGCGGATCTGTATTTCGAGTGCCTGAATGGCTTCGGCAAAGGCACCGCAAAGATGCTCCGGAGCCAGGGGGTTGACCGGTGCCTCTTCTTTGGCGTCCTCGTAGACTTCGGTAAACCTGCTCTGTAACTGCAAAAGGGGCCCCTGAAAGTGGGCCTTCGCCTTGGTAATCATGGCGTTCAGGGCGACCTGTTCTTCCAGATCGTCATTGCCTACCAGGGCCAGAGTGTCGGCGTTAACTTGAGGGGCAGATTCCTGAGGTTGCAGTTGCCCGGCATGGGGCGGGTTCGCAAAGAATTGGGCAACGGCATTCTGGAAATGTCGCTCCACGCCTTTACGTTTGATGCGAATTTCGCGCATCGCTTCAAAGTATCGGTTTTGTTCGTTATTACTGCGTGCGTTATTGGCCAATTCGAAGAGCGAGTCATCGACGGCATCAAAAGCACCTTGCAACAGATCACCTAAACCCGCGACAACAGTGTCACGGATACGGGCGACCTCCGCAGGAACCGGTCCACTACTGGCCGCCTCTCTGTGCTCGCGGAGGTAATGTATGCCGGACTGCTTATTCATGGCCGACTCCTGTTTACGCCTCAACCGGATACATGACCGAGTTTAAATCTCTATTATTTAATTATTGGTTAAAGTTAGCGTATTTTCCGCCCGATTAATATGACTAAACGCTAACCTGGGATGGTCTTCAAAAAAACGGCCTTATTAGCGACCGGGCCGACTCTACGTCGGCTTATGCTTGCGTGCCGACAGATGCCGTTTGCTGCGGCGTTTGGGGTGAACGATGGCGGCTTTCACCACATTATCCTTGATCTGAAGGACTTCCACCCGGTGGCCCCCCACTTTAAGGCACACGTTGGTTTCCGGAATATTTTCCAGTGTCTCGGTAATCAACCCGTTCAGGGTTTTGGGCCCGTCCGTCGGTAGCTTCCAGCTCAGGCTCTTGTTGATGGTCCTTACCGCCGCACCTCCATCGATGATGAAGGTACCGTCGTCCTGGGGGATGATATCCGGCGAGTTGGCTGAGTAATCGGTGGTGAACTCGCCGACAATTTCTTCGAGAATATCTTCCAGTGTGGCCAGGCCTAGTACATCCCCGTATTCATCAACAACAATACCGAAACGACGGCGGCCTTTCTGGAAATTCAGTAACTGGGTGTTCAGGGGAGTGCTTTCAGGGATGAAGTAAGGTTCCTGGCTGAGCTGCATCAGCATGGACTTGTTGATTTCTTCTTCCTGCAGCAGCTTGGTTGCGCTGCGAAGATGCAGGATGCCCTGAATGTTGTTGATATCACCTTTGTAGACCGGAAGCCGGGTGTGCTGGCTGCTTCGCAGCTGACGCAGAATGGTATCGGTATCGTCTTCAAGGTCGATGCCGATCACTTCGTTACGCGGCACCATGATGTCATTCACGGTCACTTTTTCCAGGTCCAGTATGCCCACCAGCATGTCTTTGTGCTTTGCGGGAATGAGTGCGCCGGCTTCGTTGACGACAGTTCTCAGTTCCTCCCGGCTCAAATGATCCTGGCCAGCCTGAGCCGATGACACGCCAAGCAGTCGAAGAATGCCCGTGGTGAAAAGATTGACTGCCCACACCAGCGGGTAGAGAATTTTCAGGAGAGGTCCGAGTACATAGCTTGCCGGAAAGGCAATTTTTTCAGGGAAGAGCGCGGCAAGCGTTTTCGGCGTGACCTCTGCAAAGATCAGGATGACAACGGTCAGGAGAATGGTAGCAATGGCAATGCCGGCGTCGCCCCAAATCCGGATGGCAATGACGGTGGCAATGGATGAAGCGAAAATATTGACGAAGTTGTTGCCGATCAGGATAACGCCGATCAGTTGGTCAGTTCTGCTAAGAAGTCCCTGAGCCCGACGTGCACCTTTGTGCCCGGTCTGCGCCATGTGCTTCAGGCGGTAACGGTTGAGGGACATCATGCCGGTCTCTGAGCTTGAGAAAAAGGCAGAGAGGATGATCAGGCCAGCGAGGAGAATGAACAGCGCTGTGAGCGATGTTTCGTTCAAGAGAAAACCCTTATGTTGACAACACGTATAAAAAATAAAGTGTGCTGGTTTTGGCTGTCAAGCGGTTCGGTTCTGCTTAACCGCCTTTTTGAAAAATGAACTCCAGTACAAACTTGCTGCCATAGAATGCCAGCATAAGAAGCGCGCAGCCGGCCAGAGTCCAGCGACTGGCGGTTATGCCGCGCCAGCCCTTGATGTAACGGCCTGCCAGCAGTCCAACGAACACCAGCAAGGACAGCAGGGAGAAAAGGGTTTTGTGCGCCAAATCCTGGGCAAACAGGTCTTCGATAAAGACGGCGCCGGTAACAATGGCCAGAACCAGTAGCACGACCCCGGCCCAAACCAGTTCAAACAGCAAGGACTCCATGGTTTGCAGGGGTGGCAGGTTGCGCACCAGCAAGCTGTTGTAGTTGCGCTTGAGATGACGGTTCTGGATATAAAGCAGAACCGCCTGGATGGCGGCCAGTGTAAACAGGCTGTAGGCGGTAACAGACAAGGCGATGTGTGACAGCATGCCGTAGCTTTGGTCCGGCACCAGGCGGGACGGTGCATGGGTAATCAGCGCCATCACGATGGTCATCGCGGCCATGGGGTAAGCGCCAAGGAACAGGCTCGAAACGGGTTTGGTGAGGTTCAGTCCCAATAATAGAAAGACTACCAACCAGGAAATCAGCACCGAGCTCTTGAAAAAGCTCAGATCAAAGCCGCCATCGAGATGCACGGTCTGTGCGATCAATAATCCGTGACCGATCAGCGCGAGTACGCCGACAAGGGTGGTGATGGCCAGATTGCTCTGCACACGTCCGCGGAAATGCAGTGCTTGCAGGGCGGTTCCAACGCTATACAAGAAGAGTGCGGTAACCGCGAGAATCAGCGTTCCCATGACATCCTTAGTCTGTTGCCTTTTAGTGAAAGCGGGCGCGGAGTTGTTCAGAGGCTC
Source organism: Marinobacter halophilus (assembly GCF_003007685.1). Lineage (GTDB taxonomy): Bacteria > Pseudomonadota > Gammaproteobacteria > Pseudomonadales > Oleiphilaceae > Marinobacter > Marinobacter halophilus. Next base: position 163,841 of record NZ_PXNN01000016.1, read on the forward strand.
CGTAGTCTGGGTATAATGTCGCTATTATGCAACAGGAATCAAGCGGCCAGCGCTGGCGGCCTGATTTGTGTGAACAATTTCTCCGGGGTACGGAAGAGCAACATGTTTGAGAATCTCCAGGACCGGCTATCCGGTAGCTTGCGCAAGATCTCGGGTCAGGCGCGCCTCACCGACGACAACGTCAAGGACACCCTGCGGGAAGTCCGCATGGCCCTGTTGGAAGCAGACGTTGCGCTGCCCGTGGTCAAAGACTTTATAGAGGGAGTTCGGCTGCGAGCGATCGGGCAAGAAGTTCAACGTAGCCTGACGCCGGGTCAAGTGTTCGTGAAGGTTGTCCAGCAGGAGTTGGAGCGGGTGATGGGCCAGGGTAACGAAACCCTGAATCTTTCAACTCGCCCGCCTGCCGTGATCATGATGGCGGGCCTGCAGGGTGCAGGTAAAACCACCACGGTGGCTAAATTGTCGCGCTTCCTTAAAGAGCGTCACAAGAAGTCGGTGATGGTGGTGAGCGCCGACATCTACCGGCCGGCGGCGATCAAGCAGTTGGAAACACTTGCTGCAGAAGTCGGTGTCGAGTTTTTTCCCAGTAGTGCCGACCAGGACCCGGTCGATATAGCCAACGGTGCCATCGACGCCGCGCGTCGAAAACACGTGGATGTGGTTATTCTGGATACCGCCGGTCGTCTGCACATTGATGAGCAGATGATGGGTGAGATTGGTCGTCTGCACAAGGCGGTGAATCCGGTTGAAACCCTGTTCGTGGTTGATTCGATGACCGGCCAGGACGCCGCGAACACCGCCAAGGCGTTCAATGATGCGCTGCCGCTGACCGGCGTGGTGCTGACCAAAACCGATGGTGATGCCCGCGGTGGTGCCGCGCTGTCTGTGCGGCACATTACGGGCAAGCCAATCAAGTTCCTGGGTGTGGGTGAAAAAACCGACGCACTGGAACCCTTCCATCCGGACCGTGTGGCTTCTCGAATTCTTGGTATGGGCGATGTGCTTTCTTTAATAGAAGAAGCAGAGCGCAAGCTTGATCACAAGAAGGCGGAAAAGCTCACCAAGAAGATCAAAAAAGGTAAGAGTTTTGATCTGGAAGATTTCCGGGATCAGCTTCAGCAAATGAAGAGCATGGGTGGTATCGGGGGCTTGCTCGATAAGCTGCCTGGCATGGGGCAGATGGCTCAGATGGCTCAGCAGCAGGTCAATGACAAGTCGGTTGGTCAGATGGAAGCAATTATCTGTTCGATGACGCCGAAGGAGCGTCGTTACCCGGATGTGATCAACAATTCCCGCAAGCGGCGAATCGCTTCAGGCTCCGGCACTCAGATTCAAGATGTGAACCGTTTGCTCAAGCAGCACAAGCAAATGCAGAAGATGATGAAAAAATTTGGCAAGAAAGGTGGAATGGCCAACATGATGCGTGGTCTTGGTGGTATGATGCCGCCCGGCGGCGGTGGCGGAGGAATGCCCCCGTTTGGCCGTATGTAAAATGCCTTACACATAAAATAGGGAAACCGAACGTTTCCCTATTTTCTTTGGCGCTCTTTTGGCATAGAATAGCGCCCCTTTCGAGTATGGGTCTTCTCGCCGGCTGTTTTCAGTCAAGCGGGAATCGTACAAAGTTCGTACAACAGAACAGGATATTGGTCGAAATGGTAACAATCCGTTTGGCTCGTGGCGGCTCTAAGAAGCGCCCGTTCTACCATCTGACAGTCACTGACAGCCGTAACTCTCGTGACGGCCGTTTCATCGAGCGTGTTGGCTTTTTCAACCCGGTTGCCCGCGGTTCGGAAGAGCGTCTGCGTGTTGATCGTGAGCGCGTTGCGTTCTGGGTGGGCCAAGGTGCCCAAGCCAGCGATCGCGTTGCCCAGCTGCTCAAGACTGCTGAGTAATTGCACGTTACCATCGGGGTTTGACAGGCATGACACAGCATTCGCAGGAAACTGTGATCGGCCAGATCACCTCGGTGTTTGGGGTCAAGGGTTGGCTTAAGGTCTTCTCTCACACAGACCCCAGAGAAGGGATACTTAATTATCGCGACTGGACTCTGGTCCTGGACGGTAAGCGTATCCCGGTAAAGCTTGAGGAGGGTCGCCGCCAAGGGCAGGGGATCGTCGTCAGGCTTAAAGGTATCGATGATCGTGAGTTGGCACGCACCTACAGCGGTGCGGAAGTCAGGGTGCCGACAGAGGAGTTGCCAGAACTGCCCGTTGGGGAGTACTACTGGCACCAGCTGGAAGGTCTTGACGTGTTCACGATTGAGGATGAGTACCTGGGTAAGGTGCATCATCTGCTGGAAACGGGCGCCAATGATGTGTTGGTGGTGCACGCAACAGCGGATTCCATAGATCAGCGCGAGCGTCTTATCCCATATCTGCCGGATCAGGTGGTTATGAGTGTGGATTTAGGTGGCACGCGCATGGTGGTCGACTGGGATCCGGAGTACTGACGAGTGTGGATTGGCGCAGTCAGTCTGTTTCCGGACATGTTTTCTGCGGTGACGGATTACGGAATTACCGGCAGGGCCGCTCGTGAAGGTCTATTGACTTTCAGGAGCTGGAATCCCCGGGATTTCACGCATGATCGTCATCGTACTGTGGATGACCGTCCTTATGGTGGTGGTCCTGGAATGCTGATGAAAATGCAGCCGCTCAGGGATGCTATCCATGAGGCGCGGGCGTCAGCACCCGGCAAGGCTTGTGTGGTCTATCTTTCGCCGCAGGGTGAAAGACTGGATCAGTCGGTGGTGGAATCTTTGGCTGCCGAGCAACAGCTGATTCTCGTTTCCGGTCGTTATGAGGGCGTTGATGAGCGCCTGATATCGGCGGAAGTCGACCGGGAAGTGTCTCTGGGTGATTTTGTGCTCTCAGGTGGCGAACTGGCGGCGATGGCTGTGATTGATGCGGTAACCCGCCTCATCCCTGGAGCGCTGGGTCATGCGCAGTCGGCAGAGCAGGATTCCTTTGCCGATGGTTTGCTGGATTGTCCGCACTACACCCGGCCAGAGGTTTACGAAGGTCAGGCGGTGCCGGAAGTTCTTTTGGGCGGTCACCATGAACAGATCCGGCGTTGGCGATTGAAAGAATCGTTGAGGCGAACCCGGGAGCGACGCCCCGACCTGCTGGAACAGCGGGTGCTTACGGAAGAAGAGCGTCAGCTTCTGGACGAAATTTTGAACGAACCGGGTGCCTCTGAATCATCAGGGCATTGAAAGATCAGGTATCAGGAGCATTGCGATGAGTGGCAAGAACAACATCATCAGTCAGATTGAAACAGAACAGATGGCCAAGGAAATCCCTGCGTTCGCGCCAGGCGATACCGTGGTTGTTCAGGTTCGAGTGACGGAAGGTAACCGTGAGCGTCTGCAGGCGTTTGAAGGTGTGGTTATCGGTAAGCGTAACCGTGGCATGAACTCTTCCTTCACCGTTCGTAAGATTTCTTACGGCGTGGGCGTTGAGCGTACATTCCAGACTTTCTCCAAGCTGATCGATAGCCTCAGTGTGAAGCGTCGCGGTGACGTGCGTCAGGCCAAGCTCTACTACTTGCGTGATCTGTCTGGTAAGGCAGCCCGCATCAAGGAAAAGCTTAACTGATTTCGGCTCTGCCGGTCAGTTTGAAAAAAGCAGCCTCAAGGGGCTGCTTTTTTTATGGTTAAATGGCGCCAAAGGGGACGTTGTGAGGTTGGTCATTGCCCAGAACTGATGATGAACAGTTGATTGCCCGGTTTGGAGACGCCATCTGGCTGGAAGACGGCCTGGGTGAAAAAACCCGCCAGGCCTACGCCAGTGATTTGGGCAGGCTGGCTGAGTGGCTTGAGCAACAGGCCGGTTCGCCAACGTTGCGGGCTGTTCGTCGCAACGATCTGCTCGCCTGGATGTCGCGCGGCCTGTCCGATGGCCTGAAAGCCAGTACCGCCGCTCGCCGGCTGTCTGGCATCCGGCGCTTCTATCGGTTCTTGTTGCGTGAGGGGCTGGTTGCGGAAGACCCGACGTTAAGAATCGACAGCCCGCGCCTGCCCCGGCGCCTGCCCGATACGTTGACTGAAGAGGATGTGGATACCCTGCTGACCGAACCGGACCCGGAAATACCTCTAGAGCTCAGGGATCGGGCCATGCTGGAAATTCTGTACGGGTGTGGGTTGCGGGTCTCTGAGCTGACCGGTTTGATGGTGGATCAGGTCAACCTGCGCCAGGGTGTGGTGCGCATCCGTGGTAAAGGCGACAAAGAACGCCTGGTGCCGTTGGGTGAGGAGGCGGTGGACTGGTTGATTCGTTACATGAAAGAAGCGCGCGGCGAGCTGCTAAAAGGCAAAAGCAGTGATGCTCTGTTTCCCGGAAATCGGGCGACCCCGATGACCCGCCAGACTTTCTGGCACCGGATCAAGCATTACTCGGTCAGGGCGGGTATTCGTAAGCACCTTTCCCCGCACACCTTACGCCATGCATTCGCGACACACTTATTGAATCACGGTGCTGATTTGCGGGTAGTGCAGATGTTGCTGGGTCATTCGGATCTCTCGACCACCCAGATTTACACCCATGTTGCCCGGCAACGATTGCAGGATCTGCATCAGGCGCACCATCCCCGAGGCTAATCTGGTATGTTACCGGAATGAACTTTTGTTCTGTGGCCGGGTCGCATCAGAAGGTCTGAGTGGGCCGCGAAAGAGTATGCTGGTCAGATAGCGGGGGTCGGCCCTGGAACCCATAAATACTGAAGGTAAATTGAATCCATGAATCTTAAAATTTTGGCCGCTGTTGCCGGCCTTGTGTTGTCGTTTGCTGGCGTGTCGGTTGTCGGCGCGGCCGAGACCGAAGACCGAATTGCCAAGCAGTTGATGCAGGCCGTGCCGGGGCTGAGCGTGACCTCGGTCCGTGAATCCGAGGCGGGCGGTTTGTACGAGGTCCAGAGCAACAATGGCGATACCATCTACACCACGGCCGACGGTGTCTACCTGTTGACCGGCGATTTGCTCAAGATTACCGACAATGGCATTGCCAATGTTTCCGAGGCGTCCAGAGCGGGTCAGCGCAAAGAACAGATGGCGGCGTTCGGCGCCAAAGGCATTATTTCCTATCCAGCCAAAGGTGAGCAGAAAGCGGTCATCGATGTCTTCACCGACATCGACTGCCCCTACTGCCGAAAAATGCATGACGAAGTGCCCGAGCTGAATGAGTACGGAATTACCGTCAATTATTACGGGTTCCCCCGCTCCGGTCCGGGCACACCGTCATTCCGAAAGTATGAATCCGTCTGGTGCGCAGATAACCAACAGAAAGCGATGGACACTGCCAAAGCGGGCAAGCCTATTGCCCAGAACACCTGTGACAATCCGGTAGAGGCGCAGTATCGCCTCGGCGGGCAGGTGGGTGTGACCGGCACGCCGGCTATTTTGCTCGAGGACGGCAACGTGATCAGAGGCTACGTTCCCGCTCGCAGCCTGGCTGAAGGGCTCGGGATTCTGTAATTCCGCTCCGGGGAGGCTTGCGTCCCCAAACATCGATTGAACTGTGACCGATTCAGGGCTTATTCAGGAGGCCCCGAATCGGTATACTATGCCACCATATTGTAACCCATCAGCACCCCCATCGGGATCAGAGGTGAGAGCTTGAAAGACGTTAATGTCGGAATTTGCGGACTAGGAACCGTTGGCGGCGGTACATTCAATGTTCTTACTCGCAACGCCGCGATTATTGCAGGGCGTGCCGGCTGCAACATCCGGATTGCCCGGGTCGCCAGTCGTCGTAGTCGGGACGATATCAAGTTGGGCGATGTGCCGTTCAGTACCGATATTTACGATGTGATTAATGACCCCGATATCGACATCGTTGTTGAGCTGATTGGCGGTTACGATGCGGCCAAGGAACTGGTGTTGGCGGCGATAGCCAAAGGCAAGCATGTGGTGACTGCCAACAAGGCACTGATCGCTGTGCATGGTAACGAGATCTTTGACGCCGCCGAAAAAGCCGGCGTTGTGGTTGCCTACGAAGCCGGCGTGGCTGGTGGCATTCCGGTAATCAAGGCCGTTCGGGAGGGCCTGGCGGCCAATCGCATCGACACCATTGCCGGTATCATTAACGGCACCGGCAACTACATTCTGACGGAGATGCGGGCCGGTCGTGAATTCGGTGAAGTCCTGAAAGAGGCTCAGGCCCTGGGGTATGCCGAAGCGGATCCGACCTTTGACGTCGAAGGTATTGACGCGGCCCACAAGCTCACCATTCTGGCGTCTTCTGGCTTCGGTGTTCCGCTGCAGTTTGAAAAGGCCTACACCGAAGGTATCTCTACCCTGACGCCGAGCGACATTGCTCACGCCGAACTGCTCGGATACCGGATCAAGCATCTGGGTATTGCCCGTCGCCGTGACGAAGGTATTGAATTGCGGGTTCACCCGACCCTGGTTCCGAAAAGCCATCTGATTGCTCAGGTAGACGGCGTGCTGAACGCGGTGATGGTGGACGGCGACGCGGTTGGCCAGACCATGTATTACGGTCCGGGTGCCGGTGATGAAGCGACCGGCTCTGCGGTTATTGCCGATATTGTCGATGTGGCGCGCGCCGTCGCCAGCAAAAGCCAGCAGCGGGTTCCGTATCTGGGCTTCCGTCCTGAGGCGATGGAAAATTTGCCGGTACTGTCGATGGAAGACGTTCAGTCAGCGTATTACTTACGCATCCAGGCCTTTGATCATCCGGGTGTTCTGGCCAAAGTTGCGTCGATTCTGAGCGAGCATGGCATCAACATCGAATCGATTATGCAGAAAGAGTCCGAGTTCAAGGATGGTCGCATTCCGGTCATCATCCTGACCCACACGGTTCAGGAGCGCCAGATGAATCTGGCCATCGACGAAATGGAAGCCCTGGCCGATGTTGACGGCAAGGTTGTTCGCATCCGCGCAGAAAATTTTAACTGACAGGTACGCACGTGAGATACATCAGTACACGGGGCGAAGCTCCCGCCTTGGGCTTTGAAGAGGTCCTTCTGACCGGTCTGGCGACCGATGGTGGTCTGTATGTGCCCGAGTCGTTGCCGCATTTCAGTCTGGAAGAAATCCGTAGCTGGCGCGGTCTGCCATACGCCGAGCTGGCTTACAACGTTATGTATCCGTTTGTGGAGGATGCCATCCCGGCCGATGCATTCCGCAAGATGCTGGATGAGACCTACAGCGTGTTCACCCATAAGGCAGTCGCACCGCTGGTACAGATCGACAGCAACGAGTGGGTGATGGAGTTATTTCGTGGTCCGACGCTGGCGTTTAAGGATTTCGCTCTGCAACTGTTGGGTCGCCTGCTCGACTATGTGTTGGAAAAGCGTAACCAGCATGTGGTGATCATGGGGGCGACCTCCGGCGACACCGGCTCGGCCGCCATTGAAGGCTGCCGCCGCTGCAAACACGTGGATATTTTTATACTGCATCCGTATCAGCGGGTGTCGGAAGTCCAGCGTCGCCAGATGACCACGGTACAGGGTGACAACATTCACAACATCGCGGTCAAGGGCAACTTCGACGACTGTCAGCGTATGGTGAAGGAAAGTTTCGGTGATCAGTCGTTCCTGGGCGGTAAGACCCAGTTGGCGGCGGTGAACTCCATCAACTGGGCGCGGATCATGGCCCAGATTGTGTATTACTTTCAGGCGTCACTGTCGCTGGGCGGCCCGGATCGCAGCATGGCTTTTTCGGTGCCCACCGGTAATTTCGGTGATATTTTTGCTGGTTACCTGGCCAAGAAAATGGGCCTGCCCATTTCACAACTGGTGATTGCCACCAACCGTAACGACATCCTTCATCGCTTCATGAGCGGTAACAAATATGAACAGCATCAGCTTGAGCATACTCTGTCGCCAAGCATGGACATCATGGTGTCCAGTAACTTCGAGCGTCTGTTGTTCGACTTGCACGGTCGTGATGGTGCAGCGGTGAAAACGCTACTGGAGAACGCCTCCAAGGGTCCGGTCAGTATCGAGGATTATCGCTGGAAACATGCGCGCAAAGTGTTCGACAGTGATGCGGTTGACGACAAAAGCACCTGCGACACCATTCGCGACATCTTTGAGCAGAACGAGTATCTGCTCGACCCGCACACCGCCATTGGCGTGCAAGCGGCCCGCAACTGTCGTCGGGATTTAGCCGTGCCAATGATCACTCTAGGTACTGCACATCCGGCCAAGTTTCCTGACGCTATCGCCGAATCCGGTCTGTCTTTGAAGCCGCAATTGCCGGCGCACATGGCGGATCTGTTCGAGCGGGAGGAACGGTACACGGTTCTGGATAACAATCTTGGCGAAGTCCACGACTTTATCGCCAAACACTGGAAAAACGCCTGACCCGGCATGACTCCAAAAAAGATCCTGCGTCGCTCCCAGCCGGCTGAAACGCCGGACTGGGGGTACAGTCTCCCAGCCATCCTCCGTCGGCTCTATGCGGCTCGGGGTGTTGAGTCTGAAGATCAGCTCCAGTACACCCTCAAGCACCTGGCCTCTCCAATGCAGTTGCAGGGGATTGAGCGCGCCGTCGAACTGCTGGCCGATGCAGTGGTTCATAAGCAACGGGTGATGGTGCTGGGTGACTTTGATGCCGACGGGGCCACCAGCACCGCGGTAGCGATGCTCGGGCTGTCTATGTTGGGCGTTCCGGCAGTGGATTTTCGGGTGCCCAGCCGTTTCTCAGACGGTTATGGTCTGACTCCGGGCATTATCCATCGACTGCAGGACGACGGTGATTTACCTGATCTACTGGTGACTGTCGACAACGGCATCTCTGCCATCGAAGGCGTACGCGCCGCCCGGGCGCTGGGCATCAAGGTGGTGGTCACTGACCACCACCTTGCCGGTGAGGAATTGCCGGATGCTGATGCCATCGTCAACCCTAACCAGCCTGGCTGTCCGTTCCTGAGCAAGAACGCGGCCGGCGTGGGTGTGATGTTCTATGTGCTGACGGCGCTGCGCAAGCACCTGCGCGACAACAATCTGTTGCCAAACCCAGAGCCCAATCTGGGCAGCTTGCTGGACCTGGTCGCTCTGGGTACGGTGGCCGATGTGGTGCCGCTGGACCACAATAACCGGATTTTTGTTGAGCAGGGTATTCGCCGCATCCGCAAAGGCGAAGCCCGTCCAGGCATACTGGCGTTACTGGAAGTGGCCGGTCGCGATTACACCCAAATCAGTTCCACCGATCTCGGTTTTGTCGTCGGCCCGCGCCTGAACGCCGCTGGCCGCCTGGACGACATGAGCATCGGCATCGCCTGTCTGCTGGCCGACAGTCATGACGAGGCCATGCGTCTGGCCCGGGAGCTCGATAACTTTAATCGTGAACGCCGTACCATTGAAAAAGACATGAAGCACCAGGCCCAGGAACTGCTGGCGTCCATGTCACTAGACATCGAGGGCCTGCCCTGGGGGCTGGCGTTGTTTGATCAGGACTGGCATCAGGGTGTGATTGGCATTCTAGCGGCCCGTATCCGCGAACAGACCCATCGCCCAACCATTGCCTTCGCGCCAGACGACGACGGTGAGCACCTAAAAGGCTCTGCCCGCTCCATACCCGGTCTGCATATTCGCGATGCGTTGGCGGTGGTCGACGCCAAAAACCCGGGCCTGATGAAAAAGTACGGCGGCCACGCCATGGCGGCGGGCATGACCATCGCCCGTGCCGATCTGGAAGCCTTCAGTCAGGCGTTTGACCAGGCTGTGCGGGCTACTTTGACCGCGCAGGATCTTGAAGCGGCGATCGTGACCGACGGCCCGCTGACGCTAAACGAACTCAGCCTGGATACCGCCTACCTACTGAGGCGCGGAGGTCCTTGGGGACAGCATTTTCCAGAGCCGGTTTTTGATGGCGAATTCCGGGTGGTTAGCCAGCGGGTGGTGGGTGAGAACCATCTGAAGCTGGTGCTGCAGCCGATGGAAGGTGGGGGCATTATTGACGGCATTGCTTTTAATACCGGGCCGGAAGTGCCGGACTACACGCAGTCTGGTGCGCGGGTGGTTTATAAGCCAGATGCGAATACCTTTCGGGGACGGACCAATCTGCAGTTGTTGGTGGATTATCTGGAGCCTCTCAGCTGATTTAGCCAGCAAATTCCGGTAGAATTCTGCCTCTGTTTTTATCGCATCCTTTTCCAAAAGCGAGACAAGATTTCATGGAAGTTAATCCCATTGTGGTGAAGATCAAAGAGCTTCGTGAGCGCACTGAAGCGCTGAGGGGGTATCTTTGACTACGATCAGCGTAGTGAGCGCCTGGTCGAAGTAGAACGTGAGCTCGAGATGCCGAAAGTATGGGAAGATCCCGAGCGCGCTCAGGCACTGGGTAAGGAGCGTTCGGATCTTGAGCTGATTGTCCGGACCATCGATAACCTGACCAGTGGTCTGGGCGATGCCGAAAGCCTGCTCGATATGGCCGTCGAAGAAGACGACGAAGGCACCGTCGAGGAAATCGTGGCCGATATTGAAAGCCTCGATAAAGAGCTCGAGAAACTCGAGTTCCGCCGCATGTTCTCGGGTGAGATGGACCCCAATAACGCCTATCTGGATATCCAGGCCGGCTCCGGCGGGACCGAAGCTCAGGACTGGGCCAACATGCTGTTGCGTATGTACCTGCGCTGGGCTGAGCGCCGTGGTTTCAAAGCCGAAATCGTTGAGTTGCAGGAAGGCGAAGTGGCGGGCATTAAAAGCGCCACCATTCACGTCCAGGGCGACTACGCCTACGGCTGGCTGCGCACCGAAACTGGTGTTCATCGTCTGGTACGCAAATCGCCGTACGATTCCGGCAACCGTCGTCACACTTCCTTTTCCTCGGTGTTTATATCTCCGGAGGTGGACGACAGTTTTGAGATTGAAATTAACCCGGCCGATCTCCGGGTTGACGTATACCGCGCCTCCGGTGCCGGTGGTCAGCACGTCAACCGGACCGAATCTGCGGTACGGCTGACGCACAACCCGACCGGGATTGTGGTCGCCTGTCAGGCTGGCCGAAGCCAGCACCAGAACAGGGATTTTGCCATGAAACAGCTGAAGGCCAAGCTGTTTGATCGCGAAATGCAGATGCGTAATGCCGAGAAGCAGAAGCAGGAAGACGCCAAGTCTGACATCGGCTGGGGCAGCCAGATCCGGTCATACGTGCTGGATGACAGCCGAATCAAAGATCTTCGCACCAAAGTGGAGACCAGCAACACCCAGTCGGTGCTCGATGGTGACATCGACAAGTTTATTGAAGCCAGTCTGAAGATGGCGCTGTAATCAGCGCCACTCAACCCGATCCGGACAACCCCCGACTTCTTAGTGAGCCAACATGACTGAACACACCCAGAACGCCGCACAGCCCGAGGATAACAAGCTGATTGTCGAGCGCCGAGCCAAGCTGGCGGCACTGCGCGAGCAGGGCAATCCGTTCCCGAATGACTTCCGTCGCGATGCCACTGCGGCTGAGTTGCAGGAAGAATACGGTGACAACTCCAAGGAAGAGCTGGAGGCGATGGGGATCGAGGTGGCCATTGCCGGCCGCATGATGCTAGACCGCAAGGCGTTCAAGGTGGTTCAGGACATGACTGGTCGCATCCAGATCTACGCCTCCAAGGATGTCCAGAAAGACACCAGGCACTGGGATCTGGGTGACATCGTGGGCGTGCGTGGCATCCTGTGCAAATCCGGCAAGGGCGACCTGTATGTGTCCATGGACGAGTACACACTGCTCACCAAGTCATTGCGTCCGCTGCCCGAGAAACACAAAGGTCTGACCGACACTGAGGCGCGTTATCGTCATCGGTATGTCGATCTGATGGTGAACGAAGATAGCCGTCGGGTGTTCTATGCCCGCTCGAAAATTATTAGTGTCATGCGTCAGTACTTCACCGAGCGTGACTACATGGAGGTGGAAACCCCCATGCTGCAGGTGATCCCCGGTGGCGCCACTGCTCGGCCGTTCGTGACCCATCACAATGCGTTGGGTATCGATATGTACCTGCGAATTGCTCCGGAACTGTTTCTCAAGCGCCTGGTGGTAGGTGGCCTTGAACGGGTTTTCGAGATTAACCGCAACTTCCGCAACGAAGGGCTGTCCACCCGGCATAACCCAGAGTTCACCATGGTCGAGTTCTATCAGGCGTACGCCGATTACAACGACCTCATGGACTTGACCGAAGACATGCTGCGCACTATTGCACAAAAAGTACTGGGCACCACCACGGTCACCAATACCCGGGTGCTGAAAGACGGTACCGAAGAAACCATTGAGTACGATTTTGGTAAGCCGTTCGAGCGCCTGACCGTGGTGGATGCCATTTTGCGCTACAACCCGGACATCAGCCGGGAGTCGTTGGCGGATTATGACAGCGCCCGTGAGCTGGCCAAAGGCTTGGGTATTCATATCAAGAATACCTGGGGCCTGGGCAAGATACAGATCGAGATCTTTGAGGCCACTGCCGAGCATCGCCTGATGCAACCCACGTTCATTACCGAATACCCGAAAGAGATTTCTCCGCTGGCTCGCTGCAAGGACAGCGATCCGTTCGTGACAGAACGTTTCGAATTCTTCGTGGGTGGTCGCGAGATTGCCAACGGCTTCTCCGAGTTGAACGATGCGGAAGATCAGGCCGAGCGCTTTCAGGCCCAAGTAGCCGAGAAAGACGCCGGTGACGACGAAGCCATGTTTTACGATGAAGACTATGTGATGGCTCTGGAATACGGTCTGCCGCCGACCGCTGGTGAAGGCATCGGCATCGACCGTCTGGCCATGTTGCTGACCAATTCGCAATCAATCCGCGACGTTATCCTGTTCCCGGCCCTGCGCCCGGAGCACAAGGCCGAACAGAAGCCTGAGGGCGTATAAAACATGCATCCGGCCCAGTTACTGGCTCAGCAACTGAAGCCCGGGCGTGGCTGGGATGAGTGGCTGGCGGATGAGTTCCGTCAGCCTTATCTGCAGCAACTGGCGGAGTTTCTGGCGGCTGAAGAGCGGGCCGGTAAAACGCTGTTTCCGGAACGGAGGCATTGTTTCAATGCCCTGAACAGTACGCCGCTGGAGCAGGTTAAGGTGGTAATTCTGGGCCAAGACCCCTATCACGGTCCTGGCCAGGCTCACGGCCTGTGTTTTTCAGTTCGGCCTGGCGTTCCGACACCGCCTTCACTGGTTAATATCTTCAAGGAAATTCAGCAGGATCTTGGCATTGCGGCGCCGGACCATGGTTGCCTGCAGCTCTGGGCGGAGCAGGGTGTGTTGCTATTGAACGCGGTGCTGACGGTCGAGCAGAGTAATGCTGGCGCCCATCAGGGCAAGGGTTGGGAAACGTTTACGGACCGGGTGATCGAGACCGTCAATCAGTATCGTCAGGGTGTGGTGTTTCTGCTCTGGGGTAGTTACGCCCGCAAGAAGGGACGCATTATTGATCGCAAGCGCCACCTGGTTCTGGAAGGGCCGCACCCGTCCCCGCTAAGCGCCTATCGTGGCTTTTTTGGTTGTCAACATTTCTCTCAAGCCAATCAAAGGCTTGAACAGCAGGGCCAGTCACCGGTGGACTGGGCCCTGCCGTCGCAGCAAGAGCTTGTCGAGCGTTATCGGAAAGACTGATTACTGCAACAGTGCCATCGCCGCTTCCATCTGGGCGTTGAGGTCTTCTTCCTCGTTCATGTCGATAGTCGGATCAATACCCAGGCGCTCGAACGCGGGGATGCCGGTCCAGTCCATCTCGTTCCACGGGTGGTCGGTGCCGGTAATTAGCTGCAGGTTGGCAATCATGACCAGGTCGGCATAGTCTGCCGCAGGTACTTCGCGCTGGAAGTTGGCGTATTCCAGTGGCACGTTCTGTAGTTCTTTCGGGAAATCCCACTTTTTCAGAATCATGGCGCCAATGCGTGGATGCAAATGCTCAATCACGTTGTCGAGCATGATGCTGCTGATCTGGATATCCTGATCTTCGACATATCGCAAAATCGGCAACACGCCAATCAAGTGCACCAGGCCCGCCAGAGTGGCCTGGTCTGGTTTCAGCTTGGTGTAGTGCTGAGCCAATACGTGGCAGACGCCGGCCACTTCTGTGCTGGTCTGCCAGGTCGCCCGCAGACGTTTGTCCACCATGTCTGAGGTGGCCTGGAACATCTGTTCCATAGCCAGGCCCATGGCCAGATTGCTGGTGTAGGCCATGCCCAGGCGGCTGACCGCCATGTTCAGGTTTTCGATGGCCCGGCTGCCGCGAAACAGGGGGCTGTTGCACACCCGGATAATCCTGGCCGACAACGCGGTGTCGTTACTGATGACTTTGACCAGGTCCATGATCGCCGAGTCTTCCGATTCGGCAATATCTCTTACCTGAAGAGCGACTTCGGGCAGTGTCGGGAGCACCAGTTTGTCGTTTTCAATGGCCTCGGTCAGGTCCGACTTAATGGTTTCAACAATGTTTGCCATGATCAATAACGTTCCGCTTGTCTGGGTGCCCCTGTGAGGGACACTGGGTAAACCGGTATGTGGCTTAATTTATAGCAAATTTTACCTGTTTTGCCTGTCAACTTATGTATCTGCCAGTGTGGTTGGCTCTCGTTCCGGTACCGGGTAGGGCAGGACCTGCAGTTCAAGTGTCACCTTATCGTCGCCCTCAAGTGCAAACGGACCCTGCTGGGCATCGTGGCGGATGACGGCGAGCAGTTCGCCGTGCTGGTTACCAGTAGCGACGGCATTAACGACTTCGCCTACGCTTTTGTTTTCGTTCAGCAGTCTGGTACCGGTTTCCGGCGCCGTGTCGGTGCCGCTGAAGCGAAGGCGAAACAGACTTTTCTTGAGCTGTCCCAGGAAATGCATTCTGGCGACAATTTCCTGTCCCGTGTAGCAGCCCTTCTTGAAGTGAACGCCTTGCAGGTGCTGAAGGTTCAGCATCTGAGGAACATACGCTTCTGTGCTTTGGGGCGTGAGCCAGGGCACCCCTGCACGAATACTGGCCGTGTGCCAATGGTCCATCGACAACTCGGTCAGGTCATCAGGCAGTGAGGGCGTACCGTCCAGTTGCCACCATTCGTATCGGGCGGTATGCAAGACGGTGTCCTCCAGACGAATCAGCACACCGGAGTCGGTTGCCAGGGTCTGCCCAACCTGATTCAGCGACCGGGCCTCTTCGCCGGCGCCGGCAATGGCGGCAGCTTCGCCCAGCAGGCCCACAATACGCGCTGAGGCAACGATAGCCATCGTTGTGCCCCGGAACAGCATCAGATACTTGCGCAGATGATTCAGGGTGGCTTCGGCCTGGCCTGCGTCGAGATCCATAAGCAGATCCTGTTGGTCCCTGACCAGGCGTGTCAGGCAGTAGGTTCGGCCTTTCGGGTTGCAGGCAGCGGCGCGAAGTGACTGATTGGCGGTTACTTCATCCACGTGCTGGCTGAACTGGCCCTGAACGAACTTGTCGGTGCCCGGGCCGCTGATACGAACGATGACCTGGTTGGCAAGCACGACATAACCGGTGCTTTCCGGATGAGTGTTTTGTGCGTGGATGTCTGGTTGGCTATCCTGTCTGTTCATGTTGGTCTCCGTGTGAGATCGATGGAGGTCAGGACGTGCCCGATGGCTGGCCGATACGCAGCCACATGCGGAGGCGACGGAAGTCGGCCTCTGGAACGTTGGCCCTGAACGGCCCGGAATTGCCCGTTATCAGAACGACGATACCGTTGGATCTGGTGTCTTCAGGTTGTAGTCTCAAAACCAGAAAGGCAGCGCCAAGGCTGCTGGAGGTGCTGATACGGCAATGCAGTTCGCTGCCGTCTCGAAACTGGCATGTGACACCTGGGTGATCAAATCTGAGCGCGATGACGGCATTCGGACCCTGTAGCAGGCCGTGCTTCTGAAAACTGCGCCAGCCTAGCAGGCAAATGGGTGGCAGGAATGCCAGTAACAGGAGGGAACTTTCCATGGCCGCACCGGCGGCGAATGCGCCCAGCACAAGCCATGGCATGAGGGCCAGGCATCCGGTGATGCCCGAGGGTAACAGGGTCAGGTTAATCCGGCTGGACACGGTTCAGAATCAACTCAACCATGCGCTGAAGGTCCGGGTCTTCCGGCCGGCTTCTCTGCATAAACCACTCGAACATGTCGGAGTCTTCGCAGCTCAGCAGCTTCTGATAACGAGCCTGGTCCTCGCGGTCCAGGCCCCGATAGGCCTCCTCCAGGAAAGGCAGCAACAGCACGTCCAGCTCCAGCATGCCGCGGCGGCTGTGCCACCAAAGGCGGCGGAATTGGGTTTCGTCGTTTACAGCGTTGGTCTCTGGCATAGCGTGATTCGCCTTGAAAAGGTTAGTACCTCCCGGTCAGGGAGACGGAGTGCGATAGGTTGTAGGTACCAGTATGGTGTCCTGCGCATCGTGCATCAGGCCCGGGTAGTCCAGTGTGTAGTGCAGGCCTCGACTTTCTTTGCGTTGCAATGCCGAGCAGATGATCAGATCGGCTACCGACACCAGGTTGCGCAGCTCGATCAGGTCATTGGTAACCCGATAATTGCTGTAAAACTCGCCAATTTCCCGTGACAGCAGGTCCGCCCGGTGCTTGGCTCGCTGCAGTCGCTTGGTGGTACGTACAATGCCGACATAGTCCCACATGAAGTGGCGCAATTCATCCCAGTTGTGCGAAATGACGACGTCTTCATCAGAATCCCTGACCTGGCTTTCATCCCAGTCCGGCGCGGGTGGCGGTGGCGGAATGTCAGCCTCACGGCGAGCGATGTCCTGAGCAGCCGCGCGGCCATAAACCAGACATTCCAGCAGAGAGTTGCTGGCCATGCGGTTAGCGCCGTGCAGGCCGGTGAAAGCGGCTTCGCCAACGGCGTACAGCTGATTGATGTCGGTTCTGGCTCGCTCATCGCTGACGATGCCGCCACAGGTGTAATGGGCCGCAGGCACAACCGGAATCGGTTCGCGGGTGATGTCGATACCGAACTCCAGGCATTTCTCGTAAATGGTCGGGAAATGATGTTTGATGAAGTCGCTTGGTTTATGACTGATGTCGAGATACAAATGATCAGCCCCCAGGCGCTTCATTTCATGGTCAATGGCGCGGGCCACGATGTCTCGGGGGGCCAGTTCAGCGCGTTCGTCGAAGCGATCCATAAATCGGCTGCCATCGGGCAACTTGAGCAGGCCACCTTCGCCGCGCACCGCTTCGGTAATCAGAAACGACTTGGCGTGGGGGTGGTACAGGCAGGTGGGGTGGAACTGGTTGAACTCCATATTGGCCACCCGGCAGCCGGCTCGCCAGGCCATGGCAATGCCGTCGCCGGAGGCACCGTCCGGGTTGGTGGTGTAGCGATAAGCCTTGGATGCACCGCCGGTAGCAAGCACGGTAAACCGGGCCCGGAACAGCTCAACATGGTTGTCCTCGAGATTGAGGATGTAAGCACCGACACACCGGTTGCCCGGCAGCGCCAGTTTCCGGTTTGTGATGACGTCGACGGCAACCCGTCCTGATTTCAGGTCAATATTCGGACGGGCGATGGCCTGACTGGTCAGGGTCGTTGAGACTGCGTGACCGGTGGCGTCAGCCGCGTGAATGATGCGTCGATGGCTGTGACCGCCTTCGCGGGTCAGATGGTAGTGCTCGTTGTCTTCTTGCCGTGTGAAGGCCACGCCGGAGGCAATCAGCCACTCAATGCTTTCTTTGCTATGTTCCACGGTGAAACGCACCGCGTCCTCATGGCACAGCCCGCCACCGGCGCTTAGGGTATCCTGAATGTGGTTTTCAACGGAGTCGGTGTCGTCCAGCACAGCGGCGATGCCGCCCTGAGCCCAGAGTGTGGCGCCGGAGCTGATTTCCGCTTTGCTGATCACACACACTCGCAGATGTTCAGGCAAGTTCAAAGCAACTGTGAGGCCGGCAGCGCCGCTGCCGATAATCAGGACATCGTATTCGTAGGATTGTGGCATTGAGTCGGTATCGCGGGCCATAATGTGGAAGTGTATTGAACTAAACTTTTCGCCTGCTGTCTATTTGGCCTGACGGACGAGTCACCTGCTGGTTGCTGTCCCGAACGTGGGTTCATGAACGAACGCCGGAAGAGCCGAATGACACAAGCGCATCTCATCAAGGCCGCTCAGCCGGCCAAAAAGACAGGACATTCTGTTACTTCGTCCATGACTCCTGATAATGACTGGAAACCGGGTGAGCAGGCCGACAGCCAGACGGATCTGCAATTGGTGCGCAAAGTTCGCAATGGCGAGCGCGCGGCCTTTGACCTTCTGGTGGTCAAATATCAGTCCCGGGTAGCGTCAATCATCAGCCGATACGTTTACGACAGCCAGGAAGTAATGGACTTGAGTCAGGAAACCTTCATCAAGGCGTTCCGGGCGATCGATCGGTTTCGTGGTGACAGTGCCTTTTACACCTGGCTTTACCGGATTGCCGTTAACACCGCCAAGAACTTTCTTGAGGCCCGTAGTCGCCGACCTCAGGGCTCGGCGGATGTGGCCGATGCCGAAAATTTTGATGATGGCAGTCGGCTTCGCGATGTGGCCTCACCAGAGCGATTGTTGCAGCGAGATCAGCTGCAAAAAGCTTTGTCGGTAGCGATATCCGCACTACCAGAGGAACTTCGCTCCGCATTTTTGCTCAGGGAATACGACGGTTTGAGCTACGAGGATATCGCCCGGATTCTCGAGTGTCCGATCGGGACAGTTAGGTCCCGGATTTTCAGGGCTCGGGATGCGGTGGACCGCCAGTTGGGTCCCTTGCTTAATCATTCAGTGACGTAAATGAGGTTGCATCCGATGGATGAACGTCTCAGAGAAACCCTATCAGCCATGATGGACGACGAAGCCGATGAACTGTCTGTTCGTCGACTGCTGTCCCATGGCGATCAGGATGAAGTCAGAGGGCAGTGGCAACGTTGGCAGCAGGTTCGTGATCTGATGCATGAGAATCACGGCCCGGCCGATTCTGTCGATGTTGCCGTGGCGGTGCGCGAGGCCCTTGATGGACACGCCCGCCCCGAACTGCCCGGCGATAATGTTAAGGCATCGGCTGGTTCCCATTGGCGATGGCCGGTCGCCGCGATGGTGGTGATGGCTTTGGTGGTTGGTTTCGGAGCCGGTGCCGGTTGGGATTCGCAAACGGTTGAGCCATCCGCATCGATTGCGATGACGGAGCCCGTCGATGACCAGGCCTTTGCGCTGTCGGCGTCGGTCGAGGAAGTCGCATTACAGGGGCTGGATGAAGAGCAACTACAGCAAATGCGTCAGTATTTGCTCGAGCACGCTCAGCATAACAGTGTTGGCG
This sequence comes from Marinobacter halophilus, assembly GCF_003007685.1. Taxonomy (GTDB): domain Bacteria; phylum Pseudomonadota; class Gammaproteobacteria; order Pseudomonadales; family Oleiphilaceae; genus Marinobacter; species Marinobacter halophilus. The sequence goes on from NZ_PXNN01000016.1 coordinate 183,075, forward strand.
CCGGCCGCGGCTCTGTGGGATACGCCCGGCTGGTCAGCGCCAGCGGTGGTTACTGAGCTTGGGGGTTAAGTGATGAGGTTTTCGGTGAGCAGTGCAGTCGTCAGTGTCAGGCAGGCTCTGGCGGGCCTTTTGCTGGGACTGCTGGCGCTGTCGGTTCACGCGCAACCTTCCGCTGAGGACGCTTCCCGGGGCGCCAGTGACAGTGCGACGGCGATGGCCTGGCTGGAACGCCTGGGTCCCGCGTTGAATATGACTTCGTATCGCGGTGTGTTTGTCTACGCCCGTGGCGATCGCGTGCATTCCATGCAAATTGCCCATCGTTTTCGGAATGACCAGGTAGAGGAACGTCTGGTCATGCAGGATGGCGGCAGCGGCGAATTTGTCCGAAAAGGCATGAACGTCGTTTGTGTGTTGCCGGATCGCGGCCGCATACGGCTGGACGAGGTGATACCGTCCGGTCCGTTTGCGGAGACGTTTACCAGTCAGCTGATGCCGTTCGGCGACTGGTATCATCCGCAACTGGTGGGCGAGGATCGGGTAGCCGGCTACGACGTCATAACCATTGCATTGACTGCTCGGGATAAGGACCGCTACAGCCATCGGTTGTGGCTTGAAAAAGACTCCGGTTTGTTGGTCAAGAGCCATGTGCGCGATGCTGACGGCGAAGTACTGGAGCATTTTCAGTTTGTCAGCCTCGAGATTACCGATGACATTGCCGATGAAGAGCTGGAAGTTCAGACCCAAGGACATGAAATTACCCGGATATTGCCGGCAAACAACCCCAAACAATCGACGGTCAACCGGATGAATGGCTGGACGCTCAACTGGCGGCCGGAAGGATTTGCCCCGGCCGCGTCTCCCAGCTCAGGCAAAGGCAAAGCGGTAGCTTTTTCCGATGGTCTGGCTACTTTTTCGGTGTTCGTTGAGCCTGTCGGCAGTTTGAAAATGCCGACAGGTGCCTCTCGCGTAGGCGCGACCACTATTTACCTTCGTGAGATGTCTGTAGCGGAACGGCCGTTCCTGGTGGCTGTTGTTGGTGAAATCCCCCCCCGCACAGCACGCAAGGTAGCGGATGCGGTAGAAATTGATGATGTTCTGGCGCTGGAGTTGTCAGGGCAATGATTACCGAAACCGGTAAAGTGGTGGCTTTGAAGGATGACAATGCGTGGGTGCAAACTATTCGCGCCAGTGCCTGTCAGAGCTGTTCTGCCCGGTCCGGTTGTGGTCAGCGAGCGCTGGCAAAAGTGTCCGGGGGGCGCGCCAACCAGGTGCTGGTCGCCAATACAGCGGGCGCCAAGGTTGGTGATGAAGTGCTAATTGGTATCGACGAGCAGTCTTTGCTGACTGCCTCGCTGGCCGTTTACGGCCTTCCCCTCGTACTTATGGTAGTGGCAAGTATCGCCAGTCATCGCTGGTTTGGCGGTACCGACGCTGTGGCCATCTCAGGGGCACTGGTCGGTCTGGGTCTCGGGTTTTGGTGGGCACGACGTTGGCAATCCGGCAAAGGAGACCGTTACCGGCCGCGGATGTTGAGAGTGAACTCCAGCTATTCCGTTACGTGTCTTTGAGCCCTACCGTTTGGTAAGTTGAAAAACGGTGGTCTGATCCCAAAATCACCGCTTGATGTCAAGCAAAAGCAGGGGAACTCCACATGTCGAGAATAAATGCAGCGGTCATCCGGGTTGCTCCGGCTCAGCAAACCGGGAAGTGCTGGGCTGCTCTGTTGCTGGTGTCTGTCCTGGTGTCCGTGTTCTGGAGCCAGTCCGTTCAGGCGCGCGGATTGCCAGACTTTACCGAGTTGGTCGAAGAAAACTCCAGTGCCGTCGTTAACATCAGCACCACCAGTGAGCCCACCAGCGAGGGCTCGCGCTTCCAGGGCCTGCCGTTTGATGAGCGACAGCTGGAACAATTACCGCCGTTTCTTCAGGATTTTTTCAGTGGTCCCCAGTCTCCGTTTGGTGAATCTCCCCGGCAGCTGCAGCCTCAGCGATCCATGGGTTCTGGCTTTATTGTTTCCACCGACGGCTATGTACTGACCAATAATCACGTTGTCGAAGGCGCTGATGAGGTCATCGTAAGGTTGAACGACCGTCGGGAATTTCAGGCCACCATCGTCGGCACGGACCCCCGTTCAGACATGGCCGTGCTGAAGATCGAAAATGCCGAAGACCTGCCGGTTGTGAAGGTGGGTAGTTCCCGCGATCTGAGGGTGGGGGAATGGGTTTTTGCCATTGGCTCGCCGTTCGGATTTGATTACACCGTCACCGCCGGCATTGTCAGTGCGCTGGGGCGGTCATTGCCTTCCGAGAACTATGTTCCGTTCATCCAGACCGATGTTGCAATCAACCCGGGAAACTCCGGTGGCCCTTTGTTCAACCTTGACGGCGATGTGGTGGGTATCAACTCCCAGATATACACGCGCTCCGGTGGTTTCATGGGGGTTTCCTTCGCGATTCCGATCGATGATGCGATGAATGTCTTCAAGCAGCTTCGCGATAAAGGCAGCGTGGCCAGAGGCTGGTTGGGCGTTCTGATTCAGGAAGTCAATCGGGATCTCGCGGAATCTTTCGGGCTCAAACGCCCAAGAGGCGCCTTGATTGCGGAAGTGATGCAGGGTTCACCAGCGCAACAGGGCGGACTGCAGTCTGGCGATATTGTGCTTGAGTACAACAGTGATCCGGTTAGGTTGTCGTCGGATCTGCCGCCGCTGGTCGGAAGAACGCCAGTGGGCGAGTCGGCTCGTTTAACGGTATTGCGCGGTGGCCGGGAGGTCAGCCTGGATGTAACCATCGGACGTTTGCCGGAAGACGGTGAGGCAGAGTCTGCGCCAGAGGTGGGTGACAGCGGCGCACCGCCCCAGGATTCGCTGGGACTGGCTGTAGAACCCCTGACCTCTGACATGGCCAGTGCCGCCGGAGTCCAGGGTGGGGTTCTGGTTACTCGCACCGGGCCGGGGCCGGCAGCCGAAGCAGGGATTCGGCCACAGGATATAATTACCGAAATCAATCGCGACCAAGTGCGCTCGGTGGAAGATTTCAGGAAGGCGACAGGCAAGCTGCCATCCAACCGTGCAGTATCGGTCAGAATTGTCCGCCAGGGACGTGCCATCTACCTGGTCATGAAGCCCTGAACTCAGTGACAGTGCCGAGTTTGAAGCCCCTGGTACCTGTGACGACATGCCCGGGGGCTTTTGCTATACTCGTTGAAATTTACAATAACCATGGGTCATGGAACGGACCGTAGCGATGACAACCAACAAGGAATTGCCCCTCCGTAAACTGCTTCAATTCCGCTATGCCTGGATTGCCTGGTTGGTGTTTCTGGTGGCCGCGGTGGCGACGGTGCTGCTTTGGCAGGTGTCCATTCGTCTGGTGGAAGACCGCACTGAAGCGCATTTCCGAACCCAGTCCTTGCAGCTCAAAACCGCCATCGAAGAGCGCCTGCTCAACTACGAACAGGTTCTGGCCGGTAGCTCTGGCTTGTTTTCGGTGGCCGGTGCAGTTACTCGGGATGAGTGGCGGGAATATGTTGATAAAATCGATATTGATCGCTATTACCCTGGAATCCAGGGTATAGGATTTGTGCAGCGGATCGGCGTGCGCGATATGGCCGACCATATTGCCTCGGTTCGGGGTGAAGGGGTCTACAACTATCTGGTGAAGCCGCTTGGCGCCGGCCCTTACTATTACCCGATGGTCTATCTGGAGCCGGGCACCCATCGAAACCGGCAAGCGCTGGGCTATGATGCGTTCAGTGATCCAGTCCACCGCAAAGCCATGGAGAAGGCACGTGATGATGCGGTGCCAACCGTCACCGGCAGTGTCGTTTTGGTGCAGGAGGCGCTTGCTGAGGACCAGGCTGGATTTTTGATGTATTACCCGGTCTATCAGGGAGGTGAGGTGCCGGAAATTCGTGCGGAGCGACGCATGATGCTGACCGGTTATGTGTTTAGTGCCTTCCGGATGAATAACCTGATTGATGGCATCGTGGGTTTGATTTCACCCTTTCTGGATGTCCGGATCTACGACAGTGGCGTGATCGGCCGGGATACCCTGATGTATGGCTCAAATCTGGGGTCGCTGGATAACGAATTCAGTTTCGAGATGAGCCAGACCATCTCTCATGGTGGCCGTGACTGGCTATTACAGACACGATCCACGCCTGCATTCGATTTTCTCGCGGCTGACCCGAGGCCGCCTATCGTGCTCGGCTCCGGGCTGTTGATCAGCTTGCTGCTGTGCCTGTTTGTGTTAGCCCTCATCCGCTCCAGGCTGATTGCCCAGATCAGTGCCGGGCGGTACCGGGCGATCACCGAGGGCGCGGCCAGTGTGACGCTGGTGATGGATCGCCACGGAGTCCCTTTGTATGCCAGCCCTTCAAGCCGCGACATACTTGGGTTTGATCCGGACAAGGTGGATACGCTGGAGTTTGAGAGGCTGGTTCATCAGGATGACTGGATTTCTTTAAAGCGCGGTTTTGGCGAAGCCATCCGGGCACCCGGTAAACAGATGCCGGTGGTGCGTGCGCGCATTCGCGATGCCGGGCAGCAGTGGCGGGATATGGAAGGCACGTTTACCGCGATGTTGAAGGTGCCCGGGGTCAATGGTGTGGTGTTGAGCCTCCGGGATCTTACCCAGCTCAAAGCCGCCCAGTCGGAATTGCATCGGCTGGCTTTCTACGATCCGCTGACCGGACTGGCCAATCGCCAGTTGTTCCGGGACAGGCTTAATCATGTCGTGCGCCGATGCCGCCGCAGTGGCGAGCCGGCGGCACTGATGTTTCTCGATCTGGACGGGTTCAAACGCATTAATGACACGTTGGGCCACGATGCTGGCGACGAGTTGCTGCAACAGGTAGCGAGTTGGCTGGAAGGCTGCGTGCGTGAGGAAGACTCGGTGGCCCGGCTTGGGGGGGACGAGTTTGTGGTGCTGCTGTCACAGATCAGCGGTCCCGATGCGGCCACCAAAGTGGCTGAAACTATTCTGCGCCGGCTGTGCCAGCGCATCCGCCTTAATGATCATGAGGTAGGGATTACCGTAAGTATCGGTATCACCATGATTCCTCATGATAGTGAGGATGCCGGTGCCCTGATGAAGTATGCCGATCTGGCGATGTATCGTGCCAAAGAAGTTGGCCGTAACACCTACCAGTTCTTCACGCCGGCAATGAACATCAAGGCAGCGCGTCGATTGTTGCAGCAGGAAGAGCTGGCCACAGCACTGGATGGCGACCGGTTTGTGCTGCATTACCAGCCTAAAATTGATCTGGCCAGTCAGCGGGTGATCGGTGTTGAGGCATTCCTGCGCTGGCATCATCCGGAGAAGGGACTGGTTTCGGCCCAGCAATTTATCCACCTTGCGGAAGAGACCGGTCTGATCATCCGCTTGGGCGAATGGGCGTTACGGCAGGCTTGTATTCAGGTGCAGGCGCTTGAGCGGGCTGGCTTTGAGTCGTTGAAGATGGCCGTGAACCTGTCGGTCCGTCAGCTGACGGACGCCGGTTTTCTCGACATGGTTCGCCAGGTGATTACTGAAACCGGGGTGTCGCCGGAGCGTATCGAGCTGGAAATGCCGGCTGAATTGCTGAATGAAGATCCGCGTCTGTTGCGGGAGCTGTTGGTGTCGCTGAACGATCTCGGGGTGTGCCTGATCCTGGACGATTTTGGCACCGGCTCCTGTTCGTTGGTGGCGTTGCAGCAGCTGCCGCTCGATGTGATTAAAATCGATCACCGATTTATTCGTGACATTCCCTACAACGTCAGCGCGACTGATGTGGCGTCTGCGGTAATCGCTCTGGCTAAAAAACTCCATCTGACCGTGGTGGCTGAAGGTGTCGAAACTTTGCAGCAGCTGAGCTTCCTGAAATCCGCCGGTTGCGCCCAATGTCAGGGTAATTTATTCAGCTACCCGCTGGATGAAGATGCCCTGATCGGGTTCCTGATCCGTCAGTACGAGAAGCCGCTTATTTCCTGATCATGGCAATGGCGGCCGGTAACCGGTAAAATCACGCCGTTCCCGGATTCGGTAGCGGCCATTCCGGGCTCAATCCTACGTCTTTTATGAGTAATCATTGTCTGTGACTGAACTGAGCCGAATCCGTAACTTTTCCATCATCGCCCACATCGACCACGGTAAATCCACTCTGGCGGATCGTTTTATCCAGATCTGCGGTGGCCTGACAGAGCGTGAAATGGCCGAGCAAGTACTCGATTCCATGGATCTGGAGCGGGAACGGGGCATAACCATCAAAGCTCAGAGCGTAACGCTCAACTACACGGCGAAAGATGGTGAAACCTACAAACTGAATTTTATCGACACGCCCGGCCACGTCGATTTTTCCTACGAAGTGTCACGCTCCCTGTATGCCTGCGAAGGTGCGCTGCTGGTGGTGGATGCGGGTCAGGGTGTTGAAGCCCAGTCGGTAGCCAACTGCTACACCGCTCTGGAGCAGGGCCTGGAAGTGGTGCCGGTGCTGAATAAAATGGACCTGCCTCAGGCCGAGCCAGAGCGGGTTGCGGCTGAAATCGAAGACATTATCGGAATCGAGGCCCAGGATGCCGTGCGCTGCAGTGCCAAGAGCGGTCTGGGGGTGGAGGACGTGCTAGAGGATCTCATCAAGAAGATTCCGCCCCCCAAGGGCGATCGCAGCGCGCCGCTGCAGGCGCTGATCATTGACTCCTGGTTTGATAACTACCTGGGTGTGGTGTCTCTGGTGCGGGTTACCGAAGGGGTGCTTCGCAAGGGTGACAAGATCGTCATCAAGTCCACCATGAAAGCCTGGAACGCCGACAAGGTTGGCATCTTCAATCCCAAACCAACCGACACTAATATTCTGGAAGCCGGTGATGTCGGGTTTGTCGTGGCCGGTATCAAAGACATCCACGGCGCGCCGGTGGGTGACACCATTGTGCACCAGAAATACGCCGACGAAACACCGATGCTGCCGGGCTTCAAGAAAGTGCAGCCCCAGGTGTATGCCGGCCTGTTCCCGGTCAGTGCAGACGATTACGACGATTTCCGCGATGCCCTGGAAAAGCTGACCCTGAACGACGCATCTCTGTTCTTCGAGCCGGAAAACTCGGATGCGCTCGGGTTCGGATTCCGCTGTGGTTTCCTGGGCATGCTACACATGGAGATCATTCAGGAGCGGCTGGAGCGGGAATACGACATCGATCTGATTACCACCGCGCCCACGGTCATCTATGAAGTGCTCACGAAACAGCATGAGACGCTGTCGGTGGACAACCCGTCGCGGCTTCCGGATATTGGTTCCATCGAAGAGATGCGTGAGCCCATTGTCGAGGCCAATATCCTGGTGCCGCAGGAGCATCTGGGTAACGTGATCGCTCTGTGTGAGGAAAAGCGAGGCGTTCAGAAGAATATGCACTTTATGTCGTCGCAGGTTCAGCTCACTTACGAGTTGCCGATGGCGGAGGTGGTCATGGATTTCTTCGACAAGATCAAGTCTGCCAGTCGAGGCTTTGCGTCTCTGGATTATCACTTTGTCCGGTTCCAGCCCGCGAATCTGGTGCGGCTGGATGTGTTGATTAACGCAGAGCGGGTCGATGCACTGGCGCTGATCGTGCACAAGGATCTGGCCCATCGTAAGGGTCGTCAGTTAATCGAAAAGATGAAAGAGCTGATCCCCAGGCAAATGTTTGATATCGCCATCCAGGCTGCCATCGGTACCCAGGTGGTATCGCGGGTAACAGTCAAAGCGCTGCGTAAGAACGTCACGGCAAAGTGTTACGGCGGTGACGTCAGCCGGAAGAAGAAACTGCTTCAGAAGCAGAAGGAAGGTAAAAAACGTATGAAGCAGCTAGGCAATGTCGAGGTGCCTCAGGAAGCGTTTCTTGCTGTATTGAAAGTAGATAACTAAAACTAAGGCTCCCGGATGGACATCGATTTTCCGCTGGTACTGGTGGTTCTGACCTTCGCGACCGGAATAATCTGGCTGGCGGACATACTGTTTTTCAGGAAAAAACGGGAACTGAACGCAGGCCCTGAACGTACCGCTGTGGCTGAGGATGACGCGGAGAGCAACGAGCCCTGGCTGGTAGACCTTAGCCGCTCGTTCTTTCCGGTGCTGGCGATCGTGTTGGTGCTGCGCTCATTTTTGATCGAGCCGTTTCAGATCCCGTCTGGCTCAATGTTGCCGACCCTGGAGGTCGGGGACTTTATTCTGGTAAACAAGTACGCCTATGGACTGCGGCTGCCGGTGGCGGGCACCAAGATTCTGAGTGTCGGTGATCCCGAGCGGGGCGATGTTATGGTGTTTCGCTATCCGGAAGATGGCAAGACAAACTACATCAAGCGGGTCATCGGTCTGCCGGGTGACCGGGTTCGCTATCGCAACAAGCAGCTGTTTATCAATGATCAGCCGGTCGCCCGTGAGTTTGTTGCCCGTTTGCCCCCGATGGAGCGTTGGCGTGAGGACGTCGGTGGTGTAGAACATGATGTCTACCTGACGATGGGGCGCGTCGGCGGTTCCGGAGAGGGCGAATGGGTGGTGCCAGACGGGCATTACTTTACGATGGGTGACAATCGTGACAACAGCAACGATAGTCGATTCTGGGGCACGGTGCCTGACGACCTAGTGGTCGGCAAGGCGTTTGCCATTTGGATGCACTGGCAATCGCTGACAAGTCTGCCATCTTTTGATCGAGTGGGCAGTATTGATTAATCCCGCCGTGCCGGAGTAAACGAATGAAGCAAATGAAACATCCCATAGGCTTGCAGCCGCAGAGTGGCAGTGGCCTGACCATGTTGATCGTGGCGTTGTTTTTTGGCAGCCTGCTGGCTTTGGGCCTGAAGATTGGCCCAGCTTATCTGGACGATTTCACAATCCAGGAGGCCCTCGAAGGCCTTGACGGTACCGACGGTTTATCCCGGATGGGGCCGGCTGAAGTGCGTAACCTGATCAATCGACGGTTGAGCGTTAATAATCTCAGCGGGTTTGATGCCAAGCAGATCAGTATTGAGAAAAATGGCGAGTTCGTGGTCATCAAGGTGGACTACGAAGTTCGTAACAATCTATTTGGAAATGTGGACACTATTGTCCACTTCCAGCACGAGTATGAGTTAAAGGGACAGTGAGTTCACAACCAGACCTGGATCAGCTTCAACGCCGTATCGGTTATACCTTCAGGGAGCCCGAGCGTTTGTTGCTGGCTCTTACCCACAGAAGTTACGGTAACCAGAACAACGAGCGCCTGGAATTTCTTGGCGATTCGATTGTCAATATGGTGATTGCGGAACACCTGTACCTGCATTTCGAGAAGGCCCGGGAAGGTCATTTGAGTCGCCTCAGGGCGCGCATGGTCAAGGGTGTTACCCTGGCAGAGATTGGCCGGGAGTTCGAGCTTGGGCAATATCTCCGGCTGGGTTCTGGCGAGTTGAAAAGCGGTGGCTTCCGGCGGGAGTCGATTCTGGCCGATGGGATAGAATCGATTATCGGCGCCATCTATCTGGACAGCGACTTTCATACTTGCCGCGCTCAGGTGCTGCGCTGGTTTGAGCACCGGCTGGCCAGTCTCGACCTCCAGGACACTCAGAAAGACCCGAAAACCCGACTGCAGGAATATCTGCAGTCGCGGCAGTTTCCGCTGCCACATTATGAAGTGATGTCGGTGGATGGCGAGGCTCATAACCAGACTTTCCACGTGTCATGCGCCTTGCCATCACTGGATCGAAAAACCAACGGTACCGGTAGCAGCCGTCGCATTGCTGAACAGCAGGCTGCCCGCAGTGCCCTTAAACAATTGGGCGTGGAGAACGACTGATGAATGATATTACCCGCCCTGACGACCCGAATAGCCGTTGCGGTTTTGTGGCCATTGTCGGCCGGCCGAACGTGGGCAAATCCACGTTGCTGAATCACATCCTGGGTCAGAAGCTGAGCATTACATCCCGTAAACCGCAGACCACCCGACACCAGGTACTCGGGATCAAGACGGAGGGTCCGGTTCAGGCCATCTACGTCGACACTCCGGGGATGCACGAAGATGAACCCCGGGCGATCAATCGTTACATGAACAAGGCAGCCTCATCCGCACTGATTGGTGTCGACGTGGTGGTGTTCGTGGTGGACCAGCTGGCCTGGACTACAGCCGATGATCTGGTGCTTGAAAAACTCAAGCGCCTGGAATGCCCGGTAATTCTGGCGGTCAACAAGGTCGACAAGATCGAGAATCGGGACCGGCTGTTACCGCATCTTGAGGCCTTGGCCCGAAAACGTGATTTTTCCGACATTATTCCGTTGTCCGCATTGAAGGAAACCAATCTGGAGCCCTTGCAAGCAGCCGTTGGCCGATATCTGCCACAGAGCATCCATTTCTATCCGGATGACCAGATTACCGATCGCAGCGAGCGATTCATGGCCTCGGAAATGGTGCGCGAAAAGATCACTCGCCAGTTGGGTGCGGAGCTGCCCTATTCGGTGGCGGTTGAGATCGAAGAATTCAAGCATGAGGGCAAGACTCTGCATATTTCCGCGCTGATTCTGGTGGAGCGGGAAGGTCAGAAGAAGATCATCATTGGAGACAAGGGTGAGCGTATGCGCCGTATTGGCCAGGAAGCCCGGATGGATATGGAGCGTATGTTCGGCACCAAAGTCATGTTGCGGCTGTGGGTGAAGGTCAAGCGTGGCTGGGCTGACAGTGACCGCGCTCTGAAAAGTCTGGGTATGAGCGATTTCTGAGGCAGCCATGAAGGGCGCGGTGCAGCAAGAGCCCGCTTATGTGATCCACCGTCGCCCCTGGCGGGAAACTGCCTTGCTGGTGGACCTGTTCACCCTCAATCATGGCCGCATGAGCCTGGTCGCCCGGGGCGCTAACAGTGCCAAAAGTCCCCTAAAGGCCCAGTTGCAGCCCTTTCAACCCCTGTTGGTGGACTGGGTTGGTAAAAGCGACCTGAAAACCCTGATGCAGCTGGAAGTGCGCTCGGCTCCGTTACTCAGCAAAACCAGAGCGCTATACAGCGGCCTGTACCTTAACGAGTTACTACAGCGGATTCTTCCTACCGCAGACCCTTACCAAACCTTGTTTGCCGACTACATAGAAAGCCTTCAGGCTCTCACGGCGCTGGCTTCAGACGGCGACGTAGAGCCGGTGTTGCGGCGCTTTGAAATCGGTTTTTCAGCGGCGCTGGGCTATGACTTTGCCTGGGACCAGGCGACAGACACCGGATTGTCGGTGCAGGCCGGTGCCCGCTATGGTTACGATCCCGCGCAGGGCATTGTTTCGATACTGGCGCCAGGTATCCGGGTTGGGCAACTTCAGGGTGAGGCTCTGCTGGCCCTGGCAGCCGGTGATCTCACCAGCGAGGCACCCCGCAAAACCGCCAAGCGGGTGATGCGGGTTTTGGTAGATTTTTTACTGCAGGGCAAACCGCTGCACAGTCGCAATCTGTTCAGTCATTCCGTTTCATCATCAGGGAGAACCCCATGAACCCCAGAGTGTTGCTTGGTGTGAATATTGACCACGTTGCCACCTTGCGTCAGGCCCGCGGTACCCGTTACCCGGATCCGGTCCAGGCGGCCCTGGTTGCCGAGGAGGCCGGTGCAGATGGCATTACCATTCATCCCCGGGAGGACCGTCGGCACATTCAGGATCGTGATGTTCTGCTGCTGAAGGAAGTCTTGCAAACCAAGATGAATCTGGAAATGGCGGTGACGGACGCGATGCTGGCGTTTGCCGAACAGGTTCGTCCTGAGTGCGTGTGCCTGGTGCCGGAAAAGCGTGAGGAGCTGACCACCGAAGGCGGTCTTGACGTAGACGGTCAGGAAGAGCGTGTGGCGAAAGCCTGCGAGCGATTGGCGAAGATCGGCGCGGAAGTGTCGTTGTTCATTGATCCCGACCCGGTCCAGATTGATGCTGCAGTGCGTTGTGGTGCGCCCGTGATCGAGCTGCATACCGGCGAATATGCCGAGGCTCGGAATCCGGAATCCGTTGAAGCATCCTTCAAGGTTCTGGCCGATGCGGTAGCCTATGCCCGCAAGAAGGGTCTGATTGTGAACGCGGGGCACGGTTTGCATTATCACAACACTGAGCGGGTGGCAGCCATCCCCGGTATAAACGAGCTCAACATCGGCCACGCCATTATTGCCCGCGCCATGTTCAGTGGTCTGAAAGACGCCGTCTTGGATATGCGCGCGATCCTCGACCGCGCCAGGGGTTGATCGGGTCTCAAGTCGTTTCCGGCTGGCGCTGCTGTGTTCTGAACAGTTGCTGCCAGTCGGTCTGCTCGCACCAAGCCTGCAGCCGGTCCATGGCAGCCAGTAGCTGATCTTTCTGCAGTTCCATGTCCGGTGCCTGGCATTTCAGGGCGGTCTCAAGCCGGTTGGCTGCCGTGCGCAGTTCCGGCACACCGCAGTACCGGGTTGCTCCGTGCAGTTTGTGCACACACTCAAGCAGGGCGTCTGCCTCGTTGTTTTCCCAGAGCGCTTCTACCCGCTCTGAATCCGCATGCAGTTGTTCCAGTAGCATGCTGAACAGCTCCTCGGCCAGATCGGCTTTGCCTGCCGCCAGCTGAATACTTTCCTCGACACTGACACAATCCTGTTGCATGCGACGGTTTGAGGGCCGCAGTGTGCGCCGGGTGTCCCTGACTTCAGAAACCTTAAAGCTGTCCTTGGAGCTCCGACAATTATAGCTGGTGTATTCCCGGATCAGGTCGATCAACTGGGTGCTGCTGATCGGCTTTGCCATATAGCCGTCAAAACCTTGCTGGGCCAGTCGTTCCTGCTCGTCGGCCAGGGCATGGGCGGTCAGGGCGATGATCGGTGTATGGTGAGACCCGGAGTCCAGGCCGCGTATGCGTGAGGTGGTTTCTACGCCATCCATACCCGGCATTTGCAGGTCCATGAACACCAGGTCGAAGGGTTTTTGGCGTACTTTGGTCAGTGCCTCAAAGCCGCTGGAAGCGCCTTCTGCTTCCAACCGGAAATCCTGCAACAGAGTCATGACCAGTTTCAGATTGGCGTCATTGTCGTCTACTGCCAGAATCCGCGGCACGTTGACCGGGCCGCTGTTGCTCAACGGTAGCGTCGCTTCCTGAAAGTCTCCGCTATTGGCGTGGATGCCGTGAATCAGCAGCAGCAGCTCGTCGTAAAGGGCGTCCCGACACACCGGTTTGGTCAGGTGACCGCTCGACAGCCCGGATAGGGTGGTGTCGTGGGTTTCCAGGGTAGGTGTCAGTAGCAGTGTCCGGCAATCCCGTTCCACTTCCAGTGACCGTACCATGTTGCAGTATTGGCTGGAGTTGAGCAGGTGCCGGGTAATGCCGATGAGTGCCGTCGCGTAACCTTCCTGCTTGCGCTGGGCTTCCTCTACCTGCTCCACCAGCGCGGCGGGTGACTCTACGCGTTGCACAACCATGCCCCAGTCCCGAAGCAAATGCTCTACCGCCAGACCGGTGGTTTTTTGCTGCTCCAGATAGATGATGCGCTCACCGCGAAGTGCGTCTTTCTGGGCATTGCTGTCGGCACCGCCAGAGAGCTCCGGGGTCAGGGTGAACCAGAAGGTGGAGCCTTTGCCCAGCTCGCTCTCCAGCCCGATTTTTCCGCCCATCTCTTCAACCAGGCGCTTGGAGATGGCAAGGCCGAGACCGGTACCGCCATATTGCCGGGCGGTGGAGGCATCGGCCTGGCTGAAGGCGTTGAACAGGGATTGCTGCTGGGCCCGGGACAAGCCGACTCCGGAGTCGGTGATGCTCAGGCGCAGGGTTACCCGGTTGCTTTCGGTATCTTCAGCCTCGAGGCTTGCCCTGAGAACCACCTCACCGGTCTGGGTGAACTTGATGGCGTTGTTGACCAGGTTGGTGATCACCTGTTTGACCCGCAACGGGTCTCCCATAATGTTATCTGGCACGTCGTTGTAGACCAGTTGCACCAGGTCCAGATTTTTTGCGTGGGCTGCCGGCGCCAGCATGACCATCACTTCTTCAACAATATCGCGCAGCTGGAAGGGTATCCGGTCGAGGATCAGCTTGCCGGCCTCAATCTTGGAGAAATCCAGAATGTCATTGATGATGGTCAGCAGGATTTCCGATGACTTGCGGATGGTGTTCAGGTGGTCGCGCTGCTGTCGGGGCAGGGGGCTTTTCAACAGCAGTTCGGTGAACCCGATGATGCCGTTCAGTGGCGTCCGGATTTCATGGGACATATTGGCCAGAAACTCGGATTTGATCCGGCTGGCTTCCAGCGCCTCTTTGCGTGCAAAATCGAGTTCAATATTCTGAATCTCGATGGTTTCCAGAGTTTCTCTAAGATCTTCGGTCGCCTGGTCAATGTTCTGCTGCATTTCGGCTTGGGCCTGGCTGAGCTCCGAAGCCATATCATTCAGACCAGATTCCAATTGTTCAAACTCCGGACCGGCGCCGGTGTAAACACGGGTGTCGAGCTTGCCCTCTTTCAGCTTTGCTACCGCCTCGTTGAGCTGGAACACCGGATCGGTAAAGGCGCGGCTCAGGCGCAGGGCGACCGCCATGCTCAGCAGCACTCCGCCGACCACCAGCAGCAGCGAGATCAGCAGGGCTTTGTAGGTTTCTTTTTCTGTTCGAATGTGGGACATCTCGACGGCAGCCCAGCCCAGCGGCTCCTGGCGCCCGGCTGCAGACTGACGGACATCCGGGTCGAGCATGGTTTCAATCATCAGGTCTTGCAGGTGCACCGGCGTTACGAAGCGGGTACTGCTGCCGCGGGTAACCCGGACCGCCTGATCGGCTTTCAGCGACGATTCGGCAATAGCATCGGCACCGCCGGGCCCGGTATGCAACAGCCGCCGGCCATCGGACGAGAAGAACGTAATCGAACGAACGTCCTGCTCCTCCAGCAAGGCGTTGGACAAGGTGCCAAGCAGGCTGCGATTGGCGGTGAACAGGCCATATTCGGAACCCGCAGCCAGTTGGCGGGAGAGTGACTCGCCGCGATCCTGCAGCAGGTTTTCGATATTGGTGACCCAGCTGTAGGTAAAGAACAGTCCGAGTAACAAGGTGGTCACCAAGGTGGGGACCAGAGTTACCACCAAGACTTTTTTGCGAATGCCCCAGCGCCGCATAGTGAGTTCCTGTCAATCTATTGAGCCCGGTCTGCCGAATGTTGCCAGAGCCAGGTACTTCCTTGTGAGCATAGATGATCCGGAGCCCAATAACCGAGGTAAAGGTTCCGGAAACGATGGGTTATAGCTGCGGGTCATGGATATAGCGACAAGCTGTATTGGGACAAAGCGGCTATAACGCGTATGATTCTGAACCGAAAGTGTATCACAGGGTTTCGCTATGACTTTCCCCACGATTGAAGATTATGTAGGGCATACTCCTCTGGTTCGTTTGCAGCGGCTGCCGGGGCAAACTTCCAATATCATTCTGGCCAAGCTGGAGGGCAATAATCCGGCCGGATCGGTCAAGGACCGGCCTGCGGTCAGTATGATACAAGAGGCGGAACGCCGGGGTGAAATCAAGCCAGGTGATACCCTGATTGAAGCAACCTCCGGCAATACCGGCATAGCTCTGGCCATGGCGGCAGCCATTAAAGGCTACCGGATGGTGCTGATCATGCCCGCCAACATGAGTGAGGAACGCCGGGCCTCGATGCGCGCCTATGGTGCCGAGATCATCACCGTTAGCCGGGAAGACGGCATGGAGGGGGCCAGAGATCTGGCTGCCCGCATGCAGGCCGAAGGCAAGGGTAAGGTGCTGGATCAGTTCAGTAATCCGGACAATCCCCTGGCGCATTATCGCACCACCGGCCCGGAAATCTGGTCGCAGACCGAAGGCAAGGTCACCCACTTTGTCAGCTCGATGGGGACCACCGGCACCATCATGGGCGTCTCCCGTTATCTGAAAGAGCGTAATCCGGACATTCAGATCATCGGCTTGCAGCCCGAAGACGGCGCATCCATTCCTGGCATCCGGCGTTGGCCTGAAGCCTACCTGCCCAGGATCTATGAGGCCGCGAGGGTAGATGAGGTGCTGGATATCGGCCAGCAAGAGGCCGAAAACACCATGCGCGCTCTAGCCTCAGAAGAAGGCATTTTCTGTGGTGTCTCCTCCGGGGGCTCCATCGCGGCCGCCCTCAAATTGTCCCGAAAGGTTGAAAATGCGGTTATCGTGGCCATTATTTGTGATCGCGGAGACCGATACCTGTCTACCGGTGTGTTTCCCGGCGCCTGAGCCGGTCACTCCCTGCCGGCAACCCAAGAGAGAACAGTCTATATGAGTAAGCGTCGCCGCAAGGTTCTGCCTAAAGAACCAGTGCGCTGTGAAGTCGAGACCCTTGGCCACGATGGCCGGGGCATTGCCCGTGCCGACGGTAAAGTCCAGTTTGTGGATGGCGCTTTGCCGGGCGAAACGGTAATGGCGAAGATGGTGGATACCCGCAGCAAGTTTGATGAACTGCGCACGATTGAAGTGCTGGAGGCAGCACCGGACCGTCAGCAACCGCCCTGTGAATTTGGCGACCTGTGCGGCGGCTGCAGCCTGCAACACATGACGGCCGATGCCCAGATCCGGTTCAAGGAAAATACCCTGCGGGAGCATTTTGCCCATTTCGGGGGCATCGAGCCGGAGCAGTGGATTGAGCCCATGCGTTCACCGGACACCCTGGGCTACCGCCGCAAGGCTCGTCTGGGCGTGCGGTTTGTCAGAGCGCGGGAGTCGGTACTGGTGGGCTTCCGCGAAAAGCGCAACAGTTTTTTGACTGATATTGACCGCTGTGTGGTGCTGGATCCGCGCATTGGTGAGCGCATACAGCCCTTGCGCGAGCTGCTGCACAGCATGGCAGCTTATGATCGCATCGCGCAGGTTGAAGTGGCCTGTGGCGATGATATTGCGGCCATGGTGTTCCGTAACATGGACGACCTGATACCGGATGATCGGGAAAAGCTGATTCAGTTCGGTCGGGCCCATGACTTGCATATCTATTTGCAGCCCAAAGGGCCGGACACGGTGCACCGGATCTGGCCAGGAGCGGCCAGCCGCGACGACGAGCGGCTGAGTTACCGGATGGATGAGTTCGATCTGACCATGAGATTTCATCCCATGGACTTTACTCAGGTGAACGCGGGCATTAATCGCGACATGGTGCACCGGGCCGTGGAATGGCTGGATATTCAGCCCGGTGAGCGGGTGCTGGATCTGTTTTGCGGCCTTGGCAACTTCACTTTGCCGATGGCTCGCAAAGGCGGTCAGGTGGTGGGCGTGGAGGGTGACGATGCCATGGTTGTCCGTGGACAGGAGAACGCACGCCTGAACGGTCTGGACAACGTCGAGTTCCACGGCGCCGATCTGCACGGTGATTTTACCGGGCAGAGCTGGGCCAAAGAAGGCTTCGACAAGATTCTGATTGATCCGCCACGGTCAGGCGCTGAGGACATCTGCAAATACCTCACCGCCTTCGGGGCTAGCCGAATTGTCTATGTTTCCTGCAATCCGGCGACCCTGGCGAGGGACGCTGGTGTCTTGGTCCGGAACGGCTATCGCTTGGTACAGGCGGGTGTTATGGACATGTTTCCACACACCACCCACGTTGAATCCATTGCTCTGTTTGAGCGTGACAAGCACTGACTGAGCGGCGGCCAGTCAGTCTCGGGGAGGCCAGGATGGCCACTCCAATAACCGGAAAATCAGCGGGTATCTCTCTGCTATGGTAAAAGTTCGGGAAGATTATTCGATCACCGACGATGGTGAGGTGGACATCGAGCGTTTTGTCCGTCAAATCTCGGAACAGACGCATCTTGATAACCCGGATCAGCTCCGAAAGGCCTGTCAGAAGGCCGCACACATTGCTTTGCAGGCGTTTCGGGAAGATCGCTTGTGGGCGCCAGGGTCCAGCAGCTTTCTCACTGGCCTGGAGATGGGTCAGGTGTTGGCCGAGCTGCATTTGGATCAGGCCAGTCTGGTTGCTGCCGTATTGTACCGTGCGGTGCGGGAAGAGCGGGTGTCGCTTGAAGAGATCCGCAAGGAGTTTGGCGACGAGGTTGCCGGGCTGATCAACGGCGTACAGCAGATGGCGGCGATTTCGTCAGTCCACCACCCGCTCAAGGGCAACGTGTTGGGCCAGAGTGAAGGCCAGCTCGACAACGTTCGCAAGATGTTGGTCACCATGATTGATGACGTCCGGGTGGCGTTAATCAAGCTGTCCGAGCGTACCTGCGCTATCCGGGCGGTAAAAGACGCGCCGGAACAGAAACGTATGCGGGTGGCCCGAGAGGTTTTCGACATCTACGCGCCTCTGGCCCACCGGCTGGGTATCGGTCACATCAAGTGGGAGCTGGAGGATCTGTCGTTCCGTTATTTGCACAGCACGGCGTACAAGAAGATTGCCAGGCTACTGGATGAGAAACGGATGGATCGGGAAGGCTACATCCGGCGTGTTATCTATACTCTGCAAATGGAGCTGCAGGCGTCGGGTATCAAGGGTGACCTTAGCGGCCGGGCCAAACACATCTACAGCATCTGGCGTAAAATGCGACGCAAAGGCATCGACTTCTCGCAGGTTTACGACGTGCGGGCAGTGCGGGTCCTGGTGCCGGAAGTCCGCGATTGCTACGCAGCGCTGGGCATTGTGCATACCCTGTGGCGTCACATCCCCAACGAATTCGATGATTACATCGCCAACCCCAAAGAAAATGGCTACCAGTCGCTGCATACCGCGGTGATCGGGCCGGAAGGCAAGGTGATGGAAGTTCAGATTCGCACCCACGCCATGCACGAGGAAGCCGAACTGGGCGTTTGCGCGCACTGGCTGTACAAGGGTACTGACAAGAACAACAAGTCCACCGGCTACGATGCCAAGATCAACTGGCTTCGACAGGTACTCGAATGGCAGGAAGAGCTGGGCGACCTGTCCGGACTGGCCGACCACCTAAAATCCGATGTGGCGTCGGATCGTGTGTATGTCTTTACGCCGGAAGGTCACGTGGTT
The DNA here is from genome assembly GCF_003007685.1 of Marinobacter halophilus. GTDB lineage: Bacteria > Pseudomonadota > Gammaproteobacteria > Pseudomonadales > Oleiphilaceae > Marinobacter > Marinobacter halophilus. The sequence goes on from NZ_PXNN01000016.1 coordinate 201,996, forward strand.
GACTTGCCTCAGGGGGCAACGCCGGTCGACTTTGCCTATCGGGTGCACACGGAAATTGGCCACGCCTGCCGCGGGGCTAGAGTGAACAGTCGCATCGTGCCGCTGACCTATCCATTGAAAACCGGCGACCAGATTTTTGTTCTGACCTCCAATAATCCGGCGCCAAGCCGTGATTGGCTGAACCCCAGTCTGGGCTATATTCAGACCTCCCGGGCTCGGGCAAAGGTGACTCACTGGTTCAAACAGCAGAATCGCGACCGCAACATCATCGACGGACAAGCCATTCTGGAAGACGATTTCCGCCGGCTGTCGTTGTATGAAGTAGATCTGACGGATCTGGCAAAAAAAGTGAACTACCCATCGCCCGATGACATGTTCGCCGCCATTGGCGCCGGTGATCTGCGGCCCACGCACGTCGCCCACGTAGCACAGCAGATGCTGGAGCCAAAGTCCGAGCAGCTCGATCTCAAGCTGACAGCGGCCCGCAAAAAGGGCTATGACACAGAATCTGACATCCAGATTCACGGCGTCGGTAAACTCAAAACCCAGGTTGCCAAGTGTTGCAAACCCTTGCCGGGTGATGCGATTGGCGGTTACATCACTGTGGGGCGGGGCGTAACAGTGCACCGTCAGGACTGTCTGACCTTCCTCAGTCTGCGAGAATTTGAGCCAAACCGGATCATTGAGGTTAACTGGGGTGGCGATCCGGTATCGGTCTATCCGGTGGATATCGAGATCGAGGCTTACGACCGTTCCGGCTTGCTACGGGATATCACCCAGGTTTTGTCGTCGTCCCGCAGTGATGTGCTGTCGCTCAATACTCTGAGCAATAAAGACGAAAACACCGCGACCATGAGGGTGACGGTGGAAATCTCCAGTCTGGAACAGTTGGCCCGGCTGCTGGCGCAGATCCGAAATCTGCCAAATGTTATTGATGTGAGGCGCAAGCGCGGATGAGTTACACCATTGATGATCTGAAAACTTTGATGGCCCGGCTCAGGGAGCCGGAGACTGGCTGCCCATGGGACACCCAACAGACGTTCAGCAGTATTGTGCCGCACACTCTCGAGGAAGCCTACGAAGTAGCCGATGCCATTGACCAGGCCGATTACCCGCATCTGAAAGATGAGCTGGGTGATTTGCTGTTCCAGGTGATTTTCTACGCTCAGATAGGCTGGGAACAGGGTCATTTTGAGTTTGATGGTATTGTCGATCATCTGGTGCGAAAACTGATTCGCCGCCATCCGCATGTGTTCCCGGAGGGTACGCTGGTTAGCCGGATCGATCCGGATAACCGGCCCGATGAGACCTGGATCAAGGAAAGCTGGGAGCGCATCAAGGCGGAAGAGCGCGCGCAAAAGCCAGCGCAGGAAGAGTTCGTCAGCCGCTTGGATGGCATTGCCCGAACGCTGCCGGCGATGGTTCGGGCCGAGAAACTGCAGCGGCGAGCGTCACGGCACGGCTTTGACTGGCCTGAGATCGGTCCGGTGTTCGACAAGCTTCATGAAGAAATTGATGAGCTCAAGGAAGCCTGGCAGGCTGCCGAAGCTGGCACTGGTGATCGGGATTGTGTCGAGGACGAGCTGGGCGATCTGATGTTTGTGTGTGTGAATCTGGCACGATTCATGAAAGTGAACCCGGAGCAGGCTCTAAAACGAACCAATCACAAATTCGACGCACGCTTCCGGGCGATCGAACGTGTTCTTGAAAGTGAGGGTCGAAACCTGGATGAGGAAACCCTGGCGGCGTTGGACGCCATTTGGCAGAAGGTCAAAGGGGTAGAAAAGCAGTAGCGGTCGGGAGCCTGAAGTTGCTCCGATAAGTACAATCCGTTACCAATTCCCGGTCACCGAATGGTCATTCTTCGTCTAAACTTTGAATTGTTGGCGCACTAAATCGGTGCGTTGCGCTGTCAAATAAGATGCAGGGGTGAAGGCACCATGAAAATCAAAGATCTGGTCAAGCATTGGGACAAGCACGGTCGCGGTCGGCTTACTCGTGACGGTGCTTATCTTTCGTTGTCTGACCAGCACCATGAGCTGCTGCAGCAAGTAGCGGCCATGTACCCGATGAAATCCAGCCAGGATCTGATGCGAGATCTGATTTCTGCGGCTCTGGACGAGTTGGAAACCAGCTTCCCGTATGTGCAGGGTGAGAAAGTGGTGGCTTACGATGAGGATGGTTTCGAAGTGTTTGAAGATCGGGGTCTGACTCCGCGCTTTGTCGAGCTGAGCCAGAAGCATATTAAGCGGATCAAGGCCCGCCAGCTTGAATCGGTGGCCTGAGGTTCAGGTACAGAACTGAGAAACCCCGAATCGAAGTGCTCCAGGCGCTTCGATTCGGGTTTTTGGTTGTTATGTTTTGCTTGCCAGTCGTTCCTTCAGCGGCCCTTTACTGACCAGATCGTCCAGGGCGGCCGCGATCATGTCGTTCAGGATGTCACTTTCGCTGCGGTCCGGATAAAGCTCTGCCAGTGCGGCTACTCGCGCGGCGTCTTCCAGAGGCAGGCGCAGATTGTATTCGTGAGTCCGCTCCATCGCCTTTTTTTCTTCTTCCCAATGTTGGGGCAAATCGGTCACTTTCATGCTGGCTCCTTGTGGCGAGGGTTATCAATCGCCAATAGACTTTCTGAACTGATCCTTAGTATCGTAAGTTTACTTCGTCTCCGTCAATTCAGAAGGAACTCAATGTGTCTGAACTGCATCCCGATCTGCGAGAAAACGTGCGTTTACTCGGAGAACTTCTGGGCCAGAGCATCCAGCGTTTCCCGGGCCAGGACTGTTACGAGCGGATTGAAGAAATCCGGGCCGCGGCCAAAGCGGATCGCCGCCAGGAAAGTGGCTCCGGTCAGCGCCTGGTCAACCTGCTTGGCGAACTGAGCGATACCGAGTTGCTGCCGGTGACCCGGGCGTTTAATCAGTTTCTGAACCTGGCCAATCTGGCCGAGCAGTATCACGGCATCCGCCGCAAGCAGGGGCATCCCTCCGATCTGATGGTGGAATCCTTTGGCGACGTATTTGATCGCCTCAAGGCCGGTGGCGTTGAGGCCGAGGAGCTGCACCGCCGGGTGGCAGAGCTCCGGGTTGAATTTGTGCTGACGGCGCATCCGACCGAAGTGGCCCGTCGCACCTTGATCCTGAAATACGATGAGATGTCGGACTGCCTGGCCCAGCTCGACCATGACGACCTGATGCCGGCGGAGCGTGACGAAATCGTTGACCGCCTGTCTCAGTTAATCACCGAGGCCTGGCACACCGATGAAATTCGCCATGAACGACCAACCGCCGTTGACGAGGCCAAGTGGGGGTTTGCGGTTATCGAGAACAGTCTGTGGCAGGCGTTGCCGAAATTCTTGCGCAGCCTTGATCAGTCACTGTCGGACGCCACGGGCAAGGGGTTACCACTGGGCGCTTCACCGGTTCGAATTGCATCCTGGATGGGCGGCGACCGCGATGGCAACCCTAACGTTACCCACGAAGTCACCCGTCAGGTGTTTCTGCTGGGTCGGTGGATGGCAGCGGATCTTTACCTGCGTGACATTCAGTCGCTGCGAGCGGAACTGTCCATGTGGCAGGCCAGCGATGAACTGAAGGCGCAAACTGGCGACTCCCGGGAGCCCTATCGGCAGGTGCTGGCCAAGCTCCGGGACCGGCTGATCCGGACCCGTGACTGGGCCGAGGCGGGCGTGAAGGGCCAGTCGGCGGATGACACCGACATTCTGTTTGAAAACGAAGACCTGACCGGGCCGCTGGAGCTGTGTTACCGCTCCCTGGTTGATTCTGGCCTTGAACACATTGCCAACGGCCCGCTGCTGGACACCCTGCGCCGAGCGCACACGTTCGGGTTGCCGCTGGTTCGTCTGGATATCCGGCAGGAGGCGGCGCGCCACGCCGAGGCTGTTGCCGAAATGGTGGAGTATCTGGAGCTGGGAGACTACCTGTCCTGGTCCGAGCAGGAGCGGCAGGCCTTTCTGTTGAAAGAGCTCGGTGGGCGCCGGCCCCTGGTGCCGCGCAACTGGGCACCGTCCGAGTCGGTCCGGGAAGTGCTGGCCACCTGTGAAGTGGTCGCCGGGCAAACGCCGGAGGCGCTTGGCTCCTACGTGATTTCCATGGCCAGCAAGCCGTCCGACGTGCTCAGTGTGATCCTGCTGCTGCGCGAAGCCGGCATGCAATTCCCGATGCGGGTGGTGCCGTTGTTCGAAACCCTGAGCGACCTTCAGGGCGCGCCCGACAGCATGGCAGCTCTATATGAGATTGAGTGGTACCGGGACTACTGTCAGGGTCGTCAGGAGGTGATGATCGGCTATTCTGATTCGTCCAAGGATGCCGGCCAATTGATGGCTGCCTGGGCCCAGTATCAGGCTCAGGAAAAGCTCACTCAGGTAGCCAGCCGGTACGGCGTTCATCTAACGCTGTTTCACGGTCGTGGTGGCACCGTTGGTCGTGGCGGCGGGCCCGCAAACCGGGCAATCCTGTCGCAGCCACCGGGCTCGGTAAATGGCAGCTTCCGGATTACCGAACAGGGCGAGATGATCCGCTTCAAGTTCGGCTTGCCCAGGTTGGCGGTGCAAAGTCTCACGCTTTATACCACTGCCGTCATCGAGGCAACCCTGGCACCACCACCTGAACCGGAAGACAGCTGGCGAGAGGTCATGGATTGGCTGACTGAAAGGTCGCTTAAATCCTATCGCGAGGTGGTGCGCGAGAATCCGGATTTTGTGCCGTACTTCCGCCAGGTCACGCCGGAAACCGCCTTGGGCAAGCTGGCCCTCGGCAGCCGGCCGGCCAGGCGCAAGCCGACCGGGGGCGTGGAGAGCTTGCGTGCCATACCCTGGATTTTCGCCTGGACCCAGATGCGCCTGATGTTGCCCAGTTGGCTGGGCAGCGACGTCGCGCTGGAGGAGGCGGCTCGCCATGATCGGTTGCCGGAACTGCGGGAGATGATGCGGGGATGGCCGTTCTTCCGCACCTACGTGGATATGTTGGAAATGGTGCTGGCCAAAGCCGATCTGCGCATTGCCAGCTATTATGAGCAAACCCTGGTGGAAGATGACACGCTTAAAACGTTGGGAGCTGATCTTCGTGAACGGTTGAGAGGCTGTATCCATCGTTTGCTGGAACTGAAAGGCCAGCAGACATTGTTGGAAGATGAGCCGGTGTTCGCCCATTCAATGCGGGTACGCAATCCATACACTGACCCCTTACATTACCTGCAGGCCGAGCTGCTGAAGCGAGATCGAGAAAGCGAGGGCAAGGGCGAGGTGCCTGAGATGGTCGAGCGGGCTTTGAAAGTGACTATGGCGGGCATCTCTGCCGGTATGCGAAACACGGGCTAAAGTGCATAATAGCGCCGGGTTCGGAACACCCCGGGAACCGGATACAGGAGTTTTCCCCTTTGGCACTGTCAGACAAACTGGCGAACTTTCTCACCCTCAAGGGCATCCATTACCAGCAGATCGAGATTGAGCCTGTGGCCAATCTCGATGCGGCAGTGCTTGCCTCTGGTCAATCCCAGCGCAATTTTATGCAGCCTACGTTGCTTATCGACATCAACGGCGTGGTCATGGCAGTGCACCGTTTTGACAGCACCCTGGATCTGGACGCCGTGCATCAGTTTACCGGCCGACGACTGCAGCCGTTGACGGCGCGTCAGACCGCTCGTCTGTTTGGCGACTGTGACCCGGGATTCGTGCCGCCGGTGGGAGGTGCCTGGGATTTGTCGGTATTGGTGGATGAGGATGTGGTCAAGGCTGAGCAGGTGTTGTTTTCAGCCGGAACAAACCATTGCCTGATCGGCATGAATGGTCGTGCATTCCGGTTGGCCCTGGCCGGCGCCCGTGAGGCTCACTTGGTGATCCGGGGCCAAAGCAATGGTTCGCGGGGGGCACTGACCCTCGATGAAGTAGCAGACAAGTTGCAAAAGCTATACCGGCTGCCGCCCATGCCAGCGCTGGCACTGCGAATTCTGAAGCTGACCACCAACAGCGAAGCCACCGCCAGAGAACTCGCAGAACTGATCGAATTTGATCCGAGCATGACCGCGCAAATCATGCGTTACGCTCGCTCGGCCCTGTTCAATTACCCAGGCCAGATCAATTCGGTACAGGAGGCGGTCACCCGGGTGCTGGGGTTTGATCGGGTCGCTCACATTGCCATGGGTATTGCCTCGGTGCGAGCCTTCGATGTGCCCAGGAGCGGCATGCTGGGTATGGATAATTTCTGGCGGCACTCGCTGTACTGTGCCTTTCTGTGTCAGAACCTGGCGGCACGCTTGGGTCGTGATAAAGGCCTGGCTTATCTCTGTGGGCTGCTACACAACTTTGGCCTTCTGTTGGTCGGGCATCTGTTTCCTTTGGAATTTCAGGAGCTGAACGCGCTGCGTGAGATCAATCCGGAAGCGAGCATGCACTCGCTGGAGCAGGAAGTGTTCGGTCACGGTGATCGTCAGGATATTCTGGCGGTTGGCCATGGCGCTATCGGCGGCATCCTGCATCGCCTGTGGCAATTGCCAGAGCCCGTGATCAAAGCGGCGGGCATGCACCAGACTCCCGGTTACCACGGTGAGCACGAAGACTACGTGTTGATGGTCCAGCTGGCCAATGCGATGCTCAAGAAGCAGGGTATCGGTGATGAGTTCAATCCGGATGATATTCAGGCTCTGACCGAGGCACTGGGTCTGGAACCCGCGACGCTGGATCTGGTTCAGCAGGAAATCCAGCAAGTCGCGTCTGATCTGGACGTGCTGGCGTCCTCCCTTGCATCCTGACCAGATCCCCGGCAGGCTCTTCGGTGCTGGATAATGCCTATTTTCCAGTAAATCAGCCCATGATACGGAGGTCGACTTTCTCTGCCGGGGCGGACTTCGTATAATGCTGCCTCAATTTTGGGCAGGCATGGTCGCAAGCTGTCGAGAGGTTGTCGCAAAGGTACGGATTTTTGCCGCAACTTTTCAAATGACAATATAAAACAATCGGAGCACAACGATATGAAAATCATTATGTTAGGCGCGCCAGGCGCGGGTAAGGGTACCCAGGCACAGTTCATTACCGAGCGTTTTGATATGCCCCAGATTTCTACGGGCGACATGTTGCGCGCGGCGGTCAAGGCGGAGTCAGAGCTGGGCAAGCAGGTCAAGGAAGTTATGGCATCCGGTGGTTTGGTGTCTGACGACATCATCATAGCCCTGATCGAAGAACGTATTCAGCAGCCGGATTGCAAGAACGGCTACCTTCTGGACGGTTTCCCGCGCACCATTCCTCAGGCCGAAGCGCTGAAGAACCAAGGCATCGCCATTGATTATGTCGTTGAAATTGCCGTCGATGATGAGGAAATTGTCAGCCGCCTGTCTGGTCGTCGTGTTCACGAAGGCAGTGGTCGTATTTACCACGTCAAATACGATCCGCCCAAGACTGAAGGCAAGGACGACGAAACCGGCGAGTCGCTGGTACAGCGTGAAGACGACAAGGAAGAGACTGTGCGCAAGCGTCTGAGAATCTACCACGAGCAAACCGCACCACTGGTTGATTTCTACCAGGACTGGGCGGCTAAAGCGCCTGGCGATGCGCCGAAATACGTGCGTGTGGAAGGTGTTGGTACGCTGGACAGCATTCGCAACCAGATTCTGTCCCAGCTCAAGTAATAACAACCGGAGTAGCCCCGGAGGCTTGATTCTGTGAAGCTTTTAGCACTGGACACGTCTTCTGAGGGTTGCTCTGCTGCTCTCTGGCTGGATGGCCGGATTACCGAGCGGTTTGAACTGGCTCCCAGGGGCCATACCCGCCTGTTAATGCCCATGATCCGCGAACTGCTTGCGGAGCAGGGGCTTGCGCCAACGGATCTTGATGCCCTGGCATTTGCCCGGGGCCCTGGCTCGTTTACCGGTTTACGGATTGCCACCGGTGTGGTTCAGGGTCTGGCCTGGGGCTTGAGCCTGCCGGTGGTGCCGGTGTCGTCTTTGGCCGCGGTGGCCTTTGGCGCCATCGAACAGCATCAGTTGGCCGAAGGTGACCTTATCGCGGTGGCGTTTGACGCGCGCATGGGAGAAGTCTACTGGGCCACTTTTCAGTGTAGCGAGGGCTTGCCTTCGTTAATCGGGGAGGAGCGTGTATGCCCACCCAGCGCGGTTAGCCTCCCGAAATCCGGGCCCTCGGCTGATTGGCTTGGCGTGGGGCAGGGTTGGGCCTTTGTCGGTGACATGCCTGAAGACGTGGTCAGCCGAGTCTGGCGCACCGATGACTCCCTGGTGCCCCGTGCTGCTCAAGTTGCCCGGCTTGCGGAGCAAGGTTACCGTCACGGTGCTGCGGTGTCGGCGGAGATGGCCCAGCCCGTCTATATTCGGGACGAAGTTGCCTGGAAAAAGCTTCCCGGGCGAGAGTAGCGACGTGTATTTCTTAATCAATTTCATCGCCGCCTGGCTTTTCAATCGGGCTGCGATCTTCCATAATGCTTTGACACATTCGAATCATTTCTGTGGTTGTGCATTATGATCGGTGGCATCAATCCGGCAAACTCTTCCCTGATCCAGACGGGTAATAACAGTCCGGCCCGTGAGCGTGCCGATGTTGCGCGATCGCCGGCAGCATCACCGCAGGCTCCGGCGGCCGATGCCGTTCGCCAGGGTCTGAATGCCCCTCGACAAGATCGTGATACCGCCTCTGGTAACCTGCCAGGCAGCTATGACGTGGCCGAACGACGGGTTGAGGCGCGCCGGGCTGCCGAGGATGTTCGCCTTGAGCGATTCCGGGCTGACGAGATGCCCCTGCCAGCGTCCCGGGCATTGTCTACTTTTGCTGGTGTCGCTGCTGCCGGGCAGGAATTCGAAGGCGGCGCCGTGATCTCCGGCATCGACATCCTGGTCTGATGCCAGACTCTTCGTTAACAGACAGTCACTCTCTGGATAGCTTTTCCCTCGCAACCATTGTGGCTTTGGCCTGCAGCCCTCTCGGGGATCAGCAGGCGGCAAGGCAATTGGCCGACGAGCTTGAATTGTCCTGGCTGGGCACCGTCAAACCTCAACAGATTCGGGATTACCCGGTTTTGTTGTACATGGATGATGAAGGCCTGGCACTTCAGCTGACCGGTAAAGGTGCACCCGGCCCGGTCAGGGCGGAATTTGTCACCGGTAAAATGGGCTATCGCAGAGAGCATGGCGGCGGCACGGGTCAGTTGGTTGCCCGCGCAGTTGGTCTGCAGAAGACAAAGGTCAGCTTGCATGTGCTTGATGCCACCGCCGGCCTTGGCCAGGATGCCTTTGTCCTCGCTGGCCTGGGCTGCCAGGTTAGCTTGTTCGAGCGTAACCCGGTGATCCATGCTCTGCTGGCCGACGGCCTGGCGCGAGCGTCGTTGAATATTGAGTGCGCGGAGGTGATCGCGCGCATGCACCTGGAAACCGGCAGTTCCATTGACTGGCTGCAGAGGGCCGAGCAGCCCGCAGCCGACGTTATCTATCTGGACCCTATGTTCCCGCACCGGGACAAGGCCGCGTTGGTCAAAAAAGAAATGCAGGTATTCCGCCAGGTGGTGGGCGACGATGACGACTCTGAGCAGCTGTTAGCGGCCGCACTTCGGTGCGCGCGATACCGGGTCGTGGTCAAGCGGCCCCGGAAAGCGCCGGCGGTGGCTGGCCCGGAACCCACAACGCGGGTTGAAGGCAAGAGCAGTCGTTACGACATCTATTCGATCAAAGCATTACCGACCTGAGCAGAGAAAGTCCGTGCCGGCGCCGGTAAGGCTCAGGCATCCAGCATGGTGACTTGCTGAATTGCCTGACGTTTCTCCACGCTTAACACCAGTCTTGCATCCTCCGCCACTTCATCCAGGCCATCGCCATAGCAAAGCCGTCCGTCCTCATCGGTAGTGAGTACGCCGGTTTTCTGCATGTTGGCGATGAAGTTCCGGAACAGAGTCTTATCAAAGAACTCCGGCGCATTCAGTCCGAACAGGATCGACATGCGTTCCGCCAGCAAAGTGCTTTGCTCTTCGAGCTCCGCCGCCGTGAGCTTTCCGGAGCCGTATTTACGCAGGATGCCCAGGGAAATGTGGTATCGCTCCAGGGTCTGGATAATGAAGCGTGACAGGATACGTGCCCGCAGCATCGCTTCGGTACCTTCTTCCGGCCGGCCCAGGCGGTCCTCATCCAGCTGAATCAACAAGCCTTGATCAATCAGCACATCAATCCATTGGTTGATCACCGATTCCACCTCATCCTTGGTGAACCGGATAAACAGTTCTGACTGCAGATAGGGATAGGCAACGCTGGTCAGGAACAAGATTTTGTCACGACGCAGGCTGGACTTGTTTTCGAACAGACTGACAACCAATGCCGGCAGCGCGAACAGGTGCTGGATGTTGTTGCGGTAATAGGTCATCAGGATGGCGTTTGCGCCTTCCAGAGCAATGATATCGCCCAGTTTCTGAGGCTGGCGGGTAATCAGCCCCATGTTTTCGCAATAAGCCACCCAGTCCCGGCCAGAACCCTCTGGCAAGGTAACGGTATCGGCGTAAGGAAGCGCTCTAAGCAGGTCAGCGTATTTGTCCAGCAAGCGGATCAGCTGGCCTTCGTCCATGGCCATGCGTTCAGTCCCCAGCAAAACCGTTGCCGTCATGCCGATGGGATTTACGGCCACCGAAGCATTGATATTGTTCGCCACCCGCTGGGCCAGTTCATCGACCGCATCCGTCAGCCAGGGCGGACGAAATTCGGCGTCGTATGCTTCCTTGCGCCAGCTGTCGTGAACATCGTCCAGAACATTCGCCAGGGGAATAGGATCACCGAAATTCAACGCCACCCGGCCAAAAGAGCTGGTCAGCTTGCGGGCGGTTTTGGCCAGCCCGAAAATGCTCTCTTTTTCTTTTTTCTTGCCCCGCAACTCGCCCAGATAGGAACGGCCCTCCATCACTTTTTCATAACCGATGTACACGGGTATAAACACGATTGGTTTGCGGTGATCCCGCAGGAAGCTGCGCACGGTCATCGCCAGCATGCCGGGCCGGGGCGGCAGCATGCGCCCGGTGCGGGAGCGGCCGCCTTCGACGAAGTACTCCATTGAATAGCCGCGGGTGAACATCACATGCATGTATTCGTTGAAGACCGTGGCGTAGAGCGGGTTGTCCCGAAAGCTGCGGCGCATGAAAAAGGCACCGCCCCGGCGCAGAATCGGGCCGATAACGGGCATGTTGAGGTTGATGCCGGCGGCAATGTGTGGCGGCATCAGGCCGTTCTTGTACAGTACGTAAGACAGCAGCAGGTAATCGATGTGGGACCGATGGCAGGGCACATAGACCACGGCGTTATCCTGGGCGACCTCTTTGGCGACCTGGATGTTATTGACTGCAATGCCTTTGTAGATGCGATTCCATAGCCAGGCCAACACCAGTTCCAGAAACCGGATAGTGACAATCGACATACTGGCAGCGATTTCATCGGCGTATTTGTAGGCTTTGGCGCGAACTTTCTCCGGAGGAATGTCATCCCTGGCTGCGGTTTCGCGAATGCTTTCCTTGACGGCCTGGGTGCGTACCAGGCCCTCCACCAGCGTGCGCCGATGCGACAGGTCCGGCCCTAATACGGCCTGACGAACCCGCCGGAAGTGTGTGCGCAGGATGCGGGCGAGTTTGCGCTTGGCCTTTTCTTCGTTGTCCCGATATTCATCCACCACCTGTTTCAGTGACAGCGGCTGGTTGAACTGCACGTAGGTGTTGCGGCCGTGTACCAGAATAATCAGAAATTTCTGTAGCCGGCCGGCGACTGACCAAGTGTCTGACAGCAGCAGTTTGACCAGTGACTTTTCTTTGTCCGGAGACCGGCCCCAGAACAGAGAGACCGGGACGATCTGGACATCCTGATCCGGGTGCTCCAACCCGAAGTGAACAAGACCGGTGAACTCTTTGGTAGGCACGGGCTTCTGTCGGCCACCGCGGGCCAAACCGCCAATGCGCTTGTAAAGAAAGAAGAAAGAGTGCGCCGGGCCATTTTTGACCGGTAGAATTTCGGTTGCGCCGGGCAGGCGTGCATGAATCACTTCCTGTTCTAACACCAGGCGGCTCGACAGGGAACTGTATTGCAGCACATAGCACACCGGTTTGTCCGGATCGAGCTCGAGGGCTTCCAGAGTATTGCCACTGACATCGGTCCTGATCCATAAAAACAGAATCTTGCGGAAAAGAGACAGGATCAGGCTACGAACGCCCTGATAAAGCCGCATAAGATGATACTCCGGTACTGGAAACAGGCGCCAAGTTTAACGGGTTGAGGCGGGTGCGGAAAGCGGTATACCGATTCTTGCTGGTGAATGTGATGTGTTACATTGCGGTTCAGACAAAACATTGGCTGAGAAGGCAAAAGTATGGTGAACAACAGGGCTCAATGGGTGCCAGGCTGGTCTGAAGATGCGCCAGTGGCCGGGGATCTGCTGCTGGCTTTTTCCGGAACCAATATCCTCAAACCCGGCGATGGCTGGTTTCTGCGTTGGGGTGGTCCGGAGATGGGTGACAGCCGGCCGGAAGCCCTGGCCCTGGGTACCTGGAATGGCCAGCCGTTGTTTGTCACCACGCTGCCGGATTCAGGCCTGCCCGGGCTGCAGACCCTCACCCTGAGAGACGCCTTGATAGCGTTGCCAGAGGCGCCGGTGGATCTGCTCAGCACCGGCTTTCAGGTCTGGCAGTGGTGGCAGGATCACCGCTACTGTGGCCGGTGTGGTGAGCGCACACAGCCCCATCCACGAGAGCGCGCTCGCTGGTGTGACCGCTGCCATATTCCCTGGTACCCCAGAATTGCTCCCTGCGTCATCGTCATTATCCGGCGGGACAACCGTTTTCTGTTGGCTCGGTCTTCGAGGGTTACCCGCAACTTCTACAGCCTGATTGCCGGCTTTGTGGAGCCCGGCGAAAGCCTGGAGCAGGCGGTGGCCCGAGAGGTGAAGGAGGAAACCGGGCTGGACGTTGGCAATGTCCGCTATCAGAGTTCCCAGCCCTGGCCTTTTCCCCATCAGCTCATGATGGGGTTTGTGGCTGACTATCAGGGCGGTGAGCTTTGCCTGCAGGAAGATGAGCTGGCGGATGCGGGCTGGTTCAGCGCTGAGGATCATCCGCCGATACCGCCCGAAACCACCATTGCGGGGCGTCTGATCGGTGCGATCAAAGATGACATTGCTCGTGCCCGGGACGATGCCTGACATGAGCACGCCACGTATCCTGGTGTTTGATTCCGGTGTGGGCGGGCTGAGCGTGGCCGCCTGTATTCATCGGGCCCTGCCCGGCGCCGAGTTGGTGTATCTGGCGGATAACGCCGGGTTTCCCTACGGTGGGCAGTCTGAACAGGTGGTCATTGCCCGCAGCTGTGCGCTGATTGGTGAGTGTCTTGCGCAGTTCTCTTGTGACGTCATTGTGGTGGCCTGCAACACCGCCAGTACCGTCGTGTTGCCGCACCTGAGGGCGATGACGGTGGTGCCGGTGGTGGGGGTGGTGCCGGCGGTCAAGCCGGCGGCGGCCTGCTCGGTTAACCGGCGCATCGGACTGTTGGCCACCCCGGCCACCATTCAGCGCCCCTACCTGGATGACCTGATTGCCGAGTTTGCCTCAGATTGCGAGATTGTTCGTGTCGGTCATCCCGGCCTGGTGTCCTGGGCGGAACAACTGGTGCAGGGCGGAGAACCGCCGCAGGTTGAGCTGGATGAGGCGATGGCGCCCTTGCGCGCGAACGCTGTGGATACCGTTGTGCTGGGTTGCACCCACTACCCCCTGCTCTTACCCTGGCTTCGGAAAAGTCTGCCGGAAGTGAACACGTGGGTGGAATCGGGTGAGGCGATTGCGCGGCGGGTGGGTTTTTTGCTGGAACAGTCCGGCCGACTGACAGAGGCGGAGACCACTCGTGCAGACGGCGCGCCGGTGGTGATTCAGGCCTGTTTTACCGGCGCGGCACCGGGTGATATCGCGTATTTCATGATGGAGATGGGCATTGCGGTGGCTCGGATCAGCGGCCAGTGGCCTGGCGCTACAGCAGCCGGGTCAGTTTGAACATGGCCAGAAACTCCAGCACCGGGATGGCCCGCTTGTGGCAGCAGTAGGTCTTGAAGTTGTCACCCCGGAAGCGTGACTTGGTGAACTCCAGCCCTTTGAAGTTGTAAAGGAAGTTACCCTTCTCATAGATGCCGTGCATGAGTCGTTTCAGCAAACGGCTTTCCTGATGTTCGGTGGCGCTGTCCAGCGACAGCGGGATCAGCCCCAGGTCCAGGTACGGCACACCTTCCGCTTTGAAGGTTTCCATGGCGTGGGCCATTAAGGTATAGAAGATGCCCTGGCGGAAATCGGCGTTGGCACGCGAAATGTTCGGCACGTAACTGATGATCTCGTTGTTGCGATAGACCGGATCAAAGTAAATAAAGCCTACCGCCTTGCCATGCTGATAGGCGTAGAAGTGCCGTTCATTTTCCCGGTAGTCCATCTCCATGGGGCGGATCAGAAACCGGATCTCGTTGCTTTTGCATTTTCGAGTGCGAATCCAGGCCTCGGAAATTTCGCGAGTGTGATCGTCACTGAACCGCTCCATCACCTTGATGCCGCTTTTTTCCGCCTGATTCAGGGCGGTGCGCAGTATTTGCTTCTTTTTGCCGGTCAGAGACCATTTGCGCAGATCAATCCGGGATTCGCTGCCAAACTGGGTACCATAAAGCCCGAACCGCAGGTGCAGGAACTCAACCACCGTTTTAGACACCTGGATGTAACAGGCGTTCGGGTATCGCTGATGAAAGCGCTCAAGCATCAGCGGGAAGTTTTCCTTGGCACTCACCGGATCTGACAGTACAAAGGTGCCGCCCCATTTGCGCATATAGGCGATGTAACCAATGCCTGGTACGTCAAAATATTGCATGCCCGGTTGCAGTGTTGAGAACGACTGGGTGTGCGCGCCGTACTGCTTGAGGTAGCTGATCCGTTCGGTGAAGGTAAATTGGCCATCGGCCAGCTCCCCCAGACTGTCCAGTGCAAGAATCTGATCTGACATGATAAGGCTCCCGGTAACCTGTTGTTATTTTATGGTTTCGAGGTTCAGGTGCGCTTTTGGCCAAGAATCGACCAGTAGCAATCCATGTTCAGCAGTTTGAAATGCTTTTTCTCAGTTACCTGCAGGCCCAGGCGCTGCATGTGTTCGGGATAGTTGTAGATCTTGTGGAAGGCGTTGTTGGCAAAAAGCCAGAAGATAAACACGGCCATGTACCAATAGAGTTTCTTGAACAAGCGGGACAAGATGTTGCCGGTCGGATAGCAGAAATCACCCACCACCACTTTTGCGTCGGCTTTGCCGAGGCGAATCAGATGCTCCAGCACTTTGACCATCATGTCTTCATCAAACACGTTCAGGAAAAAGTTGGCGACGACCATGTCGTAGTGCTCGAACTCATCCACCTCCATTATGTCGCTGTGAATCCGGCGGATGGTCAGGTGCGGGGCCTCCTTTTGCTGGGCATCCCCGAACTTTCGGAGCATGGTCTCGGACAGGTCGACCACGGTGACCTCTGCCCCCAGTTCCGCTGCCCGGATGGCATCCCGACCATGGCCGACACCGGCAAACAGGATGCGGTCACCCGGTTTCACGGTTTCGATATCCAGCATGGCGGTTTTGCAGCGGTGTATGTTCTTGCCGCTGTAGAGGTTGCTCAGAAAATCATATACGGGGCCGATGTACTTGTACTTGTCGCGCATGGTGGCGGCTGCCTTCTTCTTGTTCTCTGGTTGACCGTCACCGTTATTGTGATTGTTGCCCTGACAACTAGTCAGACATTCCGGTGATCGGTTACTGATAACCTGAGCTTAGAGAAGGGTCGGAGTGAAATATGTGCAGTACTGCGCAAATATGGATACACAAAGTAACGCATCGAAACACTTTGCAAACCGGGTCAATTTTTATTATAGGAATGTAGAACAATCATGTTTGATTCAGGCTGTGGAGGCGAAGGCCAGGCCGTCTCTGCGTAACAGTCGGCTGATATCGGCCGCAGGCCGGGCCGGACCGTAGAAGAACCCCTGCACCTGATGGCAACCGAGGCTTTTGAGGTAGCTAAGCTGGTCGTCGGTTTCAACGCCTTCTGCCACAATTTCCAGTTTCAGGCCGTGGGCCATGGCCACAATGGCGTTGACAATGCAGGCACCGTCTTCGCCGCTGCGGATGGCTTTGACGAAGGATTGATCCACTTTCAATGTGTGGATGGGCAGTCTGTGCAGATAATTCAAAGATGAATACCCTGTGCCAAAATCGTCAATGGCGATGCGGACACCGGTGTCTGCCAGCTCTTTCAGTTTGCGACTGATCTGTTCCAGATCGCTCATGATCACGTTTTCAGTGATTTCGATTTCCAGGTTTCGGGCCGGGAACCTGTGCGCACGCACCCGCTCCAGCAAGGTTTCCACGAATCGAGGGTGCTCCACCTGGCTTGGTGACAGGTTCACCGCCAGCCGCAGGGTAGGGTGCCCGCTGTTGATCCAACGGCCCACGTCGCGGCAGGCCTGATCCAGGACCCGTTCGCTGAGCTTGCCGATGAGCCGGGTTTCCTCGGCCAGCGGGAGAAAATCCGCCGGGTACAGCAGACCGCGTTCCGGATGTTGCCAGCGGACCAGGGCTTCCAGGCCCACCACCTGGTTAGTGCGGGAACAGACTTGGGGTTGATAGTGTACTCGGAGCTCGTCCCGTTCCAGGGCAAGCCGAAGGTCCCGTTCCAGGCTTAGGCGGTGGGCGGTATCGATGCTCATGCTGTCGGTAAAGAAACGGTAGCCGTCTTTGCCCCGGGCTTTGACGTGGTACATGGCGATGTCAGCATTCTGGATCAGCTGATCCATGGTGTTGCCGGCATCCGGGAATACGGCAATGCCGATGCTGACGCCAACAAACACTTCATGGTTACCCAGTTGGAACGGATCTTTCAGCGCCTGAATCAGTTTTTTGGCGATGCCGCGGGCGTCCTCCGGGCTGTGGATGGAGGGCAGCAGCAGGGTGAATTCATCACCGCCAAAGCGCGATAGAGTATCGCCCCGGCGGAGGCATTTTTCCAGGCGGTGAGTCACTGCCTGCAATAAGCGGTCACCCATAGCGTGGCCAAGGGTGTCGTTAACCACTTTGAATCGGTCCAGATCCAGAAACATCACGGCCAGCTTCTGCTCGCTGCGACGGGCCTGGGTGATGGCCAGCTCCAACCGATCTTTAAATAACGCTCGATTGGGTAAGCGGGTAAGCAGGTCATGGTAGGCCTGGAAGTTGATAAAGGCTTCGGCTTCCTTGCGCTCGGTGACATCACGGGCAATGCCATAATAGCGGGCCGGTTGGCGAGTGCTGCCGCCCAGGGTGACACCGGTTTGGGGCCAGCTTTGCGGATCGACCGGAAAAGCGGTGATCTCGAAGTGCCGGGTGGCCTTGCTATTGCCTCGGGTTTTCAGGCGCACTTCCAGCGTGCGGGGGTTATCTGCCGAAATGTCTGGGCCGCGCAGGGCGTAGGTGCCCCGCGCGACATCGCGATCATCCAGAATGACTCGAAAATGCTCGCCGCAGAGTTCAGCGGGTTGATAGCCGAGTAGGCTCTCCACCTTGTTATTGATGAAACAGATGTGCCCGGTTTTATCGAGCATGAAGACGATGTCGGGTGAGCTGTTAACGATGTAACGGTGCAAGGCCTCGGATTTTTCCAGCCGGGTCTGAATCAGTTCATGGGCTTTGATCAGGGACTGTTTTCCGAGCACACTTTCAACGGTGGCGAGCAGTTCTTCGGGGTCAAACGGTTTTCGGATATAGTCCAGTGCGCCTCGGCGCAGGGCGCGGCTGACGGTACTGAAGGAGCTTTCACCGCTGACCACGATCACACCGCAATCGGGTTGTAGTCTGGCGATTTTCTCCATGACCGCAAAACCGTCGGTGTCGGGCATATTAAGGTCCAGCAGCGCCAGATCGAAGGATTGATCAGTCAGCTGATCACAGGCTTCACGGCCGCTGCCCGCTTCAGTGACATCAAAGTTCCGGCGCCTCAGCAACGCAGCCAGTGAGGTCAGCAGGCGCGGCTCGTCGTCTGCCACCAGAATCCGGGCCGGATAAAACCCGGATGAGGGTGGTCTGCTTTGTTCAGGTGCCATTGGTCTGATTCCGTAGTTTCGTCAGTCGGTATCGTTTTTCATCTGGCTGGCCGCGGGTAGCAAAATCCGGAAGCTGGTGCCTTCCTGCCCCGTGTGGCAAGCGATGATGCCCTCCATGTCATCAATCAGTTGTTTCACAATGCTCAGGCCTAATCCGCTGTGGCCTTGTCCTTTTGAGCTGGCAACCGGCGCAAACAAGTTGCGCCGGACGGCTTCCGGAATGCCCGGGCCGTTGTCGGCTATCTGCAATTCGATCCAGTTGCGCTGGTTCTGGTAAACGGGTGCGGCGGTGCGCAGGGTGATATCGCCTTGCTCGTGCCCAAGGCTTTCGACGGCATTCCGGATCAGGTTGATCACGATCTGGCGCACCGCTGACAGGCTGCCTTTGACCCGGGCCTGCTCCGTGCACAGCTGCACATTGAGTGTCCGGTCTGGACGACTGAACAGGCTGTCCCGAAGAATGCGCACGAGGCTTTCCAGTTCGGCGTTGAGGTCGGTTGCGGTGGTATCGGGGCCGGGTGTGTCGCTATTGCTGATTTGCAGCAGCAAATAACCGGCGCGGTCCAGCTCTTCCTGAATGATGTCCAGATCACCTTGTACATCGCTATCTTCAAGCCGGCTACGCAGCTGGAAAATGTATTGTTTGACGATGGTCAGCGGGTTGCTGATTTCATGCACCTGGCGCCGCAGCCGATCATTGACGATCTGGGCATCGACATCTGCCGCGTCAGGCCATTGATCCTCGATCAGCAAGGCGAGCTGGCCGGCGAACAGTTGGGTCAGCGTCTTGGTGCTCTCGACAATCTCTGCATACAGGCCAAGGGCAAAAACGGCGACTGGGCTACCGTGAACAACAATTGGCATCGCCAAAAACGACGGCGTCCTCAGGATCGACAGCAGTTGTTGGTCCAGCACACTTGGGGTTCGGTCACTCAGATGCAGAGGGGTGCCGGTGTAAAAGGCTTCGGTCAGAACGCTGCCGCCAGATACCGGCGCCAGTCGCAGGTCGGGCAGGTTGATGCAGGTGCCGGACAACAGTCTCAGCTCATCGTCATCCGGCCCAAAGCATAACGTGGGCAAGCCGGTCAGTACCGTAAGGCTGCCCGCCGTGCTGGCAATCAGGTCGTTCGTGTTGACCGCGTCCGCCGTTCTCAGCTCAAGGGATTTGCTGGTCATGACCTGATGGATCAAAGACTGCCTCAGTTGTCGCGACCCTGCGCTGTTGTCGTAAGTGGTGTCCAGGGGGAGGCCGAAAGACGCAGCCATACTGGCAACCTCTTCGTTGATCTTGCTGCATATTTCTTGTGTCAGGTCGTCTTGCAACCCGAAAATGGTGCCTGCAGCAGCAATGCCCGCTGAATCTGACAAAGCCAGCCGGGTCGCCAGACTGATCAGTTTGACCAGATGCCCGGCATCCCGGAGTTGTGTCGGTGCGGCCTGCTGATAGCGCATGGCATCTGCGGCCATGGCCCCGAGGCCCCAGCTGGTCACCAGCTCGGCTGCGATGTCATTTTGGTGATTGAGGATCTCCTGCCTTTTGCCCGGCGGTGTTTTGATGGCAATCAGTTCGGCAATGTTATGGACCATGCCGAGCAGGAAGGCTTCTTCCGGATCCGGGTAGCGGGTCAGGGTGGCGAGGGTTTTGGCGGTCAGGGCGGTGATCAGGGAATGCCGCCAGAAGTCGCGCAGCTGCTGCCATTCGTCGCTGTCCAGTTCGAATAGAAGCTGGCGTAGTGCGGAAGTTAACAGCAGGGTCTGGAAACGGCGCGTGCCCAAGCGCATAAGTGCCTGTTCAGTCGAGCGAATCGGCGGGCTGCTTCGGTACAGGGCAGAATTGGATAGCGCCAACAGTCGGGTAATCAGGGCAGTGTCGGTTGCGACGATCTGGCTGATGGCGCGATAGTTTTCGCCAGCATGGCACGCCTCCAGCGCTCGCAGGGTAACTTCCGGCAGGCTGGGTAAGTGTAAATCCGTTGCAATGTCCGTCGCATTATTCATCGCTCGCCTTGTGTCCTTCACACCCCGTTCGTAGCGGTCGGGTATAAGGCTCCCTGATTTGTAGTTAATTTTTATGACAGGGAGTTCATTCTTCTTCTAAGCCGGTGAGCTTAGACAATAAAACCTCACTATTAAATACTCATTGCTGTTTTTTTAAGCAAGGTATCCCGCAGTCTGTGATATGAGTAACCTTTTTACAGGTTAAAATGTCGCTTATAGTGACAAGTCCTGAGTTTAGTCTGTTTTCAAAGTATCGCTACAGGGAACGCAAATGTTGCGCCAACCAAGGACCATCGCAATCACCGGCGGTAAAGGTGGGGTAGGAAAAACCACCGTTGCGCTGAATCTTGCACTTGTGCTGGCCAAGAGTGGCTATCAGGTGTTGTTGCTGGATGCAGACACAGATCTGGCCAATGTCAGCCTGCTGGTGGGGTTGTATCCGGAGCGCACGCTGGCCGATGTGGTTGCCAGCCGATGCACGATGGACGAGGCAATCCTGCATAGTTATTCAGGGCTGCATATTGTGCCGGGGGCCTCTGGCGTGCAGGAATGCATGGAGATGTCGAACGGCGACAGCCTGGTGCTTTTGCGAGGCTTGCATGAGCTGGAGCACCGTTACGATTATGTGATCGTGGACACCGCCGCTGGTCTGCAGGCGGTTGGCTTGCACATGATAGCGGCTGCGGAACTGGCCTGCCTGGTGGTCTCTCCTGATCCTGCCTCACTCACCGACGCGTTTTCGCTGCTGAAAGTGATGAAGCGTCGAGGCTATCGCCGGACACCATCGGTGATCGTCAATATGGCTCAGGGCGCGAGCCAGGCCAGATCGGTGTATCAGCGCCTCAACGGCGCCTGTCAGCGACACCTGCAATGGTCACTGCATTACCTGGGGGCGCTCTGGCGAGACGAGACGCTCCGGCAGTCCGTTCTCAACCAGAGCCCGGTCACGTTGTTGCCAGCGTCGGATCCGTCATGCCGGCAATTCCATTCGCTGGCAGAGATGCTCAATGTGCATCTGGCCGGGCTGCCGCGCCGGAAAGCCGGTATTGCGGCCTATTGGCATCAGGTTGCGCGCCGGCAAGCCGACAAAGTAGGTGTACCCCCATCGCCGGCCGTTGAAAGCGGCTCGCCTATACAACAATGCCTGGATCTGGTTGGACGGCTGGGTGCCATACTGGAGGCCTCGCCAGATAATGGCATGCTTCGATATGAAGCGTTCACGCGCCTGTTTGCCCTTTTGGGGCGCAAGCCTGATGCCGACACTGTTGAGATAGTGCAAACCGGCCTGGCCTCAATGGCCTGGGAAAATCTGGTGGTGGACGACCGCGAAAAACTGGCCCGTCATCTTGGCCAGCTGGCCCGCGAACTGGCTTCGCCTGAGGCTGTTGAAGCCTCCGCTACCCGCTTTCGGTCGGTCAACGAGCCGCTTTATGATCGGGTCAGTTTCGGTGAGCAGGATCAACTGGTTCGCGCGCTGCGGGAAAAACCGGCGGATGTGTCGCTGAATGATTTGCTGCGCTCTCTGGCCGGTAATGACCGCGACAGGTCCTGGTAAGACCTCGTGCGACATGCCTCCCTAAGAGTCATTTTATTGTAAGGTTTTGTGTCGTAATTTTGCAATCTGTCACCGCCCTGTCACCTTTTCTGTGCAAAAATTAAGCGTAATTTTAATTCGTGGCCTGCATTATGCAGTCGAATCTGACAAGTGGTATGCAATACGGATGCTCAGATAACGGGGCAAAGGAACGGGTCCCGCCCACGACATTTTTGCCGGCTCTGTTTGCCGG
This sequence comes from Marinobacter halophilus, assembly GCF_003007685.1. Classification (GTDB taxonomy): domain Bacteria; phylum Pseudomonadota; class Gammaproteobacteria; order Pseudomonadales; family Oleiphilaceae; genus Marinobacter; species Marinobacter halophilus. Next base: position 223,888 of record NZ_PXNN01000016.1, read on the forward strand.
CGACAGAGAAAACAGAGATGGAGTTCTACCATGGCAATGCAGCAGGTGAAGCAACATGAATCTTCCTCGAAAGTGCTCGGTCAGCTTCGGGGCAAGCGGGTACTGATTACCGGTACCACCGGCTTTCTGGGTAAGGTTGTTCTGGAAAAGTTGATCAGAACCGTGCCTGATATCGGAGGCATCTATCTGCTGATCAGGGGTAATAAGCGACACCCGGACGCTCGCGGCCGCTTTCTCAACGAAATCGCAACCTCCTCCGTTTTTGATCGGCTGAGAGAAACCGACCCGGAAGGATTTGAAACCTTTATCGAGCACCGGGTTCATTGCATTACCGGTGAAGTCACCGAGCCCCGTTTTGGCATGACCGAAGACGCCTGCGCCAGGTTGGCGAGTGAGCTGGACGCGGTGATTAACTCGGCTGCCAGTGTCAACTTCCGGGAAGAGCTGGATAAAGCTCTGACCATCAATACCCTGTGTCTTGAAAATATCGCGGGGCTGGCCGGTCTGAACTCTCGGCTGGCGGTGCTTCAGGTGTCCACCTGTTACGTCAATGGTATGAATTCTGGCCAGGTTTCCGAGTCTGTGATCAAGCCGGCCGGGCAGGCGATTCCCCGTTCCAGTAAAGGTTATTACGAGATCGAAGAGCTGGTGCGTTTGCTGCAGGATAAGATTGCTGATGTCCGTGCCCGATATTCTGGCAAGACTCTGGAAAAGAAACTGATTGATCTGGGAATTCAGGAAGCCAACCGCTACGGTTGGAGTGACACCTATACCTTTACCAAATGGTTAGGTGAGCAGTTGTTAATGAAGGCGCTGAATGGCCGTAGCCTGACCATCGTGCGACCCTCCATCATTGAAAGTGCGCTGGAAGAGCCGGCACCTGGCTGGATTGAGGGAGTCAAAGTGGCCGATGCCATTATCCTGGCGTACGCCCGGGAAAAAGTGTCCCTGTTCCCGGGCAAGCGGTCCGGCATCATTGATGTGATCCCGGTCGATCTGGTGGCCAATGCGATCATTCTTTCCTTGGCGGAGGCGCTCGGGGAGCCTGGGCGCAGACGAATCTATCAGTGCTGCAGTGGCGGCTCGAATCCGGTGTCTCTGGGGCAGTTCATTGATCACTTGATGGCCGAAGCCAAAGCTAATTATGCAGCCTATGATCACCTGTTTTACCGGCAGCCCAGCAAACCGTTTGTGGCAGTGAATCGGGCGCTGTTTGATCTTGTGGTCAGTGGTGTCCGCCTGCCGTTGAGTGTCACTGACAAGGTGCTGAAGCTGCTGGGCCACTCCCGGGATCTGAAGGTATTGAAAAACCTGGATACTACGCAATCGCTGGCAACTATTTTCGGCTTTTATACCGCCCCGGATTACATCTTCTGCAACGATGAGTTGCAGGCGCTGTCTGCTCGCATGGGAACGGTCGATAAAGTGCTGTTCCCGGTGGACGCGCGCCAGATCGACTGGGAGGTGTATCTCCGTAAAATCCACCTGGCAGGTCTGAACCGTTACGCGCTCAAAGAGCGTAAGGTTTTCAGCCTGAGGGCCTCCAGGTCGCGTCAAAAAGCAGCCTGAACCAGTGCTTTGGGCCGGCCCGATCACTCCCTGGGCCGGCTTTTATCCCTCCCTGCTTTGCCATTCCATAAAGAGCAACTATTCTTGCTAAAGTCGCTGTCAAAGCCGCTTTACCCTGCCTTGATCACGGCATTTCAGTGCAGGCTGGCCTGAAAATGGCGGTAGATTAGTACGTTAGTCTAATTCATTGTGCGGTGGCACACATGTTGAACTACAGACATCTGTCTTATGGGCTGACCAGGCCCGACCACCCTGAATTTACAAAAACCGACAATGACAACAGACTCTATTAAAGGGGGAGCACAATGACTGATACACAGGTATATCCGGTGAGTCCTGACGTGGCTGACCACGCTCTGGTTTCGCGTGAGCAATACGAAGAAATGTATCGCCAATCGGTGGAAGATCCCGATACCTTCTGGTGCGAACACGGTAAGCGCCTCGAATGGATCAAGCCATTCAGCAAGGTAAAAAACTCGACCTACGATTACAACAATCTGTCCATCAAATGGTTTGAAGACGGCGTTCTGAACGCCTCGGCCAACTGCCTGGACCGTCACCTTGAAACCCGTGGCGACCAGACCGCGATCATCTTTGAAGGTGACGATCCTTCTGTTTCCCATAACGTCACCTACCGCGAGCTGTACGAGCAGACCTGTAAGTTTGCCAACGTGCTCAAAGCCCAAGGCGTGAAGAAAGGCGATGTTGTAACCATCTACATGCCGATGATCGTCGAAACCGCCGTGGCCATGCTGGCGTGCGCCCGCATCGGCGCGATCCACTCGGTGGTTTTTGGTGGCTTCTCCCCGGAAGCGCTGGCCGCCCGGGTAGTGAATGGCAAGTCCCGCTATATCATTACCGCCGATGAAGGTTTGCGTGGTGGCCGTGCGATTCCGCTCAAGAAGAACGTGGATAGCGCGCTCAAGCACGAAGACGATGCCAACGTCGACAAGGTGATTGTGGTCTCGCATACCGGCAATAAACAAGTGCCCTGGACCGAAGGTCGCGACGTCAGCTACACCGAGCTGATGAAAGACGCCTCTGCCGAGTGCGCGCCAGAGCCGATGAATGCGGAAGACCCGCTGTTCATGCTGTACACCTCCGGCTCTACCGGCGCTCCGAAGGGCGTTTTGCACACCACGGGCGGGTACATGGTGTATGCTTCCATGACTCATCAGTACGTGTTCGACTACCACGATGGTGATGTCTACTGGTGCACCGCGGACTTTGGTTGGGTAACCGGTCACAGCTATATCCTGTACGGCCCGCTGGCCAACGGCGCCATCACCCTGCTGTTCGAAGGTGTGCCGAACTACCCGGACAGCTCCCGCATGGGTCAGGTGGTTGACAAGCACAGGGTCAACATCCTTTACACCGCGCCAACGGCTATCCGTGCCCTGATGGCTCAGGGTGAGTCCTGCATGGACGGCACCAACCGCAAGAGCCTGAGAATTCTGGGCTCCGTAGGCGAGCCGATCAACCCGGAAGCCTGGGAGTGGTACCATCGTGTTATCGGTAACAGTAAATGCCCGATCGTGGACACCTGGTGGCAGACTGAGACCGGTGGCATCCTGATTTCGCCGTTGCCTGGCGCCGTCGATCTCAAACCGGGGTCCGCCACTCTGCCGTTCTTCGGGGTGCAGCCGGCGCTGGTCGACAACGAAGGCAACCTGCTGGAGGGCAAGGCCGAGGGTAACCTGGTCATCCTGGACAGCTGGCCCGGCCAAATGCGCACCATTTATGGTGATCATGAGCGCTTTATCCAGACCTACTTCAGCACCTACAAGGGCATGTACTTTACCGGTGACGGCGCTCGTCGTGACGAAGATGGCTATTACTGGATTACCGGTCGTGTCGACGATGTTCTGAACGTCTCCGGCCACCGTCTGGGTACGGCTGAGGTGGAAAGCGCGCTGGTGTCCCACGACAAGGTGGCGGAAGCGGCCGTGGTGGGTTACCCGCATGAGATCAAAGGGCAGGGTATTTATGTCTACGTGACCCTGGTGCAAGGTGAAGAGCCCAGCGACGAGCTGAAGAAAGAGCTGGTGCAGTGGGTACGCAAGGAAATTGGTCCGATTGCCTCTCCGGATGTGATCCAATGGGCGCCTGGGCTGCCGAAAACGCGTTCGGGCAAGATTATGCGCCGGATTTTGCGTAAGATTGCCGCTAATGAGCACGATCAGCTTGGAGACACATCCACCTTGGCTGATCCGGGCGTAGTGGATGACCTGATCGACAGCCGCGAGTTCAAGTAACTGCGGCCGTTGACAGTCCTTAACCTGTGAGGAATCTGTTGAATGACACAAACAATTATCGTCGCTGATGATCACCCGCTGTTTCGGGCAGCATTGAAACAGGCGGTCAATCAGGCGGTGCCGGATGCCAAGACGGTTGAAGTTGACAGCATCAAGGCCCTGCAGGCGGCGGTAGAAGCCAACCCGGACGCTGACCTGATCCTGCTGGATCTGAACATGCCGGGTGCCCACGGTTATTCCGGACTGGTGTTTATGCGTGGCCAGTACCCGGGCTTGCCGGTGGTGGTTGTGTCTGGCTCTGAGGATATGCCGGTGATGCGTCGTTCGATCGACTATGGCGCGTCTGGCTTTATCCCCAAATCGGCACCTTTGCCGACCATTACCGAGGCCATTCAGGCGGTACTGGAAGGCGATGTGTGGCTGCCGGCAGGCGTCGCTGACAAGATCGAGCGGATGCAGTCCGAGCCTACGGATTTCTCGGAGCGCTTGGCGTCACTGACGCCGCAGCAATTCCGGGTGCTGGGTATGTTGGCCGAGGGTCTTCTGAACAAGCAGATCGCTTACGATCTGGATGTGTCGGAGGCAACCATCAAGGCCCACATCACGGCGGTGTTCCGCAAGCTCGGGGTTCGTAACCGGACGCAGGCGGTGATTGCCATTCAGCAGATGGAGTTGGACCCTTCGGAGCAGTCGTTGTCCGGGGGCTGATGGTCTGCTTTTACAGGTTGTATCAAAAATGGGAGCCCAAGGGCTCCCGTTTTTTTTGTTTGGGCGCAAGGTGGGAGTCGGGACGGACTTCTGAAACACGCTGTGAATACATCCCTGTACGCTCCGCTCCGCCCCTCAGTGCTTATTGCTCCTGCGTCGCACTGAGGGTCCTGGGCTGGCCATCCATGGCCAGCCCGTGAAGCGCTTCGCGCTTCACCCATGGCTCCGCAGGGTTTCAGAAGTCCGTCCCGACTCCCACCCCAAACTCTGAGTGGTTTTCGGCGAACATATGTATATAGGTTGGTTATATTCCTTCATTTTTTAACTGCACGGCCATTGTCTACTTGCATTTGTTGTTGTAGGTTCAGCGCACACTTGTACGCCGTAAAATTAATTTCTATGACAACGCAACCAACCAAAGGTGAAAAATGAACGCAGCAGTGAAACCGGAGTCGGCGGAGGCCGTCGTGTTTGGTAAGCCGGATGAGCGGGAGCTCCGCGACCGGATGAAGAAGGAACTTCCCACTGATACGTTCAAGACACAGACCTGGCGGGTGATCTGGTTTTTGCCGTTGCAGGCGATGATCTGGGGTGGGCTGGCGGCCATTCTGATGGCGGGGCTGCCGTGGTACGCCAATCTGGGGCTGGGTTTGGTGGTGGGCCACACTATTGGCTGCCAGGCGTTGCTGGCCCACGAGGTGCTGCACGGGGCGCTGGGCATGAGCCGGCGCTGGCAGAATGTGTTTGGCTGGCTGGGGTTTGGTCCGTTGCTGGTGCCACCGGAGTTCTGGCGCAAGTGGCATAACGTGGTGCACCACGGTAACACCAACGCCGGTGACACTGACCCAGACAGCTTTGGCACATTACGCCATTACGAAAAAGACCCGAAGCAGAAGCAATTCACCAAACTGGCCCCGGGGTCCGGTACCTGGTACAGCTATCTGTTCCTGACCTATTCGTTCAGCTTCCACGCCCAGCTGGTGTTGTGGCTGCAAGCCAAGCGCCGACCAACAATCCGTTGGATAACTCCGTGAGCCTGCGCAGTCATCCGGTTCTGGATCGTCTGCACTTCCGCTTCAGCCATCACATCGAGCACCACTTCTTCCCGAAGATGTCTCATAGCATGGCGCCGAGGGTTCGGCAGTGGCTGGAGCAAAACGAGCCAGACCGTTACATGGCCATGCCCCACAGCAAGGCCCTGAAGATGCTCTACACCACGCCACGGGTATACAAGTCGTCCACCGAACTGGTAGACCCAAATGACGAAACCCGGGTGTTCGATTTATTGCCGCTGCAGCGGCAGTTTTCAGCAGCTACCCGTTAGCCGCTCCGGACTCAGGCCAGAAGAAAGAAGCCCAAGCACCAGAGCGGCGAATTCTAAAACCTAACTGCCGGCGTAGCCGAGTTCCTTGTTAACGAGATTGAACAGCTCGCCACCCTTATGCCAGCGGTCGAAGTTCTCCAGGAACTGATCCGTCAACGCCCGTTTCCAGCCGATGAAGTCACCGGCCATGTGCGCCGTCATGATCACATTGTCCCGCTGCCACAGCGGATGATCCGCCGGTAACGGCTCCTCCTCGAACACATCCAGAGCGGCGCCGGCAATCTCGCCTTCGTCCAGCGCCTTGATCAGATCGTCGGTCTTCACAATTGGCCCGCGGCCAATGTTGATCAAGCGGGCGGAATTCTTCATGGCGGTAAACGCCTTCGTATCGAACAGGCCCTCCGTTTGCGGCGTCAACGGTGCCGCGATCACCACATAATCGGCGTGGGACAGCTGATCATAGATCTGCTCATTGCCGTGCACCGCGACAAAATCCGGATCATCGCGCCGGGGCGTTCGGGCAATGCCGTGGGGTTGCATGCCAGCGGCCTTCACCAACTTGCCGATTTGCCGCCCGATGGAGCCAGCACCCACCACCAGCACCTGCTTGCCCTCGGCCCGCTCGGTATCCCGGTGCTTCCACTCGCGCTTCAGTTGTAACCGGATGGATTGCGGAAAATCCTTGGCGAACATCAGGATCGAACACAGCACATATTCGGCAATGGTCCGGTCAAAGATGCCCCGGGCGTTGGTCACCACCACTTCGCCTTTGGTCAGGGCCGGGAACATCAGGGCATCCACGCCTGCACTGGTGGCGTGGATCCATCGCAACCGGTCTGCGGCAGGCCAGGCGGCTTCCAGGGCTTCGGTCCGGAAGTCGGTCACCATCATTACATCGGTGCCGGGCAGGGTATCTCTCAGGGTTGGCTCGTCGCAGGCAAAGCGAACTTCCGCCCGGGCCTGAATGGCTTCAATGCCTGGGGGAGGGGACTCTCCCGGCGCTGTGAGAACGGTGACAACCGGCTTGTTGGACTCTGTCATTTGACCTCCGCAGGGATAACAACGATTTGTTCAGTGCAATGCCTCAGTTTGGTAGCCGAGTGGGCAACGGTCAACCTGGCCCGGCACAATCGGCTTCCAGGTGGATTTGTCGATTCTTTAGTCCCAGTGTGCTTGTACGGCAGATTTTTACTGGCTAACCTGCAGGGGTAGGTTCTATTTACCCTGTTGTCAGGAGGTGTGTATGCCCGAGTCCGCGAACAAGGATACCGGCGAAACCAAACCGCGTAACGTGAAGTACCGGAAAGCAAAGGCTAGCTGGAACCCGGCCATGCAGGCCATTCCTGTTTCGGGGATTCGTCGCCTGGTAAATATGGCGTCCACTATGAAAGATGTGATTCATCTTTCGATCGGACAGCCGGATTTGCCGACGCCGAAACACATCATTGATGCCTATATCGACGCACTGAACGCCGGGCAAACCGGGTACACCATGGACGCCGGTTTGCCGGAATTGCTGGTGGCGCTGCGGGATTATTACGGCAAACGCTACAACCGCAAGCTGACCAGAGACAACATTCTGGTCACCAGTGGTGCTACCGAGGCCATGTACCTGGCTATTTCGGCAACCTCGGCCCCCGGCCGCCAGTTTATCGTGACTGACCCTTCGTTCCTGCTGTATGCGCCGTTGATCCGCATGACCGGTGGCGAGGTGAAGTACGTGCCAACCTATGCTGAAAACAACCATCAGCTGGACCCGGACGACGTAATTCGGGCCATGGGGCCGCGCACGTTTGCATTGATCCTGAACAACCCGAATAATCCCACCGGAGCGGTGTATCCGCGCAGTACCGTGGAGACCATTCTGGAAGAGTGTGCCTATCGTGGCATTCAGGTGTATGCCGATGAGGTGTACGACCATCTGATTTTTGATGATGATGACTTTGCCAGTGTTCTGAGCTGCTCCACGGATCTGGACAACATCATGTGTATCAGCAGTTTTTCCAAAACTTACAGCATGGCGGGACTGCGGGTTGGCTGGGTGATTGCCAGCCAGGCGGCAATCAAATCCCTGCGCCGGTACCATATGTTTACTACCTCGGTTGCCAATACGCCTTCCCAGTTTGCCGGCGTTGCGGCCCTGACCGGTGATCAGCAGTGTGTGCGGGATATGCTCGGCATTTACCGGGAGCGCCGGGACAAGATCGTCGAGTTGATTGACAAGACGCCCTACCTGACCGGCTACAAGCCGGGCGGCGCGTTCTTTGCGTTTCCCGATTTGCCGCGCCACGTCGACGGCTCGGATCTTGCGCTCAGGATGCTCAAGGAAACCGGGGTGTGCGTGGTACCGGGTGACGCCTTCGGCGAACAGTGCACCAACGCGCTTAGGTTCAGTTTCTCGACCACCTGTGAGCGGATGGAAGAGGCCTTTGACCGGATCATCCCCTGGATGGCCAAACAGCAACTCTGAGGCGCCGATGTCAGCCCTGGATTATGTGTCGATACAATGCCCTTATTGCTGGGAGACGCTGGAAGTCAGCGTCGACCCATCGGTGCCGGAGCAGGAATATGTGGAAGATTGTCAGGTATGCTGCCAGCCGATCCTGCTGACGGTGCACTTTGACGAGAGTCTGGTCCCCACGGTGGAGGCCAGGGCGGAGAACGACTGAATGACTAACCAAGACGTAATGCATGGGTATTGCGCTGTTCGTGCGACACCCCCACGATAAAGCCCGGTTTTCAGAGGAAGAAAGAATGAAGAGATTCAAGCAGGCCCGGGCCTGGTTTCCGGTGCTGGTTCTCGCGTTACTGGCAAGCGGCTGTGCCAGCATGTCGCCGTATTCCATTTCCGAAGGCGAGATTGAGCGGCATCTTAAGAAAGCAGTTGCAGATTATGACCGGCAGCAGCTGCAAAGCGGCTCTCCGTTGAGCCTCAGTTTGAGCGATGCCAATATTACTCTGGGCCCGGATGGCCGGGACGTGGCGGTGATTGATCTGAGAGGTCAGGTTGCGCTGAAGGCCTTGATCGCCAAATTGCCAGTGGATCTGGCGCTGAAAGTGGAAGGCGCGCCGGTGTACGACAGTCAGGAGAGGGCGGTGTACCTTCGTCGGCTGAAGTTGCTGGAGAGTTCGATTGATTCACCTTTCTTCAAAGGAGATCTGGCGCCAGTCACCAGCAGTGTGATGAGGGTCGTCGCGCAGATGCTGGAGACCATGCCGGTGTACCGACTGGACGACAGCAACCTGACCCAGCGCATGTTTGGTCTGGTACCCGTGGACATTCGGGTAGCGCCGGGGAGACTGGAATTTGTGATGGCGGACAAGTAAGAGCCCGGCGGAAGTCATACAAAAAAGCCAGATGACACTCATCATCTGGCTCTTTCCGTTTTACCAGTCGCGTTTACGCCTGCAGGCGTTCACGAATGGCTTCCCCGATCTGCCGGGTGGCCCGTTGTTCGCCGCCATTCGCCGCCAGGTCGGCGGCCACGGCATCGAACAGCTCTTTGCCGGCTTTGGCCAGCACCGGGTCTTTCCGGCCCAGCCAGTCCAGCATGCGTGCTGTAGTGAACAGCATGGCGGTCGGGTCTGCGATGCCCTGGCCGGCAATATCCGGGGCGCTGCCATGGGTGGGTTCAAACATGGAGGGCATGTCCGGATTGGTCGGGTTGAGGTTACAGGAGGGCGCAACGCCCATACCGCCCGACAGCACCGCCGCCAGATCGGTCAATATGTCACCCTGAAGGTTGCTGGCGACCACCACATCAAAGGCCCAGGGAGATTGCACGAACTTCATGCAGGCGGCATCCACCAGCTCGTGATGAGTGGCCACGTCTGGAAATTCCTGGCTGATTTCCTCGAACACTTCCGTGTACATATCGCCCCAATAGCGCAGGGCGTTGCGTTTGGTGATCACGCACACCTGGCTTTCGCAGCTGCGGCCATCAAGCGTTCTGAACGAGCGCGTGCGGCCTTCCTGAATGCGCTCACCGGCGCGCTGCCGGGCCTGTTCGAAGCCATACCGGATAATGCGTTCGGTGGCCCGCCGGGTAAAGACCTCCATCTGGGTAGCTACTTCGTCCGGTTTGCCCGGCCGCAGCCGTCCGCCCTGGCCAACATACTCGCCCTCGCTGTTCTCGCGAATCACCAACATGTCGATGTCTTTGGCTCGATCATCTTTCAGGTATTGCCGGGCGCCAGGCAGCAGGCGCGCCGGACGTTCACACACCCACTGGTCAAAGCCTTTACGCATATCCAGCAGTGGCGCCAGCGAAACACTGTCAGAGAGCAGGTAGCGGCTGTTGTCATCAATTGGGCCGGGATCACCCAAGGCGCCCAGCAGGATGGCGTCGTACTGTTGCAGTTGCTCCAGCGCATCTTCAGGCCAGGATACGCCATGGTCTTCATGCCAGGCATGAGAAGGCCAGGGAAACCGGGTCCATTCCAGAGCAAGCTCGTGCTTGGTGCGCAGCGTTTCCAGGCAGCGGACGGCTTCTGCCACCACTTCCGGGCCAATGCCGTCTCCGGGTGTCACTGCAATGCGGGTGGTCTGGGCCATTCCCGAACCTCCTTGGGGCCATGTGTGTGCGGGTTTCATTCAACACGTCCAGTGTAGTCCCGGGGAGCGCAGATGCCAGCGCCTATGGTGTTAATAAATACACGATGTTTTACCCCATTGCGGTTGATAGCTATAGTGGAAATCAATTGATTCTTTTAAGCTTCTAACTGAATCTCTTTCTCTATTCGCCGGAGTTCGTGTGGATAAACCTGAATTATTATTTGATGAGTCGCACTGTGAGCAGTGCGCTTGTGGGAACGGGCTGGATTTCTCGTTCACTTTTGCCTTTCAACCGATTGTGGATGCCGAGACCAAAACGGTCTTTGCCTATGAAGCCCTGGTGCGTGGCACCGAGGGTGAGGGCGCGATGAGCGTTCTGGCTAACGTCAACGAGACTAACCGTTATTCCTTTGACCAGATTTGCCGGGTCAAGGCCGTTAAACTGGCGGCCAGGCTGGACATGCAGCCGATGCTAAGCATCAACTTTATGCCGAACGCGGTGTACAAGGCGGAATACTGCATTCGCACCACTCTTGCGGCAGCAAAAACCTATAATTTTGATACCAGAAAAATCATTTTCGAAATGATCGAGAATGAAGATCTCAGCTCGGTTGAGCATCTGTCCTCGATTATCGAAGCCTACCAGTCGATGGGATTCAGCACCGCCATTGACGATTTCGGCGCCGGATTTTCCCGCTTCAACATCATGATCCTGAGTCCGCCAGACCTACTGAAAATAGATATGGGTCTGATACGGAACATTCATGCGGAACCAAACAAGCAAGCTGTGGTCGCAGGTATTATTACCATGATGCGCCAGCTCGGCGGCCGGATCATCGCGGAAGGCGTAGAGACCGAAGACGAGTATTACTGGCTGCGCGCCCAGGGTATTACGCTCTACCAAGGCTATCTGTTCGCCAAGCCGGGCTTTGAGTGCCTGCCAGAGCCGGTATTCCCGGACTGATCTTCAACCGAGAAGGGACTATTCTGTGTTGTACCGGATTGTAACGCTTGTGGGTGGCCTGGTGTTTGTGGCTGCCCTGTTTGCCCTGTTGTGGTTCTTCTGCAAGAAGTTTCTGGAGCATCATGGTGTGAAGGAGCAAAGTTCCGAGCGGGCTACGGAGCTGGCCACCTGGACTTTTGCCGGTATTGCGATTGGCCTGGTGTTTGCGGTGCTGGGCTCGTTCGTTCTTGGCCCTTGGGCGTTTTACCGCACCTTGCGAGGGCACGACGTACCCGTTTCAGATGCTGCCGCCATCTGGTGGGGCTTCGGGATCGTTTTGGTCGCTCTTGGCATTACCGCTGCCGGCTTCTTCGGTTTTCTGGCGCTGGTCGGCGCCTACTGATCACCGGGGAGGCAGCGGAGCTGGTCCCGGAACCACACCAGAGCCGGTTCCTTCTCATAGGCTTTATGCCAGTAGAGGTGCACGTCAATGGATGGCATCTGTGCTGGTGGGCTTACCACCTCGATGTCCGCGCGTTCGGCAATAATTCGAGCATAGGTTTCCGGCATCGTCAGCAGTAGATCAGAGCTTTCCACCACACGGCAGGCGGCATAATAGTGCTGACAACGCAGCCGAATGTCGCGTTGTACCCCATGGCGCGATAACTCGAAATCCTCAATACCCGGGCCCTCTGCGCGGGACGACACCAGCACATGCCTCGCCTCGAGATAGGCTGGCATATCCAGAATCAGACCCTTCTGAAGTGCCGGGTGATTTTTTCGCGCCAATACCACCAACCGGTCCTGCCGCAGCAGTTCGTGACTGGTCTGGTTGCTCACGGGCAGCAACACATCAATGGCAAAGTCCAGCTTGCCCGCCGCCAACCGGGTTTCCATATCCCGCCGTGGTACCCGCTGGCTGATAATCTCCATTTCCGGGTAGGGGGCCAGCTTGCTCATCAACTGCGGCAAAAACGTCGACTCCAGCACATCCCGCAATCCCAATGCGTAGGTCTTGCGCTGACTGGCGGGGTCAAAGGCGTGGAACTGATTGACCGCACTCTGCACCTGGGTCAGGCCCGGGCGCATCGATTCCAGAAATCGCCGGGCCAGGGGCGTGGGCACCATCTGGTTACCCTGGCGAGTGAACAGGGGATCGCTAAAGTGATCTCGCAGCCTGGCCAGGGAATGGCTCACCGCTGGCTGGGTCAGGTGCAGCGCCTTGGCGGCCCGAGTAAGGCTACCTTCCCGATAAATGGTGTCGAACACGTGCAGCAGGTTCAGGTCAAGGCGATTCAGGGCCATAATGAAAATCCGTTGTCTGTATAAGTACAGCTAATGATAAATGATAAGAACAATTCAGTCGCGTAATACGGAGTTGGCTCCTAGACTGATGGGCATCTAATCGAAAGTGCGCCCCTTATTGGGGGCAGGTAAGCGCGAGGAGCTGCACCATGGATTTCAATATTTCCGAGAAAGGCCAGGATTACCTCAAGCGTGTGAAAGAATTCATGCGTGAAGAGATCGCCCCCATTGAAGAGCAGTACCACAAAGAACTGGCGGCGCAGGACAACCGCTGGGTGGTTATGCCGATCATCAAAGAGCTGAAAGCAAAGGCCAAAGCCCAGGGCCTGTGGAACATGTTCTTCCCGGATGAAAAACACGGGTGCGGCCTGCTCAACTCCGACTACGCGTTGATTGCGGAAGAAACCGGTCGCAGCTTCATCGCCCCGGAAATCTTCAACTGCAACGCGCCAGATACCGGCAACATGGAAGTACTGATCCACTACGGCTCGGAAGAGCAGCAAGCCGAGTGGCTGCCCCGGATCATGAGTGGCGAAGTCCGCTCTGCTTTTTGTATGACCGAGCCAGCGGTGGCCTCGTCCGACGCCACGAACATGGAAGCGACCGCGGTGGTGGAAGGGGACGAAGTGGTCCTTAACGGCCGCAAATGGTGGAGCACCGGTGTTGGCCACCCGGACTGCAAAGTCGCCATCTTCATGGGCGTCACTGACCCGGACGCCCAGAAACACCGCCGCCACTCCATGGTACTGGTGCCGCTGGACAGCCCGGGCATCACCGTCGAGCGCATGATGCCGGTGTTCGGCGCATACGATGAGCCCTACGGTCACGGCCAGGTCTTGTTCGACAACGTGCGCCTGCCCAAGAGCGCCATCATCGCCGGCCCGGGCCGCGGTTTCGAGATCGCCCAAGGCCGTTTGGGGCCAGGTCGCGTGCACCACTGCATGCGCGCCATCGGTGCCGCCGAGCGCACCCTGGAACTTCTGGTCAAGCGTTCAATGTCTCGTGAGGCCTTTGGTCGCCCGCTGGCGAAACTGGGAGGCAATCCGGATGTCATTGCCAATGCCCGCATGAACATCGAGCAGGCTCGTTTGTTGACGCTTAAGTGTGCCTGGGCGCTGGATACCAAGGGTATTGCGGGGGCGCTGCAGGAGGTTTCGATGATCAAGGCGGTGGTGCCGGCGATGCTGCAGCAGATTGTCGATGATGCGATTCAGATGCACGGTGGGGCTGGTGTCAGCGACGATGATTTCCCGCTGACAGCATTGTTCGGTTACGCTCGGGTATTGCGGCTGGCGGATGGTCCGGATGAAGTGCATAGGGCGATGGTGGCCCGGTTGGAGCTTCGGAAGTACAAGTCCTGAATTCGGGCCTGGGTGCTTTGGCTCTCCGGGCCTCTTGGTTGGGAGTAAGATGTTCGCCTTGGCCGCCAGTATTGTGATGGGAGCGGGTGGGTTGGGGGTTCTGAAAACCGCTCCTTGCGGCACATCCCTGTGGCGCTTCTGCTCCGCCATCCATGGCTCCGCAAATTTTCAGAACCCCCAACCCACCCGCTCCTTCAGACTGCGGAGAGGGGTGGCCAGAAAAAAAACACTTTATGCCGCGAGGTATTGGGAATGTGCCAGCTAGGTTTGGTTTTTTGAACAGCTGACTGAAGAGTATGGGAGTTGGTGCTGGAAGGGCCTATCCAAAAATTTCGGAGGCCATGGATCGCCGGAGAGAAGCGCACATGGATGTGCTTGTAGCGGTTTTTGGATAGGCCCTTCCAGCACCAACTCTTACTCAACAAGAACATGAATTCAAACGTAAGAACGGTGAGCATGAACATGACACAGAGAGTATTCATTACCGGCGGGGCCAGTGGCCTGGGCCGGGCGATTGCATTGCGGTACGCCAAAGAAGGCGCGAAAGTCTGCATCGGGGACATTAACCCGGAGCAGGGCATCGCGGTTGAGAAGGAAATAAACAGCGCCGGTGGCGAAGGTTACTTTGTGGAGTGCGATGTGCGCCGCCTGGCGGACTTTGAAAAAGTCCGGGACGATCTGGTGCAGAAGTGGGGCGGGGTCGACGTGGTCGTCAACAATGCCGGCGTCGCCTCCGCAGGGTCTATTGAAGACACCACCATTGGTGACTGGGAGTGGATTCTCGACATCAACGTGCTGGGCGTGGTTCGTGGCTGCAAGGTGTTTACGCCCATGTTCAAACAGCAGGGTTCCGGTACCTTTGTTAATGTTGCCTCCATGGCCGGGCTGATGCTGGCGCCGTTGATGGACAGCTACAATGTGTCCAAGGCCGGGGTGATTGCCCTGTCGGAAACCCTCAGTCAGGAGCTGCGGGATGCCGGCATTCATGTCAGCTGCGTGTGCCCGGCGTTTTTCCAGACCAATCTGACCAGCACCATGCGGTCTGACATTCCCGGCATCCAGCAGAACGTCAACAAGCTGATGAAGCGCTCCAGCATTACCGCGGAAGATGTAGCTGAGGATGTTTTCCGTAGCGTGAAAGACAAAGACTTCTGGGTGCTGCCCCACGCCAAAGAGCGTCGCATGTGGATGCTCAAGCGCCACGCACCCTGGGCGTTTGACTGGCTGATGCACCAGGAAACCAAACGCTGGATGAGTAAGATGGGTGGTAAAGGCAACGCCTGAGCGGCCAGCCCCGTCCACAGGATCACAGGAGAGAATGAATGACACAGATCGACCAGGCCGTAGACATCCGTGAAGGCGAAGAGCTGGATATCGAGGTTGTTGACCAGTTCATGAAGCAGGCCATTCCCGGCCTGGAAGGGCAGCCGACCATCAAGCAGTATCCCGGCGGTGCTTCCAACCTGACCTATCAGGTGGACTACGGCGATCAGTCCTACGTGCTGCGCCGCCCGCCACTGGGCAAGATTGCCAAGTCCGCCCACGACATGCTGCGTGAGGCGCGGGTGATGGAAGCGCTGAAGCCGGTCTATCCCTATGTGCCCAACATCATCGCCATCTGCGAGGATCACAGCGTACTGGGCTGCGACTTCTACGTGATGGAACGGCTCAAGGGCATCATTCTGCGTCAGGATTTCCCCAAGGATCTTGAGTTGAGTGAAGCGGATACCCGCAAGCTGTGCCTGAACGTGATCGACAAACTGGTCGACCTGCACACCGTCGACGCACAGGCCGCCGGCCTGGACACGCTGGGCAAGGGTGCCGGTTACGTGCAGCGTCAGATTGGTGGCTGGAGCGATCGTTTCCGCAAGGCCCGCACCGACGATGTCGGTGATTTCGAAGACGTAATGGCCTGGCTGAATGACAAGATGCCAGACGACATCGCCCAGGTGGTCATCCACAACGACTTCCGCTTTGATAACGTGGTGCTCAATCCGGATAACCCGTTTGAAGTGATCGGCGTGCTGGACTGGGAAATGGCCACCATCGGCGATCCGCTGATGGATCTGGGCAACAGCCTGGCCTACTGGATCGAAGCCGACGACGAAGGTCCATTCCAGATCTTGCGCCGTCAGCCCACCCATCGCCCCGGTATGCTGACCCGCAAGCAAGTGGTGGACTACTACCTGGAGAAATCGGGCTTCCGGGCCGACAACTTCGATTTCTATGAAATCTACGGTCTGTTCCGGTTGGCGGTGATCATCCAGCAGATCTACTACCGCTTCTACCACGGCCAGACCAAAGATAAGCGCTTTGCCGCCTTCGGCCATGCCGCTAATTATCTGGAGAAGCGTTGCCAGCGGTTGATCAGCGCGAGCAGCCTGTAATGGCGACGATTTATCTGGTGCGGCACGGCCAGGCCAGTTTCGGCAAAGCGAATTATGATCAGCTTTCTCAAAGAGGCTGGGAGCAGGGCAAGATTCTCGGTCGCTGGCTGGCGGACAAGGTGCAGCCGGGCGCCATTTTCGGTGGCAACCTGCAGCGTCATCGGGAAACCGTGGAAGCGATCGCCACCGGTTATGGCTCAACTCTGCCCGACATGCAGGTGCTGGCAGGGCTGAACGAGTTTGATCATGTTCAGGTGGTAGAGCGTTTTCGGCCCGAGTGGGCCGACAAGCAGGTGATGGCCCGGGATCTCGGCAGCGTGCCGAAGCCGGCCCAAGCGTTTCAGCAAGCTTTCGAGCAAGCCGTAACCCGCTGGGTCAGTGGCGAGTACGACCACGAATACGCGGAATCCTGGCAGGGCTTCCGGCAGCGGGTGAGCCATGCTCTGGATCAGTTGATCGAGATGGCGGATGGCGCAGACATTATTGTCTCTACCTCCGGTGGTCCCATCGCGGTCATTGCTCAGAGCTTGCTGGAATTGTCAGACCGCAAGGCGCTGGAGATGAACAACGTGATTGCCAACACCAGCGTTTCCCGAATTCTGTATTCCGGCCCCCGGCGCAGCCTGGCCGTGTTTAATAACTATAGCCACCTGGAAGCGGAAAACCCCGCCCTGGTGACATTCCGATAATTCTCTACCCGAAAATCAAGAGGCAACTCCATGAGCAACCTGAATCTGTTTGATCTTACTGGCAAGGTAGCCCTGGTCACCGGCGCCAGCCGCGGTATCGGCGAAAGCATCGCTCGCACCCTGGCCCATTACGGCGCCCACGTGATTGTCAGCAGCCGCAAGATTGATGGCTGTGAAGCTGTCGCCAGCAGTATCCGTGAAGACGGCGGCAGTGCCGAAGCCTTTGCCTGCCATATTGGTGAAATGGACCAGATTGAAGCCGCGTGGGAACATATTGCCAACACCCATGGCAAACTGGATATCCTGGTCAACAACGCCGCCGCCAACCCGTACTTTGGCCCGGTTGAAGACACCGATCTGAATGCCTTCCAGAAAACGGTGGATGTGAACATTCGCGGCTATTTCTTCATGTGCGCCCGGGGTGCCCAATTGATGAAGAAGAACGGTGGTGGCGCCATCGTCAACGTCGCCTCGGTTAACGGCGTAAACCCCGGCCACTTTCAGGGTATCTACTCCGTCACCAAAGCCGCGGTGATCTCCATGACCAAATCCTTCGCCATGGAGTTGGGCCAGCAGAACGTGCGGGTTAATGCACTGCTGCCGGGTCTGACCGACACCAAGTTTGCCAGTGCCCTGACCAGCAATGAAGCTATCAAGAAACAGGCTATGGCGCACATTCCGATGAAACGAGTGGCCGATCCGGACGAAATGGCTGGCACCGTGCTGTACCTGGTGTCGAACGCCTCGAGCTACACCACCGGCGCCTGCATCAACGCCGACGGTGGTTATCTGACCATCTGATCGTTGGCGGATAAAAAAAAGGCCGGGTGATGTCACGTCACCCGGCCTTTTTGCGCTCTGCCCCAACTGGCTCAGGAGCAGGTCAGAGCGATAAAGTCACGGTTAAGCTTGTTGGCCCGGGCCTGAAGCTGCTCCTGGTGTTTGCTGTCGCCGGCCTGAAGCAAATCGTGCATCAGCGAGCTCAGGGCTTGCTGGCTTTCTTCCATCATCGCCTGGTATTCCGGGCCCCGCGCTTGTTCCGAGTTCACCACCAGTTCTCTGATTGAATCCGCAAAGCCTGGTTGGTCGCGATTTTTCAGCGCCTCCAGCAGAGCCTGTTGCCATTTCTTGCGGCCCTGCAACCAGATTTCGGTTTGCTGGCCGCGGTTGGCGGACCAGTGCTGCACCAGCGTTTGTTGACGGGTGTTCAGGTCGCCCAGCCAGCGCTCTACTCGTTCGGAGGTGCGTTCGGCTCGGGCCCTGGCCATATCATCGGCATTACCGGACAGCATCTCCTGTTCGAGTTCTGCCTGGTCTTTGGCCATGTTCCGGGCGAGTTCTGCTACTTGCTCATCGGAAAGACTTTGCAGCAGGTTGACGGCAATGGGCACGGCCTCCGTCAGTAAGCCGGGCACGAAATCCATCAGTTGCTGTTGATGGTAGTAAAGGGTGTCGATATCGGGTGGGCCACTGGCAACGTCGTCTTCGAATTCGTCCAGCCAGGCGCTGTAGCGGGGCAGTTCCGCTGCGCAATGCCACTGGCGCAGCGCATCCAGATCCTGATTCAGTTGCTGTTTCTGGTCCCGGTCGAGGCTGACGTAATCCTCTACCCACCAGACCACGCCCCAGTCGGCATAGCGGTAAGCCAGCCGAGTTGAACTGCATCCAGCCAGGACAAGCGAGGCAACAAGCATCAGGGCCACTATCTTGAGAGATTTTGAGCGAAGCCGCTGGGCCATTACTGCAGTCCCTCGGTAAAAGGCCGCATGGCAAAACATTGTATGCTTATTATCATGTTGCGGTCCCTTCACACAGAGATGGCGTTACAGATTGTAATTACGAACTGACCAGTCAATCAGATGTCAGTGCCGCCAGCGTCAGCCACGGAGTCCCAATGTCACAGTATAAGATTACACGTGTTCGCTGATTTGTATTTTCGCTCTACATGTCCGGCAGACCGGAACATCGAAAAATTCTCGGATGCTGATGACAACCGCTGTATTGCCACCTAGGCCAGGCTCCGGGTCATCCATGGCGCGGTAGAAGCTCAGGTTGTCGATGTCTTCCTGGTCCCGACTGCTGAAGCCGGCGCCACCCAAGGTAATGCCTCACCTGCGCTGGATGATTTCTTGGCAGTTCCCGCCACGTAAAGTGTTTGTGTTTATGCCTGATAAACAGCCCCGGCAAGCCGGGGCTGTTTCATTTTTGTACACCTACTTTTTAACTTCTAAACTTTGCTTTGCTAAAGCCCCCATTTTTTACTAGGGTATTGGTTACACATATAAAGAAGGTAGTTTATGAATGACCTGCAGGAGTTGGCGCCGGAACAGCGAAAGCGTCATGAGTTTAGGCTGTTCATTTTCATCATTGTGTTTCTTTTCCCCATTCTCGCGGTCGCTGTTGTCGGCAGTTATGGATTTCTGATCTGGATGTCGCAAGTCATAATGGGGCCCCCGGGGGCGCCTGGAGGTTAGGGGCTGATGTCTGTGTCCCAAAATCGCCGGTCGTTTCTGAGAGGTGGCCGGCCCACGGCTTCACAATGGCGCCCGCCCTGGACCACAACGACGATCACCGATGTCTGCACCCGCTGCGACCGTTGCCTTGAAGCCTGTCCGGAAAATATTCTTTTCCGTGGTGATGGCGGCTTTCCGCAAATCCGGTTTACCGGCGATGGCTGCACTCTGTGTGGCGAGTGTGCCGGAGCCTGTCCCGAACCAGTATTTGACTTGGCCCGTGAGCCTTTCCCTTGGCGCGCGGTGGTGCTCGACGGTTGCCTCGCCAAAGCCAATATTCACTGTTCGACCTGCCGGGACGCCTGTGAAACCTCGGCCATCCGTTTTACGCCTAAACTTGGGCATGTGGCAATACCTGAAGTGAAACTTGAGGACTGCACCGGTTGCGGTGCCTGCGTCGCCGTGTGTCCGGAAGATGCGATTAATCTGGAAGCCCTGCAAACAGAGAGCCCACATTATGCATGAGCAAGAACGAGATGAACTGCATGTGGCCAGTTTTCTGGTGCATGTACGCCCCGAACAAC
This sequence comes from Marinobacter halophilus, assembly GCF_003007685.1. Lineage (GTDB taxonomy): Bacteria > Pseudomonadota > Gammaproteobacteria > Pseudomonadales > Oleiphilaceae > Marinobacter > Marinobacter halophilus. Next base: position 244,021 of record NZ_PXNN01000016.1, read on the forward strand.
TTACCGCAGTCATAAGCTTGCTGGCCATCACTTCGGGGCTGGAAGAAGGAACCACAGACCCATCGGGCAAACTGGTGGTGCTGGCGGAGGGTGCCTGTCATCAGGATTTGTTGGCGGCCATGGAGTTGATTGAAAGCGTGCCCGGCGTGCTCGATTGCATTCTGGTATACCACGAAGTGATGTCGGTCGAAGAAGCCAAACAGCAGTTGATTCCCACAGGACAAGTGCAAACAGAACAACAGGAAGTATTGTCATGAACCTCACAAGACGAGATTTTGCCAAAGCCAACGCGCTGGCCATGGCTGCGTCAGCCGCTGGCCTTTCCATTCCGGCCGCAGCCAGCAACCTGATCACCAACGCCGATCTGACCGAGCTGAAATGGAGCAAGGCTCCTTGCCGATTCTGCGGCACTGGTTGCAGCGTGATGGTGGCCACCAAGGGCAACCACATTGTGGCGACTCACGGTGACACCCAGTCGGAAGTGAACCGTGGCCTCAACTGCGTGAAGGGCTACTTTCTCTCGAAGATTCTTTATGGCCGCGACCGGCTCACCAAACCTCTGCTGCGCAAGCGCGATGGTAAGTTTCACAAAGAGGGGGAGTTCGAGGAAATCAGCTGGGATGAAGCCCTGGATGTGATGGCGGAAAAATTCACCACCGCCATCAAAGAGCACGGCCCGGACAGTGTGGGCATGTTCGGCTCTGGGCAGTGGACCATCTGGGAAGGCTATGCAGCAAGCAAGCTGTTCAAGGCCGGTTTCCGTACCAACAACATTGACCCCAACGCCCGCCATTGTATGGCTTCGGCCGTTGCCGGATTTATGCGCACCTTCGGTGCCGACGAACCGATGGGCGTGTATGACGACATCGAAAGCGCTGACGCCTTCGTACTCTGGGGCGCCAACATGGCGGAGATGCACCCGATTCTCTGGACCCGGGTAACCGATCGCCGGCTGTCGAGCCCGAATACCGAAGTGGCGGTGCTCTCTACGTTCGAGCACCGCTGCTATGATCTGGCCGATCTGCCCATGATCATGCACCCCCATGCCGATGTGGCGATTCTCAACTACATCGCCAATTACATCATTCAGAACAATGCGGTAAACCAAGACTTTGTTGATAAACATACCCGGTTTGTTCGTGGTGTCGACGACATTGGTTACGGTTTGCGACCGGAAGATCCCAGAGAGCAGCGGGCAAAGAATGCGAACAACGCCAACAGCTGGGATGACATGTCGTTCGAAGACTTTGCCCGACATGTCAGTGAATACGATGTCAAAAAAGCCGCTGAAATCTCAGGGGTATCCGAAGATCGACTGGAGCGGCTGGCCAAACTGTACGCCGATCCGGACAAGCGGGTAACCACCTTCTGGACCATGGGCGTTAACCAGCACACCCGGGGGGTGTGGGTAAACAACCTGATCTACAACATCCACCTGCTGACAGGCAAAATTGCCACTCCGGGTAACAGTCCGTTCTCGCTGACCGGCCAACCTTCCGCGTGCGGCACCGCTCGAGAAGTGGGCACCTTCGCCCACCGCCTGCCCGCCGACATGGTGGTAACCAACCCTGAACACCGGGCCAAGGCGGAGAAAATCTGGAAGTTGCCAGAGGGCACCATTCCCGCCAAGCCTGGCTACCATGCTGTCCTGCAGAGCCGCATGCTCAAAGACAGCAAGCTGCGGGTGTACTGGACCCAGGTAACCAACAACATTCAGGCCGGCCCCAACACCATGCAGGAAACCCTGCCGGGCTGGCGCAATCCGGACACTTTCATCATCGTGTCGGACATCTACCCGACGGTGTCGGCCCAGGCGGCGGATCTGATCCTGCCGGCAGCCGGTTGGGTCGAGAAGGAGGGGGCCTTCGGTAACGCCGAGCGCCGGACCCAGTTCTGGCACCAGCTGGTAAATGCACCCGGTGAGGCGCGCTCAGATCTCTGGCAGACGGTCGCCCTGTCGCAGCGGATCAAGGTGGCCGATATCTGGCCGGAAGAGCAGCTGGCCAAGGCGCCGGAGCTTCGGGACAAAACTCTGTTCGATGTGTTGTTCCGTAATGGCAATGTCGACCGCTACCCGGTGGAAGAAGTGCATGCGGATTACGAAAACCAGGAGTCCAGGGATTTCGGTTTCTACATCCAGAAAGGCATATTTGAAGAATACCGCCAGTTCGGCGCTGGCAAAGGTAAAGACCTGGCCGATTTCGACACCTACCACGAGACCCGTGGTCTGAGGTGGCCGGTGGTCGACGGTAAAGAAACTCTTTGGCGTTATCGCGAAGGCTCTGACCCCTACGTTACCGAGGGCAGTGGTTTCCAGTTTTACGGTAATCCGGACAATCGGGCCCGTATCTTCGCCGTGCCCCATGAGCCGCCTGCAGAGTCTCCGGACGATGAATATCCGTTCTGGTTGAGCACCGGTCGTGTGCTGGAACACTGGCATACCGGTTCCATGACCCGCCGTGTCAGTGAGCTACACAAAGCGGTACCCGATGCGCTGCTGTACATGAACGCAGACGACGCCAAGGCGCAAGGCTGGCGCCGGGGCAGCGAGGTCAAAGTGATCAGTCGCCGCGGCGAAGTCCGGATGCGGGTGGAAACCCGAGGGCGAGTCAGTATGCCCAAAGGCATGGTTTACGTGCCGTTTTTTGATGCTGGCAAACTGATCAATAAAGTCACTCTGGACGCCACCGATCCGATTTCCAAGCAGACGGATTTCAAGAAGTGCGCGGTACGTCTGGAACTGGTTAACCTGGCCTGAGGAGAAGTCACCATGAGATTACTGATTCTATTGCTGACAAGCTCCCTGGCTCTGGCGGCGTTTGCACAGAGTGGTGAGCTTTCACCTTCGGCCCCGGACGGGCTGCGCAAAGGTGCAACCCTTGGTCAGGACCTTCCTGCCCCGCCGATCGCCGGTGACTCGCGCGACGTCAAAAGGGAAGTGCGCAACTACCCGGAGCAGCCGCCGGTTATTCCGCACGTTATCCGGGATTACCAGGTAGACAAGAACTTCAACCGTTGTCTGGACTGCCACAGCCGGGAATCCGCGGTGCAGGCGGGAGCTCCGATGGTCAGCGTTACCCATTTTATGGATCGTCACTTTCAGGTTCGCGCTGAGGTGACGCCTGGCCGTTACTTCTGCACCCAGTGCCATGTTCCTCAGACCGATGCCGAGCCATTGGTTGAATCCGACTTCAAGGCAGTGGATGAAGTGATCCGGGATTCCGCCAAAGGGGGCAGAGAATGATGAAGCGGCTGAAGCTCTACTGGAACCTTCTGCGCAAGCCCAGTGTTCACTACAGCATCGGATTTCTGACGCTGAGTGGGTTCATCGCAGGGATTATCTTCTGGGGTGGCTTCAACACCGCATTGGAGGTAACCAATACAGAGCAGTTCTGTATTGGTTGCCACGAAATGCAAAGCAATCCCTATGAGGAGCTCAAGAACACAGTTCACTACACTAACCGTTCCGGGGTGCGGGCCGAATGTTCGGACTGCCACGTACCTCACGGCTGGACTCACAAGGTCGCCCGAAAGATGGAAGCCTCCAAAGAGGTGTGGGGCTGGGTGTTTGGTTCGATTAACACTCCTGAGAAGTTCGAGGCAAAGCGGCGGGAGCTTGCTGAGCGGGAATGGGCGCGGCTAAAAGCCAACGACTCTCTGGAGTGCCGGAACTGCCACGAGTTTGACTCCATGGACTTCACCATGCAGGATCCGCGTGCAGCCCAGGCGCATTCCACCGCACTGGCGAACTCGGAACAAACCTGTATCGATTGCCACAAGGGCATTGCTCACAAACTGCCCGATATGAGCGGCGTACACCGCTGACGGTGAGTCAGCGATTGAAGCTCTACTGAATGGTCGTGCTGCTGCCGGCTCCGGCAGACTGGGACAAGGATGTCCCGACCGGTGGCCGGAAGTGCAGTGAGTAAATCACGCGGTCCAGCACAGCCTGGCCATTCCACGCCGGATTGTTATTCACCATGCCGACGATGGCCCAGGTGGTGTTCTTGTCATCTTTGGTAAAGCCGGCAATGGAGCGAACGTGCTCAAGATAGCCGGTTTTGATCCGGCCCTGACCGTCCAGACCGGTGTTTTTCAGGCGCCGTGCCATGGTGCCGTCCATCGCAATAATCGGCATGGACGCCATCAGGTCTGAAGAATACGGGCTATTCCAGGCATGTTGCAGAATCTGGGCACCCTGGCGGGCGGTAAAGCGGCCATGCCGTGTCAGCCCCGCGCCGTTGTCGATCACCATACCGGCGGTGTTGATGCCGATGCCTTCCAGCCAGTCATAAATAACCCGTATACCCGCTACCCGGTCATCCTGCTCATCGTCCTGTCGAAATTGCGCGCCGATGGTCATCAGCATCTGCCGGGCCATCACGTTGCTGCTCCATTTGTTGATGTCCCTTACCATGGTCACCAGGTCGGGTGAGGTGGTTCGCATCACCAGGCGGGCATCGTCCGGCGCGGTGTCGAAGCGATCACCACCACTGATGATGACGCCCATTTCGGACAGCACCGAACGGATCAGTGAGGCAGAGTAGCGTTCGTGGGGCAGCAACGACAGGTAGGTAGTGGTGCGACAGCCCTGAGGCAACTCGCCCGTTACCTGCACGGTGACCCGATGATCGTTATGGAATACCGGTTTCCAGTCGAACCGGTTGCGGGCAGGGCAGGGGCCCTCCGGCAAAACGGTCACCCGGTTATCAATGGTGACCTCACCGAGGTTTGGTGTGGTCCAGGCCTGAGTGCCACGCTCATCAGCGCGAACTTGGAAGTGCAGAAGGTTGAGGTTGCTCAGGTATCCGGAAGGTTCCACCAGGAACGGGGCATGGGGGTTGTTACCGTTATCGTCAAATACCGGGAAACCACCATCCACTCTGAAATAACTGCCATCCAGAACCAGGTCGCCCTCGATCCGGTTGATGCCCATGCTGCGCAGTTCTCGCAGTGTGCCCCACAGCCGTTCCAGGGTAAGCTTGGGGTCACCGCCAAAACGCACGAACAGGTTGCCTTTGAGGGTATCCCCAACCATGGTGCCATCGGTCAGAAAATCGGTGTTCCAGTGATGGGTGGGGCCCAGCAATTCAAGCGCCGCGTAGGTGGTGACCAGCTTGGTAATGGAGCCCGGGCTCATCAGTTCGTCAGCGTTTACATACTGTTCGATGCCCGGCCCGTTTAGGGGAATGGCGGCAACGCTGAGCGCTTGCTCGTTGTTCAGAGATTTGTTGGCGTAGTCTTTGATCTGTGTGGCCCACAGCCGGGATTCCGCGAACGCGTTGGCGGCAGCGGCGGCATCCTGGGCTGCCGTGGGGGCGGATGACACGGCGCAGGCGGCCGCGATGGTCAGCACGAGCCGTTTGGGTGTAGTTGTGCACCGTGAAGAGCAACCTCTTGCTCGCAAACCCTGAATCAGCATCATCGCAGCCCGTTGTTGTATTCTCTTTCTACAATAGCTCATCCCATGGCTTTGTACTATGCAGAAAAGCTATACATGACGTTAAAAAATAGCTTTAGAGTCGTTGTTTCTATTAGATTTTTGTGAAGAATCGTAAGTGCCTTTCAGAATCAGTGAGTTACCTTTGGCCCGATTGAACTGACCGGTGAGTCAATGCCAAGGGTCCGGTTTGTGAGACAATCCCGGGCAGAGTTCATGAACAGAATAAATCGACCAAAGGGAATACCATGCTCACAGCACTCAGACATCAGGTTAACGTACTGGAATCCGTCGCCACGTCGTCATTCGCTGCCTGGCGGGGCTGCCTGGTGATCAAACCGGTTCCGCAACCGGAGAAGCCCCTGATTCTGTATGACATCGAAGCCTGCCCCTATTGCCGTCGCGTTCGGGAAGTGTTGACCGCACTGCATCTGGACGTGGAAATTCGGCCGTGTCCCAAAGGCGGCCGTTTGTTTCGGGCAGAAGCCGAAGCTGTTGGCGGCAAACAGCAATTCCCGCTGTTGGTGGACCAGAATACCGACAAGGTCATCTACGAATCCGACGATATTATTGAGTACCTGTTCAGCCAGTACGTTGGCCGGCCAGTGCCACGCTATTTCCAGTCCAGGGTGTGGCAGCCGGTGCTGGGTTCACTGGGGTCTGCGGCCAGTGAGCTGCGGGGATTGCGTGCCGTTTCGGGCCTTCGCCCGGAGCAGGGTTTGCACCTGTGGAGTTTTGAAGGCAGCCCGTTTTCGCGACTGGTGCGGGAAAGACTGTGTGAGCTTGAGATTCCCTACACGCTGCACAACCTTGGCAAAGAGCACTGGACCGAGATCGGGCCCGCGAAACAGCGCCTGAAACCGGGTGCTTACACGCCCCGGCCCGGCGGCAAGCGCGATGCCTTCTTCCAGCAGCACGGACGGGTTCAGGTGCCGTACCTGGAAGACCCCAATACCGGAACCCAGTTGTTTGAGTCCGGACGAATAATGCGGTATCTGAAGAATCAATACGGCGGCTGATGGCGTTGGCTTCAGGCGGGCTCTGGGCTGGTATTCCGGAGCTGAGCCGGTATCATCTGCGCCCTTAGCCTGTCAGCGATAATCGGGAGAATTTGATGTATACCGGCCAATGCCTCTGTGGCGATGTTCAGTTTGAATACGAGGGCTCTCTGGGGCCGATCGCGCTTTGCCATTGTACCCAGTGCCGACGGGCTCACGGCAGTGCGTTTTCCGCCAGTGCGCCGGTGCAGAAAGTACGCTTCCGGTTTGTTGCCGGAGCAGACGGCATCACCGAATTTGAATCCCGCCCCGGAAAGTTCCGGGCATTCTGCAGCAAGTGTGGCAGCCAGCTGTATAGCCGGCTGGACGCTATCCCGGGCATCCTGCGCCTGCGTATGGGCGTGATCAATGAACCGCTGGGCAAGAAAGCCACGAGGCACGTTTATGTCGGCTCAAAATCCGACTGGTTTGATATCACCGACGATCTGCCCCAGTACGACAAAACCGAGCGTACTAACGATCCCAACTGATGGTTCAGTCGGCCGGCACCATCCGGTAAACCTTGCCTTGGCGGGAATCGGTCAGTAACCACAGGGCGCCATCTGGGCCCATCCGGACATCCCGGATGCGCTCGCCCAGGCTGGTCAGCAAATCTTCTTCCTCAACCACCTTTTCATCCCGAATGGTCAGGCGCACCAGCTTTTGAGAGCGCAATGCGCCGACAAAAAGGTCGCCCTGCCAGTCCGGGAACAGATTGTCGGTATAGAATGCCATCCCCGAGGGGGCAATGGATGGATCCCAGTAATGTAGCGGGTCGGTCACGCCGTCCATGGTGGTTTTACTGGTAATGGGGATGCCTGAATAGTCGATGCCGTAGGTCACTTTTGGCCAGCCGTAATCGTGACCGGCCCGGATGATGTTGATTTCATCCCCACCCCGGGGGCCGTGTTCATGGCTCCAGACTTCACCGGTGTCCGGGTGCAGAGTCATGCCCTGGATATTGCGGTTGCCGTAGCTGTAAAAAGTGTCGTTGACGCTTGGGTTGCCGACGAACGGATTGTCCGGTACCGGTTGTCCGTCAAGCATTATCCGATGTACACCACCGGCATCGTCCGCCGTGTCTTGGGCGCGTTCCATGTCGCCGCGGTCGCCCACAGATACGTAAAGGTGTCCGCTGCCATCAAACACCATCCTCCCCGCAAAGTGCCTGCCATTGTTAGAGCGGGGCAGGGCTTCGAAGATCACTTCAACATTTTCAAGTGACTTGCCAGTGTAGGTGGCACTGGCAACACGGGTCGTCATGCCGTCGCCGTCACGGTGCGCATAGCTTATGAACAGAGTCTGGTTGTTCGCAAACTCCGGATGCAATACCACATCCAGCAGCCCGCCCTGGCCAGAGGCAACCAGTTCCGGTAGCCCGGTTATCGGCTCACGCACAAGATTGCCGTTCTTAATCCGGCGCAGCCGACCCTCACGTTCGGTGACCAGCATGGCGCCGTCGGGCAGGAAGACCAGGCTCCAGGGATGCTGAAGGCCTTGAACCACGGTTTCTATTCGAAAATCGGTTTTGTCGGATGAGAACGTCTGGTCAGACCACGCCGGGGAAGCTGCCAATACCGATAAGCCCACGGCGATGGCGATTGTCGAGCGGTTCATGAGGTCCCCTCCAAGCTAAGGATTGTCTGCTGCGTCCAAAGGGACGTCTAAGTTAGTATTTAAACAATAGCAGAGTGTACGACACAAAAAAGCCACCGGCTTGCGGTGGCCTTTTGCTTGTCAGGAGGACATCAGAAACGGTAGCTCAGGGTACCCGTCACCGTGCGTTTGGTGCCAATGAAGCAATCGCCTCGAGCCAGGCAGGTAGTGAAATAAGTCTCATTGGTCAGGTTGTTGACGTTCAGGGCCAGCTCCCAGCTGTCCCGACCGTAGGCAATCATGGCGTCCAGCAGGGTCTCTGCCGGGGTCTTGAGTTGGTCGGTGCCGTCCCAGCTTGATCCGACATAGCGGACACCGGCGCCGGCGCGAAGCCCTGGAATACCGAGGGCGCGCAGCTCATGCTGGCTCCAGAGTGATGCTGTGTGTTCTGGTATGCTGGCCAGTCGAGCGCCTTGGTTGTTGCCCTCCTTAACCTCGGTATCGGTGTAGGCATAGTTGGCGATCAGGTCCCAATGGGCGTTGACGTCCACTTTCGCTTCCAGCTCGATGCCCCTGGCACTGGTCTCCCCGTTCTGAATCTGATTGTTCGGGTTCATCGGGTCTGGAGCCTGGCGGTTCTTTTCGCGCAGATCATACACCGTAGCGGTATACAGGCTCGCGGAGTCAGCCGGCTGATACTTTACGCCGACTTCAACCTGCTCACCTTTTAACGGCTCGAACGGATTGTTGAAAACATCAAGGCCGGTTACCGGTTTGAACGACTCAGAGTAGCTGACGAATGGCGTGACACCGTTGCTGAACTTGTACATCAAACCAGCCCTGCCGGTGACTTCCTCGTCGGTGAAGGCCGTGCCGCCTTCGGTCTTGTTGCGGGCGCTATCATGGCGAAGGCCCAGCACGGCAATCCAGCGATCATTGATGGTCATCTGATTCTGGGCGTAGAACCCGCTCTGGATGACCGTGTTTTCCGGTGTCTCGCTGAAATCACTTTCGGTCAGCCGGTCATAGTTTCCGTAGACCGGGTTAAACACGTTCAAGTCTCCGATGTCTGCCTTGTAAGCACGGCGGCTGTTACTGACCGCATGCTGGTAATCCCATCCTAGCAGCACGGTGTGATCGACGTTGCCCGTTGAGAATAGAGCCTCCGCCTGGTGATCTGCCGTTACGGTATCCAGGTTAGGCTTGTTGGCGTACGCGACCCGGGCGATATCGCCATTTGGTTTCAGGGCAGGCGTAAACAGGGGGTAGATGCTCTGGTAATCCACCTCGGTTTCTGAGTATCGGAGATTTTGCCGCACTGTCCAGATGTTGTTCAGCTGGTGGCTGAGCAGGGAGGTCACCGCCTTTTCCCTGGTGTTGTAGCGGTCGAAATCCGGCTCGCTGATGAACAGATCATAGGGGATCTGCGGCAGGCCAAACGGTGACGGTTTCAGGGTGCCTTCAATCGGCAGGAACTGCGAGGTAGTTCCCGACCGGTCTTCCTGATGCAGCGCCATAAGGGTCCATTCGGTCTGATCCGTCGGGCGCCAGGTGATCGACGGCGCGATAACCACACGGTTGTCTTCGACCTTGTTGACCTGGGTATCGCTGTCGCGGCCAAGGGCGATAAAACGGTACAACAGGGTGCCATCCTCGTTCAGGGCCCCGGTTGAATCGATTGCGGCCTGCTTGCGGGAGTGATTTCCTACCTGAAGTTTCAGTTCGGTAGATTGTTCTGCCTGGGGGCGTTTGGTGGCGAGATTTACCAGGCCCCCCACATTGCCCTGGCCGTACAGCACGGAGGAAGGCCCGCGAATGACTTCAATGCGTTCCAGCAGGTAGGGCTCGGTGCGCGGGCTCTGATAGAAACCAAACGTCTTCTGCATGCCATCGAGGTAGATTACCGGATCGCCGCCGCGCACGGACTGCCAGTCGCCCCGGCTATCAAGACCAAACTGCTCGGCCCCTACGCCCACGGTGTAGCGCAAGGCTTCCTGAACACTGGCAACGCCCTGGTCTTGTATCTGATCTGCCGTCACCACGGAAATGGACTGTGGGATCTCGGTGATCGGCGTGGTGGTTTTGGTGCCCGCCCGGCTGGAAGTGGCAATATAGCCATCCACCGGGGCCGATGGGTCTTCAAGGCGCTCGCCGCTGACGTTGATCGGGGTTAGCGTTTCCTGGGCCAGCGCCGGGGTGGTTGCCATGGCCAGCGCCAGCAGTCCGGTGGTCCACGTGCCGCGGAACGGATGCTTTGCTTGCTGTTTGGTGAGGGGGAGCAACTGCATGCCTGGGTATTCCTCTGATCGATTGGGAGGTAGATTTAGATTTTGTAACACGGATTGTAATGATAAAGATTATCGTTTACAAATAGTAGTTTGTTTTATCCGTAGAGTGTTTGTTTGGTCAAGAAACAGGAGTATGTTTGACGATGGAACGTGAAGTGCAGGAAGGGCTGAAAATTGCTGTGGTTGCCATCAGTGTCATGTCGCTGGCTTTGGTGTGTCTGATGTTGACTCTCTGACGCTGTCGATGCGGTCGCGACGGTAAATCCCGCAAGTCCCGCAGTATCCCCCACCAGGTAAAAGATACTTCAGGCAGCAACCTCGCCGTTGAGGGAGTGCGCAACGCTGTTGACTGAACTCGGCCGGTATCCAGTCGATGTATCGGTTTGCATCACACTCAAATCGTGCCAGCCAGCTGGTGGCCAGGGCACACAGTGCGTCTGGGTCCACCTGATTCCAAACCGCGGAGAACGGGGCACCCAATGCCAGGCCAACGCTGCTCCAGTAGGCGCCGGGGCTGACCCCGAAATGTTGCCGGAAGACCGGGTACCAGGCCCGTACCTGATCAGCGGTCGTGTCAATGAATGCCTCCGGCGCCAGCGGCGCCCGATCGTCAGACAAGTGACGCCAGCGGGAGGTGGCGTCAGAGCTTTCCAGTGAGCACAGGTGAATCCGGTCCGGGTTCAGGGGCGCGCTGACGCCATCCCGGAACAGCTCGATTACCCGAGGGGCGATGACCTGCAAGGCCAGGCTCTGGTGCAGCACCGATATCCGGGCCTTGTGGAGTCTGGGCTGTTCCGCATCGGGGTAATCTCTCAACACCTGTTCTTTCAGCAGCGCTGGTTTTGCCAGAATTTGCGTCAATGAGAACAACTCACCAGGTTGGTCGCTGCTTTGTGCCAGTGCGCCGTTCAAGGTGTTGTGTCGTTTCAGCTCGTGCTGGGCCAGCAGGTGGTGATAGCTGGCCAGCCAGAGATCGCCAGAAATCTCAGTGACGGCCATGGCGGCTCAGTCCCCAGAGGAAGTAAACACCACCCACCAGAGCCGCCAACAGTCCGGATGGCAACTGGTTGGGGAACACGACCACCCGCGCCAGATAGTCGGCGATGGCCAACAGCAGTCCACCTGCCAGAGCTGCAACCAAAAGCTGGCGCCCCACCGTTTGCTGGCCCAGCACTCTGGCAAGGTGGGGGGCGATCAACCCGACGAAACTCAGGGGGCCGATCACCACGGTGGCGGCAGCGGTCAGTACCGAAGCCAGAAGTAGAAGCAGCAGTCGGGCCCGTGCAACCGGTAGCCCGAGAGATGACGCGGCCGCGTCGCCCAGGGGGAGCAGGGTTAGCGGGCGAAGGACCAGCAAAAGGAGTGCCCCCAGGGTTAGCACGAGTGCCATCAAGCCAATGGCTTCCTGTTCAGACACCAGCCAGGTTGAACCGTACATCCAGTTCAGCAGGCGCGACGCAACCGTTCCGCCGGAGGCCATCACCAGCCTCAAGCCGGCATCCATGAAGACGTAAAGTGCGAGTCCGCCCAGCAGAAGCTGATTGCCGGCAAAACGATGGCGGCGGGCCAGTAGAATCAACAGGCCCAGCGCTGCAGCGGCCCCGGCAGTGGCAGCAATCAGTTGGCCGCCACGGCCGATGTCGACGCCTGTCAGCACCAGCACCACCATCACCAGGGCCGCACCACCGCTGATGCCCAGCAATTCCGGGCTGCCCATAGGGTTGCCGGTCATACGTTGTATCAGGGTGCCGGCCATGCCCAGAGCCATGCCGGCAAGAATGGCCGCCAACAGCCGTGGACCACGCCACACCCAGGCATCGCCCCAGTTAGACACCGGTGTCCAGTGCCAGGAACTCAGGCCGGGCGACCAGGCCATGGACACAGCGATGGTCAGCACCAGCAGGGCCGTCAGAATGCCGGCAATCAGAAGGGTTGGCTTGCGGGTGGGCAGGAACCCCGCCGGGCTCGAGTCCGCGCCGGGCATATGGTGAGTGTTTCGAATGCCCTGCAAGGCCATCAGGATAACGGGGCCGCCGATCAAGGCGGTGGTGGTGCCGGTGGGCACAATGGAGCCGTTACCCAGGGTGGTTGCCCAGTGCGCCAGGGTATCTGCCAGCAGCAAAAGCCCGCCGCCGGTGATCGTGCTCCAGAACAATCTCTCACCGAGCGAACGGGCACCTAGCAGTTTGGCCAGCACCGGGGCGGCCAGCCCCACGAACGCCACCACACCGACCCGACTGACCACCACGGAGCTCATCAGGACTACCAGAAGCAGCGCGCCGCCACGCACCAACGCCACTTTGGCGCCGAGTGCCGAAGCCGAAGCCTGCCCCAATTGCAGCAGTGCCAGTGGCCGCATCAACATCAGCATGGCAATCGCGAGTATCAGCACCCGTGGCAACAGTTGCAGGAAGGGCTCCCAGTTATTCTGAACCAGAGAGCCTGCTCCCCAGATAAACAGGTTGCCCAGCCATTCGCCCTTGAGCAGCAAAAAGGCCATGTTCATGGCGCCGAGAAAGAAGGTGATCACTAGCCCGGCCAGAATAACGGTGACCGGTGAGAAGCCCAGGCGCCAGGTCAGCGCAATCACCAGGCCAATGGCCAGCAGGCCTCCGGCTACGGCCGCCAGATCCGGGCTGAAGGCCAGCAAACCGGGCACAAAAAGGGTGGCCATGGTCACTCCGAACTGCCCGCCGGCTTCCACACCCAGTGTGCTGGGTGAGGCCAGGGGGTTACCAAGGATCTGCTGGGTAACGGCACCCGCCAGGCCCAGTCCGCACCCGATCAGGATGGCTATTGAAACCCTGGGCGCCCAGCTGTAATGGGCGAGTACCGATGGGTAATACTCTTGGTTATAACTCCAGAACGCCGCCACCAGTTCGCCCGGCGCCAACTGATCCAGCCAGGGAATGGTGCTGGCTGCCAGAGCGATAAGCCAGAGCAGGGTAATGGTAACCGGGAGCCGTGTGGGTAGGATGGGGCCGTTTGCAGGAGCGCGTGCCGAGTCAGCGAACATTGTTATGGCCTCCCTCCATCAGGGCATCCGCCAGCAAGATTGCGAGTCGTTTGACGGGGTACACGCCTCCAAATGGCCAAACCGGGTTAATCTGATACACCTGATTGCGCTTGACGGGCGGCAGGTAAGTCCAGAATGGGCTGGCTGCCAGCAGATCCGACAGCCCGGTCAGGGTGGGCGAGATCACCACGATACGGCTGTTTTGGTAGGGCGCAATGGCCTCGAGGCCAACCACCGAAAAGCCCCAGTGATTAGCTTTATCAGGCCATGCGTTGCTCAGCCCCAGGGCGTTGAGTGTGGTTTGATAGAGGCCGTTGGGCGCATAGACACGAACATGTCGGTCGTCCAGAAAGTTAACCAGAGCCACTGGTTGCTGATCCATGCCGGCCCTTGCCAGCCTGACGCGCTGCTGCTCGAGTGTTTGGTCGATGTCGGTGAGCACGGCATCGGCCTGGTTCTCACGGCCCAGCATCTGGCCAAGAGTGATCAGCATTTCCCTGGCTTTGGCGAAGGGGGCTGAGCCCTCTTTGTAAACGCTGATGACGTAGGTGGGGGCAATGCGTTCCAGTAACCCGGCCGCAGGAGCCAGGTCGGCGCTGCTGACAATCAAGTCTGGCTTGAGTTCGGCAATCGCCTCCAGACTCGGTGCAACCCGGGTGCCGACATTGGCAACGCCATCGGGTAATTCCGGGGCTTGCACCCAGGCGCTGTAGCCGTCCCTATCTGCCACGCCTACCGGGGTGATGCCCAGTAGCAACAGCGCTTCTGTGGCTGCCCAGTTCAGGGCAACAATACGCTCGGGCGGCCGGGGCAGGGTGAGCGTGCCCGTCTCATGGCCCCAGGTGCCTGCGTGCGCAGGCGGGCTGATAAGGAATGCAAGGAAACAGAGATACACCAGTGGGCGGAATGTGCGCTGTTCAGTGAACATAAGACACCCATTGTCCGGGTGCTCGTTCCATCACGCCCATGGCGACACCGTAGATCGACTCCAGTACGCCGCTGTCCATAATCACGGCGGGTGCTCCATCCGCCACGACCTGACCGGCTTTCAGGGCGACCAGGCGATCGCAGAATCTGGCCGCAAGATCGACATCGTGTAATACCGCAATGACCGTCAGTTCCCGCTCCGCGGCAAGGCCGTGGACCAGGCGTAGGGTTTCCACCTGATGCTTCACATCCAGTGCGGAAATGGGTTCATCCAGCAGCAGACATCGGGTTTGCTGGGCCAGCAACATGGCGATCCAGGCCCGTTGGCGTTCACCACCAGAGAGGGTGTCCACCGCACGGTCAGCGAACCGTGTCAGGCCAGTATCTTGGATGGCCCGGTCGATCAGGCCCTGGTCTTCAGCCGTGTATCGGCCAAGTGGTCCGCGCCAGGGATAGCGCCCCAGCGCGACCAGCTCCCGTACCGTGAGACCGTCGGTTGCCGGGGGGTGCTGGGGCAGGTAGCCCACGGTTCTCGCGAAGGCCCGGGAGCCGGTAGCCTTGAAAGGGTGACCGTTGAGCAAGGTGACTCCCTGGGTCGGCGCGATCTGCCGAGCCAGGATTTTTAACAATGTCGATTTGCCGGAGCCATTGTGGCCGAGGAGTGCTGTTACCTCACCCTCCCGAAACGCGAGGCTGACATTGTGCAATACGGCGGTTTCGCCCAGACGAACCGCCAGTTGGGCGACTTCAAAAAACGCAGGCATTCAGGCTCTCCCATAGGCAGGAGGGCAGAGTAATCTAAATGCGAATTACTATCAATATTAAATGGTAGTTTACTGGACTTGCCCGGTTTGAACACGCCATTGCGCCGCATAGGCGCCATTGAGCTCCAGTAGAGTCTGATGATCACCCTGTTCGATTACTTGGCCGTTGTCGATGACCGCAATGGTGTCGGCATCAACGATCGTCGACAACCGGTGCGCGATCATGATCACGGTCCGGTTATGGCCTATCCGCCGGAGCGAGCGTTGAATCGCCGCTTCGGTTTCGTTGTCGACGGCGCTGGTAGCTTCGTCCAGCACCAGAACAGGTGGGTCTTTAAGCAGCGCCCGGGCCAGAGACAGCCTTTGGCGCTGCCCACCGGACAGTCGTACCCCGCGTTCGCCAACCGCCGTATCCAGACCCTCGGGTAACTGGCTGATGAACGACCAGGCTTCGGCTGTTCGGGCTGCTTCAGTTATCTCCTCATCGGTGGCATCGGGCTTGCCGTAGGCCAGATTGTCACGAATGCTGCCTTCAAACAGGTAGACATCCTGGCTGACCAGGCCGATGGCATCCCGCAGAGATTTCAGGCTTACATCGCGAATGGGCTGGCCATCCAGGCGGATCTCACCCTGGGTCGGGTCATAGAACCGCAGCAGCAGCTTGATCAGGGTTGATTTACCAGAGCCAGTCGCGCCCACGAGGGCCAGGGTGTTGCCGGCAGGTACCTCCAGGCTGATGCCGTTAACACCGGCGCCGCTGCTGGCATAATGAAAGCCCACCTGGTCAAACGCCACCTTGCCCTGAACCGGCTGTGCCAGGTTTTGCCCTGCCTGGTCTCTTACGTTTACCGGTTCCGCCAACAGGTCCAGAATCCGGCGGGTGCTGGCCATGGCACGCTCGAACAGATCGATGACTTCGGCAAGGCCGGTCAGGGGCCAGAGCAGGCGCTGGGTCAGGAACACCAATACACCGTAGGCGCCCACGTTGAGGTCACCACTCAGGGCCATCATGCCGCCCACCGTAAAGGTAGCCAGAAAACCGGCGAGAATGGCCATGCGGATGACGGGGATGAACGCAGAGCTGATGCGAATGGCCCGGCGGTTTGCGTCGACATAGGCTTCACTGGCCTGTTCCAGTCGGCGGGCTTCACGCAGTTCTGCGGTAAAGCTTTTAATGGTGGCAATGCCCCCCAGGTTATTGGCAAGGCGGCTGGACAGATCGCCAACTTTCTCACGCACGTCGGCATACAGCGGCCCGGCTTTACGTTGGAAATAGAAGGCTCCCCAGATGATGAGGGGGATCGGTGTAAACGCCAGCAGGGCAATCAGTGGGGACAAGACAAAGAACACGGCACCTACCGCGACCACGGTGACCGCCACCTGAATCATGGCGTTGGCACCGCCATCCAGAAATCGCTCCAGCTGGTTGACGTCGTCGTTCATGGTCGCAACCAGTTGCCCGGAACTGCGGGCCTCAAAGAAACTCATGTCCAGGCGCTGGGCGTGCTCGTAGGCATCTTGTCGCAGATCTGATTGAAGGCGCTGGGCCAGATTGCGCCAGAGAATCTGATACAGGTATTCGAACAGGGATTCGCCTGCCCAGATGAAAAAGGTCAGTACCGCCAGGATCGTGATCTGTTGCTGGGCGGTTTCGAAACCCAGGCCCGCCACAAAGCTTTCTTCTTTGTTAACCACGACGTCGATGGCAACACCGATCAGAATTTCCGGCGCAATATCGAACAGCTTGTTGATCACGGAGCAACTGGCTGCAGCGATAATCCGGCGGCGGTAACCCCGAGCGTATCGCATCAAGCGGCCAAGGGCCGCGAAGCTGGTAGTTTGGTGGGTATTTGGCTGCATGTTCGCGTCCTTCTGGCTGGAGCTGGGCATCCGAAGGCAGGAAGGGTAGCGGATCCTATTATTTTTTAAAAGATAATCATTATCACTTGAGGGTGTTCTGTTGCAGCCACCGGTCCAGTTTGTCGGCAAATTCTTTGCGGTCGGCCTGGCCGAAGGGGGCGGGGCCACCGGTCACCTGTCCGGCGTTGCGCATCTCTTCCATAAAGTTTCGCATCGCCAGGCGCTGGCGGATGTTTTCTCTGGTGAACGCTTGTCCTCTCGGGTTGAAGACGTCGGCGCCTTTTTCGATGGCCTCCGCCGCCAGGGGGATATCCTGGGTGATCACCAGATCGCCTTGGGTCATCTGGTCCATGATTTCGTTGTCGGCGACGTCGAAGCCCTGGGGTACCTGACGGCGGCTGATGTACGGGCTCGGCGGCAGGGTGATGACGTGGTTGGCGATGAAGGTGGTCTGGACGTGCCAGCGGGTGGCGGCGCGGCAGAGGATTTCCCGGATGGGAACGGGGCAGGCGTCGGCGTCGACCCAGATTGGCATGTTGATTTTCCTTCGTTGGTTTGGCGGTGCGATATTTTAACCTTTGATGGGGTGAGCTTGTTAGTTTTGGGCCGCGTAGATGTCTATGGGGCGTCGCTTTTGGGTGCAGGTGTCATTGAGGGCCGCCTTCCAAAAACCGCTACAAGCACTTCCCTGTGCGCTTCTCTCCGGCCATCCTTGGCCTTCGACATTTTTGGAAGGCGGCCCCCAATGACACCGATCTGACAGCTCGGGTACCTCCGCGGTTTGGTAATTCAATCGAGAGATGAGGGAGCGCGATGAACGTTCTGGTTATGGGATTGTTAATGCTCTTGTCGTTGTTGTCTCTGCAATCGGAGGCAGCCGAGAACGAAGCTTGGACCGCCCTCCGCGAAGGGCGTGCCGTGTTGATGATGCGTCATGCTTTGGCGCCAGGCACCGGCGATCCCGGTGGGTTTGATGTGGATGATTGCGGCACTCAGCGTAATCTGAATTCGGTCGGGCGGGGGCAGGCCCGTTCGTGGGGGCCGTTTCTGGAGTCAAGGGGTATCAAGGAGGCTCGTGTGTTTTCCAGTCAATGGTGCCGCTGTATGGATACTGCGCGTGAAATGGGTATGGGGGAGGTCACGGAGTGGCCCGCGTTGAATTCGTTTTTTCGGAATCGGGGTGATGGCGATACCCAAACGCGGCAAACGATTGCGTTGGTGAATGAGCTGGAGCCGGGGGCGGCGGTGATTCTGGTGTCGCATCAGGTTAATGTCACGGCATTAACCGGGGTGTTTCCAGCGTCCAATGAGGGCGTGATTCTGGCATTGCCCTTGTTGGAGAACCCGACGGTTCTGGCGAGGGTGTCGCCGGGGCGGTAATGGTATAATCCTCCGCTCATTCGATTAACAGGAAATGATAATGTTTCAGTTGCCCCCTTGCCCACAGTGCAATTCTGAATACACCTACGAAGATGGCGTTCAGTTGGTCTGCCCGGAATGTGGCCATGAATGGACGGCCGCTGAGCAAGCTGCTGCTGAGGTTGGTGCGGTGATTCGGGATTCCAACGGTAATGAGCTGCAGGACGGTGATACGGTAACGGTCATCAAGGACCTCAAGGTAAAGGGATCGAGTCTGATTGTTAAGGTAGGCACGAAGGTGAAAAATATTCGCCTGGTGGACGGCGATCACGACATCGATTGCAAGGTGGACGGTATCGGTCCCATGAAGCTCAAGTCGGAGTTTGTCAAAAAAGCCTGAGTGCCTGCCATTTGCTCTATCTCATCCGGTCGTCTACATATTAAACAGAGTGCCTGCGGGTGCTCTGTGATATCCCGCTGCGTGTAACCCACGCTGACAACAAGACGCACCACCCCAACGCTGCCGCTGCTTGCCACAAGCTGGCTTTTGCGCAGTCAGGCCTCTATCGCAAGGCCGGGGGACAGGAGGATGGGATGAGGCAAATCCATGAATTTCATGTGGATAGCACCCGCTATCTGGATGATCACGGCAAGCCGCTGGGTGAGCTGCCGCCCCAGGCCGAGAACACCGAACGGGTTCTGGCCGCCTACCGCAACATGGTGCTGACCCGCACCTTCGATGCCAAAGCCATTGCTCTGCAACGCACCGGCAAGTGCGGTACCTACCCCTCTGTACTGGGGCACGAGGTGGTGGGCACGGCCATTGGCCAGAGCATGACCAACACCGATGTGTTCGTACCTTATTACCGGGACCAGGCCACGCATATACTGCGAGGCGTGAGCCTGAAAGAGTTGCTGCTGTATTGGGGCGGCGACGAGCGGGGCAGTGCCTGGGAGCATTGCCCGCAAGACCTGCCGATTGCGGTACCGATTGCCACCCAGTGTTGCCATGCCGTGGGTGTGGCGTCGGCGTTTCGGATCCGGGGCGAAGCCCGGGCCGTGGTGTGCTGCATTGGTGATGGCGGCACCTCCAAGGGCGACTTCCTGGAAAGCATTAACCTGGCCGGCGCCTGGCACCTGCCGGTGGTGTTTGTGGTGATCAACAATCAATGGGCCATTTCCACTCCCCGTAGCCTTCAAACCGGCGCGGAGACCATGGCCCAGAAAGCCATCAGCGCTGGCTTGCCCGGGCACATCGTCGACGGCAATGACTACTTCGCCACCGCCGAGGCCGTGGATACTGCCCTGGAGCGAGCCTACGGCGGCAAAGGCGCCACCGTGATCGAGGCCGTCACCTACCGGCTGGGCGACCACACCACCGCCGACGATGCCACCCGCTACCGCAGTGCCGAAGATCTGAAGCGAGCCTGGGAAAAAGATGGCATTAAACGTCTGCAGAACTGGTTGCACGGCAGCGGCTTGTGGAGTCCGGACAAGGAAAAAACCTTGCAGGCCGAGTGCAAGCAAACCGTGGACAAGGCCGTGGCAGACTACCTGGCCACCGAGGCCGAGCCACCCACGACCATGCTCGATTACCTGTTTGAATCCCTCCCCATCGCACTCAAGGGCCAGCGCGAGCAGATCGCCGACAAGTATCGGGGAGGTGCAGCATGAGCAAGGCCGAGCATGGTGAAGAGACCCGTGATGTGACCCTGGTAGAAGCAGTCAACATGGCCCTGCACTGGGAAATGGCCCGGGACGAGAACGTGGTGGTGTTGGGTGAAGACATCGCCACCAACGGCGGTGTGTTCCGGACGACGGTAGGTCTGAAAGAGGCGTTCGGCTTCAAGCGGGTGATGGATACGCCGCTGGCGGAGAACCTGATTGCCGGCACTGCGATAGGCATGGCCACTCAGGGCCTCAAGCCCGTTGCGGAATTCCAGTTCATGGGTTTTATTTACGCCGGCGTGGAGCAGATCATCAGCCACGCCGCCCGCATGCGCAATCGCACCCGGGGCCGGCTGCATTGCCCGATTGTGTTCCGGGCGCCGTTTGGTGGCGGCATTCACGCCCCGGAGCACCACTCCGAGAGCACCGAGGCTCTGTTCGCTCATATTCCGGGGCTGCGGGTGGTCATTCCCAGCTCACCGCAGCGGGCCTACGGATTGCTGCTGGCCGCCATTCGCAATCCGGACCCGGTGATCTTTCTGGAGCCCAAGCGCATCTACCGGGCGGTCACCCAAACTGTGGCAAACAACGGCGAGGCCCTGCCGCTGGATACCTGCTTCACCCTGCGTGAAGGCGACGACGTCACCCTCATCACCTGGGGCGCCTGCGTGCTGGAAACTCTGCAGGCGGCCGACCAACTGGCCGAGCAGGGCGTGAGCTGCGAGGTGATCGATGTTGCCACCGTCAGCCCCCTGGACCGGGACACCCTGCTCTGTTCAGTAGCCAAAACCGGCCGGGCCGTGATCATCCACGAAGCCTGCCGCAACGGCGGTGTCGGCGCAGAAGTCGCCGCCTCCATCGCCGAAGGCGCGTTTCTGGATTTACAGGCCCCGGTGGTGCGGGTAACCGGCTACGACACCGTGATGCCCTACTACCGCAACGAGCAGTATTACCTGCCCCAGGTGGAAGACATCACTCGCGCCGTCGAGCAGGTGATTGCTTTGTGAGCAAAGGGGTCTGACCCCACCTTGGCGACCAATCTCAAAACTAACCGCCAGATGCTAACCCGGAGCAAAACAATGAAAAACTTCAAACTCCCTGACCTCGGCGAAGGCCTCCCGGAAGCCGAAATCGTCGAATGGCACATCAAGGTCGGCGATACCGTGGAAGTGGACGAGTTACTGGTCAGCGTAGAAACCGCCAAAGCCATCGTCGAAGTTCCCTCGCCACAAGCCGGCACCATTGCCAAGCTGTACGGTGCGCCCGGCGACATCATTCACACCGGCGAGCCGCTCTTAGCCTTTGAGGGCGAGGGCGACGACACCGGTACCGTCGTCGGCGAACTGAAAACCGCCGGCGATGACAAAGGTGCTCATCAGGACCAGTTCATCATCGGCGCCGCGCCCTCCAGCAAACGGGCCAGAGCCAATCGCGCCACCCCGGGCGTACGGGCACAGGCAGAACGCCTCGGTGTGAGCCTGGAAACCATCAAAGGCAGCGGCCCCGGCGGCCTGGTCACCACTGACGATGTACACAAACAAGCCAGTCAGCAAAAGCAGGTGGGCGATGCCGAATCCCTGCGTGGCACCCGCCGTACCATGGCCAAAGCCATGGCTCTATCCCACGCCCAGGTAGTGCCGGTGTCGATTTTTGAAGATGCGGACATCGGCGACTGGAACAAAGACACCGACACCACCATGCGCCTGGTGCAGGCCATCGGCAAAGCCTGTGAGGAAGTGCCGGCGCTCAACTGCTGGTTTGATGGCGATAATCTTGGCCGTCAGTTACTGGATGACGTGCACGTGGGTATTGCCGTAGACACCCCGGACGGCCTGTTCGTACCGGTGCTGCGAGACATCACCCATCGCAGCCTGAAAGACCTGCGCCAGGGTCTGGAAAACCTCCGCGACGCCGTCGTCACCCGCAAAATTCCGCCCAGGGAAATGCAGGGTGCCACCATCACCTTGTCCAACTTCGGCACCATGACCGGCCAATACGCCAACCCCATCGTGATTCCACCGCAGGTAGCCATCGTCGGGGCAGGGCGCATACGGGACAAAGTGGTGCCCCATAACGGCACTGCGACCATTCGTCGCATCCTGCCGCTGTCACTCACCTTCGATCACCGGGCCGCCACCGGCGGTGAGGTCTCGCGGTTTCTGGGGGCGCTGATCAACGCGTTGCAAAAAACGGGTTAGAACATCGGCCGATATTGGCAGGCCAATAGCTTCCAGGGCTTGCCAATGGCCCGGGCAGGGTCAACACTTGGAGCCTGCGAGTACACCAAACAATTATTGTGCGAGATACCATGAACCGACTCAATATCTGGGCCACAGCCGCGCTGTTGTCCTCTGCGACGTTTTGTATTCCCGTCATGGCGGCAAGCCATGGCCATCAGGATCACCAGGGCCCCAGTGATAAGCAAAGCGCCATTCAGATTGACCAGCCCTGGAGCCGCCCGACTCCGCCCGGCACCCCCATGGGTGTAGGCTACATGGTGATCACCAACAGTGGTGATCAGGACATTACCCTGGTGGCCGCTGAAAGCCCCAGAGCTGGCCGCGTGTCCATCCACGAATCCCTGATGCACGAAGGCATGATGCGCATGCAACCCTTGAAGGATGGCCTGACCATCCCCGCGGGCGGGGCGGTAGAGCTAAAGCCCCACAGCTATCACCTGATGCTGGAGCAGCTGTCACAGGCATTGGTTGAGGGCGAGAAAATCCCGGTCAGACTGGACTTTGACGGCGCCGAGGCCATGAACATTGAATTGATGGTGCGCCCGCTGGACGGCGGCATGACCATGGACCATTCCGGGATGAAACACTGAGGGCACTCGGGTTTTGACCAGCTCCGGAAACGCTCAGCGCTTGATGCAGACAAAAAGCGCGTTGCCGGAGCTGCCGTCCCAGGGAACAATCCGTTCGTAATCGTGCTCGAGGATATGCACCTCGAACAAAGGCGACAGCAGGGCTTCGAACTCGGCAAAACTCAGTGCCACCATGGCGTGCTCGTCGTGCCAGGACTCGCTGACGCCACCGGTGGTTTTGTCGATGCTAAGCCTTAGAGATTGCCTCTCACCTTCGCCGCGGTAGTGCCAGCCCGAGCGGAAGGTAAACTCGCTGCCCTCATGCCGGTTGGTGTGGCTCACCAACAGGTTGTTGTTGATCCGGGTTTTGTCGACGGCGTTAAAACACAGCAGGCCGTTTTCGGCCAGTGCTTCGCGAGCCCTGCGAATGCAACTGGTCAGCTTGTCGAGGCCATCGCTGTAGTGGATCGAATACAAAAAGCAGGTGATCAGATCAAAGGGTTCCTCGAACCGGAAATCACCCATATCCTGCAAACTGAAGGTGGCCTCCGGGCAGCGTTGCTCTGCCACATCGAGCATCGGCTGGTTAATGTCCAGCCCCTGGCATTGATAGCCATAATCGAGGAAATGCCGGATGTGCGGCCCGGTTCCACAGGCCAGGTCAAGATGGCGGGTGCCGCCGTTGCCGAACAGCTGGTGGAGCCTCCAGACACCCTGGCTCTGCGCCGGATAATCGATGTCGGCACACATCAGGTCGTAGTAGCCTGACAGGTTGGTATACAAGACGTTGGCAGACATGGCAGGTCTCTGTGTGAGTTGTTGAAACACCTCAGGCAATCCGCAGCTGATGGGCGTTTTGAGAGTGGCAGCCATCATAGCAAGCAATTGCCACTGAACCAGCCAGGCTGGCCACCAAAGATCATGTGGTCAGGCCACCCCGGTTAGTCATAGGACCCTCGCAGGAAAGATGATTGGGCCAGGTCAGGTGGCAGGCGAATGGCGTTGGCAATCTCATCGGTGGGATTATCGGAACATAAAACCGACGATAGTGATTGTTGAGCAATATTAATTAAGTGTTGATGTTGCTTGAAAATTTCGAGCGCTGGAATGGTCAAATCTGAAGTTTAATACACCTTTCTATGGCCAAGGCAGATCGTCTTCGTTTGTGCCTAGTAAATCGAGACTGTTCCGCTCCCTGCGCAGGATTTTTCTGGAATTCAATTTGTTACGCACTTCAGGGGGCAGCTCGGTATACTGAAATACGCCCTTCGCCGTCAGTATGTCGACTAAGTCTTCGATAACGCGTACCAACTCAGCGTCAGACTGCCTGAATAGTTCTGACTTGCCGCCGTTGCTGGCATAAAACTCTATAAGCTCATCACTATTATCGGGGACGTGTTCCGAGAATCCTGCCTGTGCAATGCTGCTGACCGCAATAATTCCATTTTCCTGATTTCTCTGGACGAACATCGTCACACCTACCTAAAGTGGTTGCCATTCATTAGAAGCATCAATTGCATCCGGTCTTTGACATTAAGCTTTGCGAAGGATCTGGATAGATGTTCCTTAACTGTGCGCTCAGTAATGCCAAGGTTTTTTGCAACCCGTTTATTGGGGTGGCCATGAGCGACCTCCCTGCAAACTTCAAGTTCCCGGTGGGTCAGGCATGCCAGTTTACTATCGTTGACCTGTTTGGCGGGCAGGACATCATTGAATTGCCCAACCATTCGCAGCAGCATATCTTGGGGTAGCCAATAACCGCCTGCTGCGATGGTTGTGCTCACATTCTGGAGGAGCTCGGCCGAGGCTGCGGCATGCAAGTAAGCCCGCACCCCCAGTCCGAATGCCACTTTTGCTTCCTCTGAAGATGGTGAAAGGGTCAGGATCACGACTACTTTGTTACTCTCCATCAAGCTGCTGGCCAGCTGCTTCCATCCCCTGATCGCTGTGGAAATCCAGATCGATTCTACTTCTGGTTTCAGGCAATCGCGTGGAACCTCGTCTACGGAGATTGTCTCGTCGAAGAATTCCCGCCAGTGCGGGGCGTTGAAGCTTTTGCTGGTGATTGCTACGCGCATGATGGGTCTCTTATCGCTCCCTCATCGCTTCGCTGGTCGCTCTGAGCACCGGTTTTAACAAGTAGTTCAAGATGGTTTTTTCCCCAGTGATAATGTCGACTTCGGCAGTCATGCCGGGAATGATTGGGAGGCTATTACTGATTTCGTTTTCCAGCGTTCTCAATCGCACTAGATAGAACGTGTTGTCCTGGTCGTCAGTGATGGTATCTGCACTGATGTGCTCCAGCTCGGCTTGAAGGCCACCAAAAATATTAAAGTCGTAGGCGGTTAGCTTGACGGTTGCTGGCAGGCCTGGTCTCAGAAAAGCGATGTCTACCGGCGACACTCTTGCTTCCACAATGAGCTGATCGTCAACTGGGACGATTTCCAGAAGTTCTTTGCCCGGAAGAACAACACCGCCGACAGTTGTGCTGAAAATTCTTTGTACAATACCAAGAACCGGCGAGCGAATATCGGTTTGTTGAACCCTGTCTGCAAGACCTGACTCTTCCTGCAGGAGTGCGTTTAATCGCACTTGGGCATCGGCCAATTCTGAACGCCAGCGGTTTTGAAAGGTAAGCTTTGCTTCAGACAGACGGCTTGAGCTCTCCCTAATGCCGGCCTCCGCACGAAGTGTTGATGCTTGAGCGCGTTCCAGATCACCGTTTGCCCTCGCTATTTCCCGCTCGAGTTGCAATATATCGACGTCTGAAACGGCACCTGAACGAAGAAGAGGCCGTTTTTTGTCCAACTCCTGCTGCGCAAGCGATTTAACCTCTCGGGCCTGCCTGGAAGCCGCCAGGGCTTCTTCGAGGTCCTGTTGGCGCTGAATACGCTGCTCCTCAAGACCGGATTGCTGTTCCTTCAATTCTTCCAGGCTACTGAGGTAGAGTGAGGTTTGATCGTCGATCAATTGCGGAGATTTTTCAGCCAACGCGGGATCAAATATTGGGAGCTCCGCGGCTATCTGTGCACGTAAACGCGAGGTCTCGGCTTCCAGGTTGAGTATCCTGGCTTGACGCTCCCGAATGTCAGACAGCGATCGCGTTTTATCAAGCCGCATGAGTATTTGGCCTTTTTCTACACGCTGGCCTTCGGTGACTTCAATGGTCTTTACTATCCCACCATCCAGAGATTGAACGATCTGAAGCTGCGAGGAAGGGATGATCTTGCCCTCACCACGAGTAACTTCCTCAAGAGGGGCGAAGTAAGCCCAGATAATTAAAGCTAAAATAACTAAAGCCCCTACATACAACATCGATCTTGCTCTAAGGGGGGACTGCTGTATCTGTGCCCAAGAACTCTCCGCTCGCCAATCAGACAAGTCTGGTTGAGAGGACCATCGTTTCAGGAACCTTTCCAGAGCGGGAGCGCCTCTATTAAGGCTTTCAGAAACTTTTGCTGTGGCCTCGAACCTTTTTTGCTCCTGCGTTTTCGGGCTGTCTGCTCCGGAGGGCTTCGTCATGCTTTGCCCCCAGAGATTCGGCCGCTTCTCAGGGCTTCAATAACTTCTTGCTTCGGACCATCAGCGACGATCTGCCCGTTGTCGATGACAATAATTCTTGATGCAAGCTCAAGCAACAGTGAACGATGAGTGATCATGACCATGGTTCGGTCTTTGCCAACAGTTTTTAAGCTTTTGCACAAGCTTGCTTCAGCTGAGTGATCCAAAGATTCTGTTGGTTCATCAAGAACCATTATCGGTGGGTCATTGACAAGAGCCCTTGCGATAGCAACGGTTTGTCTTTGACCACCTGAGAGGCCTTGTCCGTTTTCGCCAATGATAAAGTCATAGCCGGCGGGGTGTTTGCTAGCGAGTGTGTCCAAACCGCTCAGGTCAGCGGCTTTTAACAAACGCTCATCACCGGCCGTCGGATCTCCCAAGAGAACGTTATGTTTGAGGGAACCATGCATCAAATGAACGTCTTGCGGTACATAACCAATTTGTTTGCGAAGGAATCCGGGGTCAAGCTGCCGGCTCTCAACACCATCAAAAAGAATTGAGCCTGTCTCTGGCTGATATAGCCCGAGCATGAGCCTTTGAAGGGTTGTTTTGCCGGATCCATTTTTACCCAACACCACAATATGTTCACCGGGCTCAATCGTGAAGCTGGCGTTATGCAGGGCGTAACGCTCATCATTTGGGTATCGGAAGCTCACGTTGCGAAATTCAATTTTGCCGTTTAAGCTTGGCCGAGTGATCCATTCTTTGCCTTCAGGGCGCTCTTGAGGTAGCTCCATCACGGTGTCGAGAGTTTCTAAAGCTGTCGCTGCATTGTGATATTGCGCTAAAAGTCCCGCAGTCTGACTGATCGGGGCCATAACCCTTGATGACAGAAGATAGGCAGCAATTAAGCCGCCTTGGCTAAGTTGCCCATCGATTAAAAGATAAACACCGATAACCACGATGGACACGGCAACAGTATGTTGTGCAAGTGCGGCCCCCTGGGTCACAGTTCCTGACAGCAAGCGCATGGCGGCGTTTTGTCGAGATACTTGCAGGGAGCTGCCTTCGAAATCGCCCTGTATATGACCCTCACCGTTAAAGCTTTTGACGGTCTCCAGATTATTGATCGCCTCAACAATGATAGCGTTTCTGTGGGAACTGGCCTTCATTGTAGAATCAGACATGGCCCGAAGCTGTTTCTGTACGCTCGCTGCGTAGATCAGCAGCAGTAAAGCACCAATAATGATTGGTAGTATCAGTGGCCAGCCAATCCAGGCAATGATTGCTATAAAAAGAAGGCTGAAAGGCAGGTCTACGAGGGCCAGTACGGTGAGTGATGAGGTGAATGCGCGCACACTCTCGAAGCTCTGTATGCTGTTAGCAAAGGCTCCCGTTGAAGCAGGTTTACTTGCGAGGTTGAGACCGAGTACCCGGCTCATAATCCGGGATGAAACTTCGACATCCGTACGTAGTGCGGCCAGATCGACAAACCATGTTCGCATCATTTTAAGGCTGAAATCGGCGAGCAAAACAACCGTCATGCCGACTGCAAGAACCCAGAGTGTGCTGGTTGAGTGATTGGGCACAACCCGGTCATAAACGTTCATGATGAATAAGGGCATGCCCAAAGCGAGAATGTTAATCAGCAAGGATGCAACGATCACATCCCGATACAGTGCCCGACATTTAGACCAGGTGCCCCAGAACCAATGACCGTCGTTTGACTTGCTGGCTATGCTTGCTCGCCGGTTGGGATTATAAGTTGGTTTGCAATACGCCAGATGGCCCGAATATTGAGCGTTCAGGGTGTCTAAATTGACAGTTGTGGCGGAGTCCGGGAGCTCTGGGTAGATCACCTGAGCTGAATTTTCGGAATCAACCCCGGTGAGCACACATGCCTTTTCACCTTTTAATAGAAGTATGACCGGGAAAAGTGCGGAATTCAGTGTTGACAGGCTGGACCGAGTTTGCCTGCAGCTCATGCCCATTCTCGACGCGGCACGTGCCAGTGTGGCAGGTGATAACTGCCCATTGCTGAGAGGTAGGCCGCTTGTGATGTGCTCAGGACTATTCGTCAGATTATGGTGGCCGCCGACGATCCTCAAACATTCGAGCAATGGGTCAAGATGGCTGTCGATAAAAACATCCTTATGGGCGCAGGTAGCAAGACCGCGCCCTACTACTATTAATGACCATCATCTTCTGTTTTGGTGACCAAAACGTCAATTCTCAATGTCTGTTTGATTGGGAAATATGCGAATTTCGATACGCTGGTTTGCCTCATGAGCTGCCTTGGTGTCACCTTCAATTTTGGGGCGATCAAAACCGTAACCGACGACATCCAGCCTTTGGCGTGGAACACCAAACTGAGACGTAAGAAGCCTGGCCGCGGCCTCGGCTCTCAACTCTGATAAACTCTGATTGAATGAGGCGGAGCCGACCCTGGATGCATGTCCCTCAATAACAACCTTGGCATCTCTGTTGGAGAGGATGAAGTCTGCAATCTCAGTAAGGTCTGGCTCGTAAGTGCTCGCAATTTGAGCAGATCCGATAGAAAACCCGATATCTGCTTCAAATGTTCGCTCGGGCTCTTCGTCGCGCTTACAGCCTCTTGCATCTACGATTGCTCCCCTGGGCGTTCCAGGGCAAAAGTCGAGGTTGTCCGGAACACCATCACCATCACTATCAATCACGTAGTCTGCCATTGAAGGGCAGGCGGTTGCGCCATCAATCGGCAGCGGTGACGCGCCCAAATCCGTCAGCGTGGGAAGACCATCGCGAACGACGCCCACCGTGGCGAGCCAGTCGCCCGTTGCCGTCAGTGCGCGAGCCAAAGCTATGCTCTTGTCATACTGAGCGTTCGCGTAGGCGCTTTTAGCTTGGAAGGCCTCATTTTCTGCATCGAGAACATCCAGTAAGGTTCGTTCGCCGATGCTGAACTGATCTCGGTATGCAACCACAACACGTTCGGATGAGAGGCGGTGTTGGTTCAAAGACGGTAGCTGGCGTTTAATTGCATGTATGTTGTGGTGAGCAATCTGCACGTTCTGACGTAAATTGATGCATTCCTGGTCACGAAGGTCTTTGGCAACATTGGTTTGCTGATAGGCTTCTTTTATTGCTGCTCGATCACGTCCACCGCGATACAAGTTGTACCGTAATTCAATACCGACGCGCGCATCAGAGCGGCCGCTGTTTGCTCCGAAATCATCGTAGGTTTGCGTGCCGTAATTTGCCGTTAAATTGAGGCGGGGCTGCATTGCAGATTTCCGGACATCAACCGTCGAATCCGCAGCATGAATGTTCCGAATAGCGGCATGAAAAGCTGGATTATTCTCATAAGCCCGGTGAAGTAGGGCTTCGAGGCCTTTAGGCAAAGCATTGCTATCGGGTGTATATGGCTCCGCATCCAGGCTCGGAACCGTGCCGATTATTCTGAGAAAGCGGGCTGTAACGTCATGCAGGTTGGACTGCTCGGTTACGACATTGGATTCTGCCAGAGCGACTCTGCCGCTGACCTGCTCGAGGTCAGCTGTTCGAACCACGCCGGCCGCCACGCCATCAACGATCTGCTGGAAAACTTCCTGATGGCGTTCAAGATTTTGCCGCGCGAACTCAAGGAGCTTTCGTCTTCTTAAGACATCTGTGTAGGCTTGAAACGCTTCAAAGGCAGTTTGTTCTACTGTATTGAGGAGTTCATGATAACGAACCAACTGCAGTGAAGACAGCCGGCGTACGTCGCTGCGAGTTTCAAAACCGTCGTAAAGCATCTGGGTCAATGTTATTTGGGCATCCGCCCCAGCAAAATCGTCTCTGGGTCCATAATCTCGCCACTCGTGACCGTACCGGGCACCAACATCGACGCTAGGCCTATAGCCTGAATATGCTCCTTCGACTGCCTTATCTGAGGCCAGAAACTGGTGCCAGCGCTCTTGTACAACAGGGTTTTTTTCTATTGCATTTCTGATCAGGGATTCGAGCTTGTCCTGTGCAACGGCAGGCGTGCTAAAAGTGGCTGCTATCAAAAGCGCCATACAAGACTGTTTTAGCATCGATTATCCCTACTAATTCATCAATTAGGTGTTGGCTTCCCAGCGTAAACGGATCTAGAGCATACCGTACGTCAGTCCAATTACGACGAACGCACTATACCGATAAAATCAGAGTGTAAAAAACTGTAACTGTAAAATGGTGTAAAAATGGCGTCTGCAAATATTGAAGTCCTTGCTTTAACTGGAAATCTTTCCGTCGTCTCAGGCGATGACCTTCAATATCTTGCACAGGGGCAAGTGCTAGAACTTGCAACTGAAGACGCTGTTTTGCTCGCCGGCGAAGGCAGTACCGCTGTCGTCTTGCTCAACGGTGTAATCGTTGAACTCGGAGAGAATGCGTCATTGGACTTGGCGTCTGCCGCCGAGCTAGACGATGAGAGTGACATGAGTGAGCAGGTGTTGGCCGAAGACTCCATCGCTGCGGTATTGGAAGCGTTAGAAGGTGATCAAGATCTTTTTGAGGTTGTTGAAGAGCCCGCAGCGGGAACGGAAGGAGGTGACGGCGGTGATGGTCACAGTTTCGTTCGCCTGCTGAGAATTTCGGAATCTATAGACTCTGGCGAATTTGTGCCAGCCGAGCTCGTACCGGTTGCGGATGAGTTTGCCCTCGCAGCTCCCGATGTTGCAGTTAGCGAACTGGCCAGCGAAGTTGGTACCGAGCTGGATGCGGTTGCGGCAAATCTGAGCGTGGATGCGACCGTGGATGACGCGGCGCAA
>NZ_PXNN01000016.1:275070-318728 GCF_003007685.1 Marinobacter halophilus
CCGGTACCAGCACCGACGTGGGTGCCGGTGAGACCGTCAACCTGACGATCACCGACCAGAACGGAAACACCGTGACGGCCACGGCCACCGTGGATGCGGATGGCAACTACAGCGNNGCCGGCGTGGACGTTAGCGGCCTGACCGACGGCCCGCTGACCATCGATGCGAGCACCGAGGACAACAACGGCAACACCATCACGGCCCAGGACAACGCCGAGCTGGACACCACACCTCCATCGATCGAAATCAGCGCCAGCGAGCAGACGTTAGCAGATGGAGAGGAAGCAGAGATCACCTTCACCTTCAGTGAGCTCGTAACCGGCTTTGAAGTTGGCGATGTGGATGTTAGTGGTGGAGCGCTCATTAACTTTAGTCAGGTGGACTCAATTACCTGGTCTGCAACCTTTACTGCAGATGCCAGTGGGCCTATCGAGATTTCGGTAGCTGATGGTAGTTTTACTGATTTGGCTGGCAACGCGGGCGTTGGTAACAATGTGTCGATCAACGCAGCTCCTATTGCCAACGACTTGCATGCGGTTACTGATGAAGATGTAGCGCTTTCTGGAAATGTTCTGAACAACGATACGGACCAAGACGGTGATGAGTTAACCGTTACGGTATTTGAAGTAGACGGAATACAGTATGTCGCTGGCGATTCCGCAACCATTGCCGGAGAAGGAACAATTACGCTCCAAGGGAATGGTGATTTCGATTTTGTTCCGTTTGAGGACTGGAGTGGAACTTTCCCTGATGTTGCGTACACGGTTGAAGATGGTCGGGGTGGTGTCGGATCAGCTGCTTTGCAGATTGAGGTAACCCCGGTAGCCGATACTCCCAACTTGTTGCTGGTTGCTGATAATAGTGTACCTGAGGGTGTTGGCTTAAAAATTGAGACTTGGGACGGTCTGTCTATCGGGAGCGGTGGCAACGGCGTAGATCCATCTACTCTTATAACAGCGTTTGATGACGCGGGCGAGCCAGCTTTAACGGCGATTTCGACAGAGGTTAATGTAGATCGCAGTAATGGTCTGGATGCCCAGCAGGGGACGAAAACATCAGGGTTGATCTATCTGGAAGCCGGCAAAGAATATACCTTTGGCGGTTATGCTGATGATAGCGGTGCGATTGTTGTAGGTGGTGATCTGGTGGCCGCTGGTCGCTGGGGTGTAACGGGAACCGCACCAAACGGTGAGGAAGGACCAGCACGGTATAGTGGTGCATTTGAACCATCTGAAAGTGGTTACTATTCCATTGATATCTATAAGCACAACAATAGTGGTCCTGGAGGGTACGATGTATGGATGTCTGTGGATGGTTCAACGGCGGAGATCTTGTCGACCGATAATGCGGCCTTGTTCCCCGATGTGAGTTCTCTGGAAGAACAGGGAGTACGTCCGTCAGAATTTGACGAAGAAGGTGGGTTCTATACGACTTTTGAAGTGAATGAAGGCGTTGCTGGCCGGTGGATTCCGCTCTCTGAGGTTGAGGCTGAGTTAACCGATACGGATGGCTCTGAGACTTTGACGGTCAGCATTGAAGGTTTGCCAGAGGGAGCTGTTTTGTCAGATGGCAATAATGCATTTACCTCGACTTCAACAAGTGATGTGGTTGATGTGACAGAGTGGGATCTGGACGAGCTTATACTCAAGACTCCTGAGGCTGTCACGGGTAATTTGGAACTCACCGTTACTGCAACGTCTACTGAATCAGCAAATGGCGATACGGTGACATCTTTCGATAGCATCTCGGTAAATATTGTTCCGCCTGCTGTTGCTATAGAGAGTGTTAGTTGGGTTACTGGAGGAGAGTCGACTGATATAATAGACACCGTTTGGAATGAGTTGTCAGATGCTGAATTTGGTGTTCGGCAATATGAGATTGACGTTACCGATTCCGGTGAGACTATATCTGCTGATTCTCTGAATGCATCGGCTACTAGAAATCTTACGATTCAGGCGACCGGCGAAAGTGCAGATACTTACCTGTTTGGCATAAACGATGTTTACTCGCTGACTTGGGAAGAAAACGTGGGGTCAGAGGCAAATCCTTATTGGATTAGTCGAGAAATGTTAGGTTCTTTGACGCGTTCAGATGTTTTTGCCAATGAATCGGGTTTTTTCGAAGATGCGGTAGTCATGTTCTCTGGTAGCATCAATGGTGCGAGTTATGCCCTGGCCGTCGATACACTTGGCATTGATAATTGGGGTGGCAATTACTTTACGAATGATCAGGACCCGTCTAGCGTGGTCGGATACCAAATGATAAGTATTGTAGGAACCTCACAGCCTGCAGCGTCGGTTGAGGTCTTCGATGAAAATGGTGACTTGATCGACACAGTCCTGGCAGATAACCAGGGCGCTTGGAGCACTGTAATATATCCTTCGACTAGCAACACTGGATCGGTTTCTGTCATTGCAACCGACACTGCAGGGAATACAACAAGTGATGTTAAGAACTATCTACTCGGTACCTCAGGAGATGATTCGCTCATCGGTTCGAGCAATTCGGACGTCCTTTACGGTGGTGAGGGTGACGACATCCTTGATGGCGGTGCTGGTAATGACGTCTTGATTGGTGGTGCCGGCGACGACATCCTGACCGGTGGCGCTGGAGCGGACGTCTTCCGCTGGGAGCTCGGTGACCAGGGCACCACAACAACGCCTGCACAGGATGTGATTCGAGATTTCACTGAAGGTAACTACACAGGCACTGGTGAAGCCGATCGTCTTGACCTCGCAGACCTCTTGCAAGGCGAAAACGAGACAAATCTACTCAACTACATCATCGCGGAAGAAAACGGAAGCGGGGACACCGTTCTGTACGTCAATAGCCAAGGTAGTCTGAGTGGCGAGACGGCTAACGCTGATCAAGTGATTACGCTTGAGAACGTCAGTATGGATGGCCAGACGTCTGAACAGTTCATCCAGGCATTGCTCAATAATGGTCAGCTAAATATTGACTCTTAAGGCTCATAATGCCCCGACGTGAGTCGGGTTCTTTGGAAGCACCCCGCCACAATTGCTGTGGCGGGGTGTTTTTTATGGTTTCAGTTTTTTCTGTAGCGGAACCCATCTACCCCGCACTGAAGCGCCTGTTTTTTCTGATCAATGGCAGGCTCATCAATAAACACTTTCATCCCGACTGAATGTGCAACGCTGCAGATTCGCTGGATGAATAGTTCTTCTTTGCCGTTGTTCATTATGTCCGTTGTGAGGTTTGGGTCGAGGTGGATAAATGACAAACCCAGTGACGGCAGCAAATCAGATGAGAGAAATTCCGCTGAGGCATCAACGAGGCCCACTTTGGTACCGAGCTCACTAACCATTTTCGCAAAGGCTGCGAAATGAATCGGGCTGGTAACGGCAGTGGATTCTCGGATCGCTAATGTCAGGCGGTGGCCCTGATCAGGATAGCGTTTTAGTTGCTCGGTCATATTGGACAGAAAGCTAACGCTTGAGACGGTATCTTGGGACAATCTTACGGAAAGCTGTTTGTCTTGATTGGTTTCTAATAGCGCGAGTGCTTCCGAGAACAGTCGTTGATCGAACGCTTCCTCAATGCCAAATCTGCGAGCCCACGGCCGGAAATGCTGGGCTGGAATGTTCCAGTTCGGAGTTGCAATAGTCAGAGTCAGCTCTTCCAGCACTATGTCATCAAATGACGTTTTGACTTGGTCAACGGCGAGGCCCAGATTTCCTGAGTCAAGTGCGCCAGTCAGAACGGCGCGCCACTGATCCACGGAAAAACCATAACCGGAGTATCTGGATTTCGAAATGACCGAATTCTGTTCGGGCCATTCCATTTCGGCTTGGGCTAAAAGGCCATCCAGATGTGTCATAATGGCCTCCCTCTGATCGTCTCCTTTTATGTTGGTTGCCGCGATAATAATGGGCACTCGTTGGCCTTCGCTCGGTAAACACTGCTCCCACGAGGTCCGTAGGGCTTCGTTTAATTTGGTAACCAGTGCTTTCAGATTAGCTTTGCCGCTTATAAGAAGAGCGAAGTCGGATCCGTTCAGCCGGGCAGCAACAACGGTTTGGGCGACATCCAAGGAACCCTGAAGTTGACTGAGGCAGTCAGCAACTCCACACAGTATCTGGTCGGTTTGTTTGCGACCCAGGCGCTGGTTAAGTTCGAGCAGGTCCATTACTCGGAACATTAATAGCCTGTGCTCCTGATCCGCCGAGCCCTCATCAAGGAGTGTTTGCAGTGATTGCATGAAAACCGAACGGTTCGCGAGCCCTGTGAGCGCGTCATATTGGAGTGACTTTCGGAGCGCTTCCACATGCTGTCTTTCGTTTACGAGGAGTTGTTTCACATTGCGTGACAGCAGATTCATCGACTTAACGACTCGTTTCAGCTCTTCTGTGTTCGGTTCTTTAGCCTCGATAAACTGCTGTCGGCCGATGGATTCTGCTTGCCGCACGACGTCTTCCAGTGGGCGAGTGATGGTTCTTACCAGATAGCGTGCAGCGATGGCGACAAGGATCAGCAAGGCCATCAGCCAAAGCATGGTTCGTATTATGTTGCTCCACAGGAGGCCATAGGCGCTGTCTGTGTCGCTGGCAACGCGCAACAAACCATATTCTCCCCACCCGTCCATCACCCTGGCCGTCGCCTCTGGTGAAGATAAAGGCAGCAGTGTTTTAAACCAAATGGGCACTGTTTTGCTTTCTGAGGGTCGGCCCGACTCAAAAATAATAGGTTCACCGGTTAAAGGCTGAAGCGATATATGTTTGAAATGACCCAAATCGAACTGGGTTGCCATGAACGTTTCTATCAGGGCCTCATCTTTTTCTGTTTGCGAAATCGTCAGTGCAAGCGCATTCGCCGTGTCGGTATTTTTCACCACGAGCTGCTCCTCCACGTATGTGCGGATGCTCAGGCTGCTAAATACAAAGCTCCCTAAAAAGGCACTGACCAGCAATATAGATATGAGTAGCCAAAGCTGTTTGCTTAAAGTCATAAGGTCACCTTGCTGCTAAATATTCTGTCGGCAAGCGCTTCGCGCCTAAAGTTCAATCTTTGTTCCATGTGATTCCTTCGGTATTCATTCGCTCGATCACATCTCTCCAGCGAGAAAGGCGTTGGGTTGGAGATGCTGCCGAAGAGCGTTGGTTGCCCACCCACAAGCCGTCACTATTAAAACTGAAGACCGGGAGTAAGTCTGGTCTTTCGCTTGCGGGGTGGATGTCTCGGGTTAGGCTATCGAGAATCAGTGGCTCTGATTGGGGGCTTTCATAGTAGGCAAGAACCATGTGTGGCCGTGATATAGGGGATGAAGCGCCACCGATTTTTGCACGGACGTAGATTAACCGGAGGCGTTCATTTGGGATGCCTAAGTGGAGCAGACTGACATATTTGCCGATTGCGTAGTCTTCACAGTCCCCTTTGCCGCGGGTCAGGGTTTCGAGGGGGGTAGCCCAATAGTCGCTTTTGTTCCAGTTGTCGATGTCTTCAACATACGTGACGTTGGCATGGAAAAAACGGTTTGCGGCTTGGAGACGCTCACCTATGCTCAGCTCGTGAGCATTATCTAACAAGATTTCCCACTCGCGGAGAACTGGCGTGTGTGCATTGCCGGTCAAGGATGCCGCGGACTGCCTCAAAGTGTGGAAGTCGATATCCAGTGGCTTTTTGTTGTTGGCGACTGTAGCAGCTGAGGCAAGGGCTGCCAGCATGACTACCAAGACAATTGCAGGGATTTGCGAAGCACACAAAAACATTGTCAAACGCAGAAAGATGGCCCCACAGATTGACCTGGAGTTCTTCATAATGTGGGCTTGTCTCAAACGCCAGTACCTCAGTGCAAACGCAGTCAGCCTAGGCTAAACAAATTGCCTGAATGATCAAAGCGATTGCCTGTAAGTTTATGTGAGTCCGGGGCGTGTCAGCTCTGCTTTGCCCGCCTGGCCCGATCCAGGCAGCCCGGAAGTGGGAACCCCGAACAAGGAGCGCTGCCACGTGCCTGCGGCTTGTTGAAGATGACGCAATTCCGGCTGGGTTTCGTTACCGTGAACCAGACGGCTGTCACTGCTAAGGATGTAATAAACGCCGTTCGGTGGGAGCGCAAGCCCATTTCAACATCGGCTGTATGACCATGGATCATTCCGGGATGCAATGCCGGATGTGCGGCCCGGTCCCGCAGGCCAGGTCAAGATGGCGGGTGCCGCCGTTGCCGAACAGCTGGTGCAGCCGCCGGACACCTTGGCTCTGCGCCGGGTAATCGATGTCGGCACACATCAGGTCGTAGCAGCCTGACAGGTCGGTATACAAGACGTTGGCAGACATGGCAAGTCTCTGTGTGAGTTGCAGGAACACCTCTGGCGATCAGCGGCTGCAGATAAAACAGGTTGGCAGGCGGGCGTGTTGAGGGCTGCGTATGTTAAAACAATCGATGCCGGGCAGATAGGCTTCGGAGTGAATCGGAACCGCTTATTCACGCCAGGCGCGAATGCCGCTTTCGTTGCCAGCTAATTGTCATGCGGAGGATTACGGCGCTAACCTCCCGTTTTCGCCAGCGATCCGTATCTGGTTCCTGCCCTTTTCTTTTGCCTGGTACAAGGCCTTGTCCGCGGCATTGATGATGTCGTCTGGCAGCAGGCCGTGATCGGGAGCGGTGGCAAGACCAATGGAAAAGCTGACCTCGATTGGCTTGTTGGTGCCGGTGATGTTCATGGGGCTGTGTGTCTTTTGCCATTCCATGATTCGACACTTGGCGTCAGTCAGGGCCAGTCCCGGCATCATGATCAGGAATTCTTCCCCGCCCCAGCGACAGACCACATCTTCTTTGCGCATGCTCTGGGCGAGGCGCTGACTGAACTCCACCAACACCTGGTCGCCGAAGGAGTGGCCATGCTGGTCATTCAGTTGCTTGAAGTAGTCAAGGTCCACCATCATCAGGGTGAGTGAGTACTGCCCCCTTTGAGCCCTGTCCAGCTCCCGCTGCAGGCTTTCCATGAAATACCGGCGGTTAAACAGGTTGGTCAGCGGGTCACGGATGGCCTCTTGCTCGAGCTGGTCGTGCAGGCGGCGATTTTCCTCCAGTTGTTGCTGGAGGATGGCGTTGGTTTTCTGCAACGCGGCCTCTGCATTACGACGAGCGGTGATGTTCCGGGAAATGCCGCAAACGTAAGTCGTGTTGCCGTCCCTTCCAAGCAGCGGCGATAAGGTGGTCTCAAAGATTGTGATGGGAGTGGAGAAGCCTTCGGTGTCTTCCTCATAACGCATTGGCGCACCTGCCTGGATCACCCTGGTGTAGTTATCAGAGATTTTCTTGCAGAGACCCGGGTCCGGGACGATTTCATCAAGGTAGCGGCCACACAGCAGGGCATCGCTGTGATTCATGAAGGTGTCCATGGCGGGGTTGCAATACACCAGCCGATAGCGAGCCCCTTCGGCGCGGAGGATGAACACGTGGTCACTCATGGTGTCCAGCATGCCCTGAAGCAGGTGAAGATCGACGGCGTCCTGATTCTCATCCGATGGTGGCACGTTTTTTCACTCTCGTTTATAGGCTTGCTCTAATATAGTTCAGGGTGGCGCTGGATGGCTATTCGCAATCGGATTGAGTGTGGGAATGCGGTGGTGACGGAAGTGGTGGCGATCTGCGCCTGCGTTGGATCAGCTCCCGGATAAAAACTGCCCTCGCGGCGTGTTTTGGTAGGGCATTTGTGGGAGCTACCACCTAGAGATTGAGTTAGTATTTGAACAGTCACTGCATGGGATTGGGTTGTGCTATCCACTTTCATTATTGAGGGGTTCGAATGGTGTTGAATCGATTTCTGGCCTTCGGGTTTGGTGGTGCGTTTGTTTTGGCCAGCCTGTACTCAACGGTGGCGCATGCGACCAGCCCATTGAGTGCAGAGGACTCAGACCCAGGCAAAATGGCCTGGATGCAGGGCTTCCCGCCGCCGGCCGAGAAATTGATCATGCAGCCGGAATCGGACTTTTTCAGTTTTCCGAAGATGCGCTGGACGGTGTGCCACATTCGCGAGCTGATGCCCACCAAGCAGGTGAGCCGGGGGATTGGAGCGCCAGTGCCACTGGCTTCCGCACCCGATGAGGGGATTGATGCGGTGCGCTTCCTGCCTTTGGGCAGCGACACCGCGATGACCTGGCGCGAGTCCTTGTTTGCCAACTACACGGATGGTCTGCTGGTTTTACACGAGGGTCGGGTGGTCTATGAGCACTACTCTGGCTGCCTGAGTGAGGCGGGCAAGCACGCCGCTATGTCGATGACCAAGTCGTTGACCGGTTTGCTGGCGGAGATCCTGGTGGTTGAAGGCCGCCTGGACGAGGGCGCAAAGGTTGGCTCCATTATTCCCGAGCTTGAAGACAGCGCCTTTGGCAGTGCGACCGTGCGCCAGGTAATGGATATGACCACGGGCCTTCAATACAGCGAAAACTACGCCGACCCGAATGCCGATATCTGGGTTTATTCGAAAGCAGCCAGTCCGTTGCCGAAACCGGAGGGCTATGTGGGCCCGAACGGATACTTCGAGTACCTGCAGACCGTGAAACAGGACGGTACTCATGGCGAAGCCTTTGGATATCGCACCATCAACTCCGATGCGCTTGGCTGGATTATCTCGCGGGTAATCGGGAAGGATGTTGCGCATTTACTCTCTGAACGAATCTGGAGCAGAATGGGGGCCGAGCAAGACGGCTATATGACGGTCGATGCCAAAGGCACACCGTTTGCCGGCGGCGGCTTGAGTGCCGGCCTCAGAGACCTGGGGCGAGTTGGCCAGTTGATGCTCAGTGATGGTGTGATCAATGGTGAAGCGCTGTTCCCGCGCAAAGTGGTCGACAACATCCGTGCGGGTGGGGACAGAGAAGCATTCGCCAAAGCGGGCTATTCAACCCTGGCTGGAGGCAGTTACCGAAGCATGTGGTGGTTGTTCCATAATGACCATGGCGCTTTCGCGGCACGCGGGGTGCACGGCCAGACTATCTATGTGGACCCCACAGCCGACATGGTCATCGTACGCTTTGCCTCCTTCCCTACCGCCGCTAACTCCAGAATCGACCCGACCTCGTTGCCTGCCTATCAGGCGCTGGCTGAGTACTTGATGGCCAAGTGAAAGTCGGTATCCGGCCTACAGCCTAAGGCTGTAGGCCGGCCTTTCGGGCCCTGGCCGCATGGAGCTTTTTATAGCTCTCGATCATCTTCAGGTGCCGGTCCAGACCGCGCAGGTCCATGCCGGTTTCTTCGAGACCAAAGAAACGCACGGTGCCGTTGATGGAGCCCACGACGGCGTTCATCACCTCATCGCCAAACATGCGGCGGAAGTTGAAGAGGTAATCGTCCAGCGCCAGTTCGTCATCCAGCGTGGCTTCCAGAGCCGCCTGCATGGCTTGGTAGAACAGGCCGCGCTCAACCGTGTTGTCGTTGAACTGCCTGAACATCTCGACCAGCTCCTGGGCTTCTTCCAGCTCGCCAATGGCCAGGTAGATCAGCAGTTTCAGTTCCAGGATGGTGAGCTGGCCCCACACGGTGTTTTCATCAAACTCGATGCCGATCAGTGTGACGATGGTCATGTAGACGTCGAGCTCGGCCTCTTCCAGGCGGGCTACCAGGCCGGTCAGCTCGTCGTCACTGAGGCGATGCAGGTTGAGGATGTCTTCCCGGAATGCCAGCGCCAGGTTGGTGTTGTCCCAGACCAGGTCTTCCACCGGGTACACTTCGGAGTAGCCCGGCACCAGTATGCGGCAGACCGGTGCGCCCAGATCTTCGAATACCGCCATGTAGCATTCCTTGCCCAGGTCTTCGAGGATGCCGAACAACGCGGTGGCTTCTTCGGCGTTGGTGCCGGAGAAATCCCACTCGGCAAAGTCGTAATCTGACCGGGCACTGAAGAAGCGCCAGGACACCACACCGCTGGAATCGATAAAGTGCTCAACATAGTTGTTGGGCTCGGTCACCGCCATGGAGTTGAAGGTGGGCGCCGGCAGGTCGTTCAGACCTTCAAAACTGCGGCCCTGCAGCAGTTCGGTCAGGCTGCGCTCCAGCGCCACCTGAAAGCTGGGATGGGCGCCGAAGGAAGCAAACACGCCGCCGGTTTTCGGGTTCATCAGGGTAACGCACATCACCGGGAACTGGCCGCCGAGGGAGGCATCTTTCACCAGTACCGGGAAGCCCTGATCTTCCAGGGCCTGGATGCCTTCGACGATGTCCGGGTACTTGGCCAGTACCTCGTTGGGCACGTCCGGCAGGGCGATTTCGTTTTCGATAATCTCTTTCTTGACCGCCCGCTCGAAGATTTCCGACAGGCACTGTACCTGGGCTTCCGGCAGAGTGTTGCCGGCACTCATGCCGTTGCTGAGGTACAGGTTTTCAATCAGGTTGGAGGGGAAGTACACGGTTTCCCCATCCGACTGGCGCACGTAGGGAATGCTGCAGATGCCGCGTTCCGGGGTGCCGGAGTTGGTGTCAAACAGGTGGGTACCGAGCAGCTCGCCGTCCGGGTTGAAAATCTCAAGACAGTAGTCGTCCAGGATGCCCGCGGGCAGCTCGCCTTCCGGGCCAGGCTGGAACCATTTCTCGTTCGGATAATGCACGAACGCGCTGTTGGCGATGTCCTGGCCGAAGTACTGATCGTTGTAGAAGAAGTTGCAGTTAAGCCGCTCGATGAACTCACCCAGGGCCGAGCACAGGGCGGCTTCCTTGGTGGAACCCTTGCCGTTGGTGAAGCACATGGGCGAGGCCGCATCGCGAATGTGCAGCGACCACACGTGGGGCACGATGTTGCGCCAGGAGGCAATTTCGATTTTCATGCCCAGATCCGCCAGAATGCCACTCATGTTGGCGATGGTGGTTTCCAGGGGCAGGTCTTTGCCTTCGATGTATGTGCTTGCTTCGCCTTCCGGTTTGACGGTGAGCAGGGCCTGGGCGTCTTCGTCCAGGTTTTCCACCACCTCAATCTGGAAATCCGGGCCGGCTTGTATGGCTTTTTTGACGGTGCAGCGGTCGATGGAGCGCAGAATGCCCTGGCGGTCCTTGTCGGAGATGTCTTCCGGTAGTTCCACCTGAATCTTGAAAATGTGCTTGTAGCGGTTTTCCGGGTCTACAATGTTGTTTTGCGACAGGCGGATGTTTTCCGTGGGAATGTCGCGGGCGTTGCAGTACACCTTCACAAAGTAGGCTGCGCACATGGCCGAGGAGGCCAGGAAGTAATCAAACGGGCCGGGCGCCGAGCCATCGCCTTTGTAGCGGACGGGCTGGTCGGAAATGACGGTGAAATCGTCAAATTTGGCCTCAAGCCTCAGGTTGTCGAGATAATTGACTTTGATTTCCATGGGCAGCTTACCGGATTCAGAAATATGAGCAGTTTACGCGGAATAGACGAGGTGATCCCCGATGCGCGGGATGGTCTCACAAAAACCGAAAGGACGATACTGTACGTACTGCAGGAGACCCAGAAGGAGCGGGGCGGCCGCAACGTGCCCACGGTGATGCTCTATGGCCGGGTGCTGGAATACGTGAACATCAGCGAGCAGGAGTTGCATCTGTATCTGGACCGCCTTGGCGTCAGGGGTGATGGCTGCTGAAATCCCGCGGGTCCAGCCGGTAATAGCCGCACAGGGTTTTGTACACCTCGGGCTGCACCTCGAGCAGGTGCTCCGGTTGCTGGAAAAAGGTTTCAGTCAGTACCGCAAAGAACTCCGCCGGCTCGGTGGCGCCGTAAGGGTCCAGCCAGGGCTTGTGATGGTGCGCCAGGCGGTGTTGCAGGTGGTCCCAGGCCTTGGTCATGGTTTCTTGCCAGTTCCGGGCCTGCTCGCCATACAGCGGCGGTGCACCATCGGCGGTGCCGTCCAGATAATCCAGCTGGTGGGCGAATTCGTGAAGGATCACATTGTGCGGGCTGTGCGGTTCGGCGATAGCGCTTTCGCACTCGCGCCAGGCCAGTACCACCTGGCCACGGGAGGAGGCTTCACCCGCGCGGATCTGGTTGCTTTCACTGACCACCAGTCCATCGCTTTCCATACCCTGAGCCCGATACACGTCCGGATAGACCAGAATGCTGCGCACGTCGTCGTAGTCTGAAAACGGCCGCTCCAGAATCAGCAGGCAGGCGTGGCCGGCGATGGTAACGCGCACTCTGTCATCGACTTCAAATCCGTCGCAGCCGTAGTAATCTTTCTCAGCGATAAAAAGCTGAACAAGGCGTTCAAGCCGTTTTTTTTGCGGCGTTCCCAGTCGTCTGTACGCGGGCACCTGTGTTTTCAGAAAGCGGCGCCAAGGCTTCGGGAATGGCTGCTGCAGTTCCCGCTGCCGCTGCCAGTTGCGGTAGAAGAACAGGTAGAACAGTGAGCCGGCAATCAGGGCTGTGGCAAATACGGCGAAGACGACAGGAGCGGACATGAATAACTTCCCTGTGAATGTTCGGTCAGTCTAACCCAAGGATCAGCGAACGATGAAAACCGAAATATCGCTATGCTTGACGATTTCGGCACCGTTGGAACGCAGCAGGTGCAGCTTGTCGCCCAAGCCGGGCGCATGCGATGCCATAATGACGAGGTCGGAGCCAGTGTCCTTGATCGCGTCCAGCAGTTTTTTGTCCAGCTCAACGGCTGTGTCGACGGACTCCAGTACTTTTGAGTCAGTTTGGATTCCATGAACCTGGCCCTGCTCCTCCGCGAATTCCGCCAGTTTTTCAGCGAGCTCTTCGGGATTGTGGGCGGCGGCGCCGGGCGTGCTGTTGGTAACCGTGACGTAGCACAGTGATGCTTGGTAGTGTTTGGCGACATCGATGGCGGTGTTGAGGGTTTTCGGCATGTTACCCAGCTGGGATAGATCTACCGGCACCAGGATTCTTTTATACATCTCATATACTCCAGTGGTGAGATTTTAATCATGTAATGTCCAGTCTGGACCACAAGACGGAAATGCTGCAAGTCGTCAGAGGAGCGCCCGATGAAATTCATCTTTGAAGTCACCGTACAAGAGGGCCATACCGCCGAGGAATACGCCGATGCCTGGGTGCGCGCCAGTGAGCTGATTCAGCAGGCACCAGGCGCCCGGGGCACAGAGTTGCACCGGAAGATTGGTGAGCCGAACAAACTGATTGCCATTGCCAGCTGGGACAGCAAGACCCACCGGGACGCGATGGAAGCCGACAAGGACCCGAGAATTTCGGAGATCATCAAAACTGCGGCGCCGTTTGTGGAAATCCGGCCCTTGGGTGAGTTCGACGATCCGGAGTGGCTGGTGATGCCGCCAGGCAGCCAGGCAGAGTGAACCGAAAGTGTCTGATAACATCAGGTCAGTAATCGTTTAATGCTTTGCGATATTCGAAGACGTGCTGTCGCAGGCCTGAGGGCGGGTGTGGCTAGCGGTCGGTGAGGCGGTGCAGTTGCAGGTCGGTTGTCAGTTGGTAGGTGTCAAAATCGTTGGCGAGGAATAAATGTCCCTTGTAATGCTGCAGGGCTTCAGCCGCCAGTTGGTTGATATTCGGTGTGCCACCGGGATAGGACTGGTAGCGCGAGCTGAAGTGGGTGAGCACCAGGTTGGGCAGCTTCACGCTCTGGGCAAACCGCGCGACCTGCTGGGCTGAGCTGTGTTGTGGCCAGGGGCCAACCCGGTCCGCCACGTCCTGGGTGTAAGTGGCTTCGTGAATCAACACATGGGTGCCGGGGCAGGCGTCTCTCAGCAGCTCAGGGGTGTCGTTGTCGCCGCCGACAATGAGTTTGCGGGCGGTTCTGGGGATGTGGGTATAGTCGTCGCTTTTCAGCAGGCGGCCATCCGCCAGCAGCACGTCTTTGCCCTTTTGTAGGTCGCCCCAGTTCGGGCCGGCCATTACGCCATCTTCCAGAAGTTTGTCCT
Organism: Marinobacter halophilus; assembly: GCF_003007685.1. GTDB lineage: Bacteria > Pseudomonadota > Gammaproteobacteria > Pseudomonadales > Oleiphilaceae > Marinobacter > Marinobacter halophilus. The sequence continues at coordinate 288,899 of NZ_PXNN01000016.1, forward strand.
GCCGCAGTTTTCGTTCCAGATTGATTTCGGTGAACACAAAGGCTCGGCAGGGCACGCGGTGGGACAGTGCCACGTTGGTCACGCGAAACTGGTCATCCTGCCAGTAGAACTCCGGCGCTTCCGAGTTGATAAAGTTGAGGGGGTAGCTGAGGCTGGAGTCGCTGTTGTCGATCACAGCATGGATGAACCTCTGAACCTGCACCGGCGCGATGATGTCCAGTGGCTCGGTTCGGCCCAGCATGGAGGCACTGGTGAGCAGCCCGGGCAGACCGAAGATATGGTCACCGTGGATGTGGGTGATGAAAATCGCCCGCAGCTGCATCACCGAATAGCGGGTGCGCATCAGTTGGTGCTGGGTGCCCTCGCCACAGTCGATCAGGTACCAGGGTTTCGGGCCGGAGCGGCAAAGCGCAAGCCCGGTGACGTTTCGTGACCGGGTGGGTGTTCCGGCGGATGTGCCCAGGAAAGTAAATTCCATCGTGCCTCGTTTCGCGGTAATGTGCGCCCTGATGATACGAAACCTTTTTCTGCGATGATACGGAATCAACCATGTCTGACCTGAAAGATCCCCGCGTTCTTTTTGCCGCCGAGCGCACCTTGCTGGCCTGGAACCGCACCAGTCTGGGCCTGACCGCCTTCGGGTTTCTGGTGGAGCGGGCGGGTCTGTTGCTGGCGGCACTAACGCCAGAGACTGCCGATGGCATTAATCTGGTGGTGATGTACTGGTTGGGCTTGCTGTTTATCCTATTGGGTGCGGCCACCGCGTTTTACGCCACCCGCCAGTTTGGGGCAGTGTTGAAAACCCTGAGCCCGGAAGAATTTCCCAATGGTTACAACGCCCGCTGGGGCATGACGATCAACCTGATCGTGGCTTTCCTCAGCCTGGCGCTGGCGGCGGCGCTGATTGTCAGCCAGCAATAACACGTTTTCAGAGCAACAGCGTTTAAAGGAGCTACACCTTGTCTGAATTAGCCAACTACGAAAGCTTTAACATCAACGTTAAAAATCACATCGCCCACGTGCAGTTCAGCCGGCCGGAAGCCATGAATACCATGAACAAGGCGTTCTGGCTGGAGTTGCCGCGCTGTGTACAGGACATTGAAGCCAACACCGATGCCCGGGTGATCGTGATTTCGTCAACCGGTAAGCACTTCTCTGCCGGCATGGATCTGGGTGTGTTCTCCGATCCGAAATCGGTGCCCATGAGTGGTGATCCCGGCCGGATGGCCGAGAACCTGCGCCGGGTGGTGTTGCAGCTGCAGGACACGCTGACGTCTCTCGAAAAAGTGCGCCTGCCAGTGCTGGCGGCGGTTCACGGCGGCTGCATTGGTGGTGCTCTGGATCTGGTGTGTGCGGCCGATAGCCGTTACTGCACGGCGGATGCCTACTTCACCATCAAAGAAACCGAGCTGGGCATGACCGCCGATGTCGGCACTCTGCAGCGCCTGCCCAAACTGATGCCTGAAGGCGTGGTGCGTGAGTTGGCTTACACCGGTCGCAAGTTCGGAGCTGAAGAAGCTCAGCGCCTGGGCTTCGTAAACTCGGTGTATGAGAGCCAGGACGCCATGCTGGAAGCGGTGATGGCCATCGCCGCACAGATTGCTGCCAATGCGCCGCTGGCCGTCACCGGTTGCAAGGAAATGCTCAACTACAGCCGCGACCACAGCGTGGAAGACAGCCTGAAGTACATGGCCACCTGGCAGGCTGGCATGTTCCGCCCCACCGACATGATGAAAACCTTCCAGGCCAAGGCCCAGAAAAAGGTCCCCACTTACGACGACCTGTTCCCGGTCAAGGATCTGTTCTCCAACTGATTCATGCCTGAGCGCAAAGGTTCCTCGATGTCCGCATCGGCCGCCCTGTTGTTTCAGGGCGGCATCGGTGTGGTGGGTCTGGCTGCCATCTGGCTGTTTGACATTCCGCTCTTGTCAGGTGGACTCGGACTGACCGAGGCGCTGTTGTTTGGCGTGCTTGGTGCCGTCGTCACCTACCTGCTGTTGTTGTTTCTGACTCAAATGTCTTGGCTGTTTCCGGACGATCTCACCAGTCAGATGCAGGGCTTGTATGACTTCGCCGCCAGCTTTCGCTGGCCCGTGCTGGTGGCGTTGTCGATGCTGGCGGGGGTGGGGGAAGAGCTACTGTTCCGGGGCGCAATCCAGGGCTGGTTGCTCCAGTACACCGGCCCCTGGACCGCGGTCTTGGCAGCTTCCGTGCTGTTCGGCCTGGTGCACTATGTGTCGTTCACCTACTTTCTGGTTGCCACCGGGCTCGGTCTGGTGCTGGGTGGTGCCTATCAGCTCAGCGGTAGCCTGGAGCTGGTGGTGGTCTGGCATGCGGTTTATGACATGCTGGCGCTCTACTGCCTGTTGAGCTATCCCCATTGGTTTGGTGTTCACCGGTGATCCGGTAGTCCACCGTGTTCTGGAATCGTGACGTGTTTGAGAGTTATCTGACAGGTTTGTTGGTGTGCGGCGGCATCATTGTTGCTATTGGAGCTCAGAACGCGTTTGTGCTGAGCCAGGCCATCCGTCGTGAGCACCACTGGTGGTCGGCAGGTGTCTGTATGACTTCCGATATCTTGCTGTTTACCCTGGGCATGTTCGGTGTAACGGCGGCGCTCCTGGCCATGCCCCAGGCGCTGGAAGTGTTGCGCTGGCTCGGTGTTGTGTTTTTGGGGTGGCTGGCGGTTCAGGCATTCGTGCGGGCTGGTCGTGGCAGGGCTGTGCTTGAGACAGGCGAGGACACCCGCCGAAGTCTGAAAGGCGTGTTGCTGACCACGCTTGCGGTGACCTTACTGAACCCCCAGGTGTATCTGGATACGCTTTTGCTGATTCCCGCTGTGGGTGCCCAACAAGCCAGTGCGTCCGGTTTTGTTGCCGGCGCAAGCAGTGCGTCGGTTCTCTGGTTTGGCGGCCTGGCCTGGCTAGGTTCTTCATTGGCTCCGGTGTTGTCTCGCCCCGGCGCCTGGCGGGTTATCGACGGTGTCATCGGTTTGATGATGCTGGCGATTGCACTGCAGTTGGCTTTTGCTGGTCTGTAATATTCAAACGACCGTATGAACCCGCATTGAATATTCTGTCCGTCTGGAACAAGATAGCCGGCTATGTACTTCTCCCGCTTTAATCAGGAATTCCTATGAACTCTACCGTTCGCCGCTGGTTTGCCAGTGCCGGTGCCATGCGCCGGGTTATGAGCACGTTTGCGCCTTACCTTGGTGCGGGTATCAAGGTTACCCAGATTGCGGATGACTTTTCATCCGCTACCGTTGAAATGCGCCAGCACTGGTACAACACTAATTACGTAGGTACGCATTTTGGTGGCTCGCTCTACAGCATGGTTGACCCCATGTACATGCTGCTGCTGATGCGCCGGCTGGGCAAGGATTACATCGTCTGGGACAAGGCCGCCAGTATCGACTTCGTGAGGCCCGGTAAGGGCCGCGTAACGGCTCGTTTCGAGCTGACTGCCGATCAACTGGACGAGATCCGCCAGGCGACGGCCGGCGGCGACAAATACCTGCCGGAATGGACCGTAGACATTGTTGACGAGTCCGGTACGGTGGTCGCACGGGTGAACAAGATTTTATACGTGCGCAAGAAGCCACCGGTAACAGGCTGACCAGTTCGCCTGTTTCAGATTTATGCCTATACTCACGTCAGAGTAGATGGATTAAAGATAACAACAATTACTCACTGGCGGAGTTATTTTGACTCTCTTCAAACGCAATTTATGGACGCTGTTCTGTGTGGTTGTGGCGGTTGGCGTGCTTGTTCTGTCGTATATCCTCACCAGCATGTGGCGGGCGACGCTGAGCAAACAGGAATCGCACCACCAGGCAAGGGTTCAACTCATCAGCCAATCGGTTACCAATGTGCTGCGCACCCAGGAGTTAATTCTGGACGTGGCGGCGGCTGAGCTTGTTCGCTCAGACCTGATCAACTCTACCCGTGAAGTGCTGCCCCTTCTAGACAGCATCATGGAAGCCAGTCCTGCGTTGGCCGGTTTCGGAATGGCACTGCCGGATGGCCAGCTGGTCAAGGTTACCTCCACTGTCGATATCAGTTTGATGCCCAATCTTCTGGAGCAGGAAACCTCCCGCGAGGGTTTCCGTCGGGCTATGGAGTCAGACCGACTGATTGTGGGTCGCACCTATTTTTTGCCTGCGGTGAACGCCTGGATCATTCCTGCCCGAAAAGCGGTGAGGAATGACAAGGGAGAAGTGATTGCCGTGATGTCTGCCGGCATTCGTGCCGATGGCGAAAAGGGCGTATTCGGGAGCAAACTTCACGCCGGGCCAGATGATGCTGTCATGATTTTTCGGGAATATGATGGCTACATGCAGTTTATGTCCGGCGAGGGGGTCACTCCGGAAATCTTCGCCGCTATCTACAGAACTCCCGAGCAGAGGGAGGCCGACAGGCAGAATTTGCTAAAGGCCAATAACGCCACCCTGGAAGTGTTGAAAGCCCGTCCCGTGCCAAGCATCTACTTCAACCAGCGTGGTGGTGATCGCTACATTGGGGGAGCCTGGTTCTCGCCTGAATACGAACTCTGGATTGCTTCTGAATCCAATATTCGCGCGGTATGGAGCAGCTTTCTTGAGCGTGGACTGGTTCTTCTGATGGTCTTTGTGGCTTTGTTTGTGCTCTTGTTTTATCTGGTACGACAGATTGACCGGGCAGAGGCGAGACGCCGGTCGGCATTGATGTATCAGTCAAGGCACGACGATCTCACGTCGTTGCTTAATCGCGTGGGTTTGATTGACCAGATTCAGCACCTTGTTAACGAGGGCGAGAAATTCGGTGTTGTGCTGCTGGATATTGATAATTTCAGAGGTATTAATGATCGCTTCGGTCAGGAGCAAGGCGATAAGGTACTGGCTGAGTTTGCCCGCTGCCTGCAAAAGCTGGCGAGCGATCAGCATGGTGCGTCCAGGCTGGGGGGGGATGAATTTGCCCTGATCAGCCGTATTCGAGAACCTGATAAGCTTTTGACTTACTGTAACGATTTGCTCCGGGCACTTGCCCGGGAGATGGCGTCTGGGCCGTTGAAACTGCAGCTGGGCGCCAGCCTGGGTGCGGCGGTATTTCCGGACCATGGTGATTCCTTTAATCGTATTGTCCGGAGTGCCCATTTGGCGCTGTATCAGGCCAAAAGGACCCGTAACGACGTGTGCCTCTATCGTCATGATTATGAGGCTGGTTATTTACGGCGCGTGCACATTGAGCAGCGGCTTCGGGGCGCTATCAACCAGATGCAGATAACCATGGCGTATCAACCGCAACTGGATACCCATAGCCGGGTAGTGGGAGTTGAGGCGCTTGCCCGCTGGAATGACGAGGAACTGGGGTATGTGCCACCCAATGAATTTGTCGAGGTGGCAGAATCCTGCGGATTGATTGCAGAGCTTGGGAATTACGTGTTGAGTCGCAGCCTGGCAGACTTCCGAAAGCTTCTGGATCAGGTGCGTGAGCCCTTGGATTTGTCCGTGAATATATCGGCCATGCAGTTCATGCAGGCGGGGTTTGGTTATTTGGTGCTATCGGAGCTGAAAAAGCATGGTGTGCATCCCCATTATCTGACCCTGGAGATCACTGAGACGGTGTTCATGTCTGGTTTCGATCAAGTCATTCCGATACTGGAACAGCTGCGCAATGCCGGTGTCAGTTTGTCCATGGACGATTTCGGCACCGGCTACTCATCGCTGAGCCTGCTGCGCAAACTACCGATTGATGAACTGAAGATTGACAAGAGTTTTGTGGATAACATCATCGAAGATGAATCGGCCAGGAACATGGTTGAGAGTATCATTGCCATCGGCCAGAACCATCGTATGCGACTGGTCGCCGAAGGGGTTGAAGAGCGCGCGCAGTTTTCAGCCCTGGTGGCGATGGGGTGTGGACGTTTTCAGGGTTATCTTTTCAGCCGGCCGATACCGGTGACTGAGGTGGCTTCATTGGTCAAACACTTCAATTCCGGTGTCACGACCTGAATCATTCAACGCTCAGAAGCGTAACACCAAGCCGGCACTGGCCTCGACTTGCAGATAGCCACACTACTTCGGATGCGGATTTCACAGCCGCCTGAGCAGAACACAGAGCCACCGGAATCCAGCGCGGGCAATGCTCCGACCATCAGCGCAAACATAGCCGTGGTCGCTGGCAAACGCTTCATGCGGTTTTTGCCTCAGTCTGCCCTGATTCCACCCGCGCCAGAAACTCGCCAATATCATCGAAGGCCTGCTCCGCCTCTGGCAGTAGCGGCGAGAAAATATGCCACACATGAACCATGTTCTGCCAGGTGTGCACCTCCACCGGCGACCCCTCGGACCGCGCCTTGGCGGCATAGCGTGTGGCGTTGTGCAGCAGCATTTCGGTGGTGCTGGCGTGGATCAGGGTCGGGGGCAGGTCATTCAGATGGCCCCGCAGCGGTGATGCTACCGGGTTGGTCGGGGAAATCCGGAAGGCGGCCAGGGTGCCCCACCAGAGTATCGGTAATGGAATCTTGGAAAGGCCACCAAAGACCGGGCCCAGCAGCGCATCGGTGCGGATGTTGTCCCGATTGCTGGGGGCGGTCAGGGTAAGGTCGGTGGATGGTGACAGGGCAATGGCGGCATCGGCCTGTCGCACTCCGTTGTCCCGAATCCAGGCCAGTAGTGACAGAACGTGGCTGCCACCGGCGGAATCCCCCGCCACCACCATAAACTTGGCTTTTTCCTCACCCTCCGGACCGTGGTTCAGCAGCCAGGTGTAGGCTTGCCGGCAATCACGTATGCCATCCATAAAGCGGTGTTCAGGCATCAGGCGGTAGTCGAGGGCAAAGACCGCGGCGTTGGCGACGTGAGAAAACCGATCAGTAATGGCCCGGTGGCTGCGGGGGCTGCCAGCGGCCCAGGCGCCACCGTGAATGTAAAGCACGCGTCGGCGAGTGTCGGCCCCTGGCGCGATCACCCATTCACCTTTCGGATAGTCGCAATGCCGGATGTCGGACTCAATCTCCACACCTTCACCCAGACTGTCCAGGTGGTTTCTCAGCGCCATCAGCCTCGCCTTGCCTTTCAATCCTTTGGAGGCCCGCCCCATGTCTTTGATGCGTTCCATAACCTCATCGTGAGCGGGATTGGGTGCAACCTCCCTGATTGCCCAGTCGTCATCATCAAACTGCGAGAGATCGTGAACACGGAACAACACAAAGGTGGCCACAACGATAAGAGCAACAATGGCAAGCAGAATCCAGAGCATGGGTTTTCCTTTTGGAGCCCGGTAAAAAGGGAACTATGCTGAAATTACATTCGTAGCATGATAAAGCATACAGAGGAAAGCCAACTTGCAAATAGCCTATCGGGCCCGGGACATCACCGAAGCCCATATCGTCGCCGGGATGTTGGGAGCCCACGGGATTGACGCCCACGTGGGAGGTCATTATCTGCAAGGCGCGATGGGGGAGATTGGTGCCGCCGGGTTCAGTAATGTGCATGTTGACGATGAGGACGTTTTCCGTGCGCGGGCATTGATTGATGAATACGAATCTGACCGGCCAGTGCCGGCGACAAAGCCGGCTGATCAGGACACGTCGGATCAGTATGCCCGCTGGTTTATCGTTGTGCTCATCGTTGGCTTGTGGCTGCTATGGCGATTCTGAGCTAACGGGCAATCGTTTATTGTTATGGAGTTCAAGCTGGTACTGGTGGGCCAGTATTTGTTATATTGTAACACTTTTGAGGCTCCTCCGATGCCAGACCCTGTCCGTGCCATTCCCACCAACCTGATCCTTGGTTTTCTTGGCGTTGGTAAAACCACTGCGATCCTCGATTTACTCAGGCGTAAACCGGAAGGTGAGGTCTGGGCGGTGTTGGTTAATGAATTCGGTGAGGTGGGCATTGATGGCGCGATACTCGAAACCGAAGGGGCGGTTGTCCGGGAGATTCCCGGAGGCTGTATGTGCTGTGTTGCTGGCCTGCCCATGCAGATTGGCCTGAACCAGCTGATTACCCGCGCCAAACCAGATCGGTTGCTGATAGAGCCTACTGGCCTTGGCCATCCGTCCCAGATTCTGGACACCCTGACGGGTGAACATTACCGAAGCGTACTGGCGCTGGGCCCGGTGATAACCCTGGTTGACCCTCGTAAACTGGAAGACCCCAGAGTGCTCGAGAACGTGCAGTTCCGGGATCAGGTGGCGTCTGCGGATATTCTGGTGGCAAACAAAACCGACCTTTGCACTGAGGTCCAGATTCGGGCCTTTGCTCAGTGGGCGGCATCTCTTGTGCCCGCCAAACCTCAGGTATACCACACCCGGCATGGGCAACTGGCAACTGAGTGGCTGGATGGCATCGCAACCTTGCCTGAGGTGTCTGACCCCCACGCCCATAACCATCATGATGCCCGGGCCGCTTCACTGCCACCATCAGTGGACGACATTCCCTGGCAATTGGTAACGAACCGGGGGCAGGGTCATCACAGCATCGGGTGGCGGATTCATCCGAAATTGTCATTGGATGAACATGCGGTGCTGGCGATGGCTCTGGACGACCGCTTGCTGCGATTCAAGGCAGTAATCCGCACGTTTGAGGGTTGGCGCGTGGTTAATGTGGCAGAGGGGGCGGTCTCGATCCTGCCCTGTGAGCCAAGGGCACTTTCCAGAGTTGAACTGATTGCGGCCGATGCACTTGAGGCGTCGGAAATGGACCAGCTTCTGCGCGCTGCCGCTGGGCTGACCGATTAGGAAGATAGCATGAGAATTCGTATTACCCATCAGAGAATCACGATATTCCTGCAGCTCATCCTGCTGCTGGAAGCGGTCTTGGCTATCTGGGGCCAGCGATGGTTCACGGCGTTTCTGACCAGCATGATTATCCTGATCACCTTTTTCCCGGTGCTGTTTGAGCGCCGGTTTCGTATTCATATCCCGCCGGAACTGCAGCTGGCGGCCATTGGATTCGTGTTTGCATCACTGTTTTTGGGCGAGATCCGGGATTACTACACCCGGTTCTGGTGGTGGGACATGGCGCTGCACACCATGTCGGGGTTCTTGCTCGGAATCCTTGGTTTTTTGCTGGTTCACATCATGAATGAGACGGAAAAAATCAATGTGCACATGAATCCGGGATTTGTGGCGTTTTTTGCGTTCATGTTTGCACTCGGAGTGGGCGCTTTATGGGAGATTTTCGAATTCACCATGGACAGCCTGTTCGGAATGAACATGCAGAAACCGATGCTGAACGACCCTTCCGGCCTGACCGATACCATGTGGGATTTGATCGTTGATGCGACCGGCGCGCTGATCATTTCGGTATTGGGCTGGCGTTACCTGAAAAGTGCCAACAGGACGTCGTTTCTGGAGCGCTGGATTGATTCCTTTATTGAACGCAATCCACGATTTTTCAGGAAGTGATAGAAAACCCGGCAAGTGCCGGGTTTTTTGCATTTAGTGACCGTAGATATGCATGGTGGTGTCCTGAACAACCAGGTTGTCCAGCATTACCGAGCCAATGGAAGTACCACCGACCAGCACCTGATCTATCGACATGTCTGCCGCGAAGGTGTTCAGGTCGATGGCCAGTGCGTCGCCGGTGCCACTCAGGCGGGTTGCTTTGTAAACGTCCATATCAATGGTGGCGCCCAGGGTAAGAACGTTGGCGTTTCCTGCAGTGCCGTCGAGTTTAGTGCCCATGTAATCAGCGCCTGTCATCTTCAGGCCACGAATACCGAGAGCCAGAAAGTCGACGTCGACGTTCAGTTCAGAAATACCGACCTGAGTGTTCAGGTTCAACGTGTCTGTTGCGGTGTCCACCCGGATACCAACTTTGGTGAAGGCGCCTACCATGTTGAAGTTGCTGGCCAGCACGGTTGAGTCGGTGTGGCCTTCCAGGGTCCAGTCGCCGGTGCTGATGCCAAAGTCGATCGGGGCAGCGGTGATCGGGAAGATGTTGATCAGGGCATCGCCATCGTCGGCAATATCGATGTCGATCTTGATGTTGTCGATCAGGTCACTGGTCTGGCCGAACAGGGCATCACGGAAGTCCGTGATCTCTTCGAACAGATCGGTGCGGTTGGCACCCCCAATCTTGATGTCTTTGATGGACAGCGAGCCTTCGTCGGTATAACGGAACTCGCCGATATCGATGCGGGTTTCCAATTCAATGGTGACACCGGCCTGGCCGGTGATGTTACCCATGTGAGCGTCGTCAAGGGCTTGCATGTCAGCTTGCGCGGCAAACGGCAGTCCTGCCATGGCCAGCACTAACGCAGTTTTTTTCAGGCTTTTCATTGTTTCGTTCCTTTTTGGTTTTGTTATTCCACTACTTGACCCCAACCAGCTGGTGCCGGCTGGGGTCTTTGTTGTCCGGCGAGGCCGGATTTCCTTACAGCTCCGGAGTCAACGCCAGTTCAATGGTGTTGCCGGAACCAGTCAGGAACTGGTTGAGCAGGCGGGTGAGCAGGCCGCAATTCTCAAGGGCCGGTAGGTCATAGACGCCGCTGACCGTTCCGCCAGTGGCGGGTGAGAAGTTGGTGCCGTCTACAGACGCCAGCTCAATGTTGACGGGCTCACGAGTCATACACTCGGAACCGCCACCCACTCGAAGCGGCAAACCGAAGATCTTGATCGCCACCTTGGGCACTTTCACAAACAATTGGGAGTTGGCGGTCAGCTTGCCGTTGATCAGAGTACCGGTGGTGACAGCGGCCGGCACAAATTCAACGTTGGCAGAGGCATTCAGTCGACTGAAGAACACCCTGATGGAGAAGTTACCGAAGGTCGGGTCAATCGCCAGATCTGCTTCAAATGTTCCTGCTGCCAGGTCCAGTAAGGTGGCTATGGAACCGTTCAGAGGCAGAGTACCGCCAGAGGCTTTGATGAGGGTGGAACCTTCCAGCCCCAAAAGAAGTTCAAGCTCGGAACCAGCCTGCTCAAACGCTTCGGCAGATACCGGTATGCTGATTTCCGGGCTTTCTGGATCGCTTGACCGAATCACCAGGTTGGCGTTGCTCACGCCCACCGCATTTGCGGTATAGCTCAACTCAACGGTACAGCTGGCGTTGGCCGCAACCGTTGTACAGTTGTTGGTCTGCACGAAGTCCGCAGCGCCGGTGCCTTCCAGAGCAATGCTGTCAACCAGCAAGGTTTCGTTACCGGCATTGTTGATAGTCACCTCTGCAGATGCGCTTTGGCCAAGCTGAATTCGGCCCAAGTCAACAGTCTCCGGATTGACGCCGATTTCAGGTGTCGGAGCCAGCACACCACGGCCCGTCAACGCGACATCCACGGCCGGGTTGTCGGCATCGGTAGACTCGATGGTGAGGGTGGCACTGCGTGTGCCGTCGGTGCTTGGCGCGAAGGTGACGTTCACATCACAGGATTCGCTCGGCGCCAGGGTTCCGCACTGGTTGTCCAGCAGGAAGGTATCGGCATCGGTGCCGCTGATAACGACGTTGCTGATGCCCAATGCCGCACTGCCGGTATTGACCACAGACACCGTTTCTTGAGCGTTCAGGCCGGCCTGAACGTTACCGAAGGCAACCTCTTCCCGGTTGACGCTGATGCGCGGCGTTTCAACGATCTCGCCGCCCACGGTGATGGTTTGCAGCAAATTGTTCTGGCCGGCCACCTGTACGCAGTCGGTGAGAATTTCACCAATCGGTGCTGGCGCAATGGCACCGTTGGGGGTGCGTGACGTCAGGTCCAGCGTCAGGCCGCCAACGCGGATCTCTGCCTGACCGATGTCGTCTTCGGTGAACAGCACTGCCGGCGCCATACCGGTGGCGGGTACATTAAACTCGCCACTGACATCGGGTATGAGCGTCGGGGGAATCGAGAGTTCGACAATTTGTTGCAGGGTGCGATTGGCGGTTACCACACTGTTGGTGCTGATGGCGGTGCCTTCAACGGTCTCGGAGCCAACCAGCTTCAGGCCGGTGCGGGCGTTGTCGTTGACCACAGTAATTGCGGTGACTTCGAATTGTGGCGTTGGCTCACCAACGGTTGCAACGCTAGGAATATCGGCGCTGATCTGGGCCCGAATTGGCTGAGTTCCGATCAGCGGGAACGGGCATTCGAACGCCAGTTCAATGGACACCTGCTCCGCCGATGCGTTGCTGGCTCCACCGGCCATCAAGGCTGCAGTCGCAATGGCTGGCCCGATCTTGCGAACGCTCGTATTGAGGTTCCTGAGTTTCATGAGTTCGTCCTCTGTATAACTTTCGTTGTTGTAATTGGGGTTGCAGACACCACCGATGAAGGACAGCTCAACCGGACTTGCAGGGATCCCTTTGCCACGCGCGGTTTGCGCATGAGTGCATGCTTATTTAACGGGTTAGGGTGGCCGCAGGTCATTGCTTGCCGCGGCAGCTTTTTTGTTCAAAGCGGAGAGAGGCGGGGTTGATTGCTTAAAGCGTGAACGGCATCAAATTCAACGCTGAACTGTGTTCACTTTTTCTGTCGGGCCTGTCGGCGAACATCGCCAGGCGTCATGCCCGTCCACGAGCGGTAGGCTTTGGTAAAACCGGCCTGGTCGCTGAATCCCAGCTTTTCAGAAATCGACTCGAGCGGCACGTTGGTGTCTTTCAGGTAGAGGGTGGCGAAGTTTTCCCGGATTTCATTACGCAATTCGCGAAAGGACGTGCCGGCACTGGCGAGGTGCTGTCTTAGAGTTCTCGGGCTGATGTCGAGCCGGCGTGCGATATTCTCAGTGGTACATGGCCGGCCGGGCTGGCTCATGACCAGCTCCCTGACCTGAAGGGCGGTTTCGTCGGCTTCGAGGGCATTCTGCTTGCGATCGTGACGGGTGCGAGCCACCAAAAATTCAAGGCTGACGTCATCCTGCCGAATGGGAATGCCTGTCAGAGGCATCATCACCTGACTTACCTCTGCGTTGAACTCGAACTCAGAATCCGGCGCCAGTCGTTTCCAGTCCTGCTCGGAGGTAGTGGTTGGAAAGTCGAACTGAAACGTGAAATGGCTGCACACCTGGCTGGAGACCCGGTAAATACTGCCCATGTAGATTTTGGTCAGGCATGGCAGCAGCGACCCCAGACCCCAGGTATCCACCAGTCGGATGCGGAAAGTGGAGCCAATGGAAGCCAGTTCCATATCCATCAGCGGCAAGCCGACACGCAGGTATTGCACGATCATGCTGACCAGGCGCCTCGGGTTTTCCTGGCCCAGAACCGCAAAACCCAGTAGCCCGTGGCTTGGCAGGTCAAGCTGCTGACCAAATTCGAACGCGGCTCGTTCATCGGTCATCAACCAGTCCGCTTTGCCCAGAACCGTCAGTACCTGGGTCATGGACAGGCTACCTTCCGGGTTATTGAGCATGTCTTCGGTAACGCCGGTTTTCTCAAGGATGGTGTGGCGCTTCACGCCGCGACTTTCCATAAACTGGACGAAGCGAAGGGCATAGCGGGCCGATAGAATCGGTACCTCAAGGGCAAGGTTATTCAACGTATCCATGTATCCGTCTCTGAGCCGAATATTTCCGGCGTTTCGCCATGAGTCGTTCGGTTGTTATTATTCCAGCCCTGAGCAGGCTGTTTTGAGCGCCAGTATAGGCAGCGTGCTGGTTCACCTTTCTGGCGGCGATCACAAACTGACCATATGGCCGGATATGACAATGAAACTTTCGACAGGTTGGATAAGTCCATGAGCGAGCAACGCTGCCCGGTTTGCGAGTCCGGCCGTCTGATGCCATTCCGTGTGGTGGATGGCAAAATCTATCTGCGCTGCCAGCAGTGTTCTGCAACGGTGATGGAGCCCAGCTGTCGCTTGTCTGCTGATGAAGAGCTGGCGATCTACGCGCTGCACGATAATCAGCCAGGTGATGCCGGCTATCGTCGCTTTCTGTCCAAACTGTCACACCCCTTGACGGAGAAGCTTGCCAGCGGTGCCCAGGGGCTGGATTTCGGCTGTGGCCCGGGCCCGGCCCTTGCCGCCATGCTTGAGCAGGCCGGGTTTGGCATGGCGCTTTATGATCCGTTTTTTCACCCGGACCGTTCAGTGCTGGAGCGGCGCTATGATTTCATCACCTGTACCGAAGTGGTTGAGCATTTGCATCGCCCGGCCGAGGTGTTCCGGCAGCTTGATGCACTTGTGAAACCCGGTGGCTGGCTGGCGATCATGACCTGTTTTCAGGCCGACGATGACCGGTTTAATCACTGGCATTATCGGCGAGATCCGACCCACGTGGTGTTCTATCGGGAGGAGACCTTCGCCTGGCTGGCGGACCATTATGGTTGGCGGCTGGAAATTCCGCGCAAGGATGTAGTGCTGTTGCAGAAAGCACAGAACGTTGCCGGGTAGCGCTATTGGTCGATGGTGGCCGGGCAGGCAGGTAATTCAGGGCACTCGCTAATCACCGGCCCGGCGGCATTGGTCCACTGGTGACCGGCCTGGCCAAAACGTTCCGGATCCAGCTGCGCTGCACAGGCCAGGGCGTCGCTGGCCTGTGCAGCGCAGGCGGAGGCGCTCAGGGCATAGGCCAGGTTGTTCCAGCCTTCCGGAAAGCCTGGGAAGCGGTTAACCACTCTCAGGAAATTCGAGGCCGCCGTAGCGGGTTTGCGCTGATCATAAGCCAGGTTGCCCTGGGCCATAATCGGTGCCGGTTGGTCTGGCCAGCGGTGTTCGGCGGTTTCATAGGCGCGTTGCGCCGCCACCGTGTGCCCGGTGCTTTCCAGATCGTGAGCTGCCCGCAGGAACGGCAATGTCTCGGCCGTTGCCGGCAGTTCGTCGGGGGGTAGGATAACCAGCGCCCAGCGCTCGGCCCGGTCCCAGGTGGCGTGGAACACCTTATAAGGCATTTCATAATGCTGGCGGGTGTCGGTATTCAGAATAAGGGCTTGCTCCTGACTATCGAAGCCCATCACCACCGCAAAGTGCCACTGGGGCCACCAGTTAAACCGGAGGTTCTGCATCACCAGCACGGGGTTGCCTGCGGCCACCTCAGTGAGCAGGGCCTCAATGTCGGGTTTGAGCGGGTAGGCCACCATGTTGTGGGATCGTGCAGCGGCAACCAGTTCCACCTGGAGTGAGCCTCGCCGTCCGGGCAGGTACACCAGTTCTTTCAATATCTCGGGATCGGTCGCCAGGCCCTGGGTGTTCAGCATGGTGGCCAGAGACGCCGGGCCACACTGATAGGCTTCCTGGGGATAGAAAGGGACTTCAGTCAATAGCTGCCGGTTCGGCTGAGAGAGCTCTGCGGTTTGAGCCTGATCCGGCCACTGCGGCGTGCTGGCGCAACCTGCCAGCAGGAGCAGCCCCAGAAGGGCTGCCCACGTGCTGGCCCGGCCAGTTCCTTTGGTCAGGGTCGGATGTGTCAACGAAGACACTTGACGAAGGAGAACACGTTCGTGGCGCACAGCATGTCTGTGATGATAAACACCAGCAGGAACAGGACGATAACACCAACCACACCTTCACCGGCGGGGGCTTGCGCCAGTTGTTGTTCAAAATCCGCGAGTTCAGCGGGGGTCAGCTTCTGAATGCGTTCGGCGACCTGATCTTCGCTGACACCCATTTGAGCGAGTTTGTCTTTCACTTCCTGGGTTTCCAGCATGCTCAGCAGCTGTTGCCGATCCAGATCCACCTGTTGCTGCTGGATCAACTCCCCGGTGCCAACCATACCGGCGTGTGCGGAGACAGACACGGTAGTGGCGAAGGCGAGCAAGATGGCCATAACCAAAGAAAATTGCTTGAGGTGACGTCTGATGCCGTTCATGTCTTGTTCCTTATTTGTTTATTTAGAAAAAACAATAGATTGGAATCTTTATTGATTCAACATACAAAACGTTCACGCTTGGGCCTGAGTGTCAGAAGGTCGACAGTCCGGTCGCCTCCATAATCCGGTATTGCCAGTACCTGAGTCGGGAAGGATCAGCCCAGGCTGAGTAGGGCAGGCTCAGCGTTTGGTCATCGCCCGAATCAGTGTACCAGTATTGATTGAACAGCATCGTTACTTTGCGTGCGACGGGGCTGTCGGCCGGGGTTGCCAGCCAAACGTTGGTCTCCAGATTCAGGTCGTCCAGGTTGCGGCGGGTGAAATTGGCCGAGCCAAGCAACGCTTCCTGCTGGCTATCCTGCGTGGTGTAAATGACCAGTTTGCTGTGGCACTGCTCGCCCTGGGTGTTGCACCAGCGGATCGGTATGCCTGCCTGTTGCAGTTCGTGGGCGACCGGTCGGTTGGGAATGCCGTTTTTCTCGTGACCGAAGGCGTCTTTATTGGCATCCAGTAACAGGCGAACCGTCACGCCACGACGGTGTGCAGCCAGTAGTGCCTTGATGATCGGGCGGTGTGAGAGGTAAAACATCGCCATATCCAAGGCCTCGCCGGGCTGGCTGCGCTCAATCATATCCAGCGCGGCGTCGCGGATCGCCGATTCGGTCAGCACCTTCACGGTGCCGGTGGCATCATCGCCAACGGCGGGGCTTTCGGCAATTGTCGTTAACCAGCGGTCCAGAGTGGCGGTACTGGCGCCAGACATGCGCACAACCGCCTGTTCACTGCTGACCACATCAAGCACGGCCGGCCCGCTGAAAGCCAGGCCAATGTTGCTGTGCCGGCTGCTGCCGTCGTGGGGATTGGCAGAGGTAATAACGGCTCTGAACCTTTGCCCTTCATCGGTCACCAACAGTTTGCGGTGGTTCGCCTTGAAGTTGGGCAGTGCCAGATAGCTGCGAATCGTCGCCGGCTCGGTACCCAGAGCATTCGGCAGCCAGCCACCATCGGCATTGTTGTCAAACCACTGGCAGCACAAGCGCCAGAACGAAGACCAAACCGGGTTGCTGTCACGAAGCGGTTCCAGACGGGTGACTACCACCTCGATGCCGGCGCTGGAAAGCGCCTCGAAAGCCGGCGAGCGAGTGCCGCCGTAAAAGGTGTTCAGAGGATCTGAAATCACCACAATGTCGATGTCGGGCCGGGCGGCTTTGCGCTCCAATAGCGCCTGGGTGAGCTGATCCGCCAGCGGCCGGAGGCCGTTGTCTTCAGACCCGGTACTGTTGAACAGGAACATGTCGACCAGGATGAAGGTTTGCGCCCGGGAAATCAGCCGGAAGATTTCATCAAAGATCTCGTGATCCAGCACGGTTGTGCCATCGCTTGAGTGACGTGTGACGTCCGCCAGCAAATCGGGAGCGACCAAGGGCGCGACGTCGCCCTGGTGCCGGATACCCGCGGGCAGCGGCTTGAAAGCATGCCACAGACCAATACCGGTCAGTATCAGGAGCAAGACAAAGGCAAGTAACTTCATGGTCATGACCGATTCGTTCCATCGAGCGGGGTAGAAATGTCGGTTTGGCGGCCGTAGAGGATCCCGGGCAGCGTGATATCCGATTCCGCTGCCCGTGACTGGTCGTTACTCCTGCGGGAGCTCAGCGTTGTGGAACACGTTCTGCACGTCATCCAGGTCGTTTAGCATGTCGAGAAATTTCTCGAACATCGGGATGTCGTCACCTTCCACCACGGTGGTGGTTTTCGGCAGGAACTGGATCTCGTCGACCTCGAACTCGATACCTTCGAACGCCGCTTCCAGTGCCTGTTTGGCTTTAGCATACTCGGTGTTTGGTGCAAAAACGGTGACGTTGCCGTCTTCGGTTTCGATATCGGTGACATCTACGTCGGCTTCCATCAACGCTTCCAGAACCGCTTCTTCATCGTGGCCGGAGAAGGCAAAAATGGCGCAGTGGTCGAACATGTGGGCGACGACGCCGGGGGTGCCGATCTTGCACTTGGTTTTGGTAAAGGCCAGGCGGACATCACCAAAGGTGCGGTTCGGGTTGTCGGTCAGGCAGTCAACGATGACCATGCAGTTGCCGGGTCCGTAGCCTTCGTAGCGGGCTGGGGAGTAATCCTCACCGGCGCCACCTTTGGCTTTGTCGATGGCTTTGTCGATTACGTGGCCGGGCACCTGGTCTTTCTTGGCGCGCTCAATCAGGCCGCGAAGGGTCAGGTTGGCTTGCGGGTCTCCACCACCAGATTTGGCGGCCATGTAGATTTCCCGGCCGTACTTGCTGTAGACCTTGGTTTTCGCCGCGGCCGTCTTGGCCATGGACTCTTTACGGTTCTGGTAGGCTCTGCCCATCTGTGGTGCCTCTCGGGTTTTCGGTAAAAGCACGGATTTTACTGAACCTGAGGGAATAGCGACAGGGTTGTTTGCAGATAAAGCGCAGGGAGGTTTCCGCGTCCTTGCGAAAACCGGGGTATCAGACGTATTCCACAGGTTGACGGTAGTTGTCCTGGGAGACCAGATCGATCCCGCAATCCATGTCGCTGACCCAGTTCAGGAACTGGTCAATCATCACCGGGCCTTCAAAGCGCTTGCCATGCTGCGGCACGATCATTGCCACATCCATGCCCCGAACCATGTTGGCCCAGAGGCGGCACACCTTTTTGGAAGCAATATAGCGCCGGTGAAAGCCGATCATATTGGGAATATGCTTGTCGAAATCCTGTACCGGCTTGTGATCATCCTCGCCACCCATGGAGGCGCCAAGGTCGCCGGAGAACAGAATCTTCGAGACCGGATCATAGAACTGCAGGTTGCCAACGGAATGCATGAAGTGAGCGGGCAAACACTGCAGGTAGCTGTCACCGAATCGTACGTTGGCGCCGCCGTCCGGAATACTGACGATGCGGTCGTAAACACTGCCGCTGAGCTGATTGGTGACGTAGCTGGACACCAGGTGCGGCAAAAACCGCGCCCACAGTTTCGAGGTCACGATTTTGGCGCGGGTGTGCACAATCCAGCGATCGATGGCACCGATGATGTCCGGGTCCTGGTGAGACGCAAAGACATAATCCATATCACGGATGTTCATGTATCTTGACGCGGCAACCGAGAGCGGGGTGTAGGTGAGGTCTCCACCCGGGTCAATCAAGGCTTCGTGTTTGCCATCGACAACAAGAAACTGATTAGACTGAACGCCTTCGCCAGTCACCAGAGAATCGAACATCAGGCACTTGTGGTGTCCGTTGTCGAAAAGAACAATCGGTTCGGCCGCCATTTCGGTCTCCCGCAGAAGAGTGGGTATTCGGCATCAGGAAGTCTGATGGCCGGATATTGCAAGCTGCGCGGGAGAGTACAGAATTGACAAATATGAAGTGTTGCCTCAGGTCAATTATCTGATATCCATCAAGTAACGGTTTGTTGCCTGGATACCAGAAGGTCCGCGCTTGGGTGACTAGGCCAGCTTGGGCACACGACGAATGCCACGGCGCAGGCCTTGTTCAAGAGCGGCGCTGACCACTTTGCCAGAGTAGGGCACGATGTCTTCAAAGCTGATGGTGTAGTGCAACCGGGTTTGCCCGTCTGCCGTGTCTGTAAAACGAATGCGACCGATGTGGTTTCTGATCGGGCTCATACTGGTGATGGCGTATTCAATCAGCGAGTCCGGCTCAAAGCCGAGTACCGTCTCTTCAAGTGAGAGCGGGCCAATACCGATTTTGCGAACCGAGCCAATGCCGTTGGGGTCTGCCTGGTCGCTGTCTTTGATGCGTTTGACCGGTGCGCCGATCATTTTTCCGAAACGATGGTGATCTGCAAACAGGGCGAAGACCTTTCTGCGGGGAACGTCAAAAGTTTCATTTATTTCAATATGGTACATGGCCATGGTCACACTCTTGTTGGGCATTGTTGACATAAGAGTACCCGTTCACGAAGTTCAACAAAAGTCGTAGATGTGGGCAGATGTGAGGTTGGCCTTACCGGCCACACTGGTTATAATCCGCCCGGCTCAGGACGAGTCAGCTATATACCACCAATCTTCAGGGACCGAAGTCATGCCCCAGGCAAGCGGATTGCAGTTTACCGCCCGTGTAGGCGAATTCCCCTCAGATCACTTCTCGGTTGCCGGCTTTGCGCTGACCGAAAGCCTCTCCCAGTTGTTTCAGGGCCGTGTGCATCTGGCCAGTACCGACGCCGATGTGGCCGCTGCTGACGTTCTGGAGCAATCGGTGGACCTGGTGGTGTGGCAAGATGGCCAGCCGGTACGGCGTTTCACCGGCGTGGTCAACGAGTTCGTCCGGGGCAACACCGGCCATCGCCGCACCGCCTATGAAGTGGTCATTCAGCCCCCGACCTGGCGCCTGGGCCTGATGCACAACAGCCGCATCTTCCAGACCCAGAGTACCGACGCCATCGTGCGCACCCTGCTGGAAGAGCGGGGCATCATTGATACCGTGTTCGATTTCAAGCGCCCCCCTGAAGAACGCGAATACTGCGTCCAGCACCGGGAATCCGATCTTCAATTTATCGAACGCCTGGCCGCCGAAGAAGGCTGGCATTACCGTTACCAGCACGGCAGCGTGGACGGTGAAGAACAACCGGCGTTAATCATCGCTGACCACCACGGCGATGCTCCTAAGCTGGACCCGGTCCCCTGCAACACCCAGGCCGGCGGCAGTACCAAGCAGGCCTGTGTGTTCAGCTTCGCCTACGAAGAGCGTATCAAAGCCGCCTCCGTGGCCATGAAGGACTACACCTTCAAAAACCCCGCTTACGCCCTGATGCACGAACAAAGCGCCGGCAGCCCCAATCACCGGGAAGACTACCAACACTACGATTACCCCGGCCGCTACAAAGCCGACGCCAGTGGCCAGCCGTTCACCCAGGCCAGACTGGACGCCCTCAGAAACGACGCCAGCCTGGCCAAAGGTGAAAGCAACCGCCCCGACTTCACCCCCGGCGCCAAAGTCGAGCTGCAGGACCACGACAGCCAGAGCCTGAACCGGGAATGGCTGCTGACCGCCATCACCCACACCGGCAAGCAGCCTCAGGCGATGCAGGAAGAAGGTGGCAGCCAGCCCACCAGCTACCACAACGACTTCACCGCCATCCCCGCCGATAAAACCTGGCGCCCGCTGTGCGAACACAAACCGATGATGGACGGCCCCCAGATGGCCATCGTCACCGGCCCCGAGGGTGAAGAGATCCACTGCGACCAGTACGGAAGAGTCAAAGTAAGATTCCCCTGGGACCGCTACTCGAAAAACGACGAACACAGCAGTGCCTGGTTGCGCGTCGCCCAGGGCTGGGCTGGCGGCCAATACGGCTTTATGGCCCTGCCCAGAATCGGCAACGAAGTGATTGTGTCCTTCCTGGACGGCGACCCGGACCAGCCGATCATCACCGGTCGCACCTACCACGCCACCAACACACCGCCGTACGCGCTGCCAGAACACAAAACAAGAACCACCCTGAAAACCAAAACCCACAAGGGTGAGGGCAGCAACGAGCTGCGCTTTGAAGACGAAGCCGACCAGGAGCAGATCTACGTCCACGCCCAGAAAGACCTGGACCTGTTGACCGAAAACAACCGCACCGAAGTCATCAAGAATGACAGCCACCTGACGGTGGAAAACAACCGCTTCAGCCACACCAAAGGCAACAGCCACCACACCACCGAAGGCGAACACCGGGAAAGCATCGGCTCCGACTACAGCCTCACCGTCAACGGCAGCCACCACAGCAAGCAGGGCAAGAACCAGCTGGTGGAAGCCGGCACCGAGATTCACCACAAAGCCGGTATGAAAATTGTGATTGAGGCCGGGGCTGAGGTGACGCTGAAGGCCGGTG
Organism: Marinobacter halophilus; assembly: GCF_003007685.1. Lineage (GTDB taxonomy): Bacteria > Pseudomonadota > Gammaproteobacteria > Pseudomonadales > Oleiphilaceae > Marinobacter > Marinobacter halophilus. Next base: position 310,462 of record NZ_PXNN01000016.1, read on the forward strand.
GCAGCTTTGTGAAGGTGGACCCCAGCGGGGTGACGATTTCCGGGCCGCTGGTGCGGATGAATTCCGGGGGTGGGCCTGGGAGTGGGAGTGGGGTTGGGGTGGTTAATCCGGAGTTACCTTCAGCGCTTTCCGAGATGGCGCCAGAGCGCAGTGATCCGGATACACTGGCTTCGTCTGAAACACGTTCGTCAGTAGGCTCTGGGCAGTGGCCGGTAGAGGGGTTAACCGGGGTAGTTCCTCCCGCCTCCGCTTTTGAAAAGGCAAGTGATAAAGGGGTTCTTTTAGTAAGCGGTTGTGCTCTTGGCGATGATGGTAAATGTAAGGTTCACGATCATGGCTGAGCAAGCGGTAACAGGCATTATCCAGGAACTTCCATCCAGAATTCCCTTTGTGATCCTGGATCTGGCCTTTCACCCATCGGTGTTGGAGTGGATCTATGAGGAGATCGAAGCCCGGTACCCTGGGAGTTGGAGGCCGTTATTGTTGGGAACGGATTATCAAGAGCGTTGGCAAGTGGGGCCAGCCCTGGTTGATCTGCGCTATGTGCCCGGTGCTCGTGACGATCTGATTAGCAAATATAAAGAGACCTTGCCGGGGATCTTTCTGACGCACCCGGCAGAGAGTTTGGATGAGGTGGCTGCTTGGCTCCAGCAGTTCCTATTGATTTCGCGTGGGACGCAACAGAGTTTGCTGCGGTTCTATGATCCTCGGGTATTCGGTTCGTTTCTGTCGGTGCTTGATCCGCAACAATATGGGCATTTTATTCCGCCAGGCGTCACTTGGTATTGGCAGAGCGGTGTGGAATGGTACAGGGCATCGTCAGGCTCCGAGGTGGATGGGCAGGAGAGGCCTAACGCATTCACGTGGCATTTTCGAGACTCGCAGATCAATGAGTTCACCGCTGAGCGACGCCGTGCGTTTGTCGATGCGCTTACCGATAACTATGGAAAGTTCACTCCCTCTGAGCGCCCACAGAAGTATGTCGACGATGTCGTGACATTGGCTGAGGCTCTGGGGATGGATTCCAAAGCCGATATTGAGAAAGTTCTCCGGCTCCTGATTCAGAAAAAGAGTCAGCCAGCGGACCCCTTTTATTCATCGCTTGTTGAAAGAGCGGACCTAACCGCTTACCAGCAACTAGAAGCTATCGAAGACGGAAAGAGCTGATCATGGACGATGTTCAAACCTCAAACGGTGCAGATAATACAATCGAACTGCCAGAGCCTTCCTATGAATGCTCACAGGAATCGACCAGCGCTGAGGCCAGTGATTGTAGTAGCACCAACTATGCTTCGTTGATTTACATAACTGGCCAGCGTTGTTTCTGGTTGCTTACTGATGAAGCACTGAATGCCATACAGAAAAGCACGGCCAGTTTGTCGCAGGTTATCAAAGCGGACCAGGTTTCCGAGAGAATAGAAGGCCTCAAGGCAATCGGGATTTCAGACCTGTTTATGCCTCCTCATCCCAGAACCTTTCTGCCTAAAATGTTGCAGGATGAGTGGAAAGGGGCAGAAAGAGATAGAGATAGAATTGAGACTGAAGCGGCGGCGCTTGCGGACTCTTTCAAGGAGCTAAATGATGAATATGCGAGCTTGTTTCACGAGGTGCGCAATTCCCCAAATATCTCAAAGGCAACGAAGCAAAGATACAATGACATCGCAAACACTCATTATTCAGCAAAGCGGGATGTACCGAGGAAGCATCGAGAGCTGAGGGCAAGCATTCATAAATGCACAAAACGTATCGAAGAGCTTCAGGACATGGGCTTTTCGGCCGCTGAATCAGCGGGTTTTGTGGTTCAGGACAACACACTTTATTCGCCCCATCAGCAGAAAGTTTTTCAGCTTCTACGAGAGTACAAAAAAGCAAAAACTGATTTTCTGAATCATGAGCTACCGGACGAGGCAAAGTATCACACGTTTATGCGGCTGTGCCGCGGCCACGGCCGAAGTGTGGAGTGTCAGCTATCGCCCACCAAAGAGAACCTGGTAGAGATTGAAGAATTCCTTGAAGAGTACTACGGCCATTTCAGTCATATCGGGCCCTACCTGAAAAAGGCCATTGAACTGGCATCCAATGGTGTGGCTGTGGCTGAGTATGTGCTGGCGCATCATGATGATATCCGCACGGGACTGGACAAGCTATCCGGGTATCATCAAATGGAGCGAGACTACCGGAAAGTAGAGTCCGATCTCGAAAGTGCGGTTGTGGATTGGGCCAAAGTGCTTGGCAGGAACGGGCCGATTCCAAAAGTCGAGATTGAGCAATACCGGAAGCGGCTTGAGGAACACCGCGGCAGAATGTACCGGTTTCAGAAGGAGACAGAAGCACTGTCCAGAAAGATGGAACCCGTGCGATTGTTTGTCTGGAACCCTGATGATTTTGCAGCCGAGCCCTTCAAGGTTTTGATGAAGCCAGGCATGCCGCTTCGTGAATATACGCAGATCGGCAATGATAAGGTCTTGAACCATTTCTGCCTTAACGACTTGCCCGGAGTTGTGAGGCACGTTGATGGAGTACACCCACTCCCGGAGCATGATGTCTACAGTCAGGAAACCGCCGAACACATAGCTTTGTCACTGAAAAAAGCTCAGAAATCCGAGCACGATGAGATCCTTGAACGAGTGCTGACTGGCCTGGGATGCCAGAAATTAGATATGGCCCCGGCCTGGTTCAGTGATCGTGGGCTGTTTCACCACGATCTCTTTTATGCACAGGTTCAAGCAAAGTATTCCGTTTCAGCGCTGCAATCGGAGGAAGACAAAGAAAAATGGGGCATTAACCTGCGAAGTGTCCTGTTTGAGAAAGATGCGCGAAAGCACCTCATGGTGTTTGATGATAGCTACATGGCTCAGTTTTCCCGTTATGTTTTGGGTGGCATTGATCGTGATGTTGCGGATTATGTTCGAACGAACGTCAAAATATCTGCGCAATCCTCATTTTCGGGTCCCGACTCCGGTGTGGAGGGGACAACAAAAATAAGGGAAAACGGAGAGCAGGGCGACGGGATGAAAGTCGAGTACGGATTAGCCAGTGCGAGCGTTGGTGGAAGGCTAACGGTTATGCAGGGGCATCTTGATCTTTTCGATATTCGGCTCCCGGAACCCCAGAATGCACGTCCATTTAAAGTGCGCTATGAGACAAAAAATGGCCCCGCAAAAATGCATGTCGGTCGATTTTACTGTGAGCTGAATGCCAAGCTCACCGGCTATGTTGGCGCCAACGTGATGCTGACTGGCGGGTTGGGGATCGAAGTTGAGAAGGGGAAAGGTTTAACCTTATCGGGCATCAATAACGGAATGCCTGAAGGGCAAATGGATGCCTTCGCCGGAGCACAGGTGGGAGTGGTTGCTTCAACCAGCCTGTACTGGAACTTGCCGGACGAGGTTCGGAAAAAGGTCAATTACATGAGAGCCCACGAACCGGTAGAGGAGTGGGCCTGCGTCGGGATGCTTAGTGCCGGGCTTACAGCAAGTTGGGGTGTGGGGTATAGCCGGTCGTTCCAGTTGGGCATGAACAATGGCAAGTTGGTTTTTGTTGGTGATGCGGGAATGACAACCGGCCTTGGCCTGAAAGGTAAGTTGGCGTTTGAAATAGATTTCAAGACGGTATCCTACTGGATGGCGGTAGTGCAGAACGAGCTGCACAAGAACGATTACCGTCACATTGAATGGGTAACGCCGGGGGCGTTCGATTTTTTGAGCATGCTTAGTTACTTGCAGCTGACCACTGCGCTTGATGCATCCTTTTTTGCGGCTCGCCAATTGAGCTTTGTGCAAGAGGTGTTTGACTCGATTAACAAGAGTGAACGGGCGGGGATGGTGGCTTTGCGGATAGTCGAGGCGATAGATGATCCAGATGCCGACAGTGGCCCAAGTGGCCAACCAGTCTCAGGGCTTGGAAATTACGGGACTAAGTCTGTTGATTATCAAGAATGGTTTAGAGGGCTACAGCCGGAGGCGATTGGGCCACTGCTGCATAATTTAGTCTCGAAGCCAGTCGATTACGTTGGCGAAGATGGTGTTCGAAGGTCGTCTGAGGAAATGCTCAAAATTCAGCAGGCCTCCATATTGCAGTGCCTCAAGTGGATGAGTAAAGCGGAAGATACGTTTCCTGGATCCTTTCGTGAAGTGACACCCAACCGCCCTCAGCGCCAATTTGAGGAGTCGGTAATCCGTATGAATGCCCATGGTACGAAACCGGAAGGGGGTTCCTTGTTGGCTGCTCGAAATAATGTGGCGAGACTGGATGAATTTATGTCGCAAGAACTGGTTGGCGCTCAAGACATAGTTCGCTTCCAAGAGTATAGGGCTTTGTTAAAAAATCTCAGTTCTCATCTATGGGGTCACGTATAAATGACTAAATACTCACCGGTCTGGTGCGTAGTGTTTTGGTTAATGATTGCTCCAGTCACAGCCCAATCTCAAAGTGATGATGGGCGTGCTGATGAGCTTTTTCTCGAAGGCTACATGTTATATCAGCAATACGCCGGTGGAAGATCGCTTCCTAAGTTCAAGAAGGCAGCTGAACTGGGGCATATAGAAGCCGCGTATTACGCAGGTAATGTTATTCGTCGGAATCATACGTTCATGACTTCGGAGTCCGAACATTACTATCGTCAGGCTGCCGATGGTGGTGATGTCTACGCGATGCTCAGACTTGCTCAAAAAGATAGTGTTTGCGGAACGCTTCGCAATTGTGATTATGATCGCGAGGCTTGGCTAGAGCGTGCTTTGGAGTTAAGCCTTCCAAGGGCGGAAGCTGGTGATACAGAGGCAATGATGGCTCTTTCCTCGGCCTATGCGATTAAGGGAGATAGTGCTTCGGATCTCAAATGGGTTGAGCGTGCAGCCGAAAATGGCCATGCCTTCGCTCAGTACTGGATGGCTGTGATGTTGAGTGAACAGGAGCGAGGTTTTTACTGGACTGAAGCAGGCCGTCAACGAGACGTTCTGAAATGGCTGAAAGCCTCGGCAGTAAGTGGGTACCCAAAAGCGATGTATAAGTTAGCTGTTACGCTTCGAGCGCAAGGACGGCTCGAGGAAGCTCGATATTGGGTTGAGGTCATGGGTAAAACGGATTATTACGATGCAGTCTTGGAGTCCGGGGTTCAGCTCATGATGGGGCCAGATGTAGGCGATATATTCTCTCCAACTATTTCTTATCAATTCGAGAAACCTCGACCAGTGGAAGGTGCAGCACTTCTACTTGCACTTCATCGCCAAACCGGAAAAGACGCTCCGCTGGAAATGATTGAAGCCTATCAGGAGCATTTGACGCCGGAAATTATGGCTGAAGTGGAGACTCGATCTAAAGAGCTTCTGGTGGATACTCCCGTGATCTACTACCTGCCCAAATTTGGGATCTAAGGACGATGAGAGTGTTTCGGCATGTAGCGTTATCTTTGGTGGTCTTCTTGGTCTGGCCTTTGTCAGCTCAGGGCGAAACAGACCGGGAGCGCGCTGATGCTTTGTTCCAGCAAGGCTACACGCTTTACCAGCAACACTCTGCCTCCAGTGCACTGGCTAGGTTCAAGGAGGCCGCGGAGCTTGGCCATACAGAAGCCGCTTACTATGCCGGCAATATTATCCGCCAAGACTATACCTACATTACGATGGAATCCGAGCAGTACTACCGTCAGGCTGCAGAAGGCGGTGATGTCTACGCCATGCTGAGGCTTGCCCAGGAAGACAGTGTTTGTGGGACGCTTCGAGAATGCGACTATGACCGCGAAGCTTGGCTAGAGCGTGCTCTAGAGACCGCTATTCCAATGGCCGAAGCGGGGGATACAGAGGCTATGATGGCGCTCTCTTCCGCATACGCGATCAAGGGAGATCGGTCCGTGGATTTCGAGTATGTTGAGCGCGCAGCAGAAAAGGGCCATGCCTTTGCTCAGTACTGGATGGCCATGATGTTGATTCAACAGGAGCGCGGTTTTTACTGGACGAAGGCTGGCCGTCGTAAAGATGCTCTGCAGTGGCTCCGAGCATCCGCAGAGCAGGGCTTTCCGAAGGCAATGCATAAGCTCGCAATAGAATATGCCAAGGATAATCGGACGCTTGAGGCTAATGTATGGGTCGATCGCATGGGGAAGACGGACTACTTTGAGGCTCTTTTTGAGTATGGATTGGTCCTAGTTGCTGGACCGGATGGGGCGAAAGGCAGGATTCAATACCCCGAAGCCAAGCCAGTTGAAGGTTTGGCTGTACTCCTAGCTTTACACAGAGAAACAGACAACTCCTCAGTTAAGTTTGGTATTGAGCAACTTTTGACTGACTTAGAACCCGAAACAATATCCGAAGCAAAAGTAAAATCCGCAGAGTTGCTGGTTGATACACCAATTCTTCACTACTTGCCCAAGTTTGGGATATAGGCAATTCGCTTTCAAGGAACGAAACATTGAAAACCCTCAAAATCCTCAAGTACACCTTCACCCTCATCGGTGCAGCCATGTTGTTTGGCGCCTTCGCCAGCTACAACAGCACCTCTGCATTTATTGAGCGCGCCACTGAAACCAACGGTACGGTGATCGATCTTGTCGCTTCTCGATCCAGCGACTCAACCAGTTACTATCCAGTCGTTGTTTTTGAGGATGCCAGTGGCCGTCAAGTTCAGTTTCAGTCCGGCTCCGGATCAAACCCTCCATCCTTCAACCGGGGAGAGCCGGTGTCGGTTCTTTATGAACCTGCAGCACCGGAGAGCGCCCGGATCAATAGCTTCTTCTCTCTGTGGGGTGTAGCTGTGATTGTCGGGGGCCTGGGACTGGTATTTGGGCTGGTCGGCGGTGGGATGGTGCTGTTCGGCATTTTGAAAGGTCGTTCCAAGGCTTATCTGGAGGAACACGGCACCGAAGTGCTCGCAAAGTTTGCCTCCGTTGAACAAAACACTAGCCTTACCGTCAACGGCCGCAACCCGTTTCGCATCGTCTGTCAGTGGCAGCATCCTCAGACCGGCGAGCTCCATCTGTTCCGCAGTGACAACTTGTGGTTTGATCCCAGCGACCATATCCAGCAGGAAACCGTGCCGGTTCTGGTTGATGAATCCAACCTCAAACGGTACTGGGTGGGTAATCCCCCCGAAAAACAACGGTGATCAAAAGTAGAATTTTCCGTAAGCTACACGCAGGGAGATTCTGCATGAAGAAGTCACGTTTTTCCGACAGCCAGATCTTGTCGATCCTGAAACAAGCCGAGAATGGTGTACCGGTGCCGGAGCTGTGTCGTGAGCATGGCATGAGCAGTGCGTCGTTTTACAAATGGCGGGCTAAATTCGGTGGCATGGATGCGTCCATGATGGCCCGCTTGAAAGAGCTGGAGGATGAAAACCGCCGGCTCAAGAAGATGTATGCCGAGGAACGGTTGAAGGCTGACATCCTCAAGGAAGCCATCGAAAAAAAGTGGTAAAGCCGTCTCGTCGCCGTGAGATGGCGCAAAAAGCCGTTAATGAAAAGCGCGTCAGCATTCGGCTGGCGTGTTGGATGTTCAGCATCAGCGAGACCTGCTACCGCTACCAGCCCAAGCTGAGCAGCGAAAACGCCGAGATCGCGGACTGGCTGATCAGATTGACCCACAACCAACGTAACTGGGGGTTTGGTCTGTGCTTCCTGCACCTGCGCAATGTGAAGGGCTTCGCCTGGAACCACAAACGGGTCTATCGGATTTACCGTGAGCTGGAACTGAATCTGCGCATCAAGCCCAAGAAACGCCTGGTTCGTGAAAAGCCGGAGCCACTGGCTGTGCCGGAAATGATCAACGACAGTTGGTCGATGGACTTCATGCACGACCAGCTCAACGACGGACGCAGTTACCGGCTGCTGAATGTGATCGATGACTTTAACCGCGAGGGGCTTGGCATCGAAGTGGACTTCTCGCTTCCGGCAGAGCGGGTTATCCGGTCACTGGAGCAGATCATTGAATGGCGGGGTAAACCGCGTTCTATCCGCTGTGACAACGGACCTGAGTACATCAGCGGCAAGCTGGCAGCGTGGGCCGAACAACGAGAGATCAAACTGGCGTTTATCCAGCCGGGCAAGCCGCAGCAGAACGCCTACATCGAACGCTACAACCGAACGGTCCGTTACGATTGGCTGGCACAGTATCTGTTCGACAGCACCGAAGAAGTTCAGGACTATGCCACCCGCTGGCTCTGGCACTACAATCACGAACGACCCAATATGGGACTCGGAGGAATTACTCCTCAACAGAAGTTGGCCATGCTGGCCTGAGGTCTACTTTTGAACCCCGTTAAAAATGGGGGGATTACCG
>NZ_PXNN01000017.1:0-661092 GCF_003007685.1 Marinobacter halophilus
CGGTAATCCCCCCATTTTTAACGGGGTTCAAAAGTAGACCTCAGGCCAGCATGGCCAACTTCTGTTGAGGAGTAATTCCTCCGAGTCCCATATTGGGTCGTTCGTGATTGTAGTGCCAGAGCCAGCGGGTGGCATAGTCCTGAACTTCTTCGGTGCTGTCGAACAGATACTGTGCCAGCCAATCGTAACGGACCGTTCGGTTGTAGCGTTCGATGTAGGCGTTCTGCTGCGGCTTGCCCGGCTGGATAAACGCCAGTTTGATCTCTCGTTGTTCGGCCCACGCTGCCAGCTTGCCGCTGATGTACTCAGGTCCGTTGTCACAGCGGATAGAACGCGGTTTACCCCGCCATTCAATGATCTGCTCCAGTGACCGGATAACCCGCTCTGCCGGAAGCGAGAAGTCCACTTCGATGCCAAGCCCCTCGCGGTTAAAGTCATCGATCACATTCAGCAGCCGGTAACTGCGTCCGTCGTTGAGCTGGTCGTGCATGAAGTCCATCGACCAACTGTCGTTGATCATTTCCGGCACAGCCAGTGGCTCCGGCTTTTCACGAACCAGGCGTTTCTTGGGCTTGATGCGCAGATTCAGTTCCAGCTCACGGTAAATCCGATAGACCCGTTTGTGGTTCCAGGCGAAGCCCTTCACATTGCGCAGGTGCAGGAAGCACAGACCAAACCCCCAGTTACGTTGGTTGTGGGTCAATCTGATCAGCCAGTCCGCGATCTCGGCGTTTTCGCTGCTCAGCTTGGGCTGGTAGCGGTAGCAGGTCTCGCTGATGCTGAACATCCAACACGCCAGCCGAATGCTGACGCGCTTTTCATTAACGGCTTTTTGCGCCATCTCACGGCGACGAGACGGCTTTACCACTTTTTTTCGATGGCTTCCTTGAGGATGTCAGCCTTCAACCGTTCCTCGGCATACATCTTCTTGAGCCGGCGGTTTTCATCCTCCAGCTCTTTCAAGCGGGCCATCATGGACGCATCCATGCCACCGAATTTAGCCCGCCATTTGTAAAACGACGCACTGCTCATGCCATGCTCACGACACAGCTCCGGCACCGGTACACCATTCTCGGCTTGTTTCAGGATCGACAAGATCTGGCTGTCGGAAAAACGTGACTTCTTCATGCAGAATCTCCCTGCGTGTAGCTTACGGAAAATTCTACTTTTGATCACCGTTGTTTTTCGGGGGGATTACCCAACCATCCCATCAAAATCCGGACCATAAACCATTCGTGCCCGCCCTCAGTTAAACCTGTAAGCTCATAGCGAGCCAACGAGACGGAGTGTGTGGAGTGGAAAGTGTATCTGGGCCCATAACGTGGGCAGTGGCCGGTCTCTGGTCTTTTATCAGCACGCAAGGACCTGAGTTCGCGCTAAGCATGGTCGCCATACTCCTGGCAGTCTGGAGCGGTCGTCAATCCTCGCGACACTCCGCTCTCTCAGTGTTGCCGGCATTCTCAGCGTGGGCAGATTATCCGAGAGATGCCAACCGAAAATGTGAAATTCGACTGGCCAATAAAGGGTTCGGCCCTGCCATCATTGAAGACACCCTGGTCTACTACGACGGCCGAAGAAAAGAAGGTTTTCAATTTAAAAGCGTCGAAATGGCAATTGAGGACGCCTTCGGTGATTATCTTGAGAGGTGCTATCGAGTTGCAACCGGTGAAAGAGGGCATGCAATTGGTGTGGACGAGGTGATCCCTTTGGCCGGTTTTATTGTAAAGCCCGAACTCCTCAAGCTGGGCGACAAAGCTTTCGGTGATAAGCTCAAACCGATGACTGTGACAATTAAATACCGAGATATCTATCGTCGCCAATGGGTTTTCATTGTTCGGAATTTCGTTGGTTTTACCTTCAGGGTGAATAGTCCTGCCTATTATTTCTGGCACCGCTGGATGTTTAGAAGATACCTCAAATAACCCAACAGCTATCGCCATCCAACCATTGCGGTGGGCAGTTTATGGCATCACTTCACATGTACATGTACCTTTGTGAAATGATGTGGCGGAAGACGGCTGGCAGAATTGGGACTGAAACACTGAAGATGGACTATGCAGCAAGACAAAACCGAAGAAGCCCTCACCAATGTAAAGAATGCCCTCTTAGAGCTAGAGGCAACAGGCTCAACCGGTTTCGAGGGATTTCTCCAGGCTATTTTGGGCGAGCTCACTGGTATACCTTTCCGCTTGGCCGCAAGTGGACTTCAAGGGGGCGTAGATGGTGACGCTGTGTTCAAAGAGGACGCAGTTTGTTTCGAGGCAAAGCTCTACTCAGGCAAAATCCAGCGCGGCGAAGTTCTTACAAAAATTGCCGACCTTGCTCGGAAAAACATGGCCGCAGACAGGCTTTGGGTACTCGGTGCCACGATATCCATTGCGACCCAGCTTGCAAACGACATACGAGACGACGGTAACCAACACGCCATCTCAACCCTCATATTAGATTGGGGTGATAACCCCTTACCTCTGTTGGCCATTGCAATAGTCGCTGCCGCAAGGCCTTCAATCGAATTTCTATCGAAAAATGCTAAAAATATTGAGCTTGATGTTCTGAGGGACGCGTTCGAGCATATCTCAGCACATAGCGCTTTCGAACCTCTTCTAAGCAAGCTGAAGACTAACCTAAATGTCTCCATGCTAGCCGTCCAACGCTCAGAAGAACTCCATAAAGAATGGAGAGCGGGTGTATTCAACTCAGAGCAGTCAAGCAGGGAACACCTTGGACAAACACTAGCCGTCCTAGATCAAAGTGAACTATTTCCCATACGCTCACAACTCAGACAGGAACTGCAAACATACCTCAAGCCCAGCCAAGTAACAGTATTGTCTGGCGACGAAGGCCACGGAAAATCATGGCTGGCAGCACAAGTTTGTAGCGATTATGACGGAATTGCTCTGTTCGCCAGTGCGGAAAGGTTTGATGATGTTTCTACCAGAGAACTCGATGAATTACTTATTGGGCTCCTGATCGAACAAACTGGGGACAGGCCGAGCGAGAAGGTAAAAGAACGTTGGAGACGCCGATTAGCCTCTTGGAAACAACAGCCTCCCAAGTGCTCCATACTCCTGATTGTTGACGGCATAAATCAAAGAGCAAGCCTTGAGTGGGCAAAGCTGATCAGTGCTCTGCATGCAAGACTTTCAGAAATTGGTGGCTGCGTCCTCATCACCGTTCGGCCCCAATTCTGGTCAAAAATAGTGGCACCAGGGTTGTACCGGGATCACAAGGTCATACCTGTACCTGAATGGCTTCCAGAAGAGCGGGACAAGCTACTGGAGCATCATGGCATCCAGAGTAGCTGGCTCGACACAGCGACATTAAAAACGCTCAGAAATCCAAGACTTCTAGGTGTTGCTGTTAAGACACTGCCTCATGAGGACTCCACTAGCTGGAAAGGACTCACTACAGACCGATTACTGTTCGAGCACCTAAGAAGCTCCCAACGGGAAAATTTTGAGCAAGAAAATTTACTCGACTTGACTCTGCGCCTCAGTGAGCACGCAACAGAGGTTCTGGAACATGCAGTTTCGAAAGGCAGTATGAGCCACCAGTTCAAAAATGACTCAGGGGCCGTCATCGAGAGTAGATTCTTCCAGTCACTTCCCGGTCCATCAAGCAGGTATGAACTCCGGGAAGAAGGGTTAACACTGGCAATGGGTTACGCTTTAGTTGACCAATTATGGCAGACAGAATATTCCGGGGGCAGCCTAAGCGACCGTGCGTCGCGCCTGATCGATCCAATCCATGCCATGGACAGAACTGCAGATGTCCTCTTCGCAGCACTCACAATCTGTGCTTTTGATGACGTTCGGTTCAACGACAGCATTTTTGAAACATTGCTTGATTCATTCTCCAGCCTACAGAATGTCAATGATCAGCGCTTTGAAGAGTTTTTCGGAATTGTAAGAGAAAAGCCTGATTTACTGTTCAAGGTAATTCGCAACATCAGTCTCGAACCAGGTCGACGCATCAATCATGACTGGTTCATCCAAGCGTTGTTTGCTTTTTCACAAACCGACATAGGCTGGAAAACAACGGAAAACACCATCAAAGAGTGGCTTCAATGCTACAACGATGACCCTATCGAACAGACTAAGAAGTATTGGAAAAGAGATGAATCTGAATACTTGAAGCAGTTGGAGAAACGGAAACAGGAAATTGAGGAGACCCGAAGTTCGCTGTCGAAATTTGAGCAGAACCTACTTGATCAAATGGACAGGGTTTCCGGCGACCCAGACACACTTTACACCCTTGCTCTAGAGTTGCTGGCTGGCCAGCCATTGGCAGGATTTGCGGAATCGTTTGTTAAATTGGGCCTGGCATTCGGACTCAATAAGGATGTGTTTTCCGCCAGAAAAGCTTTTCAGCAACTAACTACTTTTAATCGTATTGATCGTGAACAGGCAGCAGCCTCATTCACAGAGGCTTCAAAGCCACTTAAAGCTGAAAACACATCAACTGCCGGACAATGGACACTGGTGAGGATGCTTCATGCAACCGGTGATACCGCATCCGCCGAGGAGGCGCGACAACTTGCCCAAAAAATAAGGCCCAATGCAGGTTGGTTGGGTCCCACCTCCCCGGACAAGTGGCGCGGGTCCAATCCAGCCGACCCTAAATCACCGAGGCCTGATGACCTTGATGAGGGTATTGAGAGTTTCAGCTCCATAGAAAGCGGCCAACTTTTATTAACGATGGGCCTGACGCCAGAGGACTTTCGTTTTCGCGAGTTTCTACCGATTGCTTGTCGCTTTAAGCCCGATTTGGCTGTTCAAAAAACCAGAGAGCTTTTGTCAGAGTCGCTTCTCCGCTCCGGTCTTCCTTTACGCCAACTACTACTAAATACCAATGAACACCTGCCCTTGATGACCAGGGAATTATCGGTCTCACTGATCAATCGGATAGAGAGTTCCGATCCTTTTTACTTGAACGATAAGCACGATATAGAAGTTCTGAGGATGAGTGCTTTCCAATCTTCGGCACACTGGTTAACAGCAGAAGAGCAGGTTGAATGCCTGGCTAGCCATGCTTTTGGCAGGGACTGCCTCCTCAGCACGATTCCCTTGCTCAAACCTCAAGCCGAACAGTACACCACCGAATGCCTCAAAGCCGCCTTGGAGTCACAGGATACGGACGCCATTTACGGTACCTTGATTGCTATTAAATTTGGGCAGAACTTTATTTCAGAGGAGCTTCGCGCTCACATTTTTCGATGTGCATCGTCAGAGTCTAGCTCCATCCGAACCATGGCTTTTGAAATAGCACTCGACCAGGAACTTAAAGAAATTCGACAGGCTCATGTCACGAGTAGCTGGGTCTATGAACAAAAATATACGAGGTCATTAGAGAACTGGTATGGCTCACTTCTTCTAATCAAAGCCTGCCAAATGGAGGAACTCACCCCAGATAGTTTGATCAGGCGAATCTGTCCAGAAACATGGTTCATAGCCAATAAGGAAATTGGTGGAGACGTAACAGCGATTACGGCGCCTCAGCTTTTACAATCCATTTGGAAAGCTTTAACTGATACTTTCGATCTCCCTATTCCTCCAGTCGATTTGTCCTTATCAGCCGGTCAGCGCGCCGCGTTCCCGATCCTGTCCGTCGATGAGACGAACAGGGACGATCGCCGATTCCCTCTCCCGAAGTCGCCTGAAGAGATATTCAAAGATGACGAAAAGTTTGAAGATAAACAGGATCGGCTCCACGCTGTTGCGAAAAACTTTATCCGCGAAGCAAATGCTTCAGGAAACCATCTATTGACTCAATATGTGACTATTGACGATCTAAAATCTTTGGAACTGTATGCCCCTGACATGGTGTTGGAGATAGTTGAACGACTTGAAAAACAGGAAGTCGAAAAAATTGGGTTAATCCGTAACATCGCCCTGGGCTTGGCTAATCTGTTGTCATACAAGGTGCCACAACGAGCTGCAAATCTTTTTAAGAAAATACTTCAAAGTCAAACATTCTTGTCATATGCCATTGGAGATAACCTCACATTCGAACACGAAGCTATCTGGTCGAGTAATAGCTCTGAGGAATTGAGGGCAATCTGGGCCAAACGTCTATTAATGTCCAAGGATGACAATGAGCTAGCTCAAGAGATCTTGGCTGCCGAACGTTTTGGTCGTTTTGATTTTGTTACAGAGTGCGTTGAGAAATTGGTTTCATCAAATTCGACTCTTGATCAAGCTTACGCATTAACGATCGCGGGACTGTCACGAAATCACGCCGAGTTTACTGAACTCATGCATAAATACGTAAACGATGCCGGAATCACAGGTGATGCCGCCAAACGTGCGTCCCTTGAAGCGGAAAAAGCGGCTTGGGCAGATGAATGGCTTTACAAAGCCACTTCTGCAGAGTCGATTGAAGATTTTTGGCGATCCCTGATGATCCTCAAAACATGTATGGACTTTAGGATCCCCGGAGATTCCATACAACGCAGCAAATGGAAAGCCTTTGACATCGTTTTTCGTGACATTCGAAAAGCCGCGATGAAAGAAACAGCGAAAAACAGAAGTAAAACTTTGCTAGGACAAGCGGTTCCGGATGCTCACTTCGTCAGTCGGTCTGTCGATTCGGTCGCTTGAAGCTGCTGCAAGACTCCCCCCACTGCTAAACTTCGCCCAAAGGCAGACCAGAAAGTCATCACGATCAGTAGGTAAGACGAGTCAAAATAAATGGCCATTGACACAAGGTAAACTCAACACGGATATGCTGACCTGGGCTCGGGAGCGCTCCAGCATAGACGTTCCTGATTTTGCCAGGAATGGATATCTGACCTGCATATTGGGATTTGTAACCATCCCCTAAAATCGGTGCATGGGTAATTAGAGTTTAGACTTGCGCCGATCCACTAGACACTCCTGGCCTATCATTGGACTTACCCGGTCCAGAATCCTTGCACTAGCTTTCTCGGCGCAGCAAAAGGTCCGCTTTGAGAAGAAAGCGCAGGCGTTACGCCCGAATCTGAATGTTCGCTTTGCGACCGTTTGCAGCCATTTCATGGTGGCTGTGGTTTTATTCAACCTAAGGCATATCAGTACGTCCATGACCATATTTTATCGTATATTCCCTCATGCAAATTGTCTGGTTTAAGCGCGACCTTCGGTTGCAAGATTCACGGCCCCTCTTTGAATCGCTCAAACGCTGCAACATTGAGCGTTTCGGCGTAGTCTTGCCAATTTACATTCACGAGCCAAGCCAGATTGCGCACCCGGATGTGTCCCGGCAACATCAAATGTTTGTTCGGGAAACCTTGGATGAGCTGGCGGAAGATCTTGAAGCCATAGGGGGTAGACTCGTCGAACTGTGTGGAGAAGCTCTTGAAGTCTTCAAGCGAATCCACGCCCAGCATAAAATCGCAAAGGTTTGGTCCCACCGAGAAACGACAAACCAGGCCGGTTTTACCCGCGATGTCGCTGTACGGGGCTTTTTCTCCGGGCAGGACATTCCTTTCGATGAGACGCCCCAAAACGGAATTGCTCGCGGAGCCGAAGTCCGGCAGTCTTTTCCAGACTACTTTGCTGAGACCGTTCGCAATCACACTGTTCGCGATCCTAGGGGAGTCGATCTTACAGCACGGTTTGCAACACCCCCTTTCCATTCAGTCGATCCTGCTGAAATTCCCCTGGCGGGCGGAGCGGATAAAACCTACCGGGCACGCGGAGGCAGGAAAGCTGCCGAGGCCCTGATGCAGCGATTTTTCCAGGCCAACACCATATTTGCATACCCGAAGCGCTTATCAAGCCCCAACTCTGCGTTCGATGGATGTTCCCGCCTGAGTCCCTATTTGGCGTATGGCGTCATCAGCGACGTAGAGATTTTTCAGGCGGTCGACAGGGCAGTGACGGACGCCAACGGGTCGATGCCCAAGGCAGCGTTTCATCGTTTCGAATCAGCCGCTCGGTTCTACCTAGATCGGTTGGCCTGGCGGAGGGACTACATGCAAACGTTTGAAGATCAGCCTGACCTTGAATACAAATGTATGCTGCCAGCGTGTGATGGTTTGAGGCCGCAGACATACGACCCAGAGCTGATGGCGCGCTTTGTAGCGGGAAAGACCGGTTTTCCATTTGTTGATGCGTTGATGCGTTGTTTAAGGGCGACCGGCCATGTCCACATGCGTGGCAGAGCGACACTGGCCAGCTTTGCTACGATGAATCTCTTTCTGCCGGTCTTTTCTGGTGATCAGGACGGCGTCGCGCGGTTTTTGGCTCGGCAATTTATCGATTGGGAACCTGCCGTTCATTTCCCCATTTTGCAGTTAATAAGTGGGACAACGCCTTTCGAGCGCATGATGGTCTATAACCCGATAAAGGCTGGATTTGACCACGATCCGAAGGGTGACTTCGTACGCCAATGGCTACCGGAGTTGTCCGATCTGGAAGGCGGAGCTGCTTTACAGCCAGAGTTGACCAGTTCGCACCTTTCCCAGGAAGCATTGTCTGGAGGCTACGAGCCCTATCCATCGCCCATCGTTGATGCCAAAGCGAGCGCGAGGTACGCCAAAGATCGTATCAAGCGAATCCAGTCCGGGGAACCCGCAAAGGAGGCAGTTCCTAAAACTGGCTCTCTCGTCGATCAACCATCTCTCTTTTAATTCTCAAACGTGGGCTTTGGGACTCGAATCTGAACGTTCTTTTTGGGGTTTACCCCGTTACCGCGGATATTTCTGAAAAGGCTGGATTCCTCAAAGGTAAAGCAGTTGTCTATCCGCCTGAATGTCCGCTTTGCGACCTTGTGCAGCTGAGAATCTTATATATTTCATGTGCCAAACTGGCATACAAAGTTGATTGAGGCAATTAAGTATGCCAACATGGCATACGTAGATTGAGTCCGTCGAATCACTTTTTATCAAGGAAGAGGGTTTTCTTGGGTTCCAGTCGAGCCTATCCCACCATCGGTGAAGAATATGATGAACACACAAGGTAAAGACACTCGCCTGGTGGCCCGTGTCGATGAAGAAACGCAGAGACTTATTGCTCATGCAGCAGAGTTAACGGGCCGCAGCTTGAGTCAGTTCCTGATCTACGCTGCAAAGAAAGAAGCACAAGAGGCCGAGCGTCAGGCGCTACAAATTCAGGTTTCCCGGCAAAGTGCTGATCTTATGCTGGAGCTGCTGGATAACCCTGAGCCGATTAACCCAAAGCTTCGGGAAGCTGCACTCAACCACAGGAAGTTGGCTGGTGACTTTAAGAACCGAAGAAATCAGTAAAAAGCACAATCGGCGAAAATTTGACTGTGGTAAGCCTGCACTCAACGAGTTCTTAAAGAAAATTGCCCGGCAAAGTAGCCAGAAGATGGCGACACGGACTTATGTACTGATTGAAGATGAGGGCGACCCGACGGAGATCCTGGGTTATTACACTCTTCTTCCAAGCACCGTTGTCTTCCCCCAGGGGCATCCCCTGCAAAAGCGGTTTCCGTCGGGTCCGCCGGTTTACCGGCTGGCACGGCTTGCGGTTGATAACTCTGTGAAAGGGTATGGATTAGGAGCGTACTTGCTGGTCGAGTGCCTGAGACGGGTTGTTGATGCGTCGATTTCAGTTGGTGGTATAGGCTGTGCGGTAGATGCCAAAGACGACGACTCAAAAAGATTCTACGAAAAGTTCGGGTTCGTCGCTATTGATGCCGTTGAGGGTGACGCTTTAGCTCTTTGGCTGCCTTTTGAACAATGTCTGGAAGCAGTCGAACTCTCACAGACAAGCGGACGGTAGTCGGGTTCTGCCGCGTTAATGAGGATCTTTCTAAAAAGAGGCGGAATTTCTCCCGGGGGAAGTGTTGGACTATCCGCCTGAACGTTCGCTTTCGTGGTCGATCTGAACGTCCGATTTGCGACCTTTGTACCCCTTTCGAACCTCATTTTGGGAAGCCTGAATCTTTTACTGCGAGCTTGCCACAATAAGTTACCAACTATATTGTGATGGATGTGGGCTTTATTCTCGGCGATCGCCTCAAAAGTTACCAACTTTATTTATTTCTAACGATTGCGTGGTACCAAAAAGTAACGCTTCAAAAGATGATTTGGTACCAACTTTATTATTATCCTACAGCTCCCTTGCAACATGCCAACAGAGACACCTGTGCAGTGACCAGGTTTTGGCCGTTCAGGCTTCTTGGATAGGGGCGCCGCCCGGCTTCCGGGCGACGGATACATCGGTGCGGGTCAGTCGGTGCTCAGGTCGGCCTCGACAATGAACAGTCGATTACCATCTACGGTATTGGGGTCCAGCATCTTCTGCTCCAGTTCACCACTGGTGGCCCAGGTGGCGAAGTCATCGTCATTCAGCACCCCCAGGTGCTGGTCGTCAATCACCCACAAGCCTTCCATCTTATCGTGCGGGTAGTCTACTTCGGCGACCATATCTACCACAAGGGACTTGCTGACCGGCGCGATCCCGGCGCTGGCCAGGGCACTCCAACCCTGCTCCAGAACGACCTCCTCCAGGGTCTTCCCAGACAATGTCAGGCCGAGCTCCGCATCCTGTTCAACGTCGCCACTGGCTGCAATGGTTTCCAGATTGGTCCCGGAGGCAAGATCAATGCGGTAGACCTGCTTTTGCGCATCCGGCGCTGCTGCTTCAGCACCATTGGGGCCGCCATAGAGAAAGCTGCCATCGCGTTCGATCACCAGAAACTGAGTGGCGCTCAGGGCGACAATCTCGGAGTTGGAGTTCTGGGTCTTTTCCTGGCGGTAGAGGTACTGCCCGATGTCGCCGGACTTCAGGTTAACGGTCACGATGCGGGTAATGTCCAGGTCCTTCACGGCACTGCTGGGGTTATACATGGTGGACTGCATGATGCCCACCAGGGTTTTCTCATCCGGCGTAACGGCCAGTCCCTCCATTCCCCGATTGGCGCGACGGTTGCCGAATTCGGCCGGCAGAGTCAGGTCAACCCGATCATCGTTGGTAAAGGCGTTAATGCGACCGATCTCCCGGCCCTCGGCATCAAAATGAACAATATGGGGGCCATACTCATCGCTGACCCAGAAGGTACCGTCCGACAGGGCCACCAGACCCTCCCCGTCCAGACCATAGTCGTCAAGCGCAAACGGATTGGTGGTTTCATCGTAGGGCTGGCTGTCATTCTCAAGAATGGGCTGGCCGTCGGCGTGGTACGGCGTTTCACCGGTTCCACCCAGGGCGGAACTGTTGGGCAGGCCGGTGATCGGGGACCCATCGGGGCGCTTCAGCAGGATCGTATCAACTTGCTCAATTATACCGTCCGCCTGTACCTCGAACAGCGCAATGCGTGGGGTGTAGTCCGGTGTCGGGAATATTTTGCCTTTACCATGGTCGCCTGTGAACTTGGCATTGGGGCCCCGATCGGTCAGGGCATAAAAACGGTTCGAGTCCGAAGGGTGGGCTGTCATCGCCGAACCGAAACCGCCATTACGAATCTCAAAAATCTGCTGGGACTTGCCGTCAATTAGGTCATTCCTCAACACGTTATAGGGCAGGGACACACCTTCCGCCGGATAACTGTCAAACACGGAACTGCTGGCGTTGTCGGTGTCATCGTCGCTGTCGCTGCAACCTACCAGCATGGAAGATGCCACCAGAGATGCCAGAAGCAGTTTATGTTTATTCATCGACTTCATTATCTATTTCCTTTATCGCGTAAAGATTACAACACAGTGCCCAGCCCCCCCGGGACCGTGTATCACTGGCAGAATGCAGGATTAAAGCCGTAGACGAAGGCCGTCTTGGTCTGAGAATCGGGGGCGACCCATGGGGACAAGGATTTGAGCACCTCAAAGGACCGGGCCGCCCGATTAACCACCTTGCGCGTGTAATCAGCGGATCCATCCTCATAACGGAATGACAGTTCGGCAACCAGCGGCGACTGGGCGCCCAACGGCACCCCCTGATACCAGAGGGTCACGCTGATCTCGGCATCGTGCTGGCCCAAGTCGATCTCCACTCCACGGTAGACATGTTCACGAATCACCAGGTTGCCTACCAGTGAAAGGGCCTGGCCATCCGGGAGTCCATAATCATCCTCAAAGCCGGGAAAATGATGATTAATGTCCTTTATCTCGTTCAGGTTCCGCGAATTGGGAGCCTTGGTGGAGTGGCTGTACACCACCTTGAAAGGCTCGGTGGAGGTGGCCCCTATATCGGATTCTAGCTTGGTCTCGGCACCGGAGGTGGACGACGATACGTCTTCAAAGTCTGAAATATAGCGGTCACGACTGCGGAACTTGAGGGTGACTTCCGACTGGCCGCTTTCCACCCGATCGCGGAAGGAATAGCCCATTTGGCGGAGCTGACAGGAGCCCTGAACGTCAAAGAAGCGCACGTCCCGCTGCTTGGCCAGGTAGGCACCGCCAGAGACATCACGGGCAATAGCCAACTCGATTTCGGTCTCGGCCAGTGCCAGCAGCTGCCCTACCGACACCGCTTCGTTCTGGTAGGTAAACTGGCTGGCATCCAGCATCATCTTGTACTCGCGGGAAATGACATCGGGGTTGGCCTTCACCATTGTACTTAGCAGGATGGCGACAATCAGGACCATGGGGCGGCGACAGGCTGTCATAACTTATTTTCCCTAATATGTAACCAGGCCAACAACCTGCCAGAACACTAATCTAGCGAACAAACATGACAGGCCCGTTACCGTTGTATGACGACTTCATGATCACTTCATGACACACCTTGAGACACACCGACATGGATACTACCGCTACGGCCACCCGCTGCAGGGAGCCTACGTGTTGCTCATCGGACGAGTTGATTAAGCCAACGGACAATGGCGCTCTCAGTCACACCTAATGACATTCTGGCCTGGGGAATGGTGTAACCTTGATCCAGCACCAGGCATGGCTGCATGCGTTGGTACTCTCGTGTGACGAAAAGAGTCAGGTACAAGCGTTGGACCTGACTCAGCCGGGCCTCCCCCTGACGAAGGGACGAGTACAAACCATGACTCATGATTACAAGCGTCATGGCACAACCACTTTGTTTGCCGCACTCAATGTGTTGGACGGGACAGTGATCGGGCAATGCCAGCAAAGTAAAAGTGACGCAGTCAAATTTCTGCAATGATAAAGCGCGCTGCCTAATTGCTCTTATTTGAGAACGGGGTAAGGTGATTCGGGTAATTTACCGCTGGCAAATAGAGGAAGATGACTTCGCAAACTTCCAAGAGGTGTGGAGCCGCACCACGAATCACATACATGAGACTGTGGCGGGAGCGTTGGGAAGCTTTATGCTTCGTAGCCCAGAAGATCCGACTGAAATTCTGACAGTGGCAAAGTGGGATTCAGTAGAGAACTGGAAGACATTCTGGGTGGCGGATAATCCGTCCGAGATGAAGGGGATGCGGGAGATAGCTCAGCGGATTTCCGTGACCGTATACGATGAAGTTGACGACTTTACGCGGAGTCACGCAGAGTAGCTCGGCGGGATCGTTTACGTGCCATATAACCAGTGGCTGTTGTCGGACGCAGCAACGCTGGCGCTTCGGTGCACCGCAAAGCCAAGGCGTTATCGCACCATCTGAATGTTCGCTTTGCGACCAAGTTAAGATTACCAGCGAATTTGTCGGCTTAAATATCGTAGAGCGGCTGTGCCACAGAGATGGTGGGCTGAAAACCGTGCAAAGGTCACGTTAATGGGTGGTGATGCATCTGTAGTGGTTCAATGGTTCCAGCAACCAACGTAAGTGGTAATCCCGTCATCAACTCAGTCGTCTGTGGAAACGGGGCAGTGCCCAAGTGATGTTCAGTTTGGTAACTCTGGTATCTATGACGCCGATGATGGCATGGTACAGATTAAGTTCTGGGGGAGACTTTCGTTGGCTGAAGAAACGTACCGCTATCAGCAGCTGGAACAGTGGCTACAGCAGGGCATCTCTGATGGGAGGTGGAAGGTAGGCGACCGCCTGCCATCCATTCGCGAGATCTGTGCTCAGCAGGGCCTGTCAAAGGCGACGGTTCAGCATGCCCTTCAGCGACTTGAGGCCCAGGGGCTGCTGGAAGTCCGGCCCAAGGCTGGACATTTTGTCACTCTGGTGCCCACAGCCACTGAACCACCCCGGGTGACATCCCAAATCGATGTGCCGCGCCCCGTCAACGTCAGTGATTTGTTGTTGGATATTATGGGCCGAAGCGCCGCCTTTGATCTTCTGCCGGAGTTGCATGCCGGCGATCTGCCACCTGGCATTATTGCTCTTAACCGGTCTATTGGAAGAGCGCTCCGACGGCAGCGTGGTGCCGACTTCCAGTATTACGACAAGCCAGCCGGCGACTTTGCGTTGCGGGAGCAGCTTGGGCTTCTTTTGGCCAAAAGAGGGTGGCCGGCCACAACCGACGGGTTATGCATAACCTCTGGCTGTCAGCATGCCCTTTTCCTGGCGCTCATGGCCTGCTGTCAGCGGGGGGACGTCGTCGCTGTGGAATCACCGGGTTTTTACGGCGTGTTGCAGTTGCTGGAACAACTCGGTTTGCAGGTCATGGAAATACCAACCTCCACGGCAACCGGAATGGACATGGAGGCCCTAGAAGAAGCGCTGGGACGCTGGGATATTCAGGCTTGCATCGTGTCACCGGCGTTCGCGACACCTGGTGGTGCGTTGATGTCCGATGCTTCTCGGCGGCGGCTAATGGTATTGGCGGAAGAATATGATCTGGCCGTTATCGAGGACGATATATACGCGGAATCAGGATTTTCACAGGTACCCGACACGCTCAAGGCCCTGGATGACACGGATCGGGTCATTCACTGCAGCTCGTTTTCCAAGGTGTTGTCCAGGGATCTGCGCCTGGGCTGGATTTCAGGGGGGCGCTGGCATCAAAGGATACTGCACCTGAAGATGGTAACTCAGCTGGCGAGCAGTCGTTATTTGCAGCAAGGCGTTGCCGAGTATATGAAAGACGGGGAGCTGTCCGCGCACTTGCGCCGGCAACGGAAATTGCTGAGGGCGCAGCGTGATCGGTTGCTGGCCTCCCTGCAGGCCTGGCCGGTCCCGGTAAGAGTGACGGCGCCCCAGGGCGGCCTGGCGGTCTGGCTGGAACTTCCTGCAACGGTCGATACCCTGGCGGCCTACCGTAAGGCGCTTGATGCAGGGGTTGTGATCACCCCTGGCCCGCTTTTTTCTGCTTCAGGCGAGTACGCCAACTGCCTGAGGATCAGTTTTTCTCATCCTTGGGACGAGCGGCGTATCCGCGCCCTGAACCAGCTGCCAGAATTACTGAATCTTACCTGACTGCCCATCTGTCCCTATTTAAAATTAAAAATTTGAGCCTGCACCGATCCGGCGGAACTGGATAACCTCACTTTTAAACAGAACGAGTGTGGGTGAGTGATGAGCCAGAATATACCGCTTCGCAATATCGATACTAATCCTGAAAGCTCCCGGCTCATGGATAAAATTCATACACGCAGTTTCAAGGGCTATTTCAGGCGCTTGAGAATTCTTGGCGGAGCACTTCTATTTACACTGTATTTTGGAACCGTCTGGCTGACCTGGGGCGACCGCCAGGCGGTCTTCTGGGACCTTTCTGAAAAGCAATTCCATATATTTGGCAGTACCTTCTGGCCTCAGGATCTGGTTCTCCTGTCCGCAATCCTGATCATCTGTGCATTCGGGTTGTTCTTTTTAACCGTGCTGGCCGGGCGGGTCTGGTGCGGATATACCTGTCCCCAGAGTGTGTGGACTTGGATTTTCATGTGGGCCGAGAAGGTTACCGAGGGTGACCGTAATCAGCGCATAAAGCTCGACCGGGCTCCGATGACTGCCGGCAAGTTTCTCAAGCGCACCCAGAAGCATACCCTGTGGTTGCTGATCAGCCTGGCAACGGCGGTCACTTTCGTTGGTTACTTTACGCCCATCCGAGAACTGGTCTCCAACCTGGTTACCCTGGAAGTGGGAAAGATGGCGCTTTTCTGGGTTTTTTTCTTTACGGCGGCAACCTACATCAACGCAGGATGGCTCCGTGAAAAGGTGTGCCTGCATATGTGCCCCTATGGCCGTTTCCAGTCGTCCATGCTGGATCAGGACTCATTGGTCATTACTTATGATGCAGCGCGGGGCGAGTCCAGGGGGCCTCGAAAGAAAGGTGCGGATTATAAGTCCGACGGGCTGGGTGACTGTATCGACTGCCAGATGTGCGTTCAGGTGTGCCCTACAGGTATCGATATTCGTGACGGTCTGCAAATGGAGTGCATCGGGTGTGCGGCCTGTATCGATGCCTGTGACTCTGTCATGGACAAAATGGGCTACAGCACAGGACTGATTCGCTACACCAGTGAAAGGGCGTTGGAGGGCCGTGATCTGCGTATTGTCAGGCCGAGAATGCTCGGTTATGCCGTCGTTCTGTTCGCTATGTTTGCAACTTTTTCCTGGGCTATCGTCTCCAGACCAATGCTGACTCTTGATATCGAGAAAGACCGTGGCTTGTTTCGATACAACGCGGAAGGCCATATTGAAAACAGTTATGTATTGAAGATT
Source organism: Marinobacter halophilus (assembly GCF_003007685.1). GTDB lineage: Bacteria > Pseudomonadota > Gammaproteobacteria > Pseudomonadales > Oleiphilaceae > Marinobacter > Marinobacter halophilus. The sequence continues at coordinate 16,468 of NZ_PXNN01000017.1, forward strand.
CTCAACAAGAGCCAACAAAGTCAGAGTTATGAAATTGGTGTGTCTGGAGTGGACGGCTTGCACCTGAGCTCTGCAGCTACAGGAACTGTGGGGGCAGGAGAGAGGGTCGAGCTGCCAGTTTCCGTATCCGTTCCACCTGAATCCCTTGGGAGTGAGGTCAGTACACTCAACTTCCATCTCCAATCAGTGGAAGATCCTGCAATGAAACTTGTCGAAAACAGTAAGTTCACGGGGACAATACGATGACTGACAAGAATCATGGGTCAAGCAAAAGCGTAAGATTTCTGAACCTTATGCAAAGCATCCTTGGAGCAGCGTTGGGTGTCCAGTCCAGCCGCCGCCATGAGGAGGATTTTAATAGCAGTAGCCCGCTTCCCTATATTCTGGGAGGGCTCCTGTTCACGGCTTCCTTTGTTGGAGTTCTACTTCTTGTTGTGCATTTAGTGCTTGATGGAGTTTGATCAATAATCCCACAACGGCTGGACTGGACTTCCTCCGATACGCATGACACACCCCAGCCTCAAACGGAGGTTGGCTCTGAATGTCCGCTTTGCGACCGTAGGAAACACCAGCAGACGCATACCAGAGATGCGATGACGGTATCAGGTTAACAGTCGTTGGTGACATAGGTGACTGTCGGAGGTGCGCCTGGAGAAGCCGCGTGGTCGTAACGAAGATAACAATTGGTGTCTTCTATCGCATTGCGGTTGACCTTACCTCCTGATGAACCCTGAATTGATGCAGTAGTAATCACAACGAAGGATGCAGGAGGTGCGTTTGTACCCCATGCAAGATCGATAGTAGAATTACTATCCATGGCTTTAAAAACGTTGTTCGGATCACGAAAGCCGCTTGGCGCCCGGCTGGCTGCCGGATAACCATATCGAAGCTCTATATCGTCAACGCCATCTCCATCCAGATCAATCGTTGAGTTTGGCTCACCTTGAACTCCCAGCACTAGCGCTTTGGTATGAACTATGTTGGCAGCTGATAATACGGCTGCCCCAATTGACTCAAGCACCGATATGTTGGCTGCGGTTGTCAGGTTCGCATACCTTGGCAGGGAAAAAGCAGCAAGAATTCCTAGAAGCACGATAACCACGACGAGCTCAATCAATGTAAAGCCAGATGGCTTCGATGGGGCATGTCTGTTATCTCGCATAATGTTTTATTGACCGATTCTAGGTGGAGAAGATAGTTCCGCCGCTTGGTCGCCAGAATAGCTCGGACCTTTTGAACGAGCAATGATCGGACTAACGTTGCCCGAGACGGTGGTGAAGGCTCGAAAGGTGCAAGCATCTAACTTCTGCGATCAGTATTCACCCACCGCCGAATCCAATCCAAAGCACCTTCCGAAGGGCTGGAATTACACACCCCACGAACCTCGCCAAGCACCCACGTCTTGTTATGACACTCAAGCGAGATCGTTAAACGCTCCGGGTGGATCATCCGGTAAATGAACACTTCCCCGAGCGCAACCGGAACATCATAGCTGCCTACGCAATGGCGCATGGTTGCGCCTTCTTCCAACAGCTCCAGCCAGGAGCACAAAGGCTCGAGACCGTCGATTGGGACGAGGGGCGGCTTTGGATAGTCGCCGTGTTCCTCAGAAAGCTCCTTCGCCAGGTCTTGGCGCTTCTCTTCAGAGTTTCGGCTGTTCGCCCTGTTGAACCGTTCAACCAGACGGTCATGCTGGGCCTGAAGAGCTTCTCTGGAATGGATGCCTGCAAGAACCTGCTCATTCCGGCCGGCCATGGCCAAGGTGTCCCGAATCATCCGGCACAGCCAGGACATCTCCACTGCCGAGGTGTGCTCGTCTACCAGGTTTAATAGCCCAGGCCACAGTGGCCCGCGGATGCGGTTAAGTAGCCGAATGTGGTTCAGATGAAGATAAGGGTGGTGCCGCATCAGGGCTAAGTATTCCTGGTTCTGAAGGGCGGTATGAATATCCTCCAGCTCCCAGGGTAATAGCGAGGACAAGGCGAGGCGGCGTACCAATCGAACGAGGGATTTGCTGGCGGGCATTAAAGCGGCCACTGCTGAGACAGACTCCGGCAGCGCATCGCAGAGACGCCGACCTGCATCATCTTCTAGTGTAAACAGAGGTAATGCCGGCGGCTCCAGAAATAGCCCTTCGGCAATCCGGCCCTCATCGTTATAGCTGACCCAGTGCAGGGGATGTCTGGAATCCCAGCTATACACTTCAACCCGGATCGGGTAATGAAGTATCTGACCCAGGTCATACTGGTCCGCCATTTGAAAAGTAGCCAGACCAGAGATTAATGGACTGAAAGCGCAGACTTTGAGTTACGGATACGTTTTTGAACCTGGAGTCGAGCCTGATCGGGAGGTAGCGACTCCAGCGCAAAGGTCAATGCAGACCAGACCAATGCTAGCAGCACGGTTTGAAGTGGAATGCTACCGTCGGCGGGTAGTATCTGATCATCCGCCAATATAGCGCTAATTGCCTGAATAAGTTCCTGTGAGTGTCGGTGATTTTTCGGTGGTTCTTCACAGCCAGAGAGGTGGCCTGAGGTCATGGACTCAAAGCAAAGCGTGTCGACTGCACGAGCACACTCTACTCGATAGGGCTCGTGAGACGAGCTGTCGATGATCTCGCTTAACGTATCGCAAAGGGCCAGGGCAACGGCAAAACCAGAGTATGGTTCTGAAGCGGCACCCTGCAGACGACCTCTCTGGCGAAATTGTTCTATCCGTTTCGAAATTGATGTGCCGTAGCGAGCGATGTCATCCACCATGTCTACGCCACTGTCATCGAAGGGTTTGTATATCAGGCTCATGTGGCGGCTCTTAAAGTAGTCTGGCAATTCGAACAGCCGCTCGGGACCCAGCGCCGACGAGTGTCGCCCATAGCCGCAGTGGTGTACTGAGTTCGTTTGACCGCCTTTGTCTCGCTTCATCGCGATGGTGAACCTCATCAAGCCGGCATTGTTCAAAGCCTGCCAATATCGCCTTCTCAGAATCACGCAGAACGTGGGTCGCCAGCGTCTGAATTTGTTCTTGGTAATGCTGGTCTACAAAGGTCTCTACGGCTTCAATGGTGGCAAAAACCGCCTGCCTTCCTGAGATCGCCGGCAAGAAACCAGTCAGAAAGCCCGCGATTCGCCAAAGTGGCAACATAAAGCTGGGTCGGTAGCAGCACTGGAGCTCCTCGAAGAAGCGAAGGTGCTGGCGTTCCGCAGCCAAGTGCTCCCGGGCAAAGGTAAGCAGCTCACCTGTGGGGCGTGTTGCCAGAATGCCCCGATAAATCCAGACTGCGCCGGTCTCTCCAGCATGGCTGCACCGCAATTCTTGCTCGAACTGCTTGCTCACTCCGGCTAGCGTTAGTTGGTCTTTGTGTATCGAATCGATCTGCAATTCAGGCACCTTCCACTGCGCGTTGATCTGTTGGAAGGTTGTACGAGCAAAAAGACCTATGGTTCTTATCAACTTCTCACCAAACCGCCATCAACAATAAGATTTTTGCCTCGGGACCGAGCGCGCCTAAGGTGAGGTGAGGCAAATTCGACCGCAGGTACATCCGCCGTGTTTGAATCTGGAAAAATGTGCCCAGGACATACTCATGGCCACCTCAGTGGTGGAGTCACAGCACTTAGCCCGGCGCAGTTGGATTGCTTTAAAAGAGAACCCAATTCTGCATTCTGAGAAGAAACTTACCAGCCTGACGCCCAGACACAAACAGGCTCACTGACACCAAATGCCGGATGTCCAGTGGTTCCGCGTCCGTCACTGTTTGGCCCCGCCAGGTGGGGATGAAATTGCTGAAGGGAAGCTGTATCCGGCTCCATTGTTCTGTACCCGGTGTAAAGCTGTGCTGGTATACGACGCTGCGCCGGTCGGTGCTGTTTCGAAGTCCGATCTTGTAGGTTTTACCATCACTAAGCGCGAGTAGCTCAATACCTTTCCAGCGGGATGCATCGAGGGGTTTCGGCAGATCTGCTTTGGCAGAGGCAAAGCCGCCCCCGTTATCGAGTCGCACCGTGCCGTAAAATTGACCGTAACCCTCCTCGGAGCCGACAACCGTTCCGTCAGATTGCCCGCCCATCACGTTATCACCAATGGATTCCCACCTTAACTCGTGGCTATTGCGACCGAACACGACCAGTGGCTGGGAGTGGTCTTGGCCAAAACGCTTGGGAGTATTAGCTGTATCCATGCATTGACCTTCATGAGCTTTGTACGGCCTGATGCTACCATATTTTTCAAAAACAACTCGCCGATCAAACAAGTCCCATTGAGATTGCTTCGCGCTCTAACGCCTCCCTGAATTCCGGGGCGGCGATATCGATCAGTGCCCGGGCTCGCTGGGGAATCGAAAGCCCTTTGAGATTCACGCAGCCGTGCTCAGTCACGACAAAATGCACATCATTTCTGGGGTCCGTCACTGTTCCGCCCAGAAGCCGGGGCACGATTCGACTGACTTTGTCAGACTGGGCCGTCGACCGAAGAGCCACAAACGATCGACCGTTCCGGGCAGAATAGGCTCCTCGCACGAAATCCAGTTGGCCGCCACTCCCTGAAAACGGCCGATCGCCCAACTGCTCGGAGTTGATCTGGCCCGTCAGGTCTATCTCCAGTGCCGAGTTCACTGAGACCATGTTGTCATTGAGTCGAATGATGTCGGGATTGTTCACCCAGGAGGCGGGGTAGCCGACAATCGAGGGGTTATCGTCCAGGAAATCGTAGAGCGCCCGGTCTCCGAGAGCAAAGGTGAACACGTGCTTGTGCTGCATCCAGGTCTTGCGTCGGCCGTTCATTACTCCGGACTGGATCAGCGGCATCATGGCCGGAGAAAACAGCTCGCTGTGCAAGCCGAGATTCTGGTGGTTTGTCAGCCCAGCAAGTACCGCGTTGGGAACACCGCCAACACCTATTTGCAGTGTATCGCCATCATTAATTCGTTGGACAATCTGCTCGGCAATCTTCATGTCCACTGCGGTAGGCGGGTTAGGGATGGCCTCGATCAGCGGCTCGTCATGTTCCACCAGGTGATCGATTTCGGAGATGTGAACGGAGCATTCGCCGAACGTCCTGGGCATGTAACGATTGACTTCAACGATGACCTTTTTTGCTTTCCGGATAACGGACGCGCCATAGTCGGCATTGGTGCCGAGGCTGAAGTAGCCATGGCGATCCATGGGTGACACCGTCACGAAAAAGCACTCAGGGTCAATGTGCTCGGTTAGCAGGCGGCCGGCCTGGTGCAACATAGCGGGTACAAACTCTATCCAGCTTTGGGAACCGGATTGAGCAATGGCAGCCCTGTCGGAATGGCTCAGAAACAGAGGGCGAGGAATAACGCGGTCAGACAGTTCCGGAACCAGCAGGCTTCGCCGCAGGCTCTCTGTGCCATGCAGGTAATAGATTGCTAGAGGGCCAATAAGTCTGTCTTTCAAGGCGTCTGCGGTTGCTGCCATGAGTGCCGGCGGTTGTGCTGCGCTCATGCCGAGAATCAGATTCTTGCAACCGGCAATCGTCTGGACCGCTTCGTGGGGGAGCAGTCGCCGTTGCAGGTAAAGTGCTTTGAGACCCGGGTCTACCTCATCCATTTCCATCACCTGATGTTCAGTGTTTAACGTAAGATGATAATGCTGGAAATGTGTGACCATCAGGTGAACAAATTTTCCGCTCAAAGCTGCATTTAGAAAGCTGTTCTCCAGCTTCCCGGGCTTTAATCGTCTGCAGGGATTTTACTCCAATGCGCTAAACATCAGCCTACCTGCAATAAAGCTTGCCGCAACGCCTGCCAGCGCTAAGGTTGGGCCTAGCATTCCGCCAAGCAGCCCGCCAAAGAACATCAGTATAACGCTTTTCATACAGCCTCCTTCTGCCATACCCGGCAGCCTGCATTGCCTTGAGGATAGTTGATCTTGTTCAGTCCTGGGTTGACCCGGCGACATTTGCTGTTCAGAATACTGTATATATAAACAGTTTATTGTAAAGCATGTCCTGCCTGGTGACGACAAATCTTGTTCACGTCTGAACATTCTGATGTCTCTGGAGCGGGTTTCGGCTAGCGTTCCGTCGCACAAGCGGTGAGGGTAGTGATGACTACAGAGCAAGCGGTTTCTTTCGTCACGGTACGACGGCGGTTTGATTTTCGTAGTATCGAAGTCGGCCGTTGGGTCACACCGAGCGAGCGGGACCGGGCCGCCGGTCGTTTCTATCAGGCACTGTGCGATCTGATGACAATCCTGCGCGGGCCGGAGCACCTGATTTCGTTGCGAAGCTCGCTCGGCCTGCAATACGGTATCGGTGGTCAGTTAGGGGTTGCGGCCCACTACATTCCCGCGACCCGGCAACTGGCGCTGGCCAAGAACGCGGGGGCTGGCAGCCTGGCCCATGAATGGTTTCATGCCTTTGATCATTACATGGGCGGCAAAGCCTACCGGGATGCCGGCAAGTTCGGCTTTGCCTCCAGTGCCTGGCTGAATAGCCGCAACCCCAAGGCCCACCCTTTGAATGACCGCCTTACTGCCTGTTTTCAGTCGATTCTGCTAACCGAGGATGGCACGGCGCCCAGCTCCTTGTTTCAAGCATCACAGGAAGCCGACCAACGGCTTAAGGTGGTGTATTACGCAAAACCGGAAGAACTCTGTGCGAGGGCTTTTGAAGCCTTTGTCGAAGACAGCCAGCCCCGCAACAGCTTTTTGGTGCGCGGGAGTGTCCATTCCGATGAGGCTAAGGCAGGGCTTTATCCGCAGGGCGCGCAGCGCGAGCAGATCAACGACGCGTTTCAAAACTACTTTGCGGCACTGGGCGCGGCTCTCTATCGGGAACAGGCCAAGGCCGGATGACACTCCCCCCATGGTGATCTGATCATCAAAGTTCAGCCGGTTGTCGAGGAATTACCTGAGTCTTACGTTATGCGTTATTCGCGGGCTCGGGCACTGTTATGGCGCAGCTCATTATGTTAACGGATACCGTATTGTTCTGGCTGATTGTGGAAGGTGTGTGGCAGCATGTGGAAACCTCGGGGCTGTTCGTCGGGCAGAAGGCGAGGATTGATTCAGCGAAGTTTACCGGGAGGGTATGATGCAGACGTTATTGATTATTCTGGTGGTGCTGTTTGCCGCTTTGGTCGTGCTGATTCCGCTGATTGAGAAATTTTCTCCCAAAGGTGAGCCGCAAGGCTACGACAAGTTGAGCCGGTTCATCTTCCCATTGTTGGCACTGGCCATCGTTTTACAAATCGTCGCCTATTATTTTTTATGAAGTTGGCCGCCCTGTGCTGCTACACCCGATGTCAGGAAAACGCTCATGAGTATCGTACCGTTTGACGCGCTAGCCTGTCCGCTGGATGGCACTGCCTTATACCGCGAAGCTGCGGCGTGGCAGTGTGCCAGCGGTCATAATTTTGACGTTGCCCGCCAGGGCTATGTGCATTTGCTGCCGGTGCAGAACAAGCGCTCAAAAGATCCCGGCGACAGTAAGGCGATGGTAGCCGCGCGTCGGCGGTTCCTTGAGGCCGGGTTCTATCAGCCGATTGCCGATGCCGTTTGCCGGGCGACGCTGGACGGTGTGCCGGCAGGCACCACGCCCGGTTGCCTGGATGCCGGTAGCGGTGAGGGCTACTATTTGCGCCAGCTGGCCTTGGCCGCTGGTGATGCGCATACGCTGGCTGTTCTTGGTCTCGATATTTCGAAGTGGGCGGTGTTAGCGGCGGCCCGTCAGGATCCGCGGCCGAGCTGGGTGGTGGGTAGCAATGCCAATCTGCCTGTGTTACCAGCGTCTCTCGACCGGATTTTATGCCTCTTTGGTTTTCCCGTGTATCCGGAGTTTGCCCGAGTACTCCGGCCAGGCGGAAAATTGCTGCAGGTGGATGCCGGGCAAGATCATCTTCGGGAGTTGCGGGAGATTATCTATCCTGAAGTCAGAGCGGAATCGGCGAAGATCACTCAGGCTCCGGAAGGATTCCGCCGCGCCGGAACTGAAGACGTGCGGTTTTCGCTGCATCTGGCGGGCGCCGAGCCGATTGCTGATCTGCTGGCCATGACTCCTCACCTTTACCGTGCCAGCTCGGAGGGCAGGGCACGGGCTGCCGCCCTTGAGACCTTGTCAGTCACTGTCGACGTTTGCCTGCAAACCTTTGAGCGTTGTAGTTAACTCAAGCAGATCAATCGGGGGTATCCATGCCAAGCCGGGTGCCCCGGGCCTTGAGCCGGTAGAACTCTTCGACGATGCCAGCCATGGCGTCTGGGCAATACTCCCGAAGTCCACCCAGCATCAGGCGTTTTGAGACCGCACCAACAACGTTGCCGGCTGACATCAGGTGGTACTCGAGGGTGACGTTGCCGCGCTTGCCGGCTGCTTCCAGCTCGGCTTTGTTCAGCTCGAGTTCCGGCTGCGGATTGTCCAGGTGGCCGAGCGCCAGGCTCATGCTCTCATACATCACCATCGGGCGATCCGGGTTGAACATCACACCATGGGATTCCATCAGTGGCTTGAGTGTGTAGGGAAAGTTCTTACCGGAGGCTGCAACGTAGCAGCGGGTAAAATCCTCAACGATTTGTTCATCCAGGTTGCGCTGTCCGTTGCGGCTGACCTCGAGGTACACCTTGCCCGCCTGGTCACAGACGCTCAGAGTTCCGTCGGTGCCCTCACGGAATTCCAGCGGTACCTCCGCGCCCAGCAGGTGGCGAAACCGGAATGTCATGTTTTCCGATAGCCCGAAACGCGACACCACAATGGCAAACAGCAGGTCACCGGGAACACAGAATCGGCGGGCTTCCGGATCGTGGATCGGGTTGAAGTCTCCGGCCACTTCCTTGGCAAAATGACTGGCCTGGAGCTCGGTAATAAAGATGCGTCCGTCCCGGACTGAGTAAAAACGATCTAACAACATGGTTAGCCTTTTCCGGATCGCAGCGGGAAGTGTGCGACTTGGTGGTTAACTGATCCTGAACTGTATTCTACGTCTTTCTTCAGCCTCAACGGGAGCCCGACTATGGTACTAATCTTCGTCTTGCTCGGCATCCCTCAGGCGCTCCTGGCGTTCCCATTCCTCTTCTTTGGCCGCTTCAATCACTTCCATGAGTTCGTCGACGTTGGCGCTTTCGGTGTCGTGCTCGAAGCAGCCGGTCAGCTCGCTATCGGGGTGCAGATCGCCTGACTCGTAAAGTGCCCAGATTTCTTTGCCATAATCGGTGATCAGGAGCTCCGGGGCGAAACGGCCGAAATAGCGGCGCATGTTGTCCACGTCGCGTTCCAGCATTTGCTCGGCACTGTTGTTACCTGACGCATTAACAGCCTGAGGCAGATCAATAATGACCGGACCACTGGTGTCCACCAGCACATTGAATTCGGAAAGGTCACCGTGGATAAGTCCGGCGCTGAGCATTCGGACCACATCGGCCATTACCTTGGCATGGTATGCCCGTGCCTGCTCAGGGGTTAGTGTGACATCGTCTAACCTTGGCGCGGCTCCGCCTTCTTCATCGGTGATCATTTCCATCAGCAGCACGCCGTCCACGAAACCGAAAGGTTGCGGCACGCGTACCTCCGCCTCGGCTAGCCGGTACAGTGCGTCGACTTCGGCGTTCAGCCAGGCTTCTTCCTGCTCCTTCTGGCCGTGACGAGTTTTCTTGCCCATGGCGCGGGCGTTGCGGCTATTGCGAACCTTGCGGCCCTCCTGGTATTGCACGGCCTGCTTGAAGCTGCGCTTTTGTGCCTCTTTATACACTTTGGCACAGCGCACACTGTCACCGCAGCGTACAACGAATACCTGGGCTTCTTTGCCACTCATTAACTGGTATAACACTTCGTCCACCATGCCGTCGTCGACAAGGGGCTGTAATCGTTTTGGTATCTTCATAAATCGTTCGTTTGCCTGGTTCGTCTGGCCGGCAAATCGCTTTGGCCGGCATGTCTGGGGCTATACTACCTTAAATTGGTGCCAGAGCGTTGTTGCCTGGTCAGAGCGGTAACGCTTTTGGTCGTATGGCTAGGTTGTATAACTTGGTTCGGAGTCTGACAGAGAAGGGACTTTATGAAGAACGAAGCGATCAGCCGGACAAACCTTTGGTGCAGATGCGAGGTAACCAACAGGCTATGACGCTTGCCACCCATACTCTGGTACTCAGCGTCCCTGAGCACCCCGGCGCAACCAATCGTGCACGAAAGCCAGTTTGCGTTGGGCCGTTTCTGACAGCACAAAGGGATAGATGTCCGACAACCCCATGGAGCGGTTAATGTGATTGACCCTTACCGCGAGCGACGCTGCTACATTGATAAGCAAGGCAGAATCGGGCTCTGAGTAAGGATCCCAGCCTTGCCTAGGCACTTCTGGCGAGCTCAGGCCAGTGGCGACAAAACTGTCGGTAATGTCCGTCAGGTGCAACAGGTGCGCGGCGGTCTCAGCCCAGTCTTCGTGTGGGTGCGCTGACGCGTAACTCGTCAGGTAAAACAGCTTCCAGTCCTGTGGCGGCCCCTGATGGTAGTGCTGCTGCAGGGCGGCAGGATAGTCTGCGCGCTCATCACCGAACATTTGCCTGAAGGCTGCCAGAAAGTCTTCGCGCAAACTCAGGCGCCACCAGATCATGTGCGCAATTTCATGGCGCATGTGGCCAATCATGGTTCGATAGGGCTCATCCAGCGCCTTACGCCGGGTCGCTCGTATTACGGGGTCCGCCTCTGCCACACTGATGGTCACCACGCCGTAGCCATGCCCCATGGCAACCGGCGTGTGACCTTCGGCCAGCATATGGAAAATGGGGCGGGTGCCGGGATCTTCCGGCCGGAACCAGTGCCAGCGACCAAGGTTATCCAATACCCATCGCTTTGCAGCTTCGGTCTCTGCCCAATTGGGTATGGCGTCAGGAATCTCCGGGTCCGGCGCCAATGCCGTCATGGCGCACGATCGACAAAAGGCACCTTGCTCTGGGGCAATCCAGTTGCAACCTATGATGTCGCGATTTGCACAAAATGGGGGCATCGGCAGAAAGGCTCTCGCTTGAGGGTCGTAGCCTACCGGTGTGCCATCGGCAGTGGTCAGATTGTGAAACCAGAGAGTTCCGGAGCCGACCGGATTTGAAAATGCCAACATAGTTTGGGCGCTCCTTGCGAACCGCAGTATGCCAAAAAAAGAATGATTAAAGGGCCAACGTATACCCTTTGGCTGAGGAAAACCAATTACACGCGAGCAAACCTACCGACCTACCGGGAATTGGGGTAGGCTTGGGTATGGGGTGGCCAAAAACACCAGCTATTGAATAACTTGGGTGCAACCGCTCGGTATTCTTGAATAATCTGAAGATAAGGAATTTCTGAAATGAGCATGAAAGATACTTACGTGAAAAAGCTTAGAGCCAAGCTGGACGAATGGAACGCGGAAATTGACAAGCTGAAAGCTAAGGCGGACTACAAAGAAGCGGGCGCTCAGCAGGAATACTATAAGCAAATTGACGAACTGAAGGCGATGCGCGAAGACGCCAGGAAAAAACTCGACGAATTAAGTGATGCTGGTGACGATGCCTGGGAAGATTTAAAAGCCGGCGTCGAAAATGCCTGGGATTCGGTTTCCAACTCTATCAAGTCGGCGACCTCTCGCTTCAAATAGTTCTTAGGGCTTAGTAATCCGGACCATGTCAGTCAGATATGACGGCATCAAATCTGCTGGCATCGGTCTGGCGTACAGAAATCCCTGGGCCAGATCACAGCCTAACATTTTGACCAGTTTATCCTGTTCAGTGGTTTCCACGCCCTCAACGACAACGCTTAAACCAAGGCTATGCCCGACAGTGATGATAGCCTGCATAATTGCCATATCGCTGTCGTTTTCCATTGCATGGTGCAGGAAACTTCGATCAATCTTCAGACTGCATACCGGTAACTTTCGTAAATAGACCAGAGACGAGTAACCGGTACCAAAATCGTCAATGGAAATATGCACGCCAGCGTTTTTCAACCTTTCCAGTTGGCCTATCTGCTCTTCATCGCCACCGATCACTTCATTTTCTGTCAGTTCCACGCCGAATTGCGAGGGGGGCAGGTCGTGATTATGCAGAGTCTGCAGAATTTGATCCGCCAGGTGCTGGTTTGTCAGTTGTTTGCCCGATAAATTGATATCCACCCGCACGCCTTCAAGTGCGGTGCCCTTCCAGGCCACAAGCTGCTTGCAGGCCGCTTCGATCACCCAATCTCCAATTCGATTGATCAGCCCTGATTTTTCCGCCACCGGAATAAAGACATCCGGGGGAACGGCCTGAGAATTTTCATCAAAGCACCGCAGCAACGCCTCACATGAGCGCATTTCCCCGTCGTTCAGATCAATTTGCGGTTGAAAATGCAGTTGCAGGCTACCGGAAGCGACGGCGCTTCGCAGGAGAGCTGTTATTCTCTGATAATGAAGCAATCGATCGTTAATGTCTGAAGTGTAAAAACAGATACTGTTTTTACCCTTATCTTTGGCCTGATACATGGCGGCGTCGGCATTTCCCATCAGCTCCGCTACCGTTGCTCCATCGTTCGGAAACAAGCTGACACCAAAGCTGGCAGTCACCTGATAACAGACTTCATCCAGCACAAACCCCTGGTCTAGCACTGTGGTTAAACGCCGAAGCAGTTCATGAATGCCTTCAGGGCCATCAAAATCAAACAGCAGCAGCACAAACTCATCACCGCCAAACCGGCTGAGCAGGTCACAACTGCGAGTTACTGTTTTCAGGCCCTCAGCGACCGCCCGCAAAAGCTGATCGCCATAGTGGTGCCCAAGGGTGTCGTTAATCAGCTTGAAATTGTCCAGGTCAATGAACACCACCGCCAGTTCACCGTTTGGTCGCCGCTGTGCTTCGGCAAGTCGTGCCGATAGCTCAACTTCCATTAACCGCCTGTTGGGCAATTGGGTCAGATCGTCGAAACTAGCCAACCAGTGCAGTCTTTCCTTGGCCTTTTTCTGCTCCTGCAAGCTGATATCAATGCAGAACATTTCGCAGTCGCCGGTATCCTGCTTGATCATCACATGACTGGAGTAGACGGGCACGAGATGACCGTTTTTGTGTTTTAGCTCAATTTCTTCTGCGGGAATGCTGATGTTGCTATCTAACCAGTTCTGGTGCGCGTTTATCACGCCCTCGCGAATATCGTCAGGGATTATCAGGTCTTCCAGTAACTGGCCCTCTGCTTCTTCCCGGGTATAGCCATACAGACGCCTGCTGGCGTCGTTCCAATAGATTACCTGGCGTTTCCTGTTATAGCCCTGAACCGCGACCATCGGCAGGCTTTCAATTAATTCATAGAAATTCTGTTCACTTTTATTGGTACTCGAAGGCGATTCTCCATCAGCATCACCGGGTATAAGAGGTGATTTTAAGCCGTGTTTATAGGGCATTTGACGTGCCTCCGAATATCTTTTCAGGAACCAGAAAAACAACCGCTATATCTTTCAGTTGTTTAGAGCAGTATAGGCGTTAATTCGCGGATCGCTCAATGTCGAAGTGGAAGAACAGCCGGCAAAGCCGTCCGATGGAGCGAGTGAAGAAAGCCATTCGGTACTTTCGCGCTGATAAAAAAAAGGCGTATGCTGAGTGAGTGCTCAGCTAGCCTGGCCCGGCGAATCCGGGACGGCGCACTCAATGGAACGGAGTAGCAATATAGATACGGACTAACTCAATTCAATCAGGATAATGCGCGTCATGATGTATTTCACCCATGAACTCAGCCGTCTGGCGCTTACGCCAGCCCGTTTGCTGGCAAGCAGTCAGAGCCAATGGCTTCGTCATCCGATGAGCCCCTGGTCCATGATTCCGGGAACCCGCAGCGTTGCCTCAGCGCTGGACGTGTTCGGCGACCTCACCAAGCGTTATCCAAAGCCGGCCTTCAACCTGACAACGACGGTATGCGACGGGGAAACCGTTCTGGTTAATGAGACCATCGTTAAACGCAATCCTTTCTGCCAGCTTAAGCACTTTCAGCGCAGCGTTGACCGGCCTGACGATCCCAAATTGCTTATCGTGGCGCCATTGTCGGGGCATTTTGCTTCTCTGCTCAAAGGCACAGTGGAAACCATGCTGCCGGACCATGACGTTTACATCACGGACTGGCGCGATGCGAGCATGGTGCCCCTGTCAGAAGGCAATTTCGGGCTCGACGAGTACATTGATTACATTATCGATTTTATTGATCACATAGGCCCCGATACTCACGTATTGGCGGTCTGCCAGCCGGTGGTTACCGTATTGGCGGCCACAGCGTTGATGGCTCAAGACGAGCATCCGTCGGCGCCACGGTCCTTGACGCTGATGAGTGGCCCGGTGGATGCCCGCGTTGATCCGACAGAGCCCTGCCAATTGGCTAAAAGGCACCCTCTTTCGTGGTTCAGACAAAACCTGGTTCACGCCGTACCGGCGCCTTATCCCGGGGCGATGCGCAAGGTCTATCCCGGCTTTTTGCAGCTGACCGGGTTCATCAACATGAACTTCGACCGTCACAAGAATGCTTACCAGGATCTGTTCAGGGCAATTCGTGATGATGAGACGCAAGAGGTTGCTCGCCACCGAGAGTTTTATGACGAATACCTGGCGGTGATGGATCTGCCGGATGCCTACTACCTGGAGACGATCGAGCGTGTCTTTCAGGAGTTTCACCTGGCCCGGGGCTGTTTCGAACACCGGGGCAGGTTGGTAGACCCGGGCGCCATCCGCGACACGGCGCTAATGACCATTGAGGGTGAGAAAGACGACATTTCCAGCCCTGGCCAAACCCGCGCTGCTCACGACCTCTGTACTAACATTCCTGATAACCGCCGGGTACATCATTTGCAGGCAGGCGTTGGCCATTACGGTACGTTCAACGGTCGCCGCTGGCGCGAGGAGATCGCTCCAGAACTTAAGAAGTTCATTCGCAAGGCCTGAATCAATGGGTTATCCGCCGCCTGCGAATGCACCGAAACGGCTGTCTGGTCAGTCAGGGTGTGTTCGTCGGCGTGAGGGGTGGGTAATCAGCAACAGCAAAGCAGTGATAACCTGAAGCGGGGCAGTGCAGAATGGCTTCGTGGTGGTTGAATATTTTAAATGACATACGAAAAAAGGCAGCCGAGGCTGCCTTTTTTTATCGTATTCGGGCTGTATTTACAGGCCGACTACGTTTTCCGCCTGAGGACCTTTCTGGCCCTGGGATACGGTAAATTCTACTTGCTGGCCTTCAGCCAGAGTCTTGAAGCCGCCGCCCTGAATGGAGCTGTAGTGAACAAAAACGTCCGGGCCGCCTTCACGAGTGATAAAACCAAAACCTTTGGATTCGTTGAAAAACTTAACAGTACCGGTAACAGTAGACATATTTTACTATCCTGAAATCAATCTTTTAATGTGCCGTCTGAACATCGTTGTGACGTCAGATCAACGGTATGCGGAAACAAAAAACTTGCGTGATCAAAAACAGGACGAAAGCTACATATTACTACTGAGATGCGTCTTATTGATGAATGCATTGCTAAATCTTTCCAACGAGGGCCACTTTACTCCTGCCGGACCGGAATAGATAGCACTTTCTTATAAGAGTTAACCCTGAGGCTGAATTAATCCCTGCGAAAGCGGCGGAACACTGCCCAATGAAGCTTAAAAAGTGCATGCTAATTGCCGATACGCATGAGTGATATCTTAACCTACACTGTTTATAGACATGTAATGAGTCCAAATGGGCTCAGCGACGGAGCAATCTGAATGCCTCTGGCCCCTATTGAAAGACGACGACTTGCCGCACTCGAGAAACTAGGGATTCTGGATACGCCACCGGAAGAGCGGTTCGACAGGCTGGTTCGCATCGCCCGTCAATTCTACGGGGTCAAGACGGCATTGTTCTCCATTCTGGACGACGAGCGTCAGTGGTTTAAATCCAAAGATGGCCTTGATGCCACCGAAACCCCACGCTCTGTCGCCTTTTGTGACTATGCCATCCGCCAGGACAAAGCCTTCATTGTTGAAGATGCCACTCTCGATCATCGTTTCAAATCCAACCCGTTGGTCACCGGGCATCCAAATATCCGGTTTTATGCGGGGATACCGGTGCGTGAACCAAGTGGCTTCAAGTTAGGCACGCTGTGCATCATCGATGATCACCCGCGCCGTATCAGTGAAATAGACCTGGATGTACTGCGGACACTGGCCAGCGTTATCGAGGATGAACTGGAGAGTGCCTATCTGGCGGGTAGCGAAGACGGCGGGGTGGTGGTGTCTCACCTCAGCCGGGCGATTCAGCGCGCTCAGAATGTCTTTCTCACCAGTGACAATGAGCGGGCCGCCTTTGAATTGATGCTATCAGATCTGTTATCCCTGACCGGAAGCCAGTTCGGGTTTATTGGCGAAGTGATGCGCAGGGAGAACGGTACGCCTTATCTCAAAGTCGGCGCCATTACCAACATCGCCTGGAGCCCGGAAACCCAGGCGCTGTTCCAGCAGGTTGAGCGCCGGGGCATGTTGTTTGAGCGGCTGGATAATCTATTGGGTGTGGCGCTGGTAACCGGCGAGGTTGTGCTGGCGAATAGCTATGACACGGACTCCAGGCGCGGTGGTTTGCCGCCCGGGCATCCGCCAATTGCCTGTTACATCGGGCTGCCGGTCTATTCAGGCGATGAGTTGATCGGCCTGGTTGGTCTGGCAAACCGGGCGGGCGGCTACCAACCGAAAATTGCCGACGAACTGGCCCCTCTGCTGCAGACCGTTGGCACGTTGCTTGAGCGTAGACGACTGTACGAGGAAAAGCGTGAACACCAGGTGAGTCTGGAACAGGCGGCCAATTTTGACTCTCTGACCGGCCTGCCCAACCGAAGGCGTCTAACAGAGCTGTTTGACCAGGAGCTTAACGAGGCTCGCCAGCGTAAAGGCAGCGTTGCCGTATGCTTTATTGATCTTGATGGCTTTAAAGAAGTCAATGATGAACACGGCCATTCCGTAGGCGATGCGGTTCTTAAATCAATAG
The DNA here is from genome assembly GCF_003007685.1 of Marinobacter halophilus. Classification (GTDB taxonomy): domain Bacteria; phylum Pseudomonadota; class Gammaproteobacteria; order Pseudomonadales; family Oleiphilaceae; genus Marinobacter; species Marinobacter halophilus. The sequence continues at coordinate 33,400 of NZ_PXNN01000017.1, forward strand.
CAGAACGTTTGAAGGCGACGGTTCGTGCCCATGACGTCATTGCACGGATCGGCGGTGACGAATTCGTGGCTATTCTGCGCGATGTAGACAATGAGCGTGTGTATTCCCGCCTGCTCGAGGCTATCCGCCAGCCGATCAGCTATCGGCATTTTGTCTTGCACCTGTCCGGCAGCATGGGCGTAACGGTATACCCGGATGACGACGTAGACTCTGACATGTTGCTTCGACATGCAGACCAGGCAATGTATGCTGCCAAGGAGGCTGGCAAAAATGCCTACACCATTTTTGACTTGAAGTCTCATTTCAACCGTAAAGAGCGGGTGAGGGTGCTTGAGCAGATTGGTCGCGCAGTCAGCAACAAAGAGCTTGAGCTCTACTACCAACCCAAGATTGACTTCAAGCGGCGCGTTGTTGAAGGTTTTGAAGCCTTGATTCGGTGGAACCACCCGGAAGATGGCGTGCTTGGCCCGGGTAGTTTTCTTGACCACATTGAATACACCGAATATGCGCGCGCGGTGGGTAATATGGTTATAAACGAAGGGGTAGACCGGCTTCTGGCATTTGCAGGCGAGAATCTCAACTATTCGGTCAGCGTTAACCTGAGTCCGTCGCATTTCCTCAGTCAATTCTTTCTGCAGGATCTGACCGACGCGGTGGAACGATTACCGGTCTCGATACGGCATCGGCTCATCCTCGAACTGTTGGAGACAACAGCCATGGACGACACGCAAGTTGTAATGAAAACGCTCAGAGACTGCCGTAATCTCGAGGTGGAACTTTCGTTGGATGACTTTGGTACGGGCTATTCGTCCCTGGATTACTTTCGCAAGCTGCCGGTTCAGGAAATAAAAATTGACCGGTCGTTTGTCAGCGATATGCTGGAAGATAGTGATGCCGAGAGCGTGGTTAACGCGATTCTCGGTTTATCGAACAGCTTTCGCCGGCGGGTAGTGGCAGAGGGCATTGAGACACAAGGCATGCATGAGCGCCTGGTTGCTTTGGGTTGCAATCTGGGCCAAGGCTTTTATTACGCCCGGCCGATGAGGTTTAATGACGCCCTGACGTGGGCAAAAGCGTTTGCCTGGCCCGCGAGTAACCCTGACTCAATAGTTTGACTTACAAGGTGGTAGCCTGAGTGGCCTTTAGCGAGCAGTTTACGGGCTTTACACAATCCATTTACGACCTGATTGTTCAGCGGGCCAGCTTGGATGTGGTGCTCAGCGCCATCACCTCCGTTATGGAGACTCAGCTGCCAGAAGCGCTGATATCGGTGATGCTCTATGCGCCCGAGTCCGACAGTCTTGATCTGATTGCTGGCAGCAGTTTTTCTGAATCCTATCGTGCCGCCATGCAGGGCATCCCGGTAGCGCCAAACGTGGGTGCTTGCGGGTCCGCTGCTTACAACCGGGAGCTGACCATTTGCGATAACATCGCTGATGATCAGCGATGGGATGGCTACCACGAGACGGCCGCCCGTGAGAGGCTTGCCGCCTGTTGGTCGACGCCATTGGTTGATGTTTCCGGAAATCTGCTGGGCACTTTTGCCACCTATTACCGAAAACCCCACGCGCCAACCGATCACGACATCAAATTGATTCGACGCGCGGCTGGACTTGTCGTGCTGGCGATTAGTCACCAGAGAGAAGTCGATCTGCGAGAGAGTACCGAAGCCCAGCTCAGACTGCTGGAGCGCGGTATTGAATCCAGTGCCAATGGGGTGGTGATGGCAGACGCTCTGGAGCCGGGCATGCCCATTGTTTATGCCAACAAGGCATTTCTGGCGATGACCGGCTATCGTCACGAGCAGGTGCTGGGCAGGAATTGTCGGTTTCTTCAGGGCAATGAAACCGACCCGCAAGCGGTAGCGGCTATCAAACGTGGGTTGCAGAAACGAGAAAGAGTTGAGGTCACTCTGCTCAACTACCGCAAAGACGGCACACCTTTCTGGAACAAAATGTTGATCGAACCGGTACTGAATGACACTGGTGAGTGCACGCATTTTGTCGGTGTGCAGCAGGACGTGACTCGGGAACGTGAAAACGAATTGATGCTTGATCAATACTCAACGCACGATTTGTTGACTGGCTTGCCCAACCGCACTCTGTTTGAAGCGCACCTGGCCAGGGCCTGCAGGGGTATCAAAAAGACCGGGCAGTCCCCGGCGGTTCTATTGGTTGATCTGGATGATTTCAAGCCAGTGAACACCAGCCTTGGCCACGCCCAGGGCGATCAGCTTTTGATCGTGGTGGCAGCACGATTGAAAAAATCGGTGAATGATAAGACCGTGGTAGCTCGTCTCGGTGGCGATGAGTTTGCGGTGTTGCTGGAGCGTTTCGAATCAGAGGCCGAAGTAATTAATTGCGCTCGTGACATTTTGAGCGCGTTATCCCGCCCTTACGAATTTGGCGGCCAGCGCCTGCACATCAGTGCCAGTATTGGTATCGCCTCTCAAACAAATGGATCGCTTCGGGCAGAGGAATTACTGGGCTATGCTGATGCCGCCGTCCAGGATGCAAAAACCCAGGGTCGTAACACCTGGCACTGGTACGAAGGCTCGAGTGCAAACGCTCCGGATAAATCGGTCATTCTGCGCCACGAACTGATGGAAGCCATTGAGCAACAACAATTCGTTTTACACTACCAGCCGATCGTCGCGTCCAGCACGGCTGAGCTGAAAGGTGTTGAAGCACTGATCCGCTGGCAGCATCCCGAAAAGGGACTGGTGCCACCAGGTGTGTTTATCCCGTTGGCGGAACAGACCGGTCAGATTGTGGCCATCGGGCAGTGGGTTCTGCAGCAGGCCTGTTTTGATTTTGCTCGCTGGAATCTGGGTCGGCAGACACGGGTGCCAGTGTCTGTAAACATATCACCCCTGCAGTTCCGTCGCTTCGGTTTCGTCGAAGAATTGAAAAAGGCGCTGGCTATCAGCGGTCTTGACCCGCAGCTTCTGGAGCTGGAGGTAACCGAAAATGTCCTTATGTCTGGCACCGAAAGGGCCATTGAAACGCTCGAAGAAATTCGCACGCTGGGTGTCAAAGTGTCGGTTGATGACTTCGGCACCGGATATTCCAGCCTCCGTTATCTGCGGCAACTCCCCATCAACAAGGTGAAGCTTGACCGCAGCTTTATCAGTGACATCATCGAAAACTCCCACAACGCCGCCATCGTGCAAGGCGTGATTACCATGGCCCACCACCTTGACCTGGTAGTGGTTGGCGAAGGTGTGGAAACCGCAGCTCAGGCCGAAGACCTGGACGGCCGGGGCTGCGATTTGCTGCAAGGCTTTCTGTTTTCACGGCCGGTGCCTTTGGCCGCCTTACCAACCGGAGAACAGCCACGGTTTTTGCCCGAATCAACGTAGGTCATGAGTGTCGTGTAAAGGTTTGGCAAAAGCCTGACTTCACTCTTTTTTTCCGCCCCTGGCTTCTCTATGGTTGGCTCTGATTCGAGCACATGGAGATTTTCTGAATGGCACCTGCTCACCGGAGATGGCCGAAACGGTTTGGCCTGGTAGTTCTTCTTGCGGTTGCTGCTGGTTCGGGCTGGGGGTATTTCCAGAATGGAACCGGTACTACCCCGACGGTCAATACCGTTGACGTCACTCGTGGCGACATTCAACAACTGGTCAGCGCGACCGGTGTCCTTGAACCCAGCAATTACGTAGATGTGGGTGCTCAGGTGTCGGGCCAGCTTGAAACCATTCATGTGCGGGTAGGGCAAACCGTTAGCGAAGGTGATTTGCTGGCGGAAATCGACCCCACCGTGTACGTGGCGAAAGTGGACGCCACCCGGGCCCAACTGAAAAACCAGCAGGCGCAGATTCAGGACCGCAACGCTCAGTTACGGCTGGCAGAGATCCAGTTCCAGCGTCAGCAGAACCTGTTTCGGGAAGAGGCCACCACCCGGGAATCCCTGCAAATGGCCGAAGCGTCACTGGCCTCGGCCAAGGCCCAGCTGGCCATGCTGCAAGCCCAGATAGAGCAAACGTCCTCCGCCCTTCGGGCTGAAGAAGCCAACCTCGGTTACGCTCATATTTACGCACCCATGGACGGTACTGTGGTGTCGATTGAAGCCCGCCAGGGCCAGACACTGAACGCTGCCCAGACAGCCCCTCTACTGATGCGCATCGCGGATCTGGCCACCATGCGGGTTCGCGCCCAAGTGTCCGAAGCAGATGTAGGCAAAATCGATGCAGGAATGAAAGTGTATTTCACCACCCTGGGTGATCCCGACAAAAAGCTCTACGGCACCCTGAACTACGTGGAGCCGACCCCGGAAGTCACCAACAACGTGGTGTTATATAACGCGCTGTTTGATGCGGAGAACGAACAAGGCCGTTTGCTGCCCAATATGACGGCCCAGGTCTTCTTTATCCAGCGAGAAGCGCTAAACGTGCTGCGAGTGCCGGTTGGTGCTGTGAAGAACGGTCAGGTACAGGTTGTGAATGGCGCCGGCCAAACATCAGCCCGGGGTGTCGACACCGGAATAAGCAACAGAGTGCACTATGAGGTGCGGTCTGGTCTTGAGGAAGGAGATCGGGTAGCGCTGTTAACGCGCGATCCACGGGCGACCGGCGGAAATGGCACACCCAACTTTCGGGGTGTGTTGAGATGACCGCACCGGCTCCGGTCATCGAGCTGCGGGGAATTGGCCGGTCGTTTGGTGAGGGCGACCTGGCCGTGCCGGTCCTCAAAGGCATTAACCTGACCATTTACCCTGGTGAGTTTGTTGCCATCATGGGGCCGTCCGGTTCTGGCAAGTCGACTCTGATGAACATCCTCGGCTGCCTGGACCAGGCCAGTTTGGGGCACTACTGGTTTGATGGCCGTGACGTATCATCCCTTGACCGGGATGAGCTGGCTCTGCTGCGGCGGGAGGCGTTCGGGTTTGTGTTCCAGAGTTATAACCTGCTACCTGGCATGACCGCCCGGGAGAATGTCGAGATCCCGGCGATCTATGCCGGCATCCCGCTCGCCCATCGGCGTGCGCGGGCGGAGCAACTGCTGACGGAACTAGGCCTGGGCGAGCGCTTGTTGCATCGCCCCTCTCAGTTATCCGGTGGCCAGCAGCAGCGTGTGTCCATTGCCCGGGCGCTGATGAATGGCGGTCAGGTGATTTTTGCGGACGAACCCACCGGAGCCCTGGACAGCACCAGCAGCCGAGAGGTCATCCGCTTGCTGACGCAATTATCCGAACAGGGCCACACCGTTATTCTGATCACCCACGATCAGGATGTGGCCAATGTCGCGCGCCGGCAGATTCACATCGCCGATGGCGAAGTCATCAAAGATACCGGTGAAGACCGCGCCCGGAATACGGCCACCAAACCAGGCCAAAAAAACCGCAACGGAGCGACGTTCAGCGACTGGCAGGAAGCGTTCACAAGTGCGCTTCGGTCATTGCGCAGCAACCTGTTCCGCACCGCGCTCACGCTGCTGGGCATCGTGATCGGGGTGGCCTCGGTGATTACCATGCTCGCTATTGGCGAAGGTGCCAAAAAGGATGTGGTTGATCGCATCAGCACCATGGGTAGCGACCTGTTGCTGGTTCGCCCAGGCGGACCGGACCAACGCGGCGGGCGCTGGAGCGTGACCACGTTGGTGCCCGACGACTTCAAAGCAATCAATGAAGTACCGGGTGTTCTTGTTGCAATACCTGAGCTTACGGGTGGCCAGACTTTGCGGTATTCCAACCGCGATCATCAGGCTGAGATCAACGCCACCTCATCCCGGTTTCCGGTGGCAAGGCAATGGCCGGTGGTTGAGGGTGTGTTTTTTGGCGAGCAGGACGAGGCCAATTACGCAGCCGTCGCAGTGCTGGGCAAAACCACCGCCGATGCCCTGTTTCCGGATGGAAGCCCGCTGGGCCAGCACCTGATGGTAAACAATGTGCTGTTTCAGGTGATTGGCGTGATGGCCGAGAAAGGCGCATCACCCATGGGCCAGGATCAGGACGATGTCGTCTTCGTGCCTTACACCACCGGCAGCCTGCGCATCTTCGGCCAGACCCACCTGCGCAACATCACCGTCGCGGTGGCGGATATCGACCGAATGTCGGACATCGAAGCGGTCATTCATGAAACCCTGCTGGCCCGCCATGGCACTGAGGATTTCACCATCCGCAACATGGCCTCGTTAATCGACACCATTTCTGAAACCCAGAATACGCTGACCTGGTTATTGGGCTCGATTGCCGCGATCTCCTTGCTGGTGGGCGGGATCGGGGTGATGAACATCATGTTGGTCAGTGTCACCGAGCGCACCCGGGAAATCGGTATCCGCATGGCCACCGGTGCCCGCGCCTGGAACATCCTGCAGCAATTTCTGACCGAGGCCTGGCTGGTGTCAGCAATTGGCGGGTTGATTGGGGTGGCCCTGGGCATAGCCGCTACTCAGTTGATTGGCTCACTCGGCACCCCGGTGTATATGACGGTATTGCCGATGGTGCTGGCTTTCAGTTGTGCCTTTGCCACCGGTCTGGTGTTTGGCTTTCTGCCGGCCCGCAAAGCCGCTCATCTTGATCCTGTTCACGCCCTGGCTTCGGAGTAACCCCATGACGAGTCGATTATTCACTCTGGTGCCGGTCCTGCTGATGGCAGGTTGCGCAACCTTTACGCCGGATCCGGTCAGCTTGCCGGTGACCCCGGCCGAGCACTGGCAACAGGCAGCGCAACCCGGGACCGCGGTGGACGCCCACTGGTGGCAGGCGTTCAATGATGCCGAACTGAACCGATTGATCGACCGAGCCCTCAAGGCCAACCCGAGCCTGGCGGCCACCGCGGAAGCGGTGATTCAGGCCGATCTGCAATTGCGCAGTGCCGGCGCGGCCCTGCTGCCGTCGATTGCCGCGTCAGTGAGCAGCGGACGGCAGGCTTCACGGGCGTCGGGCGAGAACATGGCCACCGGAGGCTCCACCAGTGCCGGCTTGTCGGTAGATTATGAGCTGGACTTATGGGGGCGTTTGTCGGCCAGTGAAGGCGCCGCCCTGGCAAACTTCCAGGCGACCCGGTTTGATTATGATACCGCCCGGATAACGCTGGTGGCCTCAGTCGCCAGTACCTGGTTTGAATGGCTGGAGCTACAGCAGCGGGTAGACGTCGCCAACAAAAATCTGAAGCTGGGCGAGCGAACCCTGGCTCTGGTGGATGCCCGCTATCGCAATGGTGTAGCCAGCCGGGCCGAGCTTGCACGCCAGCAAACGTCGGTGCTGAGCCTGCGCAATGCGGTGCCGCCACTGGAATACCAGGCCCGGCAGCGATTGGCGGTGTTGCAGGTGTTGACGGGTGAACTGCCTTTTGCGGGCGAGCAGCCGGTAGCCGATATTACGGCGGTCAGTATTCCGCAAATCAACCCCGAAGCGCCGGCGGATCTGGTCACACGACGGCCCGACCTTGCTGCCCATGAAGCCCGGCTGATAGCGGCCAGCGCAGATATTGAGCAGGCGAGGGCGGCGTTGCTGCCTTCGGTATCGCTGAGTGCGGCAGCGCGGCTTTCTGCCGACGGCTTTCTGAGCCTTGCCGATCCAGTCCGCAGCGTAAGCGGTCTGTTAAGTTTGAGCCAGGTGTTGTTTGACGGTGGCCAACGCCGTAACACCGTGGCCATCTCGGAGTCCCGTCAGGTCGCCCTGCTGGAAAATTACCGGGGCAGTCTGCTGGCGGCTTTCCAGGAAGTAGGCGATGCCCTGGACCGCGAGGCACTCTATCAGGAGCAGGAAGGTCGGTTACAGGAGATCCTGACGCGGGCCGAAGAAACCCTCCGGCTCACCGAGGTCCGTTACCGTGAAGGTGCTGATGAATTGCTGACCTTGCTGGAAAGTCAGCGCAATGTGTTTGATGTACGCCAGCAGCTCAGCCAGGCCCGCCTCAACCGACTGATTGCTGCCGTGGATCTTTACAAGGCGCTGGGTGGCGGTTGGGACCGCGATAGTGAGAGTGAAACGCTGGTTATAGCGCAGGCTCGGGAATAACCCCATTCACCAGAAAGTCAGACTTGCTAAAGTTGTGAACTTGCTTGCTGCCATCCTCAAGAGCGAGGCTCATGGACACCTGGTCGCCAGAGGTGGCAACGATCAGTTTCTGATAAGACTTCGGCGCACGATCCCGGAACGCCGTGGCTGAAAACAGGGCGACGTTCAGCCCGGCCATTCCGTTCTCAGCACTCCAGGGCAGCTGATAAAGCTGTGCCTGCAGCGCCCGGGCCGACAGAAACTGAAACATATCCACACCGCTGTTACGCATATCCGTGCCAAGCGCCTGGGATTCCCGATAGCTTACGGGGTCGGTCAGAGTTTCGTGCAGATCCTGCCATTCTATGGCCTGCAGCCGCACCGCCTGTTCCGAGCGAAAGCGGGCAGAGAAAACGGTGTGCAGCGTGGTCAGCGGCCGCCGGAACGGGACAGAAAGATGACCGGTAAATACCAGGCGGTAGAACGCAGTTTCGGCAAGCACGGTTGGAATGCTCATGGCACCGTAGAACAGGCTGGGCTCAAAACTGCGGCCAAACCGGGAGCCATGCTTCAGGGGCGGGTACCGAAACGGGGTGGACAGCAAATAATGCCGTTTATCGGCGGTTCTGGGAACGGCAGGCTTGCTACCATCCAGCAATTGCTCCAGGCGCGCCTGTTCCTGCATGTTGTCGACGATCCGGGAGGTGGCAATCTCTTCCTGACTTTCAACTACCCGGTAAAGCATGCCCTGAAGGCTGCCGATGGCGCCTGAAATACGCTCCTTGTAATTCAAATCCGCCCTCGCATCGCATCAAGGTAGTGCACCACCCGCACCAGTCCTTCGGTGGTCTGGATCAGTTCTCTGGGGATGGCGTGAAAATAATGGTTGGGTGTGTTCAGCCAGTGCGTCATGGCTTCACTATCCCCGCCGGTCAGGGCATAGATGCTTCGGTAAATCCGGACAAACAACAGCGCCAGTTCGCCGGATTTGCTGGCCGGGTCTATGCCGTCACGGGTCAGCCCGCTGCGGTTTCGGCCAACAATGGCCGCGGCTTCCGCCTGGGGCAAACCGAAGGCTTTGGCGGCGTTCAGCAGGGCTTTGGCAAGCAGTGCCTTGTCGCTGGTTTGTGGGGCCAGTGCTGCGGATTCTGTCATGGCAGGTACTCCGGTGTGACTTTTCATCATTATAGACGTTTTCGATGAAAATGCGACACCCGTTATTTCGGGTAGCCGGTGATGTTCCTGATCTTGCGATAGAGCGGCTGCAGGCGGGGATACATGTCGAGATAGACCTCCTTATACAGGCGCTGGTACATCGCCTGTGCTTCCGGTGCAGGTTCAAACACGTCGCCAACCCGGGTCATGGCCCGAACCGCGCTGTCAAAGTCCGGATGCAGGCCCAGACCGACGGCGGCGTCTATGGCGGCGCCCAGCCCGGAGGTCTCATAGGTGTGGGGGCGCTCTGCGGGCAGGGCGAAAATATCTGCGGTCAGCTGCATGGCGGCATCGCTCTGGGAGCCGCCGCCGGCGACTCTGAGACGCTTTATGGCCTGGCCACTGCGTTTCTCGATCCGATCTTTGCCTTCGCGCAGGGCGTAGGCGAGGCCTTCCAGAATGGCACGATAAATGTGGGCCCGGGTGTGCACATCACCAAAGCCGATGATCGAGCCTTTCGCTTCCGGGCCGGGCTGACGCACTCCCGGGCTCCAGTAAGGTTGCAGCATCAGCCCCATGGAACCGGGTGGAACCGAGTTGACCAGTTCGTCGAACAGCGCTTCCGGCTCTATGCCTTTGCGCTCGGCGATGGTCTGTTCCCGCAGGCCGAATTCTTTCTTGAACCAGCTGACCATCCAGAAGCCGCGGTAAATCATGACTTCCGTGGAGTAATGGCCGGGCAGTGCTGAAGGGTAGGGCGGCATGAACCGGGTTGGTTCGACATAGCGGTGGTTGGTGGTATTGATGGTGGCGGTGGTGCCGTAGCTCATGCAGCCGGTATCCGGGCTCAGACCACCACAGCCCAGGATTTCACAGGCCTTGTCTGAGGCCGCCGCAAACACCGGCAAGCCGGCGGACAGGCCAAGTTGGTAGGCGGCTTCCGGAATGAGTTGTCCCAGGCGCTCACCGGGCCTGACCAGATCGGGCAGCATCTCCCGGGTAATGGGCATGGTTTGCCATTTGAAATCTCGCGGGCCTGCCCATTGCTGTTTTTTATAATCGAACGGCAAATACCCGACCTGACTACCGGTGGAATCGGTGTACTCGCCGGTCAGCCGAAAGTTCAGGTAGCCGGACAGCAGCAGGTATTTGTGGGTTCTGGCCCAGATCTCCGGCTGGTTCTGGGCGATCCAGTTGGCCTGGGTTTTCTCCCGAAAGCGGTGGATGGTGTCTTCCAGTCGGGCTATCTTGAACAAGAGCCCCCAGGGCCCTTTAACTGGGCCGTCCACTCGGGCGTGGCGCTGGTCCAGCCAGATAATCGCCGGCCGTAAGGGCTTGCCATGCTCATCCAGGTTAACCACCGTGCCACGCTGAGTGGTCACGGTGACACCCGCCACCTGTTCTGGTCTGGCGTCTGTGCTTTGCCAGAGCGACTGGCAGGCAAGGCCTAGATTGTCCCAGAAATAATCCGGGTGTTGCTCGGCCCAGCCGGGTTGTTCCGAGAAATACGGTACGATTTCCTGTTTGCCTTTGCCGTGCAGATTGCCGTGTTTGTCGAACAGCAGCGCGCGAACGCTCTGGGTACCGTTGTCGATGGCCAGAATCAGAGGCTCTTGGGTCATCTCACCGGGCCTCGCCAGGTGGTAACGCATAGGCTTGTTGATGCAGCGCCAGATAACGTTCGACTTCTTGCTGCCAACGCTGATCATCCCACTCCAGCCAATCCTGGCAGTGGTTGCGGACCTCTGGCAGCAGGGCTTCGGCGGCGTTCGGCAGAATCAGACCAAGGCGAGTTCTGCGCAGTAACAGATCGTCCAGGTGGAAGACCTGCTCGTACCGGCAGGCCCAGGCCAGTTCGGCCCAAAGTACGTCAGTTCCGGGCACTTCTGTCAGATCTGCATCGACGCAAAGCTGAGCCAGGGCAGGGCCGTAATAGCCTGTCAGTCGTCGCCAGGTCGCGTGCCGGACGGCATCTGGTCGGGCTGGTGCCTGGCCTTGGCTGAATACAGGCTGACCATCGGGCTGGACGGTGAACGGCGATGGTTCGCCCAATGCGGCTTGCAGTGCTTCTCTGGCAATGCAGCGGAAGGTGGTCAGCTTGCCGCCGGCGATACTGATCAAGCCTTTATCGAGCCGCAAGGCGTGCTCGCGATTCTCTTTAGACGGCGCCTTACCTTGCCCGCCGGTAACCACGGGCCGGACACCGGCCCAGGTCGACACCACATCGTCTGCCGATAGCTGGGCGCCAGGGAACAGGGTCGTCGCGACTTTGAGAAGGTACTGCACTTCGCTTGCGTTGATCGCAGGTTCGCGATTGAGGTCGTCGCCGTGGTCCAGGTCGGTGGTGCCCAGAACCGTGGTGCCGGCCCAGGGGAAGGCAAACACCGGCCGTTTATCCTCTGGGTGGAACAAAGACACCGCACAGGTTACCGGTAGCCGCTGCCAGGGCACCACCAGGTGACTACCGCGCAAGGGCCGGATAGTCAGAGAGTTGGCCGACGGCCCCTGGTTTTGCAGCTGATCAGCCCAGGCGCCGGTCGCGTTGATGATTCGCGTCGTGGATAGCGTGATGGTGGATTCCGCTGGCTCGCCGTCTTCGCAAATCGTCAGGCCGTTCACCCAACCGTTGTCATCTCTGATCACCTGTTTGGCCGCAACATAATTCAGGCAAACCGCGCCATCGCGACGGGCTTCAGAAATCAGCCGCTGGACCAGGCGGGCGTCGTCGGTTAGGGCATCGGTGAACAAACTGGCTCCCAGCAGACCGGATTGGGCAAGGCCGGGCGCCCACTGCAGGGCCTGTGACGGGCTCAGTCGTTGCCGCGAACGCACACCGGCCAGACAGTCATAGACCGCCAGCAAGGTCTGGAACATGCGCGGACTGGGGAATTGGCCCTGGTAATGGGGCATCACAAAGCGCAGCGGTTCGATCAATCCGGGCGCTTCCGTCATCAGTCGCTGGCGCTCGCGCACCGCTGCTCGGGTCAGGCCAAGGTGGCCGCTGCCGAGATAGCGCAAACCACCGTGAACCATTTTGGAGGAGCGGCTGGAGGTGCCCCAGGCAAAATCCTTCTGCTCGACCAGCAGGGTTTTCAGGCCGCTGCCGGCGGCTTCTCTGGCTGCGCCGGCGCCGGTAATGCCGCCGCCAATGACCACCACATCAAACTGGCTGTTGCCACTGCGCAAGTCGGCGAGAATCTGTTGCCTTGTCATAGCCACCTCAGTCCAGAAGGGTTTTCGGGTTCAACCGGCTGTCCGGATCGAAGCTCGTGGTGAGCGCCCGGATGGCGCGCATGCCAAGTTCCCCCTTTTCCAGCGGAAGGTAAGGCGCGTGATCCTTGCCAACCCCGTGCTGGTGGCTGATGGTGCCCCGGTTGCGCACGATCAGCTCCGAGGTAGTGTCTTTCAGGTGTTGCCAGCGTGCGAGGGTTTCCGGATAGCTGTCGGCAACGCGGAACACGTAGGTGGTGTAGATAGAGCAGCCCTGGCCATAAAAGTGCGAGAGGTGGGTAAACACATGAGTGTTTTCGTTCTGACTGGCGAGCCCGTTCCGAAGGTTGTCTTCGATCTTGTTGAGCAGATTGTCGACGTTGTCCCAGTTGGTTGCGGTTTCCAGGGTATCGACGGCATAGCCCATATGCCATAACGCTTCCCGCAGGTAAGGCATGGTAAAGCGCTTCTCCGCCCACTTGACTCCCAGGCGCGTGCCTGTATACACGCCCTGATGCGTCGAGCATACCTGGCGAGCCTCTTTCAGGGCGGCGCGACACTGGCTTATACTGCCGGTCACCCCGAAGGTCATCATGCATTTGCCGTCACGGGCACCGCGTAACGACAAAATCTTCTCCAGCATACCAATCAAACCCGGGTGGCCGGCCAGTGCCAGCTGGGTCTCGGTTTCAATGGCGTTGCTGAGCCTCAGCATCGACAGCTGGATGCGATCCTGAGCCAGTTGTCGGGCAGCGGTCCGGGCGAGGTCCCAGGAAGGGAAGAACACCACGTAGAAATTTTCCTGCTCGGGCAACCGGCTAACGCGGGCCTGAACCTCGGTAATCAAACCCAGCCGACCTTCGGAACCGAGGATCATCTCCCGGATGTCCGGCCCTGCACTGGAGGCGGGAATGGTTGGTATATCTAACGTACCTTGCAGAGTCTCGATGCGCCCGCCGGCAAAAAGCTGTTCAATTCGGCCATAGCGCAAGGATTGCTGCCCGCTGGAACGCGATGCCACCCAGCCGCCGATGGTGGACAGTTCAAAGGACTGGGGGAAATGCCCCAGCGTGTAGCCGTGAGCGCGCAGTTGGGCTTCGACCAGCGGCCCGGGCGTGCCGGCACCAAAGGTCGCCAACTGGCTTTCGCGATCCAGGTCGAGCAGGCGGTTCATTTTGGCCAGGCTGACCGTGAGAATGGGCTTGCCCTGATCGACCGGATTGATGTGGCCGGCAACACTGGTGCCGCCGCCATAGGCAATCAGGTGCAGATCGTTGTCGTGGACGTAGCGTAACAACGCGCGCACATCGGAATTGCTGGCGGGAAAAGCAACGCCGTCCGGAAAGGTGCCAATATCGCCGCTGTGCAGGGCTAGCCAATCAACCAGGCTCTGGCCTCGGGCATGCCGCACACGGGTTTCGTTGCCGGTATCAATCTGGTCGGCAACGGCGGGATCAGACGGCAGGCGGGAAACGGGCAGACCGCTGCAGACCTGTTTGAGCGTGACGTCCTGCAGTGGCGTGGCACGGCCAATTCGCCGGCCCAGAAAGGCTTGGCCCTCTTCGGGCAACTCAAGGGAAAACTGATCATCGCCCCAACCGTTCCAGCGTCGCATTAGCTACCGCTCCATAATAAACTGAATGTGCAGGCATTTTAGAAGGTTGGCTCCTGATTGCACTGTCCGAGTACGACAGCGCGGGTGTCATATGGCGCCAGGTGCGTTCATGAGGTGCTTTTATAGCTACCACCTGTCAGGGTCTGAGCGATTCGGTCAATCGCTCGTTGAGATCCCGCCAGCGCTCCAGATTTTGTGCGTCGCCAATCCGTGACCGGTCACCGGATGAACGGTTGAGCCACAACCCTTCACCATTAAAGCTGTATACCGGTTCTAAATCAGTGCGTTGGGATGCTGGCTTTATGTCATTTATCAAGTTATCCAGGATCATAGGGTCGGCATTGGGCGTTGCGTACCAGGCCAACACCATGTGCGCCTGATTCAACTCGAGCGCTTTGACGTAGATGATGCGCAGCTCATCATCCGGGACGCCCATGGCTCTAAGGGTAAGGTATTTGGCAATGGAGAAATCCTCGCAATCGCCGCCATTGGTGGTCAGCAACTCCACCGGGGTTGCCCAATAGTCCTCCTGGCCCCAGTGCTTGATGTCACTGATAAATCGAGACCGATTGAAAAACGAGTTAACCAGCCGCAGCTGGCGATCGATAGGGGCATTGCGGGCGATCTGGTGCAGGCGCTGCCAATCCTGCAGTCGCTGGTGTGCTTCCGGACCGAAGTCTCGAAGCACATAATCCATCAGGCGATCACTGAGTTCGATGGCACCTGCCAGGGAGACCACCAGCAGAAGGGGTAAGAGCAGGGAACGGCGACGTGAAATAGTAGTTGCCGATGCCATGGCAAGCCTCAGTTGCTGTTCTGTAGCCGTTGACGTAATTGCTCGAGTCGCTGGCGAATTTCTTCTCGTCTTTGCTGTTCACCTGCCGAGGAGGACGTAGCGCTGGTCGGGGTGCGCTGATCGGGTTGCCGCATAGACTGTGCCGGCGGCTCATTACTGCTCGCAAGCGATACGCCGGAACGATCATCCAGCTCGGGGAAGTAGAGGTTCTCGAGCTTGCCAGCCCGCTCAATAATCACGCGGTTGGGAAATACCGTTCGCAGCTTGGCATTGCCGGGCAGCTCGTTGCCGACCAGATACGCTTCGGTTTTGCCCTTGTCATCCTCAATCAGCGCACTGCCCGGGAATTCGCCCTCGGCCGCCAGCACGCCGCGCAGTGCCAACCGGAGGTTGGTTTCAGGAAGGTTCTCGGTGTCCAGTTCCGGGCTGCCGTTGTTTTCAGCGGCGGTTCCGAACACGGTCAGGCTTGCCAGCTGCACGTTTGGCACGTTTTGCATAGCGCTGTCCGCGTTAATGCCCGCTATCTGAACCTGAGGCAGAGTGCGCCGGGATTCGGTTTGCCAAAACTGATAACCCTGCCATCCGGTTACCGCGAACATGGCGATAACAGCGGCCAGTGCAAACAGCAATGGTACCCTTTTGTCGAAAGCGAGCATTGAGGATCCTGAATGAATGATCGTGAGCGTAAAAAGCCCACAGGTTATCAGACTGAAATGAATTAGTGGCAGTATAGTGTATAGAGTTGTTCAGTGGTTCCCATTCCTGTGGTAGCCTTTTTCGAAGCTTTCGTATGGCCCACGATTTAAAGGGTTTTCGGGAATCATCCAAGCCCCAGAAGAATAATGAGCGATCTGACGGAAACAACGAGGAAGACTTTGACCATCGATACCGAAATTCAGCCGCAGGATGCGCCGCTGGGCCGGCTTCCTTTTACCTTTGCCAAGCGCAACGGGGTAATCCTTACCCGCAACGAAAGCGGAGAGCCAGTCATCCTGGTGCGCCCGGGTGCGTCGCATTCGGCACTTGCCGAGGCGAACCGCATTAGCGGCGGCCGTGCCCGGTTCACCACTATCGAGGCAAGCCGTTTTGATCAGGCCCTCAACGCGGCTTATCAGAACGATTCCGCGGAAGCCATGCAGATGGTCGAGGGCATTGGTGATGATATGGACCTGGCCTCGCTGGCGGATTCAGTTCCGGAGACCGAGGACCTGCTGGAGCAGGAAGACGATGCTCCCATTATTCGCCTGATTAACGCCATTCTGACGGAAGCGGTCAAAACCAATGCCTCCGACGTTCACATTGAAACCTATGAGAAGCAGCTGGTGGTGCGTTTTCGCATTGACGGTGTGCTGCGCGAAGTGGTGCAGCCCAAGCGCGCGCTAGCGCCTTTACTGGTCTCACGCATTAAGGTTATGGCCAAGCTGGATATTGCCGAAAAGCGGGTGCCGCAAGATGGCCGAATTGCCCTGCGGGTAGCCGGGCGGGAAGTGGATATCCGCGTGTCTACCATGCCCTCGTCCAGTGGCGAACGAGTGGTGCTACGGCTGCTCGACAAGCAAGCCGGTACCATCCGGCTGGAATCCCTTGGCATGGCCGGCAACGACCTGAAAACCCTGCGCAAGCTGATTTTCCGGCCCTACGGCATTCTGTTGGTAACCGGCCCGACCGGTTCCGGTAAGTCGACCACGCTGTATGCCTCTTTACAGGAAATCAACGACCGCACCCGTAATATCCTGACTGTCGAAGACCCTATCGAATACAACCTGCCCGGAATCGGCCAGACCCAGGTTAACGCGAAGGTGGATATGACCTTTGCCCGAGGCCTGCGAGCGATTCTTCGGCAGGACCCGGACGTGGTGATGATTGGTGAAATCCGGGATCTGGAAACGGCTGAAATCGCCGTTCAGGCCAGTTTGACTGGTCACCTGGTACTTTCAACACTGCACACCAACACCGCGGTGGGCGCCATTACCCGGTTGATGGACATGGGCATCGAACCTTTCCTGATATCCTCAAGCCTGGTGGGCATTGTGGCCCAGCGTCTGGTCCGGGTGCTGTGCACGCATTGCCGTGAACCCTACTCGCCCACCGAAGAACACTGCGAGTTTTTGCAGCAAAGCGCAGATAATCCACCGACCATTTACCGGGCGAAAGGGTGCGAGCACTGCAATAACCTGGGTTATCGAGGCCGAATCGGTATTTATGAAACGGTGGAGATTACCGAGGAACTCAGCACCCTGATCCACAAACGGGCTGGAGAGCTGGATCTCGAAAAAACGGCCCGGCAACGCAGCCCGAGTATTCACGCTGACGGGGTCAAAAAAATCCTGGAAGGCACCACCACCGTGGAAGAAGTTCTGCGCGTCACCCATCGGAGCCAGTAATCCATGCCAGCCTATGTTTATAAAGCGCTGGACCAGAAGGGAAAGCAGAAGCAGGGGGTGGTAGAAGCCGACGCTCCGCGCGCGGTACGCCAGCAATTACGGGAAAAAGGTCTAACCCCGCTGACGGTTGAGGCCGCCGTCGATAAACAGGCTGAGACCAGTCCGTTCAGCAACCGTGGTTCACTCAACGCCGCTGACCTGGCCCTGGTAACCCGGCAACTGGCGACGCTTATCCAGTCCGGCATCCCGATAGAGCAGTCGCTCAGTGCCGCAGCGCAACAATCCAGTAAGCCGCGCATTCGCAGTATGCTGATCGCTATCCGGGCCAAGGTGATGGAAGGGTATAGCTTGGCGGACAGCTTTGGAGAATTTCCCAGGGCCTTTCCAAGACTGTATCGGTCCACCGTTGCCGCCGGCGAGCATGCCGGGCACCTGGACCTGGTGCTCAATCGCCTGGCAGATTACACAGAGAACCGCCAGGAGGCCCGCCAGAAAATTCAGCTGGCGGCGATCTACCCTTTGATTCTCAGTATTGTCGCCATTTCGATTGTGGTATTTCTGCTGACTTACGTTGTGCCTGACATCATTGAGGTTTTTGTGCGTCAGGGCCAGGATCTTCCAGGCCTTACGATGGCGATGCTGGCCGTGTCGGAATTTCTGGGCGCTTACGGTGTCTATCTCTTTATCTTGTCGGTATTGGCGCTGGTGGGTTTCCGGTACGCCCTGACCAAGCCCGCATTCCGGATGAAATTCCATAAACAACTGTTACATCTGCCGCTGTTCTCGGGCATGGTGCGTGGTGTCAACACCGCCAGATATGCCAGTACCTTGAGCATTCTGACCACCAGCGGTGTGCCGTTGGTGGAAGCGATGAAGATTGCCGGCGAAGTGTTATCAAATGACTACTTACGAAAAGAACTGAAAAATGCTGCCCGTAAAGTCAGTGAGGGCGGCTCGCTGCACCGGTCACTGGATCAGTCCGGCTATTTTCCTCCCATGATGCTGCACATGATTGCCAGCGGAGAGGCCAGCGGAGAGTTGGACAGCATGCTGGAGCGAACTGCTCGAATGCAGGAAAACAGTTTGCAGTCGAAAATTGCCGCCATCGTGGGCCTGTTTGAGCCGCTGATGTTGCTGGTGATGGGCGTGGTGGTTCTGATTATTGTCATGGCCATCATGTTGCCGATTCTGAATATGAGTAACCTGGTGGGCTGATGCGCCTGCTGGCAATTCATTTAATCCCGAGACCCAGATTAATGATGAGTGGAACTATGAACATGAAACAGAACTGCACCCCAGCCCGGAGCAAAGGCTTCACCCTGATTGAAATCATGGTTGTGATGGTCATTCTTGGTTTGCTGGTGGCCATCGTGGGGCCAAATATCATGGGCCGCGGTGATCAGGCGAAAGTGACTGTGGCAGAAACACAGCTCAACAATATCGCAAGCGCACTGGATTTCTACCGGATGGATAACAGTCACTACCCGTCTACTCAGCAGGGCCTTGACGCGCTGGTAAACCGCCCGAGTGGCACGCCTGAACCACGTAGCTGGAGCGACTCTTACATGAACAGTGTGCCCCAAGACCCGTGGGGTAACGAGTACCAGTACATAAGCCCGGGAACCGAAGGCCCCTATGATCTGTATTCTTTTGGATCTGATGGCCAGGAGGGCGGCGAAGGTGACGCGGCTGACCTCAGCGTCTGGAATATCGGGAACTAAGCGATCGTGGCGTACAAGGAGGACCAAAGCGGTTTTACGCTGATCGAAATCCTGGTTGTCCTGATTATTGTCGGGCTACTGGCGTCGCTGGCTGTGTTCAACATGGCCGGTAGCTCACAGCAACGCGAACTCGAAAACACGGTTCGCGATTTGTACCTTCTGATGCAAACAGCCTCAGAACAGGCGGTGCTCAACAATGCAGAACTTGGGCTGATTTTGGAAGACAGCAGCTACCAGTTTGTGGCGTTTCAGGACGACACCGGTGAATGGACGATGTCGGGCGAACGGCTGTTTCGTTCCCGGTCATTACCTGAATGGCTGGTTCTTACCAATTATATCGAGAACGATGCACCCCGACTGACGTCATCTGAAGACCGGCTGCGACCAGACGTAGTGTTTTTTTCCAGCGGTGAAACCACGCCTTTTATCATTGAATTCACCATCGGCCGTAATACAGAAATTATGCACACG
Source organism: Marinobacter halophilus (assembly GCF_003007685.1). Taxonomy (GTDB): domain Bacteria; phylum Pseudomonadota; class Gammaproteobacteria; order Pseudomonadales; family Oleiphilaceae; genus Marinobacter; species Marinobacter halophilus. Next base: position 52,696 of record NZ_PXNN01000017.1, read on the forward strand.
CTCGCTTCTGACGGTGTAGCGCCACTGGAATGGCGTAAGCCCGGCAGTGAAGGTGACGCATGATAAAGACCACCCGGGGCTTCACTCTGCTGGAAGTAATGATTGCCCTGTTGGTGTTTGGCCTGATCGCCACCGCAGCCGCCGAGGTGGGTAGTCAATATATCTCCAGCTATGAGCGGGTGCGCGATAAAACTCTTGCTGGTTGGCTGTCAGACAATCGTGTCAACGAGCTACGTTTGCTGGAAGACCTGCCGGGTATATCTGAAAATTCAGATGACCGGGACTACGGCACATACCGCTGGCAGGTGACAACCGTTGTGCAGGGTACCGCCGAACCCTCAATGCGCCGCGTCGAGGTCACAGTCGCCCGCTATATTGATGGTCAGACAGAACCAGTGCCTGTTCACACCATGTCTGCTTTTTTGGGTGAAAAGTGAGGGTGCCTGCCGCTGACTACCCCTCTGTGAAGTGCTCCGGTTTTACGCTGATGGAAGTGCTGATTGCCGTTACCATCACCGCCTTTATCGGGCTGGGAGTGTGGCAGGTTATCAACAGTGTGGTTAATTCCAAAGACCGAGTGAATCAGGTGGCCGGAGAGTTTGAAAACCTGCAAAAAACCATGCTGTTTCTTGAACGGGATCTGACCCAGCTGATCAACCGCCCGGTGCGTGACCTGTACGGGGATTTCCAGCCAGCCCTGAACAGCCGCGAAGACGCTTTTGTGCTGGCATTGACCCGCCAGGGCTGGCGAAACCCCCTTGGCCTTCGCCGCAGCGGTTTGCAGCGAGTGGCTTGGGAATACACCGGTACCGAACTGAGGCGGCGATACTGGCCGACGGTCGATCAGGGCCAGGACGATAACAGCCGCGACCTGCTCATGCTGGATGGTGTCTTGTCTTTTGAGATCCGGTTTCTGACCAGCGAGTTCACCTGGCAGGACCAGTGGCCGGCCGATCAGGACTTGGCCAACTTGTTACCGGGAGCACGACCGATACTGCCGATGCCCAGAGGTATCGAGGTCACTCTCGAACACGAGAAATTTGGTGAACTGGTGAGAACGTTTGCACTGGCAGATTTTGATGTTGCCGAAGCTCAGGCAACGGTGAATCGGCAAATAGAAGCTTCCAGCGAATCGGACACGGATAACGAGGAAGGTCAGGAACAGCAGGATACCGGCACATGATAAAACCGGTAGGGCAAACAGGTTGTATGAAGCAGAGCGGTGTAGCGCTGATTATGGTTCTGATGGCGATGGCGTTGGTGGTCATGCTGGCAACCGGAATGAGCCATCAACAAAGTATTCGGATATTTAAAGCCGGGCATTATCTGGCACAACAGCAAGGCCACAGTATTGCATTGGGGGCGGAAGAGTTTGCTCGCCGGATTCTGGTTCGCGATTTTGAACAGGATCGGGAAGACGGGCTGATGGTAGACAGCCCGGATGAATTTTGGGCTATGTACGCCGCCATTCTGCCTCTCGACTCAGACGGCGTGGCAGAGGTTCAGATCGACGATCTGAGTGGCCGGATCAACCTTAACGATCTGGTCAGCGCTAACGGTCAGGTGGATAGCCTGGCCAAGGACCGCTTGACGCGTTTATTAAGAGCGCTAGGCATAACGGCGGTTTCCGCGGATGCTCTGGTTGACTGGATTGATGCAGATGACCAGACCATCAGCGCCTATGGTGCCGAAGATGGTCAATACCTGATGGCAGATCCGCCTTACCGGGCGGCAAATCAGCCGTTTGTTTCAATCACCGAACTGCGCCTGATTGATGGCATGACTGAAGAAATCTACGTTGCGCTCAAGCCCCACGTTATTGCACTGCCAGTCAGCGGCGTTGGTATCAACGTGAACACCGCAACCGGGCCTGTGCTCATGTCGTTACATGACGATATGACCGAAGCTCAGGCCGAGTCTGTTCTGGCCAAAAGAGAAGAAGAGCGGTTCGAGAACCTACAGGACTTTCTGGCACTGCCAGAATTCGCGGGTATGGGCCTTAAAACCACCGGGCTTTCCTTGCAAACACGCTTTTTTGAAGTGGTATCGCGGATTACCTACGATAATCGTGTTGTCACCATGGTCAGCACCGTTTTTCGTAATCCGGAGGGAGAGGTCCGGACGGTTCACAGGGATTCCGGACAAAAAAATCGCATCACCAAAGAACCCTATTCAATCTCGGAAGGATAGCCATGTCTTATCGTCTTTTTGTTCGGCCCGTTCCGCCCTTTGCGGACCCGGAGCAGAACCCCGAGTTACAGCTGTTCAGCTGGATGCTGCAGGATGCCAGTGGCGACGCTCAGGCCAGGGGCGCAGCCGATACCAGGGCAAGCATAGAGCAGACTCTGGCTCAAAATGCGCTGGACAAAGTATTGTTGATTGGCTTGATTCCAGGAGATGAGGCGTTATTCTGCGTTGCAGACATCCCGGCAAAACAGAGCCGGTTTGTGCTGCAGGCGCTGCCTTTTGCGGTGGAAGAGCAAATCGCTCAGGACATCGAGTCTATACACCTGGCCCTCGGGCGCCACACGCCCGAGGGCTACCAGGTGGCGGCCATTGACCAGGAGCAGATGGGGCGCTGGCTGGCGTTGTTCTCAGGCTGGGAACACGCTCGCCTTGAGGCGATTTACCCCGACGCCGCGTTGTTGCCGGCCACCGCGGGTGGCTGGACTGCGTGTCTCGATGGTGACGGCGTTATGCTGCTTAGCCAGAAGGGCGAGTGGCTGCGTATGCAGACCACCAATCTTGGCATGATGGGCGTCACCCTGGCGACACCGCCATCGGAGGAGGTGGTTACTGAAATTCCGGTAACGGTTTACGGCACAGACTCGGACCTTGAAACCTATCAAACGGCCATCGGGGAATTGCGCGGTGGTGACGGGCGGGTGCGCCTGAATCAAGAGCCGCTTGAGTTTTCCACCCTGGAATTGCTGGCCTGGGCTTACCATCAACATCTGTGCAATCCGGTGAACCTTTGCCAGGGGCTCTATACCGTCAATGTGAGTGGCAGCAGCCCGCTGAGGCCGTGGAAGCCGTTGATGGCGGTTGCCGCGGTCTGGTTTGTAGTGCAGTTGGCCCTGAACGCCGGCATGGGCGTCTATCACAATCAGCACGCTGAGAAGGTACAGCATCAGGCCATGAACGTTTACCAGTCTGCTTTCCCAGGAGATCGTCGTACTCATGCAGGCAATGTTCGTCGAGTGATTGAAGGCCAGCTAAGGGTGGCCGGTTCCGGGCAACAAGAAATGGATTTTGTTACTTTGCTAAAGTACACGGGAGATCAGTACAGCCGGCTTTCCGGAGCCGGATCGGTTACGTTTAATTCAATCAATTACAGTCGGAATCGTGGTGAGCTAGTGGTTGATGTACGAGCAGACAGTTATGAGCGTATGAGCAGTTTACGAAATGGCCTCACCAATCAGGGCCTGCAGGCTCAGATAGGTTCTGTGGTGAATGAAAGTTCCGGCTCCCGTGGCCGCCTGACGGTTTCCGGAGGCTGATACTATGTGGACACGAATCAAAGACCAACCTGCTATCGGAAAGCTGATCGCCCAGTACGATCAGCTGCCGGTCAGAGACCGTCAGGCTCTGGGCGCACTGGCTGTCGCCTTACTGGTGGCGGTATTGTATTTTGCCATCTGGCGTCCGGTTTCGGATTTCCGTGAACAGGCGGAAGCCAGCCGGGAAAATGCCGAGCAGCTGCTGGCCTGGATGCAGGCGAATGAAGCCAGTATCCGCCGACTTGGCGGGGCTGGCTCAACGGCTTCGGCAGGGGCAGCCGTGGACAAACCGGCAGATGGTCGCGCCTTGATGGCACTGGTCACCCGGTCCGCCGGCGAGGCAGGGCTGTCATTGCAGCGCTTTGAGCCCAGTGGCGAAAACGCCATTCGGGTATGGCTTGAAGGTGTGCCATTTGCCGATGTCGCAGCCTGGCTCGAGCAACTCGACTCCCGGAATGGCGTTATTATTGACCAGGCGGCCATAGACCGGGGCAATCAACCTGGCCGGGTGTCCGTCCGGCTTACTTTAATGATCTGAACGGGATTTTCCCAAAGCTGACCGGTATTCCCGGAGGAGCGCAAGAAGATGCGTGATACGCACGAAAACAATAATAATGCCGATGCTGTCGTGGTTCGTCTTGATGAGACTGCACGTAATGAAGCCCAGTCCATTCTGTGCAGTGCATACCGGGAAGACCCGACTTTCCAGTATCTTTTCGACCACCACCGGGCGGGCTATGATCAACGGGTGAGGGCGACAGTCAGAGAGTTGATTGACCTGTACCTGGACCTGAACCAGGACGCCGTCGGCGTGATGAAGGGGGATAGCCTGATCGCGGTGGCGTTTATCGGTGACCCGGAACTGCGCATGAATCTGGCTGATCAATTTAGCTGGCGGATCCGTATGGTATTGACTGCCGGGTTTGCCTCCACCCGGCGTTACCTGGATTATCACAAGAAAATCCGCGACTTATTGCCACACCCACAGGCCCACCAGTTGCCTTTGATGGGTGTTAATCCACAATATCAGAATCAGGGGTACGGCAGGGTACTGCTCAAAGCGGTAGAAAAACTCTGTGAAGAGAACCCCCGTGGCAGCGGGCTTGTTCTGGATACCGGGAACAGCCGTTATCTGCCATTTTACGAGTCTGAAGGATTCCAGAGCCTGGGCAAGATCCGTTTGGGTGAGTTTGAAGATCATGTGATGTATCGCGAGATCAAGGCCGGTTCCGAAGAACGTCGGAACGAGGCAACACCGCATTAATGCAGTATCCGTGAACAGGAGAGAATGTGACTGACAGCCATGATTTTGATCTGATTGTAATTGGTGCCGGCTCCGGCGGCGTGCGCCTGGCAAGAATGTCTGCCCAGCGGGGTGCGCGGGTTGCCGTGGTGGAGTCACGGTATCTGGGAGGCACGTGTGTCAATGTTGGCTGCGTTCCCAAAAAGCTCTTTGTCTACGGCGCCCACGTCCACGATGATCTGGAGGATGCAGCGGGGTACGGTTGGCACATTCCCATGGACGACGTCAGCTTTGACTGGCCAACCCTGGTTGCCAACAAAAACACTGAAATTGAGCGTTTGAACGGCATCTACGGCCGGCTGCTTGCGAATGCCGGAGTACAAATTATTCGCGGCACCGCCAGTTTCCGGGATACCAATACGGTGGTGGTAGGTGACCGGAGCTACTCGGCCAAGCACATTACCGTGGCCACAGGCAGCTGGCCGGTGGTGCCGGATGTGCCGGGTAAAGAATGTATTCTCACGTCTAACGAAATGTTCTATCTGCCGCAGTTGCCTCGTCATGCTGTGGTATGGGGTGGCGGCTATATCGCGGTGGAGTTTGCCGGCATTCTGGCGGGGCTTGGGGTTGAAACCACACTTTTGTATCGGGGTGACCTATTCCTGAGAGGCTTCGATGACGACGTTCGTCGTTTTACCGAGCAGGAGATGCGCAAAAAAGGGATAGACTTGATGTTCAACGTGACCATCGAGTCAATTGATACGCAAAACGCGCACTATCAGGTAAATCTGTCCAACGGGGAGCGTCTTGAAACCGGACTGGTCATGGCTGCAACCGGGCGCAGAGCGATGGTAGATGGCCTTGGCCTGACCGAGCTCGGTATTGAACTGAATGCCTCCGGGCATGTTGTGGTTGATGACCACTTCCAGACCTCGGTGCCGTCAATAACAGCCTTGGGCGATGTCATCGGCACGCCTCAACTTACACCGGTTGCGCTCGCCCAGGCGATGGTACTCTCGCGCAGGCTATTCGGGGATGGTCAGGGTGAGATGGATTACAGCGCGATACCAACGGCTGTGTTCTGTCAGCCGAACATCGGCACGGTGGGGTTGACCGAAGAAGCAGCAAGAGCGGCAGGCCATACCCTCAGAATTTACCGATCTGAGTTCAGGCCGATGAAATATACCCTCAGTGGTCGCGATGAGCGTTGCCTGATGAAGTTGGTTGTCGATGACCCGTCGGACAAAGTTTTGGGCGCCCATATGGTGGGGCCAGACGCCGGCGAAATCACACAAGGGCTGGCGGTGGCGATCAAAGCGGGTGCCACCAAGGCCCAGTTTGATTCAACCATGGGCATTCACCCGACGTCTGCAGAAGAATTCGTGACCATGCGGGAGCCTGTGACCTGACCGGACGATGGCTTACAGCCCGCAGCCTTCATGGCGGCGGGCTGCAATTCCTTACCGTCCTACAGACGAATCCAGCGGCTGAGCACTTCGCGAAGGGTGTCCCGCCTCACCGGCTTCGCAACGTAGTCGTTCATACCACTCGTCAGGCACAGCTCTTCGGTTTCACGGGAGACATCCGCGGTCAAGGCAATGATGGGGGCACCCGACTGGCCGTTGCTCTGCTCCCACTCCCGGATTACGCGGGTAGCTTGATAGCCATCCATCACGGGCATCTGGCAATCCATCAGAATGACATCGTAGCCTTCGTGCTTGTTTTTCACTTTATCAATGGCTTCCTGGCCATTGTGAGCAGACTCAACCTGGAAACCGAGTTTACTGAGCAGGGTGGTTGAGACCTTCAGGTTAACAGCATTGTCTTCTACCACCAGAGCCCAAGCCGTGCTTCCGAGTTGTTCCCGAGGCGCATCGGGCAGGGCAGCTTGACACGTGCCTGGCTGTTCAGGCAGCTCAAAGGGAACTTCGAACCGGAACGAGGACCCCTCCCCAACATCAGATTCCACCTGAATATGGCCGCCCATCAATTCAACGAGACGTTGAACGAGGGACAGGCCGAGCCCGGTGCCTGTGTGAGCACGGCTGCTGCTGTTGTCTATCTGTTCAAAGCTATGGAAAATGTTCGTCAATCTGTCACCGGGGATACCGGTACCGGTATCGCTGACTGAGCAGGTGAACATCATGCAATTGGACTCCAGCGGTATCCAGCTTGCGCGAACACTCACGAAACCGTTATTGGTAAATTTCAGAGAGTTACCAAGAAGACCCGCGAGAATCTGCCGCACCCTTGGTGCGTCACCGATAACCATGGGATTTTCTGGCCAATCACTCAGGAAGTTCACATCCAGAGCAAGGCCCTGTTGTTCTGCCGCGTGCCGGTAAGATGCGGCGCAGTTGGAAATGAGAGTGCGGAGGTCAAATTCCTGATTTTCAAGCTCAAGATTACCACTGTCCATTCGAGCGTAATCGAGAATGTCAGAAATGACCGTTAGCAGATCTTCAGTTGCCTGCCGTGCAGTGCCCAGGTAATCCCTCTGGCGTTTGGTCAGAGGTTCCTCCTGAATCAGTTCGACCATGCCGAGTACGCCGTTCAGTGGTGTACGCAGTTCGTGGCTCATGGTGGCCAGAAATTCGGATTTGGCGTGGCTTGCCAGTTCAGCCTTTTCACGGGCGGTTTCCGACATTGCCAGAGTTTGATTTCTGGAAGCCTGCAGCTTTGCAAGGTGTTGTGCGAGTTCATTCAACTGATTCTGGATCGCTACGATTTCTTTCGAATTGCCCCGAGTTACTACCGGCTGTTCCACATAATCGCCATCAATGAGCATACTGACCTGGCTGGCGAGTTTGCGGATCGGCTGAAGAATGTTATTGAGAAAGTGTTTGACCATAAGAATGGTAAATATCAGCATGGCCACGCCCACGGCGATGGATGACAACAATATGTCCTGTTGGCGTTCTGCCAGTACACGGGGATCAACGCCCACTTCCACCGTGCCCACCCGTAACGCCCCGGTGCTGAAACCGTAGCCCGGATTGAACCAGTCTGTGCCGCTGCCCAGCTCCAGTGGTTCTTGAAGAATTTCGGCCTGATACAAATTAAAGCCCTGACTCCTCAAGGTCGAATCGGCCAGGCTGTTGCTAACGAACCCCAATTCCTGATCGACCACATCGGTGACGCGAATCCATTCGGCTTTACTGCGACGCAGGGATTGCTTCAACACCTGTTCCAAAGCCAGAATGTTGCCGGAAACCACCGCGTATTCCAACGCCGGAGCCAGGCTGTCGGCCAGCATCTGAGTGCTCTGAGCAAGATCGGTGCGGGCATCGTCCAGTCGAGCTGACGTAAAGAACGCCATAAGCGCGACGAACATAACCACTGCGGGCAGGGCGCCCAATAATAGAAGCTTTTTCGACAGCGATGCTCCTTGGTGTGGGGTAGGAGTCTTCATTCTGCCCCCCCCTGGCCGGACTGAAGCAGTTCATCCACCTGCTCCGCGATCCAGTCGCGTTCAGGCAGAGGAATGTTCAATGAGCGGGCAACCTGTTTATTAGCTTCTACTCGATACTCCCCCGGATAATCCGGTTCAGGAAAATGACCTTCCGCGAGGTATCCTTGCAGGTAAGTGCCTGCCATTTCAGCCATGACGGGGAAGGGTGCGTAGCTGGAAGCCAGAACACCGGCTTTGACATAGGCTTGACTGGGGCCAATCACAATTTTGTTACGCCTGTAGGCTGTGAGCAGGATATGCTTGATATTTCGGGGGTTGTAAATGGCATCGTCCGAGCCGGCCAGCACAAAATCGCCATAGGTGAGGGCTCTCACCAGAGTGGGGATCAGTTGGTCGTCACTGTCAGTGATAAATACGCGCGCTTGCAGGTTATAAGCTGACAGCTGATCAATCAGGTCTTCGTAGATTTCAACCGATTCGGTAGATGCCAGCAGGGCAATCTGTCTCGACTGAGGCAAAATCGCTTTCCCGGTCAGAGCCTGTCTTACCAGTGGCACGTCGTAATAAATCGCGGACACCTGGCCGGGCGATCGGTTGGCGTAACCCTGGATGAAGGTCTTTTCCACCATCAGTGCCAGAATTGGTGCATCCCGGTTCATTTGCCGGATCTTCGAAAACGCGACTGGCCCGATGGTGACGACCGGGCTGTCTGTGCCGATCATGCTTTGGTCGTCCCGAATGGGCATCAACGTTGCTTCGTCACCCAGTTGATCAGCGAGCAGGCCAGTGACGTGACGGTCAAGGGCGTCGTTGCCGGATCCAACAATGTAAATAACGGGGCTGGCGGTCTGATGACTCTGTGCAATGCTCGCTGAGGGCCAAAGCCAGAACAGAAAGCAGACCAGCGCCGTCGTGAACGATCGCAGTGCCTGCAAATTGTGTGGCTGAACGGATTCAGTTGGTCTGGATGAGGTCATACCGTCCCGATTGGTGAGCAACCCTGATGTTAAGTCCCTTTGTCATAGTGTCAGAACCGGACGCCTGCCTCCACGAAGAACTGATTATGATCTTTGATATTGTTATCTGAACTCAGTTCCGGGTCTCGATTCAAATAATGCTGCATCGTAAAAGCCAGTTCGGCGGTGTAGCGAGATTGATAGATGCGCTTGGCGATTCTGGCATCAAACCGCTCGAACTGGCTGCGGCCAAACTCGTCTGCCCAGTAGAACGCCGACGAGGCTTTGAGCCCCCAGGGTAAGTCCTGTATCACTGCCAGACTTCCCGAATGCCGTACAGACATCCGGGTAAGCAGATCTGTTGTCCGCTGTTGTTTGACGGTGTCGACATCACCGTCGTCGTTGAAAATTGGCTCGCCAGTATACCAGGTGTCCTGATCCAGATAGCCGTAGCTGGCTCTTAAGGTGGTCCCTGGATACTCAAGCATGGCCTCAACTTCAAAACCTTTCTGGTCTATGGCAACGTTGTTGTCGACGCTCCAGTCCTTGAGCTGAATAACACCGCTGATCATATCCCGGAGCTCGTCGTTGAAGCCCCGAACCTCAATGGACAGCATCCCTTGTTCTAGAGGAAACTGCCCGAAGTAGCTGATTTCTCGTGAGATGATGTGCTCTTCTTGAAGATCTCTGCCAAGCGTCAACCACCCCTGTACTTCATACGCTTCCTGGGTAGTTATGCGGCGACCTTCAAGGTCTGAGTAGATTGCAGGGCTGACATTCCTCAGGGTATAGCCCCAATCGGGGTTTTGCTCGAATCCATCTGGCGTGCGCACCGCTTCTGAGTATACAAACCGCAAGGCATGGCGATTGTTGAACGTAAAGTTGGCCGCCAGCCTCGGTGAGAAATAACTATTGTCTGTGGTGCTGGTTCTTTCCCAGTTACCACCAGCATTCAGTGTCAGCCAGGACAGAGGGGTATACTCAAGGTTGCCGAAAAACCGTGACTGGTAATTGCTGCCCCGGCCATTGAAGTAGGTCTCCGAGCGGAAGGTGTCTTTACGGAAGCCGGCACCAGAGGCGACTTTCAGGTCATTGTTGATGATCAGCGTGTCCTGCAACTCGAACTCCAGACGAGTGTCCTCTGAATCTGCATCAACCTCTGCGAAACCAGCGATAGGAGCATCATCCGGATAACACGGGAAATCGCGATTGCTATCCCTTCTGAATAAAGGTGTGCCATTTTCCAGGCATGTCACTGCCTCGTCTGGAAAGGAAATAGTGTAGGGTTGTCTTCGATTGAAATTCTCAACACTCGCCATGACATGAAAAAAGTGACGGTCGGACGTTCTGACATTCAGTTTGGACTGGAGATAGTAGTCACGAACGTCAATGTCAGGGTCGTCAAACGGGTTAAGCTCTGCGGTTTTGTCTTTGTCGTTATACTTGGTGCCGTCGACGACCCCGGTGCGTAATTCAAGATCCACTTGATCATGGAATTTGAGGCGGGAATCGTAAGTGAACGAGTTGATGTCATGACCATTGCGGAACGGGAAACGTTCACCACCGTCTACCTGATAGTCGAAGCCATCAAATTTGCGTTTCTCATAGGTCAGTCGCCAGTCAACGTCTGGGCCGGCATCGCCGACTGAGCCGAAGGTTCGCAAATAACCACGGGAGCCACTGACCACGCGAGTCTCGACACCCGCGGTGTCGGCCGGATCGCGAGTTATGATGTTAATGGTGCCCAGAAAGGCATTGATGCCGTAGGCTGCGGAATTGGGGCCTCGGGCAACCTCAATACGCTCAATCATCTCCAGCGGAACCGGCATGGTTTCCCAGTCCATATCCGACAAGGTCGCTTTGTGGGACGTGCGACCGTCGACCAGTACCTGCATGCGCCGCTGCTCGTAATGCACCGTGCCATGATAGGTCGTGACCGGCTGATGACTTCCGACAAAATTGACCACCATGCCGGGAACCAGGCGAAAAACCTCGTACAGATTCATGATGCCTAGGTCGCGTATCATGTCACCAGTGATAACCGTGGTACTGCCCGGCACCCGGGTTTTGGGCTGACGGAGCCGTGTGGTGGTCAACACTTCCGGAATGTCATCGCCAAACGAAATAAAGCCGGCGTTGAAGTCTTGGTCAGCCGGGGCTGCACTGGCCGTTGTTGCGGTTATGCCAATGATGGCCGAAGCCAGCAACGATAGGCGAAAGACAAGCCCCGTGCGAGGCTGACGTGATTGGTTTTCAGGCAGGTAATTCGTAATAGACATAGGTGTCGTTCTATAATTTGCCGGGCGACAGCTTTATTATGATTCTTCCTGAATCCTAGGGGAGATGAAACGGTTTGTCTCTATAAAGATTACAGATTTTACATTTCCGGAGTTACTTTTTTATGACGTGCTGGGACATTCTGGGCATTGAACCAACCGACGACCTGGAGCGCATTCGCCAGGCCTACGAGCGCCAAACCAAATTTGCCTCTGAAGACGAGGCCCGTGCGCTTGAGCATGCACTCCAGGAAGCAATGGGCGACGTGCCGCCGGTGCGAGAGTCTGCGCAAAGTCGCGTGGAGGACCTAAATTCGGCGCCGAACCATGCCGAAGCCGTTGCACCGGATGAGGAATATGAGCTGGACGCAACCGAAGCGCAGATCGCCCGCGAGGTAGTTATTCAAATCAAAGCGCTGATGAACGATGATCATCGCCAGCAGGATGCGGGTATCTGGAAGGCGATCTTATGCGAACCTCCGGCCGATGAGCTTGCCATGCGACGTGAAATCGGACGACAGCTCGAACCCCGGGTTCGCCCGATGGCTGAAAACGGAGCCTTTTCTGTTGCCGTCACCCGGTTTCTGGGGGACTGGTTTGACTGGTCCAGTGTTCGGAGCGCAAGCCCGGTGGCTGACTCGGGCAATCCTGACTCTGAACACGTCGATCCCCGTAACTCTGATCTTCGCAACTCTGATCTGCATAACGACCCGGAATCCGACATGGCTCCGGAGCAGCCACCCATGACCAACTTCTGGCCAGCGGTGATCGGCTGGATTGTGGGCCTGGTCATTCTAGCGACTATTTTCGGGGGCATGGGTGGCTGACGCCTGCTCGATCTTTTCACGGTATTTCTGGGCCAGGATGGCCCCCACGATGACCTGAATCTGGTTGTAGCACATGATCGGCAACACGATCATGCCGAAACCCGGGTGGCCGGAAAACAGCACCTTGGCCATCGGCAATCCCGAGGCCAGGCTCTTTTTAGAGCCACAGAATACCACCGCAGCTTCGTCTTCCAGACTAAAGCCCAGCTTCCGCACCATTAGCTGCGCAATCAGCATGAACAGTCCCAGCAAACCAAAGCACAGCATTATTGCCAGTATGACTGCCTGAATCGGCAGGTTCTGCCAAAGCCCGCTGACCACCGAATGTGAAAACGCCGAATACACGATGATCCAGATTACGCACTGATCATATCGGGTCATCAGCGATTCGTTTCGGGACAGAAAGCCTCCGAGCCAGGGGCGCATGGCATGCCCAACTGCAAATGGCAACAACAGCTGCACAATGATGTCCTTCAGAGCGTCGGCAATTGCGAAGTCAGCGGCACCCGAGGTGGACACCAGGAGCAACAGCAGAAACGGCGTGAGCATCATTCCGAACACGTTTGATGCCGCTGCACTGCAAATAGCCGCAGGTACATTGCCTCTGGCCATGGCGGTATAGGCAATCGAAGACGACACCGCAGACGGCAACACGCCCAAATACAGAAATCCAAGCCCCAGATCTTTTGGCATCCACTCCGGGATGATGTTGGTCAGACCGTTGATTGGCATCACTGCGAGCGGAAAAAACACGAAGGTGAGGGCAGTGATCAGTATGTGCAGGCGCCAATGGGTTGCACCATCAATAATCTGCTGCCGCGACAGGGCTGCGCCGTGGAAAAAGAACAGCAGGGCGACCGCGACGGTGCCGATGGTGGTCAGAGCATCCGCAGCTTGTCCGGTGACCGGCAAAAAAGAGGCGAGCACAATGGCGCCCAGTAGCAGGAGGGTGAAGGCATCGACACGAAACTTCATATCACTTTTCCGGACATCAGTGCGCTGAGGCTCGGCTTGAGCAAAGCCCGGGACAGCGCTTCGGCCTTGTCGGCATCCTTGCGCCGGATAGCCGCCAGCAGCAGTTCGTGGTCCTCCTGCGAGGGTTCGGGAAGATCGTCGTCCCGCTCTGTTCGCTCGATGGTCTGGCTTACCGCGTGGGAAAAGTAATCGTAAAGCTCCGTCAGTGCGGCATTGTGTGAGGCCTGCACCAGCGCGTGATGAAACCACTCATCGTGGCAGATCCGGTCATTAAGGTTGTTGCCAGCGGCAGCTCGCGCATCCAACGCATCGCTCATAGATTTGAGGTCTGCGTCGGTTCGCCTGAACGCGGCCAATCGGGCAGCTTCGGTTTCGAGCATAATGCGCACTTCCAGCTGTTCCGCCAGTTTGCTCCGGTCGATACGGCGCAGTGTTTCCCCCGCGTCTCGGTTGGAACGAACATAAGTGCCGTCGCCTTGTCGGGTTTCCAGCATTCCCACATGCACCAGAACGCGCACGGCCTCACGAATGGTGTTACGGCTGATGCCAAGTGCATCAGAGAGTTCGGACTCAACGGGTAGGCGAGTGCCGACCGGCCATTGGTCGCTTTCTATGGCCGTCCGCAGGCTCTCAATGGCCGTTTCCACCAGGGAGCCTTTTTTGATTGGCTTGAGCATTGCTTATCATCCAGTCTAATGATGATCCAATCATCCTATGAATTTAACCGATGTTCAACATACTTTAGCACCCCTGAGCCTGGGGCCGACCTAGCGGCCCGGCTCTGGCGGCAGGAATTGGTAATCTGTGGTGTCGGCAGAGCGCGTTGCAAAGCGATAGCTGAAGGTAAAACCGGGCCAGTTCACCGTATTGCGACCGTGCTCATCCAGATACCAGGACGTACATCCGGAATCCCAGACGCTGCCAGAAAGCCCGTCCTGCACCACCTGACAGTAGCGTGTCTGTGCCTCTTCGCGAACATCCATAGCTTCACCCGGGTATCGTGACAAGGCATTCAGAGCACTGATCACGAAGCGGAACTGGGACTCCAGCATGTAAAGAATCGAGTTGTGAGCAAGGTTGGTGTTTGGGCCATACAGCATGAAAAGATTGGGGAAGCCGTTCACGCTGATGCCTTTGAAAGCTTTACTGCCACTTGCCCAGGCATCGTTCAGCGATTGCCCGTTGCGCCCGGTAACGCGCATGGGCGATAAAAATTCAGTGGCTTTGAATCCAGTGCCAAAAATAATGGCATCCACCGGCCGGTGGCTGCCGCTGGTGCTGACCACGCCGGTTTCATCGATGTGTGAAACACCTTCCGTGATCAGATCCAAATGGGGTTGATTGATTGCCGGATACCAGTCATTGGAGATCAGGATCCGCTTACAGCCAATCCGGTAGTCAGGGATGATGTTTTTGAGCTTTTCGGGATCTGTCACCCATTTGTTGGCCTCTTTGTTTGCCTGTCGGGCAAACAGGTTGAGTATCCAGGAAAATCGGGTGAAGGCGAGGGCGCGAGATTCGTTTTTCCAATAGATCAGGGCGCGGTAAGCCCGGTCCCAGAATGGCAGCTTGCGGAACAACGTTTGTTCAACCGGCGTAAACGGTCGATCGGGCTTGGGTAATACCCAGGCGGCCGACCGTTGGTAGAGGTCAAGTCGGGCGACGGTACGGGTAATTTCGGGCACGAACTGAATAGCGCTGGCGCCGGTACCGATAACGGCCACCCGTTTACCCGTGAGGTCAGCCTGATGATTCCAGCGTGCGGAATGAAACCAGTTGCCTTGAAAACGGTCCAGGCCCGGTATGTTGGGCATGGCTGGCCGATTCAGTTGTCCGGCGGCAGTGATCAGCACATCGGCGGTGTAGGATTGCCCTGATTCTGTGGTTATCTTCCATTGATTGGTCCGGCTGTCAAAGCTGGCAGACTCCACAGACCTGTTGAACTCTATGTGCCGGTCAAGACCGTATTTGCGAACACAGTGTTCGATGTAGCCGAGTATCTCCGGCTGCCCGCCGAATTTTCGACTCCAATCGTGTTTTGGCTCGAATGAGTAGGAATAAAGGTGTGACTGAACATCGCAGGCGGCACCAGGGTAGGTGTTGTCGCGCCAGGTTCCGCCCACCGCACCGGCCTTTTCCAGCAGCGTGATCCGGGCGTAGCCGGCAAGTTTGAGCTGGATAGCCATCCCGATCCCGCCAAAACCGGTACCGATAATGACAACAGAGGGCTTTTGGGGCGTGAGCCTGGGTTTGGTCATGCATCTATCCTGATCTTTGTGTTTTAGTGCATGACTATAGCGGGCTGAGTACCCAACCAAAAGACCGTTTCCACCAGATTAATTGTCCGGAAAGGTCAACAGCTGTTCAGCCGGCTGGGTCATCAGCTCCTTGAGCGCAGGCGACTCGAATTGTCGGCGGATGCGAATAGCGTAAAACTCTTCAAAAACCCCCGGTAAGGCACCGTAATCCTTCAAACTTCCGTTCTTTAGCTCATCCCGGACCACCACCGGAGGAAGCACCGCCACATGCCCGCTATCTCGAGTCAGCAGTCGCATCATCGCCATATCATCCACCTCTGCCAGAACAATGGGGTGAATCTGATGGTGATCGCACAACTGATCAAAGGCCTGACGAATGTTGTTATCTGGTCCCGGCAATATCAGCGGACGGCCGCGCAGCATGTCGGGGAAGGCGCCGGGTTCTCCGATGTCTGGTGGTCCGATAATACTGACAGGCTGGCGGGCTATTCGTCTGCAGCGCCAGGGATTCTCGTCGTCACCTTGTACGGGTTGGTTGGAGAGGATCAGGTCCAGGCGGTGCGCGGAAAGTCTGCGCAACAGATCTTCCAGGCTGCCGCTTTGGAGCTTGAGCTCCAGGTCTTGACGGCCAAGTAGGGGGCGAATAAACCCCTCCTGAAAGTTCCGTGACAACGTTGCTACAGCGCCTACCTTGAGCACTTCCCGGTTGGCTTGATGGCCGGTGCTGAACAGGGCCTGCAGTTCTGCGCCCTGCCGGAATATGTCCTCGGCATAAGTAAAGGCTACCCGGCCGGCTTCAGACAGCTTCAAGCGCCGGCCTTCCCGCACGAACAGATCGTGTCCCAGGCTCTCTTCCAGTTTACGGATCTGTCCGGACAAAGCAGATTGTGAAATGTGCAGAGATTCTGCCGCGCGAGTCAGGTGCCCGCTGCGAGCAACCGCCCAAAAATAGTAGAGATGATGGTAGTTCAAGCGCATGCCGCTGTACCTTTTCCGTAATTCATTCTTTTTTAAAGAACGGTATGATCTTTATAAACCATTTTATCTATGATTGCATCAGCGGCAAAGTACGCCTGTAGATACAGGAGTCTTCTATGGTCGTTATCATCACTTCTTTCTCAATGTTTGTGCTCGCTTGCTGGCTCGCTTTGCCGGTTACGCTCTTGGCGATTGCCGGATTTGCCAACTGGACGACAACGCCAAGCAAACTCAATCACTGCTGGCGCATTGCAGATCGAATTCTTAGAGCTCTGATACTGGCGACTGCCCTTGTCGGGCTGTTGCTTATCGTCGATGGTCGGGTTATCGACACAGGTCTACCTGAACTTGGCTCGGCACTGGGGCTTTACCCGGACGGCTTGGCGGTTTGGATGGCCTTGATGGTGAGCTTTGTTGCCTGGATTATCCTGCGTTACGCCCGGGATTATCTAAATGGCGATCTGGCATTCCGGGCCTTTCTACCGTGGTTCCTGGTCACCGTAACCAGTGTTCTGGTTCTGGTTTTTACAAACCACTTGCTGGTTTTGGCGGGAGCCTGGGTTGCGGTAAGTCTGGCGCTGCATCATTTGCTGACGCTCTATCCCGAAAGGACGGAAGCGCGGCTTGCGGCCGCACAGAAGTTTATTACCAGCCGCCTCGGCGATCTGGCTGTTGTTGGCGCCGTGCTGTTGATCTGGCGTCATTACGGTAGCTTTCAGATACCGGAGATTCATGCGTTATCAACTCAGGTTGGTGCATCGTCGACAGAACTGACTGTGGCCTCGGTGCTGTTGGCCATTGCGGCAGCCCTCAAATGCGCCCAGATACCGTTCCACGGCTGGCTGATCCGGGTAATGGAGGCACCAACGCCGGTATCGGCACTGCTCCACGCGGGTGTGATCAACCTGGGCGGTTTTCTCTGGCTCCGGTTGTTTCCGGTCTTTGAAGGCTTCACTGCGGGGCACCTGATATTACTGGTGGTGGGCGGGTCCACCGCACTGGTGGCGGTGTTTACCATGATGGCGCAAACCTCGGTCAAGCATGCTCTGGTCTGGTCTACCAATGCGCAGATGGGCTTCATGCTCTTTGAAATTGCAGTGGGGGCTTACACTCTGGCGTTGCTGCACCTGCTCGCACATTCCCTCTACAAGGCCCACTCATTCCTTGCGTCCGGGCGCACGGTGAGAGCGTCAGTGGTGCATTTTACCGGTCGTCCCGGTCTGTCCAATGCAGGCTTTGCCTTAGTGGCGGCCATTATTTCAGGGGCAATGCTGTGGCTGGCACCAGGACTGGTCGAGAACAAGCGTATTTTGGCCGTTTTACTGGTAATGGCTGTCGCCGCCGCCGTATTTGGTATGCCCAGCGAGAGCTCTTCGAAAGCCAAAGTGACGGTTTTTTTCATGGCGATAGCTCTGGTGCCACTGTATGGCCTACTCAACAGCATGCTCGGCCCCACACTTCAAAGCAGCGGCACCTCTGTATTACCGTTAGCTGCCGAAGTGTTTGCCTGGGCCCTGATCATCAGTCTTGCAACATTGTCGTTGGTTACCCAGCTCTGGCCTAACACCCCCTCGCTGCAGCGCTTTCATCATCCGGTGAGCCAGGGATTTTATCTGGACCAACCGTTTGAACAAGCGACTCGGCGTTGGGCAAAACGTTGGCTCGCCACTGACGCCACGCAAGGCAAGCCTGACCACTATCTGTTGTCCTCCGGAGAACGCCCATGAATGCTCCTGTAATTTCTCAAGGTTCCGGCAACAGCAACGTTGTTCAGAATCAAGATATTGTTATGACCATTGCCTCGGCCTGCGAGCGGATAGCGCCCATCTGGCCACTGGACCGGTGGATAGCAGTGAATCCCTGGTGGGGACATCGACAGCAGAAAATAGAAAATGCCGACGCGGAGCTCCGTACGCGCGCCAACACCGGCTTGCTGATGCCGCCAGACTTCTACCTGAATGCCTGGCAGGGCAGTCGCGTTCGCAGCGAAGATCTGATCAGGGCAGCCGGGGAACGGCAATTACAGGGAACTGCAGAAAGCTTGGTAACCCGTTTAAAAGCCGCTCGGCATCAGCGCAATGGCGAACAAATGTCGCTGGCCTGCTCTGGTCGCCTTGAAAAGATAAGACAGCAGCTAGGCGGCCTATGTGCCCGTTATTTCGATAGCCGGCAAGGGCGATGGCGGGCTGCAACGGAGGGTCGTGATCTTTATGATCTGTGGTTTGATCAGCAAACCCAGAGCGTCGGCTCGGGCAACGGTCACCTTGCAAGCCAACTGGCCCGCTTACCGAACAACTGGCAACAAGCCGCAGCCTTTGTTGTGGCCGAATTGCCCAGTGCCGATGCCCGGCTTGAAGCTGTGGTGCATCAGCTGTTGCTGCAGTTACTTGGCTGGTCGTCATGGTGCAGGGGTGAAGATTGGCGAGCCTGCCTTGAAGGTCGGTCACTAAACCTGTGCCCGCAACTCGCTACCATTTTACTCGTGCATGAGTGGCTGGCAGCCAGCGAGCTTTCGGTGAGAGATCGCGGTGCCTGGCTGGACCAATGGTCAAGCCTGCGGTGGCTGACACAGGGTGATGAGTCTGCGCAAATTCTGTGGGTCTGGCACCGTGCCTATGAAATGACCTGGCAGCGGCAATTTCTCGAACGGCTGTGTTCCGTCAATAGCACTGAAAAACAGCTCGTTGCGACACCGGAGGTACAGGCGGCGTTCTGTATTGATGTCAGATCGGAAGTGCTTCGTCGCCACCTGGAGGCCTGCTATCCGAAAGCCGAAACCCTGGGTGTTGCCGGCTTCTTCGGTATGCCGGTGGTACACCAGGCACTGGGCCCGTCGGGTGGCGAGGCGCATTTGCCGGGATTGTTGGCCCCGGTTTACCGTTTCGGTGAAACCCTGGGGAGTGCGGCCGCTGACCGAGTCCTGAACCTAAAGCTGGATGGTCGCGAACAGGTGCGTGAATCCGTCAGGGGCGCAAAGTATTCCAGCCTCTCCACTTTTACTCTGGTGGAAACCACTGGTCTGGCCTGGGCCTGGAAGCTCATCCGCGACAGCCTTCACCATAACCCGTCAAAACAACCGAAATCTTCCGAGGGACGGCTGTTTCATTGTTATGGCGGCGACCCGCTGTCAGATCGTGAACGAGTCGACCTGGCCGAAGGGCTGCTCAGAGCAATGTCACTGACTCGCAGATTTGCCAGTTTGTTGTTGCTGGTAGGCCACGGCGCTCATACCGACAATAACCCGAATGAAGCGGGCTTGGCCTGCGGTGCCTGTGGCGGTAAAAATGGTGGGCTCAACGCCAGTATTGCGGCGGGTTTGCTGAATGATCGTAGCGTTCGTGCGGGTCTTGCTGAAAGGGGTATTGTTCTGCCTGACAGCTCTCTGGTGCTTGCCGCCGAGCATTGCACAGTCACGGATGAAGTGAGGATTTTGGCAGGCTCTGGTATTCCGGAAAGTCATCAGCGGATCTATACAGATCTGGTGAATCAGCTGCAGGTGGCAGCTAATAGCAGTCGCCGGGAACGGGCCACGGCGCTGCAGCTTAACGGCCACACCGATCAGCAACTGCATGCGGCCATGAAGCTTCGCACACGCAATTGGGCAGAGGTACGCCCCGAATGGGGTCTTGCGAACAACGCCGCCATGATTATTGGCTCCAGGCACATGACCCGGGGGCTCGATTTGGGTGGCCGCTGCTTTCTTCATGACTACAACCCGGACCTGGATCAAGACGGCTCGGTGCTGGCAGCACTGATGTCGGCACCGATGGTGGTAGCCAATTGGATTAACCTTCAGTACTTTGCGTCCGTCACCCAACCTTCGGTGTATGGGGCTGGCAACAAACTGCTGCATTCGGTGGTGGGCGGTAACCTGGGGGTGATCGAGGGCAACGGCGCGGACCTGCGCATTGGCCTGCCATGGCAATCTGTGCACGATGGCGAGCGTTGGCGCCATGAGCCAATGCGGTTAACGGTCCTGATTCATGCCCCGGCTGAACGCATCGAACAGGTCCTTTGCGCGCAGCCGGACGTCAAAGCCCTGGTTGATAACCAGTGGCTCTGGCTCTGGCGGGCGGGCGACAAGGGCGTCGTGCAATACCGAGACGGAGATTGGTTGCCGATATAGCTGCTAAATGTTGCAGGCTTTTGCCACGTCCCGACAATGCCAGTCCACGGTTTTGGGCTGGCCATTGTCGCCCGAGAACAGGTGGCCGATGTCCGGGACGCCATACCAGAGCTCACCGCGGCTCGGGTTCTGGCGGGCAAACTCGTTGTGACTCATGCCCACTTCCCAGATTTCATTGCTCTGCCAGCCTTCGGGTACCAGCTCGATGCGAACTTCCGAACCGATCAGGCTGACCGCGTCAATCCGCAGTGGAAGCCGCGCATGGGCGTCGGGGGCCCGCGCCAGATGCACCTCATGGGGCCGCAGGTACAGCTGGGCTTCCTGCTCAGACCGGTTGCCCGGTAGTGATACCCAGGCATCGCCTTGCACCAGTTTTTGCCCTCTGACCACGCCGGACAGCACATTGACGTGGCCCAGAAAATCGAAGACAAATCGGCTTTCTGGCTTGGCGTAAAGCTCTGTCGGCGTGTTGACCTGTTCTACCTGGCCCTGGCTCATGACCACCACCTGATCGGAAAGCTCCAGCGCTTCCTCCTGGTCGTGGGTCACAAAGATGCTGGTGAAATGGAATTCGTCATGCAGCGCCCGAAGCCAGCGCCGGAGATCCTTGCGAACCTTGGCATCAAGCGCACCAAACGGCTCGTCCAACAGCAGAATCCGCGGTTGGGTGGCCAGGGCTCTTGCCAGCGCAACTCGTTGCTTCTGACCACCAGACAGCTGGGCGGGGTATCGGTCTGCCAGCTGTGGCAGCTGGATCATTTCCAGTAATTTGGCCACTCGTTGCCGAATTTCCGGTTTGGACGGCCGTTGCCGGCGAGGCAGGGATTCCAGGCCAAAGGCTATGTTCTCGGCCACGGTGAGGTGGCGGAACAGCGCGTAGTGCTGAAAGACGAAGCCGATATTACGATTCCGCACATGCAGGCTGCTAACGTCTTCACCGCCAAACAGGATGCGGCCAGAGTCGGACGACTCCAGACCGGCGATGATTCTCAAGAGCGTGGTCTTGCCCGAGCCGGACGGGCCGAGCAGGGCGGTCAGTTTTCCCTCGGGAATCTCAAGGGCAACATCCCGCAAGGCCTGGAAACGACCAAAGGTTTTAGAAATCCGGTCTATGGTGATGCTCATCTAGGACACCTCCTTTTCGGGCGTCGATACGATAGGTCGGGATTGCCGCCATTCGACAAAGGCTTTGACCACCAGAGTCAGCATGGCAATGGCCGCCAACAAGGACGCACTGGCAAAGGCACCGACAACGTTATAATCCTGATAAAGTAGTTCAACATGCAGCGGTAACGTATTGGTTTCACCGCGAACGTTACCTGAAACAACCGACACCGCGCCGAACTCACCAACTGCGCGGGCGTTGGTCAGAACCACCCCGTAGATCAACGCCCACTTGATGTTCGGCAGGGTGATCTTGCGGAAAATTCGCCAGCCTGAGGCGCCAAGAACCACACCGGCCTCTTCTTCTTCACTGCCTTGTTGCTGCATGAGCGGAATCAGTTCGCGAGCCACAAACGGGCAGGTGACAAACACTGTGACCATCACGATACCTGGCCAGGAAAACATCAGTTGCACATCGTAGTTGGCCAGCCAGCCACCAAGCCAACCGTTACGGCCATAGAGCAGAAGGTACAACAGACCAGCGATGACCGGCGACACGGCAAACGGAATATCGATCAGCGTGATCAGCAGCTTACGACCCGGAAAGTGGAACCGGGTAACCGACCAGGCCAGGGCGGTTCCGAACACCAGATTCAGCGGTACCGTCAGTGCTGCGACAAACAGGGTCAAACCAATGGCGTGCAGGGTGTACTGGTCAGTGACGTTGTCAGCAAAGGTCGACCAGCCTGCGCTCAAGGCCTGGGCAAAGATCACCACAACCGGAATGACCAGCATGAACATGGCCAGCAGCAGAGCCGTGCCGATCAGCGAGCGGCGAACCCAGGGCTGGTCACCAACGCGGCGGTGAGCATTGGCCATCTAGCGACCCTCCAGGCGGCGCAGGTAGCGGCCCTGCCACAGGTTAATGGCAAACAGCAGTACCAGGGACGCCAGCAACACGACGGAGGCTATGGCACTGGCGGCGGCGTAGTCGTATTCCTGCAGACGGATAAACACCATCAGACTGGTCACTTCACTGACGTAAGGGGTATTGCCGGCGATAAAAATAATGGCGCCGAACTCGCCCAGACTGCGGGTAAAGGACAGCGCGATCCCGGTCACTAACGCCGGCCACAGCGATGGAAAGATGACCTTGCGGAAAACCCGGCCATCGCTTGCACCCAGACTCACAGCGGCTTCTTCATCTGCCGGTGACAGCTCTTCCAGCACCGGCTGAACGGTGCGCACCACAAACGGAATGCTGGTAAACGCCATGGCGACGACAATGCCCAGGGGGGTAAACGCGACCTCGATGCCCAGTTTCGCCAACCACTGCCCGTACCAGCCGTTCTGAGCGAACAGCGTGGCCAGAGTGATGCCAGCGACGGCGGTGGGGAGCGCAAACGGCAAATCGACAAAGGCATCCACGATGCGTTTGCCGGGGAATTCGTAGCGTACCAGTATCCACGCCAGCAGCAGGCCAAAAAAGCCGTTGAAGAGTGAGGCGGCCAGCGCGGTCCACAGTGTCACCTTGTAGGATTCCACCACTCGAGGGTCGGTAATGGTGAACACAAACTGGTCCCAGGTCATGCCCGAGGTTTCAATTACCAGGCCGGTGATGGGCAGGAGCAGAACCAGGCTGACAAAAAACAACGAAATGCCGAGGCTGAGACCAAACCCCGGCAAGACTCGTTTACTGCGACCTGAAAAGCGCCGCACGGGGGCGACGCTGGGGTTGGCGGATGCAGACATGGCAGCCCCTTATCGACGCCGTTGCAGCTGGTCCAGCTTGCCGCCGCTGGCAAAGTGGTCTGCCATGGCCTTCTCCCAGCCGCCGGCGATGTCATCGATGGACTTGAGCTTCAGATCCCGGAAGCGATCCTTGTTTTCCTGTTTCACCGTTTCGTTGTGAACGCGGTAATTGAAGCCCGCCAGTAACCGCTGGGAGTCTTCAGAATACAGGTGTGTCAGGTATTCTTTTGCCAGCGCTTCGGTGTCGTTCTGTTTAACGTAATCGTCGATCCAGGTGACCGGGAACTCAGCGAGAAAGCTGACACTCGGGGTGATGACCAGGTACTCGCCATCTTCAAAGCGATCGGCAAGGTTCAACACTTCAGACTCGAAGGTCAGCAGGGCATCGCCAATACCGCGCTCGATGAAGGTGGTGGTTGCGCCGCGACCGCCGCTGTCGAACACCCGCACCTGACCAAGAAACGCGGACAGAAACTCGTCAATGCTTGCCTGATCATCTCCGAATTCATCCTGAGCGTATCCAAGAGCCGCCAGATAGGTATAACGACCGTTACCGGAGGTTTTCGGGTTCGGCATCACCAAGGCAACATCCTCACGAACCAGATCATCCCAGTTCTGGATGTTCTTCGGGTTATCCTTTCTGACCAGGAACGCCATGGTTGAATAGTAGGGGGAGCTGTTGTTTGGCAGACGTTCCGCCCAGTTTTCCGGAATCAGGCCGCCGCGGGCATGCAGGATGTCGATGTCGGTAACCTGATTAAAGGTCGCGACGTCTGCTCTAAGTCCTTGAATAATGGCTTGGGCCTGACGCGAAGAACCCGCATGAGACTGCTTGACCTCGAGCGTCTCACCGGTCTTTTCCTGCCAGTGTTTGCCGAATTCTACGTTGTAAGCGGCGAAGAGTTCCCGGGCGATGTCGTAAGACGTGTTGAGAAGCTCCCGGTCGGCCGCGAGTGCCGGTTGGGCGGAGAGCAGGGCAGCGCCCAGTGCAAATCCTTTGAACAGTTGTTTCATGGTGAGCTCCTCAGAACCAAAAAGATGAATCTGAGAAGTAATCTATCAAAGGTTTCTAAGAACTAAAAATATTAAAAATAAATATTGAAATCGCTTTATGGAATATACATGACGGGTCATCAATACTTTAATAAAGCTGAGCCCCAGGTAAAACCGCCGCCAAAGGCTTCAAGCAGCACAACCTGGCCGCGTTTGATTCGACCATCCCTGACGGCTTCATCCAACGCGAGAGGGATTGAGGCGGCCGAGGTGTTGCCATGGCGGTTTACTGTCATCACAACCTGGTCCATCGACATGTTGAGTTTGCGAGCCGTCGCGGTGATGATGCGCAGGTTAGCCTGGTGAGGCACCAGCCAGTCAATATCTGATTTCTGCATCTTATTGGCTTCGAGCGTTTCATCAACAATCTGGCCAAGGGTGTTAACCGCTACCTTGAACACCTCGTTACCTTTCATCTCAACGAAGGCCTGCCCCGCCTTGACGGCATCGAAGTTTGTGGCTACACCGCAGGGCACGTGCAGCAGTTCTTCGTAGCGGCCATCGGCATGCAGGTGGGTAGACAGAATGCCGGTTTCCTCATTGGCTTCCAGAATGACCGCGCCGGCACCGTCACCGAACAGCACGCAGGTAGTGCGGTCATCCCAGTTCAAAATTCTTGAAAATACTTCGGCACCAATGACCAGAGCCTTTTTGCTGGTGCCGGTACTGATGAATTTTTCAGCCATCGCCAGGGCGTAAACAAAGCCACTGCATACTGCCTGAATGTCAAAAGCAGGGCAGCCATGAATGCCCAGACGTGCCTGAAGAATACAGGCGCAGCTGGGGAATACTTTGTCCGGCGTGGTGGTGGCAAAAATGATCAGGTCGATATCACTATTGGCGATACCCGCAGCTTCGATTGCACGAAGCGCAGCCTGTTCCGCAAGATCAACGGTGGTTTGACCGGGCAGGGCGATATGGCGCTGTTCAATACCGGTGCGATCACGAATCCACTGGTCGGAGGTGTTTACCCGCTTTTCCAGATCGCGATTGGTAACAATGTTGTCCGGCAGGTAAGAACCGGTTCCGGCAATGCGTGCAAAAGTCATGCGTTGTATCCAGGGCCATATACGATAAACATAGACCCATGCTAACCCTTTGCAACCGGATTGGTTATTAGCGGATTGTCATAGTCTCCCCGGGTTACCTGGTTAGGGGCCCGGGGAGTCGACGCTGGGTGATCAGCTGTCTTTGAGGGATTTCATGTCAATCACGAAGCGGTACTTCACGTCGCCTTTTTTCATGCGCTCATAAGCTTCGTTAATGTTATGGATATCGAGCATTTCGACATCACAGGTAATGTCGTGCTCGGCGCAGAAATCCAGCATCTCCTGTGTTTCCGGCATGCCGCCGATCAGCGAGCCCGCAACCGTACGACGCTTGGTGACCAGCAGCCCAGCCTGTAAAGCCGGCTCCACCGGGGTCAGCAGTCCCACCAGAATATGGGTGCCGTCGTACTTCAGACACTTCAGGTATGGGTTGAAGTCGTGGGCGACGGGAATGGTGTCGAGCAGAAAATCGAATGACTCCGCCGCGGCTTTCATCTGGGCCTTGTCCGTGGAAATAATCACGTGATCTGCGCCCTGCTTTTTCGCTTCGGCCACCTTGGCTTCGGAACGGGTGAAAATGGTGACTTCGGCACCGAGCGCCTTGGCGAGCTTCACGCCCATATGGCCCAGACCGCCCATGCCGAGCACGCCCACTTTATGGCCTTTACCGACGTTGAAATGCTTGAGGGGCGAGTAGGTGGTAATGCCGGCACACAGAAGCGGTGCTGCACTGGCCGGGTCCAGCTTATCGGGCATGCGAACCACGAAGCGTTCACTGACCACGATCTTGTCGGAATAGCCGCCGTGGGTGACCGTGCCGTCGTGCCGATCCAGACTGCCGTAGGTCATGGTGGAGCCTTCAAGGCAGTATTGCTCAAGCCCGGAATCGCAGGCAGAGCAGCTGCGACAGCTGTCTACCATGCAACCCACACCCACCAGATCACCAGGCTTGTAGGCGGCGACTTCAGGGCCAACCGCCGTTACCCGGCCAACAATTTCATGGCCCGGTACCACAGGGTACTGGGAGCCGCCCCAGTCATTTTCGACGGTATGCAGGTCGCTGTGGCAAACGCCGCAGTAGTCGATTTCGATGGCGACGTCATCGGTGCGCAATGCTCGCCGGTCAAAGGAGTAGGGCGCCAGGCCGGAAGTTGGACTGGTAGCTGCGTATGCGCGAGTGTTAGCCATTAAAGACTCCTTGATTAATTAGCTTGCTGAATTCCGTGCAAGATACGTAAACGATGTCATATAGACCATACCAGGTACAATCCGATGTTGCGTGATACCCCATCACTCAGAGTCAGTGTCCGCCTGCTCACTCAATACTTCGGGCTTTTTCAGGGCCTTCTGGAACAGATCCTTGTTCTCCGCAATCAGCAGGGCACACTGCTCTGCGTATTCCTCCGGCATCGCCGGGATCTTTTTCTCCAGCCACAGCTGGATGTTTTCAGAAAGCTCGAGCATTTTATCCCGGGCATCGGCGTCAGCTTTAGTCGTGAAGAGCATCGAATCGGGGGTCTTGAGTGCCATTTCGAGTCCGTCGCGGTCTGAATAGAACAAAGATTGAACAGCCATTTAGAAGATTCCTCGCTGTTTTATGGATGACTGTATAAATATACAGCCCCATGATAGCGCACTCTGTTGCAGTTATCGAGGGGCTCACCGCACAAGCTTTTACTGGCGAAACTTACCCGCTCAAGGCTTCATGTGGGCCAATTTAAGTTCTCTCAGCATGGCGCGTTTTTTCCGTTGGTGGTTTTGCATTCGTTTCAGAATATTGTCCAGGGCTTCCACCGCCTCAAGGATGTGCGGGCCCTTGTTGAGCATGACGCATTCCGCTCGATGCGCCATCACGACATCAGAGATTTCCGCTCTTGATGGCAGGCCCTTTTGAGCGAGATTCTCAAGCACCTGGGTCGCCCAGATCACAGGAACATGGGCCGCTTCACAAACCGAAAGTATTTCTTCCTGAACTTCTGCCAGACGTTCATAACCGCATTCAACCGCCAGGTCACCTCGGGCGATCATCACACCACAGTTGGGCCACCGCATGGCGGCCAGCAGCATTGAGGGGAGGTTTTCGAAGCCTTTTTGCGTTTCTATTTTCAGTACGATGGCGGGTTTGTTTACGTTAATAGTCTCAAGACTTGTTTCTAGCATCAGAACATCTTGCGCTGAGTTTGCGAAGGACATCTCAACAGCGTCAGCGTGTTCGGCTATAAAAGCCAGATTGTTGATGTCTTCCTGGGTGACTGCCTCGATATTCAGTCGGCTGTCAGGGAGGTTAATCCCTTTACCACCGCGGAGCTTGGTCCCCCCTGGGCGGGCATGCGTGATCTTTACCGAGAAGTGGCCATCCTCTACTTTTTCGATGACACCGCCAATCTTGCCATCGTCGAACCAGATGGAGTCTCCGGGCCGGACCTGGAAGACAACTTCAGGCATGGTGCAGCTGACTGTCGCTGGCGAAAGAACATTTCCCAGGCCATCACGACTCTCGGCGTGCCCCAGCACAGGTTGCGCGGTAACGATCAGTGCGTCTTCTTTCTTCAGAAGAATGAAGCCGGGGCGTAACGGAAACTCGCCAATATCACAACATGCCATTCCAGGCGTTTGACGTTGGAGATGTAACTTCGTGCCAGGCACCACGTAGCACGCTTTGGTACTTTCCAGCCAGCAGCCCTCATCGGTTCTTTCCGATACAGCCCATTGTCGCGACTTTCTTCTGGCATCTACCAGAGCAATTTCATCACACTGCCTCAGGCCATTGAGGAAGCGCGCTGGAACCTGGAACTGGGCCTCGCAGTCATCGGGAGCACAGGACGGCAATTCGTTTGGAGTAAGCCAGATCCGGGCGGGTGTCACGGTAATGCCATATGCATTCCGCTTCGGCCGAACGTGCACCACGGCCGGCTCCGGTTTAATCTCGCCAGTTCGTATCTTGGGTCCACCCAGATCCATGAACACACGGCAATCTGCGCCAAGGGTTTGTTCCGCCTGGCGCAAATTGCGGATCATCGCCCTCCAGATTTCGGGGCTATCGTGGGCACAGTTGACCCGCATGCAGTTCATGCCCTTGGCCAGGAGGTTGTGAATGATGCTGCCATCATGGGCGGCCTCCGTTGGCATGGTGACCATAATACGAACGCTTCGCTCGTTAGCTGCGGGGCCAAGTAACTGGTCAGTATGTCTTGTCAGAACTCTCGGCCCCTCCTGAATATCAATCGTTGAACCTGTTCCGGGCTCTGACTCAGGGAGACTTTGGCCGAGTAGGGCGGCTAACGTGCGAATTACCGCATCCAGCGTTGAAAGCACGCAGGATTCAGATCGGCCCAGTGAAGACAGCCCCAACGCGGCAAGGCGCTGCTGGATTGGCCGGATATCGTGCCGCCGAAGAGACATATAATAGAGCAGGTTTTCAGCACTGAGCTCATAGGCCGGATTGAATGCATTCACCTTAAGCCGGTGTTCTTTGGTGTCCCGAATCAGGGATTCTCGCAGTTTCTTCAAGTCTTCCAGTAAGCCGCCAACGCCCTCAATTTCCGAGGGGGAAAGCGTTGTTTTCAGTACCTCTTCCATGATTCAGCTCCTGGGTCGTTCCGGTCTTTGAACGCGTTGGGATCTCAAGGTGATGTTGTCCACAATTCATACGTTACTTAACTGTCGGGGAGGACTGTTTCAGTGGTGTGAAACTTTTGTGGCTGAAGCCTGGAGCAATAATGCAGCCGGTTTTCAACCCTTCCCGGAATCATGTTATTTTCTAACAGGAGAATCCTGGTGACTTACATCAGAAAACCTAGCACTGGCGGACAGACTTTATGAACGTAATCATCATCGGCGCGGGCATTATGGGAACCACGTTTGCCACCTTGGCGAAAGAGCTGGCACCCGAGTTGGACATCACCATTCTGGAACGTCTGAATAGCGCCGGGTCGGGCAACTCATGGGCGTTCAATAACGCCGGTACCGGGCACGAAGCCAACTGTGAGCTGAACTACACCCCGGTGGATGAAGAGGTCATTTCAGTTGAGAAAGCATTGAAGATTCATGCCCAGTTCAATGTGGCCAAGCAGTTCTGGGCTTACCTGATGGAGCAGGGCGCCATCAAAGATCCGACAACCTTCATCAATCAAACCAAGCACTGCACCATCGTGTCTGAGCCAGCCATTGAAGAACTGCGGTTGCGATTCAAGGAAATGTCGGCTCATCATTTTTTCGAACACATGCGTTACTCAGAAGACTTTGATGAAATAAAGAGCTGGATTCCCTACACCATGGAAGAGCGTCCTCGCCATGAAAAAATGGCGGCTACCGTCATTGAAACGGGTACAGACGTAAACTTTGGTGCTTTAACGGAGCAGATGGCTGCGCATGCAGTGCAAGACCTGAACGTTAAGATTGACTATGACACTCACGTTAAACGTGTGCACAGAAGCCCCACCGGCCGCTGGCTTGTTGAAGCCGAAAGCAGAGGCGCCAAGGTTCAGTACAAGGCAGATGTGCTGTTCGTAGGCGCCGGCGGAGGCGCATTCCCCTTGTTGAAAAAAAGCCAACTGCCGTTTCGAAGCCGGTTTGCCGGTTTTCCCGTGGGCGGGCGATTCTTGCAGACCTCCATCAGCGAAGAGCAGGCCGGGCATTACCGGGCCAAAACCTATGGCAAAGCGAAAGTTGGCGCGCCGCCCATGTCCGTACCGCACCTGGATTTGCGGGTGGTGGATGGCAAACACTATCTGCTTTTCGGGCCTTTCGCGTCATTTAAACCGGTGCTCGAGCGCGGTCGTGGCTTTTTCGATTACCTCAGTTCCATGCGTCTGCATGATATTCCGGGTTTGCTTAACGTCGCCCTGGAGCATTTTCCGCTGGTTAAATATCTGGTTTCCGAGACCTTCAAGGGCGAAAAGAGCATGTTCGACGAGCTGGACAGCTTTGCGCCTGGTTTGAGTAAGAAGTTTGACTGGAAACCGGTGGAGGCCGGCCAACGCGTGCAAATTATCAAAGACCGGGATTTGCAAATGGGCACAGAAATCATCGTGTCCAAAGACAAGACCTACGGGACCTTGCTGGGAGCTTCGCCCGGAGCGTCGGTGTCACCCGAGGTGATGTTACGCAGCCTGGAGCAACTGATGCCGTCCATTTTTAACAACGAGGACGTCAGGAAAAAGCGTAAGGAGATCTTCCCCGAGGATGATTTGAATACGTTAATCGGACAGCCTGATCGTTACCGGGAGATTCGTGACGCGGTCAACGAACGTTTGGGGATAAAGCAGCCCTAGTTGTAACAAGAGCAATATACGTGCTCGCTCAGAATTAACCCTGGTAGGGTGAAGATTTTTCGCGTTCAGTTGTCCATGCTGCTGTTTCGAGAGCAGGTGCTTCGCAGGAACCAGCTATTGATTAGCTTCAACACCTTGCCCTGTGAGCGGTGAGTAACACCGCCGCGATCCTATCAGTTTCTGCATAGGCCGGCTGGTTCAGTTCTTCGCCGAACACGTCCGGGTCAAGTTCCTGGTAGTCCCACTCAACGGAGCCATCGTTGAGTATTGGCGCGACCAAAGCGCGGAACCGGTCCGTTCCGTCGATGATGGCCGTACCCGTGTAGAGCAGCAGCGTGCCGCCTGGGGCCAGCCTCGTTTTCGCCAGGCTGGCAATCGCCAGGGAAAGTCCTTCGCCGAAGCTGCCGCCACCGTGCCGGTAAGTGCGCTCCTGCGCATCGAGCAGGTAAGGAGGGTTGGCGACGATTAAATCAAAGTCTCCGTTTACGCCGTCAAGCAGATTGGAGTGTTGGGCCACGACTCGCGTGGCGCCGGCAACGCGGGCGTTGACGGAAGTGTACCGTAGCGCCGTGTCGTTGATGTCGACAGCAAACACGTCGGCTTGTGGCCGCTCCAGAGCAACGACCACCGCACCCGGCCCGGCGCCGCAGCCGATGTCGGCGGCCCGCTCGAGGCGCACATCTCCGGCCAGGTATCGAGTGATTGCATTCGCGAAGCGGTAGGTGTCGGGTCCGAAAAAGATCGCGTCAGAGGCCGTCGTCGGAAAAGCCGAGTGTAGAAAAAGTTGGCCCCGCAGCGTCGACGCCCGCACTCGCGAGATCCAACCGTCATCATGGGGATCCAGCACTTCTGCCTTGCGCATTGCCTCGAAAAGCTCGGGCGTTATAACGCCCTCCCGGAACGGTCGACTCCAACCGAAGACGTCTGTTGCGTTGCGCGCCCAGGCATTCTGCAATCGTGCATTGACGCGAGCATGGGTCGCCGGTGTTACGGTGGTGAATGAGTATCCGGTCGCTTTGAGCACCATCGCGAGATGCAGCAGTTCATCGTTTTTCACGGAGACGTTACGTGCTGAAAGAGATCGGCATAGAGCCGTGTTGCCACCAGCCCCGCAGGGGTAGGGTGGTTCGCTGGTGAGAGCAGGCCCGTTAACACGGCGAACGCCTCCGCCTTGGTGTCGATCCTGACCAACTTCTGGAAAAGCGCATCAACGTCTGCGCCTCTGCCGAGTTTCGGATTCCCGCTGGCGTGGCGTGCGATGATCTGTGCGACCGACGTACCGCTTTGCAGCCCTGCGGGTGCCTCGTCGACAGGTCCTGGGATCTGGCGGTTGCGGAACCGGTTTGTCGTGCGTGCGGTCGGATTCTCGCCGGAATCGGCCAGAATCCAGTCCTTCAAGAGTTGCTGCTCGTAGCCGTCGAAGACGCCGAACATGGGCGCCTGCTCATCGGTTAACAGGCGCCAGAAGCGGCTTTGCTCCGGGCTCTCGCCGCGCCGGATCCATCCGGCGGATTGCAAAGCGCTGAGTAGATCGACAATCTCGCCCGGCGATGAAAGCCAGTCGCTTACCGACCGGCCCCCGACCAGACAATAGTCCGAATGCAATTGTGCGCCGATCAAGGCCTTGTCCGCGAACACTCGCTGCAGTTCCTGCTCAATATCGAAAGACTCAATCGCCTGAGGCGTGCCCATGCCGACGAGGTTCAGACGAAAGCCGTTACCGACGCGTCGCTGAAACTCTGAGACATCGCCGGTTCTCGGCGAGTTATCCAGCACGGTTTGCAAGGCCTTGCGCGCGTGCCCGGTTGAGGCATTGTCAATCGTCACGTGCAGGCTGAAGTAGTACGGATCTATGTCGAGCTCGTTCAGTTCGTAGGCGGTGATGAGCAGGTGCAGCGGCAACTGCTCGTAGCCGAGATTGAAACCGATCAGTTCCGGCAAGAATTCCCGGGCGTGGTGTGCCAGTGCTAGCTGGACGGCACCCTGAGTGAAGTGCCCGTCGGGACCGTCTTGCCAATTATCGCAACCATACCGGGCGAGCAATTGCCTGTAGAGCAACACGTGGTTTTGCGCAGGATTGCCGCAGCCGAGCTCTTCCAGATAAGTTTGGATTAGCGGCGCGAGCCGGGAATCCTGCCATCGCGCCAGCACGCCATAGAGCCAGGCGCCGTCCACAAGTTTGGTGGGTGCAACCGCCCGAAGAAAATACAGCGCATGGGCACGGCAGCTGAAATAGCGCCGTGGCGAACCGGCGTGCCGCCCGTCCAGGTAGCGGCGGTAAGCCTGTGCCGCCTGATCATGGGCGTTGTGTAACACACTTGGCAAAGAGCGCATGTCGGTGGGGAAGTCTGTGTCAATCTCTGCGGCCACGACCAGTTGTTCCAGCAGGAGGGATCGCGATTTGGCGTTCGCCAATTCGTCAATCTGGCCGGCGCTGCCGCCGCGTTCGTCTAACATCGCGAAGTAGAGCTGCTTGCTACTCTCTCGCTGTCGCACCAAATAGGGGGGCGTCGCCGGCTGAAACTTACCTGGTACTGAATACATCAAAATTCATGTCCTCCTTCTCATCTGACCCTCACACACGCGCGAGGAGAGATAACGCAATCACCTCTGAAGGTTTATAGTGCACCGCAACAACGCACGAGTCTGTTCGGCACACCACGCACTGAGGGTCTATTAACGGCAAGGGGCGGGGTTGAGAGATATAAAATGGCTGGCGGAGGTGGTTTGCACAATGCTGACACTGGTCTGAGACTGGTTTGCGCTGGCTTTCAATGCGTTTTGATCAAGGATGCGGTCAGCGCCGGGAATCAGGATATAGCCCTTCCTGATGTGTCTAAAAACACTGGTGTCCCGTTGCTCCATCCACTCGACGATATTTTCGATATTGCGCACTATGGTGTGAGTGGGTCCAATGTTGCGGAGAACACGTTGTTCAGTAACACCTTTTTACGTGGGTTCATCCTGCCGAAAAAAGTCTGACTATAAACAGACGAGGGAGTATTGTTGATCAACCGGATGAGGTAAGGCCACATGCCATGATCAATGCGCTTCAGAATTGCGGTAACCATCGGGTGTAGGCGACCCTGGGGCAGGGCTGGAGCTTCCAGCACAAGCTCTATATCGCGATACAGCTCCGGCTGCTGAAAGATGGCTTCCAGTATGACCGCAGCTCCGCGCGAATGCCTATGAATCCGGATATTGCTGGTGCTGGGCAGATTTACCAGAGCCTGGTTGAGAACGCAGGCATCGTATTCCACGGTGCCTTCGGTCGGTTCGATCTCAATATCCCAGGGCGCATCTTCCGGGGTCACACCATTGACTGGAATGTGGTAGTTGCTGCAGGTAAGAAGGATCAGTTCAGTTGTGGGCGCTTCGTACGCATTTGTGAAATAGCAGTGATTGGCCAGAAACCCATGCACGCAGATAACGGTATGAACAGCTTCACCACTGTGGTTGCGGACGGATGCCGCGCCTTTGCCAATCCGGTACACCCGGCCTGAAAACATCTCGGAATAGGTGTGGTCGATAGGTGTGGTCAGCTTGTGAATCTGGCTCACTTTCATAGGCGCCTCTTGCGGGCAACAGCATCCGGGGAGAAGCTGGCTCCAGATTCCTCATTGACACCCAATGTGTGAGCCAGATGTCTGGCTTTAAGCCGATCGCCTTGGGCGAAACCTTCCAGCACATAGAGCGCACCCCCAACAGATAAGTCCCGTTATCATTAGGCCGGAGTTTAAACGGTGGCCCCGTTTTGTCGCGCCCATTATCAAGCTCGCAAACGTTCGGACTCTGTTCGGTATCCAACAAAAATGAGAAATTACTCGCAAAATCCCTTCGTCTAATCGGCAGGGTATTCAAGGGGAGTTTTGTTTATTAGATCGGAGACAGTGTAAATGGTGTTTTCACACAGCCTCCTGAGGGATCCATTTCTATTCAAAAATCAGATATCATCGATGTCTATACCCACGGGCATATAGGACCCACGAGGCGCCGGCTTGATGAGTTCAATATAGTTTTCAGAAAAACGCTCTGCTTTTATGTTGATGTTTCGAGCAAACTGAAATAAAGAATCGCTTTTGACCAACACCCAGTTCTGAATGCGATTTAAGCAAAAGTACGGCAGTTCGTGTTCAATGATTTTCAGTGTGTCGAACGTGTAACCGGACAATTCATGTTGCATCGCTTCAGTAACAGATATCAAAGAATCGATCTCTCTAAAAATAGTTTCGGTTTTCATAATAAAATCCTCTGCGTTTAATTTAAACACCTGTCTATAATGCAGGCATAATAGAATATTATTGTTTAATTTAATCGCCAGACCCAAATCCGATAAAATTAGAACAGTTATAATTAGGGTGTTCACACTAACTTAATAGATTTTTATAAATTAATTTTAATATTACAAAATTGACTTGCCATATCGAATTAAACGACGGTTGCAAACCAAGAGGAGTCTCTGTAATGGAGCGACAACACCGGGTAACGCCCACAACTGTTGCGACTCTCAACGATCTCGTAGCAGTGGCAGACTATTCACTGATGGACACGCTCAACTCCGATCCTGAGGGGAAAGTCGACGGAGCCGACCACGCGCCAAGACAAGTCTTCTCTGGCCACTATGTTCCGGTCAATCCCACGCCAATCGATAACCCCGAGTACGTTGCGCACAGCCAAAGCCTGTTTCGCGAACTGGGCTTCGCCGACAGCCTCGCCCAGTCCAGCGACTTCGTCCGCATGTTCTCCGGCGACTTGTCCCGGGCTCCGGAGCCTATGCGCAACGTCGGCTGGGCGTGTGGCTATGCACTGTCCATCTACGGCACCGAGTTCTATCAGCAATGCCCGTTTCAGACCGGCAATGGCTACGGCGACGGTCGCGCTATCTCGGTGCTCGAGGCTGTCATCAACGGGCAGCGCTGGGAAATGCAGTTGAAAGGGGCAGGGCGCACACCCTACTGCCGCGGCGGGGATGGCCGGGCCGTTCTGAGATCCAGTGTGCGGGAGTTCCTGGCCCAGGAACATATGCACGCACTCGGGGTACCGACGTCACGGTCTCTGAGTCTGTACGTATCCAAGACCGAGCAGGTCAGGCGCCCGTGGTATTCGGAGGGCTCACGCTTATTAGATCCCGACATCCTTATATCCGAGCCCGTTGCCATCTCCACGCGTGTTGCACCGTCGTTCATTCGGGTAGGGCAGCTCGAGCTCTTTAGCCGTCGCGCCCGCAAGCAGGAACACCCGCAGGCGATGGAGGAGCTCGAGAAGATCGTTTTGCACCTGATCGATCGTGAGTACGGTGACGTAATCGACCAGTCACTGACCACCGCTGAAAAGGTGGTGGTGCTGGCACGTGAGTTCCGCAGCCGACTGACGTCACTGGTGGCGAACTGGATCCGTGTTGGCTACTGCCAGGGTAACTTCAACAGCGACAACTGTGCGGCGGGCGGCTTCACGCTCGACTATGGCCCCTTTGGATTCTGCGATGTGTTCGATCCGCAGTACCAACCCTGGACGGGGGGCGGGCATCACTTTGCGTTCCTCAACCAACCGGTAGCCGCCGAACGCAACTTCCACTCGTTTTGTTCGGCGGTTCGGCCTTTGCTGGCGGGGCATCCAGACTGTCTGCGGCAGCTGGAAGAGATTCAAAGTGATTTCCCAAAGGTGATGCAAGCGCAAATGGAGAAGATGTGGGCTGCCAAGCTTGGACTTGATACTTTTGAGCCGGCTTTGTTCCGCGAGCTGGCAACGCTGATGATGCAAACGCCTGTGGATTACACCATGTTCTTCCGGGAACTCTCGTCGTTGCCAGATGACATTGAGCCACTCAAGAAGAGCTTCTACAAGAGCGCGACCTATGCTGCAGATCCCGAAGAGATGGACAAGCGCTGGTCAGCGTGGCTCACACATTGGCAATCGCTCACGCGACCTGGCACGCGTGAGGAGCTTTCCAGTCAGATGAAGCTTATCAACCCGAAGTTCAGTTTGAGGGAATGGTTCGTTGTGCCTGCTTATCAGCAAGCAGCAGCGGGTAACTACGCACTGCTGCGAGAACTGCAGGACGTGATGACGAAGCCATACGCTGAGCAGTCGGAGGACGTAGAGAAGAAATACTACAGACTGAAGCCGCCCGAGCTTTTTGAGGTTGGTGGGTCGTCACACTATAGCTGCTCGTCGTGAGGCTAAAGTGAAATCCGCAATAATGTTAATTTAACGATCCTATCAGACTGCGTGTAATGTATATTATGTTAAATAGGATATCCACGACCGAGTCTATTCATCCACATTCTGGACGACCACAGAAAGTGCTAACGAGAAATCCAGATTAGATTTAGCACTTGGCGATCTGTTGCAGTACATACGGATTTGGAACCCAGGATCAAGCGCCGGGGTGAATCACGCGACTCCTCCAAGACTATAGGGTTTCCCTGTCTTCATCTTCAACTGCAGACCATTCCCAGCCTTCCCGGCGAACCAGCCTGTGCATCCGAACCCGGCGGTTTTTAAGCTGTTCGAATGCATCCTCCTGATGGTCCAACAGCGGTACATTCTTGCTTTTGAGGAGGCCAATGGCGGGCAACGGGGGCACGCCTACGTGACCGATATTGCTCCTTTTCTCCGATCTGTAAAGATAATGGGAGATTACTTTTCGAGTATTTTCCACCGTAAACGAAGTCCACCGGTAATTTGTCTGCAACCCCTTTGTCAGCAGGCTGAGCGCTTCGTCCAGACGCCCCAGCTGAACACCAAGGGAGAAGCGGCTGCCCGTGCAATAGAACAGATCAAGCAGCGGGTAAGCTAACCGCTGTTCAGAACACTGAATCAAATCCGAGGAAACCTGCCCAAGCGCGTTTTCAAACCCCTGGGCATTATTGATCTGCCAGGCTCGCCAAACCATTTCCTGAGGGCTGCTGCCCAATAAAGAAATCGAGAACGCCAGCTTTCTCCGCGTAATAGCACCCTGAACCAAAGGCACCGCATAAGTAATCATCAAGGTGACCAGGATCAGCCCATTAAATGCTGCAAATGCCGTCAAAAGGCGCGTAACCTCTTCGCCTGGCTTGAAATCACCCATGCCCAGAGAGGACAAGGTGAAGCCAACGAAATACACACGTTCCGCTAAACCCGCGGTTTTCCCGGTTTGTGCCTCAATCACTCCGCTCGGGAAGGCACTGAAAATAAGCAGCCATCCGGCCCATAAGGACAGCAGCCACACAGAGCCTATAACAGCAATTGCGATTGGCCCCGCGGTTACCAATACGGCACGACGCCCAGACAACGCATGGGCCTTTGAAGACGCCGACTCGACGGCGATGGTAATCAGTCTGGTAAGTGGTCCGCTACCTTGCGTGGTCAAAGTGGTCCATGCGACGTCAACCATTACGGTAACGAGAACGATGATCCCAGGCACAACCAGCCATTGAGTGCTCACCTTGCCTCCGCTAAGTCAGGATCACCTCATAACTCATCGCCCAACTGGTACGGCCGAGCTCTGTGGCGCGTGTGACTTCGGTTTCAGGAATCACTGACGTGTCCCCAATTTCCCTCGGGTCGTAATGAAATACGCACAAGCGCGACGCGAACTCAGCGAACGGCAGCGAGGCTTCGCCGTGACGCTCTCCATTACTCTGGGTGGAGCAGTTAATACCCTGCCCCCAATCCTGGCCACTGTCATTATTGGGATTGAAGAAATAGATTCGCATCTGGCCATCGCGATCGAGATTGACCCGGATAATCGTTATGGCGTGGCGTCCAACGAGGCGCCCACCGCTGTCGGTAACGGCAATGCCTGCGGGTTGTGGGTGGATGACCGGTATGTTGCCGTTGTAATAAGGGTGGTAGGAGGCATAAAAGTGGCGGATAAAATCTTCATAATCATGGATTTTCCCTGTTTCCCGGCTAATGACACTCAGGAAGCCATGCCCTACCCACCAGCCGTACATTTCCGGGTTAATCCAGCGGTGCAGGTCATCGTCGCGCACACCGCACAAGCGCCCCATCTCGCCATAAATGCGGTCAAGGTGCGGTATCAGAACCAATGAAACCGGATCGACATCGGTTGGGGGTTCCTTCGCGAGGCCTGCTTCCAGGTGCTGCGAGTTAATGTGCTGGCCCTCGAAACGCATGACGACGTCGTCATCGCGGGCTGCCCAGGCCACCAGCTGCAACAGAAAGTCGGCATCGTTGAAAGACCACATGGAAAGACCGATGACCGACTGACACGTCGGGTTATTACCCTGGCCAACACCCAACGGCTGCCCTAGAAGGCTTAGCACACCGGCCAGCAAATACACCCGCGGAGGGTGCGCCTCTCCGAACACCGCCTTCAATCTGTCAGATGCCGCCTGGCACAATGTCAGTTCGAGTTGCCGCCACAGACCTGCCGCGACTGGCGGTGTGAACAGAGATCCGCGTTCAAGAAACATGGTCAGTCCATAAACCGCCTGACTTGTTTCCGGATGAACCACTTGATCAATGAGTTCGAGCACGATTTGGCGGTAACACTGGAGCACATCGTTGCCGGTGATGCTCAGGCCCAAAGCCAGCGGTATCAAGTCATCCCGGTGACCCCGCAGGTGCCGTAACAACATGGGATGGTAAGGGGAAACCATGCCCGTCTCATGCATTGCACTGGCAAAACCTTGCGCCTCTTCAGAGAGTGCGACTTCGTCCATGGTGGCCAGACGTTCGCCGTAGACTGCAAAACCCGGGTCGTCGCGACACCCTTTGGTTGGACCAAACAAAGCACTGACAAGCCGCGCCGCTTTGTCCATTCCCGATGTTTCAATTTCCGGATCAAACAGGCATTTGGCAATCTGACTGACCATCTGCTTGATGCTGTCTGTTTGTATCGGGCGTTGCGCCAGCAGGCGTTGCACCTCATCCACCAGACTGTCGAGAATGCTCTCATAGCCGAGCTTGCTGAGCAGGTACTGATATAGCGAATTGACGATCTGCCCCAGCCCTTGTGGCCGCTCTCTGTCAGCTTCGCTCATCTGGCCGGAAAGCAGGTCCAGATTCAGTGCGGTCACCTGGGTCAGAAAATTTCTGGCATGCTCCGCTGAAATTCCGGGGTGGAGATAATCACCCATGGCGACGGCCAATAGACGAAGCTCACTCAGGGCTTCGATGGCCGTGTAGGGCGCAGCGCCCTGACGTAACGTTCGCACGGCCAGAGCCGGCCGTAGAATGGCAGGCTGGTCCCAGTCGCTGTTGGTAAATACGCCCTTGGCCTCCATCGCCGGCACTCTGGCATACAAGGCGTCCAGTCCTTCGGGAGTTTTCATTACCTGAAGTGCTGCATCCAGCACCGCTGTATTGTACGCGGTGGGACTGTTCAGAAGGTC
Organism: Marinobacter halophilus; assembly: GCF_003007685.1. GTDB lineage: Bacteria > Pseudomonadota > Gammaproteobacteria > Pseudomonadales > Oleiphilaceae > Marinobacter > Marinobacter halophilus. The sequence continues at coordinate 92,822 of NZ_PXNN01000017.1, forward strand.
AAGGCCAAGTTGTTCCAGAGCCTTGTCAAAGCTTGCAACAGAAGGGTTTGTTACTGCATCAGAACTGGAAATCACTACGATATCTCCCTGACCTACTCATCATGCATCCAGCACCATCCGATCGCGGAATTCTGAGGGAAGTGAGAGAAACTGTATGCACCAAGTAGTCTATTTTCATGTGAAGATCGGGTCTGTGCGCTGGCCAACAGACGCTCCATGAATGACAAAGCCCACGAGGTGTTCAATCCCGCGGGCTCTATTGCCTATGCCTGTATTATCTATTTGGTCAGCTTCAGAAGTTCATCTGCAAACCCAGGCCGATACCGTCCACGGTAATGTCGCTGTCATCGTAGTAACGCATGTACTCAAGGTTACCGGACAGGTTTTGCGCTAGCTTGACGTTCAGGCCTGCGCCATAAGAGAAATCGAGCTCATCATCAGAACGGCCACCAAACTCCGCTTCAATGCGAGTAAAACCAAGAACGGCGTACGGTGTCACCGGGCTCTGATTCACCATGTTGATCGTAGCGTAACCGCCGAAGAAATTATCAAGCTTGACCTTTTGGCCCAGAACTCGATCATCATCCACCCCGAAGCCGGCACGCGCCTCAACACCCAGGAAATCTGTCGCCATCACACCGACCTTACCTGACAGTGTTCCTACGTCAGCATTGGCGTAGCCATCGAAATCGACGTCCATAAAGGTGTAATTCACACCTGCGTAAAGACCGCCCATACCGGATTTGTACATATCCTGAGCAGTGGCCGAGCCGGCGAATGCCAGTCCAGCGGTGGCTACGGTTGCAAGAAATACGTTGTTTTTGATGTTCATAACCGATTCTCCTTGATACTGCATGAAGCAATGTTTGCTACGGTCATCAAGGTGCACGAGGTTTCCTCGCTTTGCCATAGCAGATACGCACATTTACATCGGGTTTACGAGGAATTAATTCGTTGGTAACAAGCTCGTTCCCCGACTTTATCTGCCTGGTCGATCAGTAAGAATTCGGGATAAAGTTTCCATTTACACCTATATCAACTACATTGAAGTAGACGACTGGGATGCAATACCCCTTAACCTGTCTGATGAAATTCATCATGAATGACTGCATTTCGCCAGGCGCCGGATTTGCGCCCGCCCCCCTGAATAACATCTGTAGCTTAGTTTGCTTAACTTTCGTGGGGTTGTCAGAGATAACCAATCAGGAGAATTTTGAATGTCGATTACGCCCGAAACTGAAATGTCGCAAGAAGTGCTATCTTGGCGCGATCCGACCATGGACTCGGTTCGTGGAACCGAGACTCCAAAAGACCCGAACAAGGGCTACATTGCCCTGCTTGGGTGGAGCGTTAACGCCATCAAGGCCGCGCAAAAATTTGATCGTCGCTATGTAGTCGTGGCCCCGGATTGGGCTGCGGACTTCTGTACTGCCAACAACATTCCGTTTATCCCGTGGGATTTTATTCGTCTGAATGACAGGTCCATCGAGATTGCCGAAAGGCTTAAGGCAGAAGGTGTAGATGTTGCCATACCGCTTTTCGAAGAAACCGTCGAGTGGTCCGGTGCCATTAACTCCGTCCTCTTCAACAACCCGCGTATGTACGGGCAGTCTATTCTGTTTCGCGACAAGGCTCTGATGAAACGCCGCGCTCAGCTTGGTGGCATTCGTGTCGGAATTTTCGAAGAGGCTCATGAAAAAGAAGACATTATCCGTTTCATGAAACGGGTCAATCAGACCCTGCTCAAGCTGGACGGTGATCCCGATGACCCGATTCACGTTAAGGCCTTCGATAAGGCCGGTTGTCTGGGCCATCGAATGATCCGGACGGTGGATGAAATCGACACGATTCCGGCGGAAGAATACCCCCTGCTTATGGAAAGTCACCTTGATGGCTGGGAATTTGCCGTTGAAGCCTGGATTCACAACGGTAAGATCAAGTTTCTCAACATTTCTGAATACGTAACCCTGGGCTATTCCGTGTTCGTACCGGCCACCGCCCAACTCGAGAGCTGGCGCAACGCGATCACCAAGCAGATCGAATTGTTGATCAAGACCTTCGATATCCAGTTTGGCTTGATTCACCCTGAGTACTTCGTCACCGCCGACGGTGAAATGTACTTTGGTGAAGTGGCTTATCGTCCGCCCGGGTTCAAGGCTTTTGAGCTTATCGAGATGGCCTACGGATTCAATGCATACCAGGCGTCAATGCTGGTGTTCGATCCAAAGAGCACGCAAGAGGAAGTGGACAGTTTCTTCCCCCGCGAAGTGGTTGATGCCAAAGGCTACGCTGGCTGCTTTGGTGTCTATCCAAGGCGCCGTGTTGTCAGCAAGCTGGAAATGCCCGAGGAAACCACTGAGCATCCTTATTTCGTGTCGCACGAATTGGTGGCACCCACGGAAGAAACCGTGCCTGACCGCTCAGCCTTCGGCACACACTGGGGGCTGATCTTCTTCTTCGGTGACGATCCGATCAAGATGCGCGATCTGCTGAAAGCCCAAGAGGACCTGGACTTTTACGTTTAGAGCCCTCTGCTTAAAAGTGCCCGGGTGAGCTGAAAGGTCAGCCGCCGGTGCCTTGATTCCTTGCGGAAGCAAGGCGCCGCGGGTATCCTGACGCCGTCTCTTTGTCAGCTGGCCTGGGCGCAACTTGAGAAACCTTTACCCCGTCATCTTCATCGTTAGTGTCATTTTTATACTTCTTAGTGTTTTCATGACGTTACCGGTACTTCTTCTTACAGTTTTCGGCTCTGGCGCGCCGAATGCGATAGCGTTTGCCGAGTCGGCGGCTATTGTGTTTGCGTTGGGAGTTCTTGGGGTTGTGTCCACCTATCGCCAGCCAAGAGAACTCAAACCCCGCTATATGTTCGTTCTCACGGTTTCCAGCTGGTTTATCATCGCCATGCTCTCTTCCTTGCCGTTCTATCTGAGCGATAACAGTATTTCCGCTGCCGATGCGTTCTTTGAGGGCACCTCAGGCATAACCACAACCGGGGCGACGGTGCTTAGCGGACTGGATGATTTCGATCAGGACCTCCTGCTCTGGCGCTCGATTTTGCAGTGGCTCGGCGGCATCGGCATCATCGGCATGTTCGTTGCGGTACTGCCTTTCTTGCGCGTTGGCGGCATGCGTTTGTTTGCGACCGAATCGTCTGAGTGGACCGACAAGGCGCTCCCCCGGATGAAAAGCCTTAGCCGGGGCCTGCTGTGGGTGTATGGGTTCTTTACTGTGCTCGCAGTCGTCACTTACTGGCTGTCTGGCATGACTGTATTCGATGCTTTCAACCATGGCTTGACCAGTATTGCCACTGGCGGTTTCTCAACGTCAGACCTGTCGATGGGCAAGTTCAGCGATATCATCCTGCTCGAGGCAAGCTTTTTCATGATGCTGGGCAGTTTGCCATTCTTCCTGTTTGTCCGGGAGATGCACGGCCAGCGATTTGTGCTGTTCAAGGATCAGCAGGTCCGGGTGTTTCTGGCCATTCTACTGATCATCCCTGCACTGCTGACGCTTTATCGCTGGTGGGTGTCACCCGTACCGTTTGATCCCGCCCACAATTACGTGGCGACGCTGTTCAACGTAACCTCGGTGGTCACTACAACCGGTTACGCCTCTGAAGACTATTCATCCTGGGGGCCCCTGGCATTTGTGGTGTTTTTCTTCCTGATGTTTGTGGGTGGCTGCTCTGGTTCAACCGCCGGGGGCATGAAGATTTTCCGTTTTCAATTGTCTCTGATTATTCTGCGGGAGCAGCTGATGCGATTGCTGCACCCCCGCGCTGTGTTTACCCGTAATTACAACGGTCGACCGGTCAGCGATGAAATCATTTCTTCGATGATCGCCTATACGTTTATTTTTCTGTTGTCTCTGCTGGTAATCACCGTCCTGCTGGCATCACTTCAGCTGGACTTTGTAACGGCGCTGTCCGGCGCCCTGACCTCTCTGACCAACGTCGGCCCCGGCCTGGGTGACATCATCGGGCCGGCCGGAAACTTTGCGCCATTACCGGACGCCGCCAAATGGATTCTCTCGGTCGGAATGCTGATGGGTCGGCTGGAAATACTGAGTGTAGTGATTGTATTGTCTCCGGCTTTCTGGCGCGGCTAGAGCTTAGCGGTACCAGAGGATGTGTCGGTCCTCCAGCGGCAAGTTCAAGCGCTCATCGCGGACCCGGATACGCGGGGTAAAATGTTCTGCCGGGCGGGTCGGTACGGAACACTGGTACTGGTAGCTGTCTTCCGCGCCCGGAAGCCCATGATTCAGCTCCATGGCCTGAACCACCCGCGGGCCGAACTCCGATGCTTCTGCCACCAGTTCAACGCAAACCTGGTCTTTGCTAAGCCCATCCAGGTAAACGTCCAGTACGAATAACCTATGGCCACCCTGCCCTTCACTATGAAGACTCCCAAAGCGTAACGCTGGCCAATGGCAGGCAATGTGATCCAGCAGCTCCACCAACTCCCTCGCTTGTTCCGGATTGCGCCTTGACCCTTTGACAATCATCGGCCGATAGAACTCGTTCACATACTCCCGCACCATCCGGTTCGCAGAATAACGCGCGGTCAGCTGGTTCATGCTTGCGCGCACACGATCTAACCACAGGGAAGGCAGCCCCTGATCATTCAGTTTATAAAATTCAGGAATAACCTGCTGTTCGAGCAGTTCGTAAAGCTCCAGAGCATCGGCTTCGTCGTGCTGGTCGCTTTGGCTGAGCTGGGCGAAGCTGGCGTTGGGGCGAATAGCCCAGCCCACGTTCTCATTCCAGGCCTCGGCCCACCAGCCATCAAACTGGGACAGGTTGAGCCCACCATTCACCAGCACTTTCATACCACTGGTGCCGCAGGCCTCCCAGGGGTGCCTCGGGCAATTCAGCCATACATCCACGCCCTGAATTAACTGGTTGGCCACGGCGAGATCGTAGTCCTCGATGAACACCACCTTACCTTCGACTTCCGGCAACCGGGAAAAGGTCTTCCAGCGTTTGATCAGTGCCTTGCCTTCTTCGTCTTTCGGGTGTGCCTTGCCTGCAAGCACGATCTGTAACGGGCGGTCTCTGCACGTGAGCATCGCGATCAGGCGGTCCGGATCTTTCAGCAACAGATCGGGCCGCTTGTAACTGGTGAAACGCCGGGCAAAGCCGAGGGTCAGGGTTTCCGGGTCCAACAACAGTCCGCAAGCGGCTTCGGCTGTGTTACCGAAATTATGCTCACAGTGCTGGCTTCTGAGCCGGCCTCTCAGGTAACTGATCAACCGTTTACGTTGGGCACGGCGCATTTGCCAGAGGTCTGCATCGGTAGTGTTTTTGAGCGGGCAAGACTCGGTCATTGGCCGGCGCCAGCGATCCTGACCGCAGGCTTTGGTCCAGAGCGCATCCGATTCCGGGGAGTCCCAGCTTGGCGTGTGTACCCCATTGGTAACAAAATCCGCCGGAATATCGGCCGTCGGCCACCGGCCAAACCAGGGTTGAAAGATGGTTTGGGTCACTTGCTGATGAATCTGGCTTACCCCGTTAAACCGGCCGCTCATACCCAAGGCAATGCCGGCCATGTTCAGTTGCTGTTCACCACCGTTGGCAATGGTAAGCAGCGTGTCCAGCGTGTTGTCATTTTCGTTGAGCCAGGGCGCCAGATAAAGATCCGCCAGCTTCCGGGAAAAACGGTCGAAACCGGCGGCAACCGAGGTGTGGGTGGTAAACAGGTTGGTCGCTCTGGTGGCCATTCGGGCGGTCGCGAAATCCCCCTGATGGCGGCGTTGCCACCAGTGAGCACGTTCAATCAGTGCCAACGCGCTGTGACCCTCATTGATATGGCAGGCAGAAGGGTTGCGCTGCAACAGCTCCAGCAGGCGCCAGCCGCCGATGCCGAGCACCATCTCTTGCTGCAAGCGCTTCTCCGGGTCGCCACTGTAGAGTTCACTGGTGATACCGCGGTCACCGGGCTCATTACGGGGGTCGTTGCTGTCCAGTAACAGCAGTTCACATCGTCCCACTTGTCCTTTCCACGCCCGTAACCGCACCTCGCGACCAGGAAAGGGTACGGTCACCCTCGCCCATTCGCCGTTACTGTCTCTGAGTGGCGCCACCGGCAGCATGGTGGGATCGTTGTAGGGATGGAATTCAATCTGCTCACCATCGGCGTTCAGTGCCTGGCGGAAATACCCCTGTTGAAACAGAAGGCCGATGGCCATCACGGGAACGCCAAGATCACTCGCGGCTTTCAGGAAGTCCCCGGCCAATACGCCCAGACCACCGCTGTATAGCGGGAGCGACTCTGACACACCGTATTCCATACAGAACCAGGCTACGCCATCACCAAGTTGCCCATCGCAGTTTTCGGAGTACCATGTAGCGGCTTCACTAAACCTCTCATGGGAAGCCATCTGGCTTTGGTAAACCGCAAGAAAGTCGGGATCTTCGGCAAGCGCCTGCAGGCGTTCCGTTGAGGCACTGTTGAGCACCAGCCAGGCGTTATGGGTAGCTTGCCAGGCATCTTCATCCAGCGCGAGCCAGAGCTGGTCACTGCCATGGTGCCAGCTCCAGCGCAGATCAAGCGCCAGCGGAATAAGGCCTGACAGCTGAGCTGGCAAGGCGCGCATAGTGTAAGCGGCAAGTGTCATCGGGCTGGCTCAGTATCAGCGCGCTGTATAACCGCCATCGATGACCAGCTCACTGCCGGTGACAAACTTGGACTCTTCAGACGCCAGATATACGACACCCCAGGCGATATCATCCGGCTCGCCCATGTGGCCCAGCGGATGCAGCGAGGCGGTCGCCTGCCTGGCAGCTTCCGGGTCGTCACTTGACTGCAAATGATGCTCAACCAAAGGGGTCCAGATAAAGCCCGGGTGGATGGAGTTCGCCCGTATCCGGTCCGGCGCATAGAGCAGTGCATCTGTTTTGGTCATCAATCGTACGGCCCCTTTGGAGGCATGGTACGGAGGGATATCTGGAGCACTCACCAGGCCGTAAATTGATGACAAGTTAATCAGGCTGCCGCTGCCGGCTTTCTTCATATGCGGAATGGCGTGTTTGGTGCAAAAGAAAACGCCCTTCACATTCACGGCCTGAACCTTGTCCCACTCCTCTTCGGTCAATTCGTGGGTAGGTTTGTTAGGGCCAGCGATACCGGCGTTGTTGACCAACACATCCAGTTTGCCAAAACGTTCGGCAACTCCGTCAATAGCCGCCTTAACCTGGCTTTCATCAGACACATCGCAATGCCAGTAACCTACCTGATAGCCTTTATCGGTGAGCGCTTTGGCTACCGCTTCGCCGTCTTTATCGAGGACGTCAAGAATGCCGACGGCCGCGCCCTCTTCCAGCATCCTTTCGACAGCAGCTTTACCAATACCCAATGCGCCACCGGTGACCACTGCCACTTTTCCTTTCAATCTTGCCATGTCGTTATACCCTTCCCTGTCTGTTGACTAATGACTATTTCTTCGATTGATCTTGCTAACGCTGTATACACCCTGGGTTTGCAGCCAGTCGACGAGTTCTGTCACAGCCAGGGCATCGTTATCCACCCCGTCAAAATCAAGCCCCAGCCCCTTGGTGGATCTACGCACGACGTGGGCCGTGAGTAAACGGTGCCTGTGGCCTTGCTGCTCCGGGTACCGAAATGCCAGCTGAATAGTCTGATTTAAACGGATATCATTGTAGTCGGTGGCGACAAATAAACCACGCCGTGACGCATCCTGTATCTCGCCGGTGGCCACTGGAAGCCCTCTTTTATAAACCAGTATAGACAACTCCCCTTCAACTCGCTGACTCAGTCGGTGTTCCATTGTTCTGCCCCCCTGTTCTTGTTCGCTCAGTATTTTTTGGTGACTTCACACTCTATATTTGTAGTTATAGTTGATTATTATTTGGGCAGATTGACCCTGATCAAATAATAATCAGTTGGCACAACTATCGCCCATACAGGCCCACCATCTTCCTGATCATTTCAACGTCTGTGAGTTCCAAAAAGTTGTCGGGAAGTTGCCAAATCCAGTTGTTTAACGTTGTGCCCGGCGTGTTGAACCGGGCCTGCGAGTCCAGGCTGAGAAGATCCTGCATCGGTATGATCACCAGTTTTGAAACCGACCCCAGGGCGGCTTGAATGATTGGCCAAGGCTGATGATCATCGGTAATTCTCAGATACCGGTTAACGTAGTTTCGGGTGTTGTCGTCCAGGCTCCGGTACCAGCCCAGAGTGGTGTCGTTATCGTGAGTGCCGGTATACACCAGATCACCTTCTTTGTGATTGTGCAGCAAGTGAGGATTGCCCGGACTGCCATCAAACCCGAATTGCATGACCGTCATCCCGGGCAAACCAAATCGGTGCCTTAAAGCTTCAACATCTTCCCCGATAACCCCCAGGTTCTCTGCAACCAGCGGCAGCTCCGGCAACTGATCGAAGCAGGCTGATAAGAAAGCGTCTCCGGGCCCGGTCACCCAATGGCCGTTAATCGGTCTTGGGTCTGTTGCCGGTATTTCCCAGAACGCCTGTAATCCCCGGAAGTGGTCAATTCGCAGCAGGTCAAACTTCTCTCGTTGACTGGCAAGACGTTCAATCCACCATCGATAGTTCTGTTTGGCCATGGTGTTCCAGTCGTAAAGAGGGTTTCCCCAATGTTGGCCGTCGGGCGAGAAATAGTCCGGGGGCACGCCCGCCACCACTACCGGGTGGCCATGGCCATCGAGCCTGAACACTTCGGGGTTGGCCCAAACATCGGCGCTGTCGTGGGCCACGAAAATGGGAATGTCGCCGAACAACAAAACTCCCCGGTCACGAGCATAGTGACGCATGGCCTGCCACTGCACATGAAACAGAAACTGCTCAAAGTGAATCTGATTAACCGCTGCCTGGTGCTGTTCTCGGAAGGTCGCCAGGGCCGAAGCTTGCCGCTGGCGAAGCGGTTCGGGCCAGTTATACCAGGCACTGCCACCAAGCGAGTCCCGAATGGCCACAAACAGGGTGAAATCATTCAGCCAGCTGGCATGGTTACCGGCAAAGTGTTCCCACGCCTCGTGATTTATGCTGGCACTGGGCCGGTACGCTCCTGCCCAAAAACGTCTGGCTGCGTTGATCAGACAGGTTGCCCGGTGGTCTTGTTCCAGCTCCTGCGATGTCAGCAAACCGGACGACACCAGCTCCGCCAGATCGATAAAATCCGGGTTTCCGGCATGAGCTGACAGCGATTGATAGGGCGACAGGTCGGGATGCGTGGGGCCGGTCGGCAGCGTTTGCCAGACCGTCATACCGGCGCTGGCCAGAAAGTCGATAAAGCGCCGAGACTGTTGCCCAAGCTTACCTTGGTGCCCCGGCAATGCCGTCGGGTGCAACAATACGCCGGCCCGGCGCGCCGAGAACATCGGCGCCGGGGGTAACTGATGACTCATTCCGTGGCCCCAGCATCATGCCCGGGACGCATGGCGCCGCCGCGGGCAGGCTCGCCCCCGCCCTGGCTGAGCGGCTGAAACAGACTGGCCGGCGCCGGATTACCAATGATTTCATAAAGACTGGTCAAATGCCGACGATACAGGTGCTCAAAGTCCCGGACGACGGCCGCGGGATTGTAATCCCCGAACCACCAGAACCAGTCTGAGCCCTCGCAAATTCCGAGTTGTCGGCTGGCTTGTTCTTTTTGCTCAGCTGACAGGGCTCCACTATCCATGGCCCGGTCATAATGCTGCTTGGCCTCGCAAAGAAGATCCCAGGCCCGATTTTTGTCGGGATCGCCGATCCAGGTCGAAAAGGTGCCGTAAATCCAGCTGCCGGCGACCAAATGTGGCAGTTGGGCGGCGCTACAAACCGGCTTCTGAAGCAGCTCTTTGTAGGTGGTCAGGCGCAGGCTGGAGTGGTTTTCCAGCACGCGGTACAGTTCGTCCAGAAAGTAGTAGCCGTTCTCGGGATAGTATTCCCAGGCATTCTCGCCGTCCAGGATCACTGAGATGACCGGCATGTCCCCGTCTCTGTTTTCGCTGGCAATGTTCTCAATGTGATGCACCAGGTCACCAACGGCATCTTCGGCGTGCCAGTCAGCGTAGGTAAAGCCAATCAGATCAGATAGCCCATCGTCACGAAAAAACACCGTTAACGGTTCGTCGGCAAATACAAAGGGCTGATGGATATCCGGACTCTTTTTTAACCCGAACTGCTCCTGCGCCAGCCTGATGCTGTTATGGGCCACCGAATCACCACTGGCGCTCCATCGAAAACCCTGCTGATGCAACAGCGACAGCGTCTGCTGGCTTAACGCGCCTTCGGAAGCCCAACATCCGGCTGGTTCTTCTCCGAAAAACCGGTGAAACACCTGCCGGCCCTGTTTCAGATGCCAGACTGCCCGCTCCGTTCCACCCGCGTAATCGGTGTGTTCCGGCATCTTGATATCAGGGATCGCTTCACTGGCTGATTCAAGATCCAGCAACAGCGGCACAATCGGGTGGGCCCATGGACTCATCGCCAGCTCCACTTGCCCGGACTGCGCCAAGTGCCGGTATCTTGGCCCAAGACTGGCCATCAACTCAGCAATGACATCCAGCAGCGCCCGCCGGTCTTCCATCGAAAACTGGTGGCTCTTTTCCTGCAGGCTTTGTATTACCGGGTGATTCCGGCGGACGGTTTCTCCCATCCAGCCCAGGTGGTACCAGACCAGCAAATCGGCTAAAAACTGCCACGAGATGTAGCGCTGAATGTCGGGTCGGGTACGATAAAATCCTGCCAGCTCAGACAAGCGCTTGTAGGGCGAAAATCGCTTGATGATTCGATTAGCGTTGGCCCTCAGGCACTTCTCCATCAGCTCAAGAAAACCCGGTGATCCGGGCTCAGGCAAACAATCACTGACCAGAGCGGCCAGTAGCGGGTCACCCATGGGCGAGCCGTCGTGTCGCCAGCGCTCAATCTGTACCAGGTACTCTTCAATTTGCTCCAGTAACACCGGCGCAAAGTTGACGACGGCGCGGGCGTCGGGGTGCGCCTCCAGGTGGGCGGCCATGTCCACATAGTCCTTTATGCAGTGCAGATATACCCAGGGGAACAGAAACTCACCGGAGCTCTGATCCTGGTAGACCGGTTGATGCATGTGCCAGCATAGGACAACAGGCGTGCGGCTGTCAGAGACCATGGGGATAATCCTGCCCAAGCATTTCAGGGGTGACCAGCACAATGCCTTTTGGCGAAACATGAAAACGACGCTCGTCTGAGTCGCGGTCATAGCCAATCCGGGTGCCCTCGGGGATACGGCAGCCGCGGTCAATGACTGCCTTGCGAATACGGCAATGACGGCCGATGTCGACATCCGGAAAGATCACCGAATCCTCAACCGAGGTAAACGAATGCACCCGCACCTGTGAGAACAGCAGCGAGTGCCGAATTCTTGCCCCGGAAACAATGCAGCCCCCGGCCACCATGGAATCCACCGCAGTGCCCCGCCGGTTATCATCATCGAAGATAAACTTCGCCGGCGGGAGTTGCTCCTGATAGGTCCAGATCGGCCAGTCGGAATCGTACAGGTTCAGTTCCGGGCTGATGTCGATCAGCTCAAGATTGGCCTGCCAGAGCGAATCGATGGTGCCCACATCGCGCCAGTAGGCCACTTTATTATTTACCGGATCACGGAACGGGAAAGCGGACACTCGCAGGCGGCGAATCACCGACGGTATGATGTCCTTACCAAAATCATGGGAAGACTCACTGTTCAGTTGATGGTCCCGAAGCAGTTCATCGAACAGCACTTTGGTACTGAACACGTAGATGCCCATAGAAGCGAGGGCCCTGCCTGGCTGGCCCGGCATCGCCTTGGGTTGGTCGGGTTTTTCCTCGAACTGAGTAATCCTGAACTCATCATCAACAGACATAACGCCAAACGCTGCGGCATCTTCAATCGGCACTTCAATGCAGCCCACGGTAATGTCGGCATCTGTTTCAACATGGGCGGCCAGCATGGTGCCATAGTCCATTTTATAAACGTGGTCGCCAGCCAGAATCAGCACATACTCAGGATTATGGCTTCTGATGATGTCCAGGTTCTGCATAACCGCATCGGCGGTGCCCTCATACCAGGACGTTTCAATCCGTTGTTGGGCAGGTAGCAGCTCGACAAATTCGTCGAGTTCAGCTCGCATGAATCCCCAGCCACGCTGAATATGGCGAATCAGAGAATGGGACTTGTACTGGGTAATCACACCAACCCGGCCGATACCCGAATTGATGCAGTTGGACAGCGGAAAATCGATAATTCTGAATTTACCCCCAAACGGCACCGCGGGTTTGGCGCGCCATTTGGTGAGATCGTGAAGACGGGATCCGCGCCCGCCGGCAAGGACTAACGCAAGGGTTTGCCGAGTCAGGCGGCTGACAAAACGCTGTGATGTATGCATAGAAGCTTCCCTGAAAACCGAAGTGGTCTTCTGCCCTCCTCTTTGTCGACGAAGAGGGAATCGACACCAATTTGACATCGGTACTAATATTAGAACACTACCATGAGATTGTGACGTAAAATTGTCTGAGGTCATTTTTTGAACAGGCGCCAAGGCGTCCAATGGTGTCAGCCGCACCATCATTCTGATCGGGAATTAAAGGTCTATGGAAAGCCCTGCCTTGAGCGAGTTTGATCTCCACCTGTTCGCCGAAGGTCGCCACTGGCACATCTACAACGTGTTGGGTGCTCACCCACTTAACTACCGGGGCGCCGAAGGCGTGCGTTTTGCGGTCTGGGCGCCCAATGCCCGTTCGGTCAGCGTGGTTGGTGATTTTAACGACTGGGACCCGACCCGACACACCATGTTAGCCAATGAGGGCTATGGGGTCTGGAGCCTGTTTGTGCCAAACCTCGGGCCAGGCGCTGTGTACAAATTCGCCATCACCACCGCCCAGGGGCAGATCCTCAAATCGGACCCTTACGGTCAGGCCTTCGAGCTCAGGCCAGACACCGCCGCCGTGGTGACCGAGCGTGGGCGTTATGCCTGGGGTGACGGCGACTGGCTGGAACGGCGCAGCCGTTTCGATTGGCAGCATCGCCCGATCTGTATCTATGAGGTTCATCCGGGCTCCTGGCGTCATCATGGTTCTGGCCGTTGGCTGACCTACCGTGAGCTGGCGGAACAGTTGATCCCCTACGTGGTAGACACCGGGTTTACCCACATCGAACTGCTGCCCATCACCGAGCATCCTCTCGATGAGTCCTGGGGTTATCAAACCACCGGCTATTACGCACCGACCCGTCGCTACGGCAGCCCCGATGATCTCCGTTACCTGATCGATCAGTGCCACCAGAACAACATCGGTGTGATTCTGGACTGGGTCCCCGGCCACTTCCCCGACGACGACTCGGCCCTCGGCCGCTTCGATGGCACCGCCCTGTATGAGCACGAAGATCCCCGCCGTGGACGCCATCAGGATTGGGGCACGCTGATCTATAACTACGGCCGGCATGAGGTGCGAAACTTTCTGATCGGCAGTGCGCTGTTCTGGCTGGACACTTTCCACATGGATGGCCTGCGAGTGGATGCCGTCGCCTCCATGCTCTATCTGAATTACTCCCGAGAAGAGGGCGAATGGCTGCCCAACCAATACGGCGGCAATGAAAATCTGGAGGCTGTTGAGTTCCTCAAAGATCTGAACCGGGTTTGCCAGAGCCGGTTTCCCGGTGCCCTGATGATGGCCGAGGAATCCACCTCCTGGCCGCGGGTGACCCGACCACAGGAAATTGGCGGGCTGGGATTTAACCTCAAGTGGAACATGGGCTGGATGCACGACAGCCTGGATTACCTGCAACAGGACCCGGTGTACCGGCAATACCACCACGACAAGCTCACCTTCGGTCTGATTTATGCCTATTCCGAAAACTTCCTGTTGCCGCTGTCCCATGACGAAGTGGTCCACGGCAAGTCCAGTCTGATCCAGAAAATGCCGGGAGACGAATGGCAGCAGAGAGCGTCGCTTCGATTGTTGTTCAGTTACATGTACACCTACCCGGGCGCCAAACTCCTGTTTATGGGCGGTGAATTCGGTCAACGCCGAGAGTGGAGCGAGAAGCGGGAACTGGATTGGCACTTACTGGAACACGAGGGCCATCGGGGCATCCACAAACTGGTGCAGGATCTCAACGGGCTATACCGTCGTGAACCCGCACTCCATGGTCGCAATTTCAGCAGCGAAGGCTTTGAGTGGATCGATTGTCACGACTCGCCGCAATCCGTGATTAGCTACCTGCGCCGAGGCGGTAGCGATGTTCAGGCCCTGGTGATTGTCATTAATTTCACCCCGATCCCAAGGCACCACTACCGGATTGGTCTACCCCAGGGGGGCTTCTGGCACGAGATCTTCAACTCCGATTCTCAGTACTACGGCGGCAGCAACCTGGGCAACCCCCTGCCTTTGCAGGCAGCCGACAAGCCCTGGATGGCCCGGCCATTCGCGGTAGACATCACCGTGCCACCTCTGGGCCTGATCATTCTGAGAGCGGCGCCATGACCCGTATTCTGTTTGTCACCAGTGAGGTGTTTCCACTGGTGAAGACCGGCGGCCTGGCGGATGTGTCATCCAGCCTGCCAGAGGCACTGTGCAAGCTCGGAATGGACTGCCAGATCCTTCTCCCTGGTTATCCTGCTGCCTTGAAAGCCGCCAGAGCGGCCGGCTCTCGCCGGAAAACCCGGTTTCGTTTTGGCCAGTACGATGTAGCGCTATGGCAAACCCGTTTGCCTGATACCGCGGTTACTTTGTGGCTGATTGATTGCCCGGCTTTGTTCGATCGTTCCAGTGACAGCCCTTATCAGAATGAGAAAGGCGAAGACTGGTGGGACAACGCGCACCGGTTTCATCTGTTTGCCCGGATCGGAGCCATGATGGCGCTTGGCCAACTGGGCCTGCCCTGGCAACCCGACATTGTGCACTGCAACGACTGGCAGACCGGGTTAATCCCGGTGTTTCTCGATAACACCCAACATCAACATGCACCGAAAACCGTCTTCACCATCCACAACCTGGCTTACCAGGGGCTGTTTTCCCAGGAAACCTTCAGGGCGCTTGGCCTACCCGACTATCTCTGGCGATTCGAGTTTCTTGAGTTCCACGAACAGCTGTCTTTCCTGAAAGGCGGCCTGGTATTCAGCGACGCCATTACCACCGTCAGCCCATCCTACGCCGACGAGATACAGACTCCGTGGTTTGGTAACGGCCTGGACGGCCTGTTACGGCATCGTTCGGGCCATCTGCACGGCATCCTCAACGGCATTGACACCCGAGCCTGGAATCCGGAGCAGGATCCCTGGCTGGATGTCCATTACGGCCCGGGACACCTGAAAAACAAGGCCCAGTGCAAGGCCAAACTCAAGCAGGAACTCGGGCTTGAACCCGGTGGTGCCCCGTTGCTCGGGTTTGTCGGCCGGCTGGTGGAACAAAAAGGGCTGGATTGGTTACTGGCCGTGATGCTGCCGTTGCTCAATCAGGGGTGTCAGTTTGCCGTCCTTGGTGCCGGCCAAAGCCACTACCAGGACCGCCTGCAGGAGCTAGCCAGGGAATGGCAACAGCAACTGTCTCTGACCCTGGGGTATCACGAGGGCCTGGCCCACAAAATCACCGCCGGCTGCGATATGTTCCTGATGCCGTCCCAGTTTGAGCCCTGCGGTCTTAACCAGATGTACAGCCTGCGTTACGGCACCATTCCCGTGGTCCACGGTGTTGGTGGGTTGAATGACACCGTGTTCGACCCATCGGAAGAAGTCACAGGCAAAGCCAATGGCTTTGTCTTTCGGGAGCCAACGGCAGACGCCTTTCTGACCGCCATTCAGCGAGCGCTGACTGCCAAAGCCAGCGCAAAGACCTGGCGCCGATTGCAGGACAATGCCATGGCGGCAGACTATTCCTGGAAACACCGGGCAAAGGAATACGCAACTCTTTACCAGAACCTGATAACCGGCGATGGCCGGCTTCATGAAGATTGATAGAGTGCCCATGGCCGCAAGGAGGCCACTATTATGAACAAGGCAACCGAATTCCGGCTGGAAGCTCGCCCCCACATTCCGGAGGCCATCGAACGGCTCGATGTTCTCGCCAACGATCTGTTCTACAGCTGGGATCACGGCGTTCGCAGCCTGTTTGCCCGGATCGATTTACGGCTTTGGCAAAAGGTAGAGCATAACCCCAAGCTGTTCCTGCGCAGGGCCTCACAAACCCGCCTGAACGAGGCAGCAGAAGATCGTGCGTTTCTGGCGGAATACCGGCGCGTACTCTCCAGTTACGACGCCTACCTGGAATCCGATCCTGGCGAAGGCGTAGTTGAGGCGCTTGATCCCAACACCAGCCTGGTGGCCTATTTCTGCGCCGAATTCGGCTTTCACGAGAGCTTTCCCATCTATTCCGGCGGCCTGGGTATTCTGGCCGGTGACCACTGCAAGGCGGCCAGCGATCTAGGCATACCGTTTGTCGCCGTGGGATTGCTCTACCAGCAGGGCTACTTCATTCAAACCATTGACGCACAAGGGCAACAAGTTGCTCGGTATGAATGCCATTCCAGTGATGAACTGCCGATCACCCCGGTCGAGAAAGACGGCAAGCAACTGACGGTATCCGTGCCCTTCCCCGGACGTGACGTTCATGCCCGGGTCTGGCAAGCTCGAGTCGGCCACATTCGGCTGTACCTGCTGGATTCGAATACCCAGGCCAACAGCCCCGATGATCAGGATTTGACCCTGCAACTTTATGGCGGTGATTCGAGCACCCGCATCTCCCAGGAAATGTTGCTGGGCATCGGCGGCACCCGGGTGCTGGCGGAACTGGGGATTGAACCGACCGCCTGGCATATTAATGAGGGCCATGCTGCCTTCCAGATTCTGGAACGGTGCCGGGTAGCCATGACGAACGGGCTGAATTTTGACACCGCACTGGAAGCCGTTGCCGCCGCCACACTGTTTACCACCCATACACCGGTTGCGGCTGGCCACGATATTTTCCCGAGAGATTTGGTCGCACATAACCTCGGCTCTTACCTGGAGCAGTCCGGCCTCGAGTTTGACCGGATTTTCGCCCTGGGTGCCAAGAACGGTGATGATAGCTTCAACATGACTTGTCTGGGTTTGCGTGGCTCACGGTTCCACAATGGCGTGAGCCGGATCCATGGCCGGATAGCCTCAGAAATGGAGGGAGATATCTGGCCGCAGATTCCGCCTCAGGAAAACCCCATCGAGTACATCACCAATGGCGTGCACGTTCCTACGTTTCTGGCCCCGGAATGGGCCAGCCTGTTTGATATACAGGCGCCTACCTGGAAGAGTGAGCTGCTCAACCCGGCGTTCTGGAACTTTGTCGATCAGATTCCGGACTATCACTACTGGAGTGTTCACAAGGCCCTGAAGCAGCAAATGGCGGAGTTCACAGTCCGCCGACTCAAGCGCCAGCACAAACGCAATGGTACTGGCCATTCGGTCACTGAAAGAATGACCCGACAACTGATTTCTCCCGATAAAGACGCGCTGGTGATCGGCTTTGCACGACGCTTTGCCACCTACAAGCGTGCCACCTTGATTTTCTCAGACCTGCCCCGGCTGGAACGACTGCTCACAAATCCGGACTATCCAGTGGTGCTGGTGTTTGCGGGTAAAGCCCATCCCCAGGATCACCCAGGCCAGCAACTGATCAAAGTGATTCACGGATTATCGATGCAACCCGCGTTGATGGGGCACATCATCCTGCTGGAGGATTATGATCAGGCAATGGCTCGCCGCTTGCTCAGCGGTGTGGATGTGTGGCTGAACACACCGGAATACCCGAAAGAAGCCAGCGGTACCTCGGGTGAGAAGGCTGCGGTGAACGGCGCTCTCAATCTCAGCGTACTGGACGGTTGGTGGGGTGAGGGCTATGACAAAACCAACGGGTGGGCAATCACACCAAGGGATACCGAGCTTGATCAGGAATTTCGGAACCGCGAAGAAGCCAGAGATCTGCTGGATCTGCTGGAGCTGGAAATCGTTCCGCTGTATTACAATCGCGCGTCGCAGGGCTATTCGAAAGGCTGGGTCACCCGCTCGAAAGCTTCCATGAAAACCATTACACCCAGGTTCAATGCCCAGCGAATGGTGATGGATTATGTCCGTAACTACTACCAGCCCGCGACTCACCAAGGCCGATTGATGACCGCAAACGATTCGACAGTCGCCAAGGAACTTGCTGACTGGAAAGCCCGCGTGCGAGCTGCCTGGGAGGGTGTTTCAGTGACAGTCAAAGGGTGCGTGCAGGATCGCTGTGCCTGGGATGAGTCGGTCGAACTCAAGCTTTCGGTCGCGTTAAACGGTCTTGCCCCCGAGGATATCCGGGTGGAATGCCTGGTCACCCCGGACTGCACAGGCACTCATGCAGAGCCCGGAACAGATCGATTCATCCTTGCGCCCACCGATGAAGAAGATGGCCATACGATTTATGAAACGGAAGTGAACCCGCCCTACCCAGGCCTGCAAACCCTTCGGCTGCGAATCTACCCGTATCACAAGGCGCTGACACACCCGCTGGAGATGGGAGCGATGCTCTGGGCCTGACTCAGTCTGCCGCTGACAGAAGGCTCTCGCCAATATTGTTGGCCGCGAGGGCATTCACTACCGGATTGGCGTACATGTCGAGCAAATAAGGTCGAATGGCGGCGTCACAGTTTTCCAGTCGGCGCTCCATTTCGGCTTTCGCGGCTTCCAGGTCGGCCGGGGACCAGGTTTCAGCCGTAACAACGCTCTCGCTGACGTTGCCTGGCGTTTCGTGGGCATCCGGGTGAACACCGCGCATCTGGTATGCCACCAGGTTGGAGGCATGCAGGTGATAGTTGGCGTGCATTTCGTGGTCAATGCGTGTCGCAAGCGCTTTCGGATCGTCCGGTGCATTCAAAATAGGCGCGCCAAAGTGCACGTGTACGTGGCCTTTGTAGCCGGTCAGCCCTCTCATAATCTGATTGGTGTCTTCGCCCTCCGCTTTCTGGTAGCTACCAGTGCGGGCCCTCACTTCAAGCTCCCGGGCTTTGTCAGCGTCACAGGGATCGTACTCGTACGCGATGGAGACCGGCACAATGTGCAGCCGATTGATTGCCTCGGCAAAGCTGAGCCCGGATTTTTTCCGGCTCATGTAAAACATTTTGATAATGGCCGGGTCGGTCAGATCAATACCGTCTTTGGCCCGGCCTTCGCGCTGGGCGATCCAGATGCTGTCATTGTGATCAATACTGTGATTGATAAAGCCAGACAGCGTCAGATAGGCGTCACGCATTTCTCGTGGACTGGTCATGTTTCGGCGCACAACAAAGCTTTTGTTGAGCCGCATCATTTCAGCGAACACCCGGTTTGCGAGCAGGTTGTCGCCAATGGCAATACGCGTGGTGTGAAATCCATTCTGAAACAACAGGTAATTCACTACCATCGGGTCAAACACGATGTCCCGGTGATTGGAGATGAACAGGTGTGCGGTGTGCTTGCTAAGATTTTCCAGTCCGCTGTGAGTCACTCGGGAGGTAGTGTTTTCGACCAAATCGCCTACGTAGCCGGATAACCCGGCCTGCAAATCATCCACTCGACGAAAATGCCCAAAGTGGCGAACCAGCCAACGCCGAACGAAAACCCGCAATACGGCAGGTGCCCACTTTGCGGCCAAAGGCGATTTGAACCGGCCGACCATGTCCAGAAAATCCGGATCATTGACCAGTCGATGAATTGCGGGGGCGGTTTCTTGATCCGAGTAGGGTCGGATCGTGTCAAATTCCTGCATGCAAGCCCTGTTTTTGTTCGAAGCGATTAATCTAAGTCTCTGAAGCGGCGACATTGTATCCTGTCTTTTAACGTTTTGCCTCCACCGAAATGGCCTGTTGACCAATCCCCGGGCAGGATCTGCTATCATTCGAACCCGAATTTCACCCCCTCTCAAAGGCTGAAGACAACCATGTATCCGGACCAGGATTTCGACCGGCTGACCCGCGAGCCACCCTCCGCCACCAATCGGAACGCGGACCAGGTGCTGCACGAAGTCTTTGGCTACGAGAGTTTTCGGCCCTTGCAGGGCGATATTGTTCGCGAGGTGGTTAACGGTGGTGATGCTCTGGTCCTGATGCCCACGGGTGGCGGTAAATCGCTTTGCTATCAGGTTCCGGCATTGGTACGCCCGGGCACGGCGATCGTCGTCTCGCCCCTGATCGCGTTGATGCAAGATCAGGTGACGGCACTTCGGGAGCTTGGCGTAAACGCTGCGTTTTTGAACTCCACCATGGACTATGAACAAGCCCGGGCAACCGAATACGCCTTGATGACCGGCGAGCTCGACCTACTCTACTGCGCGCCCGAGCGACTGATTCAGCCGCGCACCATCGAACTTCTGCACAACGCCTCGCTGTCCTTGTTTGCCATCGATGAGGCCCATTGTGTGTCCCAGTGGGGCCACGACTTCCGCTCGGATTACCTGCAGCTGAGTATGCTGGCTGCTGAGTTCCCGGGAATTCCGCGCATTGCATTGACGGCAACAGCCGACGACCGTACCCGGAAAGAAATCGCTGAACGTTTGTCGCTGACTCAGGCCAAGCACTTCATCAGCGGCTTTGATCGCCCCAACATTCAATATCGAATCACCCCAAAAACTAATGCAAACAAACAGTTATTGGACTTTATTAAGGCTGAACATCAGGATGACTGCGGCATTGTTTATTGCCTGTCCCGCAACAAGGTAGATGCCACCGCGAAATTACTGGCGAGCAAAGGCTACACAGCCCTGCCCTACCACGCCGGTCTTGACGCCCAGTTGCGAGCCAGGCATCAGGACCGTTTTCTGCGGGAAGACGGCATCATTATTGTCGCCACTATTGCCTTTGGCATGGGTATCGACAAGCCCGATGTGCGGTTTGTTGCCCATCTGGATCTGCCCAAAAGCCTGGAAGCCTATTATCAGGAAACCGGCCGTGCCGGCCGTGACGGCAAACCGTCGACCGCCTGGATGGTCTATGGCCTGCAGGATGTGATCAAACTGCGCCAAATGCTCGAAGCGTCTCAGGGCAATGATCAGTTCAAGAGGGTCGAGCGCCAGAAACTGGATGCCATGCTTGGCCTGTGCGAAGTCACCCAGTGCCGCCGGCAGGTGCTGCTGCGCTATTTTGATGATGCCATGGAGCACCCCTGCGGCAACTGTGATACCTGCCTGAACCCGCCGGAAACCTGGGATGGCACAGTGGCGGTGCAGAAAGCCCTGTCTTGTGTCTATCGTACCGGCCAGCGATTTGGCGTGAACTATCTGATTGATGTGTTGCGGGGCTCAGAAAACGAACGAATTCTGCAATCGGGCCATCAGGCTATTTCGACCTATGGCATCGGCACCGATCTGTCCGCCAACGACTGGAAATCGGTCTACCGCCAGCTGGTGGCGAACGGTTACCTCAGAGCCGACCCGGAAGGCTATGGCGCCTTACAGCTGACGGAACTGTGCCGCCCCCTGCTGAAGGGCAGTCAGACCATCGAGTTGCGTAAAGACCCGGTCGTCAAAAAGACCGCGTCGTCGAAATCGTCTGGCAAGCGCGCCGGCTCAGATGTGCGTGATCAGATTACCGATCATAACGGCTGGGAAGCCCTGCGAGCTTGCCGCAAGGCACTGGCCGACAAACAGGGGGTGCCGCCTTACGTGATTTTTCACGACACCACCCTGTTCGACATGCTTGAACGCCGCCCCGACAGTCTGGAACAGTTGGCGGAGGTCAGTGGCGTAGGGGCAGCGAAGCTGGAAAAATACGGCGAAGTGTTTTTGCAAACGCTGCGTGAGATTGCTCAGGCCTGAGCCTGAAAGCCTTTCTTGCGAACCCGGTATTGGGCCAGAGAGGTAGCCACGTGGTTGCCTTTCTCATCCCGAAGAATGCCCTCCAACGTAAATTTGGCCCGCCCGGTGGCGTCCGCATCCGCCAGAATGGCCGCTACGGCCTCCGGCGGCAGGGCAAACTCAACAGTCACGTCTGAGTTGGCTGGCAGCAAAAACTCCAGTGTCATTTCCTTCAGAATGGGTGTGTAGGCAGCGCCCAAATCAAACAACGCCATCACGCCACCCGGAATCTCTGCAACCAGAAAATAGGCGCCCGCGTACAAGCTGCCAAAGTGGTTCTTATTGCCCTTCAATTTTATTTTTGCCCGGACATAACCCGGCCGCATCTCTTCAACGCTGAAGCCATTGCGGGGGGCGAACGGAATGGCCAAACCGATCAGCCGGTTTACCGCCGCATAACTTCCGGTTTTCTTGAGCCAGTCCAGAGGCTGTAACAGGGTCGCTTTAGGATTGCTTGTGGTGACCCACTGGCCAGCAGTGCCGATGAGCGTATCGATGATTGCCATACACAGGTTCCTTTTGATTTGAGAGCGATAATTGCAGCGCAGCACCGCCGCTTCAAGAAGCTTTTTCAGTTTTTTTGATAGTTGTATCGTTCGAATATCAAAAAGTGTTCTAAAGTGAAGGGGCATTCCGATCTGCAGGCAAGGTTCTTCTTTTCCTGCGTCATTAAAGGACTACCGCGTGGTTTCACGTTACCAGAAAGGAAAATCAGCGCTAGGTGTCTGCCTGCTGGCGGTGTCTTTAACACTAATCGCGCCGGCAACTGTGTCGGCCGCACCAGAAATGGTAACGGAAGTATCTGAGGGCCATCGCAGCTTTATTCTTTGGTACCGCAACTACGACAACCCCGCCATACGGTCACTGGTCGAGCTGGCATTAAGCAAAACCTCGGAGTATGGCAGTTACGATTTGATCCGCAGCGTAGAGCTCAGTCAGGGCCGAGTGTTGAGAGAATTGGCGAATAACAATAGTAGCCTGGTCGACATTGCCAATGTCGCGACCAGTTCTGAGCGTGAAGCGTATCTCAACCCGGTGCCCCTGCCCGTCGACGGCGGACTGCTCGGATTCCGGGTGTGTCTGGTGTTACCCAAGAACCTGTCGTTGTTTCAAGACATTAATACCATTGAAGATTTGCAAAATAGTAATATCCGGATTGGCCAGGGCGCCCATTGGCCAGACACCCCGATACTCGAAGCCAACGGTATCAACGTGATCACTCACACTCGCTATGAAATTCTGTTCGGGATGCTGCGCAACGAGCGCTTTGAGTGCTTTGCCCGGGGCATCAGCGAAGTGATGTTCGACCTGGAGCTCAATCAGGCGGATGATCTGGTTATTGAGCCTGACCTGTTACTCGCGTACCCGATGCCATCCTACCTGTTTGTGGCACCCAACGATCAGGAGGCGGCTCACCGGTTACAGTTGGGATTGGAGCGGGCTATTCAGGATGGCAGCTTTGCGGTCTACCTGAAAACCTGGTTTGGCCGCGCGGTGGTGGAATTGGGTCTGGAGCGCCGCAAGGTGCTCACCCTCGAAAACCCCTACCTGAGTGAAGAATCCATGTATGTCGGCAGGCATACCCTTGAAAATCTTCGGCGCCGACTGGAGTTCCTGGGCCAGTAATGCTGACCGGCCATCCCTGGCCGTATCGTCCGCTACACTCGGAAGCGCGAGACTTTCTCGTTCAGGGTGTGGCCAATCGTTTCAATATGCCCGCTGTAGACATCATTCTCGCTCGCCGCCTTGGCCGCGTCCTGGCCCTGGTCTGCGATTCGGGTAATGGAAGCATTCAGTTCTTCAGTGACCGAGGTTTGTTCCTCAGACGCCGTCGCAATCTGCGTGGTCATCTGACTGATGGCGGTGATGGCATCGGCGATCCGGCTCAGGGATTCCATGGCATCCTGGGCTTTCTCCATACTGACGTTGGATACCGCCGTCGAGGCTTTCATCACCTCAACGGCATTGTTAGCACCCTTCTTGAGGCGCTCGATCATGTCGTTGATCTCACCCGTTGACGCCTGAGTTCTCTGGGCCAGATTACGCACCTCGTCTGCCACCACGGCAAAACCGCGACCGGCTTCCCCTGCTCTTGCCGCTTCGATGGCGGCGTTCAGCGCCAGCAGGTTGGTTTGTTCCGCAATACCCTGAATCACTTCAAGTACCGTGTTGATGGAAGACACGTCCTTGCCGAGCGTATCGATGACCTCTGCAGCTGCAACAATCTCTTTTGAGAGCGTCGCAACCGCATCTCGTGAGGCTCCTACAGTTTGCAGCGATTCACGGCTTTCCTGATCGGCATTCTCGGCAGCTTCAGCCGTTTGCTGGGCGTTCTGGGCTATCTCACCGGCAGCCGCAGACATTTCATTGATTGCTGTGGCAATCATGTCAATCTCGCTTTGCTGGCTCTCTACGCTGGACCGACTGGAACTGGAGGTTTCCCTGAGGGACGAGACATTGCCGGCCAGTTCATCACAGCCCTCTTTGACCTCATGAACCACCTGTTGAATATTGGCAACAAATCGGTTGAAGTTCTCTGCAAGCTTGCCGAATTCATCCGAGGCAGAGTCATCCAGACGTCTGGTCAGGTCAGCTTCACCTGAAGCGATACTCGACATGGCACCATTCAACCGACGCACAGGTGCCATCAGAACACGAATGCCGAAATAGAGCGCGACCAGGGCGATAATCAGGCCAACGCCGGCGATCGTTAAGCCGCCTACTCTGGCTTCAACAATCGGTGCATTGATCAAGTCCTCATTCACAAACGTAACGAGATACCAATCTACCGCACGGGCATCCGAGATCGCATGTAAGGCCGCACTCCACTGAGTATCATTCATACGAAACTGGTAAACGCTGCCGTCAAGAGAAGGTTGCAGCCCGATAACCTCTGAAATATTTTTTCCAACAACGGTCGGCTCTGGGTGAAAAAGCACAGTGCCGGATTGATTTACCAAGGCCGCGAAACCCGTGTCCGCCAGAGTAATGGTGGACAGCATTGCCTCGATGGTTCCCAGGCCGATATCCATGCCGACCGCGCCTCTGAACATACCTGAGTTAATCGGTGCCATGGCGGAGATAATGGTTTCGTTACTGCTGGCGTCTCTGTATGGGTCGGTATACGAGGCCCTGCCCTGGCGCTGAGCCCCCTGATACCAAGGGCGAGCCCTCGGGTCATAATCTGAGGGCAGCGTCGATTCTACCTCGAGGCTTCTCATCAGCATTCGACCATTTTCCGTTCCGGCATACACATCCTTGATGTTTCCTCCGCTGGTCATGGCCTGCATCAACAGGCGGGCCGTGTTGTCGGTGCGAATGTCTTCCAGTGCCGTAGCGGTCGCTTCGGCCAGGTCAAGCCGGGTGTTAAGCCAGTCTGAGATACTCGACGTGCTTTGCGCTACGGCATCTTGCATCAGCGCATCAACATAACGGTCTGTTGTCGACTTCAGCCGGACATCGGTTGCGAACGTTAACGCCATCATCAGCAACACGATGAGAGCTCCAACGGCGATGAGCAACTTTTGGGCAAAAGATGGTTTCAAGCGAATTACCTCCGGCAAGCTCTGAACAACTAGGTTACTTTCTCATAGATTGTAATCACAAACTAATTGGCTAACGGCAATTGCAGCGAAGTCTTTAGTAGAGTTTGTTAGACTGACACCCTAAGCAACAACTTGCTCACGTAATGGAGGCGCACCTGAATGGCCCATGAAGAACTACACCTGAACCTGCGTAACCTGACTGTTGACGACTATAGCCAGCTACAGGAGTTGATGGATGAGGTCTACGACGACATCGGTGGCGCCTGGCCTAGTGAAACCATTAAAGCGTTGGTCGAGCAGTTCCCGGATGGCCAGATCTGTATCGAAGACAGCGGGCAACTGGTGGCCGTCGCATTAACGGTCAGCGTAAAGTATGAGCGGTTCAGTAACCCCCATGCCTATGACGACCTAATCCTGCGTAACGAAAAGCTCTGGCACAACCAGAATGGCGACTCGTTGTACGGACTGGACGTGTTCATTCACCCGGAATACCGGGGTTACCGTTTGGGTCGCAGGCTCTATGAAGCCCGCAAGGAACTGTGCCGCTCGATGAACCTTCGAGCGATTCTGGCGGGTGGGCGCATACCCAACTATTTCAAATACTCCGAGCAGTACACACCGGAAGAATATATCCATCGGGTCGACCGTAAAGAAATCTACGACCCGATCCTGAGCTTCCAGCTGTCCAACGATTTCCAGGTTACCCGGCTGATGCACAAGTATCTTCCGGAGGACAAGAAATCACTCGGTTACGCCACCCTTCTGGAATGGCGGAATATCCTGTACACCC
This sequence comes from Marinobacter halophilus, assembly GCF_003007685.1. Lineage (GTDB taxonomy): Bacteria > Pseudomonadota > Gammaproteobacteria > Pseudomonadales > Oleiphilaceae > Marinobacter > Marinobacter halophilus. The sequence continues at coordinate 118,960 of NZ_PXNN01000017.1, forward strand.
CGCCGTCTTCTGTACTCAACACCAAAAAGACTCAGGTTCGGCTTGGCGCCGTGCAGTGGCAGATGCGGGAATTTGCCTCGGTTGAAGAGGTACTTAAGCAGGTTGAGTATTTTGTTGATGCTTTATCAGACTATAAAAGCGACTTTGCGCTGTTCCCAGAGTTCTTCAACGCGCCCCTGATGGGCCTGACCGATCAGATGGATCAAACCCGCGCGATCCGTTTTCTGGCTGGCTTTACCGAGCAGTTCCGCAACGAAATGTCGGATATGGCCGTCAGTTACAACATCAACATCATTACCGGCTCCATGCCGCTGATTGAGAACGACCGCGTTTACAACGTCTCTTACCTTTGCCACCGGGATGGCCGGGTAGACGAGCAGCGAAAGATCCACATCACCCCTCACGAACGTAGAGACTGGGTAATCGAGGGTGGCAGTAAATTCGAAGTGTTCGAAACTGATGCCGGCCGGGTCGCCATACTGATCTGTTATGACATCGAGTTTCCGGAACTTGGCAGACTTGCTGCGAGCCAGAACGTGGATATCATTTGTGTGCCCTTTTGGACCGACACCAAAAATGGTTACCTGCGTGTGCGCCACTGTGCCCAGGCTCGAGCCATCGAAAACGAGTGCTACGTAGTCATTACCGGCAGTGTTGGTAACCTGCCGAAAGTGGAAAATCTTGACGTGCAGTATGCTCAGTCTTCTGTATTCTCGCCGTCTGATTTTGCCTTCCCGCACGATGCTGTGATGGCAGAGACTACACCGAATACGGAAATGATCATGTTTTCTGACATGGATCTTGAGAAACTCACTTTGGTTCGGAACGAAGGCTCCGTCACCAATCTGAAAGATCGCCGTGTCGATCTTTATGAGTTGAAAACTCTGTAACCATGTTCGATTTGGCCTCGATAGCCGGGGCCAGACATTGACCTGCTCCATGAAACGGTTACGGTAGCTGACTGATGGGATTGCCAAAAATGCGTAGCCCGTCTATTGTTTAATTAATGTTCAAGTCATCTGACTGGTCTCAGAGGCAGAGAAATCGTTTCATGAACGAAGAACTACCGGATATTGTTGCTCGTTTTCGCATCCGCCATGGCCTGTTTCGCAAAGAAACAGTCGAGGCTCGCCTCTATGAGTTGGATAGTTATGGCTGCGTGATGAAAACCGACAAGCTTTTCAACCCCGGTGATACCATCATCCTTGATCTGATCATGGACATGCCCTTCGAGGAAATCCGCGCAGAAGGTCTCTCTGGCCTGGTTACTGAGAAGAGAAAGCACTGTAGCAATTTCTTCTATTCTATTGATTTCGTTCAATTTGAATCCAGTGATGATTCACCTCTGGCCGACAAAGTTCGTCGCATTCGCGAAGTACTTCTAAAGAAACAAAGCCTCAAGTCCCGAAGAAGTTCAAACTCTACAACGGGTATGAAGCAATTAGCCTGATACTGTTCCACCATTAATCACCCCATCCGTAAGGAGACATCCGATGGCGAAGAAAGCCAAACCAAGCGTTGATAAGATCGTCAAGAAAGTGAACAAGGAATTTGAGAAGACATCTACCCAGATCGAAGGCCTGATCAATGATGCCCTGAAGCAGTTCGACCACCTGCAGCACCAGGTGCAGGACCCGGTTCGCAAACTGCTTAAAGATATGGACGAGCTTCGTGAGCGTGAAATGAAACGCTTTAACGACGAATTCGAACGCCGGATGAATGAGTTCCATGAGCTGCAGACGTCGCTGCTGGAAAAGCTTGGCATTGCGACCAAAGAAGCCGGCAAAGATGTGAAGAAAGTGGCCGACACAGCCAGTAAAAAGGCCGGTACTGCGGCCAAAAAAGTTGAAACTGCCAAGCCTGCGGCCAAAAAGGCCCCGGCCAAGAAACCCGCAGCCGCCAAAGTCGCCAAGCCTGCAGACAAAACTGACCTTACCCGGATCAAAGGTGTGGGCCCGGCAACGGCGAAGAAAATGAAAGAAGCTGGCTTGACCTCGATTGAACAGATTGCCAATCCGAGTGATGCCGACAAGCAAAAACTCGAGGCGTTCAAGAGCATCAAAGGGTTTAACGAACTATCAGCTGAAGCCAAGAAAGTACTCTGATGCAAACGCCCGAACAACCTGTATTACGGGACATTGTCCTGGTAGGTGGCGGGCACAGCCACGTCGGGGTCCTCAAGCGATTCGCCATGAATCCGGTCCCCGGCGTAAGGCTAACCCTGATCTGCCGCGATACCCATACCCCCTATTCTGGAATGTTGCCCGGCTATGTTGCAGGCCATTACAGTTACGATGACGTTCATATCGATCTGAGTCGCCTGGCAGAGTTTGCTGGTGCCCGCTTCTATCGAACAGAAGTCATCGGTCTGGATCGATCTGCACAGCGAGTGATCTGCAAAGGTCGACCAAAGGTTCCCTACGATCTGCTCTCGATCAATATCGGCTCGTCACCGCGCGTGGCCGAGGTGGCCGGGGCGGCCGAATTCGCAGTGCCGGTCAAACCCATCACCGGATTCAATACCCGTTGGCTGGCCTTGTTGTCACGGGTAGAAAACCACGATGGCCCACTGACCATTGCCGTGGTGGGTGCGGGTGCCGGCGGTGTCGAGCTGACTCTGGCCATGCAGTTCCGGTTGCGCAACGAACTGGCCCGGCGCGGCAAAGATCCGGATCAAATTCACTTTCACCTGTTTGACGCCGCCAGTGAAATACTGCCTACTCACAACGCCAAGGTTCGAGCTGTGTTCCGCGACAAGCTGGTCAAGCGCGGAGTAAAACTGCACTTGGGCGCAGCGGTTTCAAAAGTTGAGCAAGGATTACTCACCACCGAGGGCGGCCATACACTGCAAACCGACGAAGTGCTCTGGGTTACCCGTGCCGGTGGGCCGGCCTGGCTTGGCGACACCGGACTGGCACTGGACGACGGCCTGTTTATCCGGGCTCGCGATACCCTTCAGACGGAAAATGACGATAACATTTTTGTCGCCGGTGACATTGCCAACGTGGTCAACCACCCGCGTGAGAAAGCCGGGGTGTTTGCGGTCCGTCAGGGCCCACCCCTGGCGGAAAACCTCAGGCGCATGGCGCTCGGTAAACCGCCCAAGGCCTTCAGCCCCCAAAAAAGCTGGCTGGCACTGATCAGTACCGGGGATCAGTTCGCCGTCGCCTCCCGGGGCAACCATAGTTTTTCCGGTGCCTGGGTATGGCGCTGGAAGGACTGGATTGATCGCCGGTTCATGCAGAAATTCAGCGACCTTCCGGCCATGGAGGAGACCGGCCGATTGCCGGACACCTCAGCCGCCCAGAATCCGGAGGAAGCCTCTCAGGCAATTTCAGCCGTAGCCATGCGTTGTGGTGGATGTGGTGCCAAAGTTGGCAGCACAGTGCTCTCCAGAGCCCTCGGTGAACTGCGCCCGATTGAACGCGATGACATCATCATCGGTCTGCACGCACCGGATGATGCGGCCGTGCTGAGGGTGCCGCCGGGATTAGCCGTGGTTCACACGGTCGATTTCTTCCGCGCCTTTATTGATGACCCCTACGTGTTCGGCAAAGTGGCCGCCAATCACGCCTTAGGCGACGTCTTTGCCATGGGCGCAGAAGCCCAGAGCGCCACCGCAGTCGCCACTGTGCCTTACGGCATTGAGTCGAAAGTGGAAGATACGGTGTTCCAGATGATGTCAGGCGCGGTCGAGGTGCTTAACGAAGCTGGCTGTGCGTTGGTGGGTGGCCACACCGGCGAAGGCAAGGAGTTGGCGCTCGGGTTTGCGGTCAACGGTTTGATTGATCCCGACAAGGTGATGAGCAAAGGCGGCCTTCGCGCGGGTGATGTGTTGCTACTGACCAAACCGATTGGCACCGGCACTTTGTTTGCCGCCCATGCTCGCCTGGAGGCAAAGGGCCGCTGGATCGATTCGGCGCTTGCATCGATGGTGCAGTCCAATAAGCCGGCGGCAGATTGCCTGGTGCGTTACGGTGCGCGGGCCTGTACCGACGTCACCGGGTTTGGTTTGCTCGGACACCTGGTGGAAATGACCCGGCCGTCCGGTGTCGATGCCGAACTGGATCTCACCGCCATACCGATTCTGCCAGGCGCCGAGGAAACAGTGGCCGCTGGCATACTCAGCTCCCTACAACCGGCCAATGTGCGGTTGCGCCGGGGTATTCGTAATCAGGCCGACTGGGTCGATCACCCACGTTATCCGTTGATCTTTGATCCGCAGACGGCCGGTGGCTTGCTGGCCAGTGTGCCGGAAGCCGTTGCCGAGGCCTGTGTGCGAGAACTCAAATCACTGGGCTATCCACACACCGCCATCATCGGCCGCGTGTCTGCACAGGATAACGGTGGCGCGATCGAGCCCATCACACTTCGGGACTGACAGCGTCCATCGCCAACGCCAGGGCCTTTTCCAGGCTCTGGCGTTCCTGCTCCGGGGTGAAGCTTGCGGCAAGCTCGTTCACCCTGGCCCGCAGCTCCGCGAGAAATTCTGGGTTCGTTTCCACCCGATACATAAGATTCGCCAGAGACGCTTCGTCTTTGACCGGAAAATATCCGGGATATTCCTTACCCAGCAAGCCCCGGTTACCGGGAATGTCAGAGGCCAATATCGGCAAACCGGCCCTGCAGGCTTCGGAAACCACGTTGGCGCCGCCCTCCATCACTGAGCTGATCACCATCAGGCTGCTGACCGCCATCAGGTTTTCAAGCTGCGGTTTGTCTAACTCACCGAGCCAGTGAAAACGCGGGTTGTCTTTGCTTTCCTGAAGTGCTTTTTGTCGCCATTCGCCGTTGTGCGGTTTGCCGGCACAGGAAACAATGATCCGGGAATCTTCCGGAACCAGCCGGCTGGCCCAGGCGGCTCTCAGGGAGTCTTTTTCATCTCTGAGATGACCAATCACACAAACATTGAGTTGCCCGGGCTCAACCTTTGAACCACCATACACAGTCGGTTGCGGAGCAGATTGCCTGAGCGTCACCAGCTTACTGCGAAACCGTTCGGGGATATCCCAGGCAACCAGATCGTGCAGGCCGATCAACACCTGAGCTGACGCCATGGACGCAAGTGTAGGCTCTGGGTATTCGAATTGATGGTGATAGATATCGGTACCGGTCAGGACCACAATCAATGGCTTGTCTGGCCAACGCTCGCTGAACTCGCGGATAGTGTCGGCACTTCGCCAGGCATGCAGTGCGATCATAAGATCGCAGGGCTCATCGTGGTAATCGGTACGAACGGCGACCTCGTGGCCGCTGGCTTCAAGCAACTGTTGCCAGCGCACGGCGGTGGCCCTGTTGCCCGCTTTTGAATCAGGTCCTGCGGGAGTGACGATTGTAATATTCATGAGACTGGCCAGAAAAAGTTTAGGAAATTCTGCATGTCGCCGTGCTCCGGGTAAAGCATTCATCCGTATATCGGTTCAGAGTTGGCGCGATTCGCGTTATCCTTTGTGGCGCCAAACTTATCGTCGTCAATTCAGTTGGCCGCCAGTACACATCTATCTCAGCAACTGTATAAAAAGGACACACCATGAACATCAAGCAAATACGGAAATGGCTTGTTTCCGGGTTTCTCGCGCTGGTAGCCACCAGCACGGCAACTGCTCAAACGTTTGTCTTTACCGCTATCCCGGACGAAGACGAAACCCGACTGGTTGAACGTTTCCGGGGTATAGCCGATTATCTTTCCGAGCAGTTAGAGGTAGACGTGCGCTACATCCCGGTAAAATCCTATGCGGCAGCAATCACCGCATTCCGCAACAACCAGGTTCAGCTGGCGTGGTTTGGTGGGCTGTCCGGCGTTCAGGCACGTGCACTGGTGCCCGGCTCTGAAGCCCTGGCCCAAGGTGTGGAAGACCAGGCGTTTTATAATTACTTTATTGCTCACAAAAGCACCGGACTGGACCGCGCTGACGAACTGCCTGAAGGCATTCGAGGCAAAACCTTCACCTTCGGCTCCAAAGGCTCCACGTCTGGGCGACTGATTCCGGAATACCACATCCGGGAGCGTTTTAACGAGGCGCCCGAGACAGTGTTCAGTCGTGTTGGTTTCAGTGGCAATCACACTCGTACCCTGCGACTGGTCGAGTCTGGCACTTATGACGTTGGCGCCCTCAATTACAAAGTCTGGGAAAAGGAACTGGAAGACGGCAACATCAACACCAACGACGTTAAAATCATCTGGAAAACACCCGGTTTCCCGAATTACCAGTGGACCATCCGCGGTGACGTTGACGATCGCTTTGGCGAAGGCTTCAAAGAGAAAGTCCGCGAGGCGCTGTTGAATCTTGACGATCCGGCACTGCTGGAAAGTTTTCCACGTGAAGGCTTTATTCCTGCCTCAAACGACGATTACGAACCCATCCGAAGTGTGGCCTCCGAACTCGGAATTATCGATTGATGCGAGATTTCGCTTTTGATGGTCTGAGCGCAAGCTTTGGAGGACAGCGGGTTATCGGCCCGCTCTCTCTCGCAGTAAAGCAGGGCGAGCATGTAGCGCTGGTCGGCAAAAGTGGTGCCGGCAAGTCGACCCTGATCAAACTGCTTTACGAGCGCCTCACCCGTGAGGCATCGCTGGTTCCGCAAGGCCTGGGACTGGTAAATGCCCTGCCCGTGTTTCATAACGTATTCATGGGCCAACTCGACAAGCACCCTCTGTGGTACAACACGTTAACGCTGATTCGGCCGTTCCGCAAAGACCGTGACGTTATTCGTGGCTTGCTGGATGACCTGGGTATTCCCGACAAACAGTGGACGCCGGCGGCGACCTTGTCAGGCGGCGAGCGTCAGCGGGTGGCCATCGCACGGGCACTGTATCGCCAGGCTCCTTTGCTACTGGCCGACGAACCTATCTCAGCCCTTGACGGCCCGATGGCGCACCTGGTTATGCAGGCCTTGACTGACAGATTCAGCACCAGCGTGATCGCACTGCATGATGTCGACATGGCGCTGACCTACTGCAACCGGATTGTTGGTATTCAGGATGGCCAGGTGGCCTTGGATCAGCCGGCCAGCAGGTTGCGGACGTCTGACATCATGACCCTCTACTGACAGGCTAACCCGGCAGACTATGCTTTCTTATCCAACCGTCCGAGTCAGCTTGTTATTTTTTGCCATTGCCGTGGCCGGCTTGTTCATTGCCGACATTGCCATCACTACTGCCAACCCATGGCGAGACCTCGGGCAGTTCTTTATTGGCGTTGCCACCCCCAACTTTTTCAGCACCGAAGGTCTGATGACCGCGTTGTTGCGCACCGTTGCTTTTGGTTTTGTCGGGGTAACGCTGGGCAGCCTTTGTGGATTCTTGCTGGCGCTGGTGTATCGCTTCATGCCGGTGCGGATTTTTTGTGCCTTTATCCGAGCCATACATGAGCTGTTCTGGGCGCTCATCTTTCTGCAGTTTTTCGGCTTCCACCCGCTGACCGGGGTGCTTGCCATTGCGATTCCGTACGCCGGCATCTTCGCCAAAGTGTATTCTGAAATTCTCGACGAATCCGATCCGGAACCTTCACGCCTGCTGCCGCCCGGCACTGGCGCGATCGCAGCATTCCTTTATGCCCGCATTCCCGATTGCTGGGTACAGCTTCGCACTTACACGGCTTACCGCCTGGAATGTGGCCTGCGTTCATCAGCGATTCTGGGGTTTGTCGGGCTGCCTACCCTCGGGTTTTACCTTGAATCGTCTTTTTCCCAGGGCCTGTATTCTGACGCCGGTGCAATGCTGATCCTGTTTTACGTGCTGATCGCTACCATGCCGCTCTGGGTGAAGCCCAAACTGCTGCCGTTTTACATACTGGCGGCGCCTTTCTTTCTGGGCGAGGGCTTCCCCATCGTCTGGGGCAACGTCGAGCGTTTCTTTACCGAAGATATCGTGCCTTCGCCCCTGAGGAATGGTGAAGGGCTGGCAGGACTTTCCACCTGGCTGGGCGACCTGATGGTGACAGAAGCCCTGCCCGGCATCTGGAACACAATCGTACTGACCCAAATCGCGCTGGTGGCCACGGGAATATTGTCGCTGTTAGCCTTCCCCCTGATCTCAAAGCACTTTGGCGGGCCGGTTCGGCGCACTTCGGGCCATGTCTTTCTGGTGATCGCCCGCTCTACCCCGGAATACATTCTGGCGTACATTCTGCTGCAGCTCTGGGGGCCATCCATGCTGCCTGCGGTGGTGGCGCTAGCGCTCCATAACGGTGGCATTATCGGCCACCTGATCGGTCGCCAGACCAACACCATCGAGTTGCGCCCCGATGCACCAACCGGGTTTACCCGTTACAGCTGGGAGCTGGTGCCGCGCGTGTATCGGTCGTTCCTGGCGTTTTTGTTTTACCGCTGGGAAATCATCATGCGGGAAACCGCCATTCTCGGGATTCTGGGTATCTACACCCTGGGGTTCTACGTCGATAGCGCCATTCAGAACATCCAGTTTGACCGGGCGATGATCCTCATTTTGATTACCGCCTCCCTGAACATCGGCGTCGACATACTTGGCCGCTACATTCGCCGCAAACTGGCTCTGCAAACTATGCCGACCTGCTGAACCGCTGGGATAGCCATCACATTTCTACCGTCTTTCTGAGAATTTTACCGGTTCTGCATGGCAGTTGCCGCCTCTTTCACGTTACACGCTGTTACACTTTGTTCTGTCGCATTTAACTGGTCGTTTCAAGGCAGATACACCTATGATGGTCAACGGATTGGTTGCAGTTACCCAGGCAGGGTTGATTCTCCTACTCGGCATGCTTGGCCTACGCATGTTTTCGCTGATTCGGCAAGAATCCACACACCAGGTTGGTGTGATGGCAAGTGGCGACCCTGTTAGTCCACCGCAGCCGAAGGTTCAACAGCGACCGATTCGCCGCAAGCAACAGACACCTGATTACGCATCCTCCGACAAAACCGAGCTGTATACTCGTTTGCACATCCTGGCCGGACTTCAGGAGCGAGATTGCCGTGTCAAAGGCTTGATGCTCTCGGGTGCCCCGGAAACGGTCCGCAGCTGTGCCGCAGCGTGGCTGTACGGTGCTGCCTGCGCGTTCACCCCACGCCACCAAAGACACACCGAGGCGCTTGCCGGCATCGTAGCCAGAATTATCAGCCGTAAAACCGGTAGCGGTCAGCCCGAGGCTGTCCAGGCAATTTCGACGCTGACCACCAGCAATCTGTTATTGGCGTGTTATCGGGCGGGTTTGGAGGGAGCGGAGTTCTGGCAGGATCACCAGTATGTGCCTGCCAGTTCCAGTTTGTACGAGGTGGTGACCAGTAACGCTTTTATCTAGCCGGTTCGAGTTGCCAGCTGGCCCCGAGCGTAACAGTCTCACTGCTGGCATCATCGCCTTCTGGTATCCCGGTCACGACCGGCTTGGTAAAGTCGCCGTCTTCGGTGTAGGTCATGGATTCAACGTCAACCGACCGAACCAGCCAGGTTTGACCGTTTGCCGTCACCCGGGCACGGTGAGTCAGGCCAAAAACAAACCGGCAATAATCCAGTTTGAGCTGCAGAAGATCCTGTTCAGCTTTACCAATCTTGCGTAGAAGAACCTTCTGAACACTGTCCCCGTAATCCATCTCTTTTCCCTGGATAAGACTTGAATTTTGCAGGATTTAACTATTTTTGTGCCTGAAAAACCAGCGCCCAGGGCACATTTTGCAACTTTTCCTGCCCGTCCTGCAGATCGATGCGCCAGATCATGTCTGCGCCTGTTGTGCAGAACGGTGCGGTAAACCGGGCTTGATACTCCAGGGGCTGCTCTCTTACCAGCGGCACCGGATACTCACCCATGTACATGGATTGCCCACGCAGAACCGCCAGAAACCGGTCTGGCGCTTTCGGTACGGTAACTGACAACCGGTACTCCATACCCTGAGTGCCCGGCTCCGTACTGACAAGCGTAATCCGCCAGTCGCCGTCTTTTGTCGTCCACTCGCAGGGGGCTTTCAACAGGTCGCACGGCGGCCGTTCTGCAACGTCAGCGGTGGTGTCCAGAAAACGTGGACCAAAAACAACCAGAGCAATCGCACCGATAACTAAACTTACAACCACGATGGCTCGTACCATACAGATCCCCGACATTGCCGATGTGGGCATTATGGGGATAAATCCCGACATAGCAAAGGTTTCTAAACGGCTGCCAGCATGAGAAAATGTCGGGCTTTCTGGTTTGAGTCACCCACAAAACAGGACACGCCCGTGCAACCGGACATTTCCGTAAAGCACCTGAACAAGACTTACGAAGATGGCTTTCAAGCGTTGAAAGACATCAACCTGGAAATCTACCCGGGTGAAATTTTTGCCCTGCTCGGCCCCAACGGCGCCGGCAAGACCACTCTGATCTCGATTATCTGCGGTATCGTCAACAAAAGTAACGGCGATGTGAAGGCCGCCGGCTACGACATCATCAAGGATTATCGCAAGGCCCGTGAATCCATTGGCCTGGTGCCCCAGGAGCTGAACACAGACTCCTTTGAAACCGTCTGGAATGCGGTGTCGTTCAGTCGCGGGCTGTTTGGTAAACCCGCCAATCCCGATCATATAGAAACGGTGCTCAAAGACCTCTCGCTCTGGGACAAGCGCAACAACCGCATTATGTCGCTGTCTGGCGGCATGAAGCGCCGGGTGATGATCGCCAAAGCGCTGTCGCACGAACCGCGTATCCTGTTTCTGGATGAGCCCACGGCGGGCGTCGATGTGGAGTTGCGTCGGGACATGTGGGAAATGGTGCGCAAGCTGCGCAAAAACGGCACCACCGTCATTCTGACCACGCACTACATTGAAGAAGCCGAAGAAATGGCGGATCGCATCGGCGTGATCCGCAATGGCGAGATCATCCTGGTGGAAGACAAAGCCCGGCTGATGTCCAAACTTGGCAAGAAAGAGCTTCGTTTGCACCTGCAGCACAAGCTGGACAAGGTGCCTGGTGAACTCACGCTCGAACCCGTCGAATTGTCCGATGACGGCTATGAGCTGATTTACACCTTTGATTCCCAGCAGCAACAGGCCGGCGTTGCTCGCCTGTTACGCACATTGAGCGATCTCGGCATCGACTATCGCGATTTACAGACCCGGGAAAGTTCACTGGAAGAGATATTTGTTGGCCTGGTCCATGAATAACCGCCGGCACGAACGGAGAGTTCAATGAATCTTTACGGTGTAAAAGCAATTTACAACTTCGAAATGGCACGCATGAAACGGACGCTCATGCAAAGCGTGTTGTCGCCGGTTATCTCCACCTGTCTGTATTTTGTGGTGTTCGGTTCCGCCATTGGCTCCCGCATGGGTGACATCGGGGGCATTGACTACGCCGCCTACATTATCCCTGGCCTGGTGATGCTGTCACTCCTCATGCAGAGCATCTCCAACGCCTCCTTTGGCATCTATATGCCCAAATTCTCCGGCACCATCTACGAGGTGTTGTCGGCCCCCGTGTCGTATTTCGAGATTGTCCTTGGCTACGTGGGGGCGGCGACCACCAAGGCGGTCATTCTGGGCCTAATCATTCTGTTGACGGCACGCCTGTTTGTCGATTACTCGGTAATGCACCCGTTCTGGATGTTGTCGTTCCTGATCCTTACCGCACTCACCTTCAGCCTGTTCGGTTTCATCATCGGCATCTGGGCCGACGGTTTCGAGAAGCTGCAAATCGTCCCGATGATGATCGTTACGCCCCTGGTGTTCCTGGGCGGCACCTTCTATTCCATCGATATGCTGCCGGAAGTCTGGCAAACCATCAGCCTGTTCAACCCGGTGGTGTATCTGATCAGCGGGTTCCGCTGGGCCTTCTATGGGGTGTCTGACGTGCATGTCGGTATCAGTGTCGGCATGACCCTGGTGTTTCTCTCACTCTGCATGACGGCGGTGTGGTGGATCTTCAAAACCGGCTATCGACTGCGCTCATGAAGCCCTGGGCAACCCCTTGGTTACTGGCCGTTGGTCTCGTCGCTGCGCTGCCTGGCTGTGGGGCCACCGACGCCAGCGAACAGGCGATCCTACCCGTTTTCGAGGCCTGCTTTGTGACCGCCAATGACGACAACTACAGCGTCGTACTTGAAGTGGCCAGTGAGGATCGCGAGCGGCAACGGGGGCTGATGGGCCGCACAGAACTTGGTGACGATACCGGCATGTTATTTACCTACCGAGGCGAACGATCCGCCCGGCACGGGTTCTGGATGTTTCAGACCCTGATTCCACTGGACATCGCCTACCTGGATGACAACGGGGTGATCGTCAGCATACGCACCATGGCGCCCTGCCCCTCACCCCGGGGCCGGGACTGCCCGAACTACCCGTCCGGGCAGCCGTTCTGGAACGCGGTTGAAATGAACGCCGGCTATTTCGAGGCTCAAGGTATCAGCGTCGGCGACCGCCTTCTCTGGCCTGCCGACCACACCTGTACGAACTGACGGTTACTTGTCCTGCCACTGCGGATCCCGCTTGTCGAGGAACGCCGAGATCCCCTCTTGCGCATCCACCGCCTTCATATTGCCCGCCATGACCTCAGCGGTATACTCGTAGGCCTCGGACAAAGGCATTTCCAACTGGCGATAAAATGCGGCTTTACCAACTTTCAGAGCGTGGCCGGATTTGCCGGCAATGGTGGCTGCCATCTGGTAAACAGTGCCGTCCAGCTCTTCCGCTGCCACCACACGATTCACCAGACCAAGCCGCTCCGCCCTGCCCGCATCGATCATCTCACCGGTCAGCAGCATCTCCATCGCGTGTTTACGGGGTACGTTACGAGACAACGCCACCATGGGCGTAGAGCAAAACAACCCGATGTTGACACCGGGCGTGGCAAACCGGGCGCCGCTCTCGGCAACCGCAAGGTCACAACTCGCCACCAGTTGGCAGCCCGCAGCCGTGGCTACGCCCGCCACCCGGGCAATGACCGGCTTCGGCAAGTTCACTATCTGCTGCATCACCTTGCTGCACTGGCGGAACAGCGCCAGCTGAAATTCATGGCTGTCGAACTGTGAACGAATCTCCCTGAGATCATGCCCCGCGCAAAACACCTTGCCTTCCGCCGCCAACACCACTACCCGAGTCTCGTCGTCGCTCTCGAGAGCGGTAAACACTTCCGACAATGCATCCAGCATGGCCATCGACAAGCTGTTTCGCTGCTCCGGCTGACTCAGTGTTAACGTGGTTATTCCGCCTTCGGTGTGTTTTTGCACCAGGGTATTAGTTGTTTGTGTCATCGTGCTGTTCTCCGTCGTTCTGTTAAGAGCAGTATCACCAAACCTCCGGTGTCTGTCGAACCGACCTTCGGAGAGTAGCCGGAGCCTGGTTGTATTCCCGATCAGCGCCCTCAGAGTAGAAGCAGGTAACGTTAAAAGGAGAATCTATGAATCGCTCCCTGTTAATCAAAATAGTGGCATTTGTCCTGATTATCGGCGGTGCCACCATGGTGCTGATCAAAGACGACCCACAAGTGCCCACCGGCGATATAAACCGGATACAGCCGGTCATGCCTGCTCAGGAATCCGATAATCAGCGGCCTGAGGAAGATACAGATGAAATCGACGACGAAGAGCAGCGTTGACTTTAGAAACTACGCTTGTGGGATGCGCTGGAGCTTCATCAATTGAAATGGTGCCCGGAGCCGGAATCGAACCGGCACGACCTAACGGTCGAGAGATTTTAAGTCTCTTGTGTCTACCAATTTCACCATCCGGGCATCGGAGGGAACTGCGTGGAGGGCGGAATTGTATAAGGCCCGATGGCGTAACGCAATTCCGTTCCGGCTAGAGTGTTTCAAAGTCGCCGAAATTTCTTTTCTGACAAGCTAAATCGGCTTGGTGGCGCGGCCTTTGTAGATGTAACCGGCAATTTTTGGCGCGTTGGGCATGTACAGGTTTTCTAGCTCCTGGACTTCAAAGCCTGCCTGCAGGATCAGATCGGCAATGTGCCGGTTCAGGTGGCAGCCGCCGGCGAGCATCTTCCAGCCCGGCGTTATCCGGTGTTGCCATTTTCGGGTGCTGTCGTGCGGGGCTTCGCCGTGCTCGAGGAACAGCAGGTCGCCACCGGGTTTCAGCACCCGTTTCATCTGCAACAAGGCCGCATGCCAGTCGGGTATGGTGCACAGGGTGAAGGTGAGCAAGACGGTATCCACCGAATCGTCCGCAAGCGGAATCTTCTCCCCTGGCAGGTCCAGCCATTCCACGTTTATCGGTGACCGGTTCAGGTTGGGCAGCGCCTTGCGCCGCATGCCGGCGGAGGGCTCCAGCCCGTACACCATCTCGACCTGGTTCTGATCGTAAAATTCCAGGTTGATGCCGGAACCCATGCCTACTTCAAGCACCCGCCCTTTGGCTCGGGGCACAATCTGGCTGCGCAGCTTCATGACCTGGCCCATGGAGCAGGCCTTGTCTATGATGTGGGGAAGAATTCGGTCCTCGTAAAAGCTCATTGGGCTCACCATAATTGTTATAGATCAAGGGGTGCGACAAACTGCCCTATCGTGTTTTGCTACGATTTGAGTAGCATTGCAACATCTGCCGGCAATAACAACATAACAAAATGACCTAAGGCAGCGGCTGAACGGGTTCGCTGGCCCGTTTGTTATGACTTGTTTGAGTTACCGGAGGTATTCATGGAACTCGACCCTCTCATCCTATCGCGAATCCAGTTCGCGTTCGTGGTGTCATTTCACGCCATTTTTCCGGTGTTCACCATCGGTCTCGCTTCCTATATTGCTGTGCTTGAGGGCCTGGCCTTCAAAACACGCAACCCGGTCTGGGTAAAGCTGTCGAGTTTCTGGACCAAGGTCTTTGCCGTGGTGTTCGGTATGGGGGTGGTCTCCGGCATTGTGATGTCGTTTCAGTTCGGCACCAACTGGAGCAACTTTTCCCAGGCCACGGCGAACTTCCTCGGCCCGGTACTGAGTTATGAGGTGATCACGGCGTTCTTTCTGGAAGCGGCGTTTCTCGGGGTACTGTTGTTTGGTCGTAACAAGGTGCCGCCCGGGGTTCACCTGTTCGCCGCGATCATGGTGGCCACCGGTACCTTTATTTCGTCGTTCTGGATTCTCGCCGCTAACAGCTGGATGCAGACTCCGGCCGGCATTGAACTGCGTGACGGCGTTTTCCACGTGGTGTCCTGGAGCCAGGCGCTGTTCAATCCGTCCTTCCCTTACCGGTTCCTGCACATGGCGTTGGCGTCTTTCCTGACCGGCGGCTTTGTGGTGGCGGGCGTCAGCGCCTGGTATCTGCTCCGTGGCCGCGAAGTGGAAGCCAATCGCAAGGCCTTGTCCATGTGCCTGTGGCTGCTGCTGTTCATTGCCCCGGCTCAACTGGTGGTTGGCGACTTCCACGGCCTTAACACGCTGGAGCATCAGCCGATGAAGGTCGCGGCAATGGAGGGCAACTGGGAAACGTCCCGCAATGTGCCGCTGTTGCTGTTTGCCATCCCGGACCAGGCCAATCAGACCAACCATTTCGAGATCGGCATTCCCAGCCTGGCCAGCTTTGTTCTCACCCACGACTGGGATGGCGAGGTACCGGGCCTGAATGAGGTGGCGGTAGAAGAGCAACCGCCTGTGGCCATTGTGTTCTGGTCGTTCAGAATCATGGTGGGGCTGGGCATGTTGATGATTCTGTTTGCCCTGACCGGCCTGCTGCTGCGTGCCAAGGGTCGCTATTACCAGGCCCGCTGGTACCTGCAGGGCTTGAGGTTCATGAGCATTGCGCCGTTTATTGCGGTTCTCACCGGATGGTTTGTGACGGAGGTGGGTCGTTCGCCCTGGCTGGTCTACGGCATGATGACCCATGCCGAGTCAGTAACACCGTCGCTGACCGGGGCCATGGCTTTGTTTACGTTGATCGGCTATATCGTAGTGTACGCTCTCGTTTTCTCTGCCGGCGTCTACTATCTGATGCGGGTTCTTTACGTCGGCCTGGAAGACGATGAAAAAGACGAAGAACATGGGGCCGATCGGCCAGCCAGGCCGTTGTCTGCCGCCCATGTGCCGTTCGAGATTGAACCTGGCGAAGGCTCTGTCAACCACGCGAAACCGCTCAACCAGGGAGGTCACTGATTATGGAACTGTTTGATCTGGCCCTCATCTGGGCGTTTATTATTGGTTTTGGCATCATTATGTATGTGCTGATGGATGGCTTTGATCTGGGCGTTGGGATTCTGTTCCCGTTCGCCCCGTCTGAGCAGGATCGGGACACCATGATGAATTCGGTGGCACCGGTATGGGATGGTAATGAAACCTGGCTGGTGCTGGGTGGCGCCGGGCTGTTGGCGGCCTTTCCCCTGGTGTATTCCATCATTCTGCCGGCGTTGTACATCGGTGTGTTTCTGTTGTTGGCCGGTCTGATCTTCCGGGGCGTGGCCTTTGAATTCCGGTTCAAGGCCCGAACGTCCCGTTACCTGTGGAACTGGTCGTTTGCTGGCGGCTCCACTGTTGCGGCTTTCGCACAGGGCGCAGTGGTTGGCGCCTATATCCAGGGCTTCGAGACTGCGAACGGCGCCTACGTTGGCGGCGCACTGGACTGGCTGACGCCATTCACCGTGCTCACCGGCTTTGGCTTATTGGCCGGCTACGCCCTGCTCGGCTCAACCTGGCTGATCATGAAAACCGAAGGTCGGCTGCAGGACTGGGCGTACCGGATAACCACGCCGTTGCTTGCGGCCGTGTTGGTGATCTTTGCCATCATCAGTGTGTGGACGCCGTTCGTTGACGACATGGTTCGCGAGCGCTGGTTCTCGAACCTGACCGTGATCTGGATCCTGCCCGCGCTGACGTTACTGTGCGCTTTCCAGATCTGGCGGTCTGTCCGATATCGTTTCGAGGGCATGCCCTTCGTCGCAACCATGGGCTTGTTCATTACCACTTACCTGGGCCTGATCGTCAGCCGCTGGCCCTATGTTGTGCCGCCCAATTACACCCTGTGGGATGCGTCTTCAGCCTATGAGTCGCAGCTGTTCCTGTTAATTGGCCTGCTCTTTGTCATCCCGATTGTACTGGCGTACACCGCCTGGACATACTGGGTGTTCCGGGGCAAGGTGCGCGCTGGCGAGGGGTATCACTGAGTGTCTGAACCCGCCCAGGCCGACATCCGCCAATGGCTTTCCGGGCTTGCCCGGAATAGTCAGCGCTGGATTCGGATAACAGTGTTGGCGGGCGCCTTGGCCGGGCTGGCGACCATTCTCCAGATGGTGCTGCTGGCCTGGCTGGTGCATCAGATTGTGATTGACGGCCAGCCGGCTGCCGGGCTAACCGCCGGATTTGCCGCGCTGATCGGTGTACTTCTACTACGGGCGGCCGGTCAGGGTTTGCAGTCACACTTTGCCGCAAGGTGCAGTGAGCAGGTGCGCCGGGATGCCCGGCGCCAGCTGCACCGTCACTGGCAGGATTCTGGTCCGGTGGCGCTTGCAGACGATTCTGCGGGCACCTTGACCCGCGAATGGCTGGACCATGTCGAAGCCTTGCATGGCTACTTTGCCCGCTTTATGCCGCAGATGTCCCTGGCGGTGATCATCCCCATTGCAATTCTGATACTGGTGTTCTGGCTTGACTGGCTGGCCGGGATCTTTCTGTTGTTGTCCGCCCCGTTGATTCCTTTGTTTATGGCGTTGGTGGGTATGGGCGCGGAAAAGGTCAACCAGCAGCATTTCGAAATCATCGGCCGGCTATCTGGCCAGTTTCTGGACAAGGTTCGTGGGCTGACCACGTTGCAACTGTTCGGGCAAACCCGCAGCGCCAGCGAGACCTTGCATCAGCGCTCCGACCAGTATCGACGGATCACCCTGAAAACGCTGAAAGTGGCGTTTCTATCCTCGGCGGTGCTCGAATTCTTCGCCTCGGTGGCGATTGCCGTCATTGCGATCTACATCGGCTTTGGTTTGTTGGGGTACATCACCTACGGCCCCAGCCCGGAGCTCACGCTGTTTTCCGGGTTGCTGATTCTGTTGTTGGCGCCCGAGTTCTTCCAGCCCTTACGAATTCTGTCGCAACATTATCATGACCGCGCGGCGGCCCTGGGTGCGGGGTCAGAGATTCTTGCCCGGCTCAATCAACCCGTAGCCGGCCTGGCCAAAACCACTCACCCCACAGAAACTCAAACCGATGACATCGTCGCCCTGACAAGCATTACCTTGAGTTACCCGGGTGGCAAACCGGTTCTGTCTGAGCTGAACCTGTCGGCCCAGCGCGGTCAGTCGATGGCGCTGACCGGCCCTTCTGGCGGCGGCAAGTCATCCCTACTGCACCTTCTGGCGGGGTTCATACAACCGGACCAAGGGACTGTGAGGGTGTTTGGTAGCGCTCCCGGCAGCGAACCCTTCGGCTGGCTGGGCCAGCGAGGATTCTGGATTCAGGGCTCCTGGGCCGACAACCTGCGCCTGACCTGCCCGGATGCCTCGGACATAGCCATCGAAACGGCTTTGCGACAGGTAGGCCTCGGCAGTGTACTGGAAAGCCGCGCTCAGGGCATTCACAGCGAGATTGGCGAAGACGGCCAGGGATTATCCGGCGGTCAGGCCCGCCGATTGAGTCTGGCCCGGATTTTTCTCGCGAACTACGACCTGATCCTTCTTGATGAACCTACGGCCGGGCTTGATGCCACCAGCGAAATTCTGGTTCTGGAGGCGCTACACAAGTTGGCGGAATCCGGCAAAACCCTGATTTTCTCGACCCACCATCATGCGCTGCTGGCCCTCGCCGACCGAATACTGATCGTCAATGACGGGGAGGTTCACGATGCATGAGCTGCGCCCTTGGTTGAGGCTGATTTTCCGCCGGCGCGGCCGGCTGACTATTGGTGCCCTGCTGTTGTTGGCGACGTTGCTGTCCGGCATCAGCCTGCTGGCCCTGTCTGGCTGGTTCCTGACTGAAACCGCGTTGGTGGGTCTGCTGCTGGCAGCCGGGACTCAAGCCTACATCAACCTGTATGTGCCGGGCGGCGGGATTCGCTTTTTCGCGGTGTCTCGCACCGTGTCCCGGTATCTGGAGCGGTTATACAACCACAATACGGTGTTGCAGTTGCTGACCGATATCCGGGTGGCGCTGTTTAACCAGATGGCGACCGCCAGTCAGCGCGACCGGGGCGAGAAAAGTGGCGCTCAGTGGTTGTCCCGGCTCACGGCCGATGTGGATGCCCTGGATACGTTGTATCTCCGGGTGATTGCCCCGACCGTGCTGGCGGCTGTCGTCAGCCTGATCCTGGTGGTGGCTGCCTGGCTATTCTTCACCGGCACTCTGGCGGTGTTTATTTTGGCAGTGCTGACGTTGGCAATCTATGTCGCGAGCCGCCGTGTGTTTGCCCACACCCAGAGTTTGTCCGGTCAGCTGAGCGATCAGCAGGAGGCCCTCAGAGGCGACGTGATTGAACATCTGGAGGGCTACGCCGAACTGACAGCGGCCGGCCGCACCGGCAAACACGCCGGCCGGCTGATGCGCCAGGCCCGGTCGGTGTCGCGCATTCAGGCGCGGGTCGACAGCCAGGCCGGTTGGCATCAGGCGGCATCGCATCTATTGGTCAACCTGACGGTTGTGATCACGCTTTGGTCAGGCGCAGCGCTGTTTCAACAAGGACAGTTGAATGGCCCGGTGCTGGTCCTGCTGCCCATTGCCTTGTTGGGCCTGATCGAAGTCTATGCCACGCTGCCAGACGCCTTTGCCAAACTGGGTGCGACCCTATCCGCTGCCAGACGTTTGAATGATGAGGTTACGCCAGGTTCGCAACAGGCCGGGCAAAAGCCTGTTGATCAACAGCTCAAAGACGGTATGGCCCTGATTGCCCGGGATGTATCCGTGGGTCATCCGGGCCATGCGCCGGTTCTCAGCCACTTCACACTGAGCATAGTTCTAGGCGAGCGGCTGGGTATCGTGGGCGCTTCAGGGGCTGGAAAATCCACTCTGGCAGACACCATTGCTGGCTTGATCGACCTGAAAGCCGGCACCATCACGGCCCTGCCCTGCGCTTATCTCACTCAAAAGACTGTGATATTTGAAGATACGGTAAAAGCGAATTTGCTGTTGGGCAATCCCACTGCGACGGATGGCGATGTCTGGCGGGTTCTGGAGCTGGTTGACCTGGCAGAAAGGTTTGTCCGTGAACCGGACGGTCTGAATACCTGGTTGGGCAGCGCGGGCAACCGGTTATCCGGTGGCGAAGCACGTCGGCTAGTACTGGCGCGAGTGTTACTGAACCCGGCTGCGCTGGTGATTCTGGATGAACCGTTTACCGGTGTCGATGCAGACACTCGGGAACGTCTGTCGCCCCGGATCAACCAATGGCTGGAGGGGCGCGCAGTCATTAGCCTGGGGCATGGGCCGGAAGCTTTACTGCCTTCCGGTCACACCTTGCACCTGAACTGACGCTCAGCGGGTTTCCAGTACCTCGAAGGTCAGGCCCGCTTTGCTGGTCAGGCGATCCAGCAGCTTGCCATCCAGCGCCGAGGCCGGCGTCCAGAAACCACCCTTGGTGGTTTCATCGGTATCAAAGGCCAGACACAGCCCTGCCTCACCAAGCATCTTGGAGGTCGAGCCATAGCCGGGATCACGGTCACCGGTCACCTTGGTGATGATGGTCTTACCATCCTGGGTGCGGCCAATAAAGCGCAGGTCATAGAAGCCCTTTTCCTGGTCTTCCGGGCTGGGGCCATCGCCGGGCTTGGGCACCAGTTTTTCAACCACCCACCGGGTCGGCTTAATCGCCGATGCCGTAAAGAAGGCACCAAGCGCCGCGGTGATGCCGTATGCGGTCAAGCGCCCTTTAGGTCCTTTACCGGTCATCATGGCTTCGTCGTAGGTGAACTCCATACCATACCGGGCGTTTTGCATGGCGTTGGAACGATGCACTACCCGCGTGTTGATAGCACCCATGACAAACGGTGCGAGCCAGACACCGAAATCTTTATCGTATTCCGCGGTTTTCAGGCTCGGCTGGCGTGCTTTCGAGCGGTGTCCTTCGGGGCAAATCGAAAACGGGTTTGCCAGTTCTTTGCGCAGTTTCGGGTCCGCACCGGCCTCTTTGGCGACGTTGATCATCGAGGCCACGGTACCGCCGGACAATCCGCCCTTGGCGACCTTGACCCGCATACGGACGTCCTGACAGGTCTGGCCAAAGGTCTGTTCAGCCTGCTGTTGCAGGTACCATACCCCCATGTCTGAGGGAATCGAATCAAACCCGCAACAATGGACGATACGGGCACCGGTCTCTTTGGCCTGCGCTTCATAACGCTCAACCATCCGGCGAATCCACTGTACCTCACCGGTCAGATCACAGTAATCCGTGCCCGTTGCGACGCAGGCTTTGACCAGGGGCTCACCAAATAAGGCATAAGGTCCAACGGTCGAGATCACCACTCGGGTTTGACGGCACATGGCGGCCAGGGCATCGTTATCAGTGGCATCTGCCAGAAGCACCGGCAGATCTGCGGCAGAAGCACCTAAACCGTCTTTCAGGGCTTTGAGTTTACCTTCGGACCGACCCGCAATCGCCCATTTGACGTCGCCACCGGCGCCGTAATTTTCCGCGAGATACCGGGTGAGAATCTGTCCAACAAAACTGGTGGCACCGAAGACAACCAGGTCAAAATCTGCCTGTTTGGAATGGGTCATTGTTCATCCTTAATTAGAAAGTGTAAAAATATATTGGGCTTCAATCACGGTCAGCGCTTGGCTTTTGCAATCATAAGCACCATAAACACGGCAACTCCCAGCCCCCAGAAACCATTCAATATCAGGCCGCCGACCCAGGTCTGGACTGACACCGCCAGGTCCTTCATCGGGAACACCACGAGCATCGCCACGGCAGTGGGCGCAATGGCGCCGAGCGTGATATGAACCAGCCAATACCCTGCACCGGTCAGACGACCGGCAACAGTCCATAACGCAATGCCCCATAAACCCCCAAAAAAGGCAAGAGACAGCACCGAAGGAACACCAAGCGGGGGTACCGGGGTAAGGTTATATGGCGCAACGGGTACAGCGCCGAGCAGGTAAAAAACGGCGAATAGCCCCTGATGAAAAACCAACGTTGCCAGCAATCCTGCTATAAACGCCTTCAGCCAGACCATAGTTCAATATCCTTGTTGTGTTTCTGGGATTAACGGCGTCTTGTTGAGCTCTACGCCGATGGTAACAGGTTTAATCTCCGGGCCGACTTTCCTCGATGCATCTGCATCCGCGTCCAGTCGGCCAATCGTTTGCCACACGGCCTGTTGCACACTGTACCAGAGCGTA
The DNA here is from genome assembly GCF_003007685.1 of Marinobacter halophilus. Taxonomy (GTDB): domain Bacteria; phylum Pseudomonadota; class Gammaproteobacteria; order Pseudomonadales; family Oleiphilaceae; genus Marinobacter; species Marinobacter halophilus. The sequence goes on from NZ_PXNN01000017.1 coordinate 141,150, forward strand.
AACAGACCGTGGAGGCACACCTTGATCACTTTCCTGACCCTGACAAGCCTGTTTCTGCTGCTACTCAGCAGCCTACTATTATGGCAACTATTTGAACAACGCAAGATGATCTGTCAGATGCTGGAAAACGAGGGTATCGGTGACACCCATCAGGATCCGGAGCTGGTGCTTACGTTAAGAGTTCTCAATCCGATTGCCCTGGCAAAACGCCACTCCCGAACCGGAAGGATTCTGGCCGACCGGCTCCCGATCATGACGCGCAAAATGGTTTACCAGGAAGTGATGAAAGAATTGGAAACGGAGCTGTTGGAAAGGGATATAGATGTCAACATGCACATTGAGTATCGCTGAAGGGGCCATCCTATGATCGCGCTGTTACTGACAACGCTGTGTCTTGCCGGCACTGGCTATCTTTTGTTTGTGGGCTATCGGGTTTCCGAACAATCCCGACGGCAGCTGCGCATACTGAACGCGCATCGCATTGCCGCCCGCAGCGCCATACAGAAAAGCCGACTAGATCTGGCGGAAGTGCGTAACCGAGCTCGCTTGCTGGAGGATACGGTGTCTGGCGGCGCATCCGCTGTCGAAAAAGTTCATAAAGCGATTGCCAATACCACGTTTGGCCTTATCGACATGTTCTCGAGAGACGAGGACTTCCGGGATAACGCCCGTAAAGCCCGCCAAAGCCATGAACAGAAAACCGAACAGGTATACAAAGCAGTGCGGACAACCAACCGGGCTCTGCACATACTGGCCGACAGTCTGATTATGGGCAAAGCCGAAAAACGTATTGTTTCAAAAACAAAAAAGGCACCCTAAGGTGCCTTTTTTGTTAGAGAGTTCAGAAAGTTACAGAACTTTCTTCAGCTCTTCTTCGAACTGCGGAACCGCTTCGAATAGATCCGCAACCAGGCCATAATCAGCAACCTGGAAGATCGGTGCTTCTTCGTCCTTGTTGATCGCAACGATCACTTTGGAGTCAGACATACCGGCCAGGTGCTGGATGGCACCGGAGATGCCGACCGCAACGTACAGCTGCGGAGCGACGATCTTACCGGTCTGACCGACCTGCATGTCGTTCGGTACGAAACCAGCGTCCACCGCGGCACGCGATGCGCCAACAGCGGCACCCATCAGATCAGCAACCTGCTCCAACATCTTGAAGTTGTCGCCGTTCTGCATACCACGACCACCGGAAATCACGATACCGGCAGAGGCAAGATCCGGGCGGTCAGAAACGGCTTTCTCTTCGCCTACAAAAGAAGACAAACCAGCATCTTTGACAACGTCGAGCTGCTCAACGGAGGCAGAACCACCTTCAGCGGCAACCGGATCAAAACCAGTCGGGCGCACCGTGATCACCTTGATGCTGTCGCTGGCCTTCACCGTAGCGATAGCGTTACCGGCGTAGATCGGACGCACAAAGGTGTCGGCAGATTCAACGCGGATAATGTCAGACACCTGAGCAACGTCCAGCAGCGCAGCAACGCGCGGCATGAAGTCTTTACCCGTGGTACCGGCAGAAGTCAGGATGTGGCTGTAGCCTTTGCCAATTTCAGCAACCAGCTCACCCAGGTTTTCGGCCAGGAAATGACCGTAAACCGCGTTGTCTGCAACCAGAACCTTGGTTACGCCTTCTGCCTTGGCAGCGGCTTCCGCGATGGCGCCTACGTTTTCGCCTGCAACCAGCACATCGATGTCACCACCGATGGCCTTGGCTGCCGCTACAACGTTCAGAGTAGCCTGCTTCAGGCTGCTGTTGTCGTGTTCAGCAATTACCAGGATGCTCATTTAGATCACCTTCGCTTCGTTCTTCAGTTTATCCACCAGCTCAGCAACGTCAGCCACCTTGACACCAGCCTGGCGAGAGGCCGGAGCCTCTACTTTCAGGGTGGACAGGCGCGGGGTGATTTCAACACCCAGATCGGCGGGGCTCATGGCGTCCAGCGGTTTCTTCTTGGCCTTCATAATGTTCGGCAAAGAAGCGTAACGCGGCTCGTTCAGACGCAGGTCAGTGGTAACCACCGCAGGCAGGTTCAGCGCAACGGTCATCAGACCGCCATCTACCTCGCGGGTTACGTTAACTTTTTCACCATCAACAACCACTTCAGAAGCAAAGGTGCCCTGGCCCATACCGGTCAGTGCCGCCAGCATCTGGCCAGTCTGGTTGTTGTCGGAATCGATGGACTGCTTGCCAAGAATAACCAGCTTGGGCTCTTCTTTCTCAACAACAGCCTTCAGCAGCTTGGCCGCTTCGAGGGACTGAACTTCTTCGTCAGTCTCGATGTGGATACCACGGTCAGCACCCAGTGCCAGAGCAGTACGAATTTGCTCCTGAGCAGCCTTCGGGCCAATGGATACAACAACGATTTCACTGGCAACGCCCTTCTCTTTCAGACGAACCGCTTCTTCAACAGCGATTTCGCAGAACGGGTTCATTGCCATCTTGACGTTGGCGAGGTCTACACCAGTATTGTCCGGCTTGACGCGCACCTTTACGTTGTAGTCGATAACTCGTTTTACAGCGACCAGAACCTTCATAGATTCCTCGTTCTTCTACAAATGGGTTTAATGACTCGCAATCCCTGACGGAATGCCTGCTAGATAATGCAAAACAATACTGCAGGCTATGTTTTACCGGGTCAATGACCCCATCCGACGCGTCGGGACTGCCTTCACAGCCAATAGACCGGGTTGACCCGGCCTGGCAATGAGACGATACTAAAAATCGACTCAAAACACACGAAATTTCGGTGTACACGTACAATGCCAAAGGCGAGCGCAAATTTCAAACAAACGTTTGTTTGATTTCTCAAATGCGTTATCCTTTCGGGACAAAGGGCCTGCTCAGAGGGCTCGGGGCTGTCGTCTATAGGCATTTTTACCGGTATGATGTCGCCCCTGATCAGTTAGACAGATAGGCCTGCGGGCAAACAACATCCACTAAAAGAAGCTGTTTGAGGAGACCAACGTGGAACGCGAATCGATGGAATTTGATGTTCTGATCGTCGGCGGCGGCCCTGCTGGCCTGTCGGCTGCCTGCCGCGTCATGCAACTGGCGCAGGAAGCTGGCGAAGAATTGACTGTATGTGTCGTTGAGAAAGGCTCCGAGGTCGGTGCACATATCCTCGCCGGCACCGTGTTCGAGCCCACCGCCCTGAATGAACTCTTCCCGGACTGGAAAGAGAAAGGCGCGCCGCTGAACACCCCGGTTACCCGTGACGACATTTTCCTGCTGAAAAACCAGGAAAAATCGACCAAAATCCCTAACGCCTTTGTGCCCAAGAACATGCACAACCATGGCAACTACATCATCAGCCTTGGCAACCTGTGCCGCTGGCTGGCTGAGCAGGCTGAAGGTCTCGGTGTTGAGGTTTATCCAGGTTTTGCAGCCTCTGAAACCATCGTTGAGGATGGCCAGGTCAAAGGCATCATCACCGGGGATATGGGCGTAGCCCGTGACGGTTCCGAAAAAGATGGCTACATGCCGGGCATGGAACTGCGCGCCAAATACACGCTGTTCACCGAGGGCTGCCGTGGTCATTTGGGCAAACGCCTGATCAACGATTTCAAGTTGGACGAAGGCAAAGACCCCCAGCACTATGGTATCGGCATCAAGGAACTGTGGGACATTGATCCGGCCAAACACGAGCCCGGCCTGGTTGTGCACACCACCGGCTGGCCCCTGAACGAATCCGGCTCTACCGGCGGCTCTTTCCTGTATCACCTGGAAGGTGGTCAGGTGTATGTTGGGCTGATCACCGATCTGTCTTACAGCAACCCTCACTTGAGCCCGTTCGAAGAATTCCAGCGCCTCAAGCACCACCCGGAAGTCAAAAAGTATCTGGAAGGCGGCAAGCGTGTCGCCTACGGTGCCCGCGCAATCACCAAGGGCGGTTACAACACGCTGCCCAAAATGAGTTTCCCGGGTGGCCTGCTGCTGGGCTGTGACGCCGGTACGCTGAACAGCTCCAAAATCAAAGGCTCCCACACCGCGATGAAGTCAGGCCTCCTGGGCGCCGAAGCAGTGTTCGATGCATTGAAGGAAGGCAAGACTGGCGAAGAGATCACCGGTTTTGCGAAGCGTTTTGAAGACAGCTGGCTGTACAAAGAGCTCTACGCCGAGCGTAATTTTGGTCCGGCCATGCACAAGTTCGGTAATATTGTGGGTGGAGCGATTGCGTTCTTCGAGCAGAACATTCTGCGCGGCAGCCTACCCTTCACCTTCCACGACACCACGCCTGACTACGCCACCATGAAGCCGGCGTCTGAGTGCAAGAAGGTCACTTATCCAAAGCCGGATAACAAACTGACGTTCGACCGCCTGTCTTCGGTGTTTATTTCCAACACCAACCACGAAGAAGATCAGCCAGTTCACCTGAAACTGACCGATCCGGACATTCCGCTCAAGGAAAATCTGCCAAAGTATAATGAACCCGCGCAGCGTTATTGCCCGGCAGGCGTATACGAAGTAATCGAAGCCGAAGACGGCAGCGGCAAGAAGTTCCAGATCAACGCTCAGAACTGTGTTCACTGCAAGACCTGTGACATCAAGGACCCTTCGCAGAACATCACCTGGGTAACACCGGAAGGTGGCGGCGGCCCGAACTACCCGAATATGTAAGGGTGTCGCGTTAGTTAAAAAGGGCCAGATTTCGATCTGGCCCTTTTTTGTGGCCTACCTACCCCAGCTTTTCTTAAGACCAAAAAAAAACGGCTCCCGAGGGAGCCGTTTTCGATCAACCGTTCCGAAGAGATCAGTGCACGTGGCCGTGCTCTTGCTCTTCGTCAGTTGCTTCGCGAGCTTCTACCACTTCTACATCGAAGTGCAGAGTCTGGCCTGCCAACGGATGGTTGGCATCAATGGTGACAGTCTCGTCACTGACTTCGACTACGCGAACCACCTGAGGGCCGCCCGGAGTCTGGGCCTGGAACTGCATGCCTGGCTCGATGGCGTCTACACCTTCGAAGGCTGAGCGTGGAACTGGCTGAATCAGCTCTTCGTTCACTTCGCCATAGCCTTCAGCGGGATCAACAGATACCTTCACCTGATCGCCTGCGTTCTTTTCGTTCAGCGCGCTTTCCAGTCCGCCGATGATGTTCTGAGCACCTTCCAAATACGCCAAAGGCTCACGGCCTTCTACACGGGAGGAATCGAGCTGTTCTCCCTGGTCGTTAGTGAGCGTGTAATGGATGGTGACAACACGAGGTTGGGCCATGTGATCTCCTTGCGTGTCGCAATGACTGTGTATTTAAAATGTAGGCAATCGAAAGTGATCGTGAACAGCCAGACTGCACAGAGGAACTAACGACCACCGGGCCTCGTTAGAGAGCCAGGCTCGGTAACAAGTCAGAAAGCACAGTTTAACAACTGACAGACTGTGTTTTCTACCTTGTTTATTGAGTCAAATGCAGAGTTTTCAACCGCCCTGCCCGATTTTCCAGAATTTTCCGTGACTAAGCACACCCAGCTGAGCTTCACCCTGAACGTCGCGCTCTTCTACCCGTTCGGCCAGATCATAGAACGCAGCCGTTACCAGCCGGGCTTCAACACCATGGCGAACCTGCACAATCGGTCTTGGCTCTTCAGTACCCGGGTAGCTGCCAACGACCAGAGGGTGGTCTGCGCCAATCTCCAGGATTTCACCGACATTGGTGGTAACAGACAGTACCTGTTGTTCACCACCACCCGAACTTACCAGGGAATGCGCCAACAGAGGCGTATCCTCAACCTTGATGCGCCATTTCTCCACCGGGGTCACCAGATAGTATTCTCCGTCGTCTTCCCGGCGCAGAATGGTCGCGAATAGCTTGACCGTCGCTTCTCTGGCAATCGGCGCCCCCTGGTAGAGCCACTGGCCGTCCCGGGTGATGATCAGGTCCATGTCACCAGACAATTCCGGATGCCAGGCTTCCAGCGGCGGCAGCCCTCTCGGAGTGGTTGCCTGCTCAACGGATTTAGCGATGTCGTCGGGTTTTCTGCTCACAGATGAAATCTCCCTGATTAGAGGCCGCGCATCCACTCGGCTCGCAAAGGAACCGCCCCGGGTTTGTCGATAGCGAGATTAACCTGATCCAGCAATCGCTGTTTATCGCGCCCCAGAGTGCCCTTGAGCACCAGGTAGTTTGACGCATGGTCACTGCGGAAAATGGTCTGCTCAAGTTCCAGATGTTCCAGGAACACGCGAATTTCTTCAAACAGGCCTTGCTGGCTCAATGGCACGAAATCCCCACCAAAACCCTCACGAAAGCGCTCTTCACCTTGGGGAAAGCTAACCACCAGGGTAGACAGGTAATCGGGCTGTGTTTCGTTACACAGGGTGGCGGTGTTGATAGCATGCTGTCGGGACAGGCTTTCTCCACCCAGGCCATTGAGCACCATCACCGAGCTGGTCAAACCAGCCTGCCGGATCTTGGTCAGCGCTGAGCGTGTGGACTCCCAGGTTTCGCCTTTGTTGATACGGCGCAACACCTCGTCGTCACCGGACTCCATCCCTACGTATAGAATGCCGAGGCCGGCCTCTTTTAACTCGGCCAATTCTTCAACGGATTTTTTCGCCAGGTTGCGCGGCAGGCAATAGCTCGAGACTCGGCGCAACTCCGGAAATGCCTGTTTCAGATCCGCCAGAATTTCCAGCAATCTGCGCGTCGGCAGTACCATGGCATCGCCATCAGCCAGAAATACTCTGGGAACGCTTTCAAACGCTTCAGCCGCCCGCGCAATGTCCCGGCGCACATCCTCGGGCTTTCGGGCCCGGAATTTTTTCTGGGGTTGCGTATACATTTCGCAGAAAGTGCAATTATTCCACGAGCAGCCGTTGGTGACCGGCAAAATCAGCGATTTTGCTTCACTGGGCGGCCGGAAAACCGGTTCGACATAGTCAATGGGAAAGCTGTGCATAGCGTCTCGGGATGGATATCAATGAGTGGAATATAGACTAGATCAGGGCAAAAACTGAGCTTTCAAGTCCGCGCAACCGGGACCAACTACCGGCATGTCCAGCAGCACCGCTTGCGAGGTCATGAATGGTATGCCCCTGCGATGGCCATCCACCAGTAATGTCGACAGGCTGCCGACAAACGGCATATGGGACACCAGCATCAGTGGCGATGCCCTGGTTTCCAGAAGTGCATCCAGGCATCGGCCGGGATCGTCATCAGGGGTAATGAAATCACACTCCAGGATCGGGCAATTGAGAACTTCAGAAACGATAGCCGCGGTCTGGCGGGCACGAACGTAGGGGCTGGACCAGATACGCTCCGGTCGCCAGGGCGACTTGGCGATCTGCGCTGCCACGGTCGCAACACCGGCGCGGCCGGCTTCAGTCAGTTCCCGCTCCTGATCGAGCGTGTGCCAGCCGGCTTCGCCGTGGCGCATGATGATCAGATGCAAAACGCTCCCTCCCAGCCCATTGTCACTGAGTAATGGTACGCGGAAGAATGAATTCGACGTCAGAATTCTGAACCGCCATCATTAAGCTGCTTATGACGGCGTTAATCGAAGCGTCTTTGTACAGAATCTCATACAAGCCACGAACCAGTGGCATATAGATGCCGATAGACTCCGACTTCTCTTTAACTAGCTTCAGGGTGTAGATGCCCTCCGCAACCTGGCCCAGCTCTTTGGCCGCTTCGTCCAGCTTCTTGCCTTTACCGACGGCATAGCCCACACGGAAGTTCCGGCTCTTGTTGGAGGTACAGGTTGCGATTAGATCGCCTACTCCTGCCAGGCCCATAAACGTCATCGGATTGGCCCCCATACTCACGGCAAAGCGGCTCATTTCGGCCAGGCCGCGGGTAATCAGCATCGCTTTCGCGTTCTCACCCAAATCAAGCGCAGAAGCCAACCCGGCGACGATGGCATAGATATTCTTGAGTGCGCCAGCCAGCTCCACCCCGTACACATCCACGTTTGCATAGACCCGAAAATACTCGCAACCCAGCAATTCCTGTATGGCTCGACGCACCTCTGGATCTTTGGCGGCAATGACCGTTGCGGTCAATTCCCGATTGACGATTTCACCCGCAAGGTTTGGACCACTGAGCACCCCCGAGCGGCACTTGGGAATTTCTTCCTGGAGGATTTCGCTCATCAGCTTGAAGCCGTGCTCCTCAATACCTTTGGTCAGGCTGACGACGATTTGACCGTCACGGAACACCTGGCTGTTGTCGCGGATAACGGCGCGGAACGCTTTGGAGGGAATGGCCACCAACACCACTTCGGCTTTCCGGACGGCTTCGGCAAGATCTGTGGTCGGTTGAATATCACCTTCGAGGGTGATGTTGGGCATATACCGCTTGTTGATACGGGTCTGGCGAATCTCTTCGGCTTGATCTTGGTCGCGCATCCAGAAATGGACGGTGTGACCATTCTCGCCGAGCACCTTGGCCATGGCGGTACCAAAGCTGCCGCCACCCAGTACGGCCACATCCCTAGAAGTCGCCCCGTCTTTGCCGGGCGTTGCGTTATCAGGCATATCCATTCCGTTTTGTTGCTTGGGGCATTGCCCGGAAAGGGGAAGGCCGGGGTGTTAGCCGGGCTCTTCGCACTCCAGAGCGCGCACCAGGTTCTTGAATTCTTCCCTGTTTCTGCTGTTCATACCCATCAGCACTTTGTGGGCGTCCAGCACTTTGTCTCTGACCTGCTGTTCGCTGGCCTTCAAAACAGGAATCTCTTCGAGCTCTTCAATTCGGGAAGCGGGCTCCCGGACAATGATGAAAATCTTGTCAAAGCCCATAGACGAAATAATGCGGGTGACATCAGGATTGGTGGAAATCAGCGTAGGCAGAAACTTGCTCTGTTTTTCCGCTGCAAGAGCGATTTTGGCCAACAATCCCAGAGTAGTACTGTCAATGATGTCCGTTTCAGTCAGGTCAATAACCACCGTTTTGAACTGAGGGTCCTGGGTAATTGACTCAACCAGATTGTCCAGCGTCGAACATAAGTTCAGCCGGATTTCTCCAATAAACTTCAGGACATAGATCCCCTGCTGATCAGCTTGCAGGATTTTATAACCAGCCATTTTCACCGTGCCACTAAGTCGACGACGTGTTGTCTGAACCATTTATGGTATCAGTTACCGATACTATCGCGATATCGTCCGGCAGCTCCGTGATCTTATCCAGACCCAGAGCGTCACTCAGCGATGCGATAGTGTGACTACCTCCCGAAACGAGTTCAAGTAGTCTCTTCTCCTTTTCATCCAGAGATTTGGCCGGAATCACTTCAAGAATGCCATCAGAAAACAGAATCAACCGGAAGGGCCGGTCCAGGGTGACTTGATAAAGCTCCCATTTCGGATCTTCAAAAAGACCCACGGGCAGCCCGCTGCCCTCCAGAAAGCGCGTTTCTCCGCCCTCAAAAGACAGAATCGGCATCGGAAAATGCGCGCCGACAGCGTAGGTCAAGACCCGCGTCGAAATCGAAAAAATGCCCACAAATACGGTGACGTGCTTGCCCAGACCGGTATCCAGCAGTTCCGAGTTGATTCGCTCCAGAAACCGCTCCGGGTGCAGGATGTCGTCACTGGACTGGCGCCGCATGTTGCGCTGCAGACGATTGGTCAGGTTTTTCAGCAACACGGTGACAAAGGCGGAGCTCGCCCCGTGCCCCGACACATCAGCGATGTAAACAAGGACTTTGTCTTCGGTGATACGGAAGTAATCGAGAAAGTCACCGCTGAGATATAAGGAAGGTTTGATCAGGTGGTCTACCTGTAGGCCGGACAGGCGCAGCTCGTGATCCGGCAGCATTTTCAACTGCACTTTACGGCCCGCATTCTGATCGGCTCTGAGCTCTGAAATACCGGCGCGAAGATCCCGGTTGGCTTCTTCCAGTTCTTGTCGGTAGAGCTGGTTGAGCCGATTGACCCGAACCCGGTCAAACAATTTACCGATGACATCGTCGAGCGCGCCTTTGTCATCATTACAGGGTTTGAGCACAACATCGGCGGCGCCGGCCCTAAGGGTCTGAATAATGTCCGAGCTGGATTCACTGCTGGTGCAGGCAACAATCGGGGTGAAGTTTCCGGTTTCATCCAATCGCTTGGAGAGATCGCTGATGGCTTCTGGCGGGAGGTCTGCAAAGATCACATCAGGAATGTTATCGTCAAACAGTCCCCGGGCGGAGTTTACATCCGGAAAACCGGTCGCATAAAAGCCCCTCGCTTCGAGGTAGCGAGACAAGTCGGCACGAGCCTGTTCGTTGGCATCGATAATCAGTATGCGCTCGGTGCGCGAGGTCATGTTGATTGCCTTAAACTACCAGCGATAAAAGAGAAATTGGCTTCATAAGGCCTATTCTGGCACGCCGCTGTGATATAACAAGGCCAGTATGGCCAATTTGGGAGATTTATAACTATGCGACGTGCCGTCAACGATCTGCTCGGTGCTTATGACAAGCTTATCATGGACCCCGTGCACGGCGGCATTCCCCTGTATCGCCATGAAATTCAAGTAATTGATCACCCTTTGTTTCAGCGCCTCCGGAACATCTGTCAGAACGATATTCTCAGCCTGGTGTTCCCCGGTGCGACCCATTCGCGTTTTCTGCACAGCATCGGCGTGATGCACGTTGGCACCCGAATGTTCCGCTCCATGATTGACGCCTATCTGCGCGAGCGGCAACTCAGCGAACACACCGACTTGAGCCTGAGTCAGCTGGATGCCATTGATTACCTGTCGAAAACCATCCGGCTCAGCTGTCTTTTGCATGACAGTGGTCATTCCAGTTTTTCCCATCAGTTCACTCAGGCCCGTCGCATTCGGGAGCTGATGTCACGGCCCGGACGTTTTCGCGACCTGTGGGACGGTGTCGATTACGGCCGTTACCACCCGGAAGAGCCAGAGGAACTGGAACATGAGCATTATTCAGTGCGGGTTGCCCACGAGGTATTGGCCTCGGTCGACCTGGACAGTGCTGGCCTGAATCCCGTTGATGTGATCGGCATTATGGAAACCACGAGAGTCGCGCCCAGCGAGACCTTTTGTCGCCACGCCCGCACCTTCTGGGAATTCATTGCCGGAGATGACGCCATTGCCGGCACCATCGCCGCTCAGGATGTGCCCGGACTGGTCATGGGGTTGCTCGCCTCCATCGTATCCGGCGAGATAGACGCAGACCGCGCCGATTACATGTTGAGGGACGGGTTCCACAGCTCGGTCACCATTGGCGGCTTCAACCTGGATCACCTACTGAGTAATCTTCGTTTTGGCTGGGAAGTATCCGAGCCCTGGATGGGGCTGGCCATTACCCAGAAAGGGCTCGGCGCGCTGGAAGACTTTGTCTACAGCCGCTACCAGATGTACCGGAAGGTCTATGCCCACAAAACCGCGCTGGGTTTTGACTGGCTGCTACGGGAAGCCATTAACGAGGTGCTGGAAGATCCGGAAAGCTTCGAATGGATCGACACCTGCCTTAGTAACATGAAATTCTTTGCCGAGCTGACCGACAACTTTTTCTGGGAGGCTTTCCGGAAAGTGGCGCGCCGCCAACCGCAAAGCTATTCATTCTGCATCGTTAACCGGATCAAGCTCGACCACCTCGACACCAGGGAAAATCTGAACCTCAGCAGCATTGACGGCCACAGCCGCTGGCTCGCCGAACAACTGAAACTGGACCCGGAGAATGTCGTTACCTGCTCGATGCGCGCCCGGTTTTCAAACATTCAGGATAATTTCAACGGCATCAAAGTGCTGGTCCGAAATCCGGTGAGCCGGGAGCGCTCACTGCGCAAGATTACCGACGTCAGTGCCTTTTTCTCGAAATTCGGCGACGGCACCATCACCCACTTCTACAGCCGGCCAGAAGCCACCAAACCGGCGCCTTCCGACCTTCAAGAATAGGCCGCGGGCTTACTCCATAGCGGCTACCAGCTTCCGGGCACTGTCCCAGGCACCTTCAACCCGGCCACCGGCAAGCCAATCGCCAGCAAGGCCAATACCCTTGTCCTGATCCAGCAGGTAGCCGGGCTTGTCGCCATCCGCCGACCGCGCGTATAACCAGCGATGAGCAACCATCTCGGTGGGCTCAGCATTGTGACCGGTAAGGACGGCAAACTCGGCCAGAAGCTCGGTGCATACTTCATCAGGAGTTGCGTCAACGTTGGCAGTTGTCCACTCAGGAGTTGCATGCAGCACCCACCACTGGCCTGAATCGTCACGGCCAGGCTTGGAGGAATTGTTTGCCACCCAATACAGCCGCTTGGCGTTCGGTCGCATCGCATCAAAACGATCGGTTGGTGGTTGGGCAAAATGCGCGGCTACCGCCCAGCAGGGCAAAATCTGTTCAACCGGCTTTGCCAGCTTTGCGGCCAGGCCATCGAGCCCGCTTGCCTCCAGAATATCCCGGGCCTGTGCCGGTGGCGCGGTGATGATCACCCGATCAAAAACGCCCTGGTTGTGCCCGTCAGTGCACTCCAGTTGCCACTGTACGCCTTGTGGAATAAGGCGCGCGATCCTTACTTCGGCCTGAACATCAAGATCGGCGGAAAGCGCCCTTGTGATGGCCGTCATCCGCGGAATGCCCACATACCGGTTCTCGTCCGGAAAAGGTTGCCAGCTGTTGTCGGTATCCTGAAACCCGAACCGGGCCGGCCAGACACCAAACGCCTCGCTTTTTCCATGCAATTCCAGGAACGCCAAAAAATCCGGATCACGGGCGGTGAAATACTGGGCTCCGATGTCCGCAGAGCTGCCGCTCACCCGTTTTGAAGACATCCGGCCTCCAGGCCCGCGACTTTTTTCGAACACCCTGACATGATGGCCCAAAGTGCCAAGATAAATCGCCGCAGTGAGGCCTGCCACACCTGAACCGATAACGGCGATGGTGCGTATTGTTGTGGTATCTGATGTAACTTGAAGCATGGTTTCATATGGCCCGATTGAATTACTGGTTAACAAACATTCTGAGATGGTTCGACTCTGAAGCAGGTTCAGATCACCTGGATACCAGCTCCAGATCTTTTAACATGGTGCGGGTGCTGCCTTTCATCGCTCTTCACCTTGCTTGCCTGCTCGCTTTTTTCACCAGTGTCAGCACATTTGCCGTGATGTTCGCAATTGGTTTTTTTGTCGTCCGCATGTTTGCTATTACCGGCTTCTATCACCGGTACTTCTCTCACAAGACATTCAAGACCAGTCGTAAAGCGCAGTTCGTGTTTGCCATCCTCGGCGCCAGCGCAGCTCAGCGTGGGCCCCTTTGGTGGGCAGCGCATCATCGCCACCATCATCAACATTCGGATGACCCTGAGGACCTTCATTCGCCGCATCAAGGCGGTTTCTGGTGGTCTCATGCTGGTTGGTTTACCTGCGACGCAGGCTTTGCCATGGACCAGCGCAGGATACGCGATTGGCTCAGGTTCCCGGAACTACGCTTCATCAACCGGTTTGACTCGCTTATCCCGGCTGCGTTCGCGGTGCTGATTTACCTGCTGGGTGAAGCGCTGGCCGTATGGGCACCAGGATTAGGTACTAACGGTTTTCAGCTGCTGGTTTGGGGCTTCTTCGTCTCAACTGTGTTCTTGTTCCATGCCACAGTATCGATCAATTCGCTTTCTCACGTCTGGGGCAAGCGGCGTTTCGCGACCGACGACGACAGCCGTAATAATTTCTGGTTGGCGTTGGTCACTCTCGGTGAAGGTTGGCACAACAACCATCATCGCTGGCCGCGGTCCGTCCGTCAGGGATTTCGGTGGTATGAAATTGACGTTACCTGGTACGGGCTTTGGCTGTTGTCCAAACTGGGCATTATTTGGGATCTGAATCCGATTCCCGCCCATATTCAGGAAGAAACCCGAGAATTGGACAATTTAAGGAGGAAGCGAAAATGACGACCGCCTCTGTAATTGAGTTTGGCACCCGTGATACAGCATTGCCCAAGGTAATGGAACGGTTTTGCAGCCTGTTCAATGAGCTGGACAAGGGCAACCTGCACAAACTCCAGGATGTTTACGGTGAGGACATCCTGTTTCGAGACCCCTTTGGTGAAGCGAGTGGCCTTGACGAATTGACCAGCTACTTCGCTGGCGCCTATGCCAACGTGATTCGCTGCCGGTTCCGATTCGAGACACCCGTGATTCAGCGCGGCTGGTGCACTATTCCGTGGGTAATGGAGCTGCAGCACAAACGAATCAAAGGCGGCAAACCCGTGGAGGTGGAAGGTATAAGCCATCTTGAAATTCGGGATGGCCGTGTTCGTTACCACCGCGATTATTTTGATGCTGGCCAATTGTTGTACGAAAACCTGCCCGTTGTTGGCGGCGTAATCCGTTGGCTCAAGGAGCAAGCTGGATGAGCAAGCGACTTACCAGCCCCAGTAACGTCTGGCTGACCGGAGCATCATCTGGAATCGGCGAAGCCGTTGCCCACGAATTGGCGAGGCACAGTCACAATCTGATTGTGACGGGCCGCCGGTTAGAGGCATTAGAAGCATTGGCCTCACACTACCCCGGGCACGTGGTGTCGGCCGCAGCCGATACCACCAGCGCAGCAGATCTCTCCGGCATCGAAGATACACTCGGCCACTTCGGCGATCTTGATATGGCCATTCTCAATGCCGGTACCTGTGAATACGTGGACGTCGCCAACTACAACAGCAAGGTCATCGAAGCCAACATCATGACCAATGTGGTCGGCACTGCCCGTAGCCTGGACATTGCCTTGCCGGCACTTCGCGCCACCCGGGCCAAAGGCAAGCCGGCGACTCTGGTGATCGTCAGCTCTTCGGCCTGGTGGTTTCCGTTTGCGCGTGCGGAAGGTTACGGCGCCTCCAAGGCCGCCCTTACTTATTTTGCTCATGCGTTGAGAGCCGATCTGGCGGCGGAAGGTATTGATGTGGTGGTGGTGTCCCCGGGCTTCGTCAAAACCCCGTTGACCGACCGCAACGACTTCCCCATGCCATTTATTATCAGCTCGGAAGACGCCGCGACAAGGATTCGTATAGGCCTCGAAAAAGGCAAATCCGAAATTGCCTTTCCCCGTCGTTTCACCTGGACGCTGAAAGCCTTGGGAGCATTACCTCAGGGTTTTGTTGATCGCATGGCAGCCTCCATGGCCCGCAAAAACAATTCTTGAATTCTCTAGACACAGGAACGAATTGCATGAACCCGAATCGTCAGCGTATTGCTGTGATTGGCGCCGGCGTTTCCGGCTTGACCGCAGCCTGGCTGCTGAGTGAGCACCACGATGTACAGGTGTTTGAAGCAGGCGACTACGCGGGCGGCCACACCAACACCGAGCGAGTAGAGGCTGGCGGCCGCATCTGGCCGGTAAATACCGGGTTTATTGTCTATAACGACTGGACCTATCCGAATTTCATCAAGTTGATGGACCGGCTCGGCGTTCCGTCGGAAGTGAGTGAAATGAGCTTCAGCGTCGATTGCCATTCGTCGGGCCTACAATACAACGGCACCAGCCTGAATACCCTGTTCGCCCAGCGTAAAAACGTGTTCAATCTCAACTTTCTGAAAATGATCCGCGAAATTCTGCGATTCAACAAAGAAAGTCGGGCGGATCTGGCGAATGGCCAGATTCCGGAAGGCGAAACCTTGGGCGAGTACCTGAATCGCAATCGCTACAGCCGCTACTTCCGGAACAATTACATAGTCCCGATGGGTGCCGCGATCTGGTCTGCCCCTGAAATCGTGCTGGAGCAGTTCCCGATACGATTCTTTCTACAGTTTTTCAATAACCACGGCATGTTGTCCGTGGATGACCGACCAACCTGGCGGGTGATTTCTGGCGGCTCTGCAACCTACGTCACCAGAATGATGCAGCGCCTCGGTGACCGAACGCACCTGAACAGTCCGGTCAGTTCGATCGAGCGGGATGACGACGGCGTTACTGTCGTGGTAAATGAACAGCGTCACCCGTTTGATCAGGTGATTCTGGCCTGCCACAGCGATCAGGCTCTGGCGATGCTGAGCGACCCCACAGACCAGGAAAGTCAAATTCTGGGTGCTATCCCCTATCAAAAGAACGACGTGGTGCTGCACACCGATGCCCGCGTGTTGCCCTCAAACAAACTGGCCTGGGCCGCCTGGAATTACATGATTCCGGAGCACAGCACGCAACCGGTGTCGGTCACCTATAATATGAATATCCTGCAGAACTTCGACGACGCACCCGAGACCTTCTGCGTCACGCTGAACCGGAGCCACGACATCGCCCCGGAAAAAGTCATCAAACGCTTTGAATACGACCACCCGGTATTCACGCTGGCTGCCGTCGCGGCGCAGGGTCGCTATGACGAAATCGGGAACCGGAACCGTACCCATTTTTGCGGTGCTTACTGGTTCAACGGGTTTCATGAAGACGGTGTACGCAGTGCCCTGCGGGTTACCCGGGCGTTTGGCGTGGAGCTCTGATCATGGCCACTGAATGGCTAGAAGGTACTATAAGACATCGCCGTAAGGTGCCGGTTTTTCACGAATTCAACTACAATATTGGCATGTTGGCGTTGGACCTGGACGAATGGTCCAGCGTTACCCGAAGTAGTCCGTTTTTCTCGTTGGAACGCTTCAACTGGCTGTCGCTGTACCGGAAGGACTATCTCGACCCCGAAATACCCAGTCTTCGTCAGGCAGTATACAACCGGGTAAAAAGTGCGACTGGCTGGGCACCGGTGGGTCCGATCGAGCTGATTACCCACCCCCGCTACCTGGGTTATGTGTTCAATCCGGTCAGTTTCTATCTGTGTTACGAGCAAGGCGAAAGCCCTCAGAACGGAGATGTTCCCCGGGTCATCCTCGCGCAGATCACCAATACTCCCTGGAAACAGAAGCACGCGTACTGTTTGGAGAGCCGCCAGCCGGGACCAGTGGATCCATCAGACTGGCACACCGAACGCTTCGCCTTCAGCAAGCGCTTTCACGTTTCCCCGTTCAACGGCATGGATCAGCATTATCAATGGTTGTTCAGCTTTCGTGGGCCGCAGTTGCGGATTCACATGAATGTTGAACAGGGTCAAACGAAACATTTCGATGCCACTCTGGTAGTCCAACGCACGCCGTTTGATCGTAAAAGTCTGCACAGAGGCCTGCGACGGTTTCCGCTGGAAACCATCAAGGGCACTGCCGGAATCTACTGGAATGCTCTCAGATTGAAGCTCAAAGGTGCACCTTTCTACACCAACCCGGACAAGCTGGAACAAGGCTCCAGTGAGTACCGCAAAGGCGCTGATGACCGGGGAGCAGACATCACCACAACGCCGGCAACCACGACCAAAGATTTTGAACCTGCAGGAAGGGTAAGCTCATGGAGAACCTGAACACGTCAGCCGATCGCCAGGCCGCCAACGGTTCGCCGTTGCCGGTGGTGAGTCGGGTGTCCCGGCAACTGGTCTGCCATCAACTGTCCCTGCTTGGCCAGGGCACACTGGTGGTCCGGGAAGAAGGGTTTGAGGATCGGGTTTTCGGTGATGGCAATGCGGATTACCCGGCTGCCGAGCTGGTCATTCATGACCACACCACCTGGCGCGACCTGGTCACCGGGGGCAGCGTGGGTGCCGCCGAGGCTTATGTCGCCGGGGATTGGAGCTCACCCGACCTGACTGCGTTACTACGGTTCTTTTCCCGCAACATCGACACCATGAACGCCTTTGAAGACAAGTTCAGCTGGGTCAGTAAGCCGGCACTGAAGGCGCTGCACTGGCTCAACCGGAACACCCCGGAAGGTTCTCGCAAAAACATCAGCGCCCACTACGACCTTGGCAACGATCTGTTCAAACTGTTTCTCGACCCGACTATGATGTATTCCTCGGCCATCTACCCGCGGCAGGACGCCACGTTAGAAGAGGCTGCGGTGCACAAACTGGACACCATCTGCAAAAAACTGGATCTGAAGCCGGGCGACCGTGTGGTGGAAATTGGTACCGGCTGGGGTGGCTTTGCCATCCATGCCGCGAAACATTACGGCTGTCACGTGACCACCACCACCATTTCCAGAGAACAGTTGGAACTGGCCAGAGAGCGGGTGCAAGCCGAAGGCCTGGAAGACCGCATTTCCCTGCTGTTCGATGACTACCGCGATCTTGAAGGCCAATTCGACAAACTGGTTTCCATCGAAATGATCGAAGCCGTCGGCCCACAGTTTCTCGACAGTTACCTGTCGCAGATCAGCAAGCTGCTCAAACCCGATGGACTGGCGCTGGTGCAGGCCATCAACATGCCGGAACAGCGCTACCACCGGGCCCTGAAAAACGTCGATTTTATCCAGCGCTTTATTTTCCCGGGCAGCTTTATTCCCTCCTTCGGGGCGATCCTGGCGTCCATGCGCCGCGATTCCGATCTGGTGCTGACCCACGCCGAAGACTTTGGTTTTCATTACGCTCGCACACTCCGGGACTGGTGCGAACGGTTCATGCTCAACCGTGACACCCTGAGCAATCAAGGTTACGACGAGGCTTTCCAGCGCTTGTGGCATTTCTACTTTGCCTACTGCGAAGCGGGCTTCAGCGAACGGGCGATTGGGGTTGCTCACCTGGTGATGGCCAAACCTGCCAACAAACGCGCGAACATTCTCAGCCTATGATCGCCTCAGAACCCGCCCGCAACGTCATCAACTTTGTTCTGTTTCAGATCGGCTGGCTGACCTGCGTGATGTTTCCAGGTCTGGCCGCGGCCGGACTGGTGCTGATTTTTCTGGCTGTTCACTTCGCGCTGGTCAGTCAGAGACGCTTTGTCGAGCTGCAGTTCATCGGCTTTGGTGTGGTGCTGGGCAGTCTGATGGACACGCTCTGGTTCCAGACCGGCGTGCTTGGTATTGCCGGCGCTGAGGAAGTGCTGGTTGCGCCGCCCTGGCTGGTGGCCATCTGGGCCATGTTCATGACCACGATTTGTCACTCGCTGGGCTGGATGGGCCAGCGTAAATGGCTGCCGTATATGTTTGCTCCGATAGCCGGGCCGTTTGCATACTGGTCCGCCAGCAAGCTGGGTGTAGTTACCCTGCCAGACCTGAACTTATCATTAGCCGCCATGGCGATAGGCTGGCTAGTGCTATTCCCGTTGTTGCTATTCATCCGCAACAGCCTGTATTCGGAGTTGCAGTCATGATTCGTTCAACCCTCATCCTGAGTGCACTTCTATTTTCAGCACCAACTGCCCTTGGTAGCCCTTTTGAATTTACCGGCACCGCAACCGATGACCGAGACAATCTGATCTACGTGGAGTCGCATCGGGTGGAGGGTCACTGCGCCGAAGGTGTGTTCCAGCCAGTGATGCACTCGGTTCAGTACCGCGAAACCCGCCGGGACGAGCCCTTTGCCGTTAAAGCGCTGAGCTTTGACAACGGCTCCTTGCGCCCGACCGTGGAATTCAGCCAGCCGGATTACAACGAACAGCTGAACATTCGCCATATGGAACCCGACGAACTCGAGATTCAGTGGCAACAGCCTTCCGGTAACACAGAGGTCTACAGCGTCACATTTGATCAAAGCCTGGTCGTCGACGCTGGCTTTGATCACCTGGTCAGAGCAAACTGGGACAGAGTCGCCAGGGGTGAAGCGATAGAGTTCCGGTTCCTTGCGCCGACTCGGGGTGAGCACTACGGTTTTGTGCTGGAATCGACGTCGAGCAGCCAGATCAGTGCCGATGTGGTGGTTCGAATTCGCCCAACCAGTCTGGTATTGAGGCTACTTGTCGATCCGATTGTGCTTGGCTACAACCGGGAAGGCGCCCTTACCGATTATCTGGGCCTGACCAACATTCGCCGGAATTCAGACGAAAATTACACCGCCCACATCCGTTATCAAGTCTCCAACTACCCGGATTGTGAGCTGACCCCCTGAAATCGGCGGCCCAGCCAAACGGAACCTCTGCCACTGTGTGCTAAACTTCGGAGCAAATTGTCCCGGAGACCTCACACCCATGATGTTCGTGTCGTTTAACGTCAATAGTATCCGCACCCGCCTGCACCAGCTTGAGGCCGTTATCAAGCAACTGAACCCGGATGTGATCGGACTGCAGGAAACCAAGGTCACCGACGAAGAATTCCCGGTAGACGCGATTCGAGCACTGGGTTACCACGTTCATTTCCATGGTCAGAAAACCCACTACGGCGTTGCTCTGCTGTCCAGGGCCGAGCCGGAGGACGTGTTCAAAGGCTACGCAACAAATAACGAAGATGCCCAGAGACGCCTGATTACCGGTCGTTTCACGGTGAACGGTGAGCCACTGACGGTGATCAACGGGTACTTTCCCCAGGGCGAAAGCCGTGATCACCCGATCAAGTTTCCTGCCAAAGAAAAATTCTATCAGGACCTGATGAGCTATCTGGACGAACTGTCCAGCCAGCCAGGACACGTGGTTGTGATGGGGGATATGAACATCTCCCCCACCGACAAGGACATTGGCATCGGCGCCGACAATGCCAAACGCTGGCTGCGCAGCGGAAAATGCAGTTTTTTGCCGGAAGAACGGGAGTGGCTGGGCCAGGTCGAGCAACGCGGCTTCACAGATGTCTTCCGCCACCTGAATCCGGGCGAAAGCAATACCTTCAGCTGGTTTGATTACCGCAGCAAAGGGTTTGAGCGCGAGCCCAGGCGCGGACTGCGGATCGATTTGATTATGGCGAGTGAAAGTTTGCTTCCGAAAGCCGAAGCCGCGGGCGTCAGTTACGACATCCGCGCCATGGAGCGGCCGTCAGACCATTGCCCGGTCTGGGCACGATTTGATCTTTAAGCAACTGATTGCCCGATGATGAAAAAAATTAAAACCAGGGACAGGATTCTCGGCACCAGCCTTCAGCTGTTCAATAGTCTGGGCGAGCCCAATGTGACCACCTTGCTGATATCCGACGAACTGGACATCAGTCCGGGCAATCTCTATTACCATTTCAAATGCAAAGGCGACATTGTAGACGAACTGTTTGACAGCTTTGAGGCCGAGTTGCTGGATTTGCTGGCAGTGCCTGAGGATGCCGACATTTCACTGGACGAGTTCAGTTTTTTCCTGCATCTGCTGTTTGAAGCCGTCGCCCGTTATCGCTTCATGTACCAGGATCTGGTGAACGTGCTGTCCCGGCACAGCCAGCTGCAAGTGCGCTTTCGGCGCATACTCAAGAAGAAGAAAGCGGGGTTCATGGCCTTGTGTGAAAGCTTTCGACGCCAGGACATGATGATCATCGACGAAGCCGAGCTGCTGTCCCTGTGCGAGCAACTCACCCTGACCGCCTGCTATTGGAGCAGTTTTGACACCTTATCCCACCTGGATGACCGGGATTCCGTTGACCCGGGCAAAGGGGTTTATCAGATGCTGCATCTGATCCTCCCCTATCTGGCCGACCAAGAGCAGCAAGAGATCCGTCTCACCAGTCGCCGCTATTTATAGTTATAGGCTATAAGCGTTATTCTTCTTCGTCATTCGCCTCAGCGTCTCCACGCAATCGGGCCAGTTCGCTTTCCAACGCTTCAATTCGGTGCTCAAGGGATTCGATCTCTTCCCGGCGATGAATCCCCAGGCGCCGCAATGCGCCCGACACTCGCTGATCGAACATATGCTCCAGCCGGTCCCAGGTGCCAGTGGCCCGTTCCCGGACTTCCCCAACCCGGTCTTCAACGGTGCGAATCTGCTTCTCAACGGCACCGCGGGTGCGGGTTTCCAGTTGCTCGCCTTCCTGAACCAACCGATCGAAAAGTTTACCGGTGTCTTCTTCGGCCTTGGTAAAAGCACCAAGACCTGCCAACCAGATCTGACGAGCGGAATCTTTGATTTTGTCCGCCAGTTGCGGGTCATTCTCTGGTTGCTTATCGTCGTGATCAGACATGAACACCTCTTGGCCATACAACAGGAAGAATATCCGCCATTGTATTACAGCCAATCCGGGATTTCAGCGATCCTGAGGGCCCCGCTGAAACCCGCGCAGCGAAAGGGCGCAATATAAACACCGATGGCATATGAAAAAATGTTTTCAAACGAAAGCCGCCCCCGCTTGAACTGTTCACATTATGGTCAATACTTCTTAATACCGATGTCCCAGTTGATGTCGGTTTGTCTGGAAGTCTTTCATGGATACTACTCGCACGCCTCTGCCCGGCATCCCTTGCCGGGCTTTTTTTTGGTATTATCGCCCACACTTATAAGCTTATTCCTGAGTCTTAATTTTGTGGAGATAGTCAATGATTGATATTGCATGGAGTCAGTTCACCCCCGGTACCGCCCTCGCTGGAGGCATCCTGATAGGTCTGGCGGCGGCCAGCTTTCTGCTACTGAACGGTCGTATCGCCGGTATCAGTGGCATTCTTGGCGGTCTGCTGCCACCCACAAAATACGACACCATCTGGCGCATCGCTTTTTTGGCGGGATTGATCGGAGCACCCATGTTGTGGATGCTGGTGGCAGAACTGCCACCGATTGAAATCAACGCTGGCTACCCCACCCTGATCATTGCCGGCTTGTTAGTCGGTATTGGCACACGTTATGGCTCTGGCTGCACCAGCGGCCACGGGGTTTGCGGGTTGTCCCGGCTTTCTTTCAGATCACTGGCTGCGACGCTGAGCTTTATGGCGACCGGTTTTATCACCGTCTTTGTTATCCGCCACCTGATCGGAGCCTGATACCATGAAGTATTCTCTCGCATCCGTATTTGCCGGTTTGCTGTTTGGTCTTGGCCTGATTGTTTCCGGCATGGCAAATCCTGAGAAAGTACTCGGATTTCTGGATATCGCCGGCCTGTGGGATCCATCCCTGGCCTTTGTCATGGGCGGCGCCATCCTGGTCGGCCTGGTGGCATTTGCTCTGGCTCGTAAACGTACCTTGTCGTTCCTGGGTTTCAACATGACGCTGCCCACCAACACCCGGATCGAAAAACGTCTGGTGATAGGCAGCATGATGTTTGGCATCGGCTGGGGAGTTGCCGGATTTTGCCCAGGACCAGGGCTGGTTGCGTTGGGTGCGGGCGAAATCAAAGCCGTTGTCTTTGTCGGCTCCATGGTTGCCGGTATGATCCTGTTTGAATACGTTGAGCGTAAACGCGCAACTTCAGCGACCTGAGCCGTTAGTGCTGTAAATCTGGAATACGCCTCGGTTAAACTTCGTCCGGGCCTGAAGGCCCGGACATCTGAACCAATCGGAGTCACGCAGTGGATATCAGAAAGATTGATGACAGCATTTCAGTCGCCCCACAGATCGCGATTACTGATGTATCAGAGATCGCGCGCCTGGGATTCAAAACGCTCGTCGCCAACCGTCCCGACCGCGAAGAGCCAGGACAGCCTGCCATGGCAGATATCGAAGCTGCCGCTGCAGAGCATGGCCTGAAGTGGGTCTACATGCCGGTGGAGTCTGGCAACATCACCGACGCCGACGTTGACCAGTTTGCAACAATGATCCGCGACGCCGACACGCCCGTATTCGCTTTCTGTCGTTCGGGCACCCGTTGCACCGTGCTATGGTCCCTGAGCAACGCCCGCGAGCTTGAGCCACAGGACATCCTGTCAAAAGCTCAACAGGCAGGCTACGACATGACCGGGCTGATTCCCCGCCTGTTGCAACACGCCAGCAAACGCTGAAACCCCAACCACCGGATAGCTTTCATGCCCTACAAAGGAACCGATAACTTCAGCCACAACCAACCCGAGCGCCTAGGCATATTGGTCACCAACCTTGGCACCCCGGATGCACCGACCACCCCGGCGTTGCGCCGATATCTGGCTGAATTTCTATGGGACCCGCGTGTGGTGGAAGTGCCCCGCCCAATCTGGTGGCTGATCCTGCATGGCATTATTCTGCGCATTCGCCCCAGGAAAAGTGCACAGGCCTATGCCAGTGTCTGGAAGCCTGAGGGCTCGCCCCTGCTTATTCATACCGCCAAACAGGCTGAAGGCATCCGCGAGGCTCTGAAAGCGAAATACGGTAGCAACGTGATCGTCGGTTTCGCCATGCGCTACGGCAACCCGTCGATTGCACGAGTGCTTGATGAGATGCAGGATCAGGGTGTACGCAAACTGTTAGTGTTGCCGCTTTACCCGCAGTATTCCGCATCTACTACTGCCTCCACCTTTGATGCCATTGCCAACGACTTTGCCGGGCGCCGCTGGTTGCCGGATTTCCGGTTTATTTCCCACTACCACGATTACCCTGCCTACATCGAGGCCATGGCCCAACACATCGAGGCCCACTGGTCAGAACACGGCCGTCATCAAAAACTCATGCTTTCTTATCACGGCGTGCCCCTGAAGTACCTGCAACGGGGTGACCCTTACCATTGCGAGTGCCATAAAACCTCCAGGCTGCTGGCTGAGCGCCTGGGACTGGGGCCGGATGAGTACATGACCACCTTCCAATCGCGTTTTGGCCGGGAGGAGTGGCTGCAGCCCTACACCGATGAAACACTTAAATCCTTGCCCGCAAATGGCGTAAAATCCATAGACGTATTCTGCCCCGGCTTTTCCTCGGATTGCCTTGAGACCATCGAGGAAATCAACGAAGAAAACCGGGAATACTTTATGGAATCTGGCGGCCAGGGCTTTGGCTATATTCCGTGCCTTAACGCCACGCCTGGCCATATCGAGGCGCTGGTGCAATTGGTTGAGGAAAACTTGAAAGGCTGGGCGGTACCGCAGAACGACGTTGACACGCTGGCCGCAAGAGCCGCTTGTGCCGAGGCCCGCAAGCAGGCAACCTTTCCGGGTCGAAACGACATCTGAGAGCTTTGATACGGCATGAAACTGAACTGCGATCTGGGCGAAAGTTACGGTGCCTGGCAAATGGGTCAGGACGATCAGGTGATGCCACTGATCGACATGGCAAACGTGGCCTGCGGCTTCCATGCCGCAGACCCCATGGTTATCCGTGAGACTCTGGCCTTGGCCGCCCGCTACCAAGTCGATATTGGCGCCCACCCCTCCTATCACGACCTTCCCGGCTTTGGCCGTCGCTCCATCAAGCACACCCCCGAGGAGATCGAAGCCTTGCTGCTGTATCAGCTCGGCGCGCTCGAGGGTATGTGCCGTAGAGAGGGCCTTGCCCTTACGTACGTTAAACCACACGGCGCCCTCAATAACGACATGATGCGGGACCGGAGTACTCTGGAGGCGGTGATGCGGGCAACCCGCCTGTTCCGCCAGGACCTGGCTTTGATGATTCCCGTCACCCTGAACTACCGGGAACACCAGCAAATGGCCTCACAGATTGGCATCCCCTTGCTGCTGGAAGCCTTTGCCGACCGCGCTTACGATGATGACGGACAGCTGGTTTCGCGACGTCAGGCTGGTGCAGTGCATGAAAGCCCTGATCTGATCGTCCGCCAGGCAGTTTCGTTTGCTGATAAGGGCGGTGTGTTCAGCGCAACCGGCACCTGGCTGGAGTTGCCGGCAGACAGCCTTTGTGTGCATGGCGACAACGCAGCCGCGCTGTCCGCCATTCGGGCTATCCGCCAGACGTTGGGTAAACCCGGCTGATGCTTGAGCCGGTTTCGGAAGATGCGGTGCTTATTACCCTGGCCGAGGCCATCGACGACGCCCTGCCCGCGCGCATTACCCGCCTTACCCAATCCCTTCATGACGCGAACCTTCCCTGGCTACGCGACCTGGTGCCGTCCTACACCACCTTGCTCGTGGTTTATGATCCGGTACGGGTGGATTTTCGAGAGGTGACGTCCCGGCTGAGAGCCATCGTCAAGGCCGACAACACGCAGACGGAGCGCACGGTACAAGCCACTGGCGATCTCGTGGAACTGCCGGTCTACTACAGCGTCGAATCCGGCCCGGATCTGGCAGCATTGGCGGCTGAAACCGGCCTGAGTACGGCGGAGGTGATTGCCCGGCATTCCGCCTTAGAATACCGCGTACACGCCCTGGGCTTCGCGCCAGGATTTGCCTTTATGGGCGAGGTTGACCCCACGATCGCGCAGCCACGCAAACCGACACCCCGCAAACGGGTGCCCGCCGGCAGTGTCGGCATTGCCAACCGTCAAACGGCGGTCTATCCACAAGCCTCTCCAGGCGGATGGCAGATCATTGGCCGCTGCCCGGTTCGGCTGTTTGACCCGCAACATTTGTCACGGCTCAAGGCCGGAGACCGAGTGCGGTTCCGGGCCATCAGCCGAGAGGATTTTCTGGCCGCCGGCGGTGAATTGACGGAGATCTGTGAACCTTGAGCTGGCTTGACGTCATCAGCCCCGGCGTTCAGAGCACCGTCCAGGACGCAGGTCGCCAGGGCTACCGCCATCATGGATTGGCCGGTGGCGGCGCCCTGGATATTCGCAGCTATACCTGGGCAAACAAGCTACTGGATAACCCGCGTAACGCCGCCTGCCTGGAAATCATCCTGGGCGGATTTCACGGCGTAGCAAGGGGCCAACTGCAGATCGCACTGACCGGCGCCGAGGCGCCCGTTGCCATCAATGGCAACCCAGTGCAGCTCTGGCAAACTCTCAACCTGAACGATGGTGACGAACTGACGATCGGCCACTCAACAACTCACCGGTTAATTTATCTCGCGGTGGCCGGGGGATTGGACACGCCGTTGTGTTTTGACAGTCGGTCTGTGGTGGTTCGGGAGCACGTCGCCGGCCTTGCCCCGGTCAAGCCCGACGATAAACTGACCGCCTTGCAACCCGGTCACGAACTGCCCTCACGCTTTGTGCCGATATCGTGCCGCCCCGGGATGCAACCAGACGTTACCTTACGACTGGTTCCGGGCTACCAATACTCACTTTTTAAGCGCACCGATATTCTCAGGCTGACAACCAGCGTTTACACCGTCAGTGAGCAATCCGACCGGATGGGGTTTCGACTGCAGGGGCCGGCCCTGGCGTCGCCACCGGCCGGCATCATTTCAGAGGGAATTGCGCAAGGCGCGATGCAGATTCCAGGAGACGGGCTTCCGATTGTACTGCTCAATGACTGCCAGACCATCGGTGGCTATCCCAAACCCGGTGTAGTTCCGAGCCTTGATTGCGGCGCGCTGGCCCAACAACTACCTGGCGCCAACATTCGTTTTGAGCTGACCGACCTGGCTACGGTGCAGAACGAGCGCCGCTTGTTTGAGCACCACTACCATCAGACTCGCTGGTGTCAGAACGGCCGCTCACTCGCGTGGCTTTGACTTTATGATGATCGGAAAGATCCGGTACCGCCTGGCAAAAAGTACACTCCTCGTTGTCCACATTGGCACCGCCGGTTTCCACGTAACGCACCCGATGGCTGGCCTTGTCCCGGTTGGCGGACACCGCAAAGCGACGGCTTTCCCGATCGAGATCGGTTTCTGGCGTTTGATTCTGGTCCATAAGCACACCTGCGCATAGCGAGTCAGTTCAACTCTGAGTGTACGGGATGTAAATAGGAAAGTGCTACGCAGGAAGGTACGTAGAGAAAGCGGCAATCAGGAATACAATAAAAAAATGGCGGTGGGCCAGGGATTCGAACCCCGGGACGGCTATTAACCGTCGGCGGTTTTCAAGACCGCTGCATTAAGCCACTCTGCCAGCCCACCGTCTGGTGATAGAAACTGCGATAGTGTCTATCCACTGCTGCCGTTGCGACAGCGGGGGAAATCATACCGGATTTGCTTATGCTGTCAACGCCTTGAAGAAAAAACATCGTAGATTCCTATGGTTCTGGTAGCGGTGCGAGCAAGATTACAGGGGTTTAATGGAATCGAAAGCGTGATTTACTGTCGTAATTGATTGAAAGTTGCGTACACAACACTATTATGGACTTCAGGTTTTAAAGGGAATGCAAGAAGCGCTTATCCTTAGGTGTTTCTTGGCCCAGACGTTCGACTAACTCCGGAGATGAGAATGCAAAACAGACAGTATAACGTCCAGCAAAATCGAAGTGGCATACAGATAGCCAAAGGCTCGGCTACGGGTGCCATCAGCGCAGAGGCAACCAAGGTTCTGAGAAACACCTACACGCTCCTGGCGATGACACTGCTATTCAGTGCTGTTATGGCCGCTGTATCCATGAGCATAGGCCTGAGCCGCGGCGCAAGCCTTGTATGCAGTCTTGGTGCTCTGGCTCTGGTTTGGTTTGTGTTGCCACGCACCGCAAACAGCAGTGCCGGAATCGCGGTGGTCTTCGCCTTCACCGGCCTTCTGGGGCTGTCGCTCGGCCCGATCATGATGCATTACCTGCAGTTCTCGAACGGTGGCCAGATCGTTACCCAGGCTCTGGGCGGAACAGCTGTTGTGTTCCTGGGCCTGTCCGGCTACGTACTGACCACCAAGAAAGACTTCAGCTTCATGCGTGGCATGCTGGTCGCAGGCATGATGGTCGTCATCGTCGGCATGGTCGGCGCCCTGGTTGCCAGCCTGTTCGGCGTCGAAGTCACTGCCTTTAGCCTGGCGCTCAGCGCTGCGGTTGTGTTCCTGATGTCTGGCTTCATCCTTTACGATACCAGCCGTATCGTGAATGGCGGTGAAACCAACTACATCATGGCAACCACCGGCCTGTATCTGAGCATCTACAACCTGTTTGTCAGCCTGATGCATCTGATCGGTGCCTTTAGCGGCAACGATTGATAATTTCGGCTAATATGTTTGCAGAAACCCCGGCCTTGGTCGGGGTTTCTGCTTTAGGTACACTCCGTAATTCACTCGACTCGCTCACCTGACCCGGAAATCATGCCGACACTGCTGTCTTACACACTTGTTATCACCGGCGCGCCCTGGTCATCCCAGGCACCCCAGACGGCCCTGACCTTCGCACGCGCCCTGATTGATGCCGGTCACCGGCTCGATCGGCTGTTTCTGTATGGCGAGGGTGTACACCTGGCCTCGGCTCTGAGCGCACCGCCCTCAGACGAACCGCACTGGCCACAAGAGTGGTCGGCGTTTCTCACCGAGCATCGGATTGCCGGCGTGGCCTGCATTGCCTCCGCGCTGCGGCGCGGGCTGGTCGACGAGCGGGAGCAGGCACGCTATGAGCTGTCAGCCCACAATCTGCGAGCGCCGTTCCAGATTGCGGGTCTTGGTGAATGGGTGGACGGCACCCTGACGTCAGACCGGGTCATGTACTTTCATGGGAGCGCCTGAGATGACAACCCTGATTGTGATCGACCAGCCGCCTTATGGTAGCTGGACCGGGCGCGAAGCAATGGACATGCTGTTTTCGCTGGCGGCCTTTGATCAGCCTGCGGCTTTATTATTTATCGGTGCAGGCGTCAACTGGTTGCGCAGGTCCCAGAATGCCTCGGGCATCGGTCAAAAGACCGTCGAGAAAAATCTGTCCGCGGCGCCGCTGTTTGGCGTTGACAGAATCTATGCCGAGCAGGCCGCCTGTGACCGCTTCCTGCCAGACGCCGGGCAGAGGGTTAACGGGGTGGAGCTGGCCCCGTCCGTCAAACAACTGCTCGATCAGCATGACCACGTCTTTTTCGCTGGTTAGGACCACCAACCTTATGAAGCAAGCACAAGACATCGGCACGCTGCATATTCTCAACAAAGCACCCGATCACCCAAGATTTATGACCTGCCTGAGCAGCCTGTCCGATCAGGACACGCTCGTGCTGATCGAGAACGCTGTTCTGGCACTCTCTGACGCCGATACAGCTCTGCCTCGGCACACTGTCGCCCTCGAGGCAGACACAGAGGCCAGAGGGCTCTCAGCCACCGTCACCGGAGCACAACAAATCAGCCATGCACAACTGGTTGAGCTGACCGAACACCATTCTCGCATCATCAGTTGGTAAGACTATGACGGAATCGCCCGCGCGGAATAATGAAGGCTATCTGGAAGACGCTGGCACCTGGAGCCCGGATGTTGCCCGGATTATTGCCGGTGAAGATGATATTTCGTTATCGGAAAACCACTGGGAAATCATCAGGTTTCTGCGGGAGTTTTATGCAGCACATGAAATGTCGCCGCCCTCCAACCGGCTGTTTGTGAAGGCGGTTAAAGAGGCTTTGGGCGAGGAGAAAGGCAACAGCATTTACCTGATGCAGCTGTTCCCCGGTACGCCGGCAAAAACAGCGTGTCGGATTGCGGGCCTACCCCGACCAACCAACTGCCTCTGATCAACCGGGGCCACGACCCCTGGGGGCATTTGGGGTATCGGTGTCAGACCTGGAGTTCTGGAACTCGGCCGCTGAGCCCAGAAAACTGCTCAGGCCGTTCTCGAACAGGTTGGACCCGAATTTCATAAACTGCTTTGTGGATTCCTTGGTGGCGCCGTCCCAAGCGCTTTGAGGCAGGTTTCGTAGCGCCTCCGCCACCCCTTCCTGAACGCCCTGTGCGACCTTGGGCTCCACCTGGTCAGTAGCTTCGATCAACTCTTGCACCTTGGCCGACAGCCAGGGGCGCACCACCAGATACCAGAACGCGAACAAGACGGCTGCAACCGAGGTGACTGTCAACACAACCTGAATAATCATCGAACCCCAACCCGGCATCGTTACCCCTCCCTTGTTAACCGCCTGTCAGCGGCAGTGCCAGTTGATTCATGGCAATAAACTGAATCAGACCGGCAACGGCACCAAACAGCCCTCCGACAAACATCAGCTGCAGCTCTTCTTCACGAAACGCCGGCCTGAGAATGTCTTGGAACTCTTCCGGACGTAGCGCTTTCATTTGCCCCGCCAGCACACCGGCCACCACCGGCGCCCGCTCGCGATTAAATTCCGGGTCACTGAAGACATCCTGGGTAGCAAGCACCGCTTTCTGGTTCATCACTCGCTTCAAATCAGTATAGCCGCTCATACCAACGGTAACCTGAGCCGCCAGCTTCATGACCATGGAGTTGTCCAGCATCGGACGCAGGTGTTTCTGAATGATGGCACGGGTTCTGGCCCCTTGCTGGCCGTTGATCATGGCATCGGCCACCTTTTCAACGGTGATCAATTCGTCGGCCACCAACCGGGCCCAGGTATCACTGATCTGCTCCTGCCGACGCAAAAACAGACCCTGAATACGCCAGAACAGGATCCTGCGTGGCCGCAGGGGCGAAAAGATCAGGTTAATAGCCACCCAGTTGGTGATAAAACCGATGGAAAAGCCGCCGACCGGCAGCACCCAGGGCTGCGGATAGACCAGCCAGATCGGCGCCAGGAGCGCGCCCAGCAGGCCGCCGACAATGGCGCCACGATTGATCACCGACTGCAGCTCCACCGCACCGGCTTCCTGGAAGATCCGGTTCATCAGATCCGGGTGGCTCTGGAGTTCCCGGCTCAACAACGCCTTGAGGTCCACCAACTCATCAAGATCGTCCGCGAAGTCTTCGACCAGTTCTTCGATCCGTGACGGCAACTGCTGCCTTGCCCACTGATAGATACGAGCCCTGACGAACAGCGGCAAGTTATCCCAGAGCACTGGCTGAACCTCGTACATTACTTCATCAATGTATTCGTCCATACGGGGCGAAACCTGGGCGATTACCTGTTCAACAATGCGTTGTGGTTCAAGTTTCTGATAGACCGAGTTGAGATCGCCAAACTTCTGCAGAGTCCGGTCAATACAGATATGCGCCATCTTTTCCGCTTTACGGGGAATAACACCCTGCCAGCCGATAACGCCAACACCGATAAATCGCACCGGGTGAAATGACATCTGTATCGCCAGCCAATTGGTAAACCAGCCGACAACGGCGGCCATGACGGGCACAGACAAGAGAGTAAAATCCAGCAAGAGTTACCCCGAGATCAATCCAGACGACGCCAGCGCCGCTGATGTTACTGTTATTATGGCACGACAAACGGGTCGTGCGGTGGCCAGGCTAATGCGATGAATAATGGGGGATTCTGGATACCGGGACATTGGCCGTGCAGCCAAGGGGAAAGGGCATCTGCGGCAGCCGCTGCCTGCCGGAATTGGCGACAACGACCTCGCAAACGGCCCAGAAGTTGCCTTACTGGTAGTACGCGTTTTCGGTATTCGAGTGGTCTGTAACGTCACGGACGGCGGTGATTTCCGGCACGCGTTCTTTGAGCGTTTTCTCTACACCCTGCTTGAGAGTCAGGCTAACCGCCGAACAACCTTGGCAGCCACCGCCAAACCTCAGCACTGCTACCGATTCCTCGACAATCTCGACCAGAGAAACATCGCCACCGTGTGACGCCAGGTTAGGGTTTATTTCCGATGCCAACACGTAATTAACCCGCTCAGGCAGAGGCGCATCGTCGGAGACCTGAGGCACTTTGGCGTTCGGCGCCTTGATGGTGAGCTGGCCACCCATCTGGTCCTTGGAGTAATCAACATAGGCGTCTTCGAGAAACGGCACCGAATTGTGGTCGAGAAACAGCGTGAACTTCTCAAGATCCACCTGCTCATCCGTAGGAACCACTTCGTTGGGTGGGCAGTATGCCAGACAGGTTTCTGCGTTACGCGTGCCGGGCTGGGTCACGAAAACGCGGACGCCCATACCTTCGACATCCTGCTTTTCAATAAGTTGAGCAAGATAGTCCCTTGCGGAATCAGTGACAGTTACCAAGGCCATGCTTCCTACCTGTTATCGAATGTGTAACCTATTTTAGGAGAGTTCGCGAGAAGTTGAAAGACCAAGTAAAATAGTCGGGCATTAATAGGATAATGAATTCCACGTATGAACGGTCTGCAGGGGCCGCACTATCCGGCGCCTACTAATGATCATCCGTATTAAGACGTGTTCGTACAATTTTGCTATGATCCCGCGCCGCCACAAAAAACACGACGTAATTAAAGACACCCGGAAGAAGACCCTATGACCGATCGCACTACCCGTCTGGAACAGCTGCATAAAGCCCTCAAAGAACGCATCATTATTCTTGATGGCGGCATGGGCACCATGATTCAGAATCAGAAACTGGACGAAACCGCTTTCCGGGGCGATCGGTTCAAAGACTATGATCGGGAAGTTCAGGGCAACAACGACCTGCTCAACCTTACCCAACCCGCCCTGCTCCGCAATATTCATGCGGATTATCTGGACGCGGGTGCGGACATCATCGAAACCAACACCTTCAACTCCACCCGGGTGTCACAGGCGGACTATGGCCTGGAGGAGCTGGCTCGGGAGCTGAACATTGCGGCGGCCCGCCTGGCCCGGGAAATCGCGGACGAATTTACCGCCAAAAATCCGGACAAACCCCGTTTTGTGGCGGGTGCGGTCGGCCCTACTTCCCGAACTGCATCGATCTCCCCGGACGTGAACAACCCCGGTTACCGGAACGTCGATTTTCAGACTCTGGTGGATAACTATTACGAGGCGGTCTCCGGCCTGGTCGAGGGCGGCTCTGACCTCATTCTGATCGAAACCATTTTCGATACCCTGAACGCCAAGGCGGCCATCTACGCCACCCAGCAGTTCTTTGAAGACAGCGGTATCGAGTTGCCGATCATGATTTCCGGCACCATTACCGACGCTTCCGGGCGAACACTGTCTGGCCAGACCACCGAAGCTTTTTATAATTCCATAGCCCACGCCCGGCCCATCTCAGTCGGCCTGAACTGCGCCCTGGGTGCCGACGCACTGCGACCCTATGTCGAAGAACTGTCGAACAAAGCCGAGACCTACGTCTCTGCCCACCCGAACGCGGGTCTTCCGAATGAGTTCGGCGAATACGACCAGACCCCGGAAGAGATGGCGGAGATCATCGAGGGCTTCGCCAAAGACGGTTTTCTGAACATCATTGGCGGCTGTTGCGGCTCTCGCCCCGATCACATCGAAGCCGTCGCCAAAGCCGTTGCCAAGTACCCGCCCCGGCAGATTCCTGAGCGCCCTCAGGCCTTGCGCCTGTCTGGCCTGGAGCCATTTACCGGCGACGAGAATATGCTGTTCATCAACGTTGGTGAGCGCACCAACGTGACCGGCTCCAAGCGCTTCCTGCGCCTGATCAAGGAAGAGCAGTACGAAGAGGCCCTGAGCGTGGCTCGGGATCAGGTCGAAAACGGCGCTCAGATCATCGATATCAACATGGATGAGGGCATGCTGGATTCGAAGGAGGTCATGGTGACTTTCCTCAATCTGGTGGGCTCGGAGCCGGACATCTCCCGCGTACCGCTCATGATCGACTCATCCAAATGGGACGTCATTGAAGCCGGCTTGCGCTGCATTCAGGGCAAAGCCGTGGTGAACTCCATCAGTCTGAAAGAAGGCGAAGAGGAGTTTATCAAGCGGGCCAGATCCTGTATGCGCTACGGCGCCGCCGTGGTGGTCATGGCCTTTGACGAAGACGGCCAGGCAGACACCTACGAGCGCAAGACGGAAATCTGCAAACGCTCCTACGACGTGCTTGTCGGCATCGGCTTCAACCCCGGCGACATTATTTTCGATCCCAATATCTTTGCGATCGCCACCGGCATTGAAGAGCACAACAATTACGCGGTGGATTTCATCAATGCCACCCGCTGGATCAAGAAAAACCTGCCTTACGCGTCCATTTCCGGGGGCGTCAGCAACGTCTCCTTCTCGTTCCGTGGCAACGACGCCGTGCGCGAAGCCATCCACTCGGTATTCCTGTATCACGCCATCAAGGCCGGCATGAACATGGGCATCGTGAATCCCGGGCAACTGGTGATTTACGATGAAATCGAGCCGGATCTCAAAGCTCTGGTTGAAGATGTCGTGCTCAACCGCCGGGACGATGCCACCGACCGCTTGCTCGTCGTCGCTGAAAAATTCAAAGGCAAAGGCGGCAAGACCCAGGAAGAAGACCTGGCGTGGCGCGAATGGCCGGTTGAAAAACGCCTGCAACATGCGTTGGTTAAAGGCATCACCAACTACATCATTGACGACACCGAAGCCTGCCGCCAGAACGCCAGCCACCCCATCGAGGTGATCGAAGGTCCGTTGATGGACGGGATGAACGTGGTTGGCGACCTGTTCGGTGACGGCAAGATGTTCTTACCCCAGGTGGTCAAAAGCGCCCGGGTAATGAAACAGGCCGTCGCGCACCTGATCCCCTACATTGAGGCGGAAAAATCCGGGCAGCAGCAGGCCAAGGGCAAAATCCTGATGGCCACCGTGAAGGGCGATGTGCATGACATCGGCAAAAACATCGTTGGCGTGGTTCTGCAGTGCAACAACTACGAGGTGATCGATCTCGGCGTGATGGTGCCCTGCGACAAGATCCTGGAAACCGCGAAGAGAGAAAACGTCGACATTATCGGTCTGAGTGGATTGATAACCCCGTCCCTGGACGAAATGGTACATGTCGCCCGGGAAATGCAGAGACTGGACTTCAAGATTCCGTTGATGATCGGTGGCGCCACCACCTCCAAGGCTCATACTGCGGTGAAGATCGAGCCGCATTACAAGAATGACATGGCGCTGTATGTGTCGGATGCGTCCCGTTGCGTGAACGTGGCCTCTCAACTGCTCAGCAAAACCGCCAAGCCGGCATTGGTCGAAGCTGCCCGCACGGAATACGATGAAATCCGCGAGCGCCGCAAAAATCGTGGCGTTCGAACCAAACTGGTGTCGCTGAAAGAAGCACGTGATCGAGCCCCCGAAATCAGTTTTGAAGGCTATCAACCACCTCGCCCCCAGTTCACCGGTGTTCGGGTATTTGAGGAGTATGATCTGAACGAACTGGTTGACTACATCGACTGGACGCCGTTCTTCATCTCCTGGGATATTTCAGGCAAATACCCGGCCATTTTTGACGACCCCAAGCGGGGCGAAGCGGCACGCAATCTATTCGAAGATGGTCAGAAGATCCTCAGACAAATGATTGATGAAAAACGGATAACGGCTCGTGGTGTGATTGGTTTTTGGCCAGCAAACCGTCGTGGTGATGACATTGTGGTTTACACCGATGACACCCGCACAGCAGAACTGACGACGCTGTACAGCCTGCGCCAGCAAGATGAGAAAGCGCCCGGCAAACCGATGATGTCCCTGTCTGATTTTGTCGCGCCTGAGAGCTCACATCAGATCGATTACGTGGGCGGTTTTGCGGTAACTACCGGCATTGGTGCCGAGGAGTTCTCGCTGGAGTTCAAGGAAAAGCACGACGACTATAACGCCATCATGGTCAAAGCCCTCGCAGACCGCTTGGCCGAAGCCTTTGCCGAGCGCATGCATGAGCGGGTCCGCAAAGAATTCTGGGGTTACGCCACGGAAGAACAAATGGCCAGCGAAGACCTGATCAAGGAGCGCTATCAGGGCATCCGTCCGGCACCCGGCTACCCTGCCTGCCCGGATCACACGGAAAAAGCGACATTGTTCAAGTTGCTGGAAGCTACTGACAACATCGGCCTTGAGCTGACCGAGCACTTTGCCATGTACCCGACAGCGGCGGTGTCAGGTTGGTATTTCGCTCATCCGGAATCCAAATATTTCGCGGTCGGCATGATTGGCGTTGATCAGGTTGAGGACTATGCTGAGCGCAAGGGTATATCCAAAACCGAAGCAGAGCGGTGGCTGATGCCAAGCCTGGCTTACGACCCCGCAGAATAGAAAAGGCGATATAGATGAATGACCTTGCAGACAACAAGGACAACAAAGAGAAGAAACAACCTGGCTCGCCAGGCGTTCTCAAAATCATGCAAACTGTCTTCGCCGGCGCTTTGGGCGTTCAGTCCGAGAAGCGTCGGCAGGAAGATTTCGCGGGCCACAGCCCGGTACCTTATATAGTGGCGGGACTGTTATTCGGTGCCGTCTTCGTTGGCGGGCTGATCCTGGTCGTGAATCTGGTACTGGCCAGCCAGTAACCTACTGGCCGGACACCCAGACCACGGCAAAGACAACTGCAAGCATAACAAGCAATACGGCGGCTACGGCATCGGCACTGCTGTCTGATCTGGCGGACTTTTTCATAGCTTACTCCTCGATAGATTATATTTTTTGTTATCAATACTTACGCTCTCATTAAAGCAGGAAATTACGGTTCGTCCAATCTCTGTGCCCTGCTCGCTCCGCCTCTGCTTATCACCTGAATCGATAATGATATCTTGAAATAATCATTTTAAGAATAAAAACCCAATGTTATCCTGCCCTACAGGAATAAGGCCCTCATTTTTTTGAGGCGCCATCCATCAACAAGCACTTCTGAAGTAAGCAGGCAGGACGTCACCCTATGTACGTTTATGATGAACACGACCGGCAAATCGCCGCAGAACGTGTTGACCAGTTTCGTGATCAAACCGAGCGCGCGCTCGCCGGCGAGTTGGCGGAAGAAGAGTTTCTTCCGCTCCGCCTGCAGAACGGGCTCTATGTCCAGCGCCTTGCTCCCATGCTGCGAATCTGCGTGCCTTACGGCATGTTGCGCTCGGATCAGCTTCGCAGGCTGGCACGAATCACCCGTGATTACGACAAGGGCTATGCCCACTTTACCACCCGCACCAACATCCAGCTGAACTGGCCCAACCTGGAGGATGTACCGGATATCCTGGCGGAACTGGCGGAAGTTGAAATGCACGCGAACCAGACCAGCGGTAACTGCATCCGTAACACCACCACAGACCAGTTCTCCGGGGTCCAGGCAGATGAAATAGCCGATCCGCGCCCCTACTGCGAAATCATCCGCCAGTGGTCGACCTTCCATCCGGAGTTTGCCTTTTTGCCGCGCAAATTCAAGGTCGCGGTTAACGCTTCGGAAAAAACTGACCGGGCAGCAATTCAGGTGCATGACATCGGTCTGCAACTGGTTCGCAATGATCAGGGCGAGTTGGGCTTTCGGGTTCATGTCGGCGGCGGCCTCGGCCGAACGCCGATGGTGGCGCCGGTTATCCGGGAGTTTCTGCCGGAACTGGACCTGCTCACCTACCTTGAAGCGGTTTTGCGGGTCTATAACCGCTATGGTCGCCGTGACAACAAGTTCAAGGCACGCATCAAGATTCTGGTGAAGGCGCTGACGCCTGAGGGTTTTGCGGAGAAGGTAGAAGCCGAGTGGGAACACATTCGCACCTCCCCGACCCGCCTGACGCCAGACGCGGTGAGGAAGTTCCAGGGCTATTTCACCGAGCCTGCTTACCAGGCGCTGAATGACGCCACAGACGTACTGGGCAAACAACGGTTCGAGAATCGTGAGTTCGACAAGTGGCTGACCCAAAACGTCAGTGAACACAAGAAACCCGGCTACGCCGGTGTCACGCTTACCCTCAAGAAAACCGGCACTCCCCCGGGCGATGTGACCGACCACCAGCTTGAGCAGATTGCCGACCTGGCTGATCAGTACAGTTTTGGTGAGGTTCGCGCCACTCACGAGCAAAACGTGGTACTGGCCGATGTGCGCCAGGACCAGTTATTCGAGCTTTGGCAGCGTCTTATTCCGCTGGGTTTTGCCACCGCCAATCTGGGCACTCTGACCGACGTGATCTGCTGCCCGGGCGGTGATTTCTGTGCCCTGGCCAATGCCAAGTCGATTCCTGTGGCGGAAGCTATTCAGCGTCGTTTTGACGACCTGGATTACTTGTACGATCTCGGCCCGATTGATCTGAACATTTCTGGCTGCATGAACGCCTGCGGTCATCACCACGTCGGCACGATCGGAGTATTGGGTGTCGACAAGAAGGGTGAGGAGTTCTATCAAGTCAGCCTGGGCGGCGACTCACACCACAATGCCACCATTGGCAAGATTCTTGGGCCGTCGTTCGCCCGGGACCAGATGCCGGAAGTGATTGCCAAGCTGATTGATGTCTACGTCGATAAACGTACTGAAGAAGAGACATTCCTGGACACTTATCGCCGGGTTGGTCTTGAGCCATTCAAGGAGCGGGTTTATGCCTGACGTTATTGCCGCTGACGGCACTGTTCGTAACGATAACTGGGTGCTGGTTGCACGCCCGGCTGAAGGAGAATCTCTGGCTATTCCGGCAGATCAGCCAGCGTTGATTCCGGCGGATTTGTGGCTGGCTGGTCACGAGCATTACGCCGGCCGGGACGATATCGGGGTCTGGTTTGATAGCCATGATGAGCCTGAATTACTGGCGGGCAAGGTGGATGAGCTGCCGTTGATTGCGGTGAATTTTCCGCGCTTTGTGGATGGTCGCGGTTACAGTATTGCTCGGCTGTTGCGGGAGCGGTTTGGTTATGCCGGTGAGCTTCGGGCGGTGGGCGATGTGCTGTTGGATCAGCTGCAGTTTATGAAGCGCTGCGGGTTTGATTCTTATGTGTTGCGTGCTGACAAGGATATCTCCAAGGCGGCCCGGTGTCTGAACTTTTTCAGTCAGGGTTATCAGGCGGCTTCGGATACGGATCAGCCTTTGTTTCGTCGTCGGGCTTCTTAAGCTCGATCTTTGCTCCGGGCGTAGATTTTAAAGAGTTTACGTCCGGAGTACGAAGGGCGAGGGCGAGCCTTCCAAAACACGCTGTGGATACGTCCCTGTACGCTCTGCTTCGCCATCCATGGCTTCGCAAGGTTTTGGAAAGCTCGCCCTCACCCTTCTAGTCAGACTTTCCGGCTGGATTCTAAATTGCCTTCAGTGTTCAGGATTTGGCGTGATCCAGCACGATTTTTCCTGACGACTCCCCTTTCAAAAACGCCTTCAGGGCACTGTCCAGTTCGCTGCGACTGATATCTTTTGCTGACGCTTCTGTGTTCGGGCACTTCCAGTCACCTGACAGCTTTTCCCAGACCCTCTTTTTGTCCGCCAGCGGGATTTCGACCGAGTCGACGCCCAGCAGGTTGACGCCACGCAGGATGAACGGCAGTACCGTGGTGTTCAGTGGTACGCCGGCGACCAGGCCGCAGATGGAGACGGAGCCGCCGGGAAGTACCTGTTTGAGGAGTTCGGCCAGGGGTATGCCACCTACGGTGTCGACGGCGTTGGCAAAAACCGGTTTGAGCATGGGCTTTTTGTCTTCGCTCAGGGCTTCGCGGCCGAGGACTTCCTTGGCACCCAGTGCTTTCAGGGCGTCGGCGTGGTCAGCTTTGCCGCTTATGGCGACGACGTCAAAGCCCAGGTTCGCGAGGATTTCGACGGCAACACTGCCGACAGCGCCACTGGCGCCGGTGACGGCGACTTTGCCCTGCTCTGGCTTGGCGCCCATGGTCAGCAGTTTCTGGACGCACAAGCCGGCGGTGAGGCCGGCAGTGCCGTAAATCATGGCTGTGCGGCTGTCCCAACCTTCGGGCATGGGCACACACCAGGTCGCCGGTACGCGGATGTATTCGCCAAAACCACCCGGGGTGTTCATGCCGAGGTCATAGCCAGTAACGATCACTTTGCTGCCAACGGCAGGCTGACCTGTGGCCGACTCACTGACCACGCCCGCAGCATCAATGCCGGGCGTGTGCGGAAAAGCGCGAGTAACGCCTTTGTTACCGGAGGCAGACAGAGCGTCTTTATAGTTGAGAGAGGAATGGCTCACCCAGACCAACACCTCGCCTTCTGGCAAATCTTTGGTGCTCAGAAGAGTTTCGCAACCTTCGTACTCGCCATTTTGTTCGTCAACTTGCCATGCCATGTAGTCGGTATTCTTGGTCATGCTGCACTCCATTTTTTATTGGGTTCAAGCCAAGCCGCAGGTCAGGCCTACTGGATTTTCTGATTACGGAACGTGCTGAGCACTTTCCAGACAGTATGCTCAAGCGCTGCACTGGTAGCGAGCCCGAGTTTTTCCGGCAGGGTCCTCTTGCGCTGGAACGTTACCGAGATTACGTCGCCGCGCTCGCAGGCTTCAATGAGATATTCGTCGGAGGTTTTAATCTCGTCAATCAAGTTAACCTCAAGTGCCCGCGTGCCGAACCAGATGTCACCCGTGGCGATGGCCTGTATGTCGAGGCTGGGGCGGCGTTC
Source organism: Marinobacter halophilus (assembly GCF_003007685.1). Classification (GTDB taxonomy): domain Bacteria; phylum Pseudomonadota; class Gammaproteobacteria; order Pseudomonadales; family Oleiphilaceae; genus Marinobacter; species Marinobacter halophilus. Next base: position 181,741 of record NZ_PXNN01000017.1, read on the forward strand.
GCTGACGTATTCTTTGAACAGGACGTGTGTATCTTCAAGGTCTTCCAGGAATTTCTGGCGACCTTTTTCGGTGTTTTCACCAAACACCGTCAGGGTACGCTTGTGTTCGCCTGCGGTGAGCACTTCAAAGTCGACACTGTTTTTCTGAAGCAACCGGTGGAAATTGGGAAGTTGGGCGACAACACCAATGGAGCCCAGCACGGCAAAAGGCGACGCGATGATTTTGTCAGCGACGCAGGCCATCATGTAACCACCACTGGCGGCAACCTTGTCGACGCAGGCGGTCAACGACACGCCTTTGCTGCGAATACGGTCGAGTTGCGCGGAGGCCAGGCCATAGGCGTGTACGAGGCCACCGCCGCTTTCCAGACGAACCACCACTTCGTCTTTGCCCGGGTTGGCAACACTGAGCACGGCCGATACGGCCCGGCGCAGGGTATCTGTATCGCTGGCCTTGATATCGCCATCAAAGTCGAGGACATAGATCCGGGGCTTTGCTTCTTTATCAGGCTCGCTGTGCTTCTCGTTTTTGGCGGCCTTCTTCTCGGCTTTTGCTTCTTTTTTCTTGTGCTTCAGCCAGGCCTTGTGCTCAGCATCAGACATCAGCGTGGACTGAATGGACTCTTTCAGTCTCCGGTACTGATCATTGAGTTTTCGGATTTTCAGTTCACCGTCGCCATCGTGATCTTCCCGATCGCGCTGGGTTACCGAGAAGATTATTGAGACCAGAATGATGGCAGCCACCGCGAAGGTCACTACTTTGGCGAGGAAAAGTCCGTATTCGATAAGAAATTCCAAAATGCAGTCTCCAGACGTCTTTGCAAAGCAATGAGTGTACCCCCTAGCAGAGGGTGTGATAAGTACAAAAAGAATTAAAACAAGCGTTCGATCAAGCTTGACAGAGCCCGGTTCTGACCATAAAGTCGAATGGCGAGGTTGGCGCTGCCCGGGCTGTTATACAGTCTTTTCAGGCTCGGGATTTAAATCGTCACCATGACAAGACAACCATCAAAAGGGTAAGACAATGGCTGTAGCTCAGGTATTTGAAAAACTCGAACAGAATTTCAACGCAGACGCCGCTCAAGGCCTGGATCTGGTTTTTCAGTTCGATATCGAAGACGACAAAACCTACCACCTCGTGATCAACGATGGCACTTGCAAGCTGCACGAAGGCCCTAACGACGATCCTTCTGTTACCCTGATCATGAACTCTGAAACATTGCAGGGCATTGTATCCGGCGAAACCGACGGCATGCAGGCGTTCATGGCTGGTCAGCTGCGCGCCGAAGGTGACATGATGCTGGCGACCAAGCTGGGTGAACTGTTCAAGATGGGCTAACCCCCACTCTGAACCGGTCATAAAAAAACCTGCGCATCGTCGCAGGTTTTTTTATGAGGCGATCAACACTGAATGCGAAAGGTTAAAGCCCGACATCATCCAGAGACGACTCAGCCAGATTAAGAAGATCCGTGTTACGATCTTCCCGACGACCGATGCTCTCGATGTAGTATTCCAGCGAGGTCAACGCGTCGGCCAACGCCTCAAGCACCTGTGATGCTGGCGCCTCTCTGGCATCCAGCAGCTTAACCTGAATGGATGAAGCTACACGGGCAATGACATTCGCAGCCTGGGGATCGTCTACCATTTGCAGCCCGCCCCAAATACTTCTCAGGGTAGTAGGCAGGTTAGCCAGGTGCAGCTTGTCGAAGTCTGATTCTATAAACGCGGTAATGGCACGCTTGGCCAGCGTCAACGCACTCCGTGCTTCGTCGGCCACTACCCAGATGGCTTCCTGCAGATAGATCGATTCGCTGCGATTACGCTCAGTGCCCGCCAACGCATCGGTTTCGGAAGTAATGCCCCGGGTAACAATCTGCATAACGGCATCTTCAACACCCAATACCGAGTCGGCCAGACGAAACAGCTCCTCTTCCGCGGGCAGACGTTTTTCCTCTTCCCATTGGCGCAGTTTTGTCGCTTCTTCCCGGGCAATCCCCGCCAGACGGTTCAGGTCCAGCATAACCAGCGTGTTCGCTAAACGCTCCAGCGCGTCGGCAATGGACGCCAGTTCAGCAAGATCAGGCTCAATGCCACGCTCGATAATATCGAGTTTGTCCTTGAGTTGATTCAGCTCTTCCTGAAGTGCTTCCGACAGGGATTTCAGAACATCCGTTCCGGGGCCATACAAACGGCGGGAATGTGCTTCCAACAGCGCATCCGGAAATTCAGACGGTGCCAGACGGTACGCAGACAACACCTTTGTCACTTCCGGATTGCCGGAACCGCTGCAGTAAAGAAGATGAATCAGGTCTTTGATCAGCGAATCGGGGGCATCCTTGGTGGTCGCAACCTTGCCGACGTAAACCAGTTCACGGGCGTACTTTTCAACTCGCATCAACAGACGTTTGCGAGCTTTGTTAAAGCCCATGGTCCGATCCTGCATGGTATCTGCGGCGATGGCCAGCAAACACCACATCTGCCCCATCGGAGCACCCTGACACAATCGGGCAAAACCACGAGACGCTCTTGCCACCAGCTTCTTGCTGACAATTTCGTTGCGTTCACGGAGTATCCCGAGCAAGGCAACCTGGAACGTCAGGCGCATGCGACGGGCAAGAATTTCATATTCGGTATCACCGTCCTCAAGTGGCTTCAGAGACAAGCCAGAGCAGAAGTCGGGACGTTCCTTAACGTCGACTTCAAAAAAACAGGACTCAGGGTAGGGTTTTTCCCGGCGAGCCTCCCGCAGATCGTTGATCACCGGCAGTAACAGCTCCGGATGATCCTCTCTTTGCTGATGGTAGTACTCGACGTAGCGACGCAAGATAAACAGGGCGCTGTTCAGCGTGGTCAGGAGGATGTTCTTGTCGTCGTTGGCACCGACCGGCACATCGTTGGCAAGGCTAACGGCCTCCTGACACAACAGTGTGCCACCGCGCAACTCGACCAGAATAAAGATGCCCCGCAGCTGGTTGATGTAATCAACGCAGTTCTGCAGGTCTTCCCCACTCTCACGGTTTTCCTGAAAGCGTTCAAGGCTGGATTCTGCCTGTTTGATGGTCTGCTCGATCTCACTTTTGACCAGATCAAACGACTGCGATTTCGTCGCAAGAGACGACTGAACCATAAACGCTTCCTGTTACATTGCGGAAACTACCGCATCCTGTTCATGAACGGTGACCGGAATATCGCTGGCCAGCTGTTTTTTCAAGGGCCATGCACCCTAACCGGCCTAGTTGCTGATCGCGTAAAACTGGCGAACTAATCATTACTTATAACATAAAACTCAAGTACCTCAAGAAAGCCAGACTGTAACAAATGGTACAGCCTGACGTGGTTCTCATTCCGGTTACTGCAATTTACTCCACACGGTTTCACCAGCCTGCTTCTGCATCCTGGCCATTAGCTCATCGTGGGCACTGATCTCTGCTTCGCTGGCCCGAATCACCGTCAGCGGTGATCGCTCCCGGCTGATCCGCCGGATTCCGCCCGCACTACCGTCTTCACCAGCGTTCGCATCCAGCGATAACGCCGTCTGGCCACCGGTCATCAGCAAATAGACATCGGCCAGAATCTCCGCATCCAGCAGTGCGCCGTGCAGGTCCCGGTTGCTGTTGTCTACGCCATAACGTTTACACAGCGCATCGAGATTATTTTTCTGGCCGGGGTGCTTGGCCCGGGCGATCGCCAAAGTATCGACAATGCCACAGTGCTCCGCGGTTTTACGGGCCGGCTTCAGGCGCGCAAACTCTGAATCCATAAAGCCCACGTCGAATGCTGCATTATGGATAACCAGCTCTGCCCCTTTGATAAATTCAAAGAATTCATCAGCGACCTGTGCAAATCGCGGTTTGTCGGTCAGGAACTCATTAGTGATCCCATGAATGGTGATGGCCTCAGCTTCGACTTCGCGCTCAGGGTTGATATAGACGTGGTAATTACGCCCCGTCAGCTCCCGCTCAATCACCTCAACACAACCAATTTCGATGATCCGGTGGCCGTCTCTCGGATCGATACCCGTGGTTTCAGTATCCAGTACAATCTGTCTCATGACCTCGTGCTCTCTGTGTTAGCCGTAACGTGTAACCGCTCTCGCAATCAGGCTCAGGACAGTTCCGCAACACCCTGGTTTGCCAGCTCATCGGCGAGATCATTATCCGGGTTTCCGGAATGCCCTTTCACCCAGTGCCAGCTCACCGTGTGGCGTGCAGTTTCGGTGTCCAGCTCTTGCCATAAATCCGCATTCTTGACTGGCTTTTTCGCCGAATTCTTCCAACCATTTCGCTTCCAGCCCGCCAGCCACTCGGTGATGCCTTTGCGGACATACTGGGAGTCCGTGTACAGCTCAACCTCACAAGGCCGGGTGAGCGCCCTTAACCCCCGGATAGCCGCCATCAATTCCATGCGGTTATTCGTGGTCTGTTGCTCTCCGCCATGCAACTTCCTGCAAGCGCCGCCATATCGCATCACCACGCCCCAGCCGCCCCGTCCCGGATTGCCTTTGCAGGCACCATCTGTGTAGATCACTACTTTGTCAGCCATCCGTTCTCCTGCTGTTTTCAATGCTTATCAATGTTGTCGGGCGCCTTGTTCGTGCAACCTCTGGAGGCGCCTACTGCACCCGGAAAATGCATGACCTTGGTCTTGCGCCAAGATGCTCTCGTGCGAATTGGCGAATACGTTTTCTTGCGCGCAAGGATACAGTAATAAGCGCCGACCGGGACGAAGTGCCCATTCTGGTTGAGTAACCGATGGTTTCTGGTGGTGTAGCCTTCTGCCCTCTGAACAGGCAGTGTGCAGAAGTGCGTGCATGAACTTTCCAGATGGAAACCTAATAGCCGCAGCCAGTCTTCCATCCGGGACCGCATCAGGAATCGACCGCCCCAGGGGCCTTGCTGATGGCGCGACACCAGGCGCCGGATTCCCCAAAGACTCAACGGATTAAAACCAATCAGGGCAATTCGCCCCTCCCCGCGAAGCACCCGGGCAGATTCCCGCAACACCTGGTGCGGGTCGGGAGAAAAATCCGCTGCGTGATGCAGGATCACCAGATCCATGCATTCACCGGGAAATGGCAACTCGTCAGCATCACACACCGCGACGCCGTCTGGCATGTTCGGCTGCCAGCACGGTGAGGTGATGATCTTTTGCACGAAATCCGCGCCACTCGCCAATGGTAGCCGGTGACTGAGCCCCACCTGCAATTGACGGGCCCCGGCCAGCCCTTCAAACGAATGATCCAGAACCCGGCGCTGACTCGCCAACAAAGACCGCCCCAGCGGGGTTTGAAACCAGCGTTCAAAGCTTTCATGCCGCCGTGAATAGTCAACAGGTACTGAGGCTTTCACCTTATTAACCTCCATCATCTAAATGTTCCCTGAGCCACCGCCAGCTCCTGGCTCCGAACGAACCTTGGGATAGACACGGCGTTGCTTTATCATAACAGGCACATTCATTGAACACATGGTGTCATCATGTTCAATATCAGAGCCATTCCCGCGTTTTCCGACAACTACATCTGGTGTCTGGCAGACCAGGAATCCGGAAAAGCACTGATCGTCGACCCTGGCCAGGCCCAACCCGTTCAGGATCACCTTGAGCAACATCAGTTATCGCTCGACACCATCCTGGTCACCCATCACCACCCCGATCACACCGGTGGTGTCGCTGCGCTCTTGAAAGCCTTCCCGCAAGCCCGGGTAACCGGTCCTGCCGACTCTCCTTTCAAGGGCGTGACCAATCAGACCCACCCCGGCGATGAGGTCGTCTGGCAAGGCCTGACTTTTGAGGTCATGGCTGTGCCCGGCCATACGCTGGATCACGTTGCCTACTACTGCAACACGCCTGTAAACGACCGCCCGGTACTGTTTTGTGGCGACACATTGTTTGTGTGTGGCTGCGGTCGCCTGTTCGAAGGAAAGCCGGAGCAAATGCGCCAATCGTTGGCGTCGTTGCGCGCCCTGCCGGATCAGACCGCCGTTTATTGCGCACATGAGTACACCCTCGCCAATTTGCGATTTGCCCGGAGCTGGCTCCCAAACGACGCTGAACTGGCGCGGTTTGAACAGGACTGCATCGCCAGGCGTGACCGTGGCGAAGCCACCGTACCCTCCACCATTGCTGCAGAAAACGCCCTGAACCCTTTCCTGAGATGGGACGATCCCGCCGTGATCGAGGCCGCCAAACGCTACGCGACGGAAATCGGTTTACCCTGCGATTCGGAAAGCTCAGTCTTTGCCGCCATTCGCCATGGTAAGGACCACTTCTGAGCGGCAATAGGTGTCTTATTAACATTTCTTGTCACAGCCGTAACATCAGCTGTATTGACCCCCGGAAAAGGGCTCTCATAGAATCCGATTCTGATATCGACCGTAAACTGTTAAATGTGCCGGATTTTTAGTCACACTCGGCCCTTACCCGGAAGCTCCCTTTATGTCGGTCAAACGATTGTCTTACGCGCTGGTTGCCAGCACTTTACTCGCAGGCTGCAGCACCAGCCAGGTCCTGGAAAACTGGCACTCGCCGTCGGCGTGGTTCGGCGATGACCAGAACAATACTGAACGCAATCCTCTAAATTCTGATGAGGTGGTGGTCGCCCGGGGTGATGAAGATCTGAAAAAATCGGTTGCGGCAGGTAACGGCAAAAAGGCCGGCGAAGCACCCCTGGATGACGCCATAGCACCAGAGCTTCGCAAACAGGCTCGGGAAGCTCGTGAAACACTCGACAGCCCTCGCGACGGACAGAACCTGGCAGAATCCGGCGATGATCTTTGGCACCGGTTAAGAGCCGGCTTCGAGTTGGATCATTCGGTCAGCAACGCAAGGGTGCAAGCCCAGCTCGACTGGTATGCCCGTAATCCCCGCTACATAGACCGAGTGGTGGAGCGGGGCTCGCGTTACCTCCACTATATTCTTGAAGAAACGGAAAAGCGCGGTCTGCCCAACGAATTGGCTCTGCTGCCCATCGTTGAAAGCGCCTTTGATCCATTTGCCTATTCCCATGGCCGCGCCGCCGGCTTATGGCAGTTCATTCCCTCAACTGGCAAATATTTCGGTCTGACCCAAAGCTGGTGGCACGATGATCGCCGAGACGTAATCGCTGCAACCGATGCAGCCCTGACCTACCTCGACCGCCTCGCCAACCGTTTTGATGGTGATTACACCTTGGCACTGGCTGCTTACAACGCCGGCGGCGGCACCGTGTCCAGTTCCATGCGCCGGAACCGCAACGCCGGGAAGCCAACCGATTTCTGGTCACTCAGCCTGCCTACAGAAACCCGGCACTACGTGCCCAAACTGATTGCACTGGCGAAAATTTTCGACGACCCAGACGCTTATGGCATTGAGCTTCCAGCATTGAAAAACGAACCGTTCTTTGCGGTGGTCGACACCGGGTCCCAGCTCGACCTGGCTCAAGCCGCAGCGTTGGCCGACATCGAGATCAATGACATTTATCTGCTGAATCCTTCCTACAACCGATGGGCCACCAACCCGGATGGCCCGCACCGTTTATTGGTTCCGATCGAGAAAGCTGACGCTTTCCGCACGGCACTGGCGGATTTCCCTGCCGATCAACGAGTGTCCTGGCAAAATTACCGGGTACAGGGTGGCGATAGCCTGAACACTATTGCCCGTAAATTCTCCACCACCCCGTCGGTAATTCAGCAGGTCAACAAACTCAACACGGATCTGATCCGGATCGGGCAACAGTTATTGATCCCGTCAGCGACCAAAGGCTCGAATGCGTATGCGCTGAGCCAGTCCCAACGGCTGCAACGCACTCAGGAGCGGAAGCGCGACGGCAACAAGGTCGACTACACCGTTCGCCGGGGAGACACCTTCTGGGACATCGCCCGTGAACACCGAGTGTCTGTGCGCGAAGTCGCCGGCTGGAACGGCATGGCGCCGGGCGATCCACTGATTCCCGGCAAACAACTGGTAATCTGGTCCAAAACCGCCCAGCCCACCATGGTGGCGAGCAATCAACGTAATAACGCGATGGTGCGCAAAGTGGGTTACCGCGTTCGCCAGGGCGACTCACTGTCTGCCATTGCCAACCGGTTTGCAGTGAATGTGCGGGACATCGCATCATGGAACGATCTTAATACCAGCCGTTATCTGCAACCCGGCCAAAGTCTGGTACTCTACGTGGACATAAGAAACAGCCCATAACGTGCGAGAACCATGACAAAAACACGGAAAGCACCGCGCCTGGCTCTGTCTGGACTGATTACGTCCCTGGCCTTGCTGGCTACCCCATTGAGTGTTGCAGACGATCACCAGAGCGACGGGCTCCAGCCCGTCCATGGGATCGCCATGCACGGCGAGCTGAAATACCCTCAGAATTTCAGCCATTTCGATTACGTCAACCCGGAGGCTCCCAAGGGAGGCACGTTAAAGCTATCGGTGGTTTCCAACGGCTTTGACAGCTTCAACCCCTTCGTGATCCGGGGCGTCGCAGCTGCGGGTGTCAGTGCCTATGTCTACGACACGCTGATGGAATCTTCCGCTGATGAGCCTTTCTCAGAGTACGGGCTGATCGCTGAAAGCGCCGAAATTCCGGATGACCGGCGCTCGGTGATTTTCAATCTTCGGAAACAGGCGCAGTTTCAGGACGGCACCCCGATTACCGCCGAAGACGTAGAGTTTTCCTACCGTATTCTGACTACCGAAGGCCACCCGTTTTACCGTAATTACTACGCAGACATCAGTAACGTCACCATTGAGAACAGCCACCGAATCCGCTTCGATTTCGGCGACACCGACAATCGCGAACTGCCGCTGATTCTCGGGCAGATGCCGATCCTTCCGGCTCACTACTGGCAGGACAAAGAGTTTGACCGCAGCGGTCTGGACACCCCGGTCGGCAGCGGCCCTTATCGAATCGCCGACTATGACGCCGGCCGCTCGGTCAACTATGAACGCGTTGCCGATTACTGGGCAAAAGACCTTCCCGTTCGCAAAGGCCGCTTCAACTTCGACCGCATCCAGTACGAGTACTACAACGACGACACCGTGGCGCTGGAAGCCTTCAAAGCGGGAAATTTCGATTTCCGCCAGGAAACCTCTGCCAAGAACTGGGCAACGGCCTACACCGGTCGACGCTTCGAAGACGGAAGCATTGAGCGTGAGGCCATCGCACATCAACGCCCGAGTGGAATGCAGGGTTTTGTGTTCAATACCCGCAAGGCCGTCTTCAGTGATCCCAAGGTTCGGCAAGCCCTGGCCTATGGTTTTGATTTCCAGTGGGCCAACCGCAACCTGTTCTTCGATCAGTACACCCGGACCAACAGTTACTTTGAGAACAGCGAGCTGGCATCGTCTGGCTTGCCTCAAGGCGCCGAACTGAAAATCCTTGAGCCTTTCAGGAACCAGCTCGATCCAGACGTTTTCACCACCGAATACGCACCCCCCGACACCGCGGGCGAACGCACCATGCGCGACAACCTTCGTGACGCCATGGCGCTGCTCAAAGCTGCCGGCTACAGCATCCGCAACGGCAAAATGGTGAATGACGAGACCGGTGCGCCACTCGCTTTTGAAGTTCTGCTGTTTCAGAAAAGTTTTGAACGGGTAGTCCTGCCCTTCGCCAGAAACCTTGAGCGCCTGGGCATTGATGTCACCGTTCGTCTTGTTGACAGTAATCAGTATATCCAGCGTGTACGCAGTTTCGATTTCGACATGATCACTCAGGTGCTGCCGCAGTCTGATTCACCCGGCAATGAGCAACGCGAATACTGGCATTCCAGCACCGCAGAGATTGCCGGCTCCAGGAACTTTATGGGGGTTCGCCATCCGGTGGTGGATCAATTAGTGGAGATGGTGATTCAAGCGCCGGATCGGGACCAACTGGTGCACCGGGTTCGGGCACTGGATCGGGTGCTGCTGCACAACCATTACGTGATCCCACACTGGCACCTGACCAAAGACCGGGTTGCCTATTGGAACCATCTGCAGCGACCGGAGGTCACACCGAAGAATGGCATCGACCTCAATAACTGGTGGGTCAAACCCTGATCAGTCGATCTAACCCCAACGCTGTCATGAAAGGACTCTTCCGGTAAATGGGCATCTACATTCTCAGGCGGCTTGCACTGATCATCCCCACGCTGGTGGGGATCATGTTGCTCAACTTCGTAATTGTTCAGGCGGCACCCGGTGGGCCAGTTGAGCAGTTTATCGCCCAAATGGAAGGCCATGGCAGCAGTGCCCTGGCCCGGGCCGGTGGCGGCGATATGGGTGGCGAAGTGGTTACCAGTTCCGGTGATAGCCGGGGTTCCCGCGGTTTACCGCCGGAACTGCTGAAAGAAATCGAGGTGATGTACGGCTTCGACAAACCCGCCCATGAACGCTTCCTGAAAATGCTCAAGGACTACGCCACCTTTGACTTTGGTGAGTCGTTCTTCCGTGACCGCACGGTGGTTGAGCTGATCATCGACAAGATGCCGGTATCCATCTCGCTCGGGCTCTGGTCTACCCTGATCATCTACCTGATTTCGATTCCGCTGGGGATCCGCAAAGGCATCAGTGACGGCTCCCGGTTTGATGTCTGGACCAGTTCCGCCATTGTCGTGGGTTATGCGATTCCCGGGTTTCTGTTTGCGATCCTGCTGATCGTATTGTTCGCGGGGGGAAGCTATTTTGACTGGTTTCCGCTGCGAGGCCTGACTTCACCGAATTTCGACGAGATGACCTGGCTTCAGAAGATTGGCGATTATTTCTGGCACCTGGCTCTGCCGGTGACCGCCAACGTGATCGGTGGTTTTGCCACGCTGACCCTGCTCACCAAGAACTCGTTTCTGGACGAAATCGGCAAACAGTACGTCGTGACCGCAAGGGCCAAAGGCCTTGAAGAAAAGCAGGTGCTCTACGGCCACGTCTTCCGAAATGCCATGCTGATCGTGATCGCCAGTATGCCCGGCGTGCTGGTGTCGCTGTTCTTTACCGGGTCTCTGTTGATCGAGGTTATTTTCTCGCTGGACGGGCTGGGACTGCTGGGATTTGAAGCCGCGCTCAACCGTGATTACCCGGTGATCTTCGGCACTCTCTTTATTTTTACCCTGATGGGGCTGGTGCTGAAGCTGGTTAGCGACATCACCTATGTGCTGGTGGATCCCCGCATCGATTTTGAAAGCCGGGAGGGCGCGTAATCGTGGCCCGGTTGACTCCTATCCAGCGCCGTCGCCTCCGGAACTTTCGCAACAACCGTCGCGGCTTCTGGTCGCTCTGGCTGTTCCTTGCCCTGTTCGGTTTGTCTCTGGTGGCCGAGCTTATCTCTAACGACAAACCTCTGGTGGTGTCCTATCAGGGGGATCTCTACTTCCCGGTAGTGCAGACGGTGCCGGAGGAAACCTTCGGCGGTTTTCTGCCGACCGAGGCGAACTATCGTGATCACTTTATTCGCGATGAAATCACCGCCAATGGCTGGGCGATCTGGCCGCCCATCCGATTCAGCTATGACACCATTAATTATGAGCTGGAGGTACCCTCACCGGCCCCGCCAAGTTCAGAAAACTGGCTGGGCACGGACGATCAGGGCCGCGACGTCGCCGCCCGGGTGATTTACGGTTTTCGTATTTCGGTGGTGTTCGGTCTGACGCTCACTATAGCGAGCTGCATCGTCGGCGTGATCATTGGCGCGATTCAGGGCTTCTATGGTGGCAAGATCGATCTGTTCGGACAACGCTTCATCGAGATCTGGTCGGGATTGCCGATGCTGTACCTGCTGATCATTCTGTCAGCACTGGTGCAGCCAAACTTCTGGTGGTTGCTGGGCATTATGCTGCTGTTCAGCTGGATGGGGCTGGTCGACGTGGTGCGCGCCGAGTTTCTGCGGGCCCGCAATTTTGAATATGTCAAAGCCGCCAGAGCCCTGGGGCTGGATAACCGGCACATCATGTTCCGGCACATTTTGCCAAACGCCATGGTTGCCACCCTTACCTTTCTGCCCTTTATTCTGACAGGCGCCATTACCGGGCTGACCTCACTGGATTTTCTCGGCTTCGGCCTGCCGTCCGGATCACCGTCGTTGGGCGAACTGATTGCCCAGGGCAAGTCCAACCTGCACGCGCCCTGGCTCGGTATTTCCGCGTTTGTTTCGCTGTCGGTGATGCTGACCTTGCTGGTGTTTGTCGGCGAAGCCGTGCGCGATGCCTTTGACCCGAGAAAGAACTAACATGAGTGAACTTCTGAACATCTCGGAGCTGTCCATTTGTTTTGATCATGGCCCACGAGTGGTAGACAAACTTTCACTCCAGATCGGAGCCGGTGAAACCCTGGCCCTGGTCGGTGAAAGCGGTTCCGGCAAATCAATTTCTGCGCTGTCTGTCCTGCAGCTGCTGGATGCGCGCCATGCGAGCTACCCTTCCGGTCAGATCCTGTACCGGGGTGAAAACCTGTTAACCGTCTCAGACAAGAGACTGCGCCAGATCCGTGGACGGGAAATCAGCATGATTTTCCAGGAGCCCATGACGTCTCTCAACCCGCTGCATACGGTAGAGAAGCAGGTCACTGAAACTCTGGAACTGCACATGGGTATGCGCGGACCACAGGCCCGAAAGCGCTGTCTCGAGTTATTGGAGCTGGTCGGCATACCCGATCCGGAACGTCGGCTGAAAAGCTATCCCCACCAGCTTTCCGGCGGGCAGAAACAGCGCGTGATGATCGCCATGGCCCTTGCCAACGAGCCCGAATTACTGATTGCCGATGAGCCGACCACCGCACTCGATGTCACCGTTCAGAAGCAGGTTCTCGAACTGCTCAAATCGCTGCAGAAGAAGCTCGGCATGGCGATTCTTCTGATTACTCACGACCTCAGCATCGTACGTCGCTATGCCGACCGGGTGGTGGTAATGGAGCATGGCAAACAGGTTGAGGAGGCTCAGACCGAGCGCCTGTTTACCAACCCGGAGCATCCCTACACCCGCAAATTGATTGACGCAGAGCCACCGGATCACCCGAATCCGCTGGCAGGAATCACCGACACGCTGATGGAGGTGGACAACCTTAACGTCCGTTTCACCATCCGCAAGAATCTGCTGGGCAGGGTTACCGAGAGCTTCCATGCCGTTCAGAATGTCGGTTTTCAGCTTCAGGCCGGAGAAACCCTTGGCATTGTTGGTGAGAGCGGCAGCGGCAAAACTACCATTGGCCACGCGCTGCTGAAACTGACGGCCAGTACCGGCACCATTCGTTTAACAGGTACCGATCTCGGCCCTCTATCCCAAAAGCAGTTCCGACCCTGGCGCAAACGGATTCAGATCGTATTTCAGGATCCGTTTGGCAGCCTGAGCCCGCGCATGTCGGTTGAAGAAATTGTCCGTGAGGGGCTGGAGATCCACGATAACGGGCGCGCCGAGCAGCATGAGGCCATGGTGATTCGGGCGCTGACGGATGTTGGCCTTGACCCTGACGCCCGCCACCGGTACCCCCACGAATTTTCCGGCGGACAGCGGCAGCGCATTGCCATTGCCCGTGCGCTTGTTCTGCAACCCGAATTGATTATTCTTGATGAACCAACGTCCGCCCTGGACCGCACAGTCCAGAAGCAAGTGATTGAGCTTTTACGGGAAATCCAGGCCCGATATAAGCTAAGCTACATTTTTATCAGTCATGATCTCGCGGTTGTTCGGGCACTCAGCCATAAGCTGCTGGTGCTCAGAGACGGCAAGATTGTGGAGTATGGTGCCGCCGAGGCCATCTTCCGGGATCCGCAACAGGACTACACCCGGGAGTTGCTGAACGCAGCATTCTTTTACCAGACTACGACCAATTGAGTGTTACCCCGGCGGGAATATGTCGGGGATAATGCGTCAAAACCAAGGAACACAGGGAGCAGATACCCATGGGAATTCTCAGTGGCAAGAAAGCACTGATTGTTGGCGTTGCCAGCAAACATTCCATCGCCTACGGCATTGCCGAGGCTTTCGCCCGTGAAGGTGCCGAACTGGCCTTCACCTACCAGAACGAGAAGCTGCAATCCCGCGTGGTCAAGTTCGCGGACCAGTGGGGCAGCCAGCTGACGTTCCCGTGCGATGTCGCCAGTGACGAGGAAATCGAAAACGTCTTCACGGAGCTCAACAAGCACTGGGATCACATTGACATCATCATTCACGCGGTTGGCTTTGCGCCGGCCCATGAGCTCGATGGCAACTTTGTCGACGTCACCAGCCGGGACGGTTTCCGCATTGCCCACGACATCAGCTCTTACAGCTTTGTTGCCCTGGCCAAGGGTGCCCGCTCCATGATGCACGAAGGCAGCAGTCTGCTCACACTGAGCTATCTGGGCGCTGAAAAGGTATTGCAGAACTACAACGTAATGGGGCTGGCCAAGGCCTCTCTGGAAGCCAACGTTCGCTACATGGCTGCAGCCCTGGGTAAAGAAGGTATCCGGGTAAATGGCATTTCTGCCGGCCCGATCAAGACTCTCGCGGCATCTGGCATCAAAAGCTTCCGCCGTATGCTGGCCGAGAACGCCAAGCGGGCCCCTCTGCGTCGCAATGTCACCACCGGTGAGGTCGGCAACGCAGCCGCGTTCCTGTCTTCAGATATGGCTTCCGGCATCACCGGCGAAATTCTGTACGTTGACGGCGGTTTCAACATCACCGGCATGGGTGAGCTGGAAGACTGACCAGATTCTGGATGCCCGTTGTCACAAAGAGCCGGCCTTGCGCCGGTTCTTTGTCTTCAGCCCTCAGATAACGCGGCTGCAACAGCTTCCATCCAGTCCAGGTAATCGGTGTCGTCGGATTCCAGAACCCGGATCCCGACCAGGTAGCCCTCGTCAGCTTCCCGGCACCACATGACTTCAACCATGAGCTCGAACCCCTTCGGCTGAAGCCCGAGACTCACTTCCGCCATCAGCAATGAATTCACGCTCAAAGGCTCTGCAATCACAAGGCTCAACCCCCGGGCGGAAATGTCCCTGATCTGGCATTCCAACGTGACCTTACCAGCCAGCTCATCCTGATTCGCTCCCGGCTCTGGCGACTCACGCTGAATCCAGGCCCTGGCTCTGGCCGTTAGCCTGTAGTCTTCTCGTTTATCTTTGCCAGACGGCAACACCTGAGAGGTGCCAAATTGATAATTGTCATCTGTCATCTTTTGCCCTTAATTACGACCAACCCGGATTCGACCAACCACCCGGCTCAGGGTGTCATCAAATGCCGCGGCACTGCCAAGTACACGAATACGGCCATCGACGATGCCTGCAACCAGCTCGTCGTGCAGCAGCTCCTTCCGGTTTAGACCCAACCGGTCAACAAAGACAAACTTTCGCGATGCTGAAATCTTGACGGCAAGCTTCAATCGGATCGGGTCCTCACCTTCGGTTTCTGGGGTCAGGACAATCCAGCCCCCCAAGCCAATGCCCTCAACCTGTTTGGTCGCCACAATCTCAAGCTCCCTGTGCAGCCTTGCCTGTTCTGCCATTTCGTCTTCCAGCCGTTGCTGCTCAGCCTCCGCTTGCTGCTGTTCAATTTCGGCCTGCCTGGCAGCCTCGTGCGCCATTCTGGCCCGCTCCGCCTCTTCCTTCTCTCGTCGCAATACTTCGGCCCGGGCTCGCGCCTCCCGGGCGGCTTGCTCGCGCTGTTTCAGCTGCTTGGCACAGACCTTCGACAGCAGATCTACCGCCTCAGACAACACATCGCCAAAAGGCGTCGGAGACGGCAGCGAACGAACAGACCCGGACTCGATATCAGCCATAAACAACGGCCAGGCCTGCAGTCCGAGCTTAACGCCGGCGCCATTGGTCCAGAGCACTTCACTGCTATCCTCTAACAGCGCAAAGAAGAACCGGCGCTGTTCGCGGGCGTCCTCACCTTCAACAAACCAGCGACCACAATACGATGCGGCGTCCTCAGTGGGTACCGGCGTCACGGACAGCCACTGGGATTCCCAGGTGAAATTGCCCTCTCCTGATAACGCCGGTTTCAACTCGGGTACCTCTCCTCGGATTCTGGCAACGATAACCGCCTGGATATCGTCCAGGGCAGTCTGAGGCAAACCCTGGTCGAGTGCCCGCGACCAGACATCCTGTACTCGATCACCAATCTGTTCGCCGACGTGGTACAGCCGGTTG
This sequence comes from Marinobacter halophilus, assembly GCF_003007685.1. Lineage (GTDB taxonomy): Bacteria > Pseudomonadota > Gammaproteobacteria > Pseudomonadales > Oleiphilaceae > Marinobacter > Marinobacter halophilus. The sequence continues at coordinate 197,820 of NZ_PXNN01000017.1, forward strand.
CGGTCACGATCAGAGAGCGCGGGATCGCCCAGCCACACCAGCCATTCCAGCAGTTTATTGGCATGTCGGTACAGCTCGCTTTCAGAACCTTCAGCCCAGACACTCTGCTTGAGCACCTTATACCAGTCATTAAGGATGAACCGGCTGATCGCGGTGGGCAGGTTGCGACCGGTCAGCGCACGGCCAATCAGCGCTCTGGCAACCTGATCAGCAAACCGCTGACGAGAGGCGCCCTGCTCGGTCTCCAGTAACCGCTCTCGTAACCGGCCGACCTGAGTTTCCCTCTTCTCTCTATCGATCAGCCATTGATGGCAATAATCCTCGACCGAGTCGACACTGCCTGACTCGAAGCTAGCAGACACCGCAATCACCAGGCTGTCGAGCTGATCCAGCAGAACTCGGGCCGAACGCCCACCGGTATCGCTCCAGCCACGCCACTCCTGAAGGTTGTCGAGCCAATCCAGCAGGGCGTTGCTGAACGCTTCTGCCCCGTTGGCATCCAGTTGCCACGCAAGCCAGAAACGGAGCCGGGCAATGCGGCTAACCAGGGTGGTATGCAGTCCACTGGTTTTCAAGAACACGTCCATGATCCGGTCTGAGAGATACGCCGCATTGACCTGACGCACGGACCATTCGATCTCTACAGAGCGCAAAACCTGGGTGACACGCTCATCGCGCTGTTCGGTCCAGCACGAAAAAAGCAGAGGCCGCCAGTCCGGCACGGAGTCGGGCGCTGGTTTGCCGACCGGATACGGCAAATCCGGCACCCGAATACCGGCTAGAACCTGATTGATCCTCTCTGAAACCACCTTTCTGGAGGAAGAGACAGCTTGTGGTTTTCTGGGAGTGGCCGACATCCGTTACCTGTTGTCTGGAAGCGTTGAAAAGGGCCTTCAAATAACGCAGTATAACTAACTCGCCGGGGTTTACCGCAACTGCATGCCGGCGCCATTCGCATTAATCATCTAACACCGGGCGAATAATGACAGCGTTAACCGGTGATGCAACGATCTGATTCGGGGAAGCACAACAAGATGTCGGGCAAGAAACTGGAAAACCTGAACGTGGCCAGCCAGGAACCACTGATCACTCCTGAAGCACTGAAGCAGGAACTGCCACTGAGCGATAAAGCGGCAGATACCGTGGCCTCAGGCCGGCAGGCCATTTACGACATCATGGATGGCAAGGATCATCGGTTGTTTGTGGTGCTCGGCCCCTGCTCTATTCACGACGTGGAAGCCGCCAGAGAGTACGCCGCTCGCCTGAAGACACTCGCGGATGAAGTCAGCGACACCCTGTTCCTGGTGATGCGCGTCTATTTTGAGAAGCCCCGCACCACCGTTGGCTGGAAAGGGCTGATCAACGACCCGCACCTGAACGATACCTTTGATATCGAACAGGGCCTGCATATCGGTCGCCGTTTGCTGCTGGACATCAACGAAATGGGCCTGCCCGCGGCAACCGAAGCTCTGGATCCGATCTCGCCCCAGTACCTCCAGGACACCATCGCCTGGTCCGCCATTGGTGCCAGAACCACCGAATCCCAGACCCATCGTGAAATGAGCAGCGGTTTGTCCATGGCCATTGGCTTCAAGAACGGCACCGATGGCAGCCTGGATGTGGCCGTAAACGCCATGAACTCGGTCTCTCACCCTCACAGCTTCCTGGGCATTGATCAACAAGGCACCGTGGCCGTCATTCGCACCAAGGGCAACAACTACGGTCACGTGGTGCTGCGCGGTGGTGGCGGCAAGCCCAATTACGATTCGGTGAGCGTCGCCCTGTGCGAGCAGGCACTGGACAAAGCCAAACTGCGCAAATCGATCATGGTCGATTGCAGTCACGCCAACTCCAGCAAAGATCCGGCCATTCAGCCATTAGTCATGCAGGACGTTACCCACCAAATTCTTGAGGGCAACACGACCATCCAGAGCCTGATGGTCGAAAGTCACATCAACTGGGGTAACCAGTCCATTCCCGAGAATCTTGACGAACTGAAATACGGCGTCTCAGTGACCGATGCCTGCATCGACTGGGAAACCACCGAAAAAGCCATTCGCGACATGCGCGAGAAGCTGAAAGACGTTCTGCCCAAGCGCGGCAAATAGAACTCGATCAAAGAGGAGGGGCGGCATCTGCCATAAACTGGTGCCACCCTCCTCCTGGTCTCCCCAGGCACAATCTCTCAAATCTCTGTTACTGCACCTAGCCAGTCCAGCCGGCTTCGAAGACTCACTACGTCCCCCACTATCACCAGCGTCGGGGGTTGAACTCCGCTGCTCTCCACCATGTCGACGATACTGGTAAGGTTGCCCACAATCACACGCTGATCCGGGGTGGTGCCTCTGGACACCAGGGCCACCGACATATCGCGCTTCATGCCATGGGCAATCAGCTCTCGACAGATGATCGGCAGGCCAACCAGGCCCATATAGAACACCAACGTCTGGTTATTCTGAACAAAATCCGACCAAGGTAAATTGCAGGTATCGTTCTTGAGGTGCCCGGTAACAAACCGGACCGACTGGGCGTAATCGCGATGTGTCAGCGGTATTCCGGCGTAAGCCGCACAGCCTGAAGCGGCCGTGATGCCGGGAACCACCTGAAAGCGCACGCCGGCCGCTGCCAGGGTTTCAATTTCCTCGCCGCCACGACCAAAAATGAACGGGTCGCCACCCTTCAGTCGAACCACTTTATGACCTTCCCGGGCCAGATCCACCAGGCGCTGATTGATCTGTTCCTGAGGCAGCGAGTGATTGGAGCGCTGCTTGCCCACATGAATCCGTTCCGCGGATTCTGGAATAAGTGCAAGGATTTCCGGTGACACCAGGCGGTCGTACAGCACTACCTCAGCGGAATTGATCAGACGCCATGCTTTGAGGGTGAGCAATTCAGGGTCACCAGGCCCGGCACCCACCAGCGCCACTTCGCCCGAGGAATTGTTCGGATTATCAGTAATGGGGTTGGGCCTATACCGAATCGGTGCAGACCCCGCCTTGATGCCCTGCCCTGGTGCATCGTACTGTTGCTTGGTCATTGGATGCGATCAATGCCTCTCATGTAGGGTTTGAGAACCTCCGGAACCAGAATACTGCCGTCTTCCTGCTGGTAGTTCTCCATCACCGCGATCATCGCTCGGCCAACTGCCAGGCCTGAACCATTGAGGGTATGCACAGGCTCGGGCTTTCCGGTTTCCGGGTTGCGCCAACGTGCCTGCATACGCCGTGCCTGAAAATCACGGGTATTGGAACAAGAGGAAATCTCGCGGTATTTGCCCTGCCCGGGTAACCACACCTCCAGATCGTAGGTTTTCGCCGCCGCGAAGCCCATATCACCTCCACACAGAGTCACGACCCGATACGGCAATTCCAGCAACTGAAGTACCTTTTCGGCATGGCCGGTCAACTGCTCCAACGCCTCGGTCGAGTCTTCCGGGCGCACAATCTGCACCAACTCTACCTTGTCGAACTGGTGCTGCCTGATCATGCCCCGGACATCACGCCCGTAGGATCCTGCCTCACTGCGGAAACAGGGGGTATGACAAACCAGACGCACCGGCATTTCAGTCGCGTCAAGAATGGTGTCGGAGACCAGGTTAGTAGCCGGCACTTCTGCGGTGGGAATCAGGTACAGAGGGTTATCGCCCACGGTCCGGAACAGATCTTCCTCGAACTTCGGCAACTGACCCGTACCGAACAGCGCATTGGCGTTGACCAGATACGGCACGTAAGCCTCAGTGTAGCCATGTTGCTCGGTATGCAGATCAAGCATGAACTGAGCGAGGGCTCGATGCAGTCTGGCCAGGTGGCCCCGCATCACCGCAAAGCGGGAATGGGCAAGGCGGGTGGCGGTCTCGAAATCCAGGCCTTTCATGTCCTCGCCCAGAGCAACGTGATCCTTAGGCTCAAAACCAAACGTTCGCGGCGTACCCCATACCCGGGTTTCCACATTGTCATCTTCATTCGCGCCGGGCGGCACATCGTCATCGGGCAGATTGGGAATACCGGCGAGAAACGCATTCAGGGATTCCTGCACAGAACGCAGTTCGTCCTCGGCCTCTGCCTTTTGCTGTTTGAGATTATCCACTTCATCCAGCAGCGGCTTGATGTCTTCTCCGGCCGCCTTGGCCTTACCAATGGATTTCGACCGCTTGTTCTGCTCGCCCTGCAGTGTTTCCGTACGAACCTGAATGGCTCGGCGGCGCTCCTCTAACTGCTCAAAGGCGGCTACGTCAAACTCATAGTTTTTAATGGCCAGCCGGCGGGCAATATCTTCAGTCTGAGTACGGACACGTTTCGGATCGAGCATGATCTTCCTGAATTTTCCGGTTAACGAATGAATGAATATGACGGCATTATACCTGCCGTAAACCTGCTGACCACCATCTGCCCCACACGGTACCGGCTAAAATCAGTACACCGGTCGCATCAATAGCGTTTGGCAGGGCTGTCGGCATCCAGCGTATCCAGTCGTTGACGCTTTTCGGCCAACTTGATTTCAAGGCCACGCATGACCGGCTGGTAGTAGCGCCGTTGATGGATGGCTTCGGGAAGGTAGCATTCACCCGCGGCGTAGCCATCCGGCTCGTCATGGGCGTAACGGTATTCGGCGCCGTGACCCATGGTTTTCAGCAGTTTGGTGGGGGCATTGCGCAAGTGGACGGGCACCTGGTAATCCGGATCTTTGCGGATGTCCGCCATGCACTCGTTGAACGCTTTGTAAACCGCATTACTTTTGGGCGCCAGCGCCAGATAGGTCACCGCTTGGGCCAATGCCAGTTCGCCTTCGGGAGAGCCGAGACGCTCCTGGGCATCCCAGGCCTGCAAGGTGAGCTGGAGCGCTCTGGGATCCGCATTGCCGATGTCCTCACTGGCAATGCGGACCAGGCGGCGGGCAACGTAGAGAGGATCACAGCCACCGTCCAACATACGGCACAGCCAGTACAATGAGCCATCCGGACTGGAGCCACGCACTGATTTGTGCAGTGCCGAGATCTGGTCATAAAACACATCTCCGCCCTTATCAAATCGCCGCAAGCTGGTTTGCAGCACCTGTTCCAGGGTCTGCGAACTGATCCGGTTATCACCCTTGTCATCCGGCTCCGCCAGATCGGCGGCCACTTCCAGAATGTTCAGGGCCCGCCGGGCATCGCCACCACAGGCATCCGCCATGGTGGCCAGCACTTCCGGGGCAACCTGAAGCCTGCCGGCAAAGCCTGATTCACTGGACAGCGCACGGTTCAGCAGCCGAAGAATGTCTTCATTCTCGAGATTTTTCAGCACGTAGACCCGGGTTCGCGACAGCAAGGCACTGTTCAGCTCAAACGAGGGGTTTTCCGTGGTGGCGCCAACGAAGATGAATGTGCCGTCTTCAATATGCGGGAGAAACGCATCTTGCTGGCTTTTATTAAACCGGTGGACTTCGTCCACAAACAGCAGCGTGTCGCGCCCTTGGGACTGCTTGCGATTGCGAGCACGTTCAACGACTTCGCGGATCTCTTTAACACCGCTCAGTACCGCTGAAAGGGTTTCAAAGGACAGGTCACCGACGTTGGCCAGCAACCGGGCAAACGTGGTCTTGCCTACTCCCGGTGGACCCCAGAGAATCATGGAGTGCAGCTGACCCTGCTCTACCGCCCGCCGAAGGGGTTTGCCCGAGCCAACCAGATGAGCCTGACCGACGTAGTCTTGCAAAGTAACTGGCCGCATCCGGGCAGCCAAAGGCTGAAAACCGGTTTCAGGCTGAAACAGGTTGTCCTGCATCAGGCACCGTCCCGAATGACGTCCACCTCCTCCGGGTACTCAAGGCGGAAAGCGCTGCTTTCAATATTCTGGTTCAGCGTCACCTTGTCAAAGCTCAGAATGCTCAGCTGGGACAAAGAATCTTCCATACGCATTTCCTGCAGTTCACCGCGATAAAAGCTCAGGCGCAAGGAAGTAAAGAGTGAGTCCGAACCCCGGGGAATCAAGGTGTACTCACGGGTGTCGTCACCAATCTGGCGCCCACTGACTTCGTAGGATTCGTCCAGGTTGCCCACCTCACCACTGAGCAACAGCGCGGGCGTACTCTGCACCCGATCGTCCAGAGTGTGAATGGTGACCTGCTCCAGATCCGGGTCATACACTTCAACGGTATTGCCATCACTTACAATGAACTGGGACAGCGGCGCAGCCGTTTCCCAATAAAACAATCCCGGGCGCTTGGCCTTCAATACGCCTCGGGTTTCCTGAACCCGGCTACCGTTACCATTCACTACAATCTGAATAAAGCTGGCCTGATAGGTTTCATAGCTGCGCAATACCGACGCCAGTTCCTTTGCGGCTTTGCGAGACTCCGCCTCCTGGCCAGCCCAGACAGCACCGGTGGCTGATAGCATTAGCATACACATGATGGTTGTAAAGGCTGATCTGATCATAACTGAACTGCTCCTAGTCTCTTGGAGGCGGGGGCGCCAGCACTTCCCTGGCACCGTTGTGACCCGCCGAACTGACTACCCCCGAGGCTTCCATAGCGTCCACCAGGTTGGCAGCACGGTTGTAACCAATCTTGAATTTACGTTGCACCGAGGAGATCGACACCCGACGGTTTTCAGTAACAAACGCGACGGCTTCGTCAAAAAGCGCATCACCGTCTTCACCGCCGCCGCCTTCACTCAGGCTCGGCACGCCCGGCAAATGCTCGCCTTCCGCGCCATTCAGCACATCGTCAATGTATTTCGGCTCGCCACGGGCCTTCCAGGCGCTGACCACACGATGCACTTCATCATCATCGACAAAGGCGCCGTGCACCCGCACCGGCAAGCCTGAACCTGGGGGCAGGTACAGCATGTCACCATGGCCCAGCAGCTGCTCGGCACCGCCCTGATCCAGTACCGTACGAGAGTCAATTTTGGATGACACCTGGAACGACATCCGGGTCGGAATGTTGGCCTTGATCAGACCGGTGATCACATCCACCGACGGCCGCTGAGTAGCCAGAATCAAGTGAATACCCGCGGCACGGGCTTTCTGGGCAATTCGGGCAATCAGCTCTTCCACTTTCTTGCCGACAATCATCATCATGTCAGCAAATTCGTCGATCACCACCACAATAAACGGTAAGGTTTCCAGCTCCGGGCGTTCCTGCTCATCGTTTGCCAGGTAGTCGTCAGGTTTCCAGAACGGATCCATCAAGGGCTCGCCGGCTGCCCTGGCATCCTTCACCTTCTTGTTATAACCAGCAATATTTCGTACCCCAAGGCTCGCCATCAGCCGATAACGCCGCTCCATCTCGGCGACACACCAGCGCAGCGCATTGGCCGCCTCTTTCATATCGGTGACCACCGGTGCCAGCAAATGGGGAATGCCGTCGTAGATGCTCAGTTCCAGCATCTTCGGGTCAACCATGATAAAGCGGACTTCCTCCGGCGTTGCCTTGAGCAGCATGCTCAGCAACATCGCGTTAACACCCACCGATTTACCCGAACCGGTGGTACCGGCCACCAGCAAGTGGGGCATCTTGGCCAGGTTGGCCACCATCGGGTTACCACCAATGTCGTTGCCCAGCGCCAGCGTCAACGCGGAGGTAGACTCAGTAAAGACCCTCGCGCTCAGTACCTCACTCAGGCGAACAATTTCCCTTTGTTCGTTGGGGATCTCGATACCAACCACCGATTTTCCGGGAATTACCTCAACCACTCGCACACTCAACACCGCCAAGGACCTCGCCAGGTCCTTGGCCAGATTGGAAATCTTGCTGACTTTTACGCCGGCTGCCGGCTTGATTTCAAAACGGGTAATGACCGGACCGGGGTTGACCTCTACCACTTCAGCGGTCACGCCAAAGTCGGCCAGTTTTTCCTCGAGCAGGCGTGACATGTGTTCCAGGGCTTCTTCCGAGTAACCCTTTTCCTTGTGCTCCTCAGGTGGGTCGAGAAGCGAGATAGGCGGGATCGGACTTTCAACATCCTCCAGCAAAGAACCCTGTTTACTCGTCAGTGTTTTGCCCGCGGTTTCCTGAGTATCTTTTTTGAACGGGGCAATTTTAAGAGCACGGTTTATTGGCTTGTCCGCGCCGGGCTTCTGCACCGGCTGCCGATCCTGTTCAGCCTCACCGTCTCTGGAACTGAAACTCTCCAGCAGTGCAGGTTCCTGTTCGGCCGCTGCCAATCCCTCAAAAGCAGGCTCTTTGCGAGCCGGCGCCCTGGCTGACTCACTACCCTGACTGGCTGGTTTGGCCTTGCGAGTGACCAACCGGCGCCACCAAGGCATTTTCTTTTGGCCAGATTCAGTTTTGGCTTTCGCTTCAGCCCGGGCCACCCGATCCTTGACGACCGGCGGTTCAGCGACTGGCCGGGGCTCGGGAACCCGTTTGACCGTCTTGCCGTCAGACTTGAACAAAGAGGAAACCCATTGAGCGATTTTAAGGGTCAATCCGCCCAGGTGGTCCATTAACCGGAACCAGGACAGCCCGATGGTTACCGTCAGCGCAAACAGGAAAATGGCAATCAACAGCAGCGTGGTGGCAGGCAGGTTGAAGAAACGAATCATCGCTTCGGAAACGGCTACACCGAGCACGCCACCGGAAGACGCACCCAGACCGAACACCGAATACAGTGACAGCAGGCTGGTGGCTGACAACAAGATCAGCAAGAATCCGCCGAAGCGCACCATAAACAAGGGCCAGTGCAGGTCGAGAGACTCGTGACGAAGCCGAATGAGCATAACGGCGTAGCCGGCAATCATGGCCGGGAACAGCCAGGAGACGTGACCGAAAAAATCCACCAGCAAACTGGCAAGCCAGGCACCGGAACGGCCTGCGGCATTATCCACCCGGGTATCATGGCCGATGCTCGCCCAACCGGGATCAGAAGCACCGAAGGTGAACAGGGCCATGACAAGATAGATGCACAGCACAATCATGCCAATGACCGCGCCTTCTCTTGCCCCTTGGGCCACCAGGCGGCGAAAGCGTTGTTGTTTTTTCGTCAATTCCGTGGGTGCTGCTTTCTTCGCTTTAGCGGATTCCGCCATGAATACTCAAACCGTCAGTGAGTTTAGTCTTTCAGTGCCTGAAAACCCCGTGTCAGATCGGTTTTCAGGTCATTAATGGCTTCAATACCAACAGACAGCCGGATCAGGTTCTCAGTGATACCTGCCCTTTCTTTGTCTTCCGGTGACAAGCGACCATGGGTGGTCGTGGCCGGATGGGTGATCGTTGTTTTCACATCCCCCAGGTTGGCGGTAATGGAAATCATCCGGGTGGCGTCAATGAAGCGCCAGGCCTCTTCGCGTTCGCCTTTGACCTGAAAAGACAGAACCCCGCCGAAGCCATCTTGTTGCTTTTTCGCAAGCTCATGCTGCGGATGACTTTCAAGGCCGGCGTAGAATACTTTGGACACCGCTGGCTGGCCTTCCAGCCACGTTGCCAACTCTAACGCATTGTCACAGTGGGCTCGCATACGAATCGGTAAGGTTTCGAGGCCCTTCTGGAACACCCAGGCATTGAAAGGACTCATGGTTGGTCCAGCTGAACGCAAGAAACCATAAATTTCGTCAAGATACTTCGCAGGGCCTACCACGACGCCGCCCACGCATCGGCCCTGACCATCCAGGTACTTGGTGGCGGAGTGGATGATCAGATCCGCACCTTGCTCGAGTGGCCTTTGCAGGACCGGAGTACAGAAGCAGTTGTCGACCACAAACAACGCGTCGTTGGCCTTGGCAAGAGATGACAGCGCCGCAAGATCCGCCACCTCACAAAGCGGATTGGACGGCGTTTCGATAAACATCATCCGCGTTTGTGGCCGCACCGCTGCGCCCCAGGCGCCCAGATCGGTCAGGCTCACGAAAGACGTTTCAACCCCGAATCTCGCCATGTACTTCTGGAACAGCACGTTGGTGGTGCCGAACACGCCCCGAGAGCAGATCACATGATCACCAGACTGCAACAGCGCCATACAAGTGCTCAGAATCGCGGCCATGCCAGATGCGGTGGCGACGGCTTTCTCGCCGCCTTCCATAGCCGCTATTCTCGCTTCAAACGCTTGTACTGTCGGGTTGGTAAACCGGGAATAGATATTGCCAGGTTCTTCACCACCAAACCGGGCAGCCGCCTGAGCGGCACTGCCATAAACAAAGCTCGAGGTCGGGAAGATCGCGTCGCTGTGTTCCAGTTGTCCGGTCCGGATCTGCCCTGCCCTTACCGCCAGGGTATCAACCGACATACCGTCCAGATCCGATTCCGGGATCCAGAGATGTTCTTCACGGCCGAATGTCATGGTGCTCTCCTGGCGTTGGCGTCTGAGGGTCAGTCTTCGTCATTATGCAGATCGATGATGGCGTTATCGTCATCGGTGATCATCTCACCGGAACGACTCTCGTCTTTACGCAGGCTGTCCAGACGGTTCAAATACGCTTCGTCGACATCACCCGTCACGTAATTACCGGTAAACACGGAACATTCCCAACCGTCGATGTTGTCGTTAACGTCACTGACGGAGGCAATCAGATCTTCAAGATCCTGGTAAACCAGCCAGTCGGCACCAATCTGGTCTCTGATTTCTTCCACCGTGCACTCGTGCGCAATCAACTCACTGGCGGAGGGCATATCGATGCCATACACGTTCGGGTAACGAACCGGGGGCGCCGCCGAGGCAAAGTAAACTTTACGGGCGCCGGCGTCTCTGGCCATCTGGACAATTTCTTTGCAGGTTGTGCCCCGAACAATGGAGTCATCCACCAGCATGACGTTCTTGCCCCGAAACTCCAGATCGATCGGATTCAACTTCTGGCGCACAGATTTCTTGCGCATCTTTTGCCCGGGCATGATGAAGGTACGGCCGATGTAGCGGTTCTTGATAAACCCTTCCCGATACTTCACCCCCAACTGAAATGCCATCTGCATGGCAGAGGTTCGGCTGGTGTCTGGAATGGGAATCACTACATCAATATCGTGCTCCGGGCGCTCCTTCAGTACTTTATCAGCCAGAGTCTCACCCATGCGCAGACGCGCTTTGTAGACCGACACCCGATCCATAATCGAATCCGGGCGAGCAAAATACACATGCTCGAAGATACACGGATACAGTTTCGGTGATTCTGCGCACTGCTCGGTATAGAGTGTGCCATCGGTTTCGATATAGACCGCTTCTCCGGGGGCAATGTCCCGCACGATACTGAAACCACCGGCATCGAGAGCGACACTCTCCGAAGCAATCATGTATTCCTTCTGGCCACTCTCGCTCTCGCGAACACCATAACAGACCGGACGAATGCCGTTGGGGTCCCGAAAACCGACGATGCCGTAACCGGTAATCATGGCAATGACGGCATAGGCACCGCGACAGCGTTTGTGAACAGCCCGAACCGCCGAAAAGATTTCATCTTTGCTGGGGTTCAGCTTGCCAAGTTTCTGAAGCTCGTGGGCAAACACATTCAGCAAGACTTCGGAATCTGAATTCGTATTGATATGACGAAGGTCTGTCCGGAACAGATCGCTGCTGAGGTCGTCAGCGTTGGTCAGGTTACCGTTGTGAGCCAATGTGATGCCGTAAGGACTGTTCACATAAAACGGCTGCGCCTCTGCAGAGCTGGAACTGCCGGCGGTCGGGTAACGGACATGACCGATACCGACATTACCCACTAGCCTGCGCATATGTCGGGTGTGAAATACGTCCCTGACCAGCCCATTGTCCTTGCGGAGAAAGAACCGGTCATCCTGAAAGGTCACAATACCCGCCGCATCCTGGCCACGGTGCTGAAGAACGGTCAGTGCATCATAAAGAAGCTGATTGACGTTAGAAGTACTGACAATACCGACAATGCCGCACATGGCTGGAAAATTCTCCGAGTGTTAGATCTGAATGTTAACGGGATGCAGACGCGGGATCCACGCCTTCCTGCTCGTCTAATCCGCCGGGGCTTGTTCCGGCGCCTTCAGAGGGGCCCAAAAAACGGGCAAATTCGTCGCCGAACGTTCGGCGGGACCAGTCTTCGACCACCGCAAGGCGGTCGATCATAACGGATTCCTTCCACCAGGTGTCCTCGGCCAGAGGCGTGTATCGGGTGAAGGCGATGCCAACAATCACCACCACCACGCCGCGCAGCAGCCCGAAGCCCATACCCAGAACCCGATCGGTAGCGGATAACCCGGTGGCACGTACTAGATGACCGATCATATTATTTATAATGGCACCAACAATAAGGGTGCCGAAGAACAGAATCGCGAAGGCCGCGATCAACCGCACCAGCGGTGTTTCAACAGTGGATTCCAGCAGCGATTGCATTTGCGGGTGAAAGGTGCGCGCAATAATAAAAGCACCAACCCAGGTTACCAGGGACAGTGCTTCGCGGACAAAGCCTCGCTTGAGACTGATAAGCGTGGATACGGCTATCAGGGCAATGATGACCCAGTCGATCCAGATCAGCGCTTCCATGTAAAACCCGATGGAGAAAAGGAAGCGCGAATTCTAACAGGAAACCCGGCGCCACCAAACCGCCAGACAGTCATAAATTCCAACGTCAGCTTACTTTCCGCCTGACGTAACCAGACTGTTGAGCGAGAACGCCTGATCCAGCGCCCTTTTAGCAGCTTCAGCATCTGATTTGTTGGCAAACGGGCCACTAAACACCCGCGTAAGGGTCGTGTCGCCACGTTCAACTTGCTGAAGATGCGCCCCGAAACCCATATCCCGTGCATTGTCACGCAGTCGTCGGGCATTGTCGGCATTACCAAAACTGCCCAACTGGACGACCCAGGCACCTTCAAGCGAACGAGTGTACTCAGCCGTTTCTTCGACGGGCTCAGGCTCAGCTTTCTGAACAGGTTGAGGCTCTGATATTCGCGGCTCGGCCTGCTGAACATCGGGCTCAGGCGAAACGTCACGATCGGCGCCTTCGATCAGCCGGAAACCTGGCGCGGGTTCGGACGAAACAGCAGGTTCAGGCTCCGCTGCGATCCCGTAATCCGGAACATCCGATGCCGGCTCTGCGGGCACATCCACTTCAGGAAATGGGGGTTCTTCAGGAATGGTCACCGGCCGTGACTCCCGCTCGGAGTGCGGCTCATCAAATATCATCGGTACAAAGATCACAGCCAGCGAGACCAGAACCAGTGCGCCAATGATCCTTTGTTTCAATCCATTCACGAGCAACGGCTCCCTATTAACGTCAATTTGACCTCGATACTAACCGCCCGCCCCCATGAACACAAAGCCCGGTCGCGCGCCATGGACAAAGTTTAAGAGACCTCGCCTTGCAACAGTTCGCGGGCCTGAGCCACGGTATAGAAAGATCCGAACACCGCGATGGTGTCTGTGCTATTGGCCTCTGCCATAGCCGCCAGGAGCGCTTCGTTGACCGAGGCGAACGTAAGGTATCGATCAATTCCACATGCTCGCGCGTGCTCAACCAGAGCACCTGAATCCAATCCGCGATGGACGTCGAGCCCGGCAAACCACCATTGATCCACCACCGGCACCATAGCCGACAACACGCCGACAATGTCTTTGTCGGCCAGCGCGGCGTAAACACCAAAGATGCGCCCCGACGATGACGTTCGCGCTGTCAATTTGGCTGCAAGCCAGCGAGCGGCGTGCGGGTTATGCCCGACATCCAGGATCACATCGGGATCGCTGCGCAGCTGTTCGAAACGTCCCGGCACGGTGAGCAACCTGACTGCATCACTGACACGATCCGCAGACAGTTGCGGCTCCAAAACCCGGGCAAGGACAACACCCGCAGCAACACTCTCAATCGGCAGTGGCCCGGCGGGCAACGATATTTGTTCGCTTTCGAGAATCAAATCCACCGTCGATGAACCCGCCATGCCGGGTACTATCTGATAGTCCCTGCCGGTCACTTTCAGGTCCACCTTCTGCGCTGCAGCTTGCTGCAACACCGAAGACGGTGGTTCCGGATCGGCACAAACGGCGAAAATGCCGCGTCTCAGGATACCGGCTTTCTCAAAGCCAATGACTTCTCGATTGTCACCGAGGAATCCGACATGGTCGATATCAATGGAGGTAATCACGGCGAAGTCGGCATCCAGAACGTTGACCGCATCGAGGCGCCCGCCCAACCCGACTTCAAGAATCCAGTCTTCCACCCCTGCGTGAGCAAAGGCGACAAACGCGGCCAAGGTTCCAAACTCGAAATAGGTCAACGACACCTTGCCCCGGGCGGCTTCCACTTGCTCAAAAGCGGAAACCAGAGCTGCATCCGTGATCTCTTGTCCGTTCACCCGGACCCGTTCATTGTAACGCTGCAAATGCGGTGACGTATAAGCGCCGGTACTGCGCCCGGCGGTTCTCAGTAGCCTGTCAACGGTTGCGACCGCGGTGCCTTTGCCATTGGTACCTGCAATCGTGATGATCCGAGCCGCCGGCTTTCGGGGAAACAGGCGCCGCAACACAACCAGGACACGGTCAAGGCCAAGGTCAATTTCGGTGGGATGGATGGCTTCAAGCCACTGAAGCCACTGATCGACAGAAGCTCCGGCCTCCGGAGAGGCCGGTTTATTCTCAGTGCTGGGGGGCTTCATCAATATCAGGCTTTTCCGTGATTTCAAACTCAATGGGCGCCTCAGTACCGGGCTTCTCCTGACCGGTAAATTTGGCCAGTACATGAGCCACTCGCTCACGCATCTGATGCCGGTGCAGAATCATATCAATAGCACCGTGCTCCAGCAGGAATTCACTGCGCTGGAAGCCTTCAGGAAGCTTTTCACGTACGGTCTGCTCGATAACGCGGGGGCCGGCAAAACCGATCAAGGCATAAGGTTCGGCAATATTCAGATCGCCAAGCATGGCCAAGCTGGCCGATACGCCACCGAAAACCGGGTCCGTCATAATGGAGATATACGGAATACCTTCCTGCTTCAGCCGCTCCAACACAGCCGCTGTTTTGGCCATCTGCATCAGCGACAGAATGGCCTCCTGCATGCGCGCACCGCCGCTGGCAGAAAAGCATACCAACGGAATACGGTGCTCCAGCGAGACATTGGCCGCCTGAACGAATTTCTCGCCCACGACCTGCCCCATAGAGCCACCCAGGAAATTGAATTCAAAGGCGCACGCGACCAGTGGCACACCCATGGTGGTGCCTTTCATGACAACCAACGCGTCTTTCTCACCGGTGGCTTTCTGGGCAGCAGCAAGCCTGTCCTTGTAGCGTTTGCTGTCTTTGAACTTGAGTCGATCCCAAGGCTCCAGCTCAGCGGCTATCTCTTCCCGGCCGTCCTTGTCGAGAAAGATATCCAGGCGACGACGGGCATTCACCCGAAGATGATGGTTACACTTCGGGCAGACATCCAGGTTTTTCTCAAGCTCCGGCTTATAAAGAAACGCCCCACACTTCGGACATTTCTTCCACAACCCTTCCGGTACACCGGTACGTTGCCGTGATTCCGAGCGAATCTTGCTCGGCATGATCTTATCCAGCCAGTTACTCATGCTCTTATCCTGTCCTTTGATACCTGGATGCGCGCCGCTCAGGACGCCGGGCTATCCATGGCTACACGCATCGGGTGCAACAGATCCGTTAGCGCCTTGTTCAGGGCATCGGGATCTGCTTGATGTCGGGCTATTGTATCGACCAGTACACTTCCAACAATTACACCATCGGATACTCTGCTAATCGCAGCGGCGGTGTCCGCATCCCGAATACCAAAGCCAACACCCACCGGCAACGCCATAATCTCGCGGATATGAGCTACTTTTTCAGCCACTTCATCCACGTTGATCGTTGCCGAACCGGTCACACCCTTGATAGAAACATAGTACACATAACCGGAAGAGTGTTCGCTGATCGCTTTAATGCGCTCATCCGTTGTCGTAGGTGCCATCAAAAAAATCGGATCCAGATTCCTCGCAGCAAACAGAGGTGCTACTTCGTCCGCTTCTTCATGTGGCAAATCAACGGTCAGTACACCATCCACACCCGCATCGGCTGCTGCATCGGCAAAGGCCTCGTAACCCATAGCAACCATCGGGTTTAGGTAGCCCATCAATACGATGGGTGTTGTGTCGTCCGTCTTACGGAATTCTTTGACCATGGCAATCACCTGGCGCAGCGTGGTGCCGTGGACCAATGCCCGCTCACAGGCAAGCTGGATAACCGGGCCATCAGCCATGGGGTCTGAGAAAGGCACACCAAGCTCAATAATATCGGCACCCGCCTTGACCAGTGTATGCATAAGGCCAACACTCTGATCAGGATGAGGATCCCCCGCGGTAATATAGGGAATCAGGGCTTTACGGCCCTGATCTTTCAACGTTTTCATTACACCTTCAATTCGGCTCATGCCTAGTCCTGCTACCTTCAGATTTCAATGCCATCGAGCTGGGCAATGGTATGGATATCCTTGTCACCGCGACCGGATATATTGATAACAATCATCTTGTCTTTATCCATGGTTGCGGCCAGTTTGACGGCATAGGCAACCGCATGGGCCGTCTCCAGCGCCGGCATGATACCTTCTATCTGCGTTAACATGCGGAATCCGTCCAGTGCTTCGTCATCGGTGACGGACACATAGTGGGCGCGACCAATGTCTTTCAACCAGGAGTGCTCCGGGCCCACGCCAGGGTAATCTAGGCCGGCGCTGACCGAATGCGTTGCAGCAATCTGGCCGTTCTCGTCTTCCATCAGGTAAGTTCGGTTACCATGCAATACGCCAGGGCGACCCGCACAAAGTGGCGCCGCATGCTGACCGGTTTCGATGCCGAGACCGCCCGCTTCAACGCCATACATCTCAACCGTCTCATCGGCCAGGAACGGATGGAACATGCCAATGGCATTAGATCCACCGCCAACGCAGGCAACCAGTGCATCGGGTAACTTGCCAGCCTGCGCCAGCGCCTGACGACGAGTTTCACGACCAATCACTGACTGGAAATCCCTCACCAACAACGGATACGGATGCGGACCTGCCACCGTGCCGATTATGTAGAAAGTATCGTCAACATTGGCTACCCAGTCCCGCATGGCATCGTTCATGGCGTCTTTGAGTGTTTTGGTGCCACTCTGTACGGCATGCACAGTGGCACCCAGCAACTTCATCCGATACACGTTCAGGGACTGTCGCTTGACGTCCTCAGCACCCATAAAGACATGGCATTCAAGACCCAGACGCGCGCACACCGTGGCTGTGGCAACACCATGCTGACCGGCTCCGGTTTCGGCAATAATACGTTTTTTGCCCAGAAAGCTGGCCAGTAGAGCCTGACCGATGGTGTTGTTCACCTTGTGAGCGCCGGTGTGGTTGAGGTCTTCGCGCTTGAGCCAGATCTGCGCGCCACCGGCTTTCTTGGTTAACCGCTCAGCAAAATACAGCGGGCTCGGCCGGCCGACGTAATCCGCCAGATCTTTGTCGAATGTGGCCTGGAATTCGGCATCGTCTTTTAGCCGAAGGTATTCCCTTTCCAGGGTCATCAGGGAGTCCATCAGCGTTTCCGATACAAATCGGCCACCGAAGGCACCGAAGTGACCCCTCGCATCCGGAAGCGCCTTCAACATTTCTTCAGTCAGTTTTACAGACACGGTGAACCTCTTTCATAAAGTCGGATAGTTTGGTGGCGTCTTTCTTGCCCTTACTCTGCTCCACCCCTCCGCTTACGTCTACAGCCCAGGGCCTGACTTCTTCAATGGCGCGGGCTACGTTAGCAGAAGACAACCCGCCGGCCAATATAAGCGGCAATGGCCGATCGCTCGGAATCAAAGACCAGTTAAAAGACTGACCAGTTCCGCCATAGCGTTTGGGATCCCAGGCATCGACCAGCAGGCCGACGGCGGCGTGATAATCCTTGAACGCCTGCTCAATCTGACCGGGCTCGCGGACCCTCACGGCTTTGATCCAACGACGATGGAAGGCATCACAGAATTCAGGCGTTTCATCGCCATGAAACTGCAGCAGATCCAAGGGTACGGTTCGCAGAACGCTCTCAACAAAGCTGGGTTCAGGATTCACGAACAGGCCGGTGACGGTCACGAAGGCCGGTATTCTTGAGGCCAGTGCTTTTGCCTGAGCAAGCGACACAGACCTCGGGCTGGGCTCGTAAAAGACTAGGCCAATGGCATCCGTTCCAGACGCCACCGCCGCATCGATGTCTTCGGGCCGGGTAAGACCACAAATTTTGACGCGGGTGCTTATCATTTCGTCGCCGGTTGTTTGGGGTGGATGTGTGATGGTTCGATGGGAAGATTGCCATTCCTTTCAAACCAGGGGCTGACGAACCCTGGTCCACACAGGGCCTGAGGAACTCCGTAACGTTCAGGATACCCGACATCGACCAGATAAAGCCCATGAGGCGGTGCCGTAGCGCCAGCGAGTTTACGGTCCTTACGTGCCAGCACCTCAGCAACCCAGTCCCCGGACTCCTTTCCGCTACCCACTGTCATCAGCGCACCGGCTATGTTCCGCACCATATGATGCAGAAACGCGTTCGCCTGCACATCTAATACGACAAAGTCACCACAACGGGTTACCGTAATCCGCTCGAGAAAACGAATCGGTGTTCTGGATTGACAACCTGCGGCCCTGAAGGACGAGAAATCGTGCTCTCCAACCAACACTTGGGCGGCGGCGTCCATCTTATCCACATCAAGCGGTCGATACGTCCAGCTTACCTGTCCGCGCTGGATTCCGGGCCTGACCGGCTTATTATAGATGACATAGCGATATCGACGGTAAACGGCGGAGAAGCGAGCATGAAAATCGCCGACACCATTACCTGCCCAGTGCACAGCAATGTCGTCTGGAAGCGCCGTATTGATGCCCATCACCCATGAACGCAGATTTCTCACGGAAGAGGTATCAAAATGAGCAATCTGAAAACTGGCATGCACTCCGGCGTCGGTTCGGCCAGCACAAACAAGATCGACCGGGTGGTCCGCCACTTTCGCCACCGCGTTGGTTAACTCACCCTGTACAGAGCGAACTCCACTCTTCTGATACTGCCAACCGTGAAAGCGACGACCGTCGTATTCAAAAATGATCACGACCCGACCATTGCCGATCGCATTATCTGTGGTTAAAGGCTGAGGGTTGAGAAACAAGAGTCAATCCGCTGAAGGTGTCCACTTAAAAACAAAGCGCCGACCTGATGGCCGGCGCTGTTGCCGTTATCACAAGATTATAACGAATCAGGAGAGATTTTTAAGGAGCTCCTGCGCTTCTGTTTTTTGCTCATCGTCTCCTTCCAGTGCGACCTCCTCGAGAATATCCCGAGCGCCATCACTGTCCCCCATCTCAATGTAGGCTCGCGCTAGATCCAGCTTGGTCGAAGCTTCATCGGTACCCGCAAGGAAGTCGAAATCGTCTTCCTCGCCCAGGTCGTCCTCGTCGATATCAAACGCTGAGCCCTGCTCAGGCTTTTTATCGAGTGCTTCAGATGCCAGTGGTACAAACGAGTCATCTTCATCGACATCGGCCACCGGCTCTACTTCAGACCTGGACACCAGATCTTCCGGGCTGTCCTGACCGGGACGATCGGCATCATCCTGAACCGCCTCGCTCAGAGTGTCCTCGAGCCCGAGCTCCTCATCAAGAGCCGTTTCATTCCGCTCAAGGTCAGAAGGCAACTCGTTCTCCGAAAACTCTTCCATCAACGCGAGGTCTTCATCGGAAACGTCCAGTTCCAGATCGTCCAGAGTCGATTCGCTGAGATCCAGTTCCTCTGGGCCATCGTCTTCACCGGCCACTTTGTCCAGTTCTGCGTCAAGCTCATCAAGGAACGACTCATCGAGAACGTCATCAGATTCAGTTTCAATGTCAGCGCCCGCTTCAACGCCTGTCACACCCTCGGCATCGACCTTGGTTTCAGCCGGCGGGGTTGACTCATCGTCTTCAAGAATCGTCTCGAAATCAAAACTGAAATCATCTTCATCCGGCTCAGCAGGCTTCGAATCCTCAAGATCGATTTCAAGGGAAGAGAAATCGGTGTCTTCAGATCTTTTCGTTTCGTCAGACTCAAGGTCATCAGCTTTTTCCAACCCGGAGAGATCGTACTCGATCAAGTCGTCAGCCGAGTCTGTTTCTTCCGCCACGTCCGATTCCAACTCACCGAATTCGTTCTCGATTTCCGGCTCTGCGCTGGCCTCAAACTTGTCAGACTTCATGCCATCCGATAATTCCCAGTCATCCTCGAGCGAACTCTCTTCCACGTTGTCACGACTGCTAAACGAGTCCGAGCGTAGCTGCGTTTCGAGATCATCGATGCTTGGCATGGATTCCGCTTCTGCCAGTCGCTCGCGAAGGGCATTGGCTTCGGCAAGGGCGACGTCATCGTCCAGCGCCTGAATCTCACCGAACTGCTTTTCGAACGAGTCACGGTCCTGACTGTCTGCATAGACGGCCAGGAGTTTCAGGCGGAGGTCCGCACGACTTGGCTCTCGAGAGATCGCGGTTTCGAGTGCCTGTGCCGCCTGGTCATGACGACCATAGGCAATGTAGGTGTCGGCCTCTGCCAGCGCATCACCGGTTTCTTCATGGCCCACAAACTCTTCTTCCAGGTTCAGATCGAAGGAATCGTTTGCATCACCTTCTTCACTGTTCAGCTGGTCGTAGAAAGCTTTTTCGCGGTTGGCGTTGCGACGCGCCACCAGCAACAGCAGCAGCAACAGCAGCACCAGCCCGCCACCCAGAGCAATCTGATACATCGGGTTGTTGGTTATTGCCTGAATGACGTTAGCCGGGAACCCTTTGTCAGCCACCGGTGGTGCAACCGGCTGTGGCCGCTCTCTTGGTTGCTCTGCTGCCGGCGGTGGTGCAACAGCCACTTCAGCATCTTCTGCGCCCTGCTCGGTCTGATCAGTTGCACTTACTTCTTCAGCAGCGTCCGCCGTTGTTTCATCGGCAGGCTCATCTTCTTCCTCTTGCGTGGCAGCGGAATCAGCCAGCAGCGCTTCATCTGCGGCCTGATCACTCTCAACACCTTGATCACTCTCAGCACCTTGATCACGCTCGGCAACTTGATCGGCAGAAACCTCGTCCGGTTCCGGCATCGATTCTGCCAGCTCAGCACTCTCGTCAGCCGCGGTTACCTCTTCAGAGGTCATACCCTGCATATCGGCAAGCTGGGTATTCTTCAGCTCAATCAGGCGCTGGAGCGTGGATACCTGATCCTGGAGATCCGACAATCGGCTGTTCAGCTCTTCATTTTCGCGTCGCGTTGCTTCAAGTTCTTCCATCGCGACCGCAGAGCCGGCATCGGTGCCGCCAGGAAGATCGCCATCACCGCCTGCAGACCCGCCTTGTTCGGTATCCCGGCTCTCGCCATCAGCGACCAGCAAACGCAATTCATCACTCCCTGCAGCCGGCTGAGCAGGCGCCCGCGCGGCATCTGCTTCCGCCGTGCGGGTAGCATCAACGGTACGAGACTGGAACTCCTGATTTTGTTGAGCGACGGCACTATTGGCTTGCGCCCGGGTCCGGCTTTGAATCTGGCCCAGGGTCGGAACACGCAACACTTCACCGCGCTTCAGGCGATTGATGTTACCGCCGATAAATGCGTTCGGATTCAGGTCCTGCAGGGCCAACATGACTTGTTGTGTAGAGAGAGAGTCATCCGGGCGGACCTGCTGGGCAATCGTCCAGAGAGTGTCGGAAGGTCCGGTGGGACCAAAGCTGCCACCCTGATAACTGCGGGCAAGTGAGCCCTCGGCCTGGATCTGGCGGCGAACCGATTCCTGACTGCGGGTAGCAGCCTGCCGTGGGCTTGCTGTCGCGGCAGCGGAAGGTGCACTGACCGGCTCCCTGACACCCGAGTCCTCAGCATAAACCGGAGGATCGACAAGCACAGCGTATTCCCGCATCAAGCGACCGCTCGGCCAAGTCAACTCCAACAGGAAGTTAAGATAGGGCTCCCGGAGTGGCTCCCGGGAAGACACATTAACAACGAGGTTTCCGTCTGTACCGGTAACAACCTCAAACCTCAGTCTGCTGAGAAACTGGTGGCGATTAATACCAACCCGTTCGTAGGCAGCTTCCGGTGCAACATTAACAAATACATCACCGGGATCTACACCACGACTTTCACGGAGAGATATTTCCGCATCCAGAGGCTCATTCAGCCAGGACTGTAGTTCAATTTCACCCAGGCCCAGGGCCTGAGCAACGCCTGAACCGAGCCCTCCCGCCAGCGCCATGGCAACCGCAAGCTTGCGTACCTTCATGCTTATTCCTTTCCAGTCTCCGTTATTCTTTACTGCTGTATTTCAACAGAATCGGACGAGGTTGGATGACTTACGTCTTTATAGTTCTCGTTGTTATATCGCAATTATACCGTTCGGCTTCGCAAGTATTGTTGATAAAGCCTCTTTTATCAATCAATCAGCTGCAATCCCTGCACCGTTTTTTGATCAATCGGGCGGAACTCCTTAGTGCCCTTGAAAATAACAGGGGCGGACGCTGAAATCAGCCTCCGCCCCTGACCGGTTTACCAAAAACCGGACACAGTTGGCATTAATTACCCCTGTGTAACATTTCTTAACGTTCCTGCAGGATACGCAGCATGCGACGAAGCGGTTCGGCCGCACCCCAGAGCAGCTGATCGCCCACAGTAAACGCAGAGATATACTCCGGACCCATGGCCAGTTTACGAATACGACCAATCGGAATGCTCAGGGTACCGGTCACTTTTGCCGGTGTGAGTTCCTGCATGGTGGCATCGCGATCGTTCGGAATCACTTTAACCCAGTCATTGGCCTTGGCCAGGATGCCTTCGATCTCGGCAACCGACAGATCTTTCTTCAGTTTGATGGTCAGTGCCTGACTGTGAGAACGCATGGCCCCGATCCGGACACAAAGGCCATCAATGGGAATAGGATTGTCGCTGCGACCCAAAATCTTGTTGGTCTCAACACCGGCCTTCCATTCTTCCTTACTCATCCCGTTATCGAGCTGTTTGTCGATAAACGGAATCAGGCTGCCCGCCAAAGGCACACCAAAATGCTCGGTGGGAAATTCCCCGGAACGCATGGTTTCGGTGACCTTGCGGTCAATTTCCAGAATGGCGGACGACGGATCTTCCAGCTCGGATTTAACGCTGTTGTTCAGCGCACCCATCTGACTCAGCAGTTCACGCATATTCTGGGCGCCGGAACCGGAGGCCGCCTGGTAAGTCATCGGAGATACCCATTCGATCAGGTCTTGCTCCAGCAGGCCACCCAGCGCCAACATCATAAGGCTGACGGTGCAGTTACCGCCAACGTAGTCCTTGACTCCACTGTCCAGTGCCGCATCGATCACGTTGCGGTTGACCGGGTCCAGCACGATGACGGAATGATCAACCATCCGCAGCGTCGACGCCGCATCAATCCAGTAGCCTTGCCAGCCTGCATCACGCAGTTTCTGGTAAACCTCCGTGGTGTAATCGCCACCCTGGCAGGTCAAAACCACGTCCAGGGTTTTCAGAATGTCGATATCAAACGCATCTTGCAGTGGCGGAACGCCCTCTTTACCAACGTCCGGGGCCGGCTTTCCTGCCTGGGAAGTGGTAAAAAACACCGGATCGATCTCTGCAAAATCGTTTTCTTCACGCATGCGTTGCATGAGGACCGAGCCCACCATGCCACGCCAACCTATAAGTCCAACTCGCTTCATGTGCGACCTTTGAACCTCGCTTTGTGCCCGTCCACTGCCGTTATCGCTGACAGGGACAGGATGGATGATCCCGCGGCGACAGCATCGCGCCGCCGTCGGGTCTGTGTAAATCAGATCAGTATGCGTTTAGAGCGCGTTCAGAACCGCCTCACCCATTTCGCGGGTGGACACCTTCCGGGCGCCTTCGGACATAATATCGCCCGTACGCAGGCCCTGATCCAGCACCTTGCTGACTGCCGCTTCAATCGCGTCTGCGGCGGCATCCTCGTTCAGACTGTAACGCAGCATCATCGCCACGCTGAGGATGGTAGCCAGCGGATTGGCGATGCCCTGGCCGGCAATGTCGGGTGCTGAACCGTGACAAGGCTCGTACATACCCTGCTTTTCCGAGTTCAGTGACGCCGACGGTAACATGCCGATGGAGCCCGTAAGCATCGCCGCTTCGTCGGAAAGAATATCACCAAACATGTTGCCAGTCACAATCACGTCAAACTGCTTGGGTGCCCGAACCAGCTGCATGGCGGCATTATCCACGTACATGTGTGACAGTTCGACGTCTGGATATTCACGCTTCAGATCTTCCATCACTTCACGCCAGAGCACAGTCACTTCCAGCACGTTGGCCTTGTCGACCGAACACAGTTTCTTGCCCCGCTGCTGCGCCGCTTCAAAGGCGACCCGGCCTATTCGACGAATTTCGGATTCAGTGTAGGCGTAAGTGTTATAGCCCTGGCGCTCACCGCTTTCCAGCTGACGCACGCCGCGCGGCTGGCCGAAATAGATGCCGCCGGTCAGCTCACGCACAATCAGGATATCCAGACCGGAGACCACCTCTGGCTTGAGCGAAGATGCCGACGCCAGTTGCGGGTACAGAATCGCCGGCCGCAAGTTGGCAAACAACTCCAGATTGGAACGCAGGCCGAGCAGCCCCTTCTCCGGACGCACGGCCATCGGCAAGCTGTCCCATTGAGGACCGCCCACAGCACCAAGCAGAATAGCGTCTGCCTTGCGGGCCTTTTCCAGGGTTTCATCCGGCAACGGCACGTCGGTCTCATCAATGGCAGCACCACCGACCAGCGCCGAGTCGAAGGTCAGATCCAGGCTGAACTTGTCATTAATCTTGTGCAGAACCTTTTCTGCCTCGGCCACGATCTCGGGGCCAATGCCGTCACCCGGCAACAGCAAAACACTACGGGACATATCAATTTCCTTGTTAATCAGTTTCCAGCGTTGAACAGCCATGGGGCAGTCTGGCGGCGAGCATCTTCATAGACACGAATCGCCTCCGCGTCTTCCAGCGTAACGCCAATATCATCCAAACCATTGAGCAAGCAATGACGACGGAAGTTATCCACGTCGAAGCTATAAGACTCGCCGGACGGCGTAGTCACCGTCTGCGCGGTCAGGTCGACCATCAGTTGATAGCCTTCGGTCCCCTCAGATTCCTGAAAAAGCCTATCAACAATTTTTTCATCAAGAACAATGGGCAATAAGCCGTTCTTAAAGCAATTATTGTAGAAGATATCAGCAAAACTCGGAGCAATAATAACCCGGAAGCCGAAATCGTCCAGCGCCCAGGGCGCGTGTTCACGGCTGGAGCCACAACCGAAGTTCCGGCGAGCCAGCAGAACACTGGCGTTTTTGTAACGCGCCTGGTTCAGCACGAAATCCGGATTCAACGAACGCTTTGAGGAATCCTGATCGGGCTGGCCTTCGTCAAGATAACGCAGTTCATCAAACAGATTCGGACCAAAGCCGGTGCGTTTGATCGACTTCAGAAATTGCTTGGGAATAATCATGTCCGTATCCACATTGGCACGGTCCATGGGGGCAACAAGGCCCTGGTGTTGCGTAAATGCGCGCATGGTCTCTCTCCTGTGGATCAGTTCATCAGCTCACGGACATCAACAAAATGGCCGGTGACGGCCGCAGCCGCCGCCATGGCCGGGCTCACCAGATGGGTACGCCCACCAAAGCCCTGACGACCCTCAAAGTTGCGGTTCGAGGTCGACGCGCAATGCTCACCCTGCCCCAGCTTGTCGGCGTTCATGGCCAGACACATGGAACATCCCGGATCTCGCCATTCCAGACCGGCTTCAATAAAGATCTTGTCCAGACCTTCCTGCTCGGCCTGAGCTTTCACCAGGCCAGAGCCCGGCACCACCATCGCCTGCTTCAGGCTCAACGCCACCTTACGGCCTTTAACCACGGCCGCCGCCTCGCGCAGATCTTCGATGCGACTGTTGGTGCAGGAGCCAATAAACACCCGGTCCAGCTGGATATCGGTAATCTTCTGGTTCGCGGCGAGCCCCATGTACTTCAACGCCCGCTCGATGCCTTCGCGCTTGATGGGGTCTTGTTCTTTGGCCGGGTCCGGCACACTGCCCTCAACACCGGTGACCATCTCCGGCGACGTACCCCAGCTGACCTGCGGCTGAATGGCCGAACCGTCCAGCTCCACCACCTTGTCGAACACCGCATCGTCGTCACTGCGCAAGGTGCGCCAGTAGGCAACGGCCTTGCCCCAGGTTTCGCCTGTCGGAGAGAACGGGCGACCTTTGACGTAATCGATGGTGGTGTCATCCACCGCCACCATACCGACTCGGGCGCCGCCCTCGATGGCCATATTACAGATGGTCATCCGGCCTTCCATGCTTAGACCACGAATGGCGTCACCACCAAACTCGATGGCGTAGCCGGTGCCGCCCGCGGTGCCTATCTTGCCAATGATGGCCAGCACCACGTCTTTGCCGGTCACGCCCGCACCCAGCTTGCCGTCAACTCTGACCAGCATGTTCTTCATCTTCTTCTGCACCAGGCACTGGGTCGCCAGCACGTGTTCAACCTCGGAAGTGCCAATACCGTGCGCCAGACATCCAAACGCGCCGTGGGTCGAGGTGTGGGAGTCACCACAAACAATACTCATACCCGGCAAAGTGACGCCCTGCTCAGGCCCGATCACATGCACAATACCCTGGCGCTGATCCTTGATCTTGAACTCAAGAATGCCAAACTCATCGCAGTTATTGTCGAGCGTCTCAACCTGGATCCGGGACACCGGATCAACAATGCCATCGATGCCTTTAGCGCGATCAGTCGTCGGTACGTTATGATCCGGCGTGGCAACATTGGCATCAATGCGCCACGGCTTACGATTCGCCAGCCGCAGACCTTCAAAGGCCTGGGGCGATGTCACTTCGTGCAGCAATTGACGATCAATGTAGATCAACGCCGAACCATCGTCCCGCTGTTTGACCAAATGGTCGTCCCACAATTTGTCGTATAAAGTCTTGCCCGCCATGGTTGCTCTCTCACTCCGGGGGTTTCTGTTAGTGCTCTCAGTAGCATCATCTTACTCCGTTGCCACGAATAACCTCAATTCATGTTTGGCATTCGTTGCATTCCTATTGGTTATCCATCTAAGATCGTTGTTATGGGTGCAGGCTTCATCATCAGTGCCAAGCACGCCCGGACATTGGCCGGGGATTCAGCAAGGCGTTTTCCAGACGGCACACTCCAATGTGAGCGGAGCTGCTTCACTGACCCCCTCCCAAAAATCTCGGAGGCCATGGATGGCCGGAGCGAAGCGCACATGGATGTGCTCGTAGCGTTTTTTGGGAGGGGGTCAGTGAAGCGGCGCCTTGCACCGAACTCAGCAGCAAGAATGACGGCGAACACAAATCATGGACTCAAACGCACTGAAAGCCTTCCTGACCATAGTCGACCAGGGCTCCTTTTCAGAAGCCGCCGAAACGCTGCATCTGACACAGCCGGCGATCAGCAAACGCCTGGCCGCCCTGGAAACCCAGCTCGGTACCCGACTAATTGACCGTAGCAACCGCGACATCCGCGTCACCGAAGCCGGCGCCCGACTACTGCCCCATGCCCGCAAGATACTCGACGAAATCCACAACGCCAGACTGGCGCTGTCGCCAGACGCCGACACCATCGAGGGCGAACTGCAAGTCATCGCCAGCCACCACATCGGCCTGCACCACCTGCCCAACTGGCTCAGACGGTTCCGCAAGGAATATCCCCAGGTCACCCTCGATCTGCAGTTCATGGAATCCGATGCCGCCTACCATCAGATGAACAAGCGTAACGCCGAACTCGCCTTCGTCACCCTCAGCGACAGCATGAACCCGCAGTTCCGGATACTGGTGCAATGGCCAGACCCCATGGCCTTTGTGATCGGCGCCGATCACCCGCTCGCGCAACTGAGCACCCCGACCCTGCAGGATCTGGCCCAACACCCTGCCCTGCTGCCGGATACCAGCACCGCCACCTACCGCGTGGTCAGCCGACTGTTTCTCGAAGCCAACCTGCCCCTGAATCCCCTGATGCCGACCAACTACCTGGAAACCATTAAGATGATGACCAGCGTCGGGCTGGGATGGAGCGTGCTGCCGGTGAGCATGCTGGACAGCAGCTTGCGGGTGCTTGAGGTTGGTTATTCGCTCACTCGGGTGCTGGGCGCCGTTGCGCTGTCAGGACGCCAGCTCAGCAACGGCGCCAAAGCGCTGCTTAAGATTGTTGAAACCGAGGAAACCGAGGCCTGATCAGTGCTCGGCGGTGTGGTCATCAGCCGGCAAGGGTTGCAGGCCGCGCCAGCTGATCACAATGGCCACCGCCATGGCAACGGCTCCACCCCAGAACGCCGCAGACGTACTGATACCCTCAACCAGGAAGCCGGACATCCAGGCACCGATCGCGCCGCCGGCGCCGAAGGTCAGACCGCTGTAGAGCGCCTGCCCCTGGCCATGATGATGCTTGCCAAAGAAGCCCTGAATGTACTGTACAGAAATGGCGTGCAGTGCGCCGTAAGAGGCCGCGTGCAACAACTGCGCAAAGATCAGTACTGGCACAACCGTGGTAAGTTCGGCAATCAGCATCCAGCGGATCATGGTCAGCAACAGCGCGCCGATCACGATCTGGCGCACGCTGAACCTCAGCGTTAATCGGTGCATCACCAGGAACAGGCCAATCTCCGCGAGCACGCCCAGCGACCACAGCAAACCGATGGACAGCTTGCCGTAACCGTGTTGAGCCAGGTGAATACTGAAAAAGGTGTAATAGGCACCGTGGGAAACCTGAAGCAGGAAATTCATCAGGAAAAAGGTGATCACCGCCGGGTGGGTCATGATGGCTTTAAGGCTGCCTTTGGGGGCGGATGGTTTTCGCTCCCCTCGCTCTGCCGGCACCAGAAACGCCGACACCACGATGCCGACGAACACCGGCAGCAACAGCCACGGCAAGCGATCAACCGGCACCCATTCCAGAATGCCGCCCACTGCCGCGACCGCACCAATAAAACCGACCGAACCCCATAGACGAATCTTGCCGTAGTGTTCTTTTTTTGCGCCCAGGGCTCTGAGAGTGATTACCTCGTACAACGGCAGGATCGCGTTCCAGAAAAACGTGAAGGCCAGCATCACCAGCAACAAGCCCCAGAAGCCTGGCTCCACAAACACGCCGGCAAAAAAGAGCGATCCGGTGATAGCGCCGAAGCGAACCAGCCGCACCCGCTGGCCGGAACGATCACCAAGCCATCCCCAGACGCTGGGCGCGACCACTTTGGTGAGCTGAATGGTTGCCATCAGGGTGGCAATTTGCAGATAGGAAAAGCCCTGTCCCTCCAGATAGAGAGACCAGTAAGGCAACAGCCCTCCAAGGAGGGCGAAGAACCAGAAGTAAAGGTTAGACAGCCGCCAGTAGATGGTGACCCCCTCCCTTGATCAAAGCTGGCCGAGGATCGGCGTCGTTACCTCCACATCACCGTTCTGACCACGGTGGCGCAGGTAATGATCCATCAACACAATCGCCATCATGGCTTCGGCGATCGGCGTGGCACGAATGCCGACACAGGGGTCGTGGCGACCGGTGGTGATGACCTCAACCGGATTACCGTTGACGTCAATGCTGCGACCGGGAAGGCGCAGGCTCGAGGTCGGTTTCAGTGCCAGGCTGGCGACAATCGGCTGACCCGAGGAGATGCCACCTAACACCCCGCCGGCGTGATTGGACAGGAAGCCTTCAGGGGTCATTTCATCACGGTGCTCGGTACCCTTTTGATCGATACAGCCAAAACCGGCACCAATTTCCACACCCTTGACCGCGTTGATGCTCATCAGGGCATGGGCCAGATCCGCATCCAGACGATCAAAAATCGGTTCGCCCAGCCCCGGTGGTACGCCGTCCGCGACCACGTTGATACGGGCGCCGATGGAGTCACCCTCTTTGCGCAGGGCGTCCATGTAGGCTTCCATCTCGGGCACCTTGTCGGCATCCGGACAGAAAAACGGATTCTGGTGTACCTGATCCCAGTCCAGCTTCTCGGCCTTGATCGGCCCGAGCTGCGACAGATACCCGCGAATACGGATGCCCAGGCGCTGCTCAAGGAATTTGCGGGCTACCGCCCCTGCCGCGACGCGCATGGCGGTTTCGCGGGCAGAAGAACGACCGCCGCCCCGGTAATCGCGCACCCCGTACTTGTGGGTATAAGTGTAATCTGCGTGCGCAGGCCGGAACTGTTCCGAGATTTTGGAGTAGTCTTTGGATCGCTGGTCGGTGTTCTCGATGATCAGACCAATGGGCGTGCCCGTGGTTTTGCCTTCAAACACACCCGAAAGGATACGCACTTCATCCGCTTCGCGCCGCTGCGTGGTATGCCGTGAGGTTCCGGGCTTGCGCCGGTCCAGATCTTTCTGCATGTCGGCTTCCGACAATTCAAGACCGGGAGGGCAGCCGTCAATGATGCACCCTAATGCAGCCCCGTGGCTTTCACCAAACGAGGTTACCGTGAACAGTTTTCCAAATGTATTTCCCGACATATTTCAGCACTTTGTAAAGGTTTTATAATAAACAGAATTAGCGCTTGCTGGCCTGCCATGCACGCAGATCGCGGGCTGTCACCAGGAAAACGCCGTCGCCGCCGTTTTCGAATTCCAGCCAGGTCAGCGGCAAATCCGGGTAGGCGTCGTCCATCGCACCCCAGGAATTGCCCACTTCCACAATCAGCAGACCGTTTTCGGTCAGATGCCCGGCAGCTCCAGCAATGATCCGGTGGGCAATATCCAGGCCATCGTCACCAGCCGCCAATCCCAGCGCCGGTTCGTGATGGAACTCTGCTGGCATGTCTGCCAGGTCTTCAGTATCCACATACGGAGGGTTACTGAGGATGACATCATACTGCCCCTCAATATTGGCAAACACATCGGACCGGACGGTTCGGACTCGCCCCTCCAATCCGTGTAATTCAATGTTGGACTCCGCCACTTCCAGGGCGTCTTCCGAGATATCCGAGAGATCGACCTCGGCTTCGTCAAATACGCTGGCAGCGCCGATACCGATGCAGCCGCTGCCGGTGCACAGGTCAAGTATCCTTTGAACCGGCTGCATACCCAGCCACGGCTGTAGGCCGTTCTCCAGCAGCTCGCCAATCGGTGACCGGGGTACCAGTACCCGCTCGTCGATGTTGAACGGCATCCCCATGAACCAGCCTTCACCCAGCAAGTAAGCAATCGGCACACGTTCGGAAATCCGGCGATCGATACGCTCAATAATCAGTTCCCGCTCTGACCGTATCAGCCGGGCATCCAGGAACACATTGTTGTTCTCCAGCGGCAGATGAACACTTCGCAACACCAGCTGCACGGCCTCGTCCCAGACATTGTCGGTGCCGTGGCCGAAATACAGAGGCGACGCCGCGAACCGGGAAGAGGTATATCTCAGAAAATCGCGGATGGTGTGCAAATCGTCAACTGGACTGGTCACAAAAACGTTTCCCTGATCAGGATAAAGAAGACCGGCATTATACGCCTATTAGGCCCGGGGCTGCAGCCTGTGCGCTGATTAAAGCGCTAACGGCCCGGAACTGCTGCGACTGGCCTCAAACCGATCCAGCGCAGCCGCCATTCGCTGCCGGCCCATTTGGATAAGCTCGGGCGCCTTGTGGTAATCGTA
Source organism: Marinobacter halophilus (assembly GCF_003007685.1). Lineage (GTDB taxonomy): Bacteria > Pseudomonadota > Gammaproteobacteria > Pseudomonadales > Oleiphilaceae > Marinobacter > Marinobacter halophilus. The sequence goes on from NZ_PXNN01000017.1 coordinate 229,362, forward strand.
ACTGCGGGACGCGTTTTTAGGGATATTTACCAGCAGGTCGGGCGGATAACCGGCAATCTTGTACTGCACCAGCGCGCTCTGCATGGTTTCAATGGTCAGGTTCATCACATCGAACTTGCCAATACCCAGCTTGTCCCAGTCGATGGTTTCGTGATCGTCTTTTTTGCTGGCCCGGCTTTCTTGTTCAACTCTGACCGCCTCATCCCGCTTGGCCTTCTTTTCTTTTTCCTGGGCCTTCTTGGTCATTTCCCGGTTGATTTTTTCTTCCGGAGACTCGTTGCTATCTATCTTACGCGACGTCAACGACTTCAGCGTATCCCAGTCAAACCAGCGAGAAGCCTTATCGCGAATAGCGTCTACCCACTCATCCATATCACTGGCAACGACATCATCCGGGGCAAATGCCGCGTCCGGAATGCGCCGTCGCTGCTCATCCTCACCGCTGAGGTTGACCGCCACAACCAGATCGGCATGCGCCGAAATGGTGGGAATAATAGGCAGCGGGTTGAGCAATGCGCCGTCGACCAGCACCCGACCATCCAGCACCAATGGCGTAACCACACTGGGAATGGCAATGGATGCGCGGATCGCGCGATCAAGAGGGCCCTCCTGAAACCAGATTTCCTTGTGTGCCAGCAAATCGGTAGCAACGGCCGTATAGGCGATCGGCAAATCCTCAATACGAGTGTCGCCAAGAATTTCCCGAACAATCGAAAACACCTTCTCACCACGAATGGCACCGACCGAGGTAAAGGTCACATCGAGCAACTTGAGCACATCAAACTGACCCAGGCCGGTGACCCAGTCTTTGTAGTCCTGCATTTTGCCGGCCGCAAACATACCGCCGATCAGCGCCCCCATGGAGCACCCGGAAATCGCTATAATGTTGTAACCACGCTCCTGCAACACCTCAATGGCACCGATATGGGCATAGCCCCGTGCACCGCCACTGCCCAGCGTCAGGGCAACAGTTTTGCCCTTTCCGGTTTGTGCCATGTTCTTTTCGATACTCTGATGAGCACTGGCCGGCGATATTTGCGAACTCTGAACAACGGCACTGGCGCCATCGCTGGGAGGGTTCAGTTCGGTTCCGTCGCCCTGCGGCTTATCGTTACCCGCCATAGCACCTACCTCTTGATTACCAGTACTTCAATGCGATCGCCCCGGCGGTTCGGGCCTGTCACCTGAACACCAGGCCCGATGGCCAGGGTGCGAATCTGACTGCGGGAAATCCCGGACTTGCTCAACACCTCCGTTAGCGAATCTGCAGCCTTGACTGCCCGGTCAATGGCCGCATCCAGACTTTCATCAGTGCCCAACACAGAGAAAGCCGCCAACACCACTTCCGAGCCTTCCTCGGAAGCCCAGTCGACCAGACCACGGCGGTCAGCAGTAGACAGGTCAAAACGAAAGGTCACACCGCCCTGCCAGGGCACCACAACGGGGCCCAGCACCCGCGCTGCCACCAACTGAAAGCCCGGAATGTCTGCACCCACTTCGACTTCCAGATGCTCGACCCATACATACTCCCGCATGTTGCCGCGCGTCACCGTGTAAACCAGCGTCAGCCAGCGCCGACCCTCATCATCTGCCGTGGCACCCACGAAATAGTCCTGTGAGGTATCCCGGCCTAGTAATCCGGATTGCTGCAGAATCTGATTAGCCCAGACGTTACTGCGGCCACACGACATCCCCGAACACTCAAACAACAGCTGTCCGCCTCTTGCCTGCAACTCCCGGCGGTAATGTTCACGCGCCGCCTCACGACTGGCATCACGATTGATTTCGAACAGCTGCCCCTGTCCCGAAACCGGCAGCCGAGCCATGGTTTCCGAGCGGATTTCACCGCGTATTTCCCGGACCGGGCTGAACAGCACCAAATGCCCGGACGACCGGACGGATTCCGTCGACTGAAGTCTGGATTGAGGAAATGCACTGAGCGGCTCCGCCAACTCGGACGCCATCGACAGTGGCGCAACGGCAAACAGTGCCAGCGCGGTCAGAAACCTTAAATTAATAAAAAGCACACGATCAATCATTGAACAGAAACCTTTTTATGGCTTTGGCTATCGGCGCAGTATCGCCGTCGAGATGACAATGGTGCCCACCGGGCACGTCCACCGTAGTGAGACCCGGAATCAGCTCAGCCCGTGTATCCAGGCCCTTATGGTTGGCCAGCAACCCCTGCGCAGCCCTCACAAACAAGGTGGGGGTTTGAATGGCCTCAAGAGAAGCCTGCACCTGCTCTTCCGTCATCATCAGCGACGTCGGGTGCCTGAGCCGGGCATCTGTCCGCCAGACAAAACCAGCACCGGCACTGCGCATGTTTCTGGGCACCAACAAACCGGCCGCCTCTGAACTCAGGGGGCTAAGCCCACCCTCACGGATCTTCGCCGCGGCATCAACGTCGGGATAGACCGCCGCAGGTGCCGATCCGTTCCTTTTTTTCTGTAATGCCCGTCGAAGTTGCGGAATGGTTTCTTTCGCTGACCGGCTAAGGGCTCCCAGGCTGTCGATCATCACCAGACGACGTACCCGTTCGGGAAACGCTGCCGCATACAGGGCACATACGATGCCACCGAGGGAATGACCCACCAGGTCCAGCGGGAAACGCTCACTTTCGGGAAAATGGTGGTCGATCAGCTCACTGAGATCCGCCACATAGTCCATCAGCCAATACCCGTAACCGGAAGGGCGATGCCCGGAATGGCCATGACCGGCCATATCAATCGCGTATACGCCAGCATGTTGTGCCAGTTCCGGTGCCAGTTTTGTGAAGCTCATGGCGTTATCAAGCCAGCCATGGATCATCAGAACCGGGGGGCGGACTTCATTTTCTACAGGGGTATGCCAGCTCAAGCCAGCCAGTGTGATGTGTTCGAGGGGCCAATGCGCTTCCCGGCAGCCGGCCGGAATATCGTGCCCACTACCGGGTAACACAGTGTCAGTCATGCAAGTCAGATCCTACATGGTGTGAGTGGGGCGATCAGAGCTCAGGGAACCAGCCAGATAAGACTCAATTTTGGTGCGGGCGTTTTCATCATCGCCGTTGAATTGAACCCCGATGCCTGCCGCCCGGTTTCCCTGGGCACCTTTCGGAGTGATCCAGACCACTTTGCCGGCCACCGGTATCTTTTCCGGCTCATCCATCAGGTTGAGCAACAAAAACACCTCATCGCCAAGCTGGTACTGCTTTTGAGTGGGAATAAACATACCACCCTGCCGAATGTACGGCATGTAGGCAGCATAGAGCACCGCTTTGTCTTTGATGGTCAGGGTTAGAATGCCGCTGCGCGCGCCGAATCCGGGGCCCATATCACACACCTTTTACGCTAAGAGTTCTTGTGTCGTTAACGAATGCCGCGATGTTTCAGGAATGTCCTGACATTTCACAATCATAGCAGCTGAATTTGAAGAAAGCTCAGCTTGCGTGCCGCTTCCGGGGCATCAAATCACGCCAGGCAATCAAAAGCTGGCTGGCCTCCAGTTCGGGGCTGGCGTTGTAGACCGAGGCACTTCGGCTTTCTTTTACCCGCTCCAGCAATTCGTGGGCCCGCCACGGAGGATTGGTCCGGGCAAGATACCCGAGCATGTCGGCCGCATCCGGATCCGAAGCCTCGCCACCGGCACTGACTCGCGCCAGGTCGGCAGCCCAACTCTCAAACAACCAGAGCGTATCTTCCAGGCCCAACGCCTTGAACGCTTTGGCAGCCTCGCCTACCGGGATCTGCCCCTTCATAAACTGTCGAAAGGCATCAAACGCGCTATTACGCTGCGCCAGAAAATCACCCAACGCGTAATCCAGTGCCAGTCTTGGTGCATTACCGGCAAGCATCAGACTTTTCACCAGCACATCCGTGCCCGGCTGGCTGCCCTCTTCCAGCTCCGACACCCGGGTCGCCAGCCATTGCTCGGCCTGTTCCGCCGAGGGCAAAGCAATGGTCAATGCCTGGCACCGTGAGCGAATGGTCGGCAACACTGGGCGCCCGCTCTCCTGCAGCAACAATAAGGTAACATCCGCCAGCGGCTCTTCGAGGGTTTTCAACAAAGCATTGGCGGCATTGATATTGAGCTGGTCGGCCCGATCAACAATGATCACTTTATGATGGGCAACCTGAGGCGAGGCAACCGCAAACGACGACAGCGCACGAATCTGATCCACCTTGACCATCCGCGATTTTACCGGTGCATACACTCTCAAATCCGGATGACTATCGGCGGCCACCAACTCGCACTGCTTGCAGTGGCCACAGGCAACCCTGACCCCGGTCTCGCGATGAACTGGCGATGCACAAAGCAGTAGCCCGGCCACCGCCTGAGCCCAGTCACGCTTACCGACACCGCGTTCACCAACAATCAATAACGCATGGGGCAAACGATCCTGAGCCAGACGCTGTTGTACAGCGGACCAGGCGCCGGCCAACCAGGGCATTTGTTGTGCGATATCAGTCATGTTGTGGTGTCCGTGGAGCGGATTCAGTTTCATGGCCACGCCGCAACTGGCGCTTCATCGTCTTCAGTAGTCTCCTGAGCCGCTGAGCATCTTCATCAGCCTGAGTTGCGGTTGGTGCACTATAGTAATGGCTGTTCACCGTGCGGGCAAAAATACGCACAGTTTCGGAGATGGCCGGCCGTGCCCGCGCCATGCGCTCCGCCAGGGCTCCAGGGGTTTCGCCGTTGCGCACAGGCACACCGACCTGCTCACACAATCGGTGCCAGGCCCCCACCACCTGCCGGAAGCCATCCTGACGAGTTCCCCTGCGCATTGAAAGGGCTGAAACCAGGCCAGCCACCAGCAAGGCAAAACCGACCAGCCCGGCTGTGATATAGCCTAACTCCCGCAAACCGATGCCGCCGGGCAACCGGGACATCAGATCCATCTGACTCTGCCCCTGATAACCCACTACCCAGCGCTGCCAGTGATAATTGATCCGGTCCATCTGCAGCGAGGCCCATTGCAGCATCGCAAAATCGCCATACCTTTGGGGCGACGTCAGGTTGTTTTCCAGGAACGACCCTTCCTCCTCCATTGCCTCCCGCAGCCCGAATTCAATCCGGCTAGGGGCAATGGCGGCGGTGGGATCTACCCGCACCCAACCCCGGCCATCCAGCCAGACCTCAACCCAGGCGTGGGCATCATATTGGCGTACGATCAGATAGTCATCGCCGGCACCGGCATCGCCACCCTGATAGCCAATCACCACCCGGGACGGAATTCCGGCCGCCCGAAACACAAAGGTCGCAGCGCCGGCGTAGTGAGCACAGAATCCTCGCTTTTCATCAAACAGCAAGGCATCAATACCATCCCGGGGCATCACCGGTGGCCGAAGCGTGTAGTAGTACTCCTGCTCCCGGAAGCGGGTCATCAGAGCATTAACCAGCTGAACGGGAGCGTGAGCCCCAGCCAGCTCACTGGCCAGTGCCCGCGCTTGGGGATTGGCTTCGCCAGGCAATTGCAGATAGCGCTGGCGCATCGCCGGCGACAGTTCCTGACGGGCCTGAACCGGCCCGGGCTCTAACGCCAGGCGGTAGCGCACCGCGCTGTCGGCTGGCCGCCGAAAGCGGAACAGGTCTTCACCGGCATCAAAGACGTTGTCAGAGGCCGCGACGGAATTTTCCAGAGAAAACGCCCAGCGCTGATCTGTGGGCTCCATCAACACATCGTATTGATTGCTGGCTAAAGGCCCAACGCCACCGTCTACGGCAACCCGTCCGGGCCGCTGAAAAGGTTCGGCATCCCGCTGACGCCAGGTTTCTCCATCCAGATAGTCGAGGATCAAGCCTCGCCAGTAGCGGTCACGATACTCTGGTGCCGGGCCGCCAAAGGTCACCCGAAAGGCGCGCTCACTGCTCTGGGCAAGATTCGAGATATCGCCCGGGCGCATGCTGTCGGAAATACCACTGCGGGCCTCCCCCGAGACCAGGGGCACACTCCATAACGGTGCCATGCGTGGAAAGAACATGAACAGCAGTAGCACCACTGGCAAAGTCTTCACCAGTAGTAACCCGAGTCGTTTCCAACCCGACTTCAGGGAGCCTGGGAGATCCGGCGCATTCAGAATTTGCAAGCCGATCAACAGGCAACCGATAGCTCCGAAGGTTAGCAATGCCCAGAATATATCCTGCTTGAACAGGAAGTTGACAGCAGACAGGTACACCAGAATAAAAAATAACACATAGAAATCCCGGGCCGAGCGGGTTTCCAGCCATTTGAGACCAACCGCCAGCACAAAGAATGAAGCCGCGGTATCCACGGTGAACCGGCCTTCAACCGTGCCTATATAAACCCCGGTCAGCACCAGCATAATACCGGTTCGCAGCCAGCGGCCCGGCAGGCGCACTCGTCCGGTCTGAGCCAGCCAGCGCCAGCCCGCCAGCACCACACAGGCCGCGATCAGCCACCAGGGCAGCCGGTTCCACTGCGGCAACAGTAACAGCCCAAAACTACCGATCAACCAGAGCAAGGCTGCACCAGGAATCGAATCGGTCGAGGCAGCACCGGCTGGGGTCCGGCCTCTGAAAATGCCCGCCATTCGGCTCACGCTGAACCTCCCGCAGGGGCGCCATCAACGGCCTTACGGGTGCCAAAGGCCAACGCATCCTGCTCTCTTGGCGGTTTCTCACCCCAGACTGCCAGCGCCCTGAGACAACGTTCGCCGTGAACCGGCCCGGTGTCTGGCTCGATGACTTCACCCGGCAGATTCAAGCCGAAACGGACACCTTGCTGAACACGATCTGCAATCAGCCAGGCCAGATAGCTGAGCCGGAGTTCGGTATCCGCACCCGGGAAGGCGCTGAAATCCAGCCAGTGAGGACTGCCCTGCTCACCTTCCCAATCAGCCACCACCATCTGGCCGGAGCGAGCAAACCGCTTCCACATTACCCGCTGACTCATATCACCCTCACGCCACGGCCGCAGATCCGCATTATCCTGACCCATCACCTTAGCCTCAGATTTGGCCTCACTGCCGTCATCGACCTGGCTGAGCACGTCCGGTGCTGGCACGGGCCGAGGGTAAGCAATTCCAGCCGAGACCGGACGCAACCAGGACCACGCCTTGAGCAAACCAAACGGAAAACGGGTTTCAATCCGGATCCGGTCCGGGCGAAGATAGCCTCGATGGGCAGAAGGCACCGGCAATACCACATCCAGAGATTGCCCGGATGGCACGTGCACGCCCTCAAGTCTGGAGTCTTCCACGGACAGGATCATCGCCAGACCAGCATCCTTACCGGCACTGACCCGCAAACTGAAAGGCACATCATCTCCGGCCTCACTTTCACCAGCCCGCACCAATGACAAGGTAAGGCCAGACAGGTTGCGGTGGGTCTGGTGCATGGCACCCACAAACAAAGCGCCGAGAGCAAACGTGAGCAGATAAATGAGACTGTTCTGGTAGTTAATCCCAGTAATCAGCATGATCAACAACAGCACGCCGAACACCACTCCCGCCCCGGTGGGCAAAATAAAGATGTTCTTCTGACTGAACGCCTGCATGTCCGCTCTTGGAATACGGCGACCAATCCAGCGGTGCCAACGACGTTTTACAATTTTCTTGATCATGCCCATCAGGCCAACTTTCCCCTGAAAAGTTCATCGGTTACCGAAACGCATCAAAACACACTCTTCGGTTGCCCATAAAGCTTTACTGCCGAACGGCGGATTCTGATCACAGACCCGGCACTTTCCGGTTGAAAAACTGTCTGACAAACCGAATACTGCTAACAGGAAGCGTACCGTCTGATTTTTGCAGTTTCAGCCGCGCGTCTGAACCGAACCGGTAGCGCAAGAGGCTTTACCATGACACGCCCTACATTGCTTGCAACAGCCATCGCCGTCATCCTTTCTGGCCCGGTCACTGCCGGTGTGCAGACCATGACATCGGATGAGATGGTCGATACCTACGTCCAGGATTCGGCGGTTATCGTGGTACCCAGAGACCAGCAGAAATCCGAAGCCGACCGCCAGCGCATCTTACGGGCACTGACCATATCGCCCGGTGAGCCGGTACTGAGCGAAGCCGAGGAAGAAGCCTACCGTGAGGCCTTGCAGCGCTATTCGGACGAAGGTAAATCCGAAGCCCTGGCCAACGCCGAGGACGAATTCCTGCGCCGGGCCCTGCTGCTACCCACAGACGAACTCGCCCGCGCGCAACCGCCGGCAGACTTTACCCCCAGGCTTCCCCAGCTGATTTTCGGCCAGCAACCGCAAATACCGGATGAGCCGTTCACCCAGACCTTCCTGAACGATCAGCTTGGCATCGGTTTTGACGGCCAGAACCTGAACTTTACCATCGGCAATCCGCCCGGCATTGACCGCATCAACATTCCACAGGCCATCAACGAAGGCCCGATCAGCCTGACCCCAAGACCCGGCGGCGGTTTTGACCTGTCCATTCAGGTGCCTGACCGATAAACCACGCCTCTTTTATTAACGCAAAACGGCGACTTTGAAAGGTCGCCGTTTTTTGTCTGGTTTGGTAATTTCTGACCCATAAAAAAACGCCCCGCAGTGCGGGGCGCCTCTCCAACTTGGGTGTTCAGGTCAGGTTAGTGACCGTAAACAGCCAGCTTGGTGTCGGAGATAGTCAGGTTCTGCATGGCGATAGAACCGATAGAAGTACCGCCGATCTCGATGGCACCGATGGACACGTCCATGCTGATGTCATTGATGTCAACACGCAGCACGTCGGTTGCGGTAGAGTCGCCCAGACCGTTGCCTTTGTAGACGTGAACGTCAGCGTAGGCAAAGGCATTGCCCGGATTCGGATCACCGATATAACCAGCGCCGTGGATGGCCATGTTACGGATGCCAACACCCAGGAACTCAACGTCGAAGTTCATGTCATTCACGCTGAACAGAACGTCCAGCTGCAGCTCGTCGGTCGCGGTATCAACACGGATGTCCAGCTGAGCCAGTTGACCCCAACCACTCAGGCCAGAGATCAGCGTGGTGCTTTCGCTGCCATCAGCGGCCACCAGCTCCATGGAGCTTGCAGTCATACCCCAGTCGATCGGCTGACCAGAGATTGAGTGGACTGAGATGAACGCATCACCATCGGCCTCTACGTCGATGTCGATGTACAGATCATCCAACAGGTTGGTACCAGGACCACCAGCAACACCAGAACCACCAAGCACGATGTCATTCACATTGAATGAGCCTTCGTCGGTGTAGGTGAAGGTACCGATGCTAACCTGGGTTTCCAGTTCGATGGTCACACCTGCCTGTCCGGTAACGTTACCCATTGAGGTATCGTCAAGGGCTTTCATGCCAGCGTGGGAAGCGAACGGAGCAGCGGCAATGACAGTTGCCAGAGCAATTTTCTTCAGGCCTTTCATTATATTCTCCTTGAGAAACTCGTTTTGTTCTTATGTGAGTTTTTAACGTGGGGTCTCTTACCCCACGAGCTCATTTAAGATTGTTTTACAGTCCGAGTCCGTGACTCCATTCACACTCTTTTACGTTCTTCGTACAATCAGAAACAAATATCGGAGAGTTCACATTACGCTCAGGAATCTTCCTTACTGCCGTCGTAAAACCATTCGAAGGGCTTTTCCTGAGTCACTGGCTCTGCCCAGGACACCTTGCCATCCTGCAAGCGATAGCCAATCACCTTGTTAGAAGAAACGCCAAGCCGGTGCTCATGCTCGATAACCATCACCTGTTCGCTACTTTGCTCATTCACCCGGCCAGTATAGAGAATGGCCGCAGCGTTAATCTGCCCACGCTGGGCAATGGATTTAATGGCAGCCCGATACATTTTTATTTTTGCCGCCGCAGGCATATTGTCCGCCTGTCCGGAAATATTAAGACGCTTAACGGTTTCTCCATCCTTCATCATCATCCAGGCTGCCGGCATGCTTGGACTGTCTGCCCGCAGTGTATCCTGGTATTCCTCGGTCGCCTGCTCTGACAAGCGAATCAACTGCTGCTGAGCCCCCACAATAATCATCGCGACATCCTCTTCCGTGAGCGTTTCTTTACCAGCGCTTTCCTGTGCCTGTGCCATCGGGGCGCCAACGGCCATAACCGTAAAGGATGTGGCAAGGGCGAGTTTTCTGAATCTGCTCATAAAGCAACTTCCATTCTTGTTTTATGGATTTTCAGTCCACAGGCTAAAAAAATCGGTAAAATACCATTCAGCCTGTTTACCTGATCGTACTATTAGATCAGCGGCCGTCCCGATCGGACAACGGCCGTTTTGTGCATCGCGTATCATTCTTCCAATTTTTAACGGAGTTAGCTTGGCCTTTCCCCTCTGCCAGCCCATCACCCGAGATCAATACAAGCAACTGTGCCAGCATGCCTCGGCTCAATCGGACTTCGTGTATCTCGGCAGTCAGGCCGCCACCGGTGGCCGCGGCGCTGCCAGGGGTTTCAGCTGCCAGGCGGTTGAGCAGATTATTGTGGAGAGCGCTCCGGAAACCTTTGTCGATACCGTCGCGCTGGCCCGGAAAATGGAAATACTGGCGGATCCCTACCGGTTGGAGCCTACCCACACCGAGCCATCGCCCTGCCCTTTGATTGGCGGCTGGCTCGGCAACATTGCTTATGAGTTCGGCTATGCACGGGAGCCGCGGCTGAACCCGCTGATGTCAGAACAACGCTTCCCGCTGTTTTTTGCCGGGCTGTACCTGTGGGTCGCCAGCGAGGATCTTGAGGACGGACAACACTACCTCTGGGTTCACCCGCAATTACCTGCAGCGCAACAGGTTCAACTCACCGACTGGCTGCAGTCCCCGGATGCGAAACAGCCAGCAGGCAGCGGCTGGGCCATCACCCAGGATTTTCAACCCACACAAAACCCGGACGCCTTTCGAGAGCGTGTGGGACGGGTACGCGAATACATTCAGGCCGGCGATTGCTATCAGGCCAACCTGTCCCAATCCTTTGAAGGGCGCTTTCAGGGCGATCCCTGGGCCGCCTTTTCCGCGCTCAGCCACGCCAACCCAACCCCGTACGCCGCGTTTATCCGCCACCAGGGCACCGCGTTGGTATCGGTATCCCCTGAACGCTTTTTAGCGATCCAGGATCATGTGATCGAAACCAGTCCCATCAAGGGCACCCGCGCCAGAGGTAAGACGCCGCAACAGGATGACGCATTGGCTCAGGAGCTGCTGGCCTCCGAGAAGGACCGGGCCGAGAATCTGATGATTGTGGATTTACTGCGCAACGATCTCAGCGTCAACGCCACACCGGGCTCTGTCAAAGTCGACAAGCTGTTTGCGCTGGAGTCCTACCGCAACGTGCATCATCTGGTGAGCCACATCCGAGCCACCCTGAAACCGGGTGTCAGCCCGGTACAAGCGCTATTCGATGCTTTTCCAGGCGGCTCCATCACCGGGGCACCGAAAATCCGGGCCATGGAAATCATTCGCCAGCTGGAGCCTCATTGGCGCGGGCCTTACTGCGGGTCGGTGTTCTATTACGGGCTGGACGGCCGGTTGGACAGCAGCATTGCCATTCGCACTTTGCTGTGCGAGGCCGACGGAGCCATACGATGCTGGGGGGGCGGTGGAATCGTAGCGGATTCCGATCCGGAGGCGGAGTACCAGGAAACCCTGGCCAAGGTGCAACCGCTGATGCGGTTTCTGGAAGACTTTAAGATCTGACCGGTGCTGCCAACGATGGGCAGCACCGGCCGGAACGTTAAGCCATCAGGCGCTATGAACCGCGCTGGCTTGCAGGAACTGCTGCTTCAGATCTTCAAACTCATGAACCGCGGGGAACTGCGGGAACTCATCAATAACGTTCTGCGGCGCGTGGAACAGAATGCCTGCTTCCGCCTGGCCCAGCATGGTGGTGTCGTTGTAGGAATCACCGGCGGCGATCACCCGGTAGTTCAGCAGCTGGAAGGCACGCACCGACTGGCGCTTGGGGTCGCGCTGGCGCAGCAGGTAGTTGGTGATCTGGCCATTATCGGCGACTTCCAGCTTGTGACACAGCAGTGCCGGGTAGCCCAGCTTCTTCATCAGCGGCATGGCGAATTCGTAGAAGGTGTCAGACAAGATCACCACCTGGAAACGCTCGCGCAGCCAGTCCAGAAATTCACGGGCACCGGGCAGCGGGTCCAGTGTGCCGATCACTTCCTGAATCTCCGGCAGACCGTAGCCGTGCTCATCCAGAATGCGCAGACGCTGCCTCATCAACACGTCGTAGTCAGGAATATCCCGGGTGGTTGCCTTGAGCTCTTCAATACCGGTTTTTTCTGCAAATGCGATCCAGATTTCCGGGATCAGTACGCCCTCAAGGTCAAGACATGCGAGTTCCACAACGGTCTCCTGAACAAATGAAAAGTGGCCGGGCAGCATCGCCGCCCGAATGGTCTGAGGGCTATGATATGAAAAAGTCGGCCGGAATGCATCGTGATTTCCCGGGGCATATAGATATAGACGCTCATTCCTTCAAGCTATCAGGGGTTTGGTGGTAGCCTTGCGCGATCAGAGGAAAACAACTCCGGAGCCATATGACTGATCTCGAATCCCTACGCGCTGAGCTGGACGGCCAAAGCCCCCGGGCCATTCTGAAAGCGGCCCTGGCTCGCTTCGACAATATCGCCATCTCGTTCAGCGGCGCCGAAGACGTGGTGCTGATTGAAATGGCCCACAAGCTGACCGATAACCTCAAGGTCTTCACTCTGGATACCGGTCGGCTACACCCGGAAACCTACGAATTCATTGAGCGGGTACGTAAACACTACGGCATCGACATTGAAGTGCTGTTCCCGGACGCAACCAAGGTGCAGAACCTGGTCAACCGTAAAGGCCTGTTCAGCTTCTTCGAGGATGGTCACTCCGAGTGCTGCGGCATTCGTAAGGTGCAGCCATTGCGACGCAAACTTGCCACGGTCGACGCCTGGATCACCGGCCAGCGCAGGGACCAGAGCCCGGGCACTCGCAATGACGTGCCGGTGGTCCAGGTCGACGACGCTTTCTCCAGCGACGGCAACACCCTGGTGAAATTCAATCCGCTGGCGAACTGGAGCTCGAAAGAGGTCTGGGACTATATCCGCATGTCAGAAGCCCCCTACAACACGCTGCATGAGAGGGGGTTTATCAGCATTGGTTGCCAACCCTGCACGCGCCCCGTCTTGCCGGGTCAGCACGAGCGTGAAGGCCGCTGGTGGTGGGAAGAAGCCACCCATAAAGAGTGCGGTTTGCACGCCGGCAATTTGATTGGCAAATCCGACTGACCCTGTTCAGCGCGTCCTTCGCCACAAAAAAGCCCGCTCGTCAGCACTGACGGCGGGCTTTCTTATGGCTAGGCGCTCAATACGTCGGCAGTTCGATATCCTTGAACAGATCCTGGATTTCCGTGCGGCTGCCCTGATGAGCCACCACTCGGTCGACCATCTCCTTGGTCAGATGCGGTGCAAATCTCTGCATGAAGTCATACATGTAGCCGCGCAGGAAAGTGCCCTTCCGGAAGCCGAGGCGGGTAATCGAGGCCCGGAACAGCTTGCTGGCATCCAGGGCGACCAGATCGGTATCCACCTTCGGATCAAACGCCATACTGGCGATAATCCCGACGCCGAGGCCCAGTCGCACGTAAGTTTTAATCACGTCAGCATCGGCTGCGGTAAACACCACCTTCGGCGTCAACCCACGGGACTGGAAGGCTTCGTCCAGTTTTGATCGGCCGGTAAAGCCGAACACATAGGTAACCAGCGAATACTCGGCCAGCTCTTCGAGCGTCAATTCCTGGCCCTTAGCCAACGGATGATCCCTGGGTACGATTACGCATCGGTTCCACTTGTAGCACGGCATCATGATCAGGTCATTGAACAGATCCATGCCCTCGGTGGCGATGGCAAAATCCACCGCGCCATTGGCTGCCATTTCGGAAATCTGCATCGGCGTTCCCTGATGCATATGCAGGGAGACATCCGGATACTCTTCGATAAAACCACCGATCACCGGAGGCAGTGCGTAACGAGCCTGGGTATGAGTGGTCGCAATGCTCAGGTCGCCTCTGCGCTGATTACTGAATTCTTGGGCAATCTTCTTGATACCCTCGACCCGGCGCAGAATCTCGCCGGCCTCGCGAATAATAATCTCACCACCCGGGGTAATACGGGTGAGGTGCTTACCGCTTCTGGCAAAAACTTCCAGGCCCAGTTCATCTTCCAGCAAGCGAATCTGCTTGGAAATCCCCGGCTGAGAAGTGAAAAGCGCCTGAGCAGTGGCAGACACATTAAGATCGTGATGTGCCACTTCCCAGATATAACGCAGCTGTTGTAATTTCATTGAGACTGTCGCTCCCTGGATAAGTCTTTTACCAGATAGTACGCATAAGAAAGGTTTTTTTCATTCTTTTTGGATATACAATTCAATCTGTATTCAGTGTAGACCAAATCCCGGGTTTCGCTGCTTTGCCAACGCCTTGCGTCAGTGCAGCCCTTGACTTGCGTGTGACAAAGCACACAATCCAGTACAAACACTGCCCTGAACTCAGGAAACCATGCTGCTTACCACGAAATTTCTCAGGCCAACACCGGATCCGCGAGCCGTGCGCAGACACCGCCTGGATGCCCTGCTGGAACCCGGGCAAGGCAAGCGCTTGAATCTTATTGTGGCACCTGCCGGATTTGGCAAAACCACCCTGGTCAGCCAATGGTGTACCCGCAACAGCACAAGCACCGCCTGGCTGTCACTGGATGAATTTGATGACCAGCCCGGGCAGTTCTGGCAGTACCTTATCGGCGCCTTCAAACACGCGGGACTGATGGGGCTTGAAAACACTGAGAAACACCTGGCACGGCAACAGGATGGCGACCTGACAGCAGCCATCACTGGCCTGATCAATGCCCTCAGTGAGGATCGCAACCCCTGGCACCTGGTGCTGGACGACTACCACGTGATTGGCACAGACGCCATTCACCGGCAACTGGCCTGGTTCACCGATTATCTGCCGCCGGGCATTCTGATTACCCTTGCGTCGCGCACAGAACCCCCTCTGCCACTGGCCAGGTGGCGGGTCAGGCGCCAGGTGCAGGATGTTCATCCAGGATTGATGGCGTTCTCCGAAGACGAATGCCGCGCGTTTTTCCAGGACACCATGGCGATGACGCTGTCGGAGCAGGAAATCCGCACCATCTGCCGCCGCACCGAAGGTTGGGTTGCGGCCATGCAGCTTTCGGCCCTGTCGGGGAGAGCCGCCGCCCTGCTGCCGGGTCAATCGCAACACGCCCGGATCGTGGCCCCGGATGGCAAGCTGATCAGTGATTACGTGCTGACGGAAGTACTCCAACAGCTCCCGGATGATGTCACCGGTTTTTTGCTGGATACCGCCTGTTGTCCTCGTCTTTGCAGCTCATTGTGCAACGCCCTGCGGGATCGCGACGACAGCCAGGCCATGCTGCACCGTTTGCTCACACAGAACCTGTTCCTGATCCCGCTGGATAACCATAACGAATGGTTTCGTTATCACGACCTGTTCCGGGAAGCCTTGTTGCAACGACTTCAGCAGATCGATCCGGGCCGGGCATCGAAACTGCAAGCCCTGACCATTGACTGGTTACTGGACCATGGTCATGTGCAGGATGCGATCGCCCAGATCGTCAGCCGAAAAGATACCGAACGCCTGGCCCGGGTGCTGGCCGAGCATGGCAACAACCTGATCCATGGTGGCTATCATCTGCCTGTCCTGCAGTGGCTTGACGCCATCCCTTACAGCCAGCTGATCGATAGCCCGCAGTTGCAGATGCTGCGAATCTGGAGTCTGTTTTTTGCGAATCGGGTCGAGGGGCTGGAGCCGTTGCTGACCGAAGTCGAAGACCTGCTGGACCGGCGCGTCGCCGATTCGCATCCGGATGCGGAAGGCGCGCTGGCGATTCACAGCGAAATTTCATTAGTGCGCTCGTATCTGGCCCGCAGCCGTAATGACGAGAAAAATGCCTCTGACCTCACCCGCCAGGTGCTCAAAGACATCGATCAGATCCAGATTCCGCTCAAATCCGTGACCTACTACGGCCTTGGCCTGGATTACTTTGGCCAGGGCGAACTGAACGACGCCGAAGAGGCTCTGGCATCGGCCGTGCATTACGGTCAGATTGAGCGCAAAGCCAGCACGGTGCTGTCATCTGGCGGGCTGTTGGCGTGGATCCAATACCACCGCGGCGATACCGACCTGGCCCTGACCACCACCAGCCGTGTGCGCAACTGGGTAGATGAACACTACGCCGACCCGGCCCAGCCCCGGCTGATTTCCTGCTGGCAAAACAGTGCCCTGACGGAAATCTACCGTGAGCGCAATGAACCGGAGCTGGCGGCCAGCTATCTGTCGCCTCTACTTGAGCATGTCGAAAAAGGCACCGAGCCGGGTCAGCACGTGGTCATCCAGTACGTTCGGGGCCACCTGGCGTTCAGCGAAGGTCAGATCGAGCTAGCCATCGAGTTACTCGAAGACGCCGTCGTCATAGGCAACAAGCGCCGCGAACACATTCTGTTTGAACCACCCGCCGCGTCGGCTCTGCTGGCCCGCTGCTATCTGGCCGCCGGCCACCCGGAAAAGGCCATGAGCAGCCTGCAAGCGACGCTGAAGACACCGGCAACCAATCCCTTGAACCGGGAGCAGAATCAGATTGCTCTGGCGCGGGTCCAGGTTGCTCAGGGCGATCTTCAACAGGCCCAGGAAACCCTTTCAGCCCTGATTCCCGTGGCCGAACGCAATGCCCATAACCGCCATCTTGTGGAAATCCTTCTGGTTTACGCGGATGCCCTGGCCCAGGAACACCGGGCCGAAGAAGCCAGTGAC
The DNA here is from genome assembly GCF_003007685.1 of Marinobacter halophilus. Classification (GTDB taxonomy): domain Bacteria; phylum Pseudomonadota; class Gammaproteobacteria; order Pseudomonadales; family Oleiphilaceae; genus Marinobacter; species Marinobacter halophilus. The sequence goes on from NZ_PXNN01000017.1 coordinate 246,121, forward strand.
AAGCTTGAAGCTGCCCTGGATCGAGCCGAAAACTCGGGATTTTTGAGGTTGTTTTCTGAAGAAAGCCCGACTTTGCGGCAGTTGCTGCTGGATTGCCCAAGATTACGAACGCCGGGTCGCTGGAACCGGGAACTGCTGTCCATGCTGAAAGATCAGCAGATCCGCAAATCGGCACAGCCGCGGCCCCTGCAGTTAAACTCGTCAGCTAACGCCGCCGGCGGGGTCCTCGCAGAGCCTCTCAGCCAGAGGGAGCAGGAAGTACTGGGGCTAATCAACCAGGGGCTCGCCAACAAGGACATTGCCGCCAACATCAACGTGGCCCCTGCCACCGTAAAGGCTCATATCCGGAACCTCTATGGCAAGCTTGGCGCCAGTCGCCGCACAGAAGCGCTGGCCAAGGCCAGAGAACTCGGGTTGCTGGAAGACTGACCGAAACTGTGATGCGCCGCACACTTCGCCTCAATTAAGCCTTACCACTACGCCCTTTGGACGATCCGCTTACGCCCCCTTAAGCCCTATGATTTAACCATGGTGAGGTTAACCCCTTACCGGGAATTCTGAACTTCAGGCCTTCAGACTTCTTGTTCCGCGTTGTTTCGACGCCCGGGTTCGTTCAGAACCCCTTCGACAAGAGCCAACCCTCCGGGGCTGGCTCTTTTTTTATGGCCTGAAAACAATCCGGTCAGTATTCAATAATTCGGCGAAACGGTGGCAGCGCATCCAGCAGCAACTGACCGTAACGACGGGCCACAATGCGGCGATCAAGAATGGTTACCCGCCCGGTATCCTGCTCGGTGCGCAACAAACGGCCCACGGCCTGCACCAACTTGATCGAGGCATCGGGCACGGTGATTTCCATAAACGGGTTGCCGCCGCGCTGGGTGACCCACTCGGCCAGACTGGCTTCGATGGGATCGTCCGGCACCGAGAACGGCAGGCGGGTGATCACCACGTGATGAAGATATTTGCCGGGCAGATCGATGCCCTCGGCAAAGCTGGCTACGCCGAACAATACGCTGGGCTTGCCTGCGTCAACGCGGCTACAGTGCTGGCGCAACACTTCGTTTTTGGCCATGTCGTCCTGGGTCAGGATCAGCTCCGGATAATCCGGCGCCAAGGCATCCCTGACCAGCTGCATCTGGCGGCGGGAGGTGAACAGCACCAGGGTGGCCTTCTCACCGGCCCACAAGTCCGGCAAGCGTTTGATCAGCGCCTCACCAAAGCCATCATCAGTGGGCAAGGCCGGCATCGCGGGCACTTCCACCGTGGCCATTTCGGCGTAACGGAAAGAACTGGGCACCACCAGATAGCGGCTGGCCTCCGGCAGTCCGGCCCGGGAGCGCAACCGATCAAAACGCCCTAACGCCGTCAGCGTGGCACTGGTCAGCACCGCGCCATAGGCGCGAGACCAGAGCCGGGAATACAAAAGGTTGTCGGCCAGTACCGGCGAGCTGAACAAGGCAATGTCTTCGGCATGATCCCAACGCTGACGCACGGCCCAGCGCGCCGGAGGCGGGCCTTTGCGGACCGCCGGCGCGGCTTTTTTCTCGGTATCGGCAGGGGTCGCCGCCGACGGTTCACACCAGGCTGCCCAGAGCCGTAACTGCTCCTCTGCACGACTGTGGAAAGAACCAATTACCGGGTACCAGGCGTCTGCTGTATCGCGGTCCAGCTCGGGGTCTTTGCGTTCGTCAAAGGCACTTTGCAGTTCGTCCGCCAGCGTACCCAGGTGCCTGACCAAACCGGCGGTCACAATGCGCGTTTCCGCCGCCAGTTCCGCCAGCGCATCGGGTAACTCGCCATCCGGGTAACGCCACTGGGCGCTGCGGCGTTCCTCATTGAAGTCCCAGCCAGTGTTTTGCTCGACTTCTTCGTACACTCTGCCCAGTGCAATATCCAGATCCCGGCCAGAGGTACTGATTTTTTCGACCGCTTTTACTGCCTGGGAACCACCCGGTAACCAGGGCTGCATCTTTACCAGTGCCTGAGACAGCTGTTTCAGCCATTGACGGGTAGAATTCAATGGCACAGAAGCGGCGAAATGATTAAGTGCTTTCTCCGGTAAGTGGTGGGCTTCATCAAAGATGAACAATGCGTTTTCCGGCTCGGGCAGAATCGCCCCGCCCCCCAACGCCAGGTCGGCCAGCACCAGATCGTGATTTGCCACCACCACATCGGCCTCGTCCAGATCCTTGCGGGCATCAAAGAACGCGCAGCTGTCAAAGTAGGCGCAGTGGCGATTGGTGCACTGACGGTGATCGGTGGTGACCTGGCGCCAGATATCATCAGGAATCTGCTCTGGCCAGTGATCACGATCACCATCCCACTCCCGGGAGCCATAGGTGGCCAGCATTTTCTCGAACGTCACCCGGCTGGCAGCTTCGTCATCCACGGGTTGATCGAGCAAGAACAGCGACATGCTTTCGTTGTCGCCGTGACCTTCGTCATGCAATTTGGATTCCAGGCGCGACATACACAGGTATCGACCGCGGCCTTTGGCCAGCGTCCAGCTGAAGTCCAACTTGCTGTGTTTGCGCAGATCGGGCAGGTCTTTGAGGACAATCTGATCCTGCAGCGCCACGGTCGCGGTCGAAATGACCAGGGTTTTGCCTAGCGCTTTCGCTACCGGAATCGCCGCAATCAGGTAAGCCAGCGTTTTACCGGTACCGGTACCCGCTTCCACCACGCACGTGGCCGGCGGCGAGGTACGCTGACCGTCATTGTCGGTAATGTCCGCCATGTAGCGGGCAATTTCCGCAATCATCAGGCGCTGACCATAGCGGGCCCGAATGTCTTTACCCGCCAGCACATCACGATAGCCTTGCTGAATCTGCTGTTTAACCTCGTCTGTCAGCGCCATTATCGTGGGCTCACCCAGTCACGCACCGTTCCGACCCGGAAGCGCTGACTGCCGCGGCTCATTATCACGCCGTCGTCGGTGACGCGCTCAACGGTCAGGTCGCCGAAAGCATCACCCGGGCGAAGATAGTGATTATTGATCATGACGCGGCTGGCCGTAGGATCAGACGAGTAGATATGGCTGTTGAAGGTCAAATCGGGAACACTCTTTTGAAACGAAAGCGGTAACTCCACAAGGTGTGGCACCCTGCCCTGAGAATCGGCTGGCGTCAACAGGGTTTCCCGCACCGACTGATCCGGCACGATCACCAGAGGAGCTTCATTGCCCGTCGCCGCCAACGGCTGATCAAACGACTCATCATCAATTGTCGGCGTCGGCTCTTCTATCACCACTACCGGCGGTGGACTGACGACCGGCTCAGACACGGCACCCGGCGCAAGCTCTGGCACCGGGGGTTCACTGAATGACACAGGCCAGAACAAATAGGCCATCACACCGGCGTTCACCAACAAAGCGATAACCAGCCATACCACTGGCAACACCGGCTTTTTCTTGGGGCGCCAAACCATCTGAACCTGTTGGCCGAGATCTGGCGCCTTTCCCTGCCGGCGCTCAGTTTCTGATCTTCTCAAAGCATCAAGAATATAGGACATAACTTACCCGTTACTGGCCTCGCGGGCCGCTACCAGCCGGGGAACATCGGTACCCAGGTCGTTATTGATCTGAATGATGGTCATGGGCCCGGCAATGCCATCGACGGTCAGGCCGCGGACTTCCTGATACCAGCGCACCTGCTCTGTAGTCGTCAGCCGCTTTACCCGGGCACTCTCTGCCGCGGATTCCGCCATCCGGTCAGCCAGCTGCATCATGCGTGCATCCATCCATAGCTGCTCGCCAGAGGACCCGGCAAAAAAACCATCGCCCGTTGTGTATTCGGGAGTGCGCCAGAGTACCCGAAACTCACCGAACCAATACGGCTCTAACTGTCCGAACGGCATTTCGCGGGTTTCTCCGGACAACTCGATCACCACCTTGTCATCACTCAGCGAACGTATGACCACATAGCCGGTGTCGCCTTGTGGGTTACGGAGCTGCAAGATCGCCGGACGGTTCACAAATTCCAGACTTCGGCGACTGCCTTGTCGCGCCAGGCACCCGAGCCCAGCCGTTCTGGCAAATTCACAAGCCACAGGGAACTGACTCGGGTTATAAACTTCGCCCCAGATATCGAACAGCTCTCCGAAGGCATCAGGCAAAGCCATTACGTGCTGCTGGAAATCAAAGGACGGAGCTTCAGGTTCGGTGCCAGTGTCATCAGGTGAAGTCGCCGGCAGCTCAGGCTCAGCCGGATCTTCATCATGGGCACCAGCCACCCGTTCGATCACACCAGACACCACAGGCCAATCACCTTCATCCGCCAACAACGGATCGTTGGTGGGCATATAGAACAACCAGAGAGCTCCGGTAACGGCGATCAGAACCGATACCGCCAGCAGCGCGATATGGCCGGCACGGGAAGCATTACGCCCTCCGCCGGCTTTCGCCGGGCGTCGATTACCGTGAACCTCCCGGGCAGCCTGGCGTATGTGCGCAGAGGTTATCTGGTGTTCGCCCTCAGCGTAGGCGCCCAGCAAGGCACGATCGCTGATCAGATTGATCAGGCGCGGAATGCCATGGCTTGCCTTGTACAACTTGCGAATCGCGCCAGGGGTAAAAATATCACCGCGCAAGCCGGCCACGCTCAACCGGTAACGGAGGTAGGCCGGCAAGTCTGAATCGTCGATGGCATCCAGGTGGTAACGAGCCGTCACGCGCTGGTTCAACTGGCGTAACTCGGGCAACGCCAGCATATCCTGCAGCTCAGGTTGGCCCAGCAGTACGATCTGTAGCAGTTTCTTCTCAGCGGTTTCCAGGTTGGTCAGCAACCGCAATTGCTCCAGAACCTCTGCAGAGAGGTTCTGGGCCTCGTCGATAATCAGGACTTTATGACGGCCCGCGCCATGGGCCTTGAGCAGATCTTGATTGATACCATCTACCAGTTGCTTGATGGTCGCCTCTGGCGCATGGGCGATTTCCAGCTCGTCGCAAATAGACGACAGCAGCTCGCGGGCAGACAAGCGCGGGTTCAGAATCAGGGCAATATCGACATGCTCGGGCGCATTCTCGATAAAACACCGGCACACGGTAGTTTTGCCGGTGCCGACCTCGCCGGTGATAACAATAAAGCCACCCTGCCCCTGCACGCCATACATCAGGTGCGCCAAGGCTTCTTTGTGGCGGTCACTCAGGTACAGGTAGCGGGGGTCCGGTGCAATGGAAAATGGCGGTTCCCTAAAGCCGAAAAAATCGTAGTACATGGTTCCTCAGGATCAGGGTGTAGCCTTGTCCGCACCGCTGACCAGTCGTAACTCAGCGGCCTTGCGATTCTGTTGTTTCAGGCGACGAACGCAACGCTCAAGGGTTTTCGAGATCCTTGCGTGAGAGCGAATCATCGAGATTTTTGACCAGGTTGCCCGTTCACCCGCCAGAATCATTTCCCGCACGTATTCCGGGCTGGGGTTCGACAGCATACGACGGAAGTCGCGGAATGAATAGGTAGGAGCGATGGTCACATCACCGGAATAGCGCTGGGCCATGATCGTGTGCATCTGCCCGGCGACCTGCCGTAACAGCTCCGGTCGAACCCGCTTTCTCAGATAATCAAACACGCCCTGACCGTGGAACTGCATTTCCGCTTTCATCAGATGCAGGGGAAGGTTTGCCAGTGACAGCTTCTCGTCTTGCCCACGTTGATTCAGGAAGGGTACCACATGGGGGTTGGTCTGACTGACAATGGTGAAATTCACATCATAAAGATGCATCAGTCGTTCAATCGGCAGGTCGCTGACCACCGAGCCATCCACAAACTTCAGGCGGGGCATATAGGGTAACGAGTTGCCGTAAAGATCCTTTTTCATCAGCGTCACCGGCGGGAAAATACCGGGTACCGCAGCACTGGCCAGCGCGGCGCTCCACACCTGAATATAGGGAGATGTGTAACCACACAGCAGCCGTGCTTTCTGGTGCGCCTGTATCGGCGATACGCTGATATTAATACTACGACCGGTACGCTGATAAGCCTCTTCAAAAGTATCGTCACCGATGTTGGCGCGGAGACAATTCTTCAGAGTTTCCTGGTCCATCAACCCGTCACCGCGCATTGCGCTCAATAGGCCCCGCCACTTCCACGCCTTCAGGTTATGATTCTCGGGCACCAGCATTTCCGGCACCTCGGCATCGGTATGCACCCCAAGTATCCCGGCAATAACGGCACCGATACTGGAACCGGCGATCACCTGGGGCAACAGGCCCTTCTCCCAGAGCGCCTTGATCACGCCAAAATGGAACATGCCCAAACTGGCTCCACCGCTGAGCAGCAGCGACGGGCGGCCAAAACTGGTGAGGGTATCGCGGAAAAACTGGAACTTGTCATGTACCGGGAACCCGGGCACCGGATGGTCACACAAGTAATCAAGAGACTCGCAGACCTGGGTAATATATTCCTCAATCAGGTGCTTGGTGCCCACGCGGGAGCGAGTGTACAACGCCGGGCTGCCCATATTGCCCAGATCATGATGCAAGCCCTCTCTGAGCGCCCGCTTGAGGCGCTCAACATCGTTCTGCTGTCGGTATTGCTTGAGATTACTGAGCCGATCATAGATCAGCTCATAATGGTAGAGATCGGAAGCAAAATCCTCTTTCCATTCGGCATTGCCCTCCAGAAAATCGAGCTCCAGAGCAGCCGCTTTCCACTGTTCGTAATTGGGAGCTTCCGCCAGCAACTTGCGGAATCGGGCTATCCTGGGGTCCTTGATCACCTGCGGCCTCCCGGCGTGACTGCTCAGAAATCGTCGAGCATGAAATCGTCGTCATCAGCGAATGGATCTTTCATGATCTTACCATCGTTAATCAGAAATTCACGGCGCTGAAGGAACGCATTACGCACAAACGTATACCGGTCGCCAGAAATAAACTGCTCTGCGGGAATAAAGTCCGCTCGCCTGTCGACAAGCTGGAGACCGCGCAGATAATAGGTTTCCGGGCTGTCGACTTCGTCCCAGGCAGACGGCAGCAAGAAACCGTCGGTGGCCATGCCGGTAACGTAACGGGGCGTTGCCGGGCCCAGTAAAGGCAACATCAGGTAGGGACCAGAGCCGAGCCCCCAATACCCGAGGGTCTGACCAAAATCTTCCGGGCGTTCGGGCAGCTCAAAGGCGGTTGCGACATCAAAGATGCCGCCAAGCCCGAACACCGTGTTATAGGTGAAGCGACCGGCAGCCACCACGGCCGACTCGCCTTTCAACTGCAGCAAACTGTTGCTGAAGTTACGGATTTCGGTCAGATTATTAAAGAAATTGGTGACACCGCGGTCGACAATATCCGGCGTGACCGTGCGATAAGCTTGCGCTACCGGGCGCAGAAACCAACGGTCGATAGCGTCATTGAAAGAGAATACTCTACGGTTCCAGCTCTCATAGGGATCGCTGGTATTCACCGGCGTTGAGCTATCCGGACTTGGCTCTTGCACGGTCTGCGCATGAACCTGCGCGCCAGCGAACGTCAGCACCAGCAAAAATGATGTGGCCAGCATGGACCGGCGCCGGGATAATAGGTTTTTCATTTTGCGCTCTTGGGTTGTTTAACCTGTTTCAGTTCGTCGACAATACCGGCGCTTTGTTATTTTTATAACCGTCTTCCGGAGGAAATCAGATGTCAGTACCGGGTAATCTCGTCAATTCTCTGACAATGGCCCTGCGATGGGGCGATATGGACGCCTACGGCCACGCCAATAACACGGTTTACTTTCGTTTCTTTGAAGAGGCGCGGATTATCTGGCTCGCATCGCTAGAACTTGGCGGCACCGACGAACCGACCGGCCCCGTCATTATAAAGACCAGTGCCACTTTCCTGAAAGAACTAACCCACCCCGCCAATGTTGTGGTTGAAACATACGCGGACAAAGCAGGAAATACCAGTCTGGAAACTTACCACTTGCTCAAGGATTCAGAAACCGGGGCGGTGTATGCGGAAGGTTACGCGAAGATCGTCTGGATGAACCGGGCAACCCGGAAGTCTACCTCACTGCCAGACACCCTGAGGGTGCTGGCAGCAAGCTGAGCGGACTCAACGGTGGCGTACAATCACACTGCCGATGGAATAGCCGGCACCAAATGAGCAGATCACGCCCAGGTCGCCGGTTTTCAGATCATCTTTGTGCATATGAAACGCAATGATGGAGCCGGCAGAACTGGTGTTGGCATACTCATCGAGAATCACTGGCGCTTCCTCGACCGTTGCATCCCGGCCCAGAACCTTGCGAGCTATCAGTTGGTTCATGTTCAGGTTGGCCTGGTGCAACCACATCCTGGTGAGGTTGTCCGGCGCCAGCCCGAGCGATTCGAGATGACTCTGAATAGTCTCAGCGACCAGCGGTGATACCTCTTTGAAGACTTTGCGCCCCTGCTGAATGAACAGCTTGTCTGGCGCACCAATCCCCGCTTCATCTGCCCGATTCAGAAAGCCGAAGTTGTTCCGGATATTGTTGGAGAACTTGGTTTTCAGACGAGTGCCCAGAATCTCAAAGCCTTGGCCTGGCTTGGTATCTTGCTCGCGCTCGACCAGAATCGCCGTGCAGGCATCACCAAAAATAAAGTGGCTGTCCCGGTCACGGAAATTCAGATGGCCGGAGCAAATCTCCGGGCTGACCACCAGCACCGCTCTGGCAGCGCCATTCTCGACTGAGTTGACCGCGGCCTGCAGACCAAAGGTGGCCGAACTGCAGGCCACGTTCATGTCGTAGGCGAAGCCGTCAATGCCCATGGCCTCCTGCACTTCAATGGAAACTGCCGGATAGGCCCGCTGCAGGTTGGAACACGCAACAATGACCGCATCCACATCCGCGGCGGTCTTACCCGCCTGCGCCAGCGCTTCCTTGCAGGCCACCACAGCCATGTCGCACTGCACCGACGGGGCTTCGTTGTCGCGCTCGGGAATATAAGGCGCCATCCGCGTCGGATCCAGAATCCCGTCCCGGTCAATCACATGCCGGCGCTTGATTCCTGAGGCTTTCTCGATGAAAGCCGAAGACGAGGGTTGCAGAGCTGTCAACTCACCGCGGGCTATCTCTTCCGCGTGTTCGTTGTTGTGCAGCTCAACGTACTGATTGAACGCTTCAACCAGTTGATCGTTTTCAATGATGGCGGGCGGCGTATACAGGCCGGTTCCGCTGATGACGGCTTTAATCACAATTACCCCACGTCATGGTTGTAATAAGACACGATGTTGTCAGAAATACTAACACACACAGCGGGAATTGCCCGCCTGACGAAAGTCCAGTGGCACCAGCCTGGTGCATCACGTTGTGGCTACACCAGGCCAGGCTGGCCCGTTACACCCGGGTGCTCTGCCACTGTTTGTCCAGGCGTTTAATCGATACCGTCATGCTCGTGCCCAATTGCTGGGCAAAAAATGACACCCGGTACTCCTCCAGCATCCAGCGGTATAGCTCCAGCTCAGGGTCGCGAACACCCTGGCGCGTTTGCTGCGCCTGCTTGGTCGCATAACGGGCCCAGAGAGCATCAATGGTGTGCAGGAATTCTCGTTCCCGGCCCATCTCTCGGGGCATTTTTTCAAGCCTGATCAGTGCTGCTTCAAAATAGACCCCAAAACGTTCCAGCCATTGCGATGGCGTATCAACCAAAAACCCCGGATAGACAAGATGTTGAAGCTGAAACTTCAGGTCGGCCATACTGTTGGCCTGGGCAAGATTGATCTTGCCTTTGAGCTGTTTGGCCACTTTTTGATAGCCGGTCATGGCCTGAAACAGGCGCTCATCGGCCTGCTCAAGCGCTGAAATAAAGTCGCCACGATGGTGATCGTACACGGCCACAAACTGGTCAGCGTCTCTGGGCAAACGACCGGAAAGGAAATGCTGCATCACCGCCGATAACAACAGGTCGTCCAGTAGCACCCTGGCCTGCCCGACTGGCGCAAACATCAACGCGGACTGCTTGAATTTTGGCAGCTTGCGCTCAAGGTCCGTCAGCGTGTTGCCGAACCGGTTGATGATCAGCCGGGCAATGCCGCGGCGCAGACTGTTTTCCGCGGTCAGGCGATCCAGGCAGCGGATGGTCCGCACCTGCTTGCCGAGATCTTCCAGGGCCGGATATACCGTGACTTGCATGCCGCCTTTCTCGGTCTGTACCTGCTCCGGCAAGTCACCAAACTGCCAATCCGTATACTCGCCAGCCGCCTGCTGACTGTCGTCATTCCTGGTGACGGAGGCCAGTGCCTCTTCTGCCCGGCCCTGCAGCGTTCCCTGAAGATCGTTGGTATCCCGGCTTTCGGCAACGACTTTGCCTTTATCGCCGGTTACCCGCAGATTCATCCGCAGATGTCTGGGCAACTCATCTTGAGGCCAGGCTTCCGGATCAATCTGAACGCCGGTCATCCGGCGTAATTGCTCCCCCAGCTTCAGTGCCAGAGGCTCGTTACTTGGCTGCAGGTTCTCAAGGGCAGCATCGATAAAGGTCGGTACCGGCACAAAGTTCCGGCGTAGGGATTTCGGCAGGCCTTTGACCAACGCAATGCACTTTTCCCGGAGCAACCCAGGCACCAGCCATTCCAACCTGCGGGCTGGTATCTGTTTAAGCGCCATCAACGGCACATTCAGGGTGACGCCGTCGCGCTCACTGGTGGGCTCGAACTCGTAGCTGAGGGGGTACTTCACACCCTCCCACTCCAGAAAATCCGGGTATTGCGCAGCCGCCCCCTGGTCCAGCGGGCGCTGCAACACATCCGCTTCGGTCAGCTCCAGCGCCTGCAACGCCTCGGCTGACAGGCCTTTCCACCAAGTCTCAAAGTGTTGCCCGCTGACAATCTCTTTGGGCAGGCGTTGGTCATAAAAGGCAACCAACACTTCGTCATCCACCAGCAGATCCCGGCGGCGGGTTTTCTTTTCCAGGTTCTCGACGGTGTCCAGCATGTCCCGGTTGCGGGCGATAAAAGGGGCTTTCGAGTGGAAGTCGCCTTCCACCAGGGCGCGCCGGATAAACAGGTTCCGGCACTCCTGCGGATCAACCTTGGCATAGGGAATACGCCGTTTGGACACAACATCCAGTCCATACAAGGTCACGTTCTCGTAGCCCATCACCTGGGCCCGCTTTTGCTCCCAGTGCGGCTCAAAGAAATGATGCTTCACCACATGACTGGCCAATGGCTCCACCCACTCCGGCTGAATGGCCGCCACCATACGAGCAAAGACCTTGCTGGTTTCGACAATCTCAGCCGCCACAATCCACTTGGGACCGGCCTTTGCCACTTTCGAGCCCGGGAAAATCAGTACCTTGCGATTTCGGGTCGCCAGGTACTCACGGTTCTCGACTTTCACCGCGACATGACCCAGCAGGCCGGCCAGGATCGCCTTGTGAATGGCGTCGTAGTTTGCCACCTGTTTATTAGGGGCCAGTTTTTGTTCGCGACAGATCAACGTCAGTTGCCGGTGGATATCCCGCCATTCGCGCATCCGCATCCAGCTTAAAAAAGACTTCTGGCACACCTTCTTGAGCTGATTCTGGGATAGCTCCTGGCGTTGCTCCTCAAACCAGTTCCAGATATTGAGCAGCGTCGCGAAATCCGACTCTTTGTCATTGAACGGCGCGTGGGCCTGATCGGCTGCCTGCTGTTTATCCTGTGGGCGCTCCCGTGGATCCTGCACACTGAGCCCGGCAATCACCACCAGTACTTCGGCCAGGCTGCCGTGATCAGCCGCAGTTACCAGCATTCTGGCAAGCCTCGGGTCCAGCGGCAGGCGCGCCATGATACGGCCAAGCTTGGTCACCCGGCGTTTACCATCAACGGCGCTGAGTTCTTCCAGCAGTTTATAGCCATCATTGATCTGTCGGCTGTCCGGGGCTTCCAGAAACGGGAAATTCTGGATCTCACCCAGACCCGAAGTCGACATCTGCAGAATGACCGAGGCCAGATTGGTGCGCAGCACTTCTGGATCGGTATATTCCGGCCGATTGATGAAGTCGGTTTCATCGTAAAGCCGGAAGCAGATACCCGGCGCCACTCGCCCACAACGGCCGGCCCGCTGGTTGGCACTGGCCTGGGAGATGGGCTCGATGGGCAGGCGCTGAATTTTGGAACGAACGCTGTAACGGCTGAGGCGCGCCACACCGGTGTCGATGACGTAGCGAATGCCCGGCACCGTCAGCGAGGTTTCCGCCACGTTGGTCGACAACACCAGGCGCCGACCTTTATGAGCCTGAAATACCCGGTTCTGCTCTTGATTGCTAAGCCGGGAATACAGCGGCAAGACCTCGGTGTGGCGCAGCTCGGCGTGGCGCAGAACCTTGCTCAAGGCGCGGATTTCCCGCTCGCCGGGCAGGAACACCAGCACATCGCCAGGCGGCTGCTTTTCTTTGCGTTCGTGTTGCTCAATTTCATCCAGTGCCGACAGCACACCGTCGGTCCAGCCCTGGTCGCGGTCATCTTCATCACCGGTCAGGGGCCGGTATCGGACATCCACCGGGAAGGTCCGGCCACTCACTTCAATCACCGGGGCCTGATCAAAAAACTCACTGAACCGATCCACCTCAATGGTGGCCGAGGTGATGATCACTTTCAGGTCCGGCCGCTTCGGCAACAGTTGCCGCAGATAACCCAGCAGGAAATCGATGTTCAGGCTGCGCTCATGGGCTTCATCGATAATCAGAGTGTCGTAACGATCCAGAAACCGGTCGTGCTGAACTTCCGCCAGCAAGATACCGTCGGTCATTACCTTGACCCGCGACGCCTCCGACGTGTTGTCGGTAAAGCGCACCTGATAGCCAATCTGCTGCCCCACCTGTTCGCCCAACTCCTCCGCAATCCGGCCGGCTACACTGCGGGCAGCGATGCGGCGGGGCTGGGTATGGCCAATCAGGCCGCGAACGCCCCGACCCAGATTCAAGCAGATCTTGGGAATCTGGGTGGTTTTCCCGGAGCCGGTTTCACCTGCAACGATCACCACCTGATGTTGTTCAATGGCCTTGCTGATGTCATCAACCCGGGCACTGACCGGCAATCCGTCCGGAAAAAGCGCAGGCTTGTGCGAGGCCTGGCGTAACCGCACCTTCTCCAACCCACGGTCGAGCCAGGACGCCATATTTTCCAGATCTTTCTGGCCTGGCTTGCCTTTGGTCTGGCTGACCCGGCGGATGATGCGCGCCGCCTCCTGCTGGTTACAGGCATCCAGCTGGCTCATAAACGCTTTCACAGCGGCCCGGGGATCGGCGTCCTGGTGTTCAGGCGTATTAATCGGTGTTTTTTCAGGCATTGAACGGCAATGAGTCCATTGATTGATCGGTACATCGTAAGGCGCCACAGTCTAGCGGGAAAACGAAGCGGTAGAAACACAAAGACCCCGCCGGAGCAGGGTCTTTGTGATGGTACGAGGCAACCTGGAGGTTGCACCAGAGCCGGTTACTTGGCGTTGGCTTCGTCCCGCAGTTCACGACGAAGAATCTTGCCCACGTTACTCTTGGGCAGGTCATCCCGGAACTCGAAATGCTTGGGCACTTTGTACGCAGTCAGGCGTTCGCGGCAGAATTCCTTGATCTCGTTGGCGGTCACGCCTTCTTTAGTGGCGACCACGTAGACTTTCACAGCTTCGCCACTCTTGGCGTCCGGAATGCCAACGGCAGCGCATTCAACCACTTTCGGATGGCTGGTGATCACTTCTTCGATTTCATTCGGGAACACGTTAAAGCCGGAGACGATGATCATGTCTTTTTTGCGGTCAACAATCCGGATGTAGCCATCTTCCTGGATCAACGCCACGTCACCGGTCTTCAGGTAACCATCGTCAGTAAAAGACTTCTGGGTATCTTCCGGACGTTGCCAGTAGCCACGCATTACCTGGGGCCCTTTTACGCACAACTCGCCAGGCTCACCAACCGGCGTTTCATGGCCGTCATCATCAATGGTTTTAATGATGGTGGACGGGATCGGCAAACCGATGGTGCCAATCTGAATAGCGCTGCGCGGGTTGAAGGTGACCACCGGAGAGGTTTCGGTCATGCCATAACCTTCGCTGATCTCGCAGCCGGTAACCCGCTCCCACATTTTGGCGGTATCCGACGTCAACGCCATACCACCGGAGGCGGTCAGTTTGAGACCGGAGAAATCCAGGTCCTGGAATTCTTCGTTGTTGCACAGCGCCACAAACAGAGTGTTCAGACCAATAAATGCTGAAAACTTCTGCTTCTGCATTTCCTTCACAAAGCCCGGGATATCCCGCGGGTTAGGGATCAGAACGTTGTGGGCGCCAGCTTCAAGCATGATGCCGCAGTTCAGGGTGAAAGAGTAAATGTGGTAAAGCGGCAGCGGTGCAATCACCACTTCCTTACCCTCTTCCACCTGGTCTTCCATCATCGGGCGCACCTGAGTCAGGTTGGCCACCAGGTTAGCGTGAGTCAGCATCGCGCCCTTGGCAACGCCTGTGGTGCCCCCGGTGTACTGAAGTACCGCCAGATCGTCCAGGTTGGTTTCAACCGGCGTAAATTTCTCACGGGCACCGGCGCTGAGAACCGCGGGCAGTTTGTGGGCACCCGGAATGTTGAACGCCGGCACCATCTTTTTGACGTGCTTAACCACCGCGTTCATCAATGTGCGCTTAAGGGTTGAATGCATGTCGGCGATTTCAGTTACGATCACGTGCTCAATGCTGGTATTCGGCAGCACTTTTTCAGCGTTATCGGCCATGTTCGCCAGAACCACCAGCGCCTTGGCGCCGGAGTCATTGAACTGGTGTTCCATCTCGCGGGTGGTGTACAGCGGGTTGGTATTCACCACAATCATACCGGCGCGCATGGCACCGAAGACAATCACCGGATACTGGGCGACGTTGGGCATCTGCACCGCAATGCGATCACCCGGTTTCAGGTCGGTTTTGTTCTGCAGCCAGGCCGCAAAATTGCGGCTCAGAGTATCAAGATCCCGGTATGTGAGGGTTGCGCCAACGGCGGAGAAGGCAGGTTTGTCTGCGTATTTCTTCACCGCCTGTTCAAAAACATCCACCATGCTTTTGTATTTCTTGAGATCTACCTCACGTGGAATACCAGCGGGGTATTTGTCTTGATAGAACTGCTCAAAATCCATCACCATCTCCTGTCTGATTGGCGCTATTGGGAGCAACCGGATGGGGTTCAGAAGCTCCCTGATTGTAATGTTTTGCCAAGGCTGATCTGGTCATAAAATCAACCCGACTAAAGTCTCAGCCTTAAAAAAGTCGGGAGAGAATAGCAGTTTTGTTAACGATGAGGTAGTTTTCAAAGCATTGAACGGTACAACTGTACCTTCCCTTCATACACCGGAGCCCGTGATGAGCGATACCCTGGACACCCTGGAAAATATCACCTACGAAGAACTGAACGAGGGCGACTCCGCCACTTTCACCCGAACGCTTACTGAAGACGAGCTGGTCCTGTTTGCCGCGGTATCCGGCGACGTAAATCCGGTGCATCTCGACTCGGAATTTGCCGCAGAATCCATGTTCAAGGAGCGTATCGCCCATGGCATGTGGAGCGGTTCGCTGATTTCAGCGGCGCTGGCAACGGTTATGCCTGGCCCCGGAACCATCTACCTGGAACAGAGCCTGGCCTTCAAGCGCCCGGTCCGGCTGGATGACGCCCTGACAGTTACATTGAAAGTGCTGCGAAAAGAGCCAAAGAACCGGGTGGTCTTTGATTGTGATGTCCGCAACCAGAACGATGAAAAAGTCGTGACTGGCGAGGCCAAGGTGATTGCTCCCACTGAAAAGGTCTCGCTTAAGAAGCCACGCCTGCCCAAAATCACCATCGAGAGCTGAGCCAGGCCCACCAATCACCCCGGAAGAAAATCGATTGGGAATCGCACCCTCCGGGCTTCCACGCTGGCCGCACCAAAGTTGAACATCTGTACTCGCATGGCAATCCGCTGCTCCAGGGCCGGATTGCCAAGCTCGGAACTGACCACCTGACAGGCCGACACCGACCCGTCGGGTTCAATCACCAGCTCCAGAGTGACCTTGCCCTCCAGTGTCGGATCCTGGCGCAGCTCACGCTGATATAAGGCATAAAGCACGCTCTTCTGACCGTCAAATACCTGCCGGATATTGCTCATCGCCCTTTCACCGAGGGAAGGTCGAGCCGGCGCGCTTTGCGCAACCGCAGGCTCAGCTTCCTGAGGTGCAGACACCCTGCTGACGTCATGCTGCGCCAGCTCAACCGCTCGGACCGGCCCTTCCCGAGTTTGAACACCACCGCTGCCCGCCAGCGTTCGATCGGCGAAATCCGCCTCGGAATCAACACGTCCATGACTGATGTTTGCCGATCGATTGTCCGGCCGGGCCACTGATTCTGGCGCCCGCAATGCCGCCAACTGATCCTTCATGGCAAACAGGCCGGAGCGGGCAGCGGTCTCACGAGCCTGTTCGGTGGTTTGTTCGCGGGTCTCGGCAGCGGCAGGCTCCGGGACGGGCCGAGGTTCGGGCTCAGCCACGATCGGTGTTGGCTCAGAGACTGCTGGTTCTGGTTCCGGTTCTGGTTCCGGTTCCGGCTGCGCTTCCGGTTGTTCGATTTCAACGGGCTTCGGAGCTTCAACCAGTTGCGCCAGCCTGGGCGGCATGCGTTCAACTTCGGCCCGATCCGGTTCGGCGACCTGCAAGTACGGAATGACAATGGCCGGCACCAGGAACACCGCCAGCACCAGCGCCAGTATCGCTCCGAAACGAATACGCTCTGCCCCGTCCTTACTCCAGGGCAGCCGCGAGTTGATAGAGCCAATAGAGCGCGCCGTACGTTCAACCACTGCGCACCTCCGTCTCAACCGCCAGGCGAACCTGCCTGAACTGTTCATCGACGCAGATTTGCATGATTTTACGCAGCAGGCGGTAGTCGGTATCTTTGCCCGCCATGATGGTCACTTCCAGGCCCTGATCCGGCACTTCGCTCCACCAGCTGCGGCGATAGGCCAGCTCTTCCGACAAGCCTGCGATGTGGGTGTCGGTGGCTTCGATGCCGTCCAGCCGCGCCACCTCCCGGCCCTGCACCAGAATGGACTGACCACTGACCTGAACCGTCAGGTTTTCGATCGCATCTTTCTCTGCGGTCGAGGTTGGCAAGGGCACATCGGCGGTATTCTGCATCACTTTGACGTCGGAGGAATTCACCATCAGAAAGAACACCAGAATGGTGAAGATATCCATCAATGAAACCAGATTAAGGCCCCCGGCCTTGTGCATGCGGCCATAATGACGCAGGCGCAAACGGGCCCGGCGTGATGTTTTCATGCGCCCTCCCCTTTGCCCGATTGCGCCCGCTCCGCAAGCACCCGGTCTTCATCCGCATCCATCAGAGATACATCCGGGAACAGTTCCGCGCTCACCACACTGGCGGCCACCACCGCCGGATAGGCGCGCACCGCATCCATCACCGACACCAGTGTCTGATAATCCACATCAGGGCCCACTTCGAGTGTCACATCCGTCTTGTCCGGCATACGGGCCTTGATTTGCTGAAGCACTGCGCTCAGGCCTTGATAATCCTGAATCCCCTCTTTTACCGGTAACACCTCAATCAGGCCCCGTTCGCTGTCTGCAATCTCCAGCCCTCCGGGAATCACCGTAACCACCAGCCGAAAGTTCTCGGCATCCGGGGCCTGCCCGGCTTCCATCCCGGGGAAATTCAACTCGATCATACGAATCTGGCTGAACACCATGCCCAGCAACAGCACCGGCACCAGAACAATCATCAGGTTCAGGAACGCGGTGATGTCCAGGTCGGCCTGAGTGGTCAACCTGCGATGTCTGCGTCTCATATCGCCACACTCCTGTTTACGCTGGCTGGAAGACGGAGGTCATCAGGCGGCCACCTTAGCGGCGTCTGGATCCGACACCATGTTCAGGAGTTTGACGCCGGCCATTTCAAAGCTGTCGACAATTTCATTGGTACGGGTCTGCAACAGGGCATGAAACAGCAACAACGGAATGGCCGACATCAGGCCAAACGCCGTGGTGTTCATCGCCACCGAAATACTCTCAGACAACAGAGTCGCCTTTTGTGCGGGATCGGCTGCAGCGACCGCAGTAAAGGCAGCAATCAGGCCAATAATTGTTCCGAGCAGCCCCAGCAGAGTTGCCACATTGGCCAGCGTCGCCAGGTACTGTGTGCGTTTTTCGAGCCGGGGCAGCACTTCCATCAAACCCTCTTCCATGGCGTATTCGATGTCTTCGCGACCACTGTTATTGAGCAGGCGCGAAATGCCGGCGCCCAGTACCGAGGCAATGGCACTGTCGGAACTGGCGGCGGCTTTCATCGCGCGCTGATAATCCCGCTTTTGCAGAGCCGGAAGAATGCCCCGCTCAAACGCCAACCGGTTGCGCCGGCGCACCGTTCCCAGGTATAGAAAACGTTCCAGGGTGATGGCCAGGCCCAGGGCCAGTACCAGAGCAATGGGATACATGAAGGGGCCGCCTTCCTGAAAAAAACGAATGGTGGTATCGAGCATGTGCTTGTCTCCGTCTACTGCTGGGTCACGGTTGGCCCCGGTTGGCGCCAATCGGTGTTGGCGCCAGTACCAGTGGGTTCAGGGAATCCCGGAACTGGCGATGGCTCTCCAGTACCCGGGGCGAAGAAGGTTGAACAAGGTTGGCCGCCTGTTGATTGAGCTCGGCCCTGGGCCGCCTTGGCAGGCTTGGGTTTTGCCAGGGCAAGATGTACAGCACCCGCGGATCATCTTCGCCGACACTGGCGGAAATGCCTGCTACGTGCAGCGAAGGACGGGATGATTCGTCAGTTTCAGCCTGGTCAGCCATTACCGGCTGGCACAGCAAGCAAAACAGGCCCAGTAACCCGATGGATAAGCGAACGTAGTTCATTGCAATCTCCGCTCAAGATCGGCAATCCAGCCGGCGACCAGTTTGTCGTCTTCGCCTGCCAGAGCCCGATAGTGTTGGTAGTGGGTGAGCGCTTTTTCGAGATCGAGCAGGTACAGCTCCGAAATCACCGCCAGGTTGTAATGCAGTTCCGCGACGGCCGGCGCAGCGTCCAGGCCCTGCTCTAACAGGCTGGCCGCTTCAACAAAGCGATTCTGCTTTTTCAGCAACAGGGCAAGATTGTTAACGGTGGTGGCGTGGGTCGGGTCCAGCGCCACCGACCGTTGCCAGGCCTTAATGGCGGCGTGCACATCCCCTTGCTGATGCGCCTGCAGGCCGGTTTGCCACCATGCCCGCGCCTGTTCGGGGGCGTACACCGGTTGCAACGATTTCTCGGCAAGTGTCGGCCCGGACGGCGCCGAGGCGCAGGCCGTCAGGCCGGCCAAGGCAGCCACCAGCAGTGTGCAGCGCAGGTGATGCATTAATGGTTTAAACATCATCGCTACCCTCCATGTTCCAGCTCATCCAGCGCAGTTCCCGGTCGTAACGACCCGGGTGCATATCGGCCAGAGCCTCCAGACTGCGCTCGATCCAGGCATCAAAACCGTGACTGGCGATTCGTCCGTGGTTGCGGGAATGCAATTCCATGGCCCGCTCCTCCAGGGGATAGGCTTCTTCTTCCAGCAACATCTGGTATTGCATGGTTTCCAGTTCATTGAGCTCCTGCGGAACTTCCGACGCCATCAGATCTTTGGCGAGGATGCGGTAGAGCTCGGCGCGGCGGTACAACACCTCGGACTGCACCGCCTCCCCGGCGAACGATTCCGCCTCGAGAAAATAGCCCTGAGCCTGCTCCAGTGCGCGCTGCTTGCGGGTCAGGGACGTTGCCAGCGGATGCACCAGGGCAATCCGGGCAAAGCTCTCGGCCGCTTCGGCACCCAGTACCAGCGCCGCTTCGCCGGCCCAGAGCAAGGTCTGATCCGAGTGCCAGCGGCTGTCAGCCTCTCGGGCCACCAGGGCCTGGCGAAGCTGGCCCAGGTCTGGGCCTGACTCTGACTCAATCAGGCGCTGACGCAGGGTTTGTTGTTGCAGATGATCGGCCCCGTTCTGCGGGCCAGGCGCGATGGCCAGCCAGCCCCGGTAAAGGGCATTTCGGTCTTGCGTCGCCCCGGCCTGGTGATAGAGCTCGGCCGCGCGCAACTTCAGTGACCAGGGATCTGGCGCCTGTTCTGCCCCGCGCAACAGCTCATCCGCAGCTCTCAGCGGTTGCCGGGACTCCCGGTAGGCGTACACCAGCTTTTCACTGACCTCCCGGGCAAGTGGCTCGTCCGGAAAATCGGTTCTGAACCGGGTCAGCTCGTTGATCGCCGTCTGCCACTGGGCAGCTTTAAGCAGAGTATTGGCGGCGTCAAAGCGCGCCTTGATGGCCACCTCCGAACCCGGCAGTACCGAGCTCACGCGCTGGAAGTGAGCAACCGCGACCGTGGCATCGCCATTGGCTGCAGCTTTTTCGCCCTGCCGATAGATAGCTGTTGCCAGCTGCCCCCTGATACGTTCAGATTCGCCTGGTGCGCCCTCAAGGGACGGCACCTGTTCGACCAGAGTCAGTGCCTGGCGCCAGGCTCGTTCCTCAAGGCCGAATTCACCACTGCGCTGCCGGACCCGCGCGGTCACCAGCCAGGCGGCATAGCGCTGGTCTGGCGCCGCCCCCTCCAGCGTCAGAGTCGCTCTGGCGTAATTCAGTGCCTGATCGTAATCACCAAGCTCATACCACCGATTCGCCAGATCGGCCCGCAAGCCAGCGAGGCGTTCATCCCCGGAAAAAGCCGCGCCAAACCGCCGCTCTTCTTCGCTGAGCGCCGTCAGTGCTGAGCGCTCTGCCTGCGGATCAAGCCTTGATTCCAGCACTCTCACGGCCGCCCAACCCGCGTCGGCCGCCCGCTCATAGTCAGCACCATAAGCGGCGCGGCGAAAATTCAAGATCGCTTGGGCCGGGTTTCCCGCCTGCAGACGAGCGTCGCCGGCCAGATGCAACAACTCACCAGCGGAACCTGAATGATCCGCAAGCACTTCGTAGTAGCCCGCGGCGTTGCTCCAGGCGTCCGCCGCGTTTGCCGAACGGCCGGCGGCATACAGCTCGGTCGCAGTCGCGTAATAGTAATCACCCAGGAACCGGGCGTAGTCCCGCCAGGTCGCTTGCTGGGGTAGATCCAGGGCTCGATATTCAGACTCAGAGTCGTAACGAGCAACATAGCCGGCCCTTGCTTCCCGGGCGCGCTCGCCGTCACCGGCCTTCTGCCAGAAGGCGACGCTCTGGGCCAGAAATTCGGCGCTGGCCGGATGATCCGGGTACCGCGTCGCAAACGCCGCATTAATAGCGACTGCTCGGGCGTAATGCCCCTCCAGCGCATGCAAGTCCGCCAGCCGGTCATACACCAGGTGATGCCAGGCGGCATCGCTCCGGCCCGAAAACCAGGACACCAATGTACGGGCATCACCGGATCTGGATGCCATCAGCGCCATCACCCGAAAGCTGTCCTCAATCATGTCGAGGCCGGATACCGGCGGGTTCGCCAGCCGAGCCTGGTCTGGCAGTTGCTGGTCAAGCAGCGTCATGAAGGTGTCAGCGGCCCGCGGCCATGCCTGGGCGCCCTGCTTGAACTGACTCCAACCCAGCATGTACCGCGCTTTCGTCGACAATTCCTGGCTGACATTGCTGTCGATCAGCTGTCGATATCCGGTTTCTGCCGACGGATAATCACCGCTGGCATAAGCGGCCTCGGCAATCCGGAAGCGGGCCTCCGGCACAAGCGCCGAGCGCGGGTACAGGCCCACAAGCTGCTTAAGACGCTGGATCGACTCTTCATGCTGCCCGGTGTGAGCGTGGGCTTTTGCCATCTGATACAGCAACTCATCCAACCGACCAGAAAACGAGCCCCGAGCCAGAATGTCCTCGTAGCTCCCGAGAACCTCTTCATAGACGACCGCTTGCTCCTCGTATGAAAAGCCGATGTCGCTACCGGACTGATTCCGGATATTGTTCAACCGGTTCAGCGCATCAATGCGCACCTCTGGCTCATCGGAGTGCTCAAACAGCTTCTGATATCGGCGCGCCACCTCTTCCGGCGAGATGGCCGGTAGCGGGCGGCTCTCGAACTTGAGGAACACCGGGCGCATATCGCCCAGGGTTTCGCCATCCTGGCCCAGTTCAACCCGGAACGACTCCTGGGCGAAGGCGTTGCCGACCAGAATCGCCGAGATCATCACCGAGCCAGCAAATTTTCTGGAAATGGCCAGCCCTCTCATCGCGCACCCTCCCCGATGGTTTCGAGGGCCAGATACTCATACAGGTGTGCAATCTGCTGTTCGGTTTTGTCGAGAGCATGCACCATGCGCTGCTGCTCCGTCACAACAAACGCCAACACCTGCTTATCAAGCATCGTAGACGCTAAGACACGGGCCTGGCTGACCTGCGTTTGCAAGCGGGCAACGCCCGCCCGCAGCTCCCGGGCTTCAGCCAGCTGCGCATTAAGAACGTCAGGCAGGGCAGCAACCTTTTGGTCCAATGAGGTGAGTCTTTTATTACTTGCCTGAAGCAACTGTTCAAGATTGCCGAGCTTGCCCGCCTGTTCCGGGCTCGCGACCTGACTTCTTAGTTGAGCCAGCGCGCTCTTCAGCTGACTGTGCTGATCAGCCAGTGCCCCCGGGCCCGGGCCACCTGCCTGGCCAGCGGATGCCAAATTCGCTGACAGCGCCTGAATGAACACGTCCAGATCGTGCTGGTGGGCGCTGAGGGTGCGGGTGAGATCATCGAGCCGCGCCACCCGACGCACGGCGAGCTGAGCGCCGGCGCCCTCGAGAAACCGCAGCAGATAGGCCAGGCGTGGCTGTGTCAGCGTTCGACTGTCGGCCAGAAACCATTGGGTATCAGCTCCGCGTGCATCCTCAACCAGCGCCTTATAGGCACCTTCCTGGTGAACTCTTTGCGCCAGCTTGTCCAGGGTAACCCGCTCGCCTTCGTAGGCTGCGTTGGCCGCCAGCCAGGCCTCACCGGCCTGACCGGGATAGCCGGCAAGGTCATAACCACGGCCCATACCCAGCCAGGCATCGGTTACCCCCGGAAATGCCAGGGGGAATTTCTTGGCCCGATGCCAGCTTTGCATGGCGGCCCGGTGATTGCCTTTTTCAGCCAGGGCCAGGCCATGAAGATAGAGCGCCTGGGGGGTGTAATAGCTTTCCAGAGAGACTTTTTCGAGGAAGTCGATCGCCTTGTCGTACTCCTCGTTACGCACCGAAAGATAGCCCGCACGCAGATAGAGTTGGTCAAGCAGATCGCGACTGCGGCTTTGGTCCTGATCTTGCCCCGCCATGGCCATGGCAACTCTTAGAGCCACCAAGGCTCGAGACGGATTGAGGTCTTCGCTGGCAAAATTGGCGGCCAGGTTCATGTACCCTACCGCCGCCCAGTAACCGTCCTCCATGCTGGCCAGATACTGACCGGCACGGTCAGCTCTACTTTGCTCACGCTCCAGGTCGGCAAGGCCAAGCATGGCTTGCTGGCGAAGCTCACCGAAGCCGACGCGACTGGCTTCCTGATACCAATCCACGGCGGATTTCCGTTCATCGCTGGCCTCGGCTAACCGAGCCAGCTCAAGTGCCGCCTCAGCCCGATGAACCTCGCCGGCAAACACTCTCTCAAACAGGGCCTTGGCTTTCTGGCGCTGGCCAATGCTCAGCAGAGTCCGCGCTCTGAGATAGTCGGCCGAATCGCCTTTGAGCTGGGGCACCAGATCGATAATCGGTGCCAGACTGCCGGTGTCCAGGGCAAAACGAGTGACCCCTGTGGCAAGCTCTGTCGGCACCAATTCGCTGGCATGGACAGGCAAAAAACCTGAAGGCATTGCCATCAACAGAGCGAAAAGCGACCGGGTGATTTGCCGACTTGAACGGTTCATGCCTGGCTAGTTCCATTCCACGAAGGTCACTTCCGGCTCGTAGTCCGGCGCCCGGGCATCCAGAGTCATCTGCAAGCGCAGGGTACCGGGGCGTTTCTGGAACCGGTGGACCAGTTCCCGTCGGACAAACCGTCTGTTAGCGGCGCGCGCATTGATCACGGTTTTTAACTGGTGGCTGCCATCGGCCATGTTGCCGACAAACAGTTGTTGCACCCCACCCTGCTCCAGCGAGGCGCGCTCGGTGGCACTGTAGAGATGGGATGCCACCGGCTGATCATTAACGAACAGTTCAACGGAGTCGAGATCAAGAGCCTGGTGATTTTGCAGTGTCAGAAACACCGCAACGCGAGTATTCACGGGGTGCAACAGCTGTTGTTCCAGCGAGTGGACCGATGCCGAGTGGCGACTGACTTCCGCCGTAAGACGGTCGATTTCTTCATCGAGTGATGCCCCGGCCGCCGAAGTGACGACCAACGCTGCAACCATTCCGGATACCTGAATGCCCCTGTTCCATGGGGAAATCCGGCAGTGTTTTGATTTTTGTGTGCCGAACATAATTTTCCTGCCGTGCGAGCGCGTGCATAGAATTCACGACGCGCAGTAACCATTCGAAATAACTCGCCGTAACAATTCGAAATAAAGAGTAACACCCGTTAACAGCCAAGAACGGTATCCATTTCACCAAATGGGGATTTCACGATCGTTGAGGCAGAAAAAGCGTCGAGTTATTTAACAAAAAGGGCGTGAAGTTCAGGAATAAGCAGGAAACGAGGCCGGAAATTGAAGCCATGTCGTTGATAGATAGCCATTAAATTACGATGGCCTGAGGCTTGCTAAAAAGAAAGCGGCGGGAGCGCCTTTTGGGCAACCCCCGCTTGAAATGCCGAGCTTTGCCGATGCCCTCAACCGCGTCGGCTTTTTTTTGACGGATCACCCGGCAGCCGGGCTATTTGCTCAGCTGCTTCATGGCGGATTCGAGCCCCTCGATGGTGAGGGGATACATATGATTATTGACCAACTGTTTGGTTATGCCCAGTGAGCCACCGGTACCCCAGTAACTCTCTGGCAACGGATTCAGCCAGACCACCTTACGGAAGTGCTCTGAGATCCGCTGAAACCAAGTGGCGCCCGCCTCATCGTTCCAGTGCTCAATCGATCCGCCCGGATGGGTGATCTCGTAGGGCGCCATGGTGGCGTCGCCGACAAAGATCACCTTATAGTCGGGTGAATACTTGTGCAGGATGTCCCAGGTGCTCATGGTTTCATTCATGCGGCGGATATTGTTCTTCCAGAGGCTTTCATAGACAAAGTTATGGAAGTAGAAATATTCCATGTGCTTGAACTCCAGCCGGGCCGCCGAAAACAGCTCCTCGCACACCCGCACGTGGGGGTCCATCGAGCCGCCCACGTCGAAAAAAATGAGCACCTTTACCGCGTTGTGCCGCTCCGGCACCATTTTCAGGTCCAGGTAGCCGGCGTTACGGGCGGTTGAACGAATGGTGTCGTCCATGTCCAATTGGTCGGCTGCGCCCTGGCGGGCAAATTTACGTAATCGCCGCAGGGCTACCTTGGTGTTCCGCAGCCCCAGCGTGATGCTGTCGTCCAGATCCTTGAATTCGCGCTTTTCCCAGACCTTGACTGCCCGGCCGTGGCGGCCATTTTTCTGGCCGATGCGAAAACCTTCCGGATTGTAGCCGTTGGCGCCAAACGGTGAGGTGCCGCCGGTACCAATCCATTTATTACCACCGGCATGGCGCTCGTTCTGCTCTTCCATGCGTTTTTTGAAGGTGTCGATCAGCTCTTCGAGGCCACCAAGCGACTCGATCTTGGCCTTCTCTTCATCCGACAGATGCTTCTCGAACTCGGCCCGCAGCCAGTCGTCCGGAATCAATGCTTCCAGCAGATCGTCGAGGTTCTCGATGCCTTCAAAATACGCCTGAAAGGCCCGGTCAAACTTGTCGAAGTGCCGTTCGTCTTTCACCAGGCACACACGTGCCAGGTAATAGAACTCTTCCATATCCGCAAAGGCCAGGCGCTGCTGGATTGCTTCCAGCAGGTCCAGAAACTCTCGCAGGCTGGCCGGAACCCTGGCCCGGCGCACTTCGAGGAAAAAATCGATCAACATATTGCAGAACTCTTGCCAGTGATCAGTTGCGGCGACGTGCCATAAACGCCAGCTTCTGCAGCAGATGAACATCCTGTTCGTTCTTCACCAGCGCACCGTACAGCGGCGGCAGCGCCGAACTGCTGTCTTTTTCCTGCAGGGCCTTGGCAGACAGCTCATCAGCCATCAGCAGCTTCAGCCAGTCGATCAGCTCGGAAGTTGAAGGCTTCTTTTTCAGCCCCGGCACCTTGCGCACATCAAAGAACACTTCCAGGGCATCGCGAACCACCTGTTGCTGCAGGCCCGGGAAATGCACATCCACGATCTCTTTCATGGTATCGCGGTCAGGGAAACTGATGTAATGGAAAAAACAGCGACGCAGGAAGGCATCCGGCAATTCTTTCTCATTGTTACTGGTGATCACCACAATCGGCCGCTTACGGGCTTTGACGAACTCCTGAGTCTCGTATACATAGAACTCCATGCGATCCAGTTCCAGCAGGAGATCGTTCGGAAACTCGATGTCGGCCTTGTCGATTTCATCAATCAACAACACCACCTGGTCGTCCGCATCGAAGGCCTCCCAGAGTTTGCCCTTGACGATGTAATTGCGAATATCGTTGACCTTTTCATCCCCCAACTGCGAATCCCGCAGCCGCGAGACCGCATCGTACTCGTACAAGCCCTGCTGAGCCTTGGTGGTGGACTTGATATGCCAGGGGATCAATCGCAGGCCCAGCGATTCAGCCATTTCTTCCGCCAGCAGGGTTTTTCCGGTGCCGGGCTCGCCTTTGATCAGTAACGGGCGCTGGAGTGCAATCGCGGCGTTAACCGCCATCTGCAGGTCATCGGTGGCTACGTATCTTTCGGTACCGGTAAACTTCATGTGTCTGTTTCCTGTTGGTTACTTTTTCTGATCTTTGTCGTCTTTGTCGGATTTGTCAGCCTCAGACTTGTCAGGCACCGAATCATCGGCCTCCGACTTGTTGTCCTCGTCTTCAAAATCCGGCAGATCGTCGAATTCGGACAGATCGAAATCTTCCAGCCCGAACTCGTCTTCGTCATCTTCTGGCTCTGGCTCTGGCTCTGGCTCTGGCTCTGGCTCTGGAACAGCTTCGTCCTCAGGCTCATCAAACACCGCATCGTCAGCGACCGGGATATCGTCATCTTCCGGCTCTGTTTTCAACGCGTCCGTGTCCTCCGGCTCAACCGCCTCGGTAACCTCCGGAATCTCCGGCTCGTCTTCAATTTCCGGCTCGTCTTCAATTTCCGGCTCGGCTTCAGGTTCCAGTTCTTCTTCCGTAACCGCAGCTGCCACAACCGGCACCGACTCATCCTCGAGAAGATCATCCAGGGTCTCTCGGCTGGCAGCAGCGGCTTGCTCTGCTTCGATTCGGGCCTTCTTCTGCCGATAGGCAAACAGGCCGAAACCGATCAGCGCAACCACTAGCGCTGCCACGGTACCCCATAGCCAAACCGGAATGCCCCACAGCATGCCCTTTTCAGGCTCCTGAATGCTGTCGGTATCAATAACCGGCTCTGCTTCCGGTTCAGGCTCCGTCGGCACAACATCCGGCTCCGGCGCTGTTACCTCAGGCTCAGTCGCGGGTTCAGGGGCTGGCTCCGGTTGCATCGGCAACTCCACCTGCTCGCTGAGATCCGGCACCATCGGCTCCGACACCACTTCCAGCGCCGGCTCTTCGCCAGGCACAGTAAAGGTCGTCATAGCACTGAATTTCCGAGAAAAAGTGCCACCATCGGCAACAACATCAATCTGGTATCGGCCCGGTGCCGGCAGTCGGGTCACACTATCCCGATAGACGCCGTCTTCCGGCGGTTGTTCACCAGACAGCACCTTGGTGCCCTGGCGACCGTCATTGGCGGTGATCGACAGGCTTACCTGCATCACACCCAGAAAATCCGCGTTCTTAAGTGGCTCCGATTCTTCAAAGAAGGCAACTTCAAGGTTGAACGGGCTTTCCTCAGAAAACTCCGGCGGTATCTGGCTCACGGCCATGCGCAGGTCACTGACCACGGTTACCCGACTGCCCTGACCAAGATCACCAACAATACGCCAGCGGCCCGGCGCCGGTTCAGTGACCGTAATCAGGTCGTAGCCCGGCTCCGCGGCCCAGCGCACGTTGCCCGGAACGCTCTCCACGGTGAAGGGTTCGCCATCCGGTGCTGCCAGCGCCAGTTCACGGGTTTCTCCCGACGCCCGACCGGAAAAGATCAGGGCGGTAAATTCGTTAACGCCCTCGTCCACCGCAAAGCCATCGCCCTCGATTGGAATCTGTTCCTGAGGCACGGCGGTGTTCAGTGCATCGGCAAAGGCCAGATTGAGCGCCTCCGCGGTCTGTGCGAGCCGGAAACTGCCGTCAGTTTCCCTGGCCAACCGACGCAGGAAGGTGATGTCTGCCCGTTCAGACAAGCCGACGGTATGAATGGTTGCGCCTTTGGCGATCAGCGACGGTAACAGCGCCCCGAGAATGCGCTGTTCCTCCACCCGGCTGGCGGCATCACCTCCGGGCACATCGACCTTGCCGTCGCTCAACAGAATGATATGGGTGTTTTCGAGGGTGCCGTCGGAGAGCCAGTCGTCACTCGCTTTTTCCAGGGCCAGCCCGAGGTTGGTATACAGGGCCACGGAATTGATCCGGGCAGAGCGCTCAACCATGGTATCGCGCCAGGCGTCGTCAACAGGACCATGAGGCACCAGCATGTTGACGTACTGCCCGAAGGTCCAGAGCCCGGCTTCAGAGCCAGCCGGAAGCATACGGGCCAGTAACCGCACTGCGGGCCGGCGCAGATTTTCCGGGTCGGTTTCTCTCATCGACCCGGACATGTCGACAATAATGCGCACATCAGCCTTTTGCGGCAGCGTCAGTGCGGGGTCCTGTGCTGTCACCTGTACTGGTAGCAGAATGAACATCACTACCAGCAGGATTTCCTGAATTCGCTTCATAGCCACTGTTGCCTATTTATTGTTTTGGAATATCTGATTATTTCCGCACCAGACGGTACCGCACGAGATCCAGAATCCACACCAGCAACATAGCGACCGCCGCAAGGGTGAAGTTGAAGATCGCCCTGCCCGCAGCATCGGCTTCACCCAGAATCAGCTCATAACCGGCAAACAGCCAGGCCGGTATCCACCAGTCAGCAATTTCAGCGGATTCCACCGGGGTCAGCAGCAACACCACCAACGCCGACAGCAACAAGGTGCGCAGTCCGTAAAAAGGCAGAAGCCGGAACAGCGATTTCATCATGTAAAAGAACACAACAAAGGCCAGCGCATAGGCCGCCCAGAATATTCCGTAAGCTAACGAAGCATCAGTATCAATCATTACAGAACCCAGTGAATTATGTGGTCTTCCCAGTCTTCTTCCGGAACGCGGTCTTCAGACATCACTTTTCCCTGCACAGACGCGCCCTCCCGGTGTACGGATTGCGGGTCGCCGGTGCGCAGCGGGTGCCAGTCTGCCAGCGGCCGCCCTTCCGCCAGTGTGCGATAGGCACAGGTATACGGTAGCCAATGGTACTGACTTACCGAATCTGGTGTCAGCACCGTGCAGCCGGGTACCTTCGTCAGCCGTTCGGCATAGACCGTACAACGGCAGGTCTGGCTGTCCATGTACCGGCACACCAGCTCAGTATGGTAAACCTCGCCGGTATCCTCATCTTCAAGCTTTTGCAGACAACACTGCCCACAACCATCACACAGCGATTCCCACTCCGGCTGCGTCATCTCATGCAGGCGTTTGCGCTGCCAGAAGGGAATCTGTGCAATCATTCGCTACGCTGCTCAGCTTTATGACGGAAATCAACGATGTAGGTTTCGGTTTCTTCAGGCATTTGCAGAAAGAAATCTTTATCTGCCAGCGCTGCCAGTACTTCTTGCCCGGACGTTCTGGCCAGTTGTTTATCCGGGCTCAACAGCAGGTCCATGGCATGGACCGGCTTACCAAAAATGGAACGCAATGCCTCAGGCAAATCTTCCCACTTCTGGCCCCGGCGAACATACAGATAGGTGTCGCTTTTTTTACTGCTGCGAAATACCGACACAAATTCACGGTCTTTCATTGTCTGAGTAATTCCTCGAGTTCGGGTAGAGCCGGCGCAATGACGTCTTTTCGCCAGCCCTCAAAAAATCGGTTACCAGTCAGGGTTCGACCCTGAACCACGGTTTCTAAACGCTTTCTCGGTGCAAGCAATTCAATTGGTATATCAGTATCTTCTGAAACTTTCTTAAAGCATCGCTTGACCTGCTTATAGAACGCCTGCTCATCCCGGGTCAGTGGCCTTGGTATCAGTTCCAGGCCAGAATGGTCCGCCTCTTTGGCGTTACGGATAAGTTCCAGCAAGTGCTCGCCGTAACGCTTTACGATACCACCCGGCACGCCCTGGACATCGTTAAGCTCCCGGAGAGAATTCGGGCAACGTTCGGCGATGGCAATCAACAGCGCGTCGTTCAGCACCCGGTTGCGGGGCCGGTCCAGGCGTCGGCATTCGGCCTCGCGCCAGATAACCAGCGCCTGGAGAATCGCTTGCTGGGCGGGTGTCAGAACCCAGCCACCGCGCAGCTTCAAATAATGCTGTTCCGGTTCTTCCTGCTGGGCTGCCTCGTCCGCAAAGCGACGGGATTCATCCGCCATCGCCTGCTCCAGGCCCCGCGCCCGAAGCTGTTCACACACCCAGGTGTGGAGTGGCTGCAGAAACCGGATATCATCAATAGCGTAGCGTTCTTGCTCTGGGCTCAACGGCCGTGCCAGCCAGTCAGATCGGGTAACTGACTTGTCCAGCGTTTCACCAAACAACGATTCGACCAGCCGAGCGTAGCCAACCGAGAAGCCGGCACCTGCCAACGCCGCGCCAATCTGCAAGTCCAGCAAGCCCTGCGGTGCCACACCCAGCCAGTGTCGGAACAGCTCCAAGTCCTCGCTCATGGCATACAGCAGTTTAGGGCGTTCCGGGTCGGCCAGCATCTGCCGGAATTGTTCGGAGGCTTCCGCAACCTCCGGGTCCAGCAGCCAGAAGTCACCTTCGGCGCCCAACTGCACTAGTCCTGGAATCGGATAGAAGGTCGACACTCGCTCAAACTCGGTATCCAGCACCACGGGTGCGCCGGCAGGCAAGCCGTTCAGCCACTGATCCAGGGCTTCTGGTTCGCGAATCCAGCGAACAGTATCCGGGGCCGGAGGAACGGTAACGGCCGATGCGGTATGAGTCATGGGGAAACCTGAAACGTTAGTCAGACAAGGGCTTGCGGCCCCGGAATGCGTGGGTAAGGGTGAAGCCGTCAACATAGCCAAGCTCACCACCCACCGGAATACCGTGAGCCAGGCGCGTGATCAGAATGTTCTGACCATCCAGACGATCTGCAATGTAGTGGGCCGTTGCCTCACCCTCTACGGTCGGGTTGGTCGCCAGTATCAGCTCGGTCACGCCCTCTTCGCGAACCCGCCGGAGCAAGCGCTCAATGCCGATTTCTTGAGGACCGACGCCATCGATGGGCGAAAGATGGCCCATCAACACAAAGTAGCTGCCCCGGTAATCACCGGCCTGTTCGATGGCCAACAGGTCAGACGGGCTTTCGACCACGCACAAGGTGCCGGTGCGGCGCGCGGGCTTGTCGCAGATCTGGCAGATTTCAGTGTCGGAGAAGTTCTGGCAACTGTCGCAACGGCGCACGCCGTCCATCGCCTGGCTCAGCGCCGACGACAGCCGGGTGCCACCGGAACGGCCACGCTCCAGCAGATGAAACGCCATGCGCTGTGCGGTTTTCTGGCCGACCCCCGGCAAACACCGGAGGGACTCAACCAATTCATCAACCAGGGGGCTGAATGCCATGAACACTCCTCAAAGACTATGGCAGACGACGGCTAGAATCTAGAACGGCATCTTGAAGCCGGGCGGCATGCCCATACCAGACATCATGCCAGACATTTGGTCTTTCTGGTTTGCCTCAACCCGACGCACCGCATCGTTAACGGCGGCCGCCATCAAGTCTTCAAGAATTTCCTTCTCTTCCGACAGCAATGAAGGATCAATCTCAACCTTACGTACGTCGTGGCGACCATTCATGGTCACCTTGACCAGGCCAGCACCGGACTCGCCAGTCACTTCGGCTTTGGCGGCTTCTTCCTGGGCCTTTTGCATCTGCTCTTGCATCTGCTGGGCCTTTTTCATCAGATCGCCCATATTGTTCATCATGCGTCTATCTCCTGCCTGTTTCGATGGGGCGGATACTTTCTTCAACCACCCGCCCTTCAAATCGTTCAACAATACTTTTCACCAACGGATCTTGCCGTATCGAGGTTTCCGCAAACTGCTGCCTGGCGACTCGCTGGCGCTCTTCCCAGGCGGCCGGGGTATGAGGGCCCGGCTCGCCCTGCACTATTCTTAACTCAGTGGCGTCGCCAAAGCGGGATCTCAAGGCCGCCAGAATCTTTTCTTCGTGGCGCGCATTCAATAGCCTTGAATGGCCTTCGTCCAGGGTCAGCACCACGGTCTGGTTATCCATCACCATGGCGCTGTAACTGGCCAGGTTGCCCGGCATGCCGTTAATATCCAGCTGTCGGAAATCTCGCTCCCAAACAAACCCATCCATCGTGGCCGGCGCGTCTTCAACCGGCAGTGGCGCCGGTTCGGCAGGCGCAGTGCCTGTTTCGACCGGCTGGTCGCCCGGTTCTGGCTCCCATGGCGGAGCATCCATGGCGGGCGGCTCTGGCATCT
The DNA here is from genome assembly GCF_003007685.1 of Marinobacter halophilus. Classification (GTDB taxonomy): domain Bacteria; phylum Pseudomonadota; class Gammaproteobacteria; order Pseudomonadales; family Oleiphilaceae; genus Marinobacter; species Marinobacter halophilus. The sequence goes on from NZ_PXNN01000017.1 coordinate 278,712, forward strand.
GCCCCAAGGGCTCTGCAGCCCTGGAATGAGGGACAGTTGCTGGCGCAGGTGCGGGCTCAGCTGGTGCAGAGGCCGGAGTTGGCGCTTGTTGGGGCGCCGCAGGCTCGGGTTCTGGTTCAGCATGCCCTGCGCTGTCGCCGGTGCCTGAAGAAACCGCCGGTGGTTCCCGGCGATCCGCACCCGGCCGGAACGCCAGCATTCTTAACAGGGTCATCTCAAAGCCCATGCGGGCATCTGGCGTAACAGCCAGATCTTTTCGGCCCATCAGAGCGGTCTGGTAGAACAACTGGGCATCTTCTGCGCTCAGCTTGCGGGCCAGAGCCTGCACCTGGGCAGCGTCGCCCAGAGCATTATCGGCACTGCCCGGCACCACCTGTTCCATAGTAACCCGATGAAACAGGGAGAGCAGATCGGCAAGAATCACCGCGTAATCCGGCGCAAAATCCGCGATACGGCTGATTTCCGCCAGCAGGCCCGGGCCGTCCCGCTCAACCAGAGTGGCAACAATGCGTTCGATATCACGCTGGTCAATGGTGCCAAGCATGGTGCTGACATCGCTGGCGGCCAGATTCTGATTGCCGAAGGAAATGGCCTGATCGGTCAGGCTCAGGGCGTCTCGCATACTGCCGTCTGCGGCCCGGGCCAGCAGCCACAAGGCCGGGTCTTCAAACGGGATCTGCTCTTCGGTCAGTACATGTTTCAGGTGGCCGACAATGTGTTCGGGCGTCATCCGTTTCAGATTGAACTGCAAACAACGGGACAATACCGTAACCGGCAACTTCTGGGGATCGGTGGTGGCCAGCAGGAATTTGACGTGCTCAGGCGGCTCTTCGAGGGTTTTCAGGAAAGCGTTGAACGACTGATTGGTCAGCATATGCACCTCGTCGATGAGGTACACCTTGAAGCGGCCACGGCTGGGCGAGTACTGCACGTTGTCAGTCAGCTCACGCATGTCGTCGACACCGGTGCGGGAGGCCGCATCAATTTCGATCAAGTCAACAAAGCGGCCGTCGAGTATTTCCTTGCAGCTGTCACATTCGCCACAGGGATTGGGCGTAATACCGGTTTCACAGTTGAGACAGCGGGCCAGCAATCGCCCGATGGTGGTCTTGCCCACTCCGCGAGTGCCGGTAAACAGATAGGCATGGTGCAAACGCTGGTGTTCCAGTGCGTGTATCAACGCCTGCAACACATGCTCTTGCCCTACCATGTCCTGGAAGGTACGGGGGCGCCATTTTCGGGCTAAAACCTGGTAGCTCATGATCCGTCAACTGATGAAAAATCCGGGGCTAACAATAGCATGGACCGGCATTCAGAAGAAGCAAAGCTGTTTCAGGAAAAGACGAACGCGAGGGGAAAATCTGGGGGTGACCCCATCAGCGATCCTCCGGCACACACATCCACCGCTTCGGCTGCTCCCTTCCGGGCCTGACCGGGTTGACGGTATCGTGTTGCGGAGGCACCAATGGGGCCACCATAACGGCGTTTCGGGACGTTTACCCGAAAGCGGCGCGAATAGTAGCAGAAGGGTTTACCGACTACAACGCCCTATAACGGTAAGGGCACTTCGTCCTGCCGAAACCAGCAGGCAATACTGTAGCGGGTGCGGTTGGCAGGCAATACCTCATGGGGCACTTCCTCACTCAGGAACAGCACCGCGCGACCTGCCTCCGGGCGCACCAGACCTGCCGGCGAACACTCATTGCCTGAACTGAACAGCTGCAACTCGCCACCGTCTTCCAGACCCCAGTCCTCATTCAGGTACAGCACCAGACTGATCATGCGTGAGGCCCGGCCCCGAAAACTGTCGACGTGGCGTCTGTAAAAATCGCCACTCTGATAGGTTGCGTAGTGGGCCTCAAATCGTTTCAAGCCCAGAAACAGTCGTTGATTCAAGCCTTTCCTGAGCTGGTCCAAAAAACTGAACAAGCACGCCTGGGGTTCACTGAACCCTTCCAGCCAGGCAATCTTATCGCGGCGTACGCTGGAGTCTTTCACCAAATCCGCCCCCCGGCCGATACCGGCCCGGCTCATCGCTTCAGATTTGTGCAATATGGTCACTTCATTGCGCAAAGCCGCCAACAAGCCCGCCGGCAATCGGGCCGACAGATCCAGCGACAGCCAGGCTTGCTCAGCCAAACCCTTTGCCAGCTCATCAAGCCATTGCTCATCAACCGGGTGTACCTTCTCGCTCAGGTCAAAGCCGGTAACCAGCGCATCGCCGACAGCCGAATTGATAATGCCATCAGCACGCGCCAAAAGCGTCTCTGGCATCGGAATGATCACCGCTCCACGGTTTTGAAACTCCATCAACGCGCCCCTCAAGTTTTCGGCTATTGTATGATCAAACTCGCCGACAGCGCGGTTTTAATTTACTCTCTGGCTAAGCAGATACACTTAAGGAAGACGTACCTCACCATGTCTGAAAGCAGGAACAAACCTCCGGTTTCCGTAACCCCCGGGCAATGGTCTTTCACCCGTTGGCGAACCGTGGGGCAGCTTGAAGCACTGGAGGTATATCACCCTTTGTTCCAGGCCACCGTCTTCCTGCAAGGCGCGCACCTGAGCCACTTCTCCCCGAGAGACCAGAACAACTGGCTCTGGTTAAGCGAGCTGGCCAAATTTCAACCGGGCCGCGCGATCAGAGGGGGCGTCCCTGTGTGCTGGCCCTGGTTTGGCGACCCGGCCAAAAATCCGCCAGAGATTCGCAAACGCACTCTGAGCCCCTGCGCGCACGGCTTTGCCCGAACCGCCGTATGGCACTTCGAAGATGTCCGGGAAAGCGCCCACGAGGTGGAGATCAGCCTGTCACTCAAAGCCAACGAAGATTTTGCCGAGCAGTGGGATGGCCATGCGCTGGCATTGATCACGTTCAGCTTCTCGGTGCGTGGTTGTCAGATCGCCCTGACCACCACCAACCTGTCCAGACAACCACTGGCGTTCAGCCAGGCCCTGCACACCTACCTGCCAACCACCGATATCAGCCGCACCCGGTTACTTGGGCTGGGCAACAGCCAATACGTGGATACCTTGAAAAATTGGGATTATTTCAGCCAGGAAGGCCCTATCTACATTGACGGCGAAATCGATCGAATTTATGAATCCGGCGAACCGCTGACCATGGTCACCCCCACAGGCAAGTGCAAACTCACCGCAGTGGGCAGCGATTCCACCGTGGTCTGGAATCCAGGGCCTGAGAAAGCCAAACGGCTTTCGGATTTTCCCGACAACGCCTGGCAAAAAATGCTGTGCGTCGAAACAGCCAATGCAGCCGCCGATTACCGGGTTTTAAATGAAGGCCAGAGCCACACCATGGGTGTCTTTATCGGCCGGGCATAGCAGCCACCTAATTAACCATTGACTCAGGGAGCGGGCATGAGCCTGGCATCATTGCTTAAATCCAGACTGGTACCGGCAGAGCTGGCTGCCCAGATAGACCGAATTCGCAAGCCCATCGGCAGCCTCGGCTACGACCCCTGGGGATACAACAACGAAGCCGTCAAGTACGGTTTCTCGTTCACCCGCCAGATCTATGAAAAATACTTTCGTGTGCAGGCTGATGGCGTAGACAACGTTCCTGCAGAAGGCCCGGTGCTGATCATCGCCAACCACTCCGGGCAATTACCGTTGGACGGGCTGCTGATCGGCTACGCGCTGGCCTCCCGCAAAGACAAGCCACGCATGCCACGGGCCATGATTGAGCGTTTTTTCCCGACCGTGCCCTGGCTGGGCAACCTGCTCAATGAAATGGGCGCGGTGCTGGGCGACCCCGTCAATTGTGCCAAGATGCTGGAAAACGACGAAGCCGTGATCGTCTTTCCGGAAGGCATTCGGGGCTCCGGCAAACTGTACCGGGATCGCTACCAGTTAAAACGATTCGGCAACGGCTTCATGCACCTGGCCATGCAGTACAACGCGACCATTGTGCCGGTGGGCGTGGTCGGCTGCGAGGAGACCATTCCCGCCATCGCCAACATCAAACCACTGGCCAACGTTCTGGGTGTACCCTACGTACCCGTCGCATTACCCGTTATTTTCCCGGCCAAAGTGCACCTGAACTTTGGCCCACCTATGCACTTTGACAACACCGAAATACCGGAAGAACGCGTGACCGAACGCGTGGAAGCGGTAAAAGCAGAGATCAGCCGGCTGATCGACAAAGGACTCAGCGAAAGGAAAAGACTGTTCTGATGACCACCAAACGCAGACCGCATATTCTGGTCACCGGCGCGGCTGGCGCTCTGGCCCAACAAGTGATCAATCGCCTCAGAAAAACCTGTGACCTGGTCGCCGTGGATTTCCGGGAGCAGGTGTACCTGGGCGACGACATCCCGAGCTACTGCATCGATTTCAACAAACGGGTTTTCGAAGACCTGTTCCGGCGCTATGAGTTTGACGGCGTGATTCACCTGGGCCGGATCCTGTCGAGCCAGCTCACCCGCATGCGGCGCTATAACGCCAATGTGCTGGGCACCCAGAAACTCCTCGACCTGTCCCAGAAATATGGCATCCGCAGAATCATTGTGCTCTCCACCTACCACGTATACGGAGCCGTGGCCTACAACCCCGCACTGATCGACGAATCGGCCCCGCTCAAAAGCGTCGGGCTAAGTGCTGACCTGGTGGATTCGGTAGAACTCGAGAACCTCGCCAATATCTATCTATGGCGCTATCCGGAACTCAACATCACCATCCTGCGGCCCTGCAACATCGTTGGCCCGGGCGTTCGCAACTCCATGAGTTCGCTGCTGGGCAGTGAACGGGCTCCCGTGCTGGCCGGCTTCTCGCCAATGATGCAGTTTATCCACATCGACGACATGGCAGACGCCATCGTTCTGGCCTGGCACAAACCCACAAAAGGCGTGTTCAACGTAGCACCCCAGGATTGGGTAGCCTATCAGCATGCCTTGAAGCTATGTGGCTGCAAACGAATCCCGCTACCGTCGATACCGCCAGTGGTTCCAAAAATGATCTCCAGGGTATTAAACCTTCGCAGCTTTCCACCCTACTTACTGGGTTTCTTCAAGTACCCGGTGATCATAGATGGCCGAGCCTTTGCCAATGAATTCGAGTTCATGCCAAAGCGTCCGCTGAAAGAGATCTTTTACTATTACAAGAACAACAAAAAGCCGGTGTGATCGGCGCCCGGAAATTGCCGATACCATTTGCCGATACCAATAGACGCCGTCGGTAATTCACAGCTACCCTGTACAAAATTAATACAGGATTAAGGTTTAAGGAAAGACCGAATGCTCTGGGATCTCAGCGTGATCAGCCACAGCGCAGCAGCGGCCATGTTTGCCGTGTTGTCTGTACTTATCGCCACACGTTATCTGCGGCGGGATATTGATCGCGCCCTGTTCCTGGCCTCTGTCGTCACTACCCTGTGGGCGGCCACCCTGGTGGCCCAGAGCATCTGGGGACAACCCGGGTTCTTTGTTCGCTATTTGCTGGAACTGCTGCGAGACACCGCCTGGATCCTGCTGCTGTTCGCCATGCTTCGGGACTCGTTCCGCCAGGGCAAGCTGACCAACCAACTCAAAAAAATCCTCGGTATCTCCATATTTGGACTGGTGATCGTGCTGCTGACACTCGGCAGCCTGGAGTTCATCTTCGGCCTGAACCTGCTGGATGGCAAAACCAAAGTCATCGGCCAGATTGCCCTGGCATTGCTCGGGCTGTCGTTGATTGAGCAAATCTGGCGAAACGCGCCCGGGTTTGGCCGCTCCTCAATGAAATACCTGTGCATTGGCATCGCCACCATCTTCATGTTTGATTTTTTCATGTATGCAGACGCACTGTTGTTCGGCCAGGTAGCGGATTCCTTCTGGAATGCCCGGGGATTCGTCAATGCGGCACTAATGCCACTGTTTGCCATTAACGTCATCAACACCCGCAAACAACCGGTGGATTTCCAGCTCTCGCGATCAGCTGTCTTTCATGTAGGCACCTTTTTGTTTGCCGGTGCCTACTTGCTGTTCCTGGCCATTGGCGGTTACTACGTTCGGGGTTTAGGTGGGGCCTGGGGCGAGGCACTGCAAGTTCTATTCATCTCCATCTCGCTGGCATTTCTCGTCGCTCTGCTCCTGTCCAGGCGTATCCGGGGAAAGCTGATGGTGTTCATCAGCCAGAACTTCTTCGATTACAAATACGATTACCGCGAAGAGTGGCTGAAAATGACCCGGGAGCTGGCCAACCTGAGCGACGATCCACCCTTGCCAGAGCGGGTTGTGCGCATTCTCGCCGGCCTGGTGGAGAGCAACACCGGCGCCATTTGGCTTCAGGGCGAACAAAAGGACTACCTGCTGAAAGCCAGCGTTAACGTGGCGATACCAAAATATACCGTCATCGATGGCGATGCCGAAATTGTTCGATTCTTCCAGGACCGGGAATGGATCATCGATTTAAACGAATATCGCTCAGACCCCGTCCGCTACAACCTGCTGGAGATTCCAGACCCGATCACCGACACGCCAGACGCCTGGCTGATCATCCCCCTGTATCTTGGCAACGAACTGTACGGCATTGCCATGGTGGGCGCGCCCTACTCCCGGGTAGACCTTAACTGGGAAAACTTCGACCTGATCAAAGTTGTTGCGCGCCAAACCTGTAACCTGCTGGCCCAGACCGACGCCCAGAACCGGCTATCTCGCGCCATGCAATTCGAGGCCGTAAGCAAGGCCTCCGCCTTCATGGTTCATGACCTGAAAACGTTGATTGCCCAACTCTCTCTGCTGGTCAAAAACGCCCCCAAACATCGCGCTAATCCCGCCTTTATCGACGACATGATTGCCACCACCGATCACGCCGTCCGTAAAATGGCCAACCTGATGGATCATATCCGCAAACCCTCCAGCCCGGCGGAGGAACATCGAAGCCCGGTAAACCTTACCCAAGTGGTTCGTGAACTGATTGATCACCACGGCCACCGACATCCGGCCCCGCTGTTGAAAGGAGAACCTGACGAGATTGACGTATGCGCCGATAAAGAACAGCTGCGCAGCGTTCTGGGCCATTTGATCCAGAACGCCCAGGACGCCACACCGGCAAATGGTGAAATATCCATCAACCTGAAAACCGCGAAAGGTAATGTGGTGATTTTCATCCAGGACACCGGCACCGGCATGACCGAAGACTTCATCCGCAGCCAGTTATTCAAGCCTTTTGAAAGCACCAAAGGGCTCACCGGCATGGGCATAGGCGCCTATCAGGCCCGGGAATACATCCGGGAACTCGATGGCAGCATCGACGTGACCAGCGAACCCGGCGTCGGCTCCTGCTTTTCAGTGAGAATTCCGATGTACAAGGCCAGCGATGACAAACCGGTCACTAGCCCGTTAATGCCAATCAGCGAGATAGCCCCGACGGAGAAATCCGTCAATTAACCGTCGGCCAAAGGAATTTGTTTGATTCGGCATTGCAAAGTGCCAATGTTAAGTTAAGAATCGTAACTATGGAAATGCCGGTTCAGCCAATCCGGCAACCGAGTAGCATGCGGACCAAAGGACTGATTTTTGTTGTGAAGCAATTACTGATTGTAGAGGATGACCCGGGCCTTCAAAGCCAGATGAGATGGTGCTTCACAGACGCCATTGAAGTCTCAGTCGCATCCGACCGTGAGTCTGCCCTGACCGCGCTGCGGCGGATGGAGCCCCAGGTAGTGACTCTGGACCTCGGGTTGCCACCAGACCCTGGCGGCGCATCCGAGGGCTTTGCTCTGCTCGAAGATATTCTGCGCCTGGCACCCATGACGAAAGTCATCGTGGTTACCGGCCGGGAAGATAAAGAAAACGCCGTCAAGGCCATCGGCATGGGCGCTTCGGACTTCTATCAGAAGCCGCTGGATGCGGACATCCTGACCTTTGTGGTCAACCGGGCCTTTCGCCTGGCTGAACTGGAACTGGAAAACCGGGAGCTGGCCAGCCAAAGCAACGGCACCAGAATCAAAGGTATCGTCGCTGCCAGCCCGGAAATGCTCGCCATCTGCCGGACCATCGAAAAAGTCGCACCCACAGATGTAACCACCCTGATCACCGGCGAAACCGGCACCGGCAAAGAATTGCTTGCCCGCGCCCTGCATGATCTGAGCTCCCGGGCCGACAAACCTTTTGCCGCCATTAACTGTGCCGCCATCCCTGAGAACCTGCTAGAAAGCGAACTGTTTGGGTTCGAGAAAGGCTCCTTCACCGGCGCCACCCAGAGCAAAAAAGGCAAGATCGAAAACGCCAACGGCGGCACCCTGTTCCTGGACGAAATCGGCGACATGCCCATGGCGCTCCAGGCCAAGCTGCTGCGGTTCCTGCAGGAACGAGTGGTCGATCGGGTAGGTTCGGTGAAACCTGTACCCGTAGACGTACGCGTGGTGTGTGCAACCCACCGTGACGTCCAGGAACTCATCACCCAGGGCACCTTCCGCGAAGACCTCTATTACCGCATCAGTGAAATTACCCTGGATGTGCCCGCGCTGCGCGACCGGGACGGAGATGCCCTGGTAGTGGCGCAATCGTTGCTGCAATCACTCGGCAAACAGATGGACCGCCCCAACCTCACCTTTACCGAAGATGCCATCAAAGCCATCAAGAACCACCCCTGGCCCGGCAACGTCCGGGAAATGATCAACAAGGTGAAGCGGGCCACCATCATGGCAGATGGCAAACGCGTTACCGCGGCTGACCTGGAACTGAACTGCGATATGGCGGGCCCCGAGAGCCAGCTGAACCTGCGCCAGGTGCGTGAAAATGCAGAACGGGCGGTCATTTTACAGGCACTGCAGTCCTGCAGCTTCAATATGGCACAGGCCTCGCGACTGCTGGGCATCACCCGGCCAACGCTTTACAACCTGACCGACAAGTACCGGATAGAAACATCCGCTGAATCGCCGAGTGCCTGAGTAGCAGGCAGGGAATCCATAACAACATCCAAAAAGGAAAGGAACAGGGCCATGAAACCAGTACGAGCCGTGCGAGCGACCCTTCTTTCAATTGCCATTTCGCTTACCCTTGCCGGTTGCACCGGCGACAATAATGAAGAAATGAGCCAGGAGGACATCCAGTATCTCAGCCACCTGGACCAGTCGCGCTTTTTCCAGCGCCAGGGTGAGCTCAAGGCCAGTACGCTGGAGGCACGCAGTGCGATTGAAATGCAGCCGGAGAAAATCGAACCTTACTTCCTGATCATCGACAACCTTATAAAAGCTGGCGATGCGACCAACGCCGAAAGGCAGCTCAGCCTGGTCATGGGTCTGATCCCGGAAGAGGAAATCAGCAGCGCGGTAAAAAATCGTGCCAGCCTCATTTTTGCAGAAGCGAATCTGATGCAGAGGCAATATGAACTGGCACTGGCCGCACTGAACAACATTACTTCACCCGATCGATCAGTAGAAACCAAGGCTGCACTCCTCGAAGGCGAGATCTTCCTGGCTTCAGATCGCCTTGATCAAGCCAAAGCCGCATTCGAAAAAGCCGGAGGCATAGATTCAGGGGCGATCGAGCCGGTTATTGGCCTATCAAAAACGGCATTCGTCAGCAGCGACGTAGATAGGGCGCGTGAATTAGTAACAGAAGCAGAACAGATTGACGGAGAGAATACCGAGCTGTGGCTCTGGAAAGCTCAAATGGCGCACTCGGCCGAACAGTGGTCGGAAGCGGAAGACGCCTACATCAGAGCTCTTGAGGACATTGGCCAGTATGACGTCATGACTCAGCGAAAATACGCCACCATTTCTGCTCTTATCCGCGTGTTACGAGCACAAGGAAAACAGGCCGAAGCGTTCGTCTATGAGGAAATACTTGCCAAGTCTGCACCCGGCACGATAAAGAGCAACCTGACTGCGGCACAGGATGCACTGGAACAAGGCAACCTGAACGACGCTGGTCGCTATCTGGAAGAAGTGCTCAAACAAGCTCCAAACCATGAGCAAACTGCCTTGATGCTTGGCCTTGTTCGCTTCAGACAAGGCCGCGTTGAAGAAGCCGAGAAGCTGCTCGCCCCTGTGGCAGCTCTTGGCGACTCCGAAAGTGCCAGCAAATTGCTGGCCGCCACACGGCTGCACATGAGAAACCCCCAGGGCGCCCAAGACATACTCAACACGCTGGAAAATAAAGACTCCGATCCCGAAACGCTGGCTTTGGTGGCAATAGCATCGCTTGCCAGTGGCGATACCGAGACCGGTGAGGCGCTTATGGAAAAGGCTCTGGAACTCCGACCCGATAATCATCAGTTACGCTTGCGGTATGCCAACTACCTGAATCAGCAGGGCTCCCATGCACGAGCAATCGATCAGATTACCCAGGTGCTAAACAAGGCACCTGACATGGATCCGGCCCGAAGCCTCCTGATTCAGGCTCAGGCAAGCTCCGGTGATCGGGCCGCCGCCATTAAAACCGCGTCAGAGTGGATCAAGGATGAACCAGACAACGTCGGCGCGCTGATTATTCGCGGAAACCTGTCAGCAAGCGAAGATAAACCCGAGGAAGCGAAAGGATACTTTACACAAGCGCTTAATAAAGATGCCAATGCCCTGGGGCCCGTTATCGCACTGGGCAGCCTGGCGCTGAGCCAGAACAACCAGGCCGAGGCACAAAAACAGTTCCGCAGGGCCGTCGAACTCGCCCCGGACAGCCGTCAGGCGCTACAGGGACTGACCTCCGTACTGGATCCAGACGAAACCGAACGTTTCATGCGCGATGTTCTTGAGAATAATCCAGACACAACTGGCCCACGCCTCATACTCCTGGAGCTGGCGTTACGAGAGGAAAACACCCAGGAAGCCGACGACCTGACCGCTGCGTTGCTCGAACGAGACGAGGAAAGCACCCCGTCACGGGCAGCACCTCTTGTCGCCAACATTTACCACAATGTAGCGACGAGGCTCAGAGCAAGCGGAGAGACTGACCGCGCTTCGGCTGTCCTCAACCGGGCCAGAGTACTTTTCCCTGACCATGAGGAAATTGCACTCCAGGCCGCCCAACAAGCCTTTATAGCCGGAAACAACGACCAGGCCCGAAGCATCCTTCAAGACGCGAAAAAACAACACCCGGATTCCCCCAGGCCTTACCTGCTCGAAGCGCGTTATTTTGAAAGCCAGCAAGAACACCAACAAGCGGCCGAATTCTATCAACTGGCGATGGACAAACAGCCCGCTGCAAGTGTCATGAATGCCCACGCTGGAGCCTTACAGGCTGCTGGTCGTGAAGACGAAGCTCTGTCACTCCTCGAATCCGGCATGGACACCTTTCGTGACAACTTAGCGTTACGACTGAGGCTTGCTCTGCTGCAGCAGTCTGAAGGAGACAATGAGAAGGCCAAAGGCAATTACGAGAAAATATTGAACTCCATGCCCGAGAACCCGATGGTACTGAACAATCTGGCCTGGCTTTATTTTGAAACCGGCGATGAACGGGCCGTGCCCCTGGCCCGTAAAGCCTACGATCTTGCCCCAGAGAACGCAGCTGTCGTAGACACTTATGGCTGGATCCTGCTGAAAGCCGGCAACCTTGAGGAAAGCCTGCCTATCCTTGAAAAGGCCCACGAGCTGCAACCCGAGTCTCAGGAAATCGCCCTGCATCTGGCCGAGGCTTACCGAGCTGTTGGTAAAAACGCAGAGGCCCAACGAATTCTGGAAAAATTCGGTGATCAAGGCTGATGGATCAAGCATTGAAATCACGGTATCTCTGGCTGGCCTCCATTCCGCTGCTGGCGGTGGCGCTCTGGCCTGAATGGCTGTCTTTTTTCCACCTGTGGTACGGCTCAATCATATACAACCACGGGTTTCTGGTACTAGGTGGCATCTTCTTTCTTCTGTACCAGAGAAGGCAGGCTCTCAGAGCACTTTCAGTGAACGGCTCTGCACTGGGGTTGTTTCTACTCACCGGATCGGTTGCTGCACTGATCCTGTCCCAGGCCGCGGATATTAGGCTCTTCCGCCTGATACTGGCACCTCTGATTATCCTGTTCTGGGGCTGGTCGATATGGGGAAAGCCATTTGTCACTGCCGCCGGGGGGCCAATCCTGCTGCTGGTTTTTGCGGTACCCGTCTGGGACGACTTCTCCCCTCTTCTTCAGCACATCACCGTATTCTTCAACACCATCTTGCTGCAGACGGCGGATATCCCGGCCACCATCCACGAATTTTTCATTATCCTCGAGGTTGGCACCTTCCTGGTGGAGGATGGCTGCAGCGGTGTACGTTACCTGATGGTCGCGCTTTTTCTGGCGGCCTTTTACGGCCAGCTTTACTACCGTTCAACCACTCGCATTGCACTCCTAATCGTCATTGCCGGCCTGTTATCCATGCTGGCAAACTGGATACGGGTCTTTGGCATTATCGCAGCGGGCCACTACACCGATATGGAAACCTCCCTTATCGAAGATCATGAGCTGTTTGGATGGGTTGTTTTCATTATTCTGACACTGGTGCCGCTTTTCTTTATTTCAGGCAAGCTGGAACCTTCGACGTCCGGCAATGACGACATACTCCCCGATCCTGACCACATGACTGATCAAGATCGGGCCAAGCACCTGTCACCCAAATGGCTACTGATTGCCTCTCTGCTTATCTTATCTCCAGCCATGGTATCGGCGGCGCTTGACGCCAGAACAGAGCGCATGGCTGGCGCATGGACGCCGGAACTGCCTCTGCCTGGCGCTGACTGGAGCGGGCCTCTTCGCCACGCCAACCTCTGGCAGCCCGATTACGTAAAACCAGACATCGATCTCGGCGGAATGTACGTCTCCGACGACCTGAAGCAGGTGCAATTGCAGCTGACCGGGTATCGCCGACAAGCCCAGAACAGAGAACTGATCGCCTACGCCAACCGGCTATTCGATCGCAAGCAATGGAAGCTCGTGTCCACAACCTCCCGAACACCGGAGAGCAACCAGACAGTAAGCGCGCCCACCGTCAACGAGACGGTCATTCAGAATAACGCGGATGGATCCTACGTTATCTTGTGGTCCTGGTACCAGGTAGGCGACCAGCGCACCAGCTCCAGAATCGAGGTGAAGATCAAAGGGGCTTTTAACAAGCTCCAAGGCGATGCCCGCGGTGCGCTATGGGCTCTTGCGGGGCGGTGTGAAGCCGCAGAAAGCGAAGGCGTAAAGAAACCTGACTGTTCGGATCAGAGGGCCACATTCGACCGGTTTCTGCAGGGCATTCAGGGTTGACGTTCAAACCCATCAACAAAAAACCCGGCACTCAGGCGAGTACCGGGTTTTCTTTTTAAAGACCGCTACCGTCTTTGTAGACAGGCTTTATCCGAATCAGGACTTGCGGCGACGCGAAAGCCCCAGGCCGGCAAGGCCAAGACCCAGCAGCGCAAGAGTGCCTGGCTCAGGAACCTTGGTGAACACACCTCTGAGTTGTGCTACGTTGGCGAATTGTTCAGTCGTGATCAACTCTTCCATCGTCGGCCCACCATCCTGACTGAACCCTCTCAGGTCGAGCGTATACAGTGCTCCATCAATTTCGAACGAATCGGAAGAGGCTAAACTCTCAAAAGACACGATGTCATCACAGCAACCGTTGCCCGTGTTACGGGTTTCTTCGTGCAGGAACCGGAAAGACAGAGGCGTCGCGTATGGAGCTCCTTCAACGGAGATAGACATTGAAATGCTCAGCAAAACACTGTCTACGCCGGTGTTTGGGTCAATCTGGAAGTTGAAATGGGTAAAATCACCCAGATCAAATTCTTCGTTTATATTCACCGGAAACGCAGAGGGTGCAGAGCCATCAAAACGATAGCCGCTTTTTGTTGGCTGGCCACCACCCCAACGTACTTCGTGGCCGTCTACACTGTAGACAACCTGACTGCCTCCAATGGCATCTGACCAGACGCCAGACACACTATCAACAGAAATAACCGGCATTGCTAACAATGGTGCTGACAACGAAGCGGCGAGTACGCCACCTAAAACCAACATCTTGTTCATGGTAGATCCTTCTCGTCCAATGATTACTTCGAAACTCAGCACTATGTAAGCCAAATCCATGCCATGAAGATTTAGATCTTATTTTTCAGCCGCTTGCTGTACGTTAAGAGTAGATTAAATGAAAAGGTGTAAAGTTATCCGACAGCCTCCTTCACTATTTTTTTTGACCGGCGTACCGGTCATTTATGTTTTGAACGCGGGTTAGCAGGGCTTTTTTTCGATCTTCAAATATCGCGCTTTCGCTTAACATTGGGGCACATGAGAATAGAATCCGGCGCAGATTTTTTTTGCATTTTCGCGCCTTTAAGAACTGCCAGCCCTGCTTGATACGAGAAAACGAGCCTTGTTTCGTATCCCAGAACGCCGGGCCAAGCTCGGCTAATGAGTATGGGAGATTCATCGACTCACACCAATCTTCCCATTTGAAACGCTCATGAACATGAAACTTCATTGGTACCCAGGGAACCCGTAAAGCATCAGCCACAATAGCGCCATGCATCGCTTCAGTTAACACCTTTTCAGACCTTTCCACATCAAGCATAAAGGCTCGCGAACCTACACTTGGGCTTAAATAATGAATGCCTAGTTCATCACAAAGTTTTTTCAGGCCAAATCCTGACGCGAGATCAGATTCTACGTGTGGAATAAACGTAGTGGCATACTTCTTTTCAGGTCCGCCTGCAGAGTTACTTTGAAAATCTGACAATAAAATTGCGCCATCTGCAATTGCTTTCTCGGGCTCGAGGTTCAGGGCAGTCGCGGAGCGAGGCCCCCGAACACATGCAAAGTCCCAACTGGAGTCAAATCGGGACAGATTTAGACTTCCGTATCCCACACCGCTAGAAAAAACAATCTTTTTCTTATAGTGGTCGACACGAGTTAGTTCGCGGTCGTTAAGTATAGTACCTATACCAATTAAGCATATTTCATCACTTTCAATAATAGATTTGTGAAATATCTTACCGAGCAAGCATGGATTGATATCATCCCCGAAATTCCTTATCCCACGATTCTTGCTATAGGATTGGTGGAAATAAATAGCCATATATTAACCTGGAACAATCATAAATTAAATCATCCAACATATGTGTTGGGGTTAAAGTAAAATCAAAAATTTTCGATCAATGTACTTTGTACTTCGGAATAATCGCTCGGCTGCCCAGCAGTATCCACAGCTCTGACTTGAAACTGCCATGATCCAGGCGCAAGATCGCGAATAACATAAGAGCGATTTTGGTCAGATTCGATTTTAACTATATCGACCCTCTCTGAAGCCCCTTCTATCTTTAAAGCGTCCGCAATAACGTAACCATTGGCTTCGTTTAACAATGAAACAGTTAATTGACTGGAGCCGGGTGTAAAAACCCCTAACTCCTGCCACTCCCCACCTCCTGATGTCTGATCCACGGTATACCGTTTCTCGTCGGACTTGCCATCTTGAGTTTGATATCGAATGAAATAGATAGCATTGGTGGCTCGGTTAGGATGGGAAGTCCAGTTCGCTGATAACCTGTGCTCAATTCCCGGAGAAAGATCATAAAACGACCAGGTTGCACTGTTCTCTCCTGTTCCAGCAGGCATCGCCACGTAATCCTCCCCAATAAAACCGGCAGTAGAAGTCGACCTACTCACGTCAGGCCCATACGCGACGAAACCGCTTTGCCCATTATCCACAACAATTACCTTAGCGGAATCATTTGCAATGGTGTATTTCAACTCATAATAATCAATTTCCTCAGGAGAAAGAGCACTGCCGTCAGTTCGTGCGACCGGCGCTTCCCAGGTGAGCAACACCGCATTCGCCGCTAATACGCTTGTGGGATCATTTGGGTCTGTGCCCGCCAGATATTCCTCGTAATTAGTATAACCATCGCCGTCTCTGTTCAGATGACCATCTGCCACTGTCGGATCTAAGCCTGTAAAAGTTTCATAGCCATCGGGCATGCCATCGCCATCGGTGTCGGCGTTAAACGGGTCGGTCATCCCCAGAAACTCCTCTAGATTCGTCAACCCATCGCCATCAGGGTCTTCGTCAGCATCCAATGGATTGGTGGGGTCCAGCCCATGCTCAAGCTCCCAGGAATCCGGCATACCGTCATTGTCAGCATCCAAAGAAGTCAGTTCGGCCGCCTCTTTAAAAAGTATCGCATCGGCAATGACGTAGCCGTCTGAATCGTTGGAAACGGTAACCCGGCCGGTAAGCGTTGACATGCGGAAGGTGCCCAGTTTGAACCATTCGCCACCGAAATCACGTTGATCAACCTCAATCGTCGTAGTGGTCAGAAGATCCTGATCGTTCAGGTGATGCACAACATACTTCACATTGGAGCCGCGGTTTCCATGAGCTGTCCACCTCGAATATACATCAAGCCGTTTCACGACGTTCAGGTTCCAGGTAGCGGACTTTTCGCCGGTGCCAGCCGCAACAGCCAGGTAACCTTCCCCAATGTAACCTCTTACAGAACTGGATTCAGTCCATTCGCCGTCGGTATAAAATCCGGAGTTGGTGTTATCAATAATGTACTCGGCCTCAATGCCAGCTCCGGGTGCTGGTAGCTCGTCAAAATCAAACTTCGGTTTAAAGCTGCTACAACCTGTCACCACGCTTCCCGAGGCAACCACCAAAACCAGTATATTTGCCTTGCTCATCACCACCCCTCCGCTGTTGCACGTATCACTACAAGGAGGATGGCACATATTCAGGCACGCACAGGTTCAGCTATAGTTCGTTTTGCGATATAGCCCTGTTTTTTATCGTAGATGTCTTTTAATACACAAAAAAGCAAACCAAAGCGCCGACAGCAGCAGTGTACTAGGCTCCGGAACCGCAACGATGCGAGTTATCGAGCCATAGAGATCCTCTTCAGTACCAAAGGGGCTGCCAATTTCCTGATTGAAGAACCAGAAGTGAAAGCCCCCCGAGTGAAACTGATTCAGGTTGATTTCACCCGTGTCCCGGATTAGTCGGTTTTCTTCGGGAATCGTGACTGTTCCGGTTTGCTCCAAACCCAGAAACCCCAGATATAGAGCGTATGGATAAACCGTCGAGCCGTTTCCTTCAGGGGGGGTTAACGGCGAATAACTACCGAATGTGTAGAAACGCTCCGGCGACCAGTCACCCCAATGGTAACTAGCCACCGTCTGTTGCTCGAGAAAAGCCCAATCGCCGATTACCCCCTGAAAAGAAACCTTGTGCTGCCCCGAATTATGCGTCCAAATATTCAAGCGGATAGTAAACTCATCTCCCATATGCACACCTGATAGGGAGGCAACACCGCCGATATCCCCGGTAACCATTCCATGCAAATCATAGGAATAGAAAGGTTTCGCGTGTACGCCACACGCCACCGAAAGCAAAAACACAGCTAAGATTAAATGTTTCATACCGCACATCCCTATCCATAGGTAACGGAACCGCCGGACCAAACGGCGAAAACCTCTTCCTGAAGTCAATACAGCACGAAAAAAAAGACTAAAACAGCGGGAAGGACTGGTTGGCATGTCTATCGCCAGCCAGCAGTGGTCATTTTTTATGCTGAACGGTAATCTTGTCAAGCGTTGCTGCGATCAAGGAGGCGTCCGCACCGGTAACGTCTTCATGACTTGGCAGGGTGACCAGTCGATCAGCAAAGGATTTTGCATTCGGACACTCCCCGGCTGAGCCGGCCAGAATGTCGAATACCCCCTCTATCTCAGGCAAGGGGGCGCCATAGAAAGCATTGGCACCAATACTCACATCATTCAGCGCGTCAACGGCTTTGTCTCTGATCCCCCGGTCTGGTGCCAACAAGGCATACCGTAAGGTCACCTGCCCTGCCCTTCTGCCACCGGAAAGCTCTTCCGCCATGAACGCCCTCCAGCCGCGCTGTGCAAGAAACCCAAGCTCCCTGACGTAATCTGCAGCAATGTCAGAGCGTTCACTGGCGCCTCGAATACCCGCCAACAGAAGCCCCCCCGGCAGTTGTAACCGGTGCAGGTCAAGAAGAGGCTTATAAACCGTAGTACCGAGCCCGAGAAACGGAAGCCTCCTCAGGAGACCATAGCCGAATCTCCCAAGAAGAAAATTGAAAACCAAACGCTTGGCCTTCCATTTCCAGCCAATATTCAACGTCTCTTCTGGCAGACCGAACAGTACGTCAGCCGCGCTCGCACTATGGTCAGCGCGAACCAACAGTGCCCCACCACCCATCAGGTTGATCGGCTTACCACGGCCGAAACTCAGCACGGCGCAATCCGCGATTGGCTCACGGGCACAATCCGGCGGGAAACACTGTGCGGCATCCTCGATCAGCCAGACATCACGCTCCCGGCACAGGCTCGCCAACAAGGAAAGCTGCTCAGGCATACCCAGAAAGCCCGCGGCGATGACCGCGACGGTGGCGTCAGACAAGGCCCGAGACAATAATTCATAACTCATGAAAGGCGAGTCGGGTAGAAGATCTACCAGCACCGGTCTTGCGCCCTGCGCCACTACTGCCGTCACGAGGTCAGGGCAGCCGTAGGCAGGCAGAACGACCTCTGGCGTTGAATTCTTCACCTTGGACCGGCTGATCGCCAACAGCACCGCTGCCGATAGCGCTTGTGTGCCAGAGCCCATAGTCCACGTGTGGTAGTTGGTATCCCAGGGCAAACTCACTCCTGTTCCTGAATCAGGGGCAGGCACGCGGCTTCCGACAGGTCTCAACATCCCCTTCATCGCTTGGACGGCGTCCAGACGGTCATGCGCCGGCCTTTGAGAAACTCGACGGTGGCACGGGCGATGGCCAGGTTTACCTGAACAAAAAAGTAAGGAATCTTGACGACCGTGCGCTCCCGAAACTCTGGCTTGATATGTCCGGCCATCACGACACCGTAGAACAAGAGCTGGACAAGCAGGGCGAGTGCATAGATACCGCCCCTGCCCGCTAATAATACCGAGGTGATGAACAACAACACCTGAAACCAGGGCACCGCCCAACGCATCAGTTTATGACCGAATACCTGAAAGGCAAACCAGCCAAACCGGAACGGGTTGAGAACTTCCATATGGCGACTAAGCGCTGTAAGGCCCCGGATAATCGTGCGGATTTTGCGTTGATACTCCTTCGATGCATCCGCTACGTCCTGATAGTAGCCAAGTACATCAGGTGCCGTTACGGCCACCAGGCCCTGACGGGCGCAATTAAGGGCGGTATTGAAATCACTTGGGGAGTTAATATCCCAATTTTCATCACAAACTTCACGCCGGGCGGCAAAGAAAGACCCGCTAAGCCCCACCAGGCCAGCCCTTTGGGACTCCAGCCCCCTCAGCCACATTTCATAACGAACATACGCACCTTCCCCAGCCACTGAGCCATCACGGCTAACAAATCGATCCTCGCTGGACACCGCACCAACTGAAGGATCATCAAAGTACCGAATCATCCGCTCAATCGCGCCCTCCGGGATGGAGGTTGCCACATCCGAGAAAACAAGAATCTCCCCACTGGATGCCTTAATCGCCTTTAACTGAGCATATTCCTTACCCTTACGCTCATTCGCTCTAACAAGACGTACCCCCTGGCCGGAAAACTCTGCCACCACCTGATCCGTTTCGTCAGTGGATGCATCAGAAGCGACAATGACCTCAAGATTGGGATAGGACAGCTTCAAACAGTTCTCAAGCTTTTCTAGAATACGACCGGCTTCATTATGGGCTGTGACGATCAACGAAACATTTGGTTCGGCCTGAGAGCAAATGTGTTGGCGCTGTGCGCCCGGACGACGAGGAAGAAATTTAAGCAATACGGGATAAATAAAATAACTAAACAACGTACCTGTAATAGAAAACCAGAAAATCAGCTTCAGCATAACCCCACATCCCTATTCGCTTGCTATCAAGCCGTTAAACAGAAAAAGCTCACATTTCACATTTCACATTTCACATTTCACATTTCACATTTCACAAGTCGGAGCTTTCCTGACTTCTCTCTATATATCTCATCCACAATATCAACCTTGTAACTTATATCACTCGATAAATCTCTTTTTAACCCTAAAATCAGCATATCAAGTATATCCTCAGACCAATTTTTATTAGGAATAATCCTTACCAATATTTGATCCTGAGACTTCTGAACCACTTGAAATTGCTCAAAGGCGCTAGTCTTTGATTGAATGCCTTCAAAAACATAGATAACAGCTTCTGGGTGTACACGCTTCCCTGAAGGCATCTGGAGAACATCATATGCTCGTCCGTGAATAGATTCCAAGAGTGGAAAACCTCTACCACAACCGCAGCGGGCATCTGATAGCGAGGCATAGTCACCCAACCGATATCGAATCAAAGGCGTTGAATGATTGTAGAAATCGGTAACGATAATTTCACCGGCACCAGAATCATCTTTTTCAATCTCAAGGAGTACGTTGTCAGACATCACATGCATCCCACCCTGTTCACATTCATGTGCGATGGAACCTACTTCACCACAGCCATATTCATTATAAACGGAAACACCAAAAGCCTTGGATATCACTTTTCTTGACTTGTTAGTTAGAATTTCAGAAGTAGTAATTACAGATTTAACTGACGAAATTGGCGGCAGGCCATTATCTAAAATATGCCGTGCGAATATCTCAATAACACTGACGTACCCATATATGAAACCAGGCTTAAACAATAGAGCCTCATGGTAATACTGATTCAGTGACTCGGGTGTCAGGTCAAATGCTGAGACTCGCTTTCTGTTTGCAATTAAGTCAGTGATCGAAGCACTCGCTTTACCCGAGACTGAATGAGGCACACCCCAGAATCTCAATTGCGGCTCACCTACACTTAGCCCAGCCCATTCATACGCTCGGGCCGTAGCGCACCTTTCGCGAGCAAGGGCCATAGGGTTTTTATAAAGCGTTACAGGTTGCCCCGTGGATCCGCCGGTTGTTTTGCTCGACCGAATAAAGCGACCACGATCGACGGACATTTCACCTAAGCTGTTTATGAGATCAAGTTTCGAAACCGTTGGAATATTCCGCAGATCGTCAAGGCTTTTTATAGCTTCCGGCACAATACCGGCACCATCATACAACTTTCGGTAAAAGTCAGAGTATCTATAGGCGTATGACAGTATCGCCTTAAACCGGGATAACTGCAGTTTACCTAGCTCCTCCTGCCCCACCCACTGATTACGCCTGTAGTCATTCAAAAGGAAAGCAATCGGCTCTCCTTTTAGCATTGTCGCAGGGTAATAGAATAACAATTTGGACAAATTCTTATGCACGCGCCTATCCTTCCCTGTGCTTGACTTCCGGATGACTTTTCGGTCGGTGAATGGCACACTCTGACCGCTGTCAGACTATACATGGACGTTTTGGCCAAAACCACTGGCTTGGCTGAAGGAGGCACTGGGTGTGACTACCATTCGATCTGTTATCAAATTTTGTGCCCTCAGCACATTTGCTGTCTACGGGTGGCTACGCCTGAAGCTGAACCGCAGCCCTGCACTGATCATCCTCACCTACCACCGGGTCCTACCGGAATGTTCCGTCGAGCGGGAGCAGGAACAACCCGGTATGATTATTTCACCCAGGAACTTACAGCACCACATAGAATTTATTCGATCATTGGGTGCAGTCCCTGTCCATCTTGATGAATGGCTCCTTAAGAACGAGACCGGCGAGCCCCTGCCGGCGCTATCAGTAGCTTTCACCTTTGATGACGGCTGGAGGGACAATTATCTCCATGCCTATCCCGTGCTCCGCCAACAACAGATACCTGCAACTATATTTCTGGTCACCGGCATGATCGGTAAAGCTGAAACCTTCTGGCCTGAGCAAGTCATAGAATTGCTTCGTAGGCCGGGTATCCAGTTAAACGATCCAGCGCTCGACTGGATTGAGCCTTACCTCGGTAGTCTCAGAAACAGTTCCAAGCCACTCTCTCTCCTGGAAGCGGATGAAGTAATCAATCGCCTCAAATCCCTGGATGATGCAACTATCATCCAGCACTTAAAAGACACCACTTCGCGGCTCACCACTGTAATTTTCTCGGTTGAGCAGGCGCCAGCAATACTGCAAGCCCGGGAGCTAAAGGAAATGTCTGGGGCCAACCTGATCAAATATGGCGCTCACACCAAAAACCACTTCCGCCTTAACCGACTGAACAGAGTAGATTCGCTGGAGGAACAAATCGCCGGTTGCCAGGTAGACCTTGAGGAAATGGAGATCAACAGCGTGCCTATTTTTTGCTATCCCAACGGAGATATAACAGACAAAGGGGAAACGCTGGTATCAGAACATTATCAGGCCGCCTGCACCACCAAAACAGGCTGGAACCTTGCGGGCTGTGACCCCTATGACCTGCACCGATTCAACCTTCATGATGGCAACAGTTACAGCAGTCGAACCCTGCTGGCAACCTTAGGGCGCGGCCTGCTATGACGGCAGATAGCAAAACGTTAGTAGTGACACATGTTATTTCTGGTGACTTGTGGGCAGGCGCCGAGGTTCAGGTTTATAACCTTTGCCGGGCCCTGAAAGCCTCTGATCAGGTTGCACCGACAGTCGTCACGTTCAATGAAGGTATTCTTTACAACAAACTCAAAGAACTGGCTATTCCGGTCTCACTGGCGGATGAAAAGAAACTGGGGCCACTCGCGATAGCCCGGTCGATTGCAGCCCACTGCCGGGAACAAGGCAGCAAAATCGTCCACACTCACGGATTCAAGGAAAACGTACTAGGCGTACTGGGCAAGGAGTTTGCTGGGGTGAAAATCTCCGTTCGCACAGTGCACGGCAACCCGGAAAACGTCTTTTCGATCAGACGACCACATAAATGGTTGATCGAAAAAATGGATACATTCCTCGGTCGCACTCGCCAGCAAGCGGTTATCGCGGTCTCTACGCAACTACAAGAAAGTTTGAACCGGATGTTTCCCGGACAAGTGCACAAAATATTCAACTTCGTGGATGTCGAGGAGATTAGGCGGCAATGGCCCGTCAAAGCTCGCGATCCTCTCGAGAAACCACTAATAGGGATAGTAGGTCGACTTGTGCCCGTAAAGCGGGTCGACATCTTCATTCAAACGATCGCACTGCTCAACCAGCAGGGATTTGAATGCACCGGAGTGGTGATTGGCTCAGGCCCATTAGACAAAGAACTTAAAGAACTTGCAGACGACCTTAATATAAGGAACCACATAGAATTTAAAGGGTTTGTGGACCCCTCCCTGGAGGAATTGAGAAAGCTGGATATCCTGCTGATGACGTCAGACCATGAAGGCTTGCCCATGACCCTGCTTGAAGCCATGTCGTTGGGCATCAAAATCATCGCGCATCACGTTGGTGGCATCCCCGAAGTTCTGGATAGTGGAGCAGCCGGAATTCTGGTAACGGACCACACTCCTCGAGGTTATGCTGAGAGCATCACGCGATGTTCAGAGTCTTCCAGATTACTCGCCGATCAAACTAGCTCCAATCCACATGACGTACTATTCAGAAAATTCAATATCGACAAGAACACCAAACGTTATAGTGATATATACCTTAACCTAACGGACGAAATACGCGGCCCGATCTAAATGCCAACTCACCAGACTGCCAATCGAGTACGGACAATACGTCGGCTTCCTGAGTAACGACAAAGATGGAAGAACCTTACGCCGCTGCTCGCCTGTCTTTGAGCAACTGCCATACGTCCTTCATAGCACGAATTCTGAGTACAACAGCGAGTATGATATACACAAGCACGCCCTCAAATATCTGCACAAAAAAACGTAACAGAGCGTGCAAATCTGACAACATTGGCTCGGTAGCAACAATAACAAAGCCCATGAGAAGAGCGGCGACCAGAGTTTTAACCAACGAACCCAACAGGTCTCTTAATGGCAACCCGATGAGGCTTCCTGCCACCGACAGTGTTATCGCACTATTAATAAGGGTCGCAGCGGTGGCACCGACTGCAATGCCCTCAATTCCCCATGGAATACCAGCTGCTACTCCCAGGAGAGCAATCGGGCGGGTCAGCAGGTTGACCTTGAATTGCAGCTTGGCCTTTCCCTGAGACAGGTAGACAGAGCCCGTCACTGTAACGATAGAGGTTGCTATCCCTGCAATACACAATATTCGGAGCACGCCGACCAAATCGCCCCATTGATCCCCCAGAACTCCAAATACAAAACTCTCAGCGACGGCAAACATTCCAGCCATCATGGGGAAAGTCAGCAATGCAATGGCCTGCGTACATCTCATGTAGACACTTCGAACGTGATCCCTGTCATTCTGGATAAGGCTCAACGCGGGAAACATCACGCTTCCCATAACATGCGACACGTTCTGTAGGGGAAACAACATCATTGACTGAGCCTTATCAAGAAGGCCCACGGCATCCCCACCCAAAAA
Source organism: Marinobacter halophilus (assembly GCF_003007685.1). Taxonomy (GTDB): domain Bacteria; phylum Pseudomonadota; class Gammaproteobacteria; order Pseudomonadales; family Oleiphilaceae; genus Marinobacter; species Marinobacter halophilus. Next base: position 302,994 of record NZ_PXNN01000017.1, read on the forward strand.
CCGACCTGCCAGCAATTTGTCGGCACGCTGTGTGGCGTACCGGATCATTCGAGTTGCAAACACGTAGAAGCTGAAGCCAAAAAGTTCGCCGAGTGCTCGCTTACTGAACACCAGCGCCGGAACCCAACGCGCAACACCCCAGATATAAAGGGTTGCGACCGCCCTTAGAATCACCGCTTGCCATGCCAATGCCCAGAACCCGTAACCGGCTTTTACCATCACGATCGCGGATATGCCGGCAACAATCATCCCTAAAAGATCCGCTAATGCGATGACTTTGAAGGTAAGGTCTTTCACCAACCGTTGCCGAGGCACCAAGGCCGCTGCACCCAGTAAAAAATTTATCGACAGAATGTACCCAACGACAGCAAGCTCTTCCCTCCCATAAAATGCGGCGATTGAAGGGGAAAAAAACAGAATCAGGCCTGTCAGGCCTGCGCCTAACCCCAGGTTTGTCCAGAAAACCGTGTTGTAGTGCAGCTCGGTAATATCTTTTCGTTGAACCAGGGCAGACCCCAGGCCCACATCCGTCAATAGCCCCGCAAAGCCAGTAAACACCATCATCATGGCAATCAGTCCAAAGTCATCCGGTGTCAGCATTCTTGCAAGGGCAATGCCGAAGCCCATCGAAATGACCTGACTGACAATCCTTCCGCCGGCCGTCCAGCTGAGGGCTTTAACAACTCTGGACTGGAACTCAGACATCCGGCAGTTTATCCATCACCGATGCCGCTTGCCGGCTGCACTCAGCTTGCACTGCTAGTACCTTTTCTCGCCAGAGTTCAAGGTTATCGAGCATATACCCGAGTGCAATTTCAGAACCTGAAACGCTCATATCCTTTGTCGACAACCTTGCCTCATCCATCCCCAGCTGATGAAACAATTCCTCCAGTTTGAATTCGTATGCGATGCCCAATACCGGTGTACCGGCCACCAGACTGAGAATGGCGGCGTGCATCCGCGTGGCGATGACCAGGTGAAAACTCTGGTAGGCACTCACGATCTCTGTAGGTTGTCGGAACTGGCGGTCGATGGTGACGCTCCGTACGACGTCTTGTGGCAGGGCGGACACAATCTCATCTGCCAGCCTGGTATCGTCGGTCCAGTATTCTGGAATACCCTGGCAGGTCGAGAGAAACACCACTTCCGCACCATGATCCCGCACCGCACGGGTAACCATCGCTGCCATGGAAGCTTGATACTGCTCTGCGAGGGAACGATCACCGTCGTTGAAGAAGTGCATAGTCCTGACGGAGACGGCAATTCGTAACGGGCCAGGCGGCGAACCCGCCGGTTCCGCCGCAATCACAAACGCGGGATCCTTTCCCAAAACGATTTTTTCTGCCTGAACGCCGAGCTCCAGAACATGCTGGCGCGATCGCTCATCGCGCAGGCAGATTAAAGATGCCTTATTGAAGATTTCTGTAAATGCCTTTCGATACTCTGGGCGGGTAAAAGGCCCAAGCGTCTGAGTAAAAAACACCAGTGGAGAGCCCGTCGCCAAGGTTAACCGGTAGTCTCGGATATTGGTCCACAAACCATAGTTTTCAGTCAGGTAGGTGCCACCGGTGCTTACCACAAGATCTGCGTTTACATATTCAGCGACCGATTGGCAATCCTCTCGGCTGGCAAACAATTGCCCCAGAGCACCCAGCTTCCATCGGCACAACCGCGCGACAAGCGACAGTGACATGAAGCGAAATCGCTCATTCCAATGGCCATAGCCCTTAACTTCGAGTTTTCTGGCAAGACCTGTGCGCGGACGATTGCCAAACAACGACTGGCGGAAAGTTGCCCACGGATAGTATTTGCCTGCCGCTTTTGCAGACTTGTCAAACACGATGAAGCGGGTATCTTCACCATACCGGGCACGCAAAATCTGAAACATACCCCACAGGATTGCGGCATCACCAGTGTTAAGAGAAACAATGTTTGTAATAACTATCTGCTTTGGCCCGCAGGGCTTATTCATAACCAAATCTCTTGGCCACTGGGCCAACAATTGCGTTTATTCTCTTCAGGTTCTCTTTACCAAAGTAATCCTCCAGGCTTGCAGGCCTTGTCCCTTTTGGCTGGAACTGAATATCAACAAGCGAAGAGATGTCTTTCAGGTCCGAAAACCCAAGTTCGCCAGCCATTTTGTCGATCTGGACCTTCTTGTCCTTACGGAAATCTTCATAGCGAATCAGATGGATTCGCTCCTGGCTTTCAAGGTAACGCTCTGCGGAAATACGCCAACGCCAGGCCAATTTTTCAAGATAGTCACTACCCGGCATTTCAGGCGACGTGCCATTAAGCACCCTGCCCCACGTCCCCTTCACACTAGTCAAAAGCAGTTTTCCATCCGTCGGGTTACCCGGAATATTCAATCGACTGAGAATACTGCGTATATTGTCCCTCGGCTCACGCACAATAAAGACGATGTGTGCGTCAGGCAAAAGCTGTTTTAGCTCACCTAAAAAAAGCGGGAAGTTGGGATCCTTTACAACCGTCCCACTAAACACGCTTCGGTGCTGGCGCCACAGGCTTTCTAACGACAATGCACCTGAAAACAGAGCGTCCCTGAAGCAGACCCCTTTCGAATCCAGCTGATGAAAAGGATCACTACAAACCTCAACACCGGCGGCTTCAGCCAGCAAGCTGGCAATCGCAGTTGTGCCGGACTTGGGCATTCCGGCAACAATTACTTTACCTTTGCCCTTGTTCATGGGCAGGGCGCCCGCCAGACGACTTCTCAGGTTGGTCAATGCCATCGGCTTTATCGCTCCTTCGCTTCAAGCAGACGTGTGAAAGTATCAAGTGTTGTGGATACGTTGTCTGCCCAGCTTCGGCCGTTCTGAATCATCTGCCACCCAGCAAACCCAAGCCTACGCGCAAGTTCCGGGTCGTCCCGAAGAGTCATTAATTGGGCCAGGATATTCTCGGGCGCATCAGTGCAAAGAAGCCCGTTAGTGCCATGCTCGATCAGTTCCGCCATTTGGCCCCGGTCCGATGTCACTATCGCCGTCCCACAGGCCGTGTACTCAAACAACTTCATTGGAGAGCCGTGAAAACGGTAGGGAGACCAGAAGTATTCCGGATGAAGGGCAACACAGGCATCTGCCGAACAGATGGCATCCAGAATCTGTTCTCTGTTCAGTCCCTGAACAACTTTTACGTTACGCCCAGTTGGAACAGAGTCGGAATGCTGATTTACGGCCAACAAAAACCTGATGTCAGGGGCTTGATCCTCAGCCAGGCGAATTGCAGCAGAGAGGTAATCAAGGCCTTGCCACGGGTAAATCGCACTGCCGCTGTAAAACACGGTGAAGCGATCGTTGGTCCGCTTCTGTCGGCGAAGATTTATTTCTTCTTCGGAAATCAGCGGGCCACCGTTCGGCAAAACAGTCGCATTCGCGATTCCAAGGGTATTAACGGCATACTCTTTGAGCGCTGTAGAGACACAGATCGCTGAATCAACTCGTTTCGCAAGATTTCGCCGTAACGATTCTTCTTTTTTTATACCGGGCATTTTTCGAGTTGCGTGAACCCAGCGTTTCAGGCGCTTGAGCCAGGACTCTGATACGTTAAGTCGGCGACCACCGAGCCAGGAGAAGGCAAGGGTTTCGTTGGCAGGTGCATTGATCTCCCATACTATCGGCCGATTACCCGCCATTTCCATGCAGGCGCCAACCTCCGACCATTCCCCAAGATAACGGGCATCAATTCTAATATAAAGAACGTCGATGTTGGCGATGAAGGCCTGGAGATCGTCGGTCGAATTACCGGAAAAGTTGCTTGCACCCGGCATGGTGGGGTCGTCGAGAACACAGACTTGATGGCCTGCTTTAAGAAATCCCTGCACCAACTCCAATGCATGGACATGGTTGCCACCTTTGGGGGGGTAGGCGTGCATCTTGTACATATAACCAATTTTCACCCGGCAATCTCCTTATCACTGGTACAAGCGCAGCAGTCTGGTCGGGAACTGCGCTTTCTGGCATCATTACGACGCCAATTAACGCAGGGATGCTACCACCGAAAGGTGCTCTTGTCTGCAACCCCGGATACGCGAAATTTGAACGGAATCTTCAATGAAGCAGCACGATAATGGAAATATATTGCTGGTCTCCAACTATCCATCCGATGTGGGGTACGCTTGGTGGCTGATGGAACAGTTCTGGGTTCTCCTGGCGAACGACTTCACGTCTCGAGGAGCAAAAGCATTCCTTGCCTACCCGAGCATCACCCAGCTTCCAGACACGATAAAAGACAGCTGCATTACCCCCGTCGAGCTTGATATCCCGAAATCCGGTACGTTGACATCGGAGCTCAAAACCTTCATCAAGACCAACAATATCCGCCACATATATCTCACAGATCGCGCCTGGTTCAACCCCATCTATGCGGCGTTACGTCGAGCAGGTGTGCGTAACATCGTCGTGCATGATCACACGCCCGGCGACCGGCCCGCTATTGGCGGACTAAAGGGACTGATAAAGGCCATACGCCACCGACTGCCGCTTGTCTGCGCAGACAGTCAGCTCTGTGTTTCACCGCTGATGCGCCAACGAAGTATTTCCAATGGCCGGATCCCCAGCCAACACTGTCACGTCGTGCAGAATGGTATACCGCCAGTGCCACCGGCCACGGCTTCGCGAGAGTTGCTGCTGAAGAGCCTGGACATTCCTGGCGATCGACGCGTCTGTATCACCACCGGTCGGGCGCATCCCTACAAGCGTTTTGATTTTATTATCAACACCGCCGCAGAGCTTCAAAAGATCCTGCCGGATAACAACCTTGTGTTCGTACTCATTGGCGATGGCCCTGACTTTAACCGTTTGCAACAGCTGGTCCATACGCTGAATCTTCAGGAGCACGTGCGCCTGCCCGGATTCCGAACCGATGCTAAAGAGTTCCTGAGCGCCGCCGACATGGCCATGCATGCGGCTCTTGGCGAGGGGTTTTCGCTTTCCATTGCGGAATATATGAGCGCGGGTCTACCGGTGCTCGTGCCCGATATCGCCTCAGTAAAACAGGCGATTGATCATGAGGACAATGGCTTTGTCTATGAGAAAAACAATGTTGTCAGCGCCGCGTCGTACATTGCCGCCCTTCTCAACGATGAGAACCGACGGCAAGCAATGGGGCTAGCCGCCAAGACGAAAGCCAACTCACAATATAGCCTGGAAAACTGCGCCCAAGAGTTTCGAAGAGCCTGTCAGACGCTGTTCTGAATTATCTGCCAGAGCCGTTCAACGCTCTTTTCGGACGTCCAGTTTTCCAGAACTTTGGCGCGCGCCTGTTCCCCCATCCGTTTTGCGACATCCGGCTTGGTCGCCACCTGAATCAATGCCGCCGCCATTCCGTTCGCATCGTATTCGTCAACCAGCAATCCGGTCTCGCCCTCATCGATAATATCGCGAATACCACCATGACGGGTGGAGACAACTGGAAGGCCCATACCCATAGCTTCCAGTACACCCACCGGGGTTCCCTCCATATCGCCGTCAGGGGCGCGCACGGAGTGCTGAATAAACCCGCTAGCCTGTTTCATGGCCTTAAGCACATAGTCATGGGGCTGGGCACCTGAAAATGTGATGCGGTCGTCCACAGACAAGGCCTTTGCCATTTGAAGGCAAGGCGACTTCAGCGGCCCGTCACCGATCACCTCAAGACGCGCATCGGGAACATGCTTCAAGAGATCCGCGAACGCCAGTATCGAGACGAAAGGTGCCTTTTTCTCAACCAGGCGGCCCACCATCAGGAATGTCGGCGCTTGCTCTGGCAACTCTGCTGCTTCGGCAGACACTTCTGCACCACAGGCGTTGTGGAACAGTTTATCTGCAGGCGCGCCCAGTTTTGATAACTGTTCACACATGTGGGTTGATACACCAACAATGGCCGTAGCGTTTTCAAAAAGCTGCCGGTATGAGCCCTCCAGCTCCGTCAGCAAGGACTCCCGATACGCGTCATAGCCATGAAACTGAGCCACCAGGGGCACCTTTGCCTGCTTGCAGGCCTCCATCACCGATACCGCTGTTGGCCCGTATTCCGCCAGCACCGCGCTGATCCCATTGCTTACCAGAAAACGCTTCAATGCTGCGGTATCCTGGGTGGCGACGGTACAGCCCGACATTTTCCGTTGCAGCCAGCGCAGTCCCAGTGGAAGGACCGACCGGGACGCCAGATAGGCCCCGGGGCCAGAACTGCCCGTGCGCAACATCCGGTAGCCAGGATTCCCGACCAGAGACATGACGGAACAAGGCATGCCGTTGATATGGGCGTGAAGAAAGGTTTCCGACGGGCCGAACTCGCTTCCATCCTTATTGACAACAACAGCCAGTTTAAACGACATAATGCACTTCCTGTGGCGCGAGATTAATTAACCAGACGACTAGGCCCGGCGATACAAAGCCTCGAGTGATTGACCAAAACTCTTGTGATTATGGTTTGACAGAATGTGGGCCAGGGCGAGAGTCCCTTTGGTCCTGATCTGTTGTGGGTTTGCCAGGATACCCTCAACCACCCCAGTCAATCCTGTCTTGATCGCATTAGAAAGGGCTGCTCGATCCTGGTCAGTCTTAAAGTAGGCCTCTCCGCCAATCTCCCGCTTGCTAACGGGAATAAGCCAGCCCCGATCATCACTGTTAATTTCCGGAAAAGCTCGAACATTGGTTGTAATTACCGGCCTGCCACACGCTTGGAATTCCAGAACTGAATAGCCATAGGTTTCGGCGTAAGAGGGTAGCAAGCCGATATCGCACAATCGCATTTTCTCTAGAACATCTTCCGGGCTGAGCGCTTCATAATGCTCTATCCACTCGCTATTTTCGTTAATCAGAGCCCTGACACGTATTACATCGTCAGCATCTGCCGAGGACGCGTAGGAGTCTGTCTGAAGGCGGCTCACAATTACCAGCCGGAAATCGGTATCACCTCGCCGCCGAAACTCTGCCAGCGCCTCAATAACCTCTTCTCCCCCCTTTCGGAAAAAGTGATGGCCAACAAGCATGAAACTCACTATTCCACTGTTCTCATAGGGAAAGGTCAACTCCATCTCGGGATCAGCTAACGGCTTCTGGGGCGGATGCAGCACGACGGTCTTGTTCTCTATCTGATCTTTAAATTCAGGAAAATGGCCAAGAAACTGGCCCTGGATCTGCCTTGCACTGCCCGACAGCGCAATCAATCCCCTACACTGCTCAGAAGCGAGTAATGACAGTGCACGCTTTGCTTTTTCAGATGAACGAACACGCTCGGTATCAGTTGTATGATTCGTCAACACGTGACGAAAACGAGGGATCAGCGTCTCGTATGTCGTTACCCACGGTGTTCGGGAATAGTTGATGCCATTGAAAAGGTGCAAGCAGTCTACTCTGTTGAAGCCAAAATCACGGAACCGGAACTGCTGGTCAAAAAATCGATTTGACGACGGGTCCGCGCCCAGTAGCGGCCCGAATCTTCGTAACAGGGAGTAGTAATCCCGACAGAGTTGATAATTGGCGCCCTCGACACAGCCGATGATATTACGCACTTCAGGATACTGCCTGCCGGCGTGCCCGATCTTTAGCGATGACATGATTGGTACCTTAAAGCGATTTATTAACTGATCCGGAGGTGTTGTTCTGGCGCTGCTCTCCGATTAACCGGCCCCAGACGTCAAGACACTCCGTCTCGATAGCGGGCGACAAATCGGGTTTTCGGTTCTTGCCAACGGAACCCGCGTAAACTTCATCCGTCATGGAGGGGGACCATTTTATGCCAAGAAAGTCACAGATCTCCCGCATCGTCTCTTCAGGCTTCTGGACCAGGTCCTCATACCGGATCATGGTGACTCGGGCGTTCGATTGCAGGCCAAGAAATAGATAAGCGCTGTTATACAGGAGCCAGTACAGGCCCGCGGCATCCGCTACCGAAAGGTCAGCATGACAGTGGCTTGCAATGAACTCCCTGATCTCAGGGGGCGCAAGCGGCTGCCGGTCAAAGTCTGTCTCAACCCAGCTCTTTACCGCCCGAACCTGAGCCTCGCCAAAAAAGCGTGCCATTGAGTTAATCGCATCGTCGGGATTTCGGACAACATAGACGACCGTGGCTGACTGGAACTCTGCCAGAAATTCATTTGCCCTGAGCGTTTCGACAATGGGCTTGAACAACACCAGACTCGCCTTGCTTGCGTCGACCGCGCTTGCGACAACATCAAGGCTTTTCAGACGCCAATTTTCAAAGGCTGTTGGATTATCTTCGTTTATGAGCTCCACGTCCCAGGCTTTGCTGAGGCAATGAGACACAATATCGGTACCAGACCGACCACTGCCCAAAATGAATACAGGCCGAGTTTCGCGGGAAGGGGTGAGACGCTGGCGAAGCAGCTTCAAGTAATGCCGCCCTCGTCGCTTCGCCCTGAAAATGAGAACGTTCTGCTTGTTTTCGACATTCAGTGTCATTTGAAATCCTTTTCGTTCGCTTGCGCGGAGAATAATACCGTAAAAGCCTCGGCATTCAACCTTAACCAGCGTTTTCTAGGGTTTGAAACCAGTAGAAAAACATGCGGCAGGTCGCGCGAATCGCACCTCCAATGTTCACAGGCAGTAACCGAATGACAACCTTATAAAACGCAAAATTTTGTAAAATGCGTTATAGTCGCAAAACAAATTAGCACGGGAGTAGAATCCAAATGGCACGTCCCAGACAGCTCAAGCACCTCACAGCATTGGCCCTTTTTTCACTTTTGGCTGGCGCAGCCAATGGAGAGCCTCTAATCGTAGACTCCTTCGAATCCGGAGACATGTCAGCCACAAACGATAATGGCTTTAGCTGGGCTCGAAACAATAGAACTTCTATTGTCACGTCTGATGCTGTTGTCTATAACAATGGCGAGAGAAACATTGCTATTCCGAGTGGTCGAGATTGGGGCGCCAAGCATGAAGACCACAGTTTACGCTTCCGTTATCCTGCAGGCCAAAGCTTATCGGAACAAAGATTTGACCTAGGAACTGCACATGAAGAGCTGTGGATGCAATACTGGGTTAAAGTTCCAATCAACTATTATCATGGGCAAAAGTTTCCCAATAATCATAAATTCCTCTCAATATGGATGGATGGGTACTCTCAGAATGGTGAGGGCGCTACTGTTATTTGGGAATTCTGGGGCAGTTCCGATGGTTCAAGTCGACTTGCAGTGCACTACAACGAGGGGGCCGCAGGAGTATCAAAGGGGCACCAGCAACATCATGCTTTCGTTTCTCCTGCAGACCAAGGGAGATGGATGGAAATAACCATACACCTCAAGGCCTCTTCAAATAACGACACACGTGACGGCGTGATAGAGATGTGGCATCGATGGGAAAACGAACCCGCAAGCGAAAGAAAGCAATTCCATAAAATTACTGATGCATTGCTTTCAAAGCCCAGCTCAGGAATACAGGGCTGGAAAGAAGGATATTTCATGGGTTGGGCCAACGGCCCATATTCACAAGATACCGAATGGCTGATAGATCATATAACGATTTCTGAAGAATCGCTCCTGGATTCAACCGGCCTTAAGGTAGAGGCATCGGGAAATGCACCGAAACCTCCCGTCCTGACCATAGCAAACTAGTTGGGAGCCGGGATCCGGAATTTTAGCTTTAAGCGCCCGGCTTTTCCGTATTAGCCTGATCATTCATTAACAACCATGATGGCCCTGCTTTCGAATCCCGTCAAAACGGCGGGATTATTCTCGAATAATATAATCAATAGTAATTGCCTTCGATATCATATCGAAAAGTGGGTACATGTTTGATGAGTTATCTGACTTAACTGCCTCGTTAAGTTTTTGGTGGTTCCAAATCTTATCTGACAGTAAGGGAGAAACCTTTTCCATTAATTCTTGACTAACAATGTCACGAAAGCTATTCCAGCCAAAACTTCGATCACCATAACGCGAAAATTTTTGGTACAGAGGTAGCATAACCGTATTTTTCTCAACTAGTTTTCTGAAAGCCCTGGAGCTTTCCTGCACTAATAACGGCCTACGGGCATTGGCCAAGGTTGCTGCAAGCGGAAAATCGAGCAACTTCGGATTCAGCTTTTTAATTATTTCCTTATTGATCTTGTTATGCGCGCGTTGTGAGAAAGGTATCGAGGAAGCGGCTGCCAGCAACTCCCTATTCGTAAAAATATTACGGAATCGGTTACCTTGCGCGGCATTTGTCAGCTGCCGATTAATATATTGCCCTCCCCGATGTTCAGTATAGAATCTTTCGAACATCGCTTGGGCATCCTCCATCCCTTGCTCCTCGTACGACTCAAACAATGCTCTCACGCGCTGATTCGATTGCTCAACGAGATCTCGGGAGCGGAGGTTTTCAGCTAGCTGACTTTCGACAAACCACAACACCCGGTAATTGGACATCCTGAGATAACTCAAAATTGTTTGCCGGTCATGCAGGTGAAGAACGCTGTCTAGGAGCGCTCCGGCACCAACCATATGCATCAATAGAGACGCATATTTCTTCTTTCCAGGGAGTGTATTCAGAGTGCCATAATGCCCTCCGAGGACCTCACCAAAGGTGCCAGCCGTCATCAGCAATTTCTTTTGCGCAGCTTGTAAGCCGGCGGGATTCCAATGGGTAAACATCGCCGACTCATTTTTGCGTAGGTAACTAGAAAAAATCTCTACGCCAAAATCAACCGGGTCGAAGCCACGCTCCACAAGGGGTAAGCCGCAGACTGAAGCGATATCCCTGACTATCGCGGTCTCCCGGCTCTGAAGATTGCCATGGGTGTACAGCAAAGGTTTCTTATGCTCTAAGACGGTTAGAAGCAACCTTGAGTCCCAACCGCCCGACATCATGATCTGTGTATCTTCGAAGCCCTCCGCCTCTGCGCGGAAGATATCAATGAGGTCATCAGTGCTCGCTGTACCAGAGCCATTCCAGAAATTTTTCAGCGGGAACCGTGAAATCACAGGCTTTTCATTTACATAGGCAAGTTTAAGACCGCAATTGGCTTTTAAGCGTGAGACGCCATCAAATAGGGAATTGCCACCAAAAATATATCCGAGGCTGAGAAACTGGTAAAACGACACCCAGTCAACATTATGACCGGCAAAACAACGCATGGAGTCTGAAACGATCGGCTCTCCTTCCCGGCGTGAGCTATTCACGTATACCGGAAACGAGCCGTAGGCATCATTGAATACATAGATACAGCCATCAACCTTACTGATGGCGATCAGCACCCCGCGGAAGCCCCACAACTCAGCGAAGTGCCCCGATTCGATCAAATCCACTACGCGCTTGAAATCGGGCTCGACATTTGACTCTCCGTACCAGATGAAAATCCATTTCTCCAGATCTGTGCGTGTTGCCATAGTGCCTTCGAAACGAATGCCCCACTGCGAGTTGACCGTAAAGTGCGTGCGCTCCGCGCATTCTGCCGCCACCTTAGTTACGGTTTCGGAAACATCTTCAATGGTAAATACAGCCATAACTATTTCCTTGTCTTCGCCTGTAGATTACTAAATCGTATAATTTTTCTCTTTCCTGAGCATTTCATTGAGCGCTCTCAAACTGTACCTGTTCGACCCATTTCTGTAGAGCCCATTCTGATGATTTATCAGGCACTCCTATCCCGAAGACCAGATTGCATCACAAGTTCCTCTAATGCTTCCGCGTAGTTTTTCCCTATGCTGGTATAACTATATCGAGTCTGGATCAACTCGGGACCTGATTCACGCAGTCGCGCCTCTCGCTCGGGGTGATCCAGAATTTCCAGCATCGCCTCCACGTACCTTTCGGGTTTTTCCGCATATACCACATCGACCCCGCCCTTTACCTTGATGCCCTTGCAAGCAAATGGGTCAGCGATGATGCAACAACCACTCGCTAATGCATCGAGTATCTTGAGTTTTGTCCCCCCCCCGGTACGAATCGGACAAAGATAGAACTGGGCGCGCCAGAGGTAGTCTCGCACATCATCGACAAAGCCGTGAACACGGAACGATTCATCGTTTTCGGCAACCTTCAACATCTCCTGAGTTGGCCCACGGCCAATGATATCTACGCTCATATCCGGAATCCGCATTTTGATCAAAGGCCATATTTCTCGGATAAAATACTCTACCGCCTCCCGGTTCGGGTACCAGGAAAGCCCCCCCACGATCACAATACTTTTCTCTTTCACCGCGATTGAAGGGTTAGGGTAAAAATAGGAAACATCAACTCCGTTTGGAACTGACGTGAATTTGCCGCCACCAATGACAGCAGCCATTGCATCCGCGTCTTCGTCAGAACAAGTAATATTGAGGTGTGATGCACGGCAATGCTGGATCTCACTTTTCAATAGCCGCGCCGCCTCGAATCTGTAGTAGAAGCCTTTGATCAGATTGCGTTCGGTTTTTGAACGTGATTTGAGCATGGCGGATTCGAAATTATGGTGGTTGAGAACAACGGGTAGCCCCTCAAAAAGATCAGAATAGACGCAGAGACTGACGGTATCGAGATGCACCGCATCAAAGGACTTTTCGGAGATCAGGTTAAGGATCACTTTCCTGGCCTCTGCTGATCTAAGCCATTCCATATTGTAGGCTCGCCCACTAACCAATGCCTTCAATGCCGTTGAATATCGCCCCCCGGGAATAGCATCCTCCGGGATTGTAAGTACGTGTATGGATTCAATACTTTTGAGCAGTTCCCGCTTGGCAAATTCGAGCGGATCTTCCTGATCAGGGAGGCTCGCTGAAAGAAAGCTTGCCTGGTTGAAAGCAACGAGAGTAATTTCGTGATACTTACTGACCTCCCTGATCATATTGTAGGTTCGTTGCAGCACTCCTCCTTTGGGAGGATACGGTATGAGATGAGACACCCAGAGTAACTTCATGATCGTCCTTGGTTTTTCTTTCTGCTGACTGTGAAGCTGTTGTTCATCGCCACTGCGAGCGCAAGATGAATCCAGAGGAATGGGTAATACGCGACGGTGACAAACTGGCCTGCAACCACAAAGCCAAGTAGGGATAAATTGGCGCAGCGGCCAATTAATGCTTGCCGATCTTCACAGCCCTCGACCTTAAAGCGCCTACCAATCCGGTAGGAAACCAACAAAAACCCTGAAAATACCGCTAACCCTAACAGGCCTACGTCCGTTCCTATCTGAATAAAGATGTTGTGTGGGAGTTCCGCTCTACCGAGGAGCACATCATCTGGATAATATCTTGCAAAATAGGAAGGAAAATTAAAGTAGCCGACCCCGAGCAAGGGGTTATCCTTTATCATTTCAATACCGTTTTCAAAGTACAAAATACGTTGTTGAGACGTTTTATCCTCCCCCATCGATTGAAAACGCTCCTTTTGCGCCTCCGGCAAAAATGTCCACAGCAGGAAAAACGCCACACCACAAGAGATAAGCACTTTGGGTTTGAAAACAGTTCTGTAATTCATCACAACAAGTTGCACCACCAACGCAAGCTGTCCCCCACGAGAGCTGGCACCAAGAATCACCATGATCGCTGTAATAGGCATCAGCATCAGCAACCAGTACCAGTTTTTGCTTACGTAAGGCTTCACAGAGTGGGCAAAAGCCCAGGCAATGGGCCAGAACACCAGCATCTGGATGGCCAGTTCACCTGAGTTCTGGAAAAATCCAGGCGGCCCCATTAAACCCCAGTCGGTGAAGGCAAAACCCCGCTTTGCCCAAGTGATGGCAAGGGAAAATGAAATTTTGAAGGACGCCACCAGAAAGATACACAGAAAAATAAAGAATCGTTTCCTGGTATTTACGATATTGATAATAAGAAAATAGATGATTACCCAAAGGTAATAGCTGTCCAGTTTTGCATAAGAAACCGACGGAAAGTAGGCAAAGACACTGGACAAGAGAATTAAGATGAGAAACAGTATCAGCAAAACGTTTATAGATGAGGACACCCACCGGACTGTTCTGTCAGCAAAGCACCCCAAGATAGCACCGATGACAACTAACTTTGTCCAAGGAAGAAAATCTATCATGGGGAAGATAGATTGAGGCCGCACGTACTCAAAAAACAGATAGGCGCATATCATCCAGAAAGCAAAGCTTTCGCCTTTGAAATATCGCCAGATCACACCTGCTTTGAGAGAGTAGAAATCCTCATCGGTAATTTCTGCGACCTTCTTACGCATAGAGACCCCGCACCGATTCCATGACGGTTGCTTCGCACCGCGTGAAGAACGCCGGGCAACAATTGAAGGGGTCGTGGATGTAGGGTGTGGGCTTTTCGCAGTAATTTCCTGCGAGTACCAATGTGTAGTTCCTGCCTACCTTCTTTTCGAACTGGCCTAGGTGGGAAGGCTCCATAACGACAACAAGATCCGAGTCCTCAAACCTGAAATCCCGGACATTGACCGTCTTATGGTGCTCAAGGCTTAGCCCTTGCTCCCTGGCAAATTCCCGCGCCCGGGGGTCTGCGGGATAATCGTCACCACAGTTCAGGCCGCAGGAAGCCGCTTCCATTCCGAGACTGCGAGCATACACCTCGGCCAGCGGGCTGCGGCAAATGTTTCCGCTACAGATGAAAACTACCCGTCGAGTGGCCGGGAAGTCAGCGTTCCGGGAATACCTCCGATATACGCCAGCAAGCGCCAGAACCCGGTGATAATAGAATCTGAGAAATCCTTTTTTCGAGCCATACCGCTCGTACATCCACCGGCTCAATGCATAATCTCCCTATAGTTCAACCCGAACGCTGACTGACTTCCCTTTTGCTGCCCATCATGCCACAAGTCAGGTTGCCACTGGCACCCACCTCGGGCTTTTCCTACCGTTCTGTGTGGCTTCGATAGAAATCAGCCTCATTATGCAGGATAATCGGCCAACAGTTGAATACTTGGTAAAAACACAGGACGTTGCTACCTATGGAAGCCAGAATTCTGGTGCTGGACGGAAATCAGCGGGCAGCACTTGCAGCCGTGCGCTCACTGGGCGCAAAAGGGTTATGGGTGGCGGTCGGTGAAAGTTGCTCTCCGTCCATGACAGGCGTTTCGCGGTATTGTCGCCGCAGCATCACCTATGCTGATCCTTTTACCTCGCCCCGGCAGTTTTTTGAAGACCTCCTTAATCAAATTGATGAGCTGAACATTACATTTCTGCTCCCCATCACAGAAGCCAGCACTTACGTTATTCTCGCCTACCGGGATGAGCTGCCTGCGCGAGTGACACTTCCCTTCCCCGAAACGGAGTCGGTTGAGCGGCTTGCCAATAAAAATAACCTGTTCCAACTCGCACTGCAGCTCGGCGTGCCGGTGCCGGATACACTCTTCTGTGAAAATGCGGATGAGGGCCTCAAGGCTCTGGAGACCATCGAACACTTTCCGGTGGTGCTGAAGCCGTTCAAGTCAAAGATTCTTCAGCCTGCGTCCATTGTTTCGACACAGGTTGTTATTGCGCACTCGACTCAAGAAGCGTCAGAGGCGTTGCGCAACCATGAGTTTTTCCGTTTCCCGTTCACCCTCCAATCTTTCGTCAAGGGTTCCGGCCAGGGCATCTTTGCCCTGTTTGATCATGGCGAACCGGTGTGTTTTTTCGCCCATCGCAGGCTTCGGGAAAAACCACCGGGCGGGGGGGTCAGCGTTCTTTGTGAGTCCGCCCCGGTGAACGACCAGCTTAAAAGCCATGCCGAAAAACTGCTTCGTAAGGCTGGCTGGCATGGCGTTGCCATGGTGGAATTCCGGGTCGCCGAGGATGGCACCGGTTACCTGATGGAAGTTAACCCCCGGTTCTGGGGGTCGCTGCAGCTAGCCGTAGATTCCGGCATTGATTTTCCCTGGTGGCTGTATCTAGCCAGCACCGGGCAAACCGTACCTCAGGCAGGCTGGCAACGACGGCGGGTAAGATGGCTACTGGGAGACCTTGACCGGCTT
The DNA here is from genome assembly GCF_003007685.1 of Marinobacter halophilus. Taxonomy (GTDB): domain Bacteria; phylum Pseudomonadota; class Gammaproteobacteria; order Pseudomonadales; family Oleiphilaceae; genus Marinobacter; species Marinobacter halophilus. The sequence continues at coordinate 318,851 of NZ_PXNN01000017.1, forward strand.
TACCTGGTGTTGAAATCCTCCCCTGACACCTACTCGTTCGGCCAGAAACTAATAGAAATTTTGCGGTTTATTAAGCCAGGATTGCGAACCCGGCACGAGGTTAACCGCTGGCAAGATCTTCGCCCCTTCTGGTTCGAGGTGAAACAATATCTACGTGCACTCAAAGGTTAACGATGTTGATGAACCAACCCTACGTCATCATTCTCGCTAACGGCCTTAACGGGCTCGGTGCAGTGCGCTCAGCCGCACAGGCGGGCTTGCGCACCTACACTTTACTAACAAGCCAGACTGACCTGAGTGCCTACAGCCGATATGGCCAGTACCGTTTTCTGTTGCCTGAGAATCCGGGGTTGCACGATATAAAACCGGTTCTGGACCATCTATACCATAATGAGAATGGGCCGGGCGTATTAATTGCCTGTTCGGATCTCTCCGCCGAACTGCTTGGCAGGCTGAAGACAGAGGGGTATTCCAATCACCACTTGATCGTCCCCTCCTCTGAGACAACGGAGCTCCTCAATGACAAAAAACTGGAATGCCTGTCCATGGAGGAAGGCGGCATCACTCTCCCCAAAACCTACTACGATTTAGGCAACAATGTACCCGAGTCGTTCCCACTGATTATCAAACCCAGAACATTCCGTGAGTATTCGGTGTTGGGTGCAAAAAATGTCATTGTGAACGCCCGGGAGGAACTGGATGAGTTTTGCGAACGTTTCCATGGCCAACTGGACTGCTTTATTGCTCAGGAGGTGATTGAGGGTGATGACGACAACCTATGGGTGTGTAACGTTACCTTCGGTCTGAATAGAGAGCTGGTTGCCTGCTTCGTGTTCAACCGCCTGGGCACCATGCCCTCCCACTATGGGGTAACGTCACTGGCCATCAGTCGGCAAAACCAGGTACTGCGTGATGAATGCGCAAAAATTGGCATGGCCCTGAATTATTCCGGGCCAGCGATGATCGAATTCAAGAAAGATCAGAACACCGGGATTTACTACTATATAGAGACCAATCCACGCCTCGGCATGTGCAACTGGTTTGATACCCGTTGCGGGATTAATAATATCCTCGCCTGCACCCAGGTAGCTTATGGCAACACGGTAGCCTTTGCGCCCCAGAAAAATAACCGTGTGTACTGGAATTTCTTCGGGGATCTGGTGGCCCGGCTGGAAGACCGCGAGAATGTATGCGCGGTGCTATATCGTTACATCGGGCTGCTTCGCTACCGCCAGGTAGCGGCACTGTTTTACTGGAAAGACCCTCATCCCGCGTTTGTGTACTCCCGTGCGTCGGTTAAGGATATTTTTACACGGGTAAAACGGAGGCTTTTCGGCAAATCCGCCTAGCGTCGTAGCGTTTGTTTCAGCGCCTCAAACCGGTTAATTATCTGCAGGAAGTCCTCTGAATCTTCAGGCAACGAAAACCGCGGGAGCTGGTAGTGATCCTGCCCCTGCATCACATAGGCCGCAACTGTGTTAAAGGCCATGCTGAACCCGGTCTGCTTGAGCTCTTCAATGTCACGACCATCGTAATCCCCAAGGCGACCGGTGGGATAAGCAAAGACTTGTGGTATGTACGCTAATTCGTCCACAACTCGCTTGAGGGAACCCCTGATTTCCTCCCGTTTTTCTGCAAGGCTCAACATGGAGAGGATTCTATGTGACTGGGTGTGCGGATAAACCCCATGGCCCCGGGTACGCAAGGATCTAGCATCGTCCCAAGACATGGGGCGATATTCCTCGGGGATATCAGATGGGAAATCCACCTCAAGCTTTGGGTAGAGCTCCGCCTTCATCCACCCGTATATACCCCCCTGAGGCTCGGTTTTAAGCGCACTTCGAACGGCCCGCATAGTTGTTACCGCGTCCCGTTTGTCCAGGTTGACCGAATAAACAACTCCCGATGGAAAGTGAATTTCGGCATGCGAGGCCGCAGAGTGCTCGAATGCATAAGTAACCTGGTGGTCCCAGGGCCAGATTTTCTGGTCCAGCATGCCGGTAATCACGAAAAAGTTAAGCGGAAAGCCGAACTCATCAAAAATCCTGGCCGCCACATTCTGATAGTGAAAAAAACCGTCATCAATTGTGAACATTACGGCTTTTGACGGGATCTTCCGCCCTTCACTGAGGTGCTGCCAAAGCTCATCCATCGAGAGAACTTTGAACCCCTGCTTGGCCAGGTATTGAAGGTAACAACGCAATTGGATTGCGGTTACGCCCTCTCGAGGTTGATCAACCTCCTTTATTCGGTGAATCATAAACACGGGCAAGCAACCGGGACACAGCAGCCGGTAAAGGCCCGTCTCGCCGACGAGGTTTGCACATTTAATCGCCCAATTACTCAACAATTTGCTCCTGCAATCGTTGGCCTTTACCAGACCCTGCCAGCGCTCGGTGGTGTTTCCATTTGCCCGCCTGAGTCACCGCGTCACGCAAACTTGCATCCAGTGTTATCAGCCACCAGATTATGCGGTTTGAAGCTTCAACAACAGCAACATCGTCGCTACTCAGCTGGCAATCCAGAACCTTGGCAATTTCTCCCTCGTTCATGAGAACCCTATCCAGATAGGATTTGAGTTGATGAGTCATCCACGTTTTTTCGGGCGTTTCAAAACCAATTTTGGGCCATTCAATAACGGAAGAATCGATCATCCGACGGCAAATCTCCCGCAACGCCGGCTTGGCATTTTCGGCTTTGTCAAAGCGATGTGTATACGGGAGTCGCCTTGATACCTCGAACATACTTTCCGTCAGGAAAGGATAATAAATCGGTATATCAGTGTCATAAGACAGCCTGGTGTTGCGCTCCAACATGGCCCTCAAGAACAACGAAAAATTTGCTTCGATGCTTTTGCCCACCAGGCCGGAAGATTGGTAAGTACCCAATGGAATGTCAGAAAACGTTGATGCGCCCAGCTTCCTCGCGACAGCGATTTCCTGCTCTGTGTAGTCGATGGTAAACAGATTGGAGATCAGATATTCGATGTCGTTGGTCAGTATTTTTTCAAGGTGTTTATGCTTTCGAAAACCAACGCCTCTGAGAAGCATAGCAATACAGGACTTTAACAAGGCCGGGATCCGGTCAATCCGTTTTATTTTTTTCTCAATATTAACGATGGTTCTGTTGGTTCTTGTTCCGAACAACGCATCGGCGCCGTCACCGCCAATGATTGCGTCAAAGCCTCTGATTTCCTGAAAAATCCTGCGTACAACGATATTGTTAATGTGTCGTGAAGGGCCTTCAAGCATTACAACGACCTCGGAAAAAATCCCCCCCAGGTCATCAAGGTTTAGTCTCACAACATGATGTTTCAGACCCAACTTTTCTGCGACGTATTGAGCCCTTTTCAGTTCGGGGTTATCAAAGCCCTCTATTTCGCAGGAAAATGCCACACAGTCAGCAAAATGTTTACTAGCGTAGGCTGCCAATATCGACGAATCCACACCACCGCTGAGCAGCACGGCAACTCTCTCGACCTTCTTACCGAGGGTGACAAATTCATCTTCAAGCGCCGCCTCAATGCTGCTGACGGTCGAATCAAAATCCAGGTCTTCTTCGGGTTTCATCACCAGAGGACAGCGCTTCAGGCAGGTTTCCTCAGCGCCGTCTCCCGTTATTTTTAGGAGGCAATTGTCCTTCACTTTTGCGATCCCCGAAATCATGCTTTCGGGTGCGCGAGTAAAGCCAAGCCAGAAGGTGTCAGTCAATGCCCTTGACGGAACCGAGAGCTCGTCCAGCCAGGGGAAGAGAAGATATTTTCCAGATGAGACCGCAACATGCCGTTGGTCAAGGCTGTAATAAAGTGGGTGAGTTCCAAACCTGTCTGTCACCAAGGAGACCGTCAGAGAAGGCAGGTGACAAACGACCAGAGAAAAACAACCCTCAAAATCGCTTTTCAACGGTTCGTTGAGCTCGTCGAACAGTGGTTGTAAGTTTTTTGCGTCGTCGGAATAGGTCACCGATGCACCCGCGCGACGGAAGTAGCCGGTCAGGATAAATAACAGGCCCTGAGACTCATCCAGATGAACGCTCACCTTGCCTGAGCAGGCAACCTGTATGCCGTCGTATGAAAACGTCTTCATCCCCATCTCAAGCGGCGCCGACTCTTGCATGGCAGCCCGCACCGAATCGGTGCCGCCCACACGAGTCGCATCCTTGTCTTTACTCACATAAATCAGGAATTTGGACATCCTTTATCCCTTCCCTTTTCTAATTGACCAACTGGCAATAGATCTCTTTATAATTCGCTAACATCGATTGCAGCGAGAAGCGATCTTTGGCCGTTCGCTCGGCCTCAACGATCATTCCTTTGCGCATCTCCGGCTCCATCATGCCAGAAATGGCCGTTACGATTGCTTCAGCGTCCCTGACTGGTACTAATCTACCTGACGCGCCATCAATAATGATTTCTTCAGGCCCGCCGCTTCGGGTGGCAATAATCGGTACCCCCGCCATCATGGCTTCCACCGTCGAAATGGAAAACCCTTCAGACACGGATGGTAGCAGGAAAATATCCGCCTGCCGGAGGATACTGGCAACGTCCTGCCGAAACCCCAGCCAGTGAATATTGGGCTGCGTCGTGGCCCGGGCGATCTGATCCATCAGTTTGTTGAAGAGTTGTGCTTTTTGGTGCCCCACCACCACAAAGTGAACTTTCGGGTCTTGGGCGGCCATGGTGACCGCGGCGTCGACAAGATACTCATACCCTTTCGCCGGACGTATGTTGCCTATGGAGATCACCACAGTCGCATCTTGCGGCAACCCCAGCTCTTCTTTGAGTCCAGAAGCGCGAGCGCCACTGAAAGCCTCCGGATCGACTCCGTTATAGATCAGTTGCAGCTTATGAGCCGGTAAAGGGCTGCGTTCGGCCAGCTCTTGTTGCAGGCGCTTTGAAACACACACAATTGTGGAAGCACCGCGGCCTATGAGGAAAAACTTCGCTCTTAAAAATCGCTCCCCTGAGGCAACATCCACCGCACCATGAAAAGTTGCGATCATTGGTTTTCCGCAAATTAGAGCCAAAAGCGCACCATAAACGTTTGAGCCAAGCAGATGAGCGTGAATCAGGTCCACCCTCTCACCGATGATCAGCTGTCGCAGCGCCTTGACGTAGCCAAGATTGAAGCTCCCCTTCGAATCGATCATGTGTGGGGTGATGCCAAGGCTGCGAACCTTTTCCGCCACCCATCCCTCGCCACGCAGTACCACAACGTTACGGAATTCTGTCTGCTCAAGTTCTTTCAGCAGGTTGGTGAAGACCGTCTCGGCGCCGCCGGGGCCGGTTGTATCTATGAGGTGCAGAATGGTAGTCATCGGGCTCCCTGCCATGGTGCTGTTTTACCCCCTCATCCAATAGAGGGCGCGAAACATAACGCTTTTCACAAGCATAATGGATATAAACTGATAACGGTCAGTTGCAAAGCGGGACTTGTAATCTTCATGTTTACCTTGGCCCGCCAGCATGTCAAACCGATGAGTGTTCACTGCGTTAAACGCGTTTTCGATGGCATACCCCAGATGAAGTGAACCAAGGGATAATTTTACGTGGAAGTGCTCGTCAAATCCCGCCTGAATGTTGTAGACAACGCCTTGGTACCATACGTTATACAGCACTGAAACCACGTTGCCGTCACAATACAGGGCAGACAGCAAAGGCCTACCGCCTTCTTCCTCCACTCTGGACAGGAATTTTTTGTGAAACTCCAGGCTGGTGGGCGTTACACAGTTTTTCTTCCACCTTGCCAGGTGGAAGCGGTTAAGGTGCTGAAAGAAGTCATCAACCCTGGATGGCCAGAGGTTTTCTTCGTAAATACTGCCCAGTGACTCCAGTATTTTCCTGCGGTTATAGAGGCGTAAGCGGCTGTTAGCGCCAAGGGCAGCAATATACTCATCGAACCGGCCAGTCGTTGAAACGGCGTAACCGTTGTCTGAAGCGGTAATCCTGAAGGCCCAGTTATGGGTAGCCGCGATGGTGACCAGTGCAGACAACTCTTCAGATCCCGTCCGCAAATCGTTAAAAACGGCCTCTGTCCACGGCTGGCCCTGAAGAATCTCCTCCATGCCCCGCAGTAATAACTGCCCACTCAGGTTATCGTCGCAAAACTGGTTGTATTCTGTTCTCGGTGTTCTCAACTCCCGATAACTTGTGCCAACAAACTGGAACGAGCGTACCGGAAGCACACCCTTAAGCCGGTATTTGGACTCATACAACCCGGAAACCTGACCATCCCACGGTCTGACCAGTCTGAAGCCTTTTTGGCTGCCCCAGGTTTCCCACCAGGCACTTTGCCAGGCTTTGGTCTGAAACAAGCTCATTACGGTAGCCCCTTGACAATATGAGGCCCCAGTAGATTTGTTAGTCTTACCGGCAATCGTTGCCATATGGCGATCATGAGCCGGAATTTCGGATTGTCAGGATTGAGAGCCGGGAGCTTGCTACCTTTTGGCAGCACGTAATCCCAATACAGTTTTACCGGCTGTGCTCCCCACTGCTGTTTAAAACGGTAAGTACCGGCGTCAAGGCTGCAACGGCCAAAATCGAATACTGAATAGCGTTGAGCAACGGCAAACTCCAGAATCTTCCAATACATACTCATGTTGATACTGGTGTGGTTAAACTTGCGCAGAGTCGACGCCCAGGGAATCTCCATTCTTTCGCAATAACCCGTAAGAAAAGCGCAGCCAACGGCGCGCCCATCTATCCGTGCCACCACCAGCCAGGCCTGACCTTCGAGTGCTTTTAACAGGTTAGAAAAGAAGTCCTTACCGTAGACAGGGGTGCCCAGGTCGCGCATGTTTACCGAGAAAACCCGATAAAACTCGTCAAGCAATTCCGGCCCACCAATTGTGAGCTCGGTCATTTCCCGCTGGCCCCGACGTATCTGAGCGCGGACTTTGGGCTGAAAACTGTGCCAAAGATCGTCGATTTTATCTGGCAAAGACAGCCAGAAGCCCACTTTATCTGTCTTTTGGGGCAGGCCCAGTTCGTTATCCTGGCAAAAGCGGAGCTCCAGATGTTTAGCCCTAATCTCCTGCCGCCACTGACCTGCCTGAGCTATCAGGTTCAGTGCAATTTCCCGGTTATCCGCCAATACACCGCCGTAGTTGAAATAGGGCATGGCTACCAGAAAGTTGCCGAACAGACGACTGTTGAGTTGGACCAGTGGCAAGACCCCAACCACGTTTCTGCCGGTATCGAGTGCACAGAGATATCTGGTGTTATGTCCATAGGTGTGTTCGATAAAGTTGGAAACCGCCGGGCGGTGCCATATTGATGCTGCCGGATGCTCGGCCAGGTAGGCTTCGACCGCGGAAAGGTTGTCACTGACGCATCGCTCAATCCGGATCGCACCACAGGAAGGTTTTTGGGCAATAGCCGGGGGTATGTCGATAATACCCGGCGACCATTTTTTTACGTGGTGGGCATCATTGAGGTTCTGTTTGAGTTGCTTTTGAAGCTGCTTGGTCTCACAGGAAACCTGTTTGAGCTCTTCGATCAGCTCGTCGGCATTGTGCCCGGATTGCCGGGCCTCGCCTATCAGGCGACTTAGGCGGCCTTTGGTGTTTTTAAGTTCATCAAGGCGCTCTTTTGATGCGCCAAGCCGGGGCTCAGGTATCTCCATTCCCATTGCGCTATCCTTAAAAAGCTCTTAGACGACAACAGCACCAGCGGGTATCTTTGTCTCCGACAGTACATCCGAAACCGAGCCGAAACGGAAGTCCCCGAGCAATCGCTCCAGCCGGCCCATACACTTGTTCAGGTTGTTATAGTGCCTGAATCGCGAAAGTGCTTTGACGTCTAACCGGGGCTGCCCGGTATCAATCTCCCACGGGTGAAGATAGAAGATAAAGGGCTGCCCTGCCCTGTTGATTTTCCCTAGCCCCCACCGGCTCAGCCAATACGGATACAGGCGGAAGTATCCCCCTCCCGCTATCGGTAGCCGGTAGCTTCCCAACGGGCAGGTGGAGAGTGGGAATTCAATCAGGGTGCCACCGCCGGGCGCTTCCAGGCGATAGGGCTCGTGGGGCGTTCCTGGCATTCCGTAGCGGTCATGATGTACGGGAAAAATGGATGAGTCCCAGGTAAACCCTTCCTCGCAGAGGATATCCAGAGCCCAGCGAGACTGTGCGGTTATTGAGTAACTGGCGGCCCTGTAACCGGTAATGGGCTCTCCGGTAATGTCTTCCAGTATCTGTTTTGACTTTCTGGTTTCATCCCGGAACACATCTGGCGCCTGATTGTAGACCAGCTGATGGCTGTAACCGTGGCTCGCAATCTCATGCCCGGCCTTCTGGATACGCCGAACCAGCTCGGGGGATCGCTCCGCAACCCAGCCGAGCGTAAAGAACGTTGCTTTAACAGCCTTTTGCGAGAACAGCTCCAGTAGCCGGTCAGTATTCGCCTCGACCCGATACTCCATGGAGTGCCAGTCTTTGCGGTCCACAGCTTCCGCAAGTGCTGCTACCTGGAAGTAATCTTCAACATCAACGGTCAGCGCGTTCTTCGTCACTTCGACTTTGCTCCGGAAAAATAGACGTTCTGCTTCTACTACGAATCAGAAAAACTGGTAGTCAAGGGCCAGTGATATCCAGTTCTCACGGTAGTCGCTGGAATTCAGATCACTGTCCCTGGCTGCATGGCCCACGCGGCCTTTGATATCTAGATTCTGGGTTAGTTGGTAACTCAGGCCGATGTCTGCGCCATAGGTGCTGTCATTCAAATTGTCCACATCAAAGGTTCGATACTGATATCTGGCCTGCGTCTGCAAGGAAAGCCGTGTTGCGATGGAACGGCTGAAGTTGACCGATAAACCGACCCTGTCCTCTACTTCATCTGTTCTGGTGTAATCTGCACGGTTGGCGAATACGCCGACAGAAACCCGGGACGCATCACTGAATTGTCTGACCAGACCCGCATCCAGCGCGGATACTTCTACTGCACTGGTTTCACGTAGGTTGAAGACGACTTCGCCAAATCTGATGTCGAAATCCGATGTCTGGTCCGTCAGCTCCCGACTGGCTCTGATATAGAATTCGGTTACCGGGTTAACCTCTCGCTCCAGGGAAGCATCCCACACCACAGCTTCGCTCGACTGGGTGTTGCCTCCGAAGCGGCTCTCTATTTCACTGACACCGATACTTCCCGAGAGTTTTGTCGCCTGCCAGGACTTTGCAAACATTACGCTGGCCACATCGGTGTCTATCTCTGCACCGCTATCCAGTTCCGCCTGATTGCTACTGAACCGAAGACCACCTGATAAGGTCTCGCTGAGGGTGTGGTTCCAGCTGGCTGTGCCGATGTAGCGTTCGCTGTCAGTGTTTTCCGGCTCGCTGTACTCAGTGTTCTCGTATTGTGCGGAAAAGGTTAATACGTCCAGCTTGCCCAGCATCAGGGAGTAAACCGGCCCGGTGCGGAAGACGTTCTTGCGTGTGCGGTTGTCGGGCGTGTCGCTGGCTCTTGGGTTCTGTGTAACGTCGCGCAGGTTGTCTGACACCTGCCAGGAAAGCCCCCTCACCAGTTCGCAATTCCCGACAAAATCCAGACCTACGTAATTCTTGGGTTCAAAGGTATCGTTGCGCCAGACCCCGTAACCAACATCAGCTGCAGTGCGCGCCTGACATTTTCCGGGGTCAGTCTGATGCGCCAGCGTCAGGTTGATTCTTGTTTCTGTATCACTGGTTTCGTTCACCGAAGTGCGTGCTGCGTTGTCGCTGAACCGACTGGTCAATCCACCTGACAAGGTCAGTGGCTCGGCTTGCACAACACTCATCGGCCCCAGGGCAGCGAAAATAACGAAAAACCTGAGATACTCCGGGCTCTTCCGTGAACCGCTTGATTTAGCCATTTATGACAGCTCCAACGAATTTTTCCGTGTTGAATGCAGAAGCTGCTTGTTCAACCCCACTGACCGTTATGCGGCCATGAGGAACAACCAGCATTGCATAGTCGCACAGGTCAGCGAGAATGCGGGCGTCAGGTGATTCCGAGATTGGCGCCGTATCCAGCACGATAAAACGGTCGGGATAGCGCCTGCGAACTGCCTGCAGAAACTGCTTCATGCGAAACGAGGTAAAAAATTCTGCCGGATTTTCACGCCGACTGCCTGCCGGGATCAGACGCAACCGCGGGATGCCGGTGGGATAGAGTATTCTTCCAATGTCGAAGTCCGAATCGTCCAGAAAATCCGTTAGCCCGGCGTCGGGAATAATATCCAGAGTCGAATGCAGTGCGGGTTCTCGCAGATTACAATCAATAATCAAAGCTGTCTTAGACTGGTCGAATGCAAAAGCCGCAGCCAGATTCAGCGCTACAAATGAGGCCCCGGCACCAGAACTGGCGCCACTCACAACCAGGGTGAAATTGTTACCTCCGGATTTCTCCAATAATTTGGTTCGAAGGTTCCTGAAGTGGTTAACCAGCTTTCTGTTTCTGGATTCAGGATAAATGATGCGCCGTTCATCCAGATCGTCCGGTGTCAGCCTGCGTGGCTCTTGCATGCGGACAATCTGTTTGCTTATAACGTACCTGTCCAGGGTTCCAGGGCCCAGCTCAAGAGAGCTGGGCACCAACATTCGTGAATCATCCGAGTCGGAGAAAGGTACACCGCCTGTGAGCTCTCCGCCGTTACCGTTACCTCGACCTCCGGAACCAAGCTGGTAATCGCCACTACCCTCTGAGCTGTTTTGCTCAACGTTTAATTTCTTCTTATCCAGGATTTCGTTTTCCTGGTCGGTTCTGGAATCATTCATCAAAATACTCCCAAAACTGCGGCCAGAGCGACGGCGATATAGGCTCCGGCAACGACGACCGCCATTATTGAAACTGCCAGCGTGATCCTGCGGTCCCGTCGTTTTTCAAAGGGCGTTCGTACCTCGGGAAGCTGCTCCAGTATCGACAATTCAAGCACATCCTCAATCTGTTCCCGAGAGCGTATCCTTGGGTCTACCTGCAACAAAGCCGCAACCGCACCAAAAGGCGCGACAAAACCGACAAATAGCCCCGCAAGAGCAAACATTGAAAACTTCGGCCCGGACGGGTTGTTGGGATACTGTGCCGTTTCATTGATCCTGTAATTGAGCCCCTGCCCCTCAATATCGAGGTGCATGGAAACCCTCGCTTTTTCCCGTCGCTTCAGAAGATCGTCATAGATTTCCCGGTTAACTTCGAGGTCTCGGGTCAGGTCCGAGTATTGGGTTTTGTTTTCCTGAATACGCTCCATGCGCATTGTCTGTTCGGCAATCAGCCTTTGGATTGACTGAATGCGTGTTTCCACGGTTTCAATATCTGTATTTGTGGTTACCAGGGTCGAGCGAATGTCCTGATAGACCGGATTGGCAATGTTCATATCACCAAACGATCTGGGAGATTCCTCTTGGGTCGCAAGAGCTCTTTGCTGCTGATTGCGAAGTTCTGCAATCTGCTCCCGGAGAATGATTATGTCGGGGTAGGTGTCATGATAGCGCAAACGCAATGCGTCCAACTGCTCTTCCATGGAGTTGATACGCACCTGATACGCATCCAAGGTCTGCCCTTGCCTGATTCTCGGATCGATTTCAGCCATTTGTCGGTCAAGCGCATTGGCCCGGGTTTGAAGCTCTTCCCTCTCAAGCTCAGCCAGTTCGAGACGACTTTGAAGGTTAGCCATCCGGGCATTGGCATTGGCTTCGGTTCCTTCAACATTCTCTGACAGGAACTGCTGCAGGCGTGCCTCTACACCGGCAATCTGGCGCTCATAACTTTTGACTTGTTTATCGATAAACTCATAAGCCGAACGACTTTCAGCCCTTTTGCGATTACTGTTTTCTTCGATAAACGACTGGCCCAGTTTTTGCGCAACCTGAAAGGCTCTGAGTGGCGAAGACGCCGAAAAGCCGATGCTGAAGTAATTGTCGCCTCTTGTAGCCACCGACATACCACTCCGGATACCGCTGACGCGACCTGCCAGCGCTTCCTGGCTGAGGTTTTCGGCATTATCACCAAAAACATCAGTATCCTTTGCAATTTTCTCCATCACAGTACGGGACCAAAGCAGCTCCCTCGCCGCAGACGCCTTTTCGCTAATCTTGGTTGTGACGGCCCGCCCTTCCATTAACGGCTGGATGATATTCCTATCGTCGACAAAAATAATAACCTGAGATTGGTACTTATAGGGCCACAAAAATCCGACGGCCAGCACAATAAAACTGACAGCAGCGAACACAAACAACGCAAGCCATTTGCGGGTCCGTATCTCGCGTAAGATTTCTGTCGGTAACCGACTTAATGGAAGTGCCATGGTTATTACCTGTTACCTGAAGACGCCATCTATTGCTTCATTCCTGAATTCATCAAATACGCCTCTCTGGTACCGTCAGAATGTCTCCCGGGCGCAGCCGGTAATTGGTTGAAATATCACCTCGGGTCAGTATTTCATCCAGTTTGATCGGGATAGCTACAATCTCTTCGCCAATCATGCGGTACAGCATTGAGTTGTTTGCAGCTGCAAAAGGTGACAGGCCACCGGAGGTCAACACCATATCCAGCACGGTCATACCTGAACGGTGTGGAACGGAGGTTGGTTGCCGAACGGCACCGGTCACCCGGACACGATCACTGAATTCGTGGCTCCCCATACTGGTGACCACCACACTGACTTGTGGTTCGCGAATAAACGACGCGAGGCGGTGCTCGATGTCGGCTGCCAGGGCTTCGGGGGCTTTGCCACTGGCCTGAACGTCACCAGCAAGGGGGACGGAAATCTTTCCATCTGGCCTGACCGGTACGGAAATACTGAGGTCGTCGTTGCGCCAGACTGACACCCGAACGACGTCAGTCGCACCCAGAATGTACTGATCTACACTGTTGGTTGTATCAACGGCTAAAGCTTTCTGGATCTGCTCCGGTGATGAGGCGCCGGGCCCCCCGGCACAGCCGGCAACAAACACTACTGCGGACAAGGACATCAGCAGCCCCTGCAATGAATACTTCGATGACATTATGATTCCTCTCTGGTTCCGTTTCTGATTCCATGTCTCGGGGAGAGCTGGTCCCGAAACTACCTTGATCCTTTTTTGAACAATACCACTTCTACTGTCTGAATTATAATCAACAGATCGAGCAACAGACTTTGATTTTTGATGTAGTAAAGGTCGTAACGGAGTTTTTCCCGGGTGTCCTCTTCATTATCCGCATAAGCAAAGCAGAGCTGGGCCCAGCCGGTCAAACCCGGCTTGACGCGGTGGCGCTCGCTGTAAAACGGTATCGATTCTGACAGCTTTTCCACGAACACCGGACGTTCCGGGCGCGGGCCCACAAAGGCCATGGTGCCGTTCAGTACATTGAAGATTTGCGGCAATTCGTCAATCCGCACTTTGCGGATAAATTCTCCGACCCGGGTAACCCTTGCGTCGTTCTTACTGGCCCAAACCGCACCGTTTTTCTCAGCGTCTGTAATCATTGAGCGAAACTTGTGCACCTGAAATACGCTGCCATTCAGCCCCACCCGTTCCTGACTGTAGAACACCGGTGCCTTCAGGCCATCCTCGATCTTGATGGCGATGGCAGTCAGCAGCATTAACGGCAGGCCTGCCAGCAGCAAGGTGGTGGCTGAGAGTATGTCCAGGGAGCGTTTGCCGAAACCGAACACGGAGGAAACGGTAAACCCATCGGAAAATACCAGCCAGCCGCGGGTAACCATTTCCAGCGCCACTTTCCTGGATTCTCTTTCGTAGAAGGTAGCGCCGTCGACAATCCGGATACCTTCCATTTTACATTCCAGAAGATCTTCCATGGGCATTCCCTTGCGGCGGTCGTCCACGGCAACCACGATTTCATTGACCGGGTGCTCGACAATGTACTGTTGCAAGGTGGTCGGGATATTCAGCAGGTACTGTTCACTGATTTCAACGGGCTCGTCCGGCAGGGGCACGAAACCAGTCAATATAAAGCCCTTCCGGTTGAACGGTGTTCTGAGATCCTCATGAATTTGCCTGGCACGAAAACCGGCCCCCAACACCAGGACTTTTCGTTTAAAGGTTTCCTTACCAACCGTGGCGAAAAAGAGCAAGCGAACGATGCCAAGCAGGAAAAAACCAAACACGGACCCGGTGGTCAGCACACTGCTGGCGCCCAGATACCACAGCCATTCGTTTGCCAGCAGGTAGGCAAAACCGCACAACGGAACGCTGACAAACAGCGCCATGATGGTGCGGAGCATCATCCCGGACATGCCTTCTTCCAGGTGCGACTGGTGAACGCCGATCGCCACCATCACCAACAAGTTTGTGGCCGAAAACAACACCGCTGACGGCAACAGGAAGTTGAGGTTTTCAAGGAAGAAGGAAAGATCACCGAAAAAGCGAAAAAATACGGCTAAGGCGAAGGCAAACGCCAGCACCAAAAAATCAATCAGGCCGAGGATGACATACGGAAGATGGATGTAGTGTCTGAACAATCTGACGTGGGCCACGCCAACTCCTTTTGCTGCTTACAACAAAGAAACAACGCATCCAGTGCGTTTACATACGGCGTTGTACGAGTAGCAGTGTACTGTAATTTTATGTAACTGCAATCGCCAGCGAAGAAACCGATCATTTTGAGAGTAGATTAAATTGACACATCTGTAACCTGCACCTGTTACATTCAAATGACGAACAGAGCAACGAACTCATTCACCGATGTGCCTTCCAGCGTTTTCTGGTCTGTGCAGAGCTCAAAAATCTGATCGCAACGTTGGCCCGGGAACCGGGTGGCAAGATTGTTACGGAATTTGTCTTCCAACAGCGGGATCCCCTCTTTTCTGCGGCGCCGGTGCCCGATGGGGTACTCAACGGCGACTTTGTTTGTACTGCTACCATCTTTGAAGAACACCTGGATGGCATTGGCAATAGAGCGCTTGTCTTCCTCCAGATATTCGCGGGTGTAGCTTTCATCCTCCACCACGTCCATTTTTTCACGGATCCTGTCGATGATCGGGTTGGCTTGGTGGAAGCTGTCTTCATAGTGCTCAGCCGTCAGGTTGCCGAAAATCAACGGTACGGCCACCATGTATTGCAGGCAGTGGTCCCTGTCCGCGGCGTTGGCCAGCTTGCCCTGTTTGGAGATGATACGGATGGCGGACTCATGGGTGGTGATGACAATGCGATCAATTTCGTCGAGCCGATCTTTGATCAGCGGGTGCAGGGTTACCGCCGCTTCCGCCGCGGTCTGGGCATGAAACTCCGCCGGGAAGGAGATTTTAAACAGAGTGTTTTCAATCACGTAGGAGCCGAATGCCTGTGGTAAAGAAAACTGACGCTTCCCCTCCGGCTTGAGTTTCTGGTCTTTATTGGTTTTGCTGAACAGCACGTCGTAAAAGCCCCACTGGGGCGCTGTCAGCGCGCTCGGAACGCCCATTTCCCCTCTCATGGCGATATCTGCCAGGCGTACGGCGCGAGATGTTGCATCGCCAGCAGCCCAGGACTTGCGTGAGCCTGCGTTAGGCGCGTGGCGGTAGGTGCGTAAAGACTGGCCATCTACCCAGGCGTGAGACAAGGCCGACAAAAGTTGCTCGCGATTGGCTCCCATCAGTTTTGCGGTAACCGCTGTGGATGCCACCTTGACCAGCACCACATGGTCCAACCCAACCCGGTTAAAAGAGTTTTCCAGTGCCAGCACACCCTGGATTTCATGGGCCATGATCATGGCTTCCAGCACATCTTTCATGGTCAGCGGCGCCTTACCATCCGCGAGTCGCTTTTGGGACAGATGGTCAGCCACCGCCAAAATGCCTCCCAGGTTGTCGGACGGATGGCCCCACTCTGCAGCCAACCAAGTGTCGTTGTAGTCCAGCCAGCGGATGATGCAGCCGATGTCCCAAGCGGCTTTTACCGGGTCCAGGCGGAATGAGGTACCAGGAACACGGGCGCCGTGGGGCACGACTGTGCCTTCAACGATCGGGCCCAGGTGCTTTGTGCATTCCGGAAATCGCAGGGCCAGCAGGCCGCAGCCTAAGGTATCCATCAGGCAATTGCGGGCCGTGCTCCAGGCTTCTTTGTTTTTAATTCGATAGCTTAGAGTGTAATCGGCAATTGTTTGAATGAGATCGTCGTAGTCGGGGCGTTCATTGAGATCGAATGTTGCAGACATCGAACGGTTCTCCTTAGTCCCGTGCCAAACAATATGTATGGACACAAATCAATGCTATCGCATTTATATATATGTCGGAAATACTTACATCAAAAAACAATGCGTTAAATAGCAAACCTATACTTTTCATGAGCTTAAATAATGATACTGTGAATGAAAACCACTTCATTACTTTCGCTGACAACTTATAACAAAAAAAGTTTAAAATATTTTTAATAAAATTCGGCGATTACATTCCTCTTATTTCACTTCAACTGTTTGTTTGTAATTCAGATCTTTAGCATGAACCGTTTTCAAAGCCGTAATGCCACAATATAGTTTTGCCAGTCTCATCTCCCTTATACTCGTTCCGCTAACGAAGAACAGTCTGTTAGCGAACATCAATCAATCATTTATATAAGTCGGCGATCGACCGTGAAATCAACATTGAACAGCACCTGTATCGAATCTGCAATTGCCGAGTGGGTCACCATCCTGGGTGAACCGGGAGTCGTGGCGGCTAGCGCAGAAGATTTTGGCGCCTCGACAATAGGAGCCCGGCGCTCTATACCGGCGGTGCTCCGCCCGGAAAACCAGGAACAGGTATCAGCGATTCTGCAGGTTGCGCAACGTTGGCAGGTCGCCATATACCCCGTAAGCACGGGTAATAACTGGGGCTACGGCAGTGCCAATCCGGTGGAAGACGGCTGCGTTATTCTTGATCTCAGCCGGCTTGACCGCATCAGAGATTTTGATCCCGAATTGGGAGTTGTCACCGTTGAACCCGGCGTCACCCAAGGCGCTCTGAGACACTTCCTTGATAACCATGAGGGCAATTACCTCGTTCCTGTGACCGGCGCGGGCCCCACCTGCAGCATTCTTGGAAACGCGCTTGAGCGAGGTTACGGCATAACGCCGATTACTGACCATTTTTCGGCGGTGACAAAAATAGAAGCGATTCTGCCCGACGGCTCCGTTTACCGGACACCACTTAGCGAACTTGGCGGTGAGGAAGTCGACGGGCTGTTCAAATGGGGTATTGGCCCCTATCTCGATGGGCTTTTCAGCCAGGGGAATTTCGGCGTGGTTGTGAGCATTACCATCGCGCTTGCACCAGTTCCCGACACCGTGACTGCCTTTTTCTTTTCCACAAAAGACGACGCCAGACTGGAAGCCCTGGTGCCTGCGGTCAGGGCTGTGTTGCGGACACTCGGCGGCCCGGTTGTGGCGATTAACCTGCTCAACAATCAGCGCATGCTCTCAATGATGACGCCCTTTCCCGAAGACAAGGCTGTAGACGGCGTGCTACCGGCTCACGAGGTTGAACGTCTTGCCAACAGCCATGGCGTTCCGGCCTGGAGTGGGGTTGGCGCAATTTACGCTTCAAAGGAAGTCGCCCAAGCGGCCAGGCGCACACTGCGGCGGCTTCTCGGCCCGGTCACCGACCGTCTTGTCTTTATCAATCGGCGAAGAATCAATACAGCCCGAACTATTGCGCGTGTTCTGCCTGGCAGATTCGCGACGAAGGTCTTGGGGATGGCGGATACGCTTTCCGGCGCGCTGGATATCATGCATGGCACCCCGAATGATGTCGCGTTGGCGCTGGCCTACTGGCGCTCAGGCACCCTGCCCGCAGCCGGACAACCGAAAAACCCCGCACGAGACGGCTGTGGACTGATCTGGTTCGCGCCGCTGGTTCCGATACGGGGAAAAGACGTACGCCGCTATATCAATATGATCGAGCGGATTTGCCCGCAGTACGGCGTCAATCCACTTATTACCCTTACGACGATAAACGATCGCTGCTTCGACTCCACCGTTCCTCTGCTCTTTGATCGCAGAGACACCGATGCGACAGCGCGGGCCAACGACTGTTATCGCGCACTGTGCGACGCAGGGCGAAAAGAGGGCTTTCTGCCTTACCGCCTGAACGTCGACGCAATGGGCATTCTGAACAGCGGCGACTCTGCTTTTACAAGACTGGCCAGTCAATTAAAAGCAGCGGTCGATCCTAATTATATCCTGGCGCCGGGACGTTACGTGCCCAGGATTGAGCGTTACGAGGCCTGACGAGCTGTAACCTCGATACACCCGTAGTACGCCGTCAAATGGATTCAGTACGGCGCTTTTTCTCACTGCGACTATCGCTATATCAGCTTCCTGAACGGGAAAATGAGGGCCTAAAAAATGAACACAGGGTTTGCACTTCAGGACAAGACAGAACACGGAAATAGCCAGCCAATTCACGAAGACGTCAGCATCATTTTTAACTCGGTGTTCAATGTCGAGTTAGCGACATCACCAGAGGCGATTAACGAGGTCTTTGAGGTTCGGTATCAAGTGTATTGCATCGACCGGCCTTTCGAAGACCCGGATTGCTTCGTTGATAAACGCGAGCACGATGCGTTCGACCCGCGATCCGCCCACGCTCTGATTCGACACCGAATAACGAGAGACAGCGTCGCTGCTGTTCGTCTCGTTATGGCGGGCGATCACCCTGAGCAGGCCGAGTTTCCCATGGAAGGCCCCTGCATACATCGAATGGATCAACGGGCACAGAGCGCATTTGCAGCTGCACGCCGCGAGCAGGTGGCGGAAATATCCCGGATGGCAGTCAGCCGGGAGTTCCGGCGACGTCTCAACGAGGACCAATCGTCTTCTGGTTCCAGTGACTTTGTCTGCTACAGCGACTCGGAAAATGGCAAACGCGCCATGCCCTACATTAGCCTGGGACTGTTCTCCGCTATTCTCCAGATGTCAGTCAGACACGGCATAACCCACTGGATGGCGGTCATGGAGCCTGCACAGCTGCGCCTGTTAAAGCGGTTTGGTGTGGAATTTGATCATGTCGGGCCCGTGATGGAGTATCACGGTCGTCGCCGCCCTGCTTTCACCGAGGCTGCGTCACTGATTGAAGGCATAAGAAAGCGTCGTCCGGATGTCTGGTCGCTGATTACGGACGCTGGGCGATACTTGCCGGCGAAACCGGATATCGGCTACGAGGTAAACGAAAGAGAAGTTGCCTGAGCCCAAAGCAAGGTCATTATGAAAACAAAGAAGCCTCCGCCGTTTGGCGGAGGCTTCTTCAATACGCATCAAAGATTAGACGTTATAACTGAACTAACGTTATGCCTTCGCTGCTTTTTTCCTGCGTGACAGGCCAAGTCCGGCAAGCCCCATGCCCAGAAGTGCCAGAGTGCCGGGTTCAGGCACTTCTACAGCGTTGATGCTAAAGCGGGTTTTAAACTCACTAGACTTATTCTCTGCTGTAACGAGACCAACACATCCGTTTACAGCCCCGGCTAACCCACAAGCCTCGTTACTCAGGAGACCAAGGCCCTCCAACTCAAGGAACACCGTGTAGCTGTAATCATCAATGATGAAGGCATCTGAAACGAGCCGGTAGACTCCACCACCAAGATCCGTAAAACCGATATCATCGATGTTGCCAATGGTGAAAATGTCATCGCATTTTGGCACTGATGATTCCGGGAAACACACCCCTGCATCCAGCGTTTCATCGAAGAAGGACGAAATGGTACGGCTTACTGTTTGCTCTGCGTCGCCGGTTGGAGCAATCTGGTATAGGGTCAGTGAAGACTTCAGGTCGAAACTTTCGAGCGCAGCGCCTGACGCGGGCTGAGTAAAGTTGTTATGGGTAAAAACCCCACCATCAACAATATTGACGTTAGTAAAAAGACCGCCTCCTGCACTATTCACATCTGTAATAGTGAGGGATGACTTGTTGCTACTAAGGCCCCACTCCAAGGTGCGGGCGTCAGGCTGTTGAAGGGTGGGTATTTCCCCAAAGGTTTCTTGCGCATTGCTAAACTCGCTGGTGACATCAAAGCCCCATTCGGTAATCATCGCCGCGCTGGCAGATGACACGCCGAGTGCAAAAGGTACAACAAGAGAAGCTAAAAGTGTTTTTTTGAATGCAGTGTTCATAGTGTATTCCTCCTTGATTATGGACGCTGGCCTCTTGAATCCAAGTAAAACACGTCAGCGGTAATCAACTATGCTGCACCATCCGTACCAAATATATAAAATTATTATTTTTCAACAGACTAAAACGCATTTAAAATTTCCCCATAAGTTCAAGTGTAAGCAATATCGACATTGGAATTTAAAAAATACATCGCCTTATACGCTATATGTTTTTTTACGATGTATTTAAATACAAAAACAATAAAATACATTTAACCTTTTCCACTTAGACTTTTTCAGGAATTAAAAACCACATGCTATTTGAATCAAAGACAGGAGATCGACTTTAAGATACGTAAAATATGCTGACAGGGAGAGGTAATGCTGAAACGACTACCGAACGCGCTTCGCCCCCTTTATAAGAAATAGGACTTGGCGAAGCACTTTAAAGACTAAAATTCCCATACTAACGGAATCAATCCAATAGCCACACTACCCACCAGCAAGCTCAGGGGTGCGCCTATGCGCACGTAATCGGTGAAGCGGTAGCGGCCGGGGCCGTAGACCATCAGGTTGGTCTGATAGCCAAGTGGCGTAATGAAGGAGGCAGAAGCAGCAAACATCACCGCAATAGCAAACGGCAAAAAGTTCACCCCCAGCTGTTCAGACACAGCCAAAGCAATCGGGAACATCAAGACCGCCGCCGCGTTATTGGTAATCACCTCAGTAAACACGGCCGTCAATACATACACCATCGCCAAAGCCAGCCAGGGTGTTAATGGTCCCAAACCCAACAAACCACCCGACACCCATTGCGCAGCGCCAGTTTCTGTCATGGCATTGCCTAGCGCAAACGACGAAGCAATCACCACCAGCACCGGCAAGTCCACACTGCGGCGGGCGCGGCTGGCGGTGAGACAGCCAGAAACAATCATCGCGCCAGAGGCCAGAAAGGCCGCTTCCAGGATCGACAGCAGGCCGGAGGCACTCATCAGCACCATCACTGCCAGAATCGCCAGGGCCCGCGGCGCCTTGCGGAAATCTGGCGGCGTCGAATCGTTGAGCGCACTGACCAACAAAAAGTCCCGCCGAAACCGGTACTGCTCAACAAACTGGTGGCTGGCTTCGAGCAGAAGGGTGTCACCCATGCGGAAGGTAATGTCACCGAGTTTGCCCGGCACCCGCTTACCCTCACGTGAGACCGACAAAATCACCGCATTAAAGCGGGTGCGAAAGCGGCTGTCCCGGATGGTTTTATTCAACGCGGGGAATTCCGGGCCCAGAACCACTTCAACCAGACAGCGCTGATGGTTCTCCACTTCAAGTTTATGCACACTGCCATTGGCCGGTTTCAACCCCTGAATGCGGCGTAGCTCACTGGCACATTCCGGCGCGCCGACAAAGTAGAGTTTGTCACCAGCCTGCAACGTGCGGTCCGGCTCTACCGCCGTAATCAGGCGGCCGTCACGATCAATCTCGGTCAGATAGCCGTAGGTCAACGCGCGTAGTCCGGCCTGGGCAATGGTTTTGCCCACCAAAGGGCCGGAGCTCTCCACTTCTACCTCTACGCCGTATTCCCGAACCAGATCCAACTCTTCACTCAAGCTGCCACGGTCGGGCAGCAGCCGATGGCCAAGCAAAACCAGAAATGCACCGCCAATCACTAACAGTGGAACGCCTACCCAGGCCAATTCAAACAGCCCAAGATTAATACCCAGCCGGCTTTGGAGCATTCCATCCACCACCAGGTTGGTGCTGGTGCCAATCAGCGTGCAGGTACCGCCCAGAATGGCGGCGTAACTCAGTGGCAAAAGTAGCTTAGAGGCTGGAATGCCCAAACGTTGCGCCCACCCCTGAATGGCGGGAATGAACATGGCCACCACGGCTGTGTTATTCATAAAGCCACTTAACACACCGGTCGGCACAATCATCCGCAGCTGCGCGCCTTGCTGAGTCTTTGGATGGCCCAACAGCAACCGGGCTATCCACTGCACCGCCCCGGTTTCTTTCAGCCCGGCAGCCACTACGTAGAGTGTGGCGATAGTAATCACCCCGGGGTTTGCAAAGCCCGACAGCGCATCCACCGGCCCTAGCACGCCAAACACCAATAACAACGCCAGCGCCGCCATCAGCACCAGATCCGCGGAAATCCGCGTCATCGCCAAAGTGCCCAGCACCCCGGCCAGCGTCATCAGGGTAAAAACAGCCTGCCATTCCATGCGTTCAACAACTCCAAATTGGGGTCAGACCCCAAGACATTTCGAGGTATCAAATGTCCGGGGGTCTGACCCCATTATTTGCTTGCGATCAGTTTACGGTCTATCAAGTAGGCGATCAGGGAGTCAATGCACTCCTCCACCGTGTTCTGGGAGGTATCCAGACGGATCTCGGGGTGGGAGGGAACTTCGTAGGGTGAGTCTATGCCGGTGAAGTGTTTGATTTCGCCGGCGCGGGCTTTTTTGTAGAGGCCTTTGGGGTCTCGGGATTCACAGGTTTCCAGGGGGGCGTCCATAAACACTTCTATGAATTCACCGGCCGGGAACAGCTTGCGAACCATGCGCCGGTCGCTGGTAAACGGCGATATGAAGGCGCTCATTACGATGAGACCGGCGTCGGCGAACAGTTTGCACACTTCGCCTACCCGGCGGATGTTTTCTACCCGGTCGTTGTCAGAAAAACCCAGGTCGTTACAAAGGCCGTGGCGCACGTTGTCGCCGTCCAGCAGGAAGGTGTGGTAGCCCCGCTCGTGCAGGGCGACGTCCAGGGCGTTGGCGATGGTGGATTTGCCGCTGCCGCTCAGGCCAGTGAACCAGAGTAAGCAGGGCTTCTGGTTTTTGTTGCTGGAGCGCTCAGCGCGGGTGATTTTGTGGTCGTGCCAGACGATGTTGTTCAACTTCGGATTCCTTTAACTTTGGTGTTTGCCGCTGGCAGAAGGGTGGGGTCTGACCCCAAGGGGTCAGACCCCTTTGTAGCCTGTTAGATTGTTTTACAGCCCCACTCCGGATAATTTTCGCGGATAAACTTGTTTAAATTCCGCTCTGCCTCGGAGTACTCCCGCCCAGGCAGCTCCCCAGAATCATCCAAAGAGCGCGCCACCATTCCCGCCGCCACGGTTACGTTGGTCAGGCGGTCAATCAGAATAAACGCCCCCGTTCCGGGGTGGCTCTGGTAGCTTTCCAAAACCACGGCTTCCGACAACTCCACATCGCACAGGCCAATGGCATTCAGCTCCAGGCCGCTGGCGGTCTGGGTGGTGCGCTCCAGGCTGTTGACGTCGATTTCTTCCAGCACCTGGTTCACAAAGCAGCTGGTCACCTTGGTGCCCATTTTGATGCCGTATTCCCGGCCCGGCACCAATGGCTTTTCGCTCATCCACACCAGATGGGCGGCGAAACGCTGGCCCATCTCGGGCTGCTGGTTGGCGTGCACCAGCAAATCACCCCGGGACACATCGATTTCGTCTTCCAGGGTGATGGTGACCGCATCCCCCGGCCAGGCGCGGTCGATTTCGCCCTCGTAGGTGTGAATGCCCTTCACTTTCGACACCTTGCCCGACGGCATCGCCGCCAGTTCGTCGCCCTTGTGCACCACACCGCTGGCCACGGTGCCGCAATAACCGCGGAAATCCAGATTCGGACGATTCACATACTGCACCGGGAAGCGCAAGTCGGTGACGTTCTGGTCGTCCCGCAGCTCCACCTGCTCCAGAATGGTCATCAAGGTTTCGCCGTGGTACCAGGGCATGCTTTCGCTGCGGTTGACCACGTTATCGCCGTTCAGGGCCGAGATGGGCACGTAATACACATCCTTCAGCCCCAGCTGCGCCGCCAGCTTTTCGTATTCCGTGCGAATCTCGTTGAAGCGCGCTTCACTGAATTCCACCAGATCCATCTTGTTGATGGCCACCACGATGTGCTTCAGGCCCAGCAGGCTGACAATAAAGCTGTGCCGGCGGGATTGGGTGAGCACGCCTTTACGGGCGTCGATCATCACCACCGCCAGGTCACAGGTCGAAGCCCCGGTGGCCATGTTGCGGGTGTACTGCTCGTGGCCCGGGCAGTCAGCGATGATGAATTTGCGCTTGTCGGTGCTGAAGTAACGATAAGCCACATCAATCGTAATGCCCTGCTCCCGCTCGGAAGCCAGGCCGTCGACCAGCAACGCCAGATCCAACGACTCACCGGCGTTGCCCTGGCGCTCGTTGTCCTTGTGCAGGGTCGCCAGATGGTCTTCAAAAATCAGCTTGGAGTCGAACAGCAGCCGGCCAATCAGGGTCGATTTGCCGTCGTCGACGCTGCCGCAGGTCAGAAAGCGCAGCAGGTCTTTGTTCTCGTGCTGGTCCAGATACGCGAGGATATCGTCTTCAATCAAAACCGATGCGTGTGACATTAAAAATACCCCTCACGTTTTTTCTGTTCCATAGACGCCGCGCCATCGTGGTCAATCACCCGGCCCTGGCGCTCAGAGGTCTTGGTGAGCAGCATTTCCTGGATAATCTCCGGCAGCGTGGTCGCGGTCGATTCCACCGCGCCGGTCAGCGGATAGCAACCCAGGGTTCGAAAACGCACCATTTTCAGTTCCGGCGTCTCTCCCGGCTCCATCGGCATACGGTCGTCGTCTACCATAATCAGCGTACCGTCGCGCTCCACCACCGGGCGCTCGGCGGCGTAGTACAGCGGCACGATGTCGATGTTTTCCAGATAGATGTATTGCCAGATATCCAGCTCGGTCCAGTTAGACAGCGGGAACACGCGAATACTCTCGCCCTTGTTGACCTTGCCGTTATAGAGGTTCCACAACTCCGGGCGCTGGTTTTTCGGGTCCCAGCGGTGGAACTTGTCACGGAAGGAATACACCCGCTCCTTGGCCCGGGATTTTTCCTCATCCCGACGGGCACCGCCGAAGGCGGCATCAAAGCCGTACTGATCCAGCGCCTGCTTGAGCGCCTGGGTTTTCATCACATCGGTGTGTTTGGCGCTGCCGTGAGTGAACGGGCCAATGCCCTGCGCCACGCCTTCCTGATTGGTATGCACCAGTAGCTTCATGCCCACCCTTTCCGCCATCGCGTCCCGAAACGTGATCATCTCCCGGAACTTCCAGGTGGTATCTATGTGCATCAAAGGGAACGGCGGCTTGCCCGGGGCAAAGGCCTTCATGGCCAGGTGCAACATGACCGCGGAGTCTTTGCCGATGGAGTAGAGCATTACCGGGTTGTCGAACTCGGCGGCCACTTCGCGGATGATGTGGATGGATTCCGCTTCCAGCTGCTTGAGGTGGGTTTTCTTGGGAGGGGTTAACGTCATTTCTGCATCCGTTCAATGAGTCAAATTCTCAAAGGCTACAAAGGGGTCTGACCCTACGGATCAGACCCCACCCTTCTCTCGCGCCTATCGCCAATACTCCGACATCACGCCAATAAATTCTTCCAGATGCTCCGCCGGCAAATCGTTAATCCCCGCGGCGGCTTTACGCCCACCACCGCTGGGAAACCGCCGAGCCACCTCATCGGCCCCAGTACGATTATTCAAAGGCGCACGGATGCTGACCAGGTAACTGTCACCTGCCGTCTCCGTCACAATCGCACAGGCTTTGTCCGGGTGCCGGTTAGCCAGCTCATTGCCCAGCACACCACTCACCCGGCGTGCCCAAGCTTCATGTGGCAGCTTTACCACTAAGGATTTTCCGGTTTCGGCCAACACCGGCGCCGTCAGCCCATAAGCCATATCCGCTTCGTAACCATCCCTCAAATGCTGCCACGCGGCAGGTTCCGAGGCAATCAAATCCAACGGGTCTGCAAAATTCACAAACTCCCGGTACAGATCGGTCGGGTGGAAGTGCAAATCTTCCAGTTCGGAACCATAGCCGTTGTAGTTAATGCACACACCCAGCATTTTCAGCGCCTGGGTTTGCTCTGCGCTCAGGCCGGCCTTCTCAGCCAGCGCTTCACCCACTGCATTCAGGTTATCGCCAAATGCCGCGGCAATGGCCCAGTTATGAAAACGGCCAGCCAAATACTGATCCACCAACAAGCTGGTACAGGTGGTGGGCTGGGTATCAATCAACGCGGTAAAGCCCGGCGCATCCGGAAGGGTTTCCCCGGGGAAGTGGTGATCCACATAAAATACCGAACAGCCCGCGGCTAGCAGCTTATCAACTGCCGCACGGTTTTTATCAAGACTGATGTCGAGAATGTTTACGTGAGCAGGTGTCCCAAGCGGCACTTGTTGCGCGAGGGTGATGTCGCGTTTTACACCGGTTATGAGAGTGGAGTCACAAGGCTCCGCCAAGCGTAATTGGATCAGCGCGCAGATGCCATCAGCGTCGCCATTGAACACGTCGTAAATCTGTATGAGTGGGGGAATCATTCCCAACTCGCTCCTTGTCAGGTTGTGTAAGAAGAGCTTCACAAACCTTACAATTCTAAGGCTTGCCAACTGACACGCAAGTGACAAATGCTGACAGGGAGACGCGAAGGCAACTTTACAAAATCAGAGCCCCCAACCGGGAGCTCTGATTAACGTCTTTACTTGGTCCGACGTCGGAGACCGACCAGTCCGGCAAGGCCAAGACCAAACAGAGTCAGAGTGCCAGGCTCAGGCACACTGGTAACGGGATCGTCAGGAATGTCGACGTTCTCCAGCGTTTCGCCCATGACGTAGGAGTAGCTCAGTTTTACCAGCTCACCCTGGAACAGGTCGCCGATGTTGAAAGCCAGACCGATAACGTTGTCGCCGTTACCGTCATTCCAGCCAGCCAGATAGGTATCGGGATCGTTGCTCCAGGAAGAAGTAATGCCCGTGTTGTGCTCGATCGCGGAATTTGTATACAAGCCCAGCGTCAGGCCGGTTTGTGCGCCCTGCGAGTTAACGAAATCCTCTTCCGCAATGCCTGCGCCGCCCCGGGTATTGATGGTATCGAAGCTTCCAAAGGTATTTACGTCTGGATCCGGGTCAATCGCGCGCAGAAATTTCAGACCGGTAAGATCGGTCAGCGCTTCGATAGACGTCAGGATATCAATGCGTTCGTAGGAGTCGTTGAAGATATATTCGTGGGTGATATTGAACAGACCGCCGTAGGTGCCGCCCCAGAGCACGTGGTTATCGAACGCAGAACCCGCGCTGAGATCGCTCAGGCCACTGGTTGCCATGATGCTGGACGATCCCACATTGCTATTGTTGTTGCTCACATTACCGAATTGATCGGCTTTAACACCGAACATTTCCCAAGGGCTGCCCGGCGTCAGGTAATCTTCCAGGCCCCAGGTTCTGGTGCCGCTGGGGTCGTGCAGGAGGCCCGGAGAGGTTGTGCCGCCGAAACCCAGAGTGCCGTCATCGCTGATGGCCGTGCGAACGAAGTCACCTTCCATGATGATCGGTGCTGCCATGGCCGGGGCTGAGATGGCAACCGCCAACGCGGCACAACCTGCCCACAAAGCCGGCTTTCGCAGTGATCCTGATGTGTTATTCAATGTCTAATCTCCCTTTAGATAGTAATTATCTCACTTGGCCTGGTTTCTTGACCAAGTCGAGCAAAAAGCAAATTGCTATCCAATTATATTTATAGTTATAAATATCAGGGAGATAACGAAGAACAATGGATTGAAAACATGGAGCGTCTCAGGATAGTGTAAAGCCATTCGACGCTCCTGTTTTGGTCAGGCCGGGTTAGAAACAATCCCCGGGCACCCTCACCCAACCTTCCATAATAATCCTCGCACTTCGGCTCATGATGGCTTTGGTGGCTGTCCACTGGCCTTGCACTTCTTTGGCTTCCGCGCCAACGCGCAGCGTTCCGGAGGGATGGCCGAAGGTGACTTCAGTACGGTCTCCGCCGCCGACAGCCAGGTTTACCAGGGTTCCGGGAATGGCAGAGGCCGTGGCGATGGCAACAGCGGCGGTACCCATCATAGCGTGGTGCAGCTTGCCCATGGACAGCGCGCGCACCAGTACGTCGATATCGGCTGCATTGATTTGTTTGCCACTGGATGACACGTAACCCACCGGCTTGGCCACAAACGCCACTTTCGGGGTGTGCTGGCGACTGGCGGCTTCGCTCAGATCCTTGATCAGTCCCATTTTCACGGCACCGTGCGCGCGGATGGTTTCGAACATGGCCAGCGCTTTGGGGTCGCTGTTGATGTCGTTCTGCAGTTCGGTGCCTTGATACCCGATGTCTTCGGCGTTGATGAAGATGGTGGGAATGCCGGCATTGATCATGGTGGCTTTCAGGGTGCCTACACCCGGCACTTCCAGGTCGTCGACCAGATTGCCGGTCGGGAACATAGAGCCTTCACCGTCGGCGGGGTCCATGAATTCGACCTTTACTTCGGCGGCCGGGAAGGTAACACCATCCAGTTCAAAATCGCCGGTTTCCTGCACTTCACCGTGGGTGATAGGTACGTGGGCGACGATGGTTTTCTGGATATTGGCCTGCCAGATCCGGACCACGCAGGTGCCGTTTTCGGGGACGCGGTCTTTGGCGACAAAACCACCGTTGATGGCGAAGGCACCGACGGCGGCGGTGAGGTTGCCGCAGTTGCCGCTCCAGTCCACGAAGGGCTTGTCGATGGAGACCTGGCCGAAGAGATAGTCGACGTCATGGTCTGGCTGCGTCGGTGCGGCCAGGATGACGGTTTTGCTGGTGCTGGAGGTGGCGTTGCCGAGGCCGTCGATCTGTTTTTCGTAGGGGTCTGGGCTGCCGATGACTCGTAGCAGGAGTTTGTCGCGGGCTGCGCCGGGGACCTGGCAGCGTTCTGGCAGGTCTTGCAGGCGGAAGAACGCGCCTTTGCTGGTGCCGCCACGCATGTAGGTGGCGGGGACTCTGATTTGGGGGGGGTGGTTCATCACTGCGCCTCGCTATGGAGATGGGCCGATTGAGAAGGTTGGGGTCTGACCCCAGGGGGTCAGACCCCTTGCGGGGCCGTTTGAGTTAAGCGGCGCCTTCGGCGGCCAGGAAGTCTTGGGCGAAGCGCTGGAGTACACCACCGGCGGTGTAGATTCTCAGCTCTGCGGCGGTGTCCAGGCGGCATTTGACCGGGACGTCTACGGTTTCGCCGTTTTTGCGGTTAATCACCAGGGTGAGTTCCGCGCCTGGGGCGATGTCGCCTTTAACGTCGAAGGTTTCGGTGCCGTCGATGTTGTAGGTGTGGCGGGTGTCGCCTTCGCGGAACTGCAGGGGCAGTACGCCCATGCCGACCAGGTTGGTGCGGTGGATGCGCTCAAAGCCTTCGGCAACGATGGCTTCAACACCGGCCAGGCGCACGCCTTTGGCGGCCCAGTCGCGGGAGGAACCCTGACCATAGTCGGCACCGGCCACGATGATCAGCGGCTGTTTACGTTCCATGTAGGCTTCGATGGCTTCCCACATGCGGGTGACCTGGCCTTCCGGCTCGATACGGGCCAGAGAGCCCTGCTTCACTTCGCCTTTCTCGTCCCGGACCATTTCGTTGAGCAGCTTCGGATTGGCGAAGGTCGCGCGCAGAGCGGTCAGGTGATCGCCACGGTGAGTCGCGTAGGAGTTGAAGTCTTCTTCCGGCACACCCATTTTGTGCAGGTATTCACCGGCGGCCGAGTCCATCATGATGGCGTTGGACGGCGACAGGTGGTCGGTGGTGATGTTGTCACCCAGCACCGCCAGCGGGCGCATACCGGTCATGGTGCGTTCTGCGGCCAGGGCACCTTCCCAGTAAGGCGGGCGACGAATGTAGGTAGACTTCGGGCGCCAGTCATACAGCGGGCTCTTTGCCTGCTCGACAGCATCCAGGTTGAACATGGGTATGTACACCTCCCGGAACTGCTCAGGCTTGACGCATTCACCGACGATGCGATCTATTTCTTCATCCGCCGGCCACAGGTCTTTCAAGGTGACGGGCTTGCCGTCCTTATCATAGCCCAGGGCGTCTCTTTCAATATCAAAACGCACGGTACCGGCAATGGCGTAGGCTACGACCAACGGCGGCGAGGCCAGGAAAGCCTGCTTGGCGTAAGGGTGAATCCGGCCATCAAAGTTACGGTTGCCTGACAGCACGGCCGTTGAATACAGGTCGCGATCGATGATTTCTTTCTGGATTTTCGGGTCCAGTGCGCCCGACATGCCGTTACAGGTGGTGCAGGCATAGGCCACGATGCCGAAGCCGAGCTTTTCCATTTCCGACAACAGGCCGGCTTCTTCCAGATACAGGCGGGCCACTTTGGAGCCCGGTGCGAAGGAAGATTTTACCCACGGCTTGCGAACCAGGCCGAGCTCGTTCGCTTTCTTGGCCACCAGGCCAGCCGCCACCACGTTGCGGGGGTTGGAGGTGTTGGTGCAGGAGGTAATCGCCGCAATGATCACGGCACCATCCGGCATCAGGCCTTTCTTCTCTTCTTCCAGCGCCTTGTCCAGGTTCACGGCAATGCCGCGCTCGTGCAGGTCGGCCGTGGCAACGCGGCGATGCGGATTGGACGGGCCAGCGACGTTGCGGACCACGGTCGACAGATCAAATTCCAGTACCCGTTCGTACTGGACATCAGCCATTTCGGTAGCCCAGAGGCCGGTTTCCTTGGCGAAGGTCTCAACCAGCTTGACCTGCTCCGGCTCACGGCCGGTCAGCGTCAGGTATTCGATGGTTTGCTCGTCGATGTAGAACATCGCGGCGGTGGCACCGTATTCCGGGGTCATGTTAGATATCGTAGCGCGGTCGCCGATGGTCAGGCTGGAAGCGCCTTCACCAAAGAATTCCAGGTACGCGCCTACCACCCGTTCCTTACGCAGGAATTCGGTGATGGCCAGGACGATGTCGGTGGCGGTGATGCCGGGCTGGCGCTTGCCGGTGAGCTTCACACCCACGATATCCGGCAGCCGCATCATGGACGGCTGGCCAAGCATGACGGTTTCGGCTTCGAGGCCGCCCACGCCGACGGCAATAACCCCCAGGGCATCAATGTGTGGGGTGTGGCTATCGGTGCCCACGCAGGTGTCCGGGTAGGCAATCTGGCGACCGTCTTCATCGGCACGGTTCTGGATCACCGGAGACATTTTCTCCAGGTTGATCTGGTGCATGATGCCGTTACCGGCCGGAATCACGTCGACGTTACGGAACGCGGTACGGGTCCAGTTGATGAAGTGGAACCGGTCTTCATTGCGGCGGTCTTCGATGGCGCGGTTCTTGTCGAAGGCGTCTGGGTCAAAACCTGCGGATTCGACCGACAGGGAGTGATCGACGATCAGCTGGGTCGGGACCACCGGGTTTACTTTGGCGGGGTCACCGCCCTTCTCGGCGATGGCATCGCGCAGGCCGGCCAGGTCGACCAGGGCGGTTTGGCCGAGAATGTCGTGGCAGACGACCCGGGCCGGGTACCAGGGAAAATCCAGGTCGCTTTTGCGTTCGATCAGCTGCTTGAGGGAATCGGTGAGGGATTCGGGGTCGCAGCGGCGGACCAGTTGTTCGGCCAGGATCTTGGAGGTGTACGGGAGTTTCGCGTAAGCGCCGGGCTGGATGGCTTCGATGGCCTGGCGGGTGTCGTAGTATTCCAGGCTGGTGCCTGGCAGAGGTTTTCTGTATTGGGTGTTCATGGCTCTATTCTCTCGGTCTTTGGAGATTGGCTCGGCAAGAGGGTTGGGGTCTGACCCCGAGGGGTCAGACCCCTGCGGGGATTAGAGGCTTTCCCGTGGTCAAAACTTGCCGTTAGCTGCGCTTCTCTATCGGCAGCCACTCCTGGTGTTCTGGGCCGGTGTAGTCCGCGCTGGGGCGGATGATTCTGTTGTTGGCGCGTTGTTCTTTTACGTGGGCGGTCCAGCCGGATACCCGGGACATCACGAAGATGGGGGTGAACAGCTCGGTCGGGATGCCCATGAAGTGGTAGGCGGACGCGTGGAAGAAGTCGGCGTTGCAAAACAGTTTCTTTTCGCGCCACATAACCTCTTCACAGCGCACGGAGACCGGGTACAACACGGTGTCGCCCACTTCCTGCGCCAGTTTTTCTGACCACTGCTTGATGATGCCGTTGCGCGGGTCGGAGTCTTTGTAGATGGCGTGTCCGAAGCCCATGATTTTTTCTTTGCGCTCGAGCATACCCATCAGGCCGGTTTCGGCTTCTTCCGGGGTCTGGAAGCGCTGGATCAGTTCCATGGCGGCTTCGTTGGCACCGCCGTGCAGCGGCCCACGCAGGGTACCGATGGCGCCGGTGACGCAGCTGTGGATATCAGACAACGTGGAGGCGCACACGCGGGCAGTAAAGGTGGAGGCATTGAACTCGTGCTCGGCGTACAGGATCAGCGATACGTTCATCACACGTTCGTGCAGCTCGCTTGGTTTCTTGCCGTGCAACAGCTCCAGAAACAGGCCGCCTATGGAGTCGCTCTCGCTGTCAGCGGTGTCGATGCGCACGCCTTCGTGGGCAAAGCGGTACCAGTAAGTGATGATGGCCGGAAAGGTGGCCAGCATGCGGTCGATCTTATCGTCCTGCTCGGTGAAATCGTTTTCGGTTTCCAGGTTACCCAACATGGAGCAGCCAGTGCGCATGACGTCCATCGGGTGGGCGTTGCTTGGGATCTGTTCCAGCACCAGTTTCAAGGCGTCTGGTAAGTTGCGCAGGCTTTTCAGCTTGGTTTTGTAGGCGTCCAGCTCTTGCTGGTTGGGCAGCTTGCCGCGCAGCAGCAGGTAGGCGACTTCTTCGAACTGGGCGTTGTCGGCCAGGTCGGTGACGTCGTAGCCGCGGTAGGTCAGGCCGGCGCCGGTTTTGCCAACGGTGCACAGCGCTGTTTCACCAGCTACCTGGCCGCGCAGGCCTGCTCCGCCTAGTTTCTTTGCTTCAGCCATGTTGGTCTCCCATGATTTTCTGTTTTTTTGATGTTCAAATTTTGGTGATCAATGAGGGGGTCTGATCCCGTTCGGGGTCAGACCCCCTGGCAACCGATCTTGCCGTCGATTAGTCTTTTTTCTGAACGAACAGCTGGTCCAGCTTTTGTTCGAAGTCGTGGTAGTTCAGGAAATCGTACAGCTCCATGCGGGTCTGCATGATATCTACCACGTCTTTCTGGTCGCCTTTGTCCAGGATGTTCTGGTAAACCGCCAGCGCGGCTTTGTTCATGGCGCGGAAGGCGCTTAAGGGGTACAACACCATGGCGGCCCCGGCGTCGGCCAGTTCGGAGCGGTTATACAACGGTGTGGCGCCAAACTCGGTGATGTTGGCCAGGATCGGCGCATCGATGGCGTCCGCGAAGGCTTTGTAGTCAGACAGTTCGTGTACGGCTTCGGCGAAGATGGCATCAGCGCCGGCTTCGATGCAGGCTTTGGCACGATCGATGGCGGCTTCGAGGCCTTCTTTCTGGAACGCATCGGTGCGGGCCATGATGAAGAAGTCGTCGTTCTCGCGGGCATCGACAGCGGCCTTGATGCGATCAACCATTTCTTCTTTGGACACGATTTCTTTGTTCGGGCGGTGGCCGCAGCGCTTCTGGGCGATCTGGTCTTCGATGTGGACCGCTGCAGCGCCGGCACGTTCCATCTCGCGAATGGTGCGGCCAATGTTGAAGGCGCCGCCCCAGCCGGTGTCGATGTCGACCAGCAGCGGCACATCGGTCGCGGCGGTGATACGACGCACATCTTCGACCACGTCGTTCATGGTGGTCATGCCCAGATCCGGCAGGCCGTAAGACGCGTTAGCCACGCCACCACCAGACAGGTAAATGGCCTGGTGCCCTACCCGCTCCGCCATCATGGCGGTGTAGGCATTGATAGTGCCAACGATTTGCAGCGGCTGGTTTTCTTTCAGGGCCTTGCGAAAACGGGCGCCGGGGGAGAGCTTGTTAGCCATGGTCGATTACCTCTCTGATCAGATTGTTAACACGCCTTCCTGGATCTTTTGTTCAATATTCCGGCGTGCGGCATTGATGTGTCTTTTCATAAGAAATTCAGCAAGCTCGCCATCGCGCTGGGCGATGGCTTCTGCAATTCTTCGGTGCTCTCCCAGGGCCAGGTGGGGCCGGCCGGAAGAGGTGCTCAAGCGATAACGGTACATCCGGACCATATAGTAAAGATCACCCAGCAGCATTTGCGCGAGTTTTGCGTTGCGGCTGCCGGTCGCGATGCGGTGATGAAAGTCGTAATCGCCTTCCGCCTGATAATACGCCTGGCCCTGGGCCTGCTCGATCATCTTTTCGTGGGTATCGAGGGTGGCCTGGAGGTCGGCAATTTCGTGGTCTGTCATGCGCTCGGCGGCCTGTCTCGCGGCCAGCCCTTCCATAGTCTCGCGAATGCGGTAAAGCTCGAGGAGTTCCTCGGCACTCACAGACACCACTTTCACTCCGGCATGGGGCCGGCGAACCAGTAGTCCGCGGGATTCGAGGCGGCCGAGGGCCTCTCTCAGGGGGCCGCGGGTAAGATTAAAGCGGGAGCAAAGTTCCACTTCACCGATTTTCTCGCCGGGAACCAGATCGCCTTTCACGATCGCCGTTTGCAGACAATCAAAGGCTTCATCGGCGCGAGTGTAGGTCTGAATTGCGGCTTCGGACATATTTTTGTCAACAATAGTGACTGGAATGGCTCAAAATTTACGCCCAAGCACGTGCATTGTCAACAATCTATAGACTAAAGATTATTCAATTGTTGACATCACACCCTCACTTCCCTAACAACTCCCCCAGTGCGCGTAAATTGCTGACATGGTCACACAGGGTTTTGATGATCATCAGCACTGGCGTGGCTATGATGAGCCCCACCGGCCCCCAGAGCCAACCCCAGAACAACAGGCCAATGAAAATAGCAATTTCGTTAAGGCTGGAGACGCGGCTGGTGAGCATTGGGAGCAGCAAGTTACCCTGAATGCTCGTTATTACAAGCGACACTATGGCGACGAGTATGCCCATATCGATGGTGCCAAACTGAATAAATGCAGCCACACCGGCACCTACCATGACCAGGAAGGGCCCCAGATACGGCGCGACACTTGCCACTCCCGCGACCACGCCCCAGAAAACGGCCTGTTCCATTCCCAGGAGAAAAAACGCCAGCCAGGTGAAAAAACCCACAAACAGCGCGCCCAGCAGCATGACAAACAGGAAGCGACGCACCTGGCTATGGAATTCATTCATGATCCGCGTAGCCTTGCGCATGCTTTGAAATGAGGGGCCGGACAATCTGACGACTTTGCGTTTATAGAGCCTTCCCGCTGCCAGCATGAAATACACCAGCAACAGTGCGGAAAATACCTGGGACACCAGCACCAGGATCGTTGATGACCCTTCCATCAGGTATTTCCAGATATTGAATTTCTCGCTGACCACCCTGACTCGCATCACGTCAGACTCCACGGCCTCCTCTTCATCCTCCGCACTGTCTTCGATTTTCTTGGCCACATCCTGAGCCTTTTCTACGACACCTGCTTCGTCTGGTATCGAGCGCGCTTCGGCACGCTGGAACTGCTCGATTGCCCAGGGCGCCTTATCCAGTATGGCTATGGTTTCCCGCTTCAGCGGGATACTCGCGCCGACAATGGTGGCCACCATAATGATCAGCATCAACGCGGCGCCAAGGGGGCGGGGAATCCGGAATCGCTCCATCCCGGACACCATTGGGTCCAGGGCGTAACTGATGAGAATGGCTCCGACCAGGGGCACCAATACGGCCTGCGCCCAGGAAATGAAATACAG
Organism: Marinobacter halophilus; assembly: GCF_003007685.1. GTDB lineage: Bacteria > Pseudomonadota > Gammaproteobacteria > Pseudomonadales > Oleiphilaceae > Marinobacter > Marinobacter halophilus. Next base: position 354,495 of record NZ_PXNN01000017.1, read on the forward strand.
CGCCGCGACCGAGGTGAGCACGATCATTGCGGTATTGCGAACATCCACCCTCTGTATCAGGCTGCGTTCAGACACACCCTCTGGCTCTAATTCCCGCTTATCCATAGCTACGCTCTTTCTTGCTGCGGTGGTGGTGGTGTGTACTGGTACAGCCAGGTTTCCGTCAGTATCTGGTCGCCAAGCCTCAATTGCAGCCGGAGGTCGATGGGTTCCAGGGCGTCATTGGGTACCAGATCAAACATGGCCCGGTAACCGTCGATAGACGCCAGGGGACGAGCTGAGGTGATTTCCACCCGGCCTCGGCTGGCGGTGATCACCATGTTCGTTCCGGGGATCATGGTGAAGGCATACGCGCCCGTGGTGCTGGGGAAAACCAGTAATGCGTACACCACCAGTTGATGACGGCCCGGGGCCTGCCCGTTCTCCACCTCGTGTATGTGCACCGGTGACACCGAGCGTTTCTGCCTGCGCCTGCCGGCTGAACATCAGGGTAGACAGGGGCAGTGCCTGGATACCTGCAAGGGCGATGAAGGCCCTGATCAGTTGGCGTCTGTCCATGATGCGCTCCGTTTTCTGCCTTTTCTGCTTAGCATGCTGATGCGCCGGCCCCAGAAACTGTCGAGCGGTGCCTGCCAGGCAAGCTGGTGCAGCTCCACCAGCGCCTGTTGATCACGAAATATCTGGCTGAGCTCGTTGCGGGACAATGAGCCAGGCCCCTCTGAGCCGCAGCGTTCCACCAGTGGCTCCAGCAGCTCTTCCCTCTTGGCCAGCCGGAGGTTTCGAGCCAGTGCCTGATGAAGCCGGTTAAGACTTGGCCGGATCACGGCTTCTTCCACCGCGGTCAGCCCGGAATCGTGCCCGCTGTCGAGCCTGGCTGCACGGGCGCTTTCCAGCACCTGCACGGGTACTCGCTCCTCCGGAATCACCAGCATGCCCCATTTACGCAGGGTCTGGCCTGCGCCGACCTTGCTCAGCCAAACCGAAGTAGGGGCCGCCAGCACCAGTGGCAGCGCGACCGGCAGTGACCAGAGGAAGAACAGAGGGTCCAGACTCCAGGCAAAGGCAGACCAGCCCACCGCGATCACCATGCCGGGAAGCTGAGTCAAAAAGGCGTCCCGCCAGGAGGTCTCCTGGGTGCGGTTCTGCCCGGCCCAGGTCAGCGACAGGTTCAACAACGCGCCAAGCACATAACGGCTGTGAGCCATCATCCTGATCGGAGCCAGCAATACGGAAGCCACAATCTCGACCAACACACTGACAAACAGCCGCAATACGCCGCCAAATTGCCTGGCTGTGCGGTGAATAACCGCGTCCAGGATGGCCAGAAATTTCGGTATAAACAGCAGTGAAAGGGTGCTTAAGGCAAGGCCCAGCGCCCATTCCGGTCGCCATTCCGGCCACAGAGGGAACAAGCCCTGATGCCCCTCCGGGAAATAGTCAATTCTGGCGTCGGTCATCTGTACCGCCGCCACCGTAGTCAGTATCAGAAATCCCAGCCAGAGAGGCGACGCCAGATAAGCCATGACCCCGTTCAACAACGCCATCCGGTGCGCCAGACGAAGCCTGCGACCAAACAGCAGGATCGATAGATGCTGGAGGTTGCCGCGAGACCAGCGGTTGTCTCGAGACAGTTCGTCTGACAACGTTGGCGGCGACTCCTCAAAACTGTTGCCAAGGCCAGGTTCCAGCCAGACTTCATAACCGGCCCGGCCCATATAGGCGGCCTCCACAAAGTCATGGCTCATGATCGGCCCCCGGAACAAGCCGAATCCTCGCAACTTGCGCAAGCCGCAGTGGTCCATAAACGGTTTGATCCGGATAATCGCATTGTGCCCCCAGAACGCGGCGTCGCCCATCTGGATGGCGGCCAGGCCAGTGGCAAACAGGGTTGAATAGAGACGGTTGGAAAACTGCTGCACCCTGGCAAACAGCGATTCGCCGTTGATGATGGACGGCGCCGTCTGCAATATGCCAACCTTTGGCTCTCGTTCCATCAGCTGGACCATGCGCACGATGGTGTCGGCACTGAGCAGACTGTCGGCATCGAGCACGACCATGTAGCGATAACGGCGACCCCAGCGGCGCAGGAAATCCGCCACATTGCCGCTCTTAAAATTGAGGTTCACCTTCCGGCGACGATAGAACAGCCGCCCTTCGGCGCCAAGCTCCAGGCACAGCCGGTACCAGACGACCTGCTCTTCGAGCCAGATGTTCGGGTCCCGGCTGTCGGAGAGAATATAGAACTCAAACTGATCGAGGTGGCCGGAGCGTTCCAGGTCCTGATACACCGCCTTGAGCCCACTGAGGGTCCAGTGCACCGGCTCGTGATAGACCGGCATGATGATCGCGGTTCTGGCCAGTGGTGTTACCTCCAGTGCCGCCCCGGCATGACGCTTCAGAGGGCTGTGGCGATCTCCACCCACCAGCCTGAGCACAAAACCGAACAGGGCCGTCCAGAAGCCAACCGCAATCCACAGGTACAGCAGCGCAAACAGCGCCAACAGCCCCAGCTCGACCAGGGTACCACCGTGATAAGGCAACACCCAGAGCAGGAAGTAGCAGGCTACCAGGGTTTGCCCAACCACGAAGACAGTCAGGAGCAGGCGCCTGAACGTTGCGACTCTGCGCCAGCTGCCGGATCGTCTCCGGGCCAGTGTATCGGCTGCCACATCGATGTCAGTCATATCCGATGCATCCACGTTTCAGCGGTGGGTTGCAATCCGGAATGCTTTCATCAGGGCGCTCAAAATAATCGGGGATTTTTGCGACACAGCGGGCGGGCAGATCCTGGCCGGCGCCCTCAGCTATGGAGGCTTCCACGAGGCGAAGAGCCTGCCTGCAGATGTCTGCTGTCAGCACGGTGCCCTCGTCACCCAGGTAGGTCAGCACACGCTCCAGCGCCTGCTGACAAGGTATTTCCGGCATGACCAGAACTCCCTTCGTGATCAATTTTGCGCGGCCCTGGCAGCTTCGGACGACGGATAGGTCCAGACTTCCGTGAGGGGCTCGTCATCCAGCAGCAACTGGCCCCGAAGTACCGGATTCTCTCCTTTGCCCGGGCGAACCAGCGTCGACAGACGCCACTTATTGCCCGCCTCAATGAATTCGACATAATGCGAGATGATCTCAACGCCGCTGCTACCGCTACCTTCAGTGAGGTTGCTGATCACCGCGGCATCCGGTTTCAGGCTGTCCAGCGGGCCGCCGGCAAAATCAACTATGATTCGGTAGGCGTTTTCTGCATCGCCTCCGCCTATACGGTCGCCATCGCCCACGAACGTTTTCACCGTCCGCCCGAGCGGCTGATCAGCCACGTCACGACCACCAATGCTGAGCGTGTAGGCAAATTGGTGGTGAGCCCCGGCACTCGAGCCCTCTCCTGGCTGCCAGAAAGCGACAATGTTGTCGTTGGTTTCAGAGTTCGTCGGTATCTCCACCAGCACGACCTCACCCTCAGACCAACCCTGTTGAGGTGATATCCAGACGCTCGGGCGCAGTTCATAGCGGGCCTCGGCATCCTCGAACTCGTGAAAAGCCGTATCTCTCTGGATGAGACCAAATCCACCCAGGCGATTCACTTGCAGATAGCTGAGGCTGAGGCGGGAGGGATTAACCAGTGGGCGCCATAACCATTCACCGGTGCCCTGATCGTGGATCAGCAATCCATCGGAGTCATGAACCTGGGGGCGCCATTCTCCGACCGGGCGCCTGGTGTTCTCACCGTAATAGAACATGGAGGTTAGTGGCGCAATTCCCGGCTGTTGAACTGTCGTTCGGAAAAATAGCTCAGCGGTAACGTCAATACGAGTCGTGGGTCCGGGTTGTATATCAAAACGGTAGGCGCCAGACACACTGGGCCCGCCCAACAACCCGAAAACGCTCATCTGATCGCTGCCCGCGCCGGGCCGCTCAAGCCAGAATTCAACGAAGGAGGGAAACTCTTCACCAGAGGGCAGGCCCGTGTTGATGGCAATGCCTCTTGCCGAAAGCCCGAACCGGTTGCCCTCGGCTACTCCACGGAAATAACTGGCCCCTGCAAATACCAGAAACTGATTCTGTTCCGTTCCCTCACCCAGCGGATAGGTCAGTTTAAAGCCGGCATGACCGAGATTGGCGGGAATTCGTTTGGCAAGCTCACTGTTGGGAAAACTGAAGGCAGACTTGTCAAAAGGTATGGGGCGCACGCCGCTGGCGTCAATCTCATTGAGTTGCACGGTGTGGGTATGGAAATTTCCGGGTGGCACCATCATGACCTGAAAACGGGAACCACCTTCCCGCCAGAGGCTGGCCTCGGGATTAAATCGAATAGCCTGATAATCCTGGTAACCCAGATCCTTGAGAAAACCCGGCACCTCTGGCGGCGGTTCGTATTTCCCGCCGGCCAGGACCCTGGCCCTATCGACTACCTCCTGAAACTCAAAAGCCTGAACCGGAGCAGTGTATAGAAAGCACTGCAACAGAAGCAGCGTGAGCAGTCGTATCCCTGAGCGCATCATTCCCTGACCCTCAATGTATCTCTGAGAGTATTAATGTAGCAGCTGTGATCAAGAATTACCCAGATGACAACTTTGTAAGGGTGCGGGTCAGATATCCATGAACAGCGAGAAGCGCACGTCCGGATGGTCGGGCATGGTCAGGGCGGCGGTGGAGGCACTGATCATCCTGCCCAGGCTGACGTTGGCGGTGAACGCCCGGCCCTGCATTTTTAACGCAACCTGGCCGGCGCTGGCCTTGCCATGACGGTTCGCCTGGGCCCCGACATCGGGAGCCCAGCCGTGCAACACGGCTAAGTTAATGCTGGACAATACGCCACGGACGAACGGCATGTGCCAGGTGGGGCTGGCCGTACCCACCCGAAGCCAGCCACCCCTGACCACGGCAACCGACTGACCATTGAAGCCGGCGAGCATAGACGGCCCGGCAACCATCAGGTATTCCGATGACGGGAGATCTTCATCGGCAAACTGATAGCGGCCATTCATCCGCCAGTTCCACCGGAACACCTCCTGTTCAATCGAGGCAGACACGGCCACCTTATAGAATCCCCGTTCATCGACCATGCCGTCCTGCAACGGGTAGTCGGTTGAATGGAATTCCCGGCCACTCAGCGCCTGGATCCAGGTATTGGCAATCAGGCCGGCTGGCAGTTCATGCCCTCCGCGAGCCTCCAGGCCAAGGGACGAAACCTGATAACGCGATTCTGATATCAGGCTGTCTTCCTTGAAAGATGCACTGTCTCGTCCCCGGTGCCGGGCAATACCACCGAAAGCCATCCCGAATCTGGAGAACAACGGCCGGTTTGCCTCCAGGTTCAGTTCGCGGGCCTCACCACTGGCTTCATAGCGGCGGGTGCCATCGCTTACGGCTCGGTTGTAACGGGATCTTGCTGCCTCAATCCGCAACCGATTGGCGCCGGCCGGGAAACGATAGCGCAAGGAGAGGTTATTAGAGCTGGTATCGTTCTTGTAAGACTGGGCATCGCGGTAGTCAAACCCAATGGCGTCGCTCTGGCTAACCAGTTTGTCGGTAGCGACACCGACGGCGCCATCAAGACCGTCGCTATTCTGTGCCGTTTTCCCGGAGAATTTCAGCCGTGAGCGCAACCAGTGTTCACGCTCTTCTTTGAACGAGTCTGCAGTGCCGGCAACACTGTCGGAATAAGGTTGCCAGCCATTGCGCAGCCATGAGCCATTCTCTCCGGCATAAAGCAGCTGACTGGCCGTGCACAACAACAGTGCGATAAACAATGGCGATTTCAATGGTCAGGGTCCTACAGGCTAAAGCCGGCAACAAAGCGAACAGAGAACCGGTGTTTCTTAAGAAAATTTCACAGGATAGGAATGTATTGCACCGGGACCGAGAAATCCAGTGGTCGTTGCCAAATGTTACATACAGAATGTACATATTTTACAATAGATTAAGTAGCTGTTTGAATGCTTTTTCGATAAAAATCAACGGGCCACGTTGCAGGTGACATAGTTCCGTGTTTTACCAATCTCTACATTTCAGTACCGAGGCCTCCATTTAGACCAACAACTTGGTTACACTTGGCATATTTCGTGAGTCAGCCCTCAAGGATGACTGATTTACAACAGGCCGTGGCCAAAGCGAATATAAGGACAAGCGTTATGATCAAGAAATGCCTCTTCCCTGTTGCCGGCTACGGCACCCGTTTTCTCCCGGCCACCAAGGCCATGCCCAAAGAAATTTTGCCGATCGTTAACAAACCACTGGTTCAGTACGGTGTCGAGGAAGCCGCCGATGCCGGCATTCACGAATTCGGTTTCGTAACGGGCCGGGGCAAGCGGGCGATCGAGGATCACTTTGACATCAGCTATGAACTGGAGCACCAGATTGCCGGCACGGGAAAAGAAGGGCTGCTGACGTCTATTCGTGATCTGATCATGAACAATACCTTTGCCTTTACCCGTCAAAACGAAATGAAAGGCCTGGGCCACGCCATCCTGACCGGCCGCAACCTGGTGGGTGACAACCCGTTTGCGGTGGTACTGGCGGACGACTTCTGCGTTGGGCCGGAAGATGGCGACGGGGTGCTCGCCCAGATGGTGAAGCTGTACAACCAGTTCCGCTGCTCGATTGTAGCGATTGAAGAAGTACCCCAGGATGAGACCCACAAGTACGGTGTGATTGCGGGTGAATCCATGAAAGACGGCCTCTACCGAATTACCGACATGGTGGAAAAACCGGCTCCGGAAGATGCGCCCAGCAACCTGGCCATCATCGGCCGTTACATCCTGACGCCAGACATTTTCGACATCATCGAGCGCACGCCTCCTGGCAAGAACGGCGAAGTGCAGATTACCGATGCGCTGCTGGAACAGGCGAAGAACGGGTGCGTACTGGCTTACAAATTCAAGGGCCGGCGTTTTGATTGCGGCAGCATCGATGGCTTTGTGGAAGCCACCAACTACGTTTACGAGAATGTCTACAAGAAAGGTAAGTAAGGGTTAAGGACCGCTATGGCCACTCTGAACGCAGACAACACCTGGCAACTGATCCTCAGTGCCATCAATCAAAGCAATGTGACGCTGCCGGTGCCCGGCAGCGACCACCCTGCACTCCGGCTCAATGGGCAAAGCTGGGAACTGGTTGATCAGGCAACCGATGAGGTCAGGAATTTGCTCTCGCTGTTTCTGCCACTTTGTCAGCCCGTTCAGAACGCCTCTGGCACCCGGGTGATCGGCCAACTTGGTCAAAGTCTTGATGGCCGGATTGCGACCGTTACCGGCTGCTCCCGCTTTATCAATGGCGACGACGGCATTACTCACCTGCATCGCATTCGCGCTCTGTGTGATGCCGTGGTCGTCGGTGCAGGTACCGCAGTAACGGATAACCCGCGCCTGACGGTGCGCCGGGCCAGTGGTGCCAATCCGGTGCGGGTAGTGATCGACCGCAAACAGCGGGTACCCCCCAGCCATCATTTATTTACCGACGGTGAGGCAAGAACCATACACCTCGTTGCCGGAGACTATGATCCGGCACACAAGCCTGAGCAACGCGGACTGGTCACGATCATCCCCTGCCTTGGCGATGCGGCGGACAGCCCCACCCCAGTGCCTCCAGAGCTTATTCTGCAAGTGTTACGGGATGCCGGCCTACACAAGATTTTCATTGAAGGCGGCGGGGTCACTGTGTCGTCCTTCCTGAACGCCGGTTTGCTGGACCGCCTGCATGTGATGGTCGCGCCGATAATCATCGGCAGTGGCCGCCCGGCCTTTTCACTGCCTGAGATTGATCAACTGGACGAAGCCCTTCGCCCCCGCGCCCAACTGATTAACCTGGGCAGTGACATGCTGTTTGATCTGGCATTCGACGAAACCGTGCCGGGGTCAGGACTTTCGGAGCAACATTAGCGCGCCGGGCAAACTCCCCAGGAAAATCAGCGCGCCGTAGCCGATACTAAGGGCAACGCCCTGCTCCGCCGGTAACCCGGCGGCCGGCCACAGCAGCGCGGCTGTCCCTTCGCGAACCCCCCAGCCAGACACCGTAACGGGCACCACCATGGCCAGCAGCAGCACCAGGCACAGAGCCGTGATCAGTGCCAGCGATACAACATCCACAGCCAAACCCATACCGGCAGCAATCACCATGAACACAAATAGATAGCTGACAAGAACCGAAAGCGACGTTGCCAGCTGCACCCCGGCAATCTTCCAGCCGGCAAAGGCCCGATACAGGTCCGCCCTCAAGTGACGGACATAACGCACCATGGTTGCAACTTTGCCACGAACAAACAGCAGCCACCCGATACTTCCCAACAACAAGGGCGCCAGCAGCCAGTATCCGGCGCTGAGAGAAAGCTCCGCTGGCATGCCATGGACGTTAAACTGGCCGCTTGTCCAAAGGCCTGCCATCACCAGCAACACCACCAGAATGAGCACCAGCTGCCCGGACAATCGCTCGAGCGCCACCGCATGAATCGCCGCCAGACGCGCCGAGGGTTCTGACTTGCCCGCAGTGTGAATCTTGCTGTGGCGCCAGGCGCGGTTCACATCGCCCATCACCCCGCCGGGCAACACCTGGTTCAGGAAGCTGGCCAGATAGTATTCCCGAATCGCAAACGGCATTGGTATCCCGACCCCCAGTCGGCTGGCGGTATATCGCCAGCGCCAGGCCGATAAAATGACCTGCACAACCGTGATGCCCAGCGCCAACACCACGAAGTACACCGGCACGATGGCCAGCCTGGACACCAATGCGGAAAGATCGATAAACGCGAACACCAACCCCAGAACGATAAAAGTCGCCAGCCAACGCAGCAGCAGCTTTGGCCAGGCCCGGTGATGGATGATCAATTGCGCTCTGCTGCAGGCAGTGCCAGCAGGTCCAGATGATTCACCTTAACCGTCAGCTCCTGCCTGGCCAGCTGAGCTTGCCTGTCTTGCAGCCAGCAATCAATCAACTCAGCGGCACTGGCATCCTGCTCGCTGGCGGCTTGTGCCCAGCCAGCCATCAAACTATTGATCAATACGGCATCTCGGCTGTCTTCGCCGAGGCGCCAGGGGCTGTTCGCCAGCTGGACCTGATACCCGGCCGCTTGCAGACGCTGCCCCAGCAACCCGGTCGCCTCCGGCCCCAGGGCGCTGCCGCTGCCTTTATCGCCATGTTGATGTCGGTTTACCAGAGCCTGCACCCGCGCATCCAAAGGGTGTCGCGGCGTAAGCTCAAACCGGCCGCTGTAGCTGAGAACTATTAATACCGCTGCGCGCCGGCGGGCAACGGCCGAAGCAAATGCCGTCAGCCAGGGCTCGGAGACCAGGTCAATCAGCGCAGAGGCGGTCACCAGGTCGGCATTGACCGGCAGCACCGAATCAAGATTGCCCTCCGTCAGCTCAATATCAAATGACTCTGCGGGCGCATCCAGCGCTTCTACCCGGCCAACGGCCGCCTTTAAAAGCCCCTGATCCGGCTCCACCAGCGTCCATTGCTGAGGCACCGGCAAACGCGGAACCAGAAACGCCGGATTCGACCCACGGCCCGTACCGATATCGACAAGCTGCATGGGCGGCGCAGAGCCCTCCTTTAAAGACCTGTTGTCATACCGGCTCATCAGCCACTGTGCAAGTGCGTCGGTCAGCGCTTCGCTTCTGGCGACATGGTCAGCCGGCTCCCGGGCCTCAAGCCATTGCCCAGAAAAGCGGGCAGGATCGTTATGATCGTCTCGCGCCAGGCCCTTCAGAAAATCCCGGGCTGTGTCGGACCATCTACGAATAGCATTCCGGGAGTCTCTGGCTTGCCCCGTCAACCGTCCCAGCTCTTCAGCATTGGTCAGAAGTGACCGAAGTCGGTCAGCCAGTTCGGGAACCTGCCCGGCCCGGTACGTGCAAGCCCCCGGCTTTCGAGTAGTAAGTGCCAGCGCCCCGCCATCTGACGACAGTACCGGCAAACCCGCTGCCAGCGACTCGTCAATCACCATGCCGTAACCTTCATAGAGGGAGGGAAACACAAACAGATCGGCATTGCCGTAGGCCACCGCGAGGCTCTGTTCATCAAGCTCGCCGCGCAACTCAATCCGCTCTGCCAGTCCCCTTTCCGAGATTGCTTTGCTCACCGTTTCAGCATACCCCGGGTCGCGATCGCATGAGCCCACCAACGTGCACTGCCAAGGCAGGTCCGCCAGCGTCTGCAAAGCCTCTACCAACTGATGCTGGGCCTTGCGAGCGGATAGATGGCCTACACACAACAGCTTTGGCGGCTGCCGGTCATCCTCAACAAGGGCCGCTTGGCTTGCCGAGAAGAACACGTCATCCACGGCCGGTTCCGCCGTCACAATTCGGGAGGCCGACACGTTATAAAGCTGCTGAACGCGAGCTGCAGTGTAGGCACTGGTGGTGAACACCTGGCCCACCTGGGCAAGAGCCCGGGTTTCGGTTTGTCTGAACCAGGCTTGCTGACCTTCATCCAACCCGCTCTCATCGGCCAGTGGGTGGTGCACCAGCGCCATCAACTGCAGGCGCTTCCGATGGCGCTGCAACACTTCTGGCATTGCGCCCATCGCCAGCCCATCCAGAATAACAGGCGCGCCATCCGGCAAGCCGGCAAGAAAGCCGTGCATGGCGTTTTCGGCCGCCCGGTCAGGCCTGGGGTAGCGCCCGGCCAGCCCCTCAACCCGGGCCTCAACCCCGATGTTCCTCAGGGCCTGCACCAAGCGGCGAACGTAGCGATAGCCACCGGTGTTCTGCTCCGGATCACCGGGCACCGCAAACCAGAGTTCAGATTCCGGCATGGTAACTGGCCCAGGCCACATGCGATTCGCCCAAGGTTACTTTCAGGCTGGCGATACCTCTACCCTCTTCACCCAGGCGGCCGTCCTTAACCGCCGCAGCCATACGATCGAAAACCGCCTTGGCCATGAATTCGGTGGTGGTGTTGTGGCCCTTGAACTGGGGCAGATCGTCCAGGTTTTTCATATTGAATTCGGCCAGCACGGCTTTGAGCACGTCAGAGGCCAGGCCGATATCGACAATCAGATCGTCAGCATCAAGAACAGGACGCTCGAAGGTCACATCCACCACATAGGTGGCCCCGTGGAGCCCTTGAGCCGGGCCAAAAAGTTCGCCGTTGAAGCTGTGGGCAATCATCATGTGATCACGAACGGTCAGGCTGTACATAGGTGTTCCTTTGTCAGTAAATGATTCGGTGGCAGAGCGCGTCGGCACCCGGTGAAAACAAGCCGCTGGCATATTCCGGGAGCTGGTCGAACCGGCATTCACCGCTGATCAACCCATCAAGTTCCGGAGCGCTCAATAACGACAACGCCAGAGCCAGACGCCTTTGGTAGCTCCAACGCGGCTGCCTGGCCGGGGGGATCTGCCCCACCTGGCTGGATTTCAGCTCGAGGCGATTGGGGTGGAAAGCGTGTCCCAACGGCACACTCACGGGGGTGTCTCCATACCAGCTGAGCTCAACGATGCGGGCTTCCTGCCCGGCCATGGCCAGGGCAGATGCGAGGCCATCGCTGTGGCCAGAGGCATGAATCACCAGGTCACAGTCTTTGGCATCCGCCTCTGTCGAAAACGCCAATCCCAACGATTCGGCGACCGGTTGCCGGGCCGGGTTGGTATCAATCGCCCGCAATTCCACACCCGGAATCTGGCGCACCAGCCAGGCAACCAGAAGTCCGACCACCCCCAGACCGACGACGGCAACACGGTCCCCGATCGCCGGCTGAGCATCCCACAACCCGTTAATCGCAGTTTCCATATTGGCCGCAAGAATGGCACGCTCAGGCGGCACCAGCTCTGGCAACACCGTCACCGCGCCGGCGGGTACCCGATACTGCTGCTGATGGGGATACAGGCAGAACACCCGTTGCCCCAGCAAATGCCCGGGGCCATCGGTTACCTCGCCAACGTTGGCGTAACCGTACTTGACCGGATACGGAAAGCTGCCTTCCTGCCAGGGTGCCCGCATGCGTTGAAATTCGCCGGGCGGCACCCGGTTATTAAACACCAGTGACTCGGTACCGCGGCTGACACCGGAATACAAAGAGCGCACCGTGACCGTTGGCCCATCCATGTCCGTGCCCAAGGTCGCAGGCCTGAGTTCGCACTGGCCGGGGCCGGTCATCCAGAATGCCCGATTGGCTGATAAAGTCATAAACAGTCCATTCGCTGATTGGCTCCGTAAGCAAAAACACTTTCCCCAAACTATAGTTGCATAATGGGGCAACAATGACGCATCAAACAGGCTATACGGAAGCGCTAAGATATGGATTCGATTCAGCCGGCTTCAAATCAGATTCCCTCAACCGCCAAGGAGCTTGGCTGGGCCGGAATCTTGCTGGCTTTCACCCTGCTGACCATGGATCACTGGTTCAATCTGCCGGGCACTTTTCTGATCGCAACCGGGTTACTGTTTCTGCTTCAGAGTGGCTTCATCCTGGCGCGATGGCCTGCAAAGCAGTCCTTTGGCTGGGCCAATCGCACCACGCTTCTGCGTTCGGTATTGGTTCTTCCTCTGGTGGCCTGGGCGCCTTTTCTGTCGTTGTCAGGCCCCGCTGGCTTGTGGTTCTACGCAGTCGCCTGCCTGCTCGCACTGATCCTCGACGGAGCCGATGGCAAGGTAGCCCGAGCCACCAACAGCCACAGTGATTTTGGTGCCCGTTTCGATATGGAACTGGACGCACTGTTTATTCTCGGCCTTTGCCTGGCGGTGTTTGCGCTCGACAAGGCCGGTGTGTGGGTGCTGGTGCTGGGGCTGATGCGTTATCTGTATGTGGCCGCCAGCTGCTATTTCGAATGGCTTAACCAGGCACTGCCAGAGAGTTTCCGGCGCAAGACCGTTTGCGTGTGGCAGGTGGTTACCCTGATGGTGGCCGTTGTGCCCCCGATCCCCCCCGTTTTTGCCAGCGTTACTCTGGCCATTGCGCTGCTGCTTCTGGCCTGGTCATTTCATCTGGATGTCCGCTGGCTCTTCATTAGGAGAATGCATCATGAACACTGATTTCATCAAGACCACGGCCGCCGCCATGTTGCTCGCGACCTCGCCGTTGCTACTGGCCGAACCCGCCACCTTTGAGGTGGACGATGAGCACTTTTCCATGAGCTTTGAGATCATGCACATTGGCTACGCGCCGGTGATGGGCATGTTCCGTGAAGTTGAAGGTGAATTCGTCTATGACGAAGAGACCGGAGCCCTGTCGGCCGGCCAGCTGGCGTTCAAAGCCAACAGCATATTCAGCAATCACGATAAGCGAGACGATCACCTCAGAAACAAGGACTTCCTCGACACTGGCAAGTACAAAGACATTACCTTCGTAGTCACCGGCTTTGAACGCACAGGCGATAACACTGGCATTGTGACCGGTGACCTGACCCTGCTCGGGCAGACTAACCCCGTCGACGTGGATGTCGTACTCAACAAGGCGGCAGACTACCCGATCGGCCATAAGAACTACACTCTGGGCATCAGCGCGTCTGCCGTGATCAATCGCAGTGACTGGGGCATGACCTACGGACTGGATCAGAATCTGGTCGGTGACGAGGTTAAACTGCGTTTCGGCTTTGAGGCCATCAAGGACACCGGCTGGCTCTAGAAGTGTGACGCGAGTCACACGAATGCAGACAACTGGTGCATTGTTGGACAACTATTTTGCCGGTTTAGACAAATTCCGGCTATGGTTGTTCATTAACCAAAAACAACCCAACAACAAGAACAGGGTGATACAGAATGCCTTACAAGGCACTGTTGGCGACAGCGGCACTGATGGCCGGTGTTTCAGGCACGACCTGGTTTCTATCTGCAGACAATAAGGGCCAGTTTGACTGGTTCGTGCCAGCTGGCCCGTCACCTCAGCAACCGGTGAGCGGCATGATCAGTGACCCACGCGCCCCCGGGTCGAATGACGACGAAGAGACACCTTCAGAGCCCTCGGATGATGCGCTCGGGTTCATGCTGGCCAGCGTCGCCGACGAATACCAGCAGTCCATCCGCTACCCCGATTACTCCGTGCCGCTGTCAGCCGCCCAGGCACAAGCCTATCAGGGCAACCTTTATCATCCCGTTGAACTGCCGCTGGGTGATAACGGCAACTTTGTGGTCACCCTCGACAAATTCCGTTTCACCCAGGGCGAGCCCATTCTGGTGGTGGCCTCGCTCAGCGGTCGCCAGGTATTTGGTGACTCCCTGTCGGCAACCCTCGAAACCGCGACTGAACGAGATCAGACGGATTCAGCACAGCTGGATGCCACTGAAGACACAGGTTATTACCAAGGCAGCCTGAGCTCTGATCATGAACCAGGAGAATACCGGCTGATTGTCGAGGCACGGGTGGATGGCCAGCCGGTTCGGCATGTGTCGTCCCTGTCCATCGAGCCGGATCTTGGCGATTTCAGCGGCATTGATTCACCTTATCTTTCCGGTAATGACCTGGTAATTCCGGTGAAATTTGATCCGGAGAATGCCGGCTATTACGCGTTAACCGCCCAGCTGTACAACGGCCAACAAGCCATAGCTCAACTGAGCGCCGAAGCATCCCTCAGTGGCAGCAGCGGCACATTGCAACTCCGCGCTCACGGCAGCGTGCTGGCCAATCGCAACATTGAAGGCCAGTTGCAACTGAGGCATCTGCAGATTCGCCAGATGCCTGCCGGTCCGGGTGACCGCACTTACTACGCTTTCGGCCCTGAAGAGGGCTATGAATTTTCACCGCCGAGCCTCGACAGACTCCGTGATGAGCCGGCCGTGAATCCAGAATCAGAGCAACGGGCAGTGCTGTTACGGCGCCTGGCTGACAAGTTCTGATAGACAACAATAAAATCAGAAGAACGGAGCAAACGATGATCAACAATAACAAGAGAAGCCTGAATAGAACGGCACTCTCACTAGCGCTGGCCGGAAGCTTTTTCGCCACAAGCGCGCAAGCGCAGCTGGCCGGACACAACGTGATACTGGTGCACGGGTTTATGATGGAAAACCTGTCAGAAGCCCCCGCCAACCTGCAGGCAGTCAAGCAGGCTGGTGAGGATTACTGGCGTGACTACTGGCTGAATCGGGCCGAAGCGCGCATAGATTGGGGCAGCGACGGCCGCGTTGAAGGCCAGATTGCCCAGCAGGCGTACCAACAAGTACGGCAAATCAGCCAGCAAGGCCTGTGTAACGATTACTGTATCGTGGTCGCTCACTCAACCGGTGACCTGGTCACTCGGCACCTGCTTGAAAACCAGGCCCGCTGGCTGCAGTCTGAAGGTCTGCAACCGCTGAAAATCCTGGCGGTCATGGACCTGGCCGGTGCTGGCGGCGGTACTGAACTGGCCAACCTGGCAGTCAGTATTGCCTACAACAACAGCTGGTATAACTGGCCTGTCAAACAGGCGGTTCGTGCCTTCACCGGTATTGATCCGCAGCCAGACAATCTGGGCGTGGTCAACGACCTGCAAACCAATAATGCGCGGAACCTGTCCACTGGCCCGAACGCGGTCCCGCGGCTGCGCTTTGTTGGTGGCGGCTCCTCCTTCGGTGGCATTACCAAGCCATTCATTGCCGGCACCGATGACGGTGTTGTGCCTACGCACTCAGCCTGTGGCGCAACCACCGCCAATGGCATCGACTCCTGCTCAGGCACCATCGGCCTGGACGGTAAAGTCACCGGTCAGAGCGGTCCTTCCGGCCTCTACTACAACCACTACCCGGTGCTGATGAGTGAAGGCGCCAACCACTTTGCCGTCAAAGATACCCAGACCGGCAACACGTCCGTGCCTGTGGTGAACAACACCGTACTCAACGGGCTTCAAGTCAACTTTGCCAGCCGCACCTACAATCAGCGGGCCTGGTGGCAGCTGTGGGGTTCTGGTGCCCAGTATGTCGAGGTGCCTGGATCTAACCAGACCAGCATGTCAAACCTTATCTACACCACGTTCAACAACTGAGTCCGGTTATTTGACTGGCTCAGGGATGAGCCCACCACTGCTTTCAGCTCTTGCCTTGTCCTCTCGGTTTTCGCTGCTTTCTTTTTTAGTTCGCAAACTATAGATTGACCCATCATTGCCAATCACTCTGCCTTACCGGGGCCGGTTCACTGATGTCTGACGCTCATAAATCCGATCTGCTGCTTGTGGTGGTTACCTTGCTGGCCGCCATCAGTTGGATGTTCTCAAAAGAAGCCGTGCTGTTGATGCCGCCGCTGATGTTCATGGCCGCGCGGTTCCTGGTTGCCGGGGGCTTACTGGCACTGATTGCCCTGCCCGCACTGCGCCGGTTGAATCGTGACCAGATCAAAAGAAGTGTCGGTGTCGGCCTGGTGTTCGGCATTGCCATGAGCTGCTGGATACTAGGGTTGTACCACGGTGACAGCATGGGCGAAGGTGCTTTTCTGACCAGCCTGGGTGTCGTCATCGTACCCATTATTGCCCGGCTGGTGTTTGGTGAAGCTCAGCCACTAAGTACCTGGCTGGCGATCCCCATTGCGGTGGCGGGTCTTGCCTTGCTATCACTGGAAAACGGCTTTCGTCCAGACCCGGGGCAACTCTACTTTGTCGCTGCCGCCTTTATTTTTGCCCTGTACTTCACCCTGAACACCCGGGCCGCCAATCAACGGACTGTGACCAGTAAACAGGGGGAAATCTTTGAGAAAAAGAAGGTACCGGCCTTGCCACTGACAGCGCTTGCCTTGCTTACCGTTGGCATGGTGACACTGGCCGAATCCGCAATCAGTGAATCCTGGGCCCAGACACTCAGTAATCCACCACCCATCCTGTTCGTGTGGATTCTGGCCAGCGCCGTAATCGGCACCGCCGGGCGATTTCTGTTGCAGACCTACGCCCAGAGTCTGTCGGCGCAAAGCCATGGCGTGGTGATTCTGGTGCTTGAGCCGGTCTGGGTGGCGCTGTTTGCTGTCGGTTGGTTTGGCGAAACCATGTCGGCCCTGCAGCTGGCCGGTTGCGGCCTGATTTTCACTGCACTGCTGGTTAACCGCTGGAACGCGCTGACCCGCGCCATCAAAGGCTTTATGAAAACGAGAAAATCTGTTTGAAAGAGGTTGACCGCCGGGGCTGAAATCCGTATATTTCGACCCCGTTGCGAGACAGGACCATAGCTCAGTTGGTTAGAGCGCTGCCTTGACATGGCAGAGGTCGGCAGTTCAAATCTGCCTGGTCCTACCATTTTTGCAACCAAAACAGTCACTTAGCGGCCTCGCAAGTGGCTTTTTTTATGCCCGAAAATAGAATTGAAGATTTTACAGCAGGTTTACAGCAGTCAGAGCCGCTCGCAAGGACTGCCAAGCGGTTGCGCCACCTGCCGGAAATGGTGGGACTGTCAGGAGAGACTGACACCACATCAGCCGAGACCCTCCCCCCGCCTCGATAGATTGATCGGAATGTAGCCAGCCTAGATAGGTGCTATTCTTTCTGAAACTAATGCGAAAGGGAAAACGGGATGAGTCGTTGGTTTATTATTGGATTTCTTGCGATCTGCGGCGCTGGTGGTAATGCCCTCGCTGGTGATTCGATGCACAAAATTCGATCTACTGACATCATCCGTGTGGAAGCGGCCAGCAATAAACGAGACACTTACGTTACACTTCGAGTTCACAATAGTGTCCCCCTTAAATACTGGGTGAACTGTGACTATTACGACCACTCGTCACAAATCATTGCCAGCACCAATCACGTCCTTCTTGAACGCGTGCCAACATGGCGGGTGAAAGCAAAAGCGAACAATATATACTTTGCTCTTTGCTACGTTCCGGGCGGCAACTGAAAGTCATAAGAGTCCGCCAGGTTCAGGCCATATCCTCGCACCACCGAATAAAGCCTCTACTCAAAATCTCCGGGTCAGTGTCCAGCCACCGGCAGCAGTGCCTAAGCATTGGCCCGCATCGGCAAATGTCATCAAAAGCCTGTTCCGCTTCGGTGTCTTGTTGCTTGCCTTGCCAATAGCGTTGGCCGTCTTGAATCAAAAGAGCCAAAACAGCCCCCCATAGGCGGCGCTCTGCCAGTCCTGCATCACTGCCGTATTCAATGGCGTCTAGCTGGTCTGCTTCCATCCAATCCCCCGCGAATAGATCCGCCCCACAAGGGGCAGCCGGTTGATCTGACAACCGCCCCAAGGGTGCGAAATGGTTACGCCTGAGCGGGGTCTGATTTGTCTGCCGCTTCCTTGGCCTTCCTGATTTCTTCCTCGTGTTCCTCTCTTTGCCGCTTGGCCTGATCCCGCCCTGTCAACGGCTCCACGACTTGCCTGACGAACTCCTGAAGATTCTGTTTCATTGCTTATTCCTCGCTTTCGATCATCAGATGGTTAAATGGTTTTGGGCGCCTGTAGGCTTCCAGGCTTTCGACTATCGAACGCTCCATGCTGTTCACGGAAGCGAACAAACCACGCGGGCTATCGCCCCTCGCTATCCCTGCCTGTTGCCCCATTAAGGCGGCCTCGTTGGCGTGTGCGGTGTAGGTGTCGCCCAATGTCTGAAAACGCTGCATAGCTCCCTGAAAAGCTTTCACAGCCTGCCAAGCATCCGCCATTGCGGCGCGGGCTTCGTCTGTTGTGGCGTCCAGCTTTGCATCAATGGCCTTTAGCTCTTTACCGGCGGCTTTCCGGTTTTCTTCCGCCAGTTTTTTCTCAAGCGCGTTTGCCTTGAATTGCAGAACGCGGCGACGGGCGGCGTTTTGCTCTTCCTTTTCAATTAGCCGCTCGGCATCTTCGCCATTGTCGACAAGCTCCTGAATCGCCTCGTCGCTCATGGGCGATAACTGCCCAATCTCTGCTTTCAGTTTTTCAAGTTCGGTCATGGTCTGTTTGCCTCTTTTCAGTTTTATAGACGGGAAATTTTGTCAGGACGCCAGCAGGGTTGTTCATGGCGCATTTATGGCGGTTATTTGCTGGCCGGGTCAGGCTGAAAAAGCTCGGAATCTTACACACGATATGGGAGCTAGATATTTATGGTCAGAGATGCGCATATATGGCCTGTAACTGGCTTGTATATGGCCTCTATTTTACGGGTTATTGCTGTAAAATTGGCAATCTACAGCAACGGCCTGAAACGCAAACCCTAAAAAACATTGGCTTACAGGCCGCTAGTTCTGCCCTGTTAGGGTAGATCGCTTTAGTTCTGGCGTGCTTTCAGAGGGTACTGGGGTTTTGAGTGCAGGGATTCGCGGCTATCTGTCGAGGTGCATGTAAGGAGAATGGTTTTAGCCGTTGAGGTGGGCGGAAGCAGCGAAAAGGGTTAGTAGGTTACCCAGGGTTACCCAGTTTTCGAACATATACCCCCCGCGTAAAAACATATACACGTAAAGGCTTCATCTCTTAACCATACATTTATACCCTTTCCTTTTTGTGTAGAAATAGGGTAACCCATGGTAACCCATTAAGCGCAATCCCTTGCGCCCCATGGCCTGAGCACGGGTTACCCAACGGGTTAGTTACGGGGTTACCCAGTCCACTGCATAACCCTCGCCATCATCACAGCCTTCACCTAACATCGTTTTAGGGGGCACTAACCAGTGTCTTACGTTTTTGGGTCTGCTAACCGGTTCCCCGAACAGATCCCGTAATGCACCTCCCGCCTCCCTCGTTTGCGCTTGCGTTGGTCGATCAAAGCCAAGGGAAATCAGCAGATCCGTGGCGCTCATCTTCTGCCACCGCTGTTGAGGTGCCTCAAAGTTAAGGCGCGTAACGATCAACTCCCTGACCGGACTGGCCACACGATGCCCTTTGTTGATCCGTTCAACCTGGGCTTCCTCGTCTGGGGTCAGCCACCACTGTTCACCAGTCTGATAAGCGACGGCTAGTTGTGCCCATAGCTGTTGCATATCAATGTTGTGACTGTAGTTGACGCGCTTAACCGCCACAGTCCAGAACCGAGTGTTGCCGGTTTCATCCACCAAAAACTGCGCATCGTTCACGCTGGCAAAAAACACTGTGCGGCGCTGATATTCAGCCTCAAGGCGGGCGTATGGTCGTCTGATCTTGTCCATATCCGCCGTGATAAAGCCCTTTATCCGCGATACGTCAGCCTTTCGGAAACTGCCGTCAAGCTCTCCCAGCTCCACCAGCCAGTGCGATACCGCGCCCAATACACTGTCCTTGTTGTTGGGGTCTAGCAGGTGATCCGTTTTAACCAAGCGTTCCCGCAAGTGCAGATCAGGCACTAACGACTGCAACCAACTTGTTTTGCCGATGGACTGCGGGCCTTGCATCGTCAATACGCCACGGGCCTTGAAGCCAATAGGCTTGAGAGCAGCAGCCACGGCGCTAATCAGCCACCGGGTTACAAGGGTGTCCCTGAGCTGTTCGGGGTAGTCCGGCGCAAGCTCAAGGGTCTGGCACAGTGCAGGCAGGCGGTCTACGCCATCCCACGGGCGGCTGAATATCCAATCCGCCACGGGGTTTACCTGCCGCTCATCGGCTATGGCTTCCACATAGGCGGGCACCATCTCAGAAGGGATCTCGTTCAGCTTGGCCAGGCTGATTGCCCGTGTAAGAGCTGAATTGTCGGCATTATCGGGTGATCCTTTCATGCCAGGCACGACCACCTGCGTTTTCTTGCTGATAACGTCGTAGCTAACCTTGATCCCGTAGTGATCCAGCAGGGCCGCGATATTAGGCAGGGTGGCCACCACCTTCAAAGCGCCGGTTTCGTCATTGAAGGCAATGTCAGGGAACAGCTCTGGCATCATCGGCTGCGGGCCGGTGGATGATCCAATTACCATCTGCTTTCGTTTTTGGCGGTTCTCCTGTTTGACCAGATCCCGAAGGTTCGTAATGTTAGTGTCGGTGCTCTTTCGCAAGGCTTTCAGAACCTTCTCACACTCGATATTTCCGAGCGGGGCGGTCTGCCGTGCCAATGACTCTATTTGATCCGGTGGCGTCTCTGGGGTCATCTCGCGGGCGCTCTGCAACAAATCGTCAAACGTCAGTGGTGCAATATCCGAGCACAGATCCAGCTTTTCCACGTAATCGACTAACCGCCGGTCGGCACAATGCGAGTGCATACACTTGATTGAAGGCGTTTTGAATCCGCCGGTGAAGGCAGGCCAATAAACTGCTTCGGTTTCGTTGGAGCCGCCGGTGTGCTCGTCCTCAAACGGGCAGGCGATATTAAAGCCGCCGTCCTGGCGCTTGCTGCGTATCAACTTGACCTCGTTAAGCGCCGTCAGGATCTTGTCATCTCTGGCAATTTCGAGCTGGCGTTGACTGCGGTTGGTGCCTTCCTTAACCAAGGGCGGAAAGGTGTTGACGATCTTTTCAGCCGAGTATGGCAAACCGCCGTTCTCGTGGATAATTTTCACCATGAACGGCTCTGCTTTCCGATGATAGAAACCAGGCAGGCGCAACACGCGGGACAGATCGTTAACACTGCCATCGGTGTTGAAGTTGTCCGCTATCCGGCGCTGCACGCCTTCAAAATCCATCAGGGGCAGGTCATCGGTCAGCCAGTACGTGTGCCAGTTGCCGGGGCTGCTTTCCACAATAAAGTGCGGCTCAAGTACGCACTTAGTTATAGGATCAAGTGGCGCACCATCGGTATCTGCAAACACAGACCGCACGGCCTGAATGTTGCCCTCCTTGCGGCCTTTCAGATCCGTTCTGTTGATCGTCACGAACACACCCGCGCCCATGGCATTCAGGCGCGCCAGCTCATCAGCATGAGCCTCTAGGGTGCCGTTAAAAACGCGGGCGTAGTTGCCCTGATTCTCTTTGGCTTCTGGGCTATCGGCAAAAGTCTGGAACGTGAAGGCTTCCGCTTCCTCATCCAACAGAGTCAAGAAGTGTTCCGCCAGTTCAATATCTGCATTGAATGCCTGGGTCATACCTCACCCCCTGCAAACAGCACGTATTCAGCGACACGATGTAACCGGCCCTCTGAGTCGGCATCTTTGCGCCACTTGGTGATGATCTTGTACCCACCATCACGCAGTTCCATGACACGGGCGGCAGGGTGCATAACATTCAGCAAGTGACGCGCTTGCAACGTTGTCAGCGCACGATGGTTTTGCAGGTAATCCAGAATCCGGGCGCGTTGCGCGGCTGCGGATAAGGGCAACACGTTGGTGCCTTCGGTGTTATAATGCACTTGCTCAAGTTGATTATTTTTTGTGCTCTGGCTGGAAACGGTCGGGGCATCTTTCATTGTGCCACCTCGCTTTTCAGCCTGAGCAGATCATCAACGGCAATACATTGGCAGCCGGATATAGTGATTAAGGGTATTCCGCAGAGTTTTATCTCGTCGTACAGGCTCAAGTGGTGCCGGTCTAGGCGGCGGGCGGCTTCGGATAGGGCGATATACGCGCGTCCGGTGCTATGGTCGTTGAAGTTTCCGGGAGTGCGGTTCATGTTATGCGCCCTCCCTGCTGGAGAGCCAACTTTCCAGATTTTTTAGGCGCCACGCGACACGGCGCGGAGATAGGCGTATCTTCGGTGGGAAAGTAGGGTCGAACTCAGCAAGACGCCAGAAGGTTGTCTCTGATACGCCCAAGTATTCAGCCCCAACTTTGCGGGTCACTAGATCAGATTGAACTACAGGGCGGCTCTTAGCCGTTGCGGTTTGTGCGGTCATGGCGATAACTCCAAAGAGTGTCGCCGGGTTGGCTATAAGAAACTGATTTTTCATAACTCGAAATTCTTTCAGTTTCTCATCCGCTATCCGTAACATGGAACCTGCAACAGTCTATGTACGGTTAGCCCCGGCGTAGTCTAAAAAATCCGGGTTTCAGGGTGGTGGTACACCTTGTCGCCCGGTGCTATTCCTTATTCATTTCAGGAACAACGTTAGTATACCGCAGGGTTACATAGAGCCTCAGGCCCGGATCATAACTTTAAATTTATCACTGCGACTCTAGTTATAGTGATTTTCTATCGCTATCTTTTTCTACTGATTTTTTCCTGCTACCCATCAGCATAATCGCTTCGTCTTTTCGCGCGGGCAGAACGTGGCCATAGTTGCGCTCAATCATAGCGGTCGACTTATGACCAACGGCCTCAGCGATCAATTTCATAGACTGCCCACGGTCTAACAGTGTGCTGATAAAGTTGTGCCGAAAACAGTAAAACTCTAGCTCGTCCGGCATACCGCCAAACGTCTTAACCTTTGTCCACTTCCCGTCATGGGCCTGTCTGCCGAGCCGCTGCCCTGCCCTTTCTGTAAACACATAACCGGAGTCTGGCTTGCCCTGTTGCTCCCACCATGCGCGCAAGGTTTCCTCTGCGTCGGGGTGCAGCATGATATCAACTTGTGCCGGGTCGGGGTGGTGCTGGGTTTTTTCTGGCAAAAACCGGAGCCGTGAATCACCAACGTCCGCAAAAATCACGTTTGGCCACCGGAGTGCATATAGATCACCTGGCCTCATGCCGGTGTAGTACGCCAGCAGGACAGCAGGCTCAAACCAGTCTACAAACCGCACACCGTCGAAGGTGGATAAATAGCCCTTGCCATGATTGCGGCTGTTCTCTCGTTTTATGCGGCGGTCCTTGTCATACATGGTCAGCCCGCGCCATAGGGCTTCGGTTTCGCCCTCTGTAAGCATACGGCGCTTTTTCCTGGCATCCTCGTCTCGACGCGCAATCTCTGCGGCCTTGTCCTCTGCGCGCTGGTGTTGCAGTGCCTTGGCATCAAAAGGCGGCGCATCAATCACACCATCGGCCACTGCACAGTTCATCAAAGTGCGGAGCGCGCCAAAGGCTCGTTTTATGGTCGAATACGCGCGGCCCTCTTCTTCACGGCTGTTCTGCCACTCTCGAATGTCACCCGCCTTTATGCTGTCCAGAGGGCGATCCAGTAGCTTTTCAAAGTTAGAGCGTATGATGTTTATGGTTCCTCTACCCTCGCCTTTCTTGCGCTTCTGAGCGGCTGTAAATGGACCGTCCAGATACTTGCCGAGAGTAGACTCGGCAGACTGCTTTAATTCTTCATCCTTGCGTCTGGCCGCCTGCTTCTTTTCCTCTTTGACTGTGTGCGGATAAATTCCATCTTCAATCTGCGCGCGAATTTTTATGGCACGACTGACAGCTTCGAGTCTGGCTAAATTGCGCGGATCGTCACCAGCCTGCGACAGCTTGGCCGTTTTGATATTGCCGATCTTATAGACCTGCTTTTTACCGCTGGAATCCCAGTATCGGAAATACCAGGTCCCGCCGGTTTTACCCTTCATCAGAAACAGGCCGTGTATTTTTTCGCACGACAACTCCGATCGGAGCGGCACGCGATCATCCGTTAAATGCGATTTCATGCGCGCGTCAGTAATCGACGTTTGGGTTATTTTCCCGGCCATGCTCAAGACTCCCTATTTCAAATTTACAGCAGGCTGAAAGTCGATTTACAGCAGGCGAATCAAATTTACAGCACGCATTTACAGCACGCATTTACAGCAAGTATACGGAAATAAGCTGGAACGTAAAGGACAGACTGAAACGAACAGGCAAGGGGTAAAAGTACATTAAAACAGTGGTTTAAGCGGTATTTGCCATTACTTTCAGGTACATACGAAAAGGCATTTTTCTACTTTGACATGGCAGAGGTCGGCAGTTCAAATCTGCCTGGTCCTACCACTCTCGTAAAGAAAGTCAGTTACTTACAGCATGCGTAAGACTGGCTTTTTTTATGCCTCGATACTTTCTTGCGCCCAAAAATCCGCTGTGCTGGCTACCAATCTTCTTTGTTTTCTTTCTCTTCTTTCTCAAGCTCGGCCTTTCGTTTCCGGATCTTTTCCAGCTTGTCTTTGGGAATTTTCATATCGGCGCTGTCTCTCAGAAACAAGAGACTGCCAATCACCAGGGCAAACGCGGCAAAAATAAACAGCCATCCAATTAACGGCATATCGAGGCTCCTTTTCTGAGTGCAGTTTCAGTGTACACCCAGTTGCCGATACCAGTAACTCACGCTGGCCGGATCAGCCCGGTCAGGCAGAACACCAGGCCTTTCCGCATGGCCTGGGCAACGCCACATAAAGTTCCGCCTCACTCCACTCTACTTCGCCGCCGCCGGCGCCGTGGTACACCCCGCGTTCCAGCGCCAGCCAGCTTCGAAAGCTATCCGGCATGGCCGATGGTTGCTCAGCTTTCAAATCGTTGAGCTGGGCAAGACTAGCCATAAACAAGCCCTCCTTCAATTGCAGTTACTTACACTTTTCATAGCGAATGCGAATCATTCTTGTTGTGTATTACGTTAATTTCACTTAGGCTTTGACCGCCCAACCTGCAGGAAATACACAAAGACCCATGTTTCAAAAGGAAGAACTACGTGACCAGACTTTCAAAAACCTCACTCGTCCTGGCGCTTTCAGGCTTTGCGCTATCTGGCCAGGCGCAGACCGTGCATGAACTTGAGGAACTCGTTGTCAGTGCGTCCGGGGTGGAGCAAAAGCTGACCGATGCGCCAGCGTCCATTACGGTCATCCGCAAAGAGGATCTGGACAAGAAGCCCTATGCCACCCTGCTCGACGCGGTTCGGGATGTTGAGGGTGTGGATGTTGGCGAAACCACTGACAAAACTGGCCAGGGCGGAATCAGTATTCGCGGTATGGGTGCGGACTACACGCTGATTCTGATTGATGGCAAGCGCCAAAACAACATTGGCGATATCTATCCGAACAACTTCGGCGGCAACCAGTTCAACCACATCCCGCCAAAGGAGATGATTGAGCGCATCGAAATCATCCGGGGCCCTGCATCTACCCTTTACGGGGCCGACGCACTGGGTGGTGTCATCAACATCATCACCAAAAAAATCGGTGACACCTGGGCCGGGTCGTTGTCTCACAGCCGCACTCACGAATCCAATGACGACTTCGGCAACGATGACACCACCGAGTTCACGGTAACCGGTCCGTTGATCAAAAACCGCCTAGGCCTTGGCGTGCGCGGCAGCCTGTATAATCGCGATGCCTCCCAGCCACAGTACGAACCGGGTATTGATCCCAATGGCAACCCGGTTCCGCGGGAGCTTGGTTTCGGCAGCGGAGGCCGGACGGTCGATAACGAAAACGTCAATCTTGGCATTAAACTCGACTATCGCATGACCGATAATCAGGATCTGACGCTGGATTACGAGACCTCCAGACAAACCTATGACAACGAACCCGCCGACGGCAACAACCCTCTCGGCACGACCGACAGTGTCAGTCGACTGCCGTACGCCGGCTATGCGCTTGAACAGGAGTTCACCCGAAAGCAGGCGTCAATTCGCCACCACGGCCAGTGGGGCTTCGCCAATAGCGATATTTTCCTGCATCACATCACCACCAGCAACGACGGCCGCACGCTGCCACTGACCGCACTTGAGCGCCTGCAGTACCAGCAGCTAGATAATGACGGCGCCAGCGATGCAGATATCGAAGCGGCGTTCCTGCCCCGACCTGAACGCGTACTGGAAACCCGCCAGACCACGCTGAACGCCAAGTTCGACTCCCTCGTCGGTGACCATCTTCTGGTGTACGGTGCCGAATATGTCGATGCCGAGATGGAAGACGGCGCGTTCGGCATGACCGGCAGCGGCTTCAGTGATGGCAAGACCCAACCGCACCGGCAGTGGGCAGCGTTCATGGAAGATAACTGGGAAATCACCCGGCAGTTCACGCTGACCGGCGGCGTTCGTTACGACCACCACAACATCTTCGATGGCCATGTCAGCCCGAGACTCTACGGTAACTGGGACGTGACCCCGGAATGGTCGGTTAAGGGTGGTGTAAGCACTGGCTACAAAGCCCCCAAAGCCAGCGACCTCTACCCGGGCATTACAGGATTTGGCCGCCAGGGCACATTGCCATTTGTGGGTACGCCGGATCTTGAACCCGAAACCAGCGTAAACAGTGAAATCGCGGTTTACTATCGTCACCCCGAAGGGCACAACGCCAACCTGACGGTGTTCTCAAATCAGTTCAGAGACAAAATAGAAAGCGGCGGAAGCATTCTGCATTGTGACGATGCCAACGCAACACCGGGCGACTGCGCCAACCTGGCGCCGGAATGGAACCAGCTGCTGGGCGATGGCCAAACCTTCAGCCAGCTGGTCAATGTCGACAAAGCGGAGATCAATGGCCTGGAATTCGCCGGCCGGTACTGGATACTCGACTCACTTTCTATCCGGGCCAACTACACCTACACCGATGCCGAGATAAAAAGTGGCGACAACAAAGGCGCACCATTGGCTGGCACCGCCAAACACATGGCCAACGCCACCCTGGATTGGCAGGTAACACCGGCCTTCAATACCTATCTGACCTCCGAATTCCGCTCAAAACGCAACACCAGCACGCCCCGGGGCTGGGACAACAGCATTGACTACCCGGAATTCTACAAGGACTACACCATCCTGCACTTGGGCGCGCAGTATGCCGTCAATGAGTTCCTGACGCTGACAGCCAGGGTAAACAACCTGCTGGATGAAGATTTCACCAGCTATGAAACCGTCTACACCACCGAAGACGGTGGCGTGACTTACGAGCCGAATTACATTGACGACTACAACGTCAAAGCAAAAGCCAGAAACTACTGGCTGTCGGCTACCCTGAGTTTCTGATCAGCGCTGTCCGTTTCGGGGCCACCGGGCAACTCCTGCCGGTGGCCCTTTCCCCTACCTCGGTCGAAATGGCTTGTCCCGGGCTTCGCTGCTTCGTACCATTGCCCCACGCCTTGATAAGCCCGATGATTACTTCCCAGCCAGGACACCGATGCGCACACAGATTGATATCACCGTTGCTTCAACTCAAACTGCCGTGGATGCATTGGCACAGGCTTCTGACCTGCCCAAACAACGGATCAAGGATGCGATGGCCAAGGGCGCCTGCTGGTGGACCCAAAAAGGTAAGGTGGTACGGTTGCGCAAGGCCAAACGGGAACTCAGGGCGGGCAGCCGGATTCAGCTGTTCTACGACGACCAGGTGCTCTCTCGCACACCGGAGCAACCCTCACTGCTGAACAACAACGGCCGCTACAGCGTGTGGTTCAAGCCGCACGGCTTGCTGGCGCAGGGGTCGCAGTGGGGGGATCACTGCAGTTTGCTGAGGCTGGCGGAAGTGGCGCTCAACACGCCCTGCTTTCTGGTGCACCGTCTGGACGCCGATGCGGCGGGGCTAATGCTGATCGCTCATGATGCCAAGGCAGCGGGCGCCCTGTCTCAGCTGTTTTCGGGCCGAACAGTAACCAAGATCTATCAGGCGACGGTCACCGGTAAGCTGGAGGCAACAGACCGGGTGATTGATGCGCCGCTGGATGGTAAGGAATCGGTCAGCAGGGTAACGACCCTGACACTGAACGAGGACACAAATACGACGCAGGTAAAGGTGGTCATCGAAACCGGGCGCAAGCATCAGATCCGGCGTCATCTTGCCGGCATTGGCCATGCGATTGTTGGTGACCGGCTTTATGGCTCCGGTCATCCGGATGGACTTCAGCTTGAGGCCGTTCTGCTTGAGTTCACATGCCCCCTGAGCCAAACCCCCCAGTCATTCGCTCTGAAATGACGTTTGGCTGCCCCCAGCAAAAAGGCCAGCTTTCAAGCTGGCCTTTTTCATTCACGTATCCACACGTTGATTACACGTTGTAGAAATCCCGATACCAGTCCACAAACCGGGCAATGCCTTCTTCTACTGGCGTAGACGGTTTGTAGCCGACATCGCTGATCAGATCATCGACATTGGCGTAGGTCGCTGGCACGTCGCCGGGCTGGAGCGGCAGCAGGTTTTTCTCCGCTTTTTTACCCACTCGCTCTTCGATAATCTCGATAAAGCGGGACAACTCCACCGGATTGTTACTGCCGATGTTGTAGAGCCGGTATGGTCCTTTGCTGGTACTGGGGTCTGGCTGAGCGCCGCTCCAGTCCGCATTGGGCTGAGCCACGTTGTCCAGGGTGCGAATAACGCCCTCTACGATGTCGTCAACGTAGGTGAAATCCCGTTTGTGATGGCCGTGGTTGAACACATCAATCGGCTCACCCGCGAGAATCTTCTTGGTGAAGATAAACAGCGCCATATCCGGCCGACCCCAGGGGCCATACACGGTGAAAAACCGCAAGCCGGTGGTTGGCAGGTTGTACAGATGGCTGTAGGTGTGCGCCATCAGCTCGTTGGCTTTCTTGGAGGCCGCATACAAGCTCAGAGGGTGGTCCACGTTGTCATGCACCGAGAACGGCATGGATTCGTTGGCGCCATATACTGAGCTGCTGGAGGCGTATACCAGGTGTTTGACGTCGTTGTGTCTGCAGCCCTCAAGAATGTTCATGAAGCCGACCAGGTTGGCGTCCACGTAGGCGTGCGGGTTTTCCAGGGAATAACGGACACCGGCCTGCGCGGCCAGATGCACCACCCGCTCCGGCTTGTGCTCGCGGAACAGCGCCTCCATCACCTCCCGGTCGGCCACATCCTTGCGTACTTCGGTAAAGCCGGGCTTGCTCAACAACCGGGCCAGGCGTGCCTCTTTCAGGTTAACGTCGTAGTAGTCGTTAACGTTGTCGACACCGATAACTTCGTCACCACGGTCGAGCAGGCGGTGAGCCAGGTGTGAACCGATAAAACCGGCGGTACCGGTAACCAGGATTTTCAAGAGTCCGTCTCCCCGTTCAATGGCGTGCTATTCAGAATCTCAAACCGGCACTGACAAACGGGCCGCTGAGTTCGATGTCCAGATTATCATCGCCATCGTCGTAATCCAGAGAGATCTGGCGATAGCCTGCCCGCAGCTGAAGCAATGACAACTCGTACTGGCCGTAGACATTGAAATCATAGACCGAGTCGCCGTCGAAGCTGACGGCGTTGGCGTCACCGCCGACAGAAACACCGGTAAGCGGCAGGTCAAACCGCGCGGCTAGGTACAGCAATGGCAGCACGGCGTCGGCTTTGGTCTGGTTGGAACGGCCCAAGGTATCGATGATCACCAGATCACCTGAAAAATCCCTTACCGTCAAGCCCAGGTCCAGGTTAACCCAGTTATCCAGCAGCTCGTAGTACAGCGTTAAATCCAGTTGCTCGAGCTCCAGTTCTGATCTCACAGAGCCGGGAACAAGCAGATCGTAACCAGAGTCCAACTGACCATTGCCACTCTGCTTGGTCCGGGTATAGGCCAGCCGGACGTTCGGCAACACCGGCACCGGGTGCTCAAAGTAAGCGGTGAGGTTGGCATTGGAGTCGCTGCTCAGGTTCAGATCCTGTTCCAGATCCACCCGGTCATTGCCCTTGGATGCACTACCGGAATAATCGGCATCCCAGTAGCCAAAGGTGGCGCCCACGCCAAGAATATCAGCAGAAACCACCGGAGCAGCCGCCAGCATGGAAGCGCCCATTGCCATCATCAGTTTACGCATATCACACCCGTTTGTTGTCGGTTGTTATGTTCAGTCGAACTGGATACCCAGCCGTTGACCTACTTCTTCGTAGGTTTCAATCACATCGCCAAGGCCCTGGCGGAAGCGGTCTTTGTCCATTTTCTTACGGGTTTCCTTATCCCAGATGCGACAGCCATCGGGGCTGAATTCGTCACCCAGAACAATGTCGCCTTCGCTACGGCCAAACTCCAGTTTGTAATCCACCAACAACATGCCGGCGGCGTCGAACAGCGCCTTGAGCACATCGTTGACCTGGTAGGTGAGCTCTTTCATCCGAGCCAGCTCCTGCTCTGTCGCCCAGCCAAAGCTGACCGCCAAAGATTCGTTGACCATCGGATCATGCAGGGCATCGTTTTTCAGAAACAGCTCAAACGTGGGCGGGTTCAGCGTCAGGCCTTCCTCTACCCCAATCCGGCGACAGAGACTGCCAGCGGAGATGTTACGCACCACGCATTCCACCGGAATCATATCCAGTTTTTTGACCAGAGACTCTGTGCCGGACAACAAGGCTTCAAAATGCGTCGGGACACCAGCGGCCTCCAGCTTGTCCATGATGAAGGCATTAAACTTGTTGTTCACCATGCCCTTCCGGTTCAGCTGTTCTTTCTTCTCGCCGTCAAAGGCTGAGGTGTCATCCCGGAATTCCAACACAAAACGGTTGGGGTCATCCGTGCGGTAAACAGATTTGGCTTTGCCGGCGTATAGCTCTTCGCGCTTTTCCATTGAAATCTCCAGAACGGCAGGCGGCTTTGCTGACCGCCCGGCCTTAATACAGGTGTTCGAATAATTGAGTGAGCAGGTCCGCCGAGCTGTACTCACCAGTGTAGTTTTGCACTGTCTCTGCCGTCACGAACATGGCGCCTTCGCGTTGCTCAATATTGACGGTGTGCGTGTGGCGAGGCTCATCTTTACTGCTGAACCAGGAGAACCAGCCCGGTGTGCGTTCGTCTTCGCTACGGAAATCAACATGAAACCAGCGTTCGCTTCGGTTAAGATCCTGAATTCGAGCGTCAATATCTTCCAGGGAGCGATTCACCTCTGCCCAGGTCCGACCAAAGTCCAACTCAACCTTTACCGCAACCGCCTGTTCTCCTTCAGACATCAGCCGGACCAGCGGCTGGGCGACCATTCCGGACGCTGCGCGGGAGAACGACTTGTTGTCCTCACGCTGTTTCATGAATTCGCCAAGATCGGTCAACAGAGATTGTTGTCTGTCCCGAGCGCTGCTGCCTGCTTCGGCTTCAGCATCCCAGGCCATCAGGCCTTCCGGGGTTTCATCCGACTCAACAATTCGCACCTGAATTTCGGTGGTTCGGCGCCGGATTCCTGGCGCCAGGCGGGCCTGCAACACCACGCGCGCTTCGCTGCCGGTGGGTTCGTCCGCCAGACCCAACAGTTCGCGGCTACGCTTGCTGAAATTGGCCAGCTCACTTTGCAGAATGCCCAACTGCGGGCTGTCATGGGCAACCCCCAGACCGGTGGCGTTCATCCACGCGCCTGCCACTGGCCAAAGCCTGCCAGGCACTTCGTTCACCAGCAGCCACAACCGGCCATCAAACTCTTCAACCACATAATTCTGATCAAGGATCTCAGAGGTCATATCCGGTGGCTGGGGAATCGAGGACGGATACATCCGCCGGGAATCATCCGCATTGATGCTGCGGATCGGCATGATTTCATTAAAACGTGAGCTATCCGCGCCTTCCGGTGCCTGAATAGGCTGCCCCTCAGGAGCGTCAACGTAGCGCTGGGAACGATCTTCCAGGACACCGCAGCCGGCCAGGGTACCTGCTAACAGGAATCCGGCCAATGGCCGTAACAGAGGTGACTTGGTACAACGGGCTCTTCCAGGAACCTGCATCGGGTTACTCCGGTAAAACGGGAATCGGTTGGCCTCAGAGTACGCCTGAGGCCTTGAGTGCTTCTTCCACCTCGCCGTGGAACTTCTCACTAAGCAGCGTGAGCGGCAGACGAATGCCTTCTCCGATCATTCCCATCCGATGCAGAGCCCATTTAACCGGGATCGGGTTGGCTTCAAGAAACAGCTTGCGATTGAGCGGCATCAGCAGCTCGTTCAAACGGCGGGTTTCAGCTTCGTCACTGGCAATCGCCGCTTCGCAAAGCTGTGCCATGGCCTTTGGCGCCACGTTGGCGGTAACTGATACGTTACCCTTGGCGCCCGCCAGCATCAGATCGGCGGCGGTAGCATCATCACCGGAGTACACCGTCAAACGGCCTTTGACAGCTGCGATCAGTTCGGTGCCACGGGGGATGTTGCCGGTCGCATCTTTAATGCCAATGATATTGGGGATGTCGGCCAGTCGCTCGACGGTCTCATTTAACATGTCACAGGCGGTTCTGCCCGGCACGTTGTAGAGAATCTGGCTCATGCCGGGCACCGCCTCGGCAATGGCCTTGAAGTGCTGGTAAAGACCCTCTTGGGTCGGCTTGTTGTAGTAAGGCACAACAAGAAGGCAGGCATCGGCACCGAGTTTATGGGCCTCGGTGGTCAGCTCGATGGCTTCGCGCGTGCTGTTACCACCGGTGCCGGCGATCACGGGAATCCGGCCGGCAACCCGTTTTATGATATGGCCGATAACCCGACAATGCTCCTTCGGGTCCAGCGTTGCGGATTCGCCGGTGGTGCCCACAGCAACAATGCCGTGGGTGCCGTTTTCAAGATGAAAGTCCACCAGTTTGTCCAGATCTTCCCAGTGAATATCACCGTTTGGAAGCATGGGCGTGACCAGTGCGACGAGGCTACCCGTAATCATAAAAACTCCGTCCGAATAAAACCGTTATGGTAATGTTGGGCTCGAACTGACACAAGGAAATTAAAGGAGATGTCATGTCATCCGTAGCATTGAGACAACCAGTACCCGACTTTCAGGCCGAGGCTACCGGCGATCAGACCGTCAAACTGACCGACCTGAAGGGCAAAAACGTTGTTATCTACTTCTACCCAAAAGACAACACGCCCGGCTGCACCACTGAAGGCCAGGATTTTCGGGACCGAATGGCTCAGTTCAGTGAGCTGGATACGGAAATTTTCGGGGTGTCCCGCGATGGCCTGAAGGCACACGCCAACTTCCGGGCCAAATATGAGTTTCCGTTTCACCTGATCTCGGATAAAGACGAAACCCTGTGCAAACTGTTCGACGTCATCAAACTGAAAAAGCTCTACGGCAAGGAGCACCTGGGCATCGAGCGCAGCACCTTCCTGATCGACAAAGACGGTATTCTGCGTCAGGAGTGGCGCGGCGTTAAAGTACCCGGCCACGTTGCTGAGGTGCTGGAGGCAGTCAAAGCCCTCTGACCTACTCCGTGGCGGCCGGTGCGGGCTGCGATTCCTTCACCGGCCAGGCCGAAAAGATCGCCTTGAGCACAGTGGCCAAGGGGATCGCAAAGAACACACCCCACAAGCCCCAGATACCGCCGAAGAAAAGCACCGCAACAATTATGGCTACCGGGTGCAGGTTATTCACTTCCGAGAACAGGATGGGCACCAGAACGTTACCATCCAAGCCCTGGATAATACCGTAAGCCACCATCACCCAGATAAACTGAGATCCCCAACCAAACGCAAACAACGCAATGATCGCCACTGGAATGGTGACAACCGCGGCACCAATGTAGGGAATCACCACGCTCAGGCCCACCAGCAACGACAACAGTGCCGCGTATGGCATACCCAGGAACTTGAATGCTACATAGGTGACGCCGCCAACGATAAGAATCTCAACCGCCTTGCCCCGAACGTAGTTGGCACATTGCATGTTCACCTCTTGCCAGATGCGAATCATCATCGGGCGCTGGGGAGGCAGCATCCGGCCAACAGATCTCACCAGTACCTTGCGATCCTTCAAAAAGAAGAACACCAGTATCGGCACCAGCACCATATAGATCAGGAGCGCCACCACATCTGGAATACTGGACAGTGAAAATGACACCAGCCACTGCGTCATGTGTGCCACTTCGTTCGATACTTGTTGGTACACGGCGTCTACCGCCTCAACGGAGATCAGATGTGGATACTCATCAGGTAACAATTCCAGATAGGACTGCAGCTCACGAATGATCCGTGGCGTCTCGCCAGCAAGGTTGCTGACCTGGGTCCAGATCAGCGGCAACAGACCGAAGATTACCCCGACCAACACCCCCAGGAACACCACAAACACACCCAGAATCGCCACCAGCTCAGGCACGCCCATTTTATGAAGCTTGGCAACCAGGCCCTGAAGGATAAAAGCAATAATAAGAGACGCGATCGCCGGCGCCAGCATGGCCCCAAACAGGATAATAAAAACGATACCGGTAAGGAGAAGCAGAAAGAGGATCACCGCTTCTTCATCCGAAAAATACTTATGGGCTAAACCGCGTAAAATCCTGACCATGAACAACTCCGGGAGGTTAACCGCCGCACTTTATCACGAATCGATATTCACCGTGATGCTCAGACTGGCTAATAAGACAATGGGAAGACATACCGAGGTAAGCCGGAATATCCCGGGCAGAACCCGCATCGGTAGCCACAACCTCCAGTTCCTGCCCCTCGGTCATGGAGTTCAATTCAAGTTTGGTTTTTAGCAGTGGCATTGGGCAACGCAGCCCGGACGCGTCCAGAAATCGATCAGTCATTGTTAACGAGCACCATTACTATTATCCAATAAACGAGCGGGCATTATGCCGGGGGTGTTACCCTATTGCATCTCATGTCTTCGTAATCCTGACCAGAACTTTCTTGGCTATGCTGTTGTCAAAAATGCCATCTGATACCGGGCGCAACCTATATCCATGAACCGAACTGACCGCCAGAACCTTCTTATCCGAATCCTGACCACCATGAGCCTGGCTGCCACCCTGCTCTTACCGGCTGGGCACGCCTTCGCTCAGGAAGCCAGCTTGCCCAGCATCGGCGGCAGCGGCGGCCTGATCTCCGGCCAGCAGGAAGCCGAAATCGGCCAACAGGTAATGGCATCCATCCGCCGCTCTGCGCCGCAGATTCAGGACCCATTGGTTTACGACTACCTGCAGACCATCACCTACCGACTGGTACCCTCAGCACCGCTGGATAACCGCGACCTCAAGCTGGTTCTGATCGATAGCCCGGCCCTGAACGCGTTTGCGGTGCCCGGGGGCGTTGTCGGCGTGAACGGCGGCCTGTTCCTGAATGCCGCAACCGAACAACAGTTCGCCTCTGTTATGGCCCACGAACTGGCGCATCTCAGTCAGCGCCACTTTGCCCGACGCATGGAACAACAGGAAACCAGTGCGCCGTTAACGCTGGCCGGAATGATCGCCGGGATCGTGTTGTCAGCCGTCACCCAATCCGACATCGGCATCGCCGCCATTGCCGGCACTCAGGCAATGGCCATCCAGAACATGCTGGCTTACAGCCGCTCCCATGAGCAGGAAGCGGACCGGGTAGGCATGGAAATTCTCGCCAATGCCGGCCTGGACCCCAGGGGCATGCCGGAAATGTTCGAAATCATGATGAGACAGAACCGGCTGCAAGGCAATCAGCTGCCCGAGTACCTGTCTACCCACCCCTTGACCCAGAACCGCGTAGCAGACAGCCGCAACCGGGCCGAGCAATATCCTGACGAGCGGATTCCGGATGGCCAGGAATATCATCTGGTGCGCAGCCGCCTGCAGGTGCGCTACGCCCAGTCGCCAGAGCTGGCCGTGCAGACCTTTGAGGACTACCTCAGCCGAGATGACGCCAAACGCAACGATGCCATTCGCTACGGCCTGGCCATTGCCTATCAAGACAACCGCCAATACGACAAAGCCGAGAGCATCCTCAGCACGCTACTGGACAATAACCCCGGCAGAATCACCTACCAGGTGACTCTGGCCGACGTGCTGCTTGACCAGGAACGCCATGAGGAAGCCAGAGCTCTGATGAAGCGGGCACTTGCCAGGAATCCCGGAAACTACCCGATCAGCTGGACTCTCGCGAAAATCGAAATCGCCGACGGCAACGGTGCCAGCGCGGCCGGTCTGTTAAGAGATCTGGCGCGTCGCCTGCCCGATCGTGAACAGATCTGGTTACGCCTGGCCGAGGCGGAAGGCATGGCAAGGAATATTGTCGGCGTGCACCGGGCGCGGGCCGAATATTACGCCATGGTGGGAGATCTTCAGTCAGCCCAGCGCCAACTGCGCCAGGCTCAGGAAAAGCTGCCGGCCGGCTCGGCCGAACGACAGGTGGTCAACGAACGCCTGAACGATATTGCCGACCGCCTGCAGGCTCGCCGGGGCTGACACAGCCGGTCAGGCGTTGCCGGCGGCCTGTAGATTCATGTTGGCGGTGAAGTCGAGCATCCTGCGTAAAGGCTTCAACGCGTCCTCACGCAGCTCGTCACTCACCAACACTTCCTGATCGCCATGTTCCAGCACATGCAACAGATTCTCCAGGCCGTTCATCGCCATCCACGGGCAATGGGCACAACTGCGGCAGGTTGCACCATTCCCGGCGGTGGGCGCTTCAATCAATGTTTTGCCCGGGGCCAGCTGCTGCATCTTGTAAAAGATGCCGTTGTCCGTCGCCACAATGAATTCCTGATTGGGCAACGTCTGTACCGCATGGATCAGTTGCGAGGTGGAACCCACCACGTCTGCCATCTGCACCACTTCATCAGGGGACTCGGGGTGGACCAGAACGGCCGCATCCGGATACAGCGCCTTGAGATCTTCAAGCCCACGGTATTTGAACTCCTCGTGCACGATGCAGGAGCCATCCCACAGCAACACGTCAGCGCCGGTGGTCTTCTGCACGTAATGGCCAAGGTGCTTGTCCGGTGCCCACAGGATCTTTTCACCTTTCGCATCCAGATACTCAACAATGGCCTGAGCACAGCTCGACGTTACCACCCAGTCTGCCCTCGCCTTCACAGCGGCCGACGTGTTGGCGTACACCACCACCGTCCGATCCGGATGCTGGTCACAAAACTCGGAGAACTCATCGGCCGGGCAGCCGACGTCCAGAGAGCAGGTTGCCTCAAGTGTCGGCATCAACACCCGCTTCTCGGGATTCAGGATTTTGGCGGTTTCGCCCATAAAACGGACGCCCGCGACAACAACAGTTGTGGCCGGATGCTGATTGCCAAAACGCGCCATTTCAAGCGAATCCGATACACAGCCGCCGGTTTCTTCGGCCAGGCGTTGGATATCAGGATCGGTGTAATAGTGGGCTACGAGCACGGCATTCTTGGCCTTGAGGGCAGCCTTGATGCGCGCCTCAAGTTCAGATTTCTCGCTGGCACTAAGAGCCTTGGGCTCTGCCTGGTGGGCCAGATGTTCCTGAACAAGGATACGGTCTTGCGCTCGTGTCATCTCTGGATCTCTGAGTTGCATTTACCGTGAAAGTATACCATTTACCAACCTGAATTCATGGCCATGAAACATATCTGTGTTAGTTCACGACTTAGTTTCAAGGCCCTCATGGCTACGATGGGTTCTTACAGCCAAAAAAAAAGAGCCCTGAGGCTCTTTTTTCCGCAGACCCGTAAAACGGGTTCACTTATTGGTGGGTCGTGAAGGATTCGAACCTTCGACCAATTGGTTAAAAGCCAACTGCTCTACCAACTGAGCTAACGACCCATAGCTGGATGCCGGCCTTGCTTCCGGCGAACAACGGTACATATAACCGAGGTACATATGACCGATATTCTGCGTTTGGTGGGTCGTGAAGGATTCGAACCTTCGACCAATTGGTTAAAAGCCAACTGCTCTACCAACTGAGCTAACGACCCAAACGAGGCGCATATAGTACTGATATTTCGGCGCTGATCAACCCCTTTCTTGGGGATTCACTAACTTTTTTAAGGATCTGATCAAGATACCATCAACTGGATCAATCGGTGACCAAATTCAGGCAGACGCCAGAAACTTGCGGGCAAGATCCGCGGCACCGGTATTCGGGTAACGATCGACAACACTTTGCATCCTGCGCTTTGCTTCTTCTTTCTCACCAAGCCGGTCCAGCGTTACGCCCAGCTTATAAACGGCGTCTGCTGCTTTGCGATGATCATTGAAACGGGTCGCGACAATGGTAAATGCCTGCTTTGCCTGCT
The DNA here is from genome assembly GCF_003007685.1 of Marinobacter halophilus. GTDB lineage: Bacteria > Pseudomonadota > Gammaproteobacteria > Pseudomonadales > Oleiphilaceae > Marinobacter > Marinobacter halophilus. The sequence continues at coordinate 392,847 of NZ_PXNN01000017.1, forward strand.
CCAGCTTGGGCTCTGCCAGATACACTTCACCAAGCCAGTAATAGGCGTTAACGGTCAAGTCACCTTCGGGGTACTGGTCGATGAATTCATACAATTGGCTGATCGCGGTATCGAACTCTTTCTTGTTGCGGATCAGATCGATAATGGCGTTATAGGATTCCCGTTCCTCCGCGCCCGGAGAACGATAGACTCTGGCCGGCGCTGAACGCCCGCTTTCGGCGGACTGACCAGATTCCGCTGTTGTGGCTGAGCCACCAGCAGGTTTGCTTTCAACGGTTTTCGAGAGCTCCAGAATCCGCTGATCAAGATCCACGTATCGGTCACGACTTTGCTGCTGCAACTGGCCGATCTGATGCTGCTGCTCCTCCACCTGGCCCTGCAACCTGCGCACATTAGCCTGGAGTTGTTGAATCATGTAAAACAATTCTGCCGTGGCCTGGTTATTACCCGACTTGCGCTGGGCCTCGGAGCTGTTGTTCTGGAACGCGGGTGTGGACGACTGTGCCAGACTGACTCCCGCCAGGCCAAGGCCCAGCGGGAACAGCACTGTCGCCATGAGCAGTTTTCTCATGGGACCTTCCGGTAGTTATCTTCGATTACTGGAACACCAGCTCTACGCGACGGTTCTGTGCCCATGCGCTTTCAGATGAGCCATGCACCGCGGGCTTTTCTTCACCATAGCTTACGGTTTCAAGCTGGCCGCGGGAAGCACCGTTTACGATCAGGAAACGCTGAATGGCACTGGCGCGACGCTCGCCCAGGGCCAGGTTGTATTCTTTGGTGCCGCGCTCATCGGTATGACCTTCAAGGCGCACGTTTTGACGCGGGTTGTCGGCCAGGAAACGAGCGTGAGCGATCAGCACATCCCGAGCTTCCTGTTTGATTTCTGAAGTATCGAAATCGAAGTAGAAGACGGTGATGTTACGCAGAGCCACCTGTTCGGCTTCCTGCTGAGCCGCCTGGCGCTGATCATCAGACAGGTCGGAAGACGAAACGCCCTCGCCATCCATGCCGCCATAAACGGTAGAACCGCCTTCCTGATCAATGGCAGCAACATCAGAACCGTAGGTTCCGTCCTCCATGGTATCCCCTGTAGAGCTACAGCCGGCTACCAGACCAACAGACAACAACATTGCAAACGCTTTGGACTGTACTGAAAATTTCATGTATGCACTTCCTTTTTTCAACTTGGATTTATTAAACAACAACAGGATCAACGAACGATAGGACCCCAGGCCGGCTCACGCACATCGCCGTCTGCCGCTGGCAGGCTGTATGCCGCTCCGCCGTTCGCTGACACCACGGTAAGCACGCTGGTACCGTTTCGCTGGGTGGCGTAAATCAACATGCGTCCGTTTGGCGAAACGCTTGGTGACTCATCCGATTCGGTTCGGGTTATGACCGACTCCTCACCGCTTTTCAGATTGATTCGGGCAATGTGGAACGCCCGGTTTCTTTGATGAACGTAGTAGACGTACTCGCCTTTGGCATCCGGGCGGGCGCGGGCGTTGTAGCGACTGCCGAAGGTTATGCGTTTTGGCTCAGCACCCAGGCGCTCCATGTGGTAGATCTGCGGCCCACCGGAACGATCAGAGGTAAAGAAGATACCCTTGCCGGTATGGTCCCAGGCGCCTTCTGTATCAATCGCCCAATGATTGGTCAGCCGGGTCAGATTGCCCGACGCGATGTCCAATCGATAAATCTCGGCGTTGCCATCTTTCGACAGAGTCAACAACAGGGACTTACCATCCGGAGACCAGGCGGGTGCCGAATTCAGCCCGGGGAAATCTGCTGCTTTCTTACGCTCACCGGTGGCCAGTTCATGGGTGAACACCACTGGCTTACCTGTTTCGAACGAGACATAGGCCAATTGCTTGCCATCTGGCGACCAGGCCGGAGAGAGAATCGGCTCCTGGCTTTCCAGGCGGACCCTGGCACGTTTTCCGTCCAGATCACTCACCTGCAGGCGGTAGCGGGTGTCATTACCGGTTCTGTTGAGGGTGATGTAAGCCAGCTTGGTCGAAAACACGCCCGGATCGCCGGTGATTGCTTCGTATACCCGGTCACTGATGTGGTGAGCCAGAGTTCGTACGCTATTGACCGAAGCGCCGGCGGTTTCGCCAAGAATGCGCTGCTCCCGGTTAACGTCGAACAACTCGTACCTCGCCTCAATGCGATCACCTGACCGGTTCAACTGGCCCACCAGAACATAGCGTTGCCCGAGCATGCGCCAGTCACGGAAATACACCTCCGAACGCTGCGCAGGCAAGCTGAGCATTCTGGACGGCTCAAGTGGGCGGAATTCGCCACTCATGGTGAGATTTGCCTGAACAATACTGCTGACCTTATCACCAGCAGGCATGGCCCCGCTCTCAGCGAAGGGCACTACCGCAATTGGAATGGCGGAGTCGGCACCTTCGGTAATACGGATCAGCAATTCTGCTCTTGCGCTGCCCGCAACCAGCATGAACAGGACCAGTGCCGTCAGCGCAGTGGCGAGAGGAAATCCCTGGCGATAAGCGTTATGTGTATTCAAAGTCATAGGCCTCACCGCAACCGTTGCGGGTTAAATTCAATGGTGAACTGGCGGAAGTAGCGCTCAAACGTGTTGCGGTCTGAGGACACCGGATACCGGCTCAATGATCGGACTGCACCCAGCGCCGAGTTATCAAACGCGGTATTTCCGCTAGTGCTGACCAGCCTCGCGCTGACCAGTTCCCCGGTCGGCAGCAGAGTTATCTGGATTCGCGCCGTCATATCCTCGGTGGCGGAGGACGGCGGGTACCAGGCCTGACTCAGCCGTTCCCGAATAAGCGACTGATATTTTTCGCTTTCTGAAAGCATCTGCGCGTCACGGGCACGAGCTGCGGCAGCCTCCTGTTGACGGCGCGCCTCCGCTTCACGGGTACGTTGTGACTCGTCCGCCAGGGCCTCGAGCTGCTGTTCTCTCAAACGGCGTTCGGCTTCCTGGCGCTTTCGTTCCGCCTCTTGCCGGGCAACTTCTTCCTGACGCTTGCGTTCTGCCTCTTCCTGCTTACGCCGTTCTTCCTGGCGCCGCTGCTCTGCTTCGGCCTTACGCTGTGCTTCTTCCTGGCGGCGGCGCTCTTCTTCTGCCCGCTGACGCTCGCGTTCCTTGGCCTCAGCTTCGGCCCGCTGCCGGGCCGCTTCCTGCTCCCGGGATTGCTGTTCAGCACGCTCACGAGCCCGAGCTTCCTGCCGCTTCTGTTCTTCTTCGCGCTGCTTCGCCTGGGCCTGAGATGCCGCTTGCGCTTGCCGCTCTGCTTCCAGGCGCGCTTGCTCTTCCCGACGCCTGCGCTCGGCCTCTTCCTGCTGACGCTCTCTCTCCTGTTGCTGGCGCCGCTCCTGCTCAAGATCGCGTTGATCCTGCTCGTCCACCACCGGGCTGGGCCGCGGTTCCGGGCTGACCAAGCGCGCGGAAATCAACGTGGGTTCGGGTTCAGACACCGGCGACGTCCAGGACCAGCCTGCAAGGGCTACCCCCATAATCAACAGGTGCAAGGCAACCGACATCACCACCGGTGATTTCAGCGGTGCTGGTTCGGTACTGATAATTTCCCGCTTATGACCCTTCACAAAAATAATGCCACCCTGTTACGGCCGTTCCCGGGGCGTGTCGGTAATCAAACCAACACCGGTTGCGCCCGCGGCCTGGAGTTCCGCCATCAGCCTGACGACAACGCCGTACTCCACGAATTCGTCACCCCGAACCAGCACTTCGCCATTGGTGCGCTGCGACAGGATCTTGGCAACCTGCTCTCTGACCTCCGCCAGTGACATAGGGTCGCCACTTCGATCACCCACCTCCAGGTAATAAGCGCCATTGCTGTCCACCGACACCGTAATGGATTCCACATCCTTGTCCTGCTGAATCGGATCCGATGTGGTCTGGGGCAAGTCGACTTTCACGCCCTGGGTCAGCATAGGCGCGGTCACCATAAAGATCACCAACAGCACCAGCATAACGTCGATATAAGGCACTACGTTGATCTCTGACATCGGCTTGCGCCGGTCCTGGGACATCATGCCTTTCATGCCGCTCATTCCGTTAACCTCCCGCTACCGATCAGTGCCATCAGGCAGCCTGATCGTTGTTGTGCACACGCCGGTGCAGAATGCTGGAAAACTCCTCGGCAAAGGTTTCGTAGTTCTTCAACAGGGCATCCGACATCGCCGAAAAGCGGTTATAGGCAATAACAGCTGGAATCGCTGCAAACAGACCCATGGCGGTAGCGATCAAGGCCTCCGAAATACCGGGCGCCACGGTTGCCAGGGTTGCCTGCTGGACCTGAGCAAGACCACGAAACGAGTTCATGATGCCCCAGACGGTACCAAACAAGCCCACGTAGGGACTGGTTGAACCCACCGTTGCCAGGAACGGCAGATGCATTTCCAGCCGCTCCTGCTCGCGTGAAAACGCAACCCGCATGGCCCGCTGAGTGCCTTCCATAACGGCATCGGCATCCCGGCTTTGCTGGCGCAAACGGGAGAATTCCTTGAAACCGGCACGGAACACCGATTCCATACCGGAAAAGGGCGTGGGATCTGCATTGACCTCTTTATAAAGCTGGCCCAAATCCATGCCGGACCAGAACCGCTCCTCAAACGCCAACTGCGACTGCTTTGCCTTCCGGAACACCTGAACACGCTGAAAAATCAACGCCCAGGACACCACCGATGCCAGCGCCAGCAACAGCATGACCAATTGCACCAGAATCCCGGCATTGGCAATCAGATACCAGACTGAAAGTTCCGCTTCCACTGTGTACTCCCAACTAAGTTTGTATGCTTTTCAATAAATTATATTGAATTCTTAAGAATGCTGTGCATATTTTCAGGCAATCGCCGTGGCCGCCCGGTGTCCAGGGCGATGCAGGCAACCCGCACCTCGGCCTCACACAAAAGCTGGCGGTCAGTCGCCCTGAACACCTGCTGCCGAAAACTCATCCACACCCGCGACGACGCAATCGGCTGCGCGCTGACCAACACCTGGTCATCCAGCCTGGCCGGCACCAGATAGTGCAGACTCATGCGTTGCACCACATAACTGATGTTATCTTCCAAACCGGCCCGCAAGCCAACACCCTGACTTCGTACCCATTCGGTCCGCGCCCGCTCCATGTAATGAAGATACTTGGCGTGGAAGACGATACCACCGGCGTCGGTATCTTCAATATAGACCCGGATAGGCAGCTCAAAAACATCTTTGGACCCGCCTTCAGTCAAAAGAGCTTTCCTCCCTGCCCGTCTTTGGCGGTACCACGCCAAAATGCTGATAGGCGCTGGACGTCACCATCCGCCCTCTTGGTGTCCGTAACATATAGCCTTGCTGGATCAGAAACGGCTCCAGAACATCCTCGATGGTGCCCCGTTCCTCACTGATGGCGGCAGCCAGGCTTTCGACCCCAACCGGGCCACCGTCAAATTTCTCGATCATCGCCAGCAAAAGCCGTCGGTCCATGTGATCAAAGCCCTGGCTGTCGACTTTCAGCATGTTCAGAGCCTGATCGGCAATGTCGGCCGTGATCCGGCCATCCGCCCGCACTTCTGCGTAATCCCTCACCCGCCGGAGAAGGCGATTGGCGATCCGCGGCGTGCCACGAGACCGACGGGCAATCTCAAAGGCCCCGGCATTATCAATGGATACTGACGACAAACGCGCAGAACGGGTGATGATGTGGGTCAAATCCTCAGTATTGTAAAACTCGAGCCGTTGAACAATGCCGAAGCGATCGCGCAAGGGAGAGGTCAGCAGCCCGGCGCGAGTGGTCGCACCAACCAGCGTAAACGGTGGCAGATCCAGCTTGATCGAGCGGGCGGCCGGACCCTCGCCGATCATGATATCCAGCTGGTAGTCTTCCATGGCCGGATACAGCACTTCCTCAACGGCGGCGCTCAGGCGATGAATTTCATCAATGAACAGGACATCGCCTTCCTCGAGGTTGGTCAGCATCGCGGCCAGATCACCGGCTTTTTCGAGTACCGGCCCGGAGGTGGTTTTGATCGCCACCCCCATCTCATTGGCAATGATATTCGCCAGCGTGGTTTTGCCAAGACCCGGCGGGCCAAAAATCAGGACATGATCCAGCGCTTCCTGCCGCGCGCGCGCAGCGGAAATAAAGATTTCCATCTGCTCCCGGACCGTTGGCTGACCAACATACTCAGACAGCAAGGTGGGGCGAATGGCCCGGTCGTACACTTCTTCGTAGTCGCCGCTCTTTGCTGATATCAGTCGGTCGGATTCAATCATGGCATTATCCGCTTGCTGGGAATAAACAACGTGCCCACCTGTTCAGCCTGACGCTCGGGATGCACCAATTGTACAAAGGGCATTGTGGGAGTCACGTTACGCTCTCTACACATTGGTGTCATGAGGCGACAGAAAAAGCCGGGAATGTGAAAAACTACCCGACCGGTATCATATTGCGCAAGGCAAGACGGATCAGCGCCTCGCTGGTCATGTCGGGCTCAGCCACTTTGGCGATTGCTCTGGCCGCCTCCTGAGGCTTATAGCCGAGTGAAATCAGCGCTGATTCGGCCTCTTCTCTCGGATCATGGCCCGCCACCGGCACAACCTGAGGAGTGCCAGATGCCGTCACTCCGGGCACTGAGGGGATAAACTGACCTTCCAGCTGACCAATCCGGTCGGCCATTTCAATCAGCAGGCGCTCTGCGGTTTTCTTGCCAACGCCCGGCAGCTTGACCAGCGAGTTGATATCGCGAGCCTCGACACACCGGATGAACTGTTGCGCGTCGAGGCCTGAAAGAATCCCGACCGCTAACTTTGGCCCCACACCGTTGACCTTGATCAACAGACGAAACAGGTCCCGATCCAGACGAGAAGCGAAGCCAAACAGGCTCTGGGCATCTTCCCGGACGGCAAAATGAGTGTGCAGGGTGACTTCCTGCCCGGTTTCAGGCAAGTGAAAGAAGGTGGTGTAAGGAATATCAATTTCGTAACCCAGCCCGGCACACTCAACCAGTGCATGGCCCGGAGTTTTTTCTAAAAGCAATCCTCGGATACGACCAATCAAAGCAGGTCTCCTGTGGCTGTCGTGAACCAGTTATTGTCGCCGAACACGCCCGCCCCTGGCTTTGGCACCGACGCCGGCCAGTTTGAGCATGCTCTGATTCATGTGGGCGTGGCACAAAGCGATAGCCAAGGCATCGGCAGCGTCCGCCTGAGGCTTTCGTGAAAGGGCCAGCAGGGTCTGCACCATATGCTGAACCTGGGCTTTATCAGCACCACCGGTACCGACAACTGCCTGTTTGACCTGTCGGGCTGAGTATTCATGTACCGCAAGCCCACTATTGGCAGCCGCGACAATGGCGGCGCCCCGAGCCTGCCCCAATTTGAGTGCAGAATCCGGATTGCGCGCCATGAACACCTGCTCAATGGCAAACTCTTCCGGGCGGTATTCGCCGATCAGCACGGCCAGACTGTGGAAAATGGTTTGCAGGCGCTCGGCCATGGGTTTCTCACCCACCCGAATGCAGCCGCTGTCGATATATTCGATATGGCGGCCGTCGATACGGATGATGCCGTAGCCGGTGATTCGGGAACCAGGATCTACGCCCAGGATGATTGCCATCCGTCTTCCCTCAGAGGTGCACTCGTCAAACCTGTACGTTCGGCCGGGAGCAGATGCACCACTCCCGGCCTTGAGCACTTACTCGGTGTCTTCTGCCTTGTTGCCTTCGACAGGCTTGGCGGAACGACGCAGACGAATGTGCAGCTCTTTCAACTGTTTTTCGTCCACTGCACCCGGCGCCTGGGTCATCAGACAGGTGGCACTCTGGGTTTTCGGGAAGGCAATCACGTCACGAATAGACGACGAACCGGTCATCAGCATCACCAGACGGTCCAGACCAAAGGCCAGACCACCGTGCGGCGGGCAACCGAACTTGAGCGCGTCCAGCAGGAAGCCAAACTTGGCGCGGGCCTCGTCTTCTTCAATGCCCAGAATGCGGAAGACGGTTTCCTGCATGTTGCCATCATGGATACGGATGGAGCCGCCGCCAAGTTCGGTGCCGTTCAGCACCATGTCGTAGGCGCGGGACAGGGCGTTGGCCGGGTCTGCCGACAATTGTTCCGGGCTGCACGAGGGTGCGGTGAACGGGTGGTGAATCGCGGTCAGGCCGCCGTCGGAGGTTTCCTCGAACATCGGGAAATCGACAACCCACATTGGTGCCCACTCGCAGGTCAGCATGTCCAGATCGTGGCCTACCCGGATGCGCAGTGCGCCCAGCGCTTCGTTCACCACGGTAGCCTTATCGGCACCGAAGAACACGATGTCGCCATCTTCGGCTCCCACGCGTTCGATGATGGCCAGGGCAACGTCATTGCCCAGGAACTTCACAATGGGAGACTGCAGGCCTTCGGCACCTTTGGCCAGTTCGTTGACCTTGATGTAAGCCAGGCCTTTGGCGCCATAAATGCCGACAAACTTGGTGTAATCATCAATCTGCTTGCGACTGAGCACGCCACCCTTGGGCACGCGCAGGGCTGCAACGCGGCCTTTCGGGTCTTTGGCGGGACCGGCGAAGACTTTGAAGTCTACGCTCTCAACCAGGTCACCGACGTCCAGCAGTTCCAGCGGGATACGCAGGTCTGGCTTGTCGCTGCCGTAGCGCTGCATAGCTTCGGCATACGGCATGCGCGGGAAGTCCGGCAGCTCGACATCCAGCACGTCTTTGAACAGCGAACGAATCATGTCTTCGTTCAAACTCATCAGGGTCTCTTCGTCAATGAAGGAGGCCTCGATGTCGACCTGGGTAAACTCTGGCTGACGGTCTGCCCGCAGGTCTTCGTCGCGGAAACATTTGGCGATCTGGTAGTAACGGTCAACGCCAGACACCATCAGCATCTGCTTGAACAGCTGCGGCGACTGCGGTAGCGCGAAGAACGAGCCTTCGTGGGTCCGGCTCGGCACCAGGTAATCGCGGGCGCCTTCTGGCGTGGCCCGGGTCAGGATGGGAGTTTCCACATCCATGAAACCGCGGCTGTCCAGGAAGTTACGGATGTAGCTGGTTACCCGGGAGCGGAAGCGCAGGCGGTTGATCATTTCCGGGCGACGCAGGTCGATAAAGCGGTAGCGCAGGCGAACATCTTCACCTACATCTACGTGTTCGTCGAGCGGGAACGGCGGGGTGGCGGCAGCGTTCAGGATAACCAGTTCTTTACCCAGCAGTTCTACCTGGCCGGTCGGCATGCTGTTGTTTTCAGTACCGGCGGGGCGACGACGCACGCGACCGGTGATTTTGACCACAAATTCGCTACGGACTTTTTCGGCCAGACTAAAGCTCTCTGGGGTGTCTGGGTCAATAACCACCTGAGAGATGCCATCCCGATCCCGCAGATCCAGGAATATAACCCCACCATGGTCACGGCGGCGGTGTACCCATCCACAGAGTGTTACTTCCTGATCAATGTGAGATTCGTTGATCCCACCGCAATAATGACTGCGCATATCGGTTCCCGTTACGTTTGATGTATTCAAAATTTGTGCGTTACCTACCGCACCAGGTGGGGCCGGCCCCACCCGGCGCTACATTATTCATCGCCGCTCAAAAAAAGTGTTGCGCCCATCGCGGAAAAGCCGCCCATTATAAACATAATGCCACTGAAAATCAGGCGTAACCCGATGCATTTGAGACGTGCGGATGACTCCTTGATAGCTGACGGCTAGAATGCAGGGTTTCAGCAGTAAACGGAGCAAAACAATTGGCCACCAGAGCAGAGCAGAAACTGAAAACCCGGCGGGCGCTGATGGATGCCGCCCTGGCGCAATTGAGCGCGGACCGGGGCTTTGGCAGCCTGAGTTTGCGGGAGGTGGCCCGGGAAGCTGGCATTGCCCCGACGTCGTTTTACCGGCACTTTTCGGAGCTGGATGAGCTGGGCCTCGCGCTGGTAGACGAAGGCGGCGTGGCGCTGCGTCAACTGATGCGCCAGGCCCGCAAGCGGATTGCGCGGGACGGCAGCGCCATTGCGACGTCGATTGACACCTTCATGGAGTATCTGGGCAACAACTCGAACCTGTTCCGGTTGATGCTGCGGGAACGCACCGGGGTGTCCAAGCCGTTCCGTACTGCCGTCAAAGCCGAGATTGATCATTTTGTTACCGAGCTGGCCGATGATCTGCACCGGTTTGCCGATGAGCAGAGCAAGCCCATAGCCGATGCCCGTATCGTTGCTGAGGCGATGGTAACACTGGTGTTTAACCAGGGCGCCGAAGCATTGGATGCGACACCCAAAGAACGGGAAGAGTTGAAAGCCAAACTGAAAACCGAATTGCGGATGATTCTGGTAGGCTCCCAGACCCTGGCGCAGTGGCAGCAGGGCCGGGAGTAATTAATCGGCGAGTCAGGCCAGCTTGTGCAATACCGGATGGAGGCTGGCGATAACCTCCGCCAGCTCCTGCTCACTGTAGGGTACCGGTGCCTGCTTACCCCAGACCGGGCCGGGCCAGGCGGGATCATCGTCAAAACGAACGATGTGGTGCAGGTGCAGCTGCGGCACCATGTTGCCCAAGGCCGCCACGTTCATTTTGTCGCCACGGAACAACTCCATCATACCCTTACTCAGGGCCGAGGATTCCTCAATCAACCTTAGCTGTTGCCCATGCTCCAACTGGTAGATTTCCCGGATGTCGGGCACCGCCGGCACCAGGATAAGCCAGGGCCAGGTGCTGTCGTTCATCAGGCGTATTTCACACAATCGGGAATAGCCCAAGCTATGTGTATCCTCTGCCAGCCTTTCGTGTAGCTGAAACATCACCTGGCCCCCGTGCGGTTAACCTGCTGAGTGGAACTGGTTACGGCCCCGGCCGATGGCGTAGTAAATCAGACCATAGCGCTCAAGCATTTCCGGCTCGTACAGGTTACGACCATCAAACACCGCAGGCTGCTTCAATGTGCCTGCAATCATGTCGAAGTCTGGTGAGCGGAATTCTTTCCATTCGGTGCAGATCGCCAGTACGTCAGCGCCTTTCAGGGCTTGCTCTTTGGTGCCACACAGAGTCAGGCCATCGTGATCGCCGTAGATGCGCTGGGTTTCTTCCATGGCTTCCGGATCAAAGGCCTGTACAGTGGCTCCGGCTTTCCAGAGATCTTCCATCAGAGTTCTGGAGGATGCCTCTCGCATGTCATCGGTGCTCGGCTTGAATGACAAGCCCCATAGCGCAACCACTTTGCCGTTCAGATCGCCCTGGAAGTAATGGCTGATTTTATCAAACAGCACGTGCTTCTGGTCGTAGTTCACCGCTTCTACGGCGGTCAGCAATTTGGCATCGTAGCCACAGTCACGGGCAGTCCGGGCCAGGGCCTGGACGTCTTTCGGGAAGCAGGAGCCGCCGTAACCACAGCCGGGGTAAATAAAATGGTAGCCAATGCGCGGGTCGGAGCCAATGCCACGACGAACCGCCTCGATATCGGCACCCAGACGCTCGGCCAGGTTGGACATTTCGTTCATGAAACTGATTTTCGTGGCCAGCATGGAGTTGGCCGCGTATTTCGTTAGCTCGGCCGAACGAATGTCCATGAAGATCATGCGGTCGTGGTTGCGGTTGAATGGGTAGTAAACCTCCTTCAACACGTCTGCCGCCTGCTCGCTATCAGTCCCGATCACGATACGGTCCGGCTTCATGAAGTCGTTGATCGCCGCCCCTTCCTTCAGAAATTCCGGATTGGAGACCACATCAAAATCCAGCTCCAGGCTGCGATGGTCCAGTTGCGCCCTGACCGCTGCCTTGACTTTGTCGCCGGTGCCCACGGGCACCGTGGACTTGTCGACCACCACCTTGTAGTCGTCCATGTATTGACCAATGGACTTGGCGACCGCCAGCACGTATTGCAGGTCAGCAGAGCCGTCTTCATCGGGCGGCGTGCCAACCGCGATGAACTGAAGGGTGCCATGCCTGACGGCTTCTTCGGCATCCGTGGTAAACGACAGACGGCCAGCTTCAACCGTGTGTTTTACAATGGTATCGAGCCCGGGCTCATATATCGGAATCTGGCCATTTTTCAGCTTATCAATCTTGCCATGGTCCACGTCCATGCACAGCACGTTATGGCCCACGTCTGCCAGGCAGGCACCGGTGACCAGGCCTACGTATCCGGTTCCGAAAATCGTAATCTTCATCAAATTCTTCCTGAAATTCGCTGGTTAATAGTCTTACCGGGAAGTCTTTTTCTTCTGCCAGATGGTTTCCCAGGCAAGCGCGGTACGCACGATGGTGTTGAGGTCATCGTAATCCGGCTGCCAGCCCAGAACGTCTTTGATCCGAGTGTTGTCTGCCATCAAAGCGGCGGGGTCTCCGGCCCGACGGCCGGTTTGCTCGACCGGGAATGACACGCCCGATTCGGTTTTCACCACGTCAATGACTTCCTGCACGGTAAAACCAAGGCCGTAGCCGCAGTTCAACACCTGAGACTCTCCGCCACCGGCCATGTAATCGAGGGCCATCACGTGCGCCTTGGCCAAGTCTTCAACATGGATGTAGTCGCGAATGCAGGTGCCGTCGCGGGTGTCGTAATCCGTCCCGAACACGCTCATACCCTCACGCTGGCCGGTGACGCATTCGCACGCGACCTTGATCAGATGGGTGGCTTCCGGCGTCGCCTGCCCCAACAGCCCTTCCGGGTTAGCCCCGGCGACATTGAAGTAGCGCAGGATAACGTAATTGAGGTCTGATGCGGCCGCCAGATCCATGATCATGCGCTCGCTCATCATCTTCGAGGCGCCGTAGGGATTGATCGGCGCCAACGGCAAATCTTCGGTCAACACGGTCTGCTCGGGCATGCCGTACACCGCCGCCGTTGAGGAGAACACCATCGACGGTATCTTGTGGCGCTCCACGGCTTTGAGCAGGTTCAGGGTGTTGCGAGTGTTGTTGCTGTAGTACTTGAGAGGGTTGGCGACGGACTCGGGCACCACAATGTTGGCGGCAAAATGCAGAACCGCCTCGAACTGATGGCCAGCAAAGACGGCTTCGAGAGCGGCCTCATCCGCAAGATCACCCACCACCAGCTCACCGGCGGTCACAGCCCATCGATAGCCGGTGGAGAGGTTGTCGAACACCACGATATCGTGGCCTGCCTGTGCCAACTGGCGTACAACGTGGCTACCGATGTAACCGGCACCGCCGGTAACGAGAACTTTCATAGGCAATTGCTTCCCTTCCCTGAGTTTTGTTGGCGGCGCTCCCGGATTTCCCGACGGCGCCGGCTGAAGAATTCGGATATAACCTGTCCGCATTGCTCGGCCATTACACCGTATGCCACCTCTACCCGCCAGTTCAGGTGCGGCTCTTCCAGCGTTCTGCGGGCGGACTCTACTGCACCCGCTTTCGGCTCAGCAGCCCCGTAAACCAACCGACTGATACGGCCGTGAACAATAGCCCCCACACACATGGTGCAGGGCTCAAGCGTGACGTACAAGGTTGCGCCCGCCAGCCGGTAGTTGCCAACCCGGGCCGAAGCGTCCCGGATGGCAAGAACCTCAGCATGGGCAGTCGGATCGCAGCCAGAAATTGGGGCATTAAATCCTGTGCCGATTTCCTTGCCGTCAAGAACCACCACCGCTCCTACCGGCACTTCGCCAAGCCTTGCGGCCTGGCTGGCCAGTTCCAGCGCGCGCTCCATCCAGTGCTGATCGTCGGCGGCCCTGCTCACAATCACTTATCTCCGGTACCTTACCGGCCGCTTATTCCCACTCAATGGTGGCGGGCGGCTTGGACGAAATATCGTAGGTTACTCGGGACACGCCCGAAATTTCGTTGATAATCCGGTTGGATACGGTCTCCAGCAGATCGTACGGCAGGCGCGCCCAGCGTGCGGTCATGAAGTCCACCGTTTCCACCGCGCGGATAGCAATCACATACTCGTAACGACGGGCGTCACCCACCACACCCACCGACTTGACCGGCAGGAACACGGCAAACGCCTGGCTGGTCTTATGGTAGAGATCGGCGCGGTGCAGCTCCTCCAGGAAGATGGCGTCGGCACGGCGCAGGATCTCCGCGTACTCCTTCTTGACCTCACCCAGAATCCGTACGCCCAAACCCGGGCCCGGGAACGGATGACGATAAACCATATCGTACGGCAGCCCCAGCTCCAGGCCAATCTTGCGCACTTCGTCTTTAAACAGTTCGCGCAGCGGCTCAACCAGCTTCAGCTTCATGGTTTCCGGCAAGCCACCCACATTGTGGTGCGACTTGATGACATGCGCTTTACCGGTTTTGGAGGCCGCGGATTCGATCACGTCCGGATAAATGGTGCCCTGGGCCAGCCAGTTCACATCCTGGATTTGGGTAGCGTGCTCATCAAACACATCAATAAAGGTATTGCCGATCACTTTCCGCTTCTGCTCCGGGTCATTCACACCCTTGAGCTTGGACAGGAACAGCTCTTCAGCATCGGCCCGGATCACTTTCACGCCCATGTTACTGGCGAACATATCCATGACCTGATCGCCTTCGTGCAGGCGCAACAGGCCGTTATCAACGAACACACAGGTCAGCTGGTCGCCGATAGCCTTGTGTAGCAGCGCCGCGGTAACCGAGGAGTCAACACCCCCGGACAGGCCCAGCAGCACCTTGTCGCTGCCCACTTGCTCGCGAATCTGGCGAACGGCATCATCGACTATCTTGGCTGGAGTCCAGAGCGCTTCACAACCACTGATATTCAGGATGAAGTGCTCAAGAAGCCGCTTACCCTGCAGAGTGTGAGTCACTTCCGGATGGAACTGTACGCCATAGAGGTTTCGGCTGAGATCCTGCATTGCCGCAATTGGTGCGCTTTCGGTAGAGGCCAGCAGCTCGAAACCCTCGGGCATCACCACGACCTTGTCACCATGGCTCATCCAGACATCCAGCAAAGATTCGCCCGCAGGTGTCAGGTGATCGGTAATGTCCTGCAACAGCGGCCCTTTGGCCCGCACCTTGACCTGAGCATAACCGAACTCACGCTTGTCGGAACTGGCCACCCGGCCACCAAGCTGTTCTGCCATGGTCTGCATGCCGTAGCAGATACCCAGCACCGGAATTCCCTTGTCGAACAAGCCTTCCGGAGCTCGCGGGCCACCCAGTTGTGTAACCGATTCCGGGCCGCCGGCAAGAATAATGCCCTTGGGGTTGAACGCTTTCAGTTCGTCGTCGGTGATATCAAAGGCCTTGATTTCACAATACACGCCAATTTCGCGCACGCGGCGAGCAATCAGCTGAGTGTACTGGGAACCGAAATCGAGAATCAGGATACGGTGGTCGTGAATGTTCTGAGCCATGGAGTCCTCGGGCTGTTAAGAAACAACACGGCCCGGAAACCGGGCCGTGTCAGTTCAGGCAAAGATTAACCGATTCGGTAGTTGGGAGCTTCTTTGGTGATAGTCACGTCGTGGACGTGGCTCTCACGCATACCGGCATTGGTAATCCGGACAAATTCCGGTTTGGTGCGCATTTCTTCCATGGTTGCGCTACCGGTGTAACCCATGGAGGCCCGCAGACCACCCATCAGCTGGTGAACGATGTTGCGCATCGGACCTTTGCAGGCCACTCGGCCTTCGATACCTTCCGGAACCAGTTTCTCAATACCCTTACTGGCATCCTGGAAGTAACGATCGCTGGAACCTTGCCCCATGGCGCCGATTGATCCCATACCACGGTATGCTTTATAGCTTCGGCCCTGGAACAACTCAATCTCCCCCGGTGCCTCGTCGGAACCCGCCAGCAGGCTGCCGATCATTACACTGTGAGCCCCGGCGGCGATGGCCTTGGCAATGTCACCAGAGAAGCGGACGCCACCATCGGCAATAACCGGCACACCACGATCATTCAGCGCAGCGGCCACATTGGAAACCGCTGAAATCTGGGGTACACCGATACCAGCCACAATACGGGTGGTGCAGATAGACCCGGGGCCAATACCTACTTTTACCGCGTCTGCACCGGCATCGGCCAGGGCAATGGCAGCCGCAGAGGTGGCGATGTTACCGCCGATCACCTGCACATCCGGGTAGTTTTCTTTCACCCAGCGAACGCGATCGATAACGCCTTTCGAATGGCCGTGGGCAGTATCAACCACGATGACGTCGACGCCGGCCTCTGCCAAGGCCGCCACACGGGCTTCAGTGTCGCCACCAGTACCGACCGCAGCACCCACACGCAAGCGACCTTGCTCATCTTTACAGGCCAACGGGTAATCCTTGGCTTTCTGAATATCTTTAACGGTAATCAGACCGCGCAGCTCAAAGTCATCGTTAACCACCAGCACTTTCTCGATTCGGTGCCGGTGCAGCAACTCTTTTACATCTTCCAGGCTGGCGCCTTCTTTGACGGTGACCAGACTGTCCTTCTTGGTCATGATATCCCGAACCAGGGTGTCCATGCGGCTTTCAAAGCGGATATCACGGCCGGTCACAATACCGACCAGATCGCGGCCATCGACCACGGGCAAGCCCGAAATGTTGTTAGCCATGGTGATGTCCACCAGCTCACGCACGGTAGTGTCTGGCGTCACCGTGATGGGGTCTTTCACCACACCACTCTCGTATTTTTTGACCTTACGCACAGCAGCAGCCTGCTGCTCTGCCGACATATTCTTGTGCATAATACCGATGCCGCCTTCCTGGGCCATCGCGATGGCCAGGTCGGCTTCAGTGACCGTATCCATCGCCGACGACACCAACGGAATGTTCAGGGTGATGCCTTTGGTCAGCCGGGTTTGAAGATTGACCTGATGGGGAAGAACTTCGGAATATCCGGGCACAAGCAGAACGTCGTCAAACGTGAGGGCTTCTTCGGCAATACGCAGCATTGGGATCCGCCTTTTGAACATGCTAAGTTGGGAGTTTCTTCGCTGCACCCGCGGCGGTGCAACAAAGCAAAATCCTTAATCGATCTATTATAAAGTGGTGGCTGCGGACAGTAAACCGCGAGGTTTTTGCCAACTGATTGCATCTTTTTGAATTTCCGTTATTTTTACCAGCCTCTCGGCTATTGCGTATGAATGACCTCGGAGTATTTTCTTTGACTGAACCTTACCCGGATACTCGCCCAAGAGCCCTCACCGTCAGCGAACTGAATCATCAGGCCAGGCATTTGCTGGAATCCAGTTTTATGCAGGTTTGGGTTGAAGGTGAGCTGTCCGGGTTTTCCAAACCGTCGTCCGGGCACTGGTACTTTTCTTTAAAAGACCAGAAATGCCAGATTCGCTGCGCCATGTTCCGGGGCGCAAACCAGCGTATCCGCCCCCTGCCCCGTGAAGGCGACCAGATCCGGATTCGCGGCAAGGTGACGCTCTATGAAAACCGCGGCGATTTTCAAATTATCGTCGAGCACATGGAGCCGGCCGGGTTAGGCGCCTTGCAACAGGCGTTCGAAGCTCTGAAGCTGAATTTGCAATCCGAAGGACTGTTCGATCCCGCCCGGAAAAAACCGATTCCGCCAACACCCCGCCATATTGGCGTGGTGACTTCGCCTACCGGGGCCGCCATACACGACATTCTGACCGTGCTGGCCCGGCGCTGCCCCGCGATTCCGGTGACGCTTTACCCCACCGCCGTTCAGGGCCAGCCAGCGACTGCCAACATTGTCCGCGCCATCGAACAGGCGCAGCGTCATGGTGTCGCAGACGTTCTGATCATTGGTCGCGGTGGCGGCTCACTGGAAGATCTCTGGTGTTTCAATGAAGAGTCGGTCGCCAGAGCGATCGCCAGCTGCTCAATTGCCACCGTCAGTGCCGTCGGCCATGAAGTGGACGTGACCATTGCCGATTTTGTTGCAGACCTCAGAGCACCGACGCCTTCTGCAGCGGCTGAAAAAATCTCTCCGGATCAGCTGCAGTGGCTACGCCGGCTTCGCGAACAGGAAATACGACTTGGTCAGTCTGCGCGCCGATTGTTCCAGCGCCTGGACTCCCAGCTCGGCCACCTTGCCGCGCGCCTGAGGGATCCGCGCAGGGAGTTACAGGATAAGGCTCAGCGTATGGACGAACTGGACGTGCGCCTGAACAAAGCCATCGGCCAACAACTCGCCCAGATTCAACTCAAGACCAACCACCTCAGCCAGCGACTGGCCACCCAATCGCCACGCAAAAACCTGATCACGGCCCGTGAGCAAATAACCCGGCTCAATGAACGACTGGAAACCGCCATTCAGTACCAGCTCAGGCAGCAGCAGGAATACCTGCAGCACACGGCCCAGACCCTGAATGTTGTCAGTCCGCTGGCCACCCTGGGACGAGGTTACGCGATTGTAAGGGACGACCAGAATCAGATCGTTCGAGACGCCAGCCAACTCAGTACCGACAAGTCCATCACCGCCCGGCTTGGCCGGGGCACCGTTCGGGCACAGGTGACAGAGGTCAACTCAGATACCGATTGACCGGCCAATACTAGGTAACTTCGCCTATGGTCTAGTAGTCACGGTTTTTAAAGGTCCTACAGTTGTGCATATCAATCACAGAACAAAAACAGCACAACTGAGGTGGCAAGCATGAACTACCACTCCGAGTTCCGCCGGTCGATCGATCAACGGGATGACTTCTGGCGCGAACAAGCTCAGGATATCGACTGGATCGAATTCCCGAAAACCATCTGGCAGGCACTCGACAACGGTCATGGCCAGTGGTTCCCTGACGGCACGCTCAACACCAGTGATGTTGCGCTAGATGCCAATATTCGTGCCGGTCGCGGTCAGCAGACAGCGCTGATTTACGACTCTCCGGTTACCGATACCCAGCAACGCTTCACCTACACCGAATTGCGCGATGAAGTGGCCCGGTTTGCCGGTGCGTTGCGCGCCCGCGGCGTAGAAAAAGGCGACCGGGTTATTCTCTATATGCCGATGATCCCGCAGGCAGCCATTGCCATGCTGGCCTGCGCACGCCTGGGCGCCGTTCACTCGGTAGTGTTCGGAGGCTTTGCCGCACACGAGTTGGCCGTGCGAATCGAAGATGCCCAGCCGAAAGCGGTGATTACCGCGTCCTGCGGTATCGAAGTGGCCAAGGTCATTGAATACAAGCCTCTGGTAGACAAAGCCATTGAACAGTCCAGCCACAAGCCCGAGCTGTGCGTGGTCTATCAACGACCACAGGTTACGGCAACCCTGCAGGATGGCCGTGACTATGACTGGGATGCCATCACCGCCAACGCGGAGCCGGCGGAGCCGGTACCTGTCAAATCAACCGACCCGCTCTACGTTTTGTACACCTCCGGCACCACCGGTAAACCCAAAGGCGTGGTGCGCGACAATGGCGGCCATGCAGTGGCCCTCAAGTACAGCATGAAGCTGGTTTACGACGCCACGCCCGGTGATGTGTTCTGGGCTGCCTCAGACGTCGGCTGGGTAGTTGGCCACAGCTACATCGTTTACGCGCCCCTGTTTAGCGGCTGCACCACCATTCTCTATGAAGGCAAGCCGGTAAGAACACCAGACGCCGGCGCCTTTTGGCGGGTGGTTCAGGATCACAAGGTGAACATGCTGTTCACTGCACCGACCGCGTTCCGGGCGGTTCGCAAGGAAGATCCGGAAGCGGATCAACTGAACCGCTACGACGTGTCGTCGCTCAAACGTATTTTCCTGGCCGGTGAACGGCTGGATCCACCCACTTACGAGTGGCTAAAAGAGCATACTGGCCTGCCGATTCTTGACCACTGGTGGCAGACCGAGACCGGCTGGGCCATCTGCTGCAACCCGGTTGGCATCGAGATGATGGCCACCAAGCCGGGTTCGGCAACAGTACCCTCGCCGGGCTTCAATGTTCAGGTCGTCGATATGGCAGGCAGTCAGATACCGGCCGGTGAGCAAGGCCAGATAGCGGTCAAACTTCCTCTCCCTCCCGGCTGCCTGATGACCGTTTGGGGCGACGACAAGCGCTTCCAGAGCAGCTACCTGGATCCGATTCCCGGCTTTTACAGCTCCGGTGATGGCGGCTATATCGATGACGACGGCTACGTCTTTATCATGGGTCGCACGGACGACGTGATCAACGTTGCCGGCCACCGCCTGTCCACTGGCGAGATGGAAGAAGTGGTCGCCTCACACCCGGCCATCGCCGAGTGTTGCGTGGTCGGCGCTCACGACGATATGAAAGGCCAGATTCCCATTGGCCTGGTATTAATCAAAGACGGCGCCACCATTGACCAGGACGAGCTTGAAGAAGAGCTGGTCGACATGGTTCGGGAGAAGATTGGTGCGATTGCCTGCTTCCGGCGCGCCATTGTGGTGGACCGGCTGCCGAAAACGCGTTCCGGCAAGATTTTGCGTCGGATCATTCGGCAGATTGCCGACGGCGAGACGTACAACGTTCCCAGTACCATTGACGACCCGGCAATCCTGGAAGAAATAAGCGAGAAGTTCGGGCGCTGAACTGACCGTCGACAAATCAACACAACTCCGTCTTGAACCTGGGCGGAGCTGTGTTTCATTATGATGACAACCATCTGTTTTTTAAGCACTTAATGCCTAAGATGAATCATTAAAAAAATAATTGACGCCCCCTGAACTCAGTCTATACTAAAAATTGCTGTGATCCTCTGCAGCGGTATTTGGCGAATGCGTTTCAACGTCCTGCCCAAGGCTTTTCGTTGCACTTCCTCAGTACGCTCCGGATTTTCCAGCGACGGCTTCCGCCCTGGCAGAAGCCTCGTCCGCACAGGCATTCAGTTTGTGTCGGAAAAGAACGTCCGTGAGGGCAAAATTTCAGTAAGACAGGAAAGATCGATGTCCGATACCAAGACTGGCCACGTAAAGTGGTTCAACGAATCCAAGGGCTTTGGCTTCATTGCTCAGGAAGGCGGCACTGACGTTTTCGTTCACTACAGTGCAATCAATGCAGGTGGATTCCGTACTCTGGCTGAAGGCCAGCAGGTACAGTTCACCGTTACTCAGGGTCCGAAAGGCCCACAGGCGGAAAACGTAACCCCGATGTAATCGGTTATGTTAACTGCCGGATGCCCCTCACGGGCAGACGGATTAACAACGGCCAGCAATATTGCTGGCCGTTGTTGTTTTGATCTGCTGTTTTGATCTGCTGTTTTGATCTGAGCGGCTGTTTTGGCCAGGCCATCAGGCCTGAGCCGCCTCTACTGCACCCGCAGCCTCTGTACTCATAGCCTCACCAGCCACCGCCTGCGCTACCGCCGAGAACAACGCCTGCAAGGTAGCCGAGGTTGTGTCTTCCGCCAGCGCAGCAGCGCTGCAGTGCTGACCATTGGCGGTCAGGCGGATACAGGCCAGCGCGTTGGCGTTGGTACCCTCACCTAACGCAAACTCGTCGTAAGCCTCGACCGCAACCGTCACCCCGAAGCGTTTTGCCAGCGCATCAGACACCGCCTCGACCGCACCCAGACCACGGCCCTCCAGCATCACCGGGGACACATCCCGGCCCATCACGACCTCGGCCCGAACGCCATCCTGGTCGCGATGCAGATCATAAGAACGCAACGCCCAGTCGGCATGGACCTTCAGATACCGATCATCAAACAACCGGTGAATGGTGAGGGAATCGATTTCACCGCCGTTGGTTTCGGCCTCCTGCTGTACCACCTTGCTGAACTCGATCTGCAACCAGCGCGGCAGACTGATCTTGTAGTCACGCTCCAGCACATAAGCCACTCCGCCTTTGCCAGACTGACTGTTGATGCGCACCACCTCTTCATAGCGCCGGCCCAGATCAAACGGATCAATCGGCAGATAGGCGACATTCCACGCCTGCCCTTCCTGGCGCAGCGACAGGCACTTGCGAATAGCGTCCTGGTGGCTGCCAGAAAACGCAGTAAACACCAGTTCACCGGCGTAGGGATGGCGTGGGTGGGTCGAGATTTCGGTGCAGGCTTCAACCACATCGGTAATCTCAGCCATGCCGGAAAGATCAAGCGTCGGATCAATGCCCTGGGAATAGAGGTTCATGGCCATGGTGACCAGGTCCATGTTACCGGTTCGCTCACCGTTACCCATCAGGGTACCCTCAACCCGGTCTGCACCCGCCATCACCGCCAGTTCGGCCGCCGCTACCGCGCAGCCCCGGTCGTTGTGGGTATGCACACTGATACTAAGGTGCTCACGGTAACGGATGTTTTCACAGATCCACTCCACCTGATCAGCAAACACATTGGGGGTGGCCATCTCGACCGTGGCGGGCAGGTTGATGATCACCGGCTGGCCCTGGTCCGGGCGCCAGACCTCAGTCACCGCATTAATGACTTCTGCCGCGTAATCCAGTTCGGTGCCGGTAAAGCTTTCCGGCGAATATTGAAAGGTCCAGTCGGTATCCGGGTAACGACTTGCGATCTCCTTGACCACGGTGGCGCCCCTGACGGCGATAGCACGGATGCCTGCCTGGTCCAGACCAAACACCTGCTCACGCTGTACGGTAGAGGTAGAGTTGTACACATGCACAACGGCCTTCTGTGCACCTTCCAGTGCCTGGTAGGTGCGCTCAATAAGCTCTGGCCTTGCCTGGGTGAGCACTTGAATCTTCACATCATCGGGAATTCGGTTTTCTTCGATCAGCTTGCGACAAAAATCAAAGTCCGGCTGACTGGCGGCAGGAAACCCGATCTCGATTTCCTTGAAGCCAAGCTTGACCAACAGATCGAACAGCCGCTGCTTCTGGGCGACGGACATGGGCTTGACCAGAGCCTGGTTGCCATCGCGCAGGTCTACCGCACACCAGGTGGGCGCTTTTTCAATGACCTGATCCGGCCAGCGACGGTCTTTCTTCGCTACCGGTTTGAAGGCGGAGTATTTTCGATGATCAAAGGCCATAACGGAACGTTCCTTCTGCTGATCGTGACAATGGATACCAGTGTAACCTCAGCCGAGCGCTATTTGGTTGCTATTTGCGCGCCCAAACGATATTTATGGCAATATAGTTGCCTTAATTGTCGGAGATTCGAAACATGATTGCGGAAAATGATAAAACCCTGGTCAGAATCGACAATACCGACCGGAAAATCCTCGAACAACTGCAGAAAGATGGCTCACTGACCAATCAGCAGCTGGCGGAAAAGGTTGGCCTGTCGGCCTCGCCCTGCCTGCGAAGGGTGCGCGCACTTGAAGACGCCGGCGTTATTGTCCGGACAGTGACGATTCTGGATCATAAAAAACTGGGGCTGGCGCTGACGGCGATCATTCTGATCGGCATGGACCGTCACACCCCTGAACGCTTTGCCGCGTTCGAGGAACAGGTCGCCGCCTTTCCGGAGGTTCAGGAGTGCTACCTGATCACCGGCCAGAGCGCCGATTACATGCTGAAAGTGGTGGTGCCCGACATGGACCACTATCACCACTTCCTGCTCAATCGCATCACCCGTATTCAGGGTGTCAGCGGTGTGCATTCCAGTTTCGTGCTGCGGCGGGTGATTGACAGCACCGCCCTGCCCCTGGGCTACCTGTCCTGACGGGGTCGTGGGTCAGCAGATTCATCCGCCCTCATCTGTACCTTGCGCAGCAGGCTCCGTACAATAATGGTTACTTTACGACAATGACAGGCAGACCCGGGCCAGCCCTACTGCCATTCAGTCTACATTCCCACGTTTGATATAAGCGGAAGACACGATGCGAGCAAGCCGTTATCTGATTGCCACCCAAAAAGAGACTCCTGCTGATGCCGAAATAATCAGTCATCAGCTGATGCTGCGTGCGGGAATGATCCGCAAACTGGCCGCCGGCCTGTACACCTGGCTGCCGATGGGCTTGCGCACCTTACGCAAGGTAGAGCGGATTGTTCGTGAAGAGATGGACAAAAGCGGCGCCCAGGAAGTGCTGATGCCGGCGGTTCAACCGGCAGAGCTCTGGCACGAGTCCGGACGCTGGGAGCAATACGGTGGCGAATTGCTGCGCATGCATGATCGTCATGGCCGCGACTTCTGTTTTGGCCCCACCCATGAGGAAGTCATCACCGATCTGATCCGCAACGAACTGAAAAGCTACAAAGAGCTGCCGTCCAATTTCTATCAGATCCAGACCAAATTCCGCGACGAGCGCCGCCCGCGCTTCGGGGTCATGCGGGCGCGAGAATTCATCATGAAGGATGCCTATTCCTTCCACGTGAACGCCCAATCCCTGGACGACACTTACCAGATCATGCACCAGACCTACTGCAACATCTTCGATCGCCTTGGCCTGGATTACCGTCCGGTACAGGCCGATTCCGGGGCCATCGGCGGCAGTGCCTCCCATGAGTTCCACGTACTGGCGTCCTCGGGTGAAGATGCGATCGTGTTCAGCACCGAGAGCGACTACGCCGCCAACATGGAAAAAGCTGAAGCGGTTGCCCCCGCAGGTGAGCGCCCGGCGGCCACCGAACCCCTGGCCGAAGTGCACACCCCGGGCCAGAAGACCATTGAGGCTGTGTCTCAGTTTCTGGATCTGCCGGCTGAGCGCAGCGTGAAAACACTGTTGGTGAAAGGCGAAGCCGATGAAAACGGCAACTCGGGTCTGGTGGCGCTGATTCTGCGTGGCGACCATAACCTGAACGAGATCAAGGCTGAGAATTTGCCGGGCGTTGCCGAGCCGCTGACCATGGCGACGGATGAAGAGATCGAAAAAGCCATCGGCTGCAAGCCCGGCTCTATTGGGCCGGTAAACCTGCCGATACCAGTGATTGTCGATCGCAGCGCCGCCCACCTGGCCGATTTTGTGTGCGGTGCCAACAAGGACGACTACCACCTGACCGGTGTGAACTGGCAACGAGATGTGCCGATGGGCCGCGTTGAAGACTTGCGCAACGTAGTTGAAGGTGACCTCAGCCCGGATGGCAAGGGTATCCTGGAAATTCGTCGTGGCATTGAAGTGGGCCACATTTTCAAGCTGGGCAATAAATATAGTTCAGCGATGAACGCGACCGTACTGGACGAAAACGGCAAAACCGTGATCATGGAAATGGGCTGCTACGGCATCGGCGTATCTCGCATTGTCGCTGCCTCCATCGAGCAGAACCATGACGACAAGGGCATCATCTGGCCAGACGCCATTGCCCCGTTCGAGGTCGCCATTGTGACCCTGAACGCGCATAAATCACCGGTGGTGGCAGAAGCCGGCGAGAAGCTCTACGAGCAACTGCGCCAGGCGGGTTATGACGTGCTGCTGGACGACCGGAACGAGCGCCCGGGCGTGAAGTTTGCCGATATGGAGCTGATCGGTATTCCGCACCGGTTTGTGGTTTCCGAGCGCGGCCTCACTGCCGGCACCCTGGAATACAAGGGCCGTCGCGATGAAGACAAACAGGATATCGCAGTGGAAGATAGCCTGCCGTTTCTGGTGAAAATGTCTCCGAAAGGCGGCTTGTAAGATCCTGTCAGCCGCTCCGGGTGGTCGAAATCATCGACCACCCGGAGCGGCTGAACCAGGGCTATCGGCGCCCTACCACGCCAGGTTCCATCTCCAGCTCGACCCCGAACCTGGCCTGCACAGACTGGAGAACCTCCTCTGCCAGTCCCAGAACATCCTCACCAGAACCACCCGAGTGATTAATCAACACCAGCGCTTGCCGGTTGTGGATGCCGACCTGGGCATTACGAAAGCCTTTCCAGCCGGCCTGATCAATCAGCCAGGCGGCCGCCAGCTTGACACCGTTGTCTGCCGGATAGGATACCACCCCGGGAAACTGTTGCTGCAACTGCTCGAAGCGGGCTGCATCAACCACCGGATTCTTGAAAAAACTGCCCACGTTGGGCAGTACAGAGGGGTCCGGCAGCTTGCGCCGGCGCACGGCCATAACGGCTTCTGCGACCTCCAACGGCGTCAGTGAAGCGACATTGGTATTCCCCAGGTACTCCTGAAGGTCACGATAACCGAGCTTGAGCGGCTGTGACCGGGATAATCCCAGCCTGATTTCCAGAATAATGTAACGTCCGGGGTAACGCTTGAACAGACTGTCCCGATAGCCGAATTCGCAATCCGCTGCGGTCAGAGTAACAACGTCCATGGTGGTGCAATCGAGAGCCATAACACTCTTCAGCGTATCACCCAGTTCAACACCATAAGCGCCAATATTTTGTACCGGGGCCGCGCCAGCGGTACCGGGAATAAGCGCCAGGTTTTCAATGCCGCGATAGCCTGATCGGGCGGCGTACAGCACCGCGTCATGCCAGTTTTCACCCGCGCCCAATACCAGCACGGCGGCATCGCCATTGACCTGCTCCCAGCGACGCCCCCGGATGGCCATGTGCAGCACCAGGCCGTCATAGTCACCCGCGAACACCAGGTTGCTGCCACCCCCGAGCACCAGCGTGTCCAGCTTGTGCTGCGCGGCCCAACCCAGCGCTTCCCGCAACTGCGTGATACCGCCCACCGCCACCAGATAGCGGGCGCTGGCGACGACTGCCAGGGTGTTCAGATCGCGCAGGCTGGCGTGCTCTGTGATCTCAAGGCCTGAGCTCAAGCCAGTCGCCTCCGGATGTCATCCAGCAAGCCTGTACTGGCATCGTGGATCAGGTCCAAGACCCGCTCGAAGCCGTCTTCACCGCCATAGTATGGGTCAGGCACTTCGGCCTGCCCGGAGTCGCCAAACTCCAGAAACAGGCGGGGCTCGGTACCCCCGTTCTGGTGCCACAGATCTCTGACATCGGCCAGGTTTTCGCGATCCATCACCAGCACATAATCAAACCGGTCGAGATCGTCCACGTTGATTTGTCGTGCCCGGAGGCCACTGATATCGATGCCTCTGCGCCCGGCCGCTTCCGTAGACCGGGCATCCGGCGCTTTGCCAATGTGCCAGTTACCGGTGCCACAGGAATCAATGCGCAGGTTATCGGCGATCCCTTGCTGGCTGGCCAGTTGCTGGAATACACCTTCAGCCGTTGGTGAACGGCAGATATTTCCCAGACACACGAACAACACGCTGACTTGCTCAGGCATAACGTCCTCCCGCTTCTAACAGAGCTCTGACCCGGGCCAGATCTTCCTCGGTATCCACGCCCGGAGCGGGCGGTCGATCGGCGATGTCGACATGAATGCAGGCGCCGTTGTACAGAGCCCGCAACTGCTCCAACGCTTCTATCTGCTCGGTTGGTGCCGGCGCCCAAGTGACAAACTGGCCAAGCACACTGGCGCGGTAACCATAGATGCCAATGTGCCGGAAATAACCAATACCGTCAGGCAGATCGACATCGGCCACCGAGGCGTTGGCCGGCCAATAGTCCCGAGCCCAGGGAATCGGTGCACGGCTGAAGTAATGGGCCATCCCGCGCCCATCAAACACCACTTTTACCACGTTCGGATTAAACACCTGTCGGGCATCGTGAAGACGCTCGCAGAGGGTCGAAATGGCTGCCTCAGGGTAGTGATCGAGATTCTCCGCTACCTGATTGATCAACGCCGGGGGAATTAGTGGCTCATCGCCCTGCACGTTAACCACCCGGTGATCCGGATCCAGGCCCAGCTTTCTGGCCACCTCTTCCAGCCGGTCGGTGCCACTGGCGTGATGAGCTGACGTCATGACCACTTCTGCACCAAAGCTCTGGCAAGCTTCGTGAATGCGCGCGTCATCGGTGGCCACGACGACCCTGCTGGCCCGGCTTTCCCTGGCACGTTCACACACATGCTGAATCATCGGCTTGCCGGCAATCATGGCCAGAGGTTTACCTGGCAATCGACTGGAGGCGTAGCGGGCGGGAATGACAACGGTAAATGACATGCGGGTGCGTCCTGCTGGCAGGTTGATCAGTGTTTATCGAGCCGCTCGTCGGTACTCAGAGTGCGGGCCTCAACCGCCAGCATTACCGGAATGCCCTCGCGGACCGGAAAGGCCATGGCATCCTGGTAGCAAATCAGCTCGCTGCGATCGTTATTGAGCTTGAGTTCGCCCTTGCAAACCGGGCAGGCCAGCATGGCCAACAATTTCTTATCCATGGTGTGTTCTCTCAGTGTTTTGTTGATGCGACAGCCCGGCACATTCCCCGAGCCGTTGCAAAAAACGTTGTTCGAAAGGTTCCGACAAACAGGCATCCACCGTCAATACCCAGGCGTTATCCGGCGCAAAGCCCCGGCACTTGACCGCATCTTTTGCCGTCATCACCAGCCACTCGCCAGCACTGGAGCCAAGATCTTCAGGGCGAAAACGATGATGATCGGCAAAAGCCGCCTCTTGGACCCGGGCCCCCAGTGCCCTGAGCGTGTCAAAATACCGCGCGGGATTACCAATACCGGCGACGGCCCGCACCGACTGGCCTTTGAGCGAGTGAGGAGCGAGTATCTCGCCCGAATTCAGGTTGACCAGAGCGGATGGCTGCAGAGTCATGGCGTGAATGTCCGGATGCTCGGTGTTGGCAAATTCCTCAATCTGCTGGCCGGGCTGTGGAAACTCTGCCCCGTTCAAAATCACAAAATCGACGCTCGCCAGGCGCGAAGTGGGCTCACGCAGTGGTCCCACCGGTATCAGCGCGCCATTGCCAATACCACGCCGGGCATCAAACACCGCCAGCTCAATGTCTCGGGGCAATCGATAATGCTGAAGGCCATCGTCGCAGATCAGGACATTACCGAGCTTCTGCTGCAGGGCCCAATGTGCCCCCCGGCACCGATCGGGATCAACCACCACCGGGCAACCGGTGGCAATGGTCAGCATCAGTGGCTCATCACCGCAGACCGAGGCCGGAGTGCTGTCTTGTACCAATAAGGGGTAGTGGTCACTTTTGCCACCATAGCCACGGCTGAGAATGACCGGGCTCCAGCCCTCCTGCTGCATGCGCTGCACCAGACGCGCGGTCAGCGGCGATTTGCCTGTGCCACCGGCGGTAATATTGCCCACCACCACCACAGGTACCGGCAAGGCCTCATGGCGAGCGCGCAAGGCTTTGCGGCGCCTGGATTGCGCAATCGTGCGGTACAGCCAAGCCAGCGGCGCCAGCACCGCCAGAGGCTTGCCCTGACCATACCAAAAGCGGTCAATCAGGCTGCCGCTCATGCATGCTCGCTGAACTGGATCTGGTGCAATTTGGCGTAAGCACCATCGGTGGCCAACAGCTCCTCATGGGTGCCAGACTCGACAATGTGGCCTTTGTCCATCACCAGAATCCGATCCGCCTTCTCTATCGTGGACAGCCGGTGCGCGATGACCAACGTGGTCCGACCCGCCATCACTGTTTCAAGGGCTTCCTGAATGTGCCGTTCGGATTCAGTATCGAGGGCTGAGGTGGCCTCATCCAGAATCAGAACAGGCGCGTTTTTCAAAAGCGCACGAGCAATGGCCAGTCGCTGACGCTGGCCGCCAGACAACATCACGCCGTTGTCGCCAATCACCGTATCAAGGCCTTCCGGCATGCGATCAATAAACTCCAGAGCATGGGCTTTTGCTGCGGCTTCCCGGATTTCGTCACGGGTACAGTGGCGCAAGGCGCCGTAGGCAATGTTGGCAGCAACGGTGTCATTGAACAGCACCACATTCTGGTTGACCAGGGCAATCTGGGAGCGCAGACCCTTTAGGGAAAACTCTTTCAGAGAGTGCCCGTCAATACGGATATCACCGCCGGTATACTCATAAAACCGGGGCAAAAGACTGACCATGGACGACTTGCCGCTGCCGGAGCGACCCACCAGAGCGACACTCTGGCCGGCTGGAATGCTAACCGATATACCATCCAGCACATTATCCAGCTGGTCACGATAGCGGAAGCACACCTGGTCAAACTCGATGTCGCCGTTCACCCGCTCAGGCGAGTACTGGCCGACGTCTTCCTCTGGTTGCTCGTCCATTGTCTCGAAAACGTCGTAAGCGGCGGCGACACCTTTTTGAATCTTGGCATGCACCGAGGTCACCTGGCGAATGGGCTTGGCCATGGTGGTTGCTGCGGTAATAAAGGCAATCAATTGACCGGTGCTCATTTCACCCCGGATTTCCGGTGACAGCATAGTCCAGACCAGTGCCGCGATGGCAATGGCCACCAGCACCTGGATGACCGGCACGCTGATCGCCTGGGTGGAGGCCATCTTCAGACTCTGTTTGAGGTTCCGGTTGCTGACGTCGCGAAACCGCTCGCGCTCATAGTCTTCACCGCCAAAAGTCCGGACCACTCGATAGCCGGAGATCGACTCCGAGGCGACGTGGGTAATGTCGCCCATGGAGCCCTGAATCCGTTGACTAATCTTGCGAAAGCGTTTGCTGGCGTAATTCACCACCAGCCCGATAACCGGGCCCACGGTCAGGAAGACCAGTGTGAGCTTCCAGTTGGTGTAGAGCATGAAACCCAGCAGGCCGAGAATGGTAAGGCCTTCTCGCAGGGTGATGGTAATGGCATTGGTTGCCGCTTCGGCCACCTGCTCTACGTTGAAGGTGAGCTTGGACACCAGGCGCCCGGCAGCGTTGTCGTCGAAATAACGGGACGGCAGCGTCATCAGACGGTCAAACACGTCGTTCCGAAGCGCGTTGATAACCTGGCGGCCAACGTAGCTGATGAAGTATTGGCTGAAGAACGTACCCACACCACGCAGCGCGAAAATACCCACGATCAAACCGGTCAGCATCAGACGGTTCTGGTCGGTCGGGTTTTCAATGGCGGTGATCACGTACTCCATGGCAGCCGCCATCCCGGTGGACGCGGCGGCATAGATGACGTTGCCAAACACGGCGAGGGAAAATGCAAACCAGAACGGTTTCACATAGCCAAGCAGGCGTTTGTAGGTGGCCCAGCTGCCGGTTGGTGGTACCTGGAGCGGCTCCGGATTTGGATCAATCACGGATTCTCAGCCTCCCGCTCTGTGGTTATGCTCAGTTTGGCAAAACCCAGGCGGCCGGCCACATCCATGGCACGCACAACAAACTCATGAGGGGTTCGCGCATCTGCCGTAATGATAAACGGCAGGCTGCTGTCTCCCTCAGCCAATTCCCTGACACCCCGCTCGAGGGTT
Organism: Marinobacter halophilus; assembly: GCF_003007685.1. GTDB lineage: Bacteria > Pseudomonadota > Gammaproteobacteria > Pseudomonadales > Oleiphilaceae > Marinobacter > Marinobacter halophilus. The sequence goes on from NZ_PXNN01000017.1 coordinate 423,710, forward strand.
TCACGACGATTGTTGACCAGCGTTCGTTCATTAAGAATGTACTGGCCCTCGGCGTTGATGACGACGTCAATCTGGCGCAGCTCTGACGGCGACGCCGGCTCTCCACTCGCCTCAGGCAGATCCACCTGCAGGTGACTTTCCCGGGTGAAGGTAGTGGACACCATAAAGAAAATCAGCAGCAGGAACACCACATCGATCAGTGGCGTCAGGTCGACCCCAACTTCCTGGCTTCTCTGGCGCTTGAACTTCACGGTGTTCAGGCTCCTTCCACGTCGATTTCACGGTCGCCATGAACCACTTCCACCAGCTTGATGGCTTCCTGCTCCATGTTGACCACCAGTTCATCGACGCGACGGATGAAATAGCGATGGCAGATCAGTGCCGGGATAGCAACGCTCAAGCCCGAGGCCGTAGTGATCAGAGCTTCGGAAATACCGCCAGCCAGGTTGCCGGCATTGCCGACTCCAGCCAACTGGATTTCGGCGAAGACTTTGATCATGCCAATTACGGTGCCAAGCAAGCCCAGCAAGGGCGTAATCGTGGCAATCGTGCCCAAAGGATTCAGAAAGCGTTCGAGCTCATGAATAACCTGACTGGCCTCATGCTCGATACTTTCTTTCATGATATCCCGGCCATGCTTGGCGTTAATCAGCCCGCCGGCGAGAATACGCCCGAGAGGAGAAGACCCCTGAAGCGCCTTGAGCTTGCGCCCATTGAGTTCTTTTTTCTTGATCCAGCGCCAGAGTTCGTTGATCGTCTGGACTGGCGCTACCCTGGAGGGCCGCAGAGTCCAGAATCGCTCCAGAACGATGGCAAGCGCCAGGATGGAACAGGCAACAATCGGCACCATCAGGATGCCACCGGCTTTCAACAGCTCGAACACGCTTGATCTCCCTGATTAGTTACAAGCGGCGCTACTTTAGCATAGCTGCCGGTTCAGGCCACACCTGGAATGTCACGGACTATTACATTGGTCACGAGTGAGCCCACGGCCACCTATCCAGAATGGCGCAGAATGCCGTAGTTCACTGATTTCCGGACCATCTCTGCCCAGAGTAATGACGATCTCGCCAGAGCAGGCGGTATTCAGTGTCGGCACCCCCGCAGCCCGGTAACGATCCACAACATCTGGATGCGGGTGTCCGAAACGATGACGGTAACCGGCGGTGTAAATCACCCGATCGGCGTTTAATGCGTTCACCCAAGCCGCAGATGACGACGTTTTGCTGCCGTGATGGGGTGCCAAAACCACCCGATTCTCAACGACCTGATCGAACCAGGCTACCCCTCCCGACCCGAGCATTTCGGCTTCGACCCGGCGGCTGATATCCCCGGTTAACCATACATCGGTTGATGACTCCGCGTGATGGATACGCAGCACGCATGACGCATCGTTGCCTGACTGCTCGGAATTCGAGTGCCAGAATTCGAAAGACAGACCCTGCCAGCGGACGTTCTCAGTGGGACACGCCGCAACCCCAAACACTGAATTGCCACCCAACTTGTCGGCAACCACCTCCGGCTCGCCACCGCTGATCAAACCGACAGCAAGAGTCGTCGTCAGTTGCTCAAGCCCTCCGGCATGATCGCTATCGCCATGACTGAGTACCAGATGGTCAATTTTTCGCACCGCCAAGGCCCGCAAATTGGGAATCAGCGTGGATTCGACCGCAGAAAATACACCTCGTAGTTCCGGGCCGGTATCGTAAACCAGCACCTTGTTGCCAACCCGCACCAGAACAGACAGTCCTTGCCCGACATCCCAGAGCCGGATTTCAGGCCGATCAATCGTCGGGTTTGACGGTGACTGGTCAGCCCCTGTTGACACCAGCATCCACACCCCGATCAACCCTGCGGCCATCAACCGAAAGTGTCGGTCAGGGTAGCGAAGCAACAGTAAAACCACGCCCGCCAACATCGCCAACAGGGCCGGTGAAGCCGTCGGAGTCAATGCCGCAACAGGGGTTGCCAACGTCTCGACCCATACCAGCCAGTCCATCAGCAGGCCTAGCACCAAATCAAAAACACTGATCACCCAACCGGTAAACGCACCGCCAGAAAGCAGCACCAGAAAGGCACCGACAAACAACACCGGCATGCAGACAAATGATACCCAAGGGATCGCGAGCAGGTTGGCCAACAAACCAGCCACCGGCTGCGATTGCCCCAAGCCTGCCAGCAACGGCCATAGGCCGGCAAACACAGCCAATTGAGCAAGCACCAGTCCTTTCAGCCAACCCGGACTGCCCATCCGGCCGGAAAAGACCATGATCAGCACAGCTACTGCACCGAAAGACAACCAGAACCCCTGGTCCAGCGGTGCAAAGGGGTCCAGTACCAGCACCAGAAAAAGAGCCACAGCATAAGGACGCCAGACACTTACCTCTTGAGCCAGCAGGAGGTACCAGCCGCCGACTACCACCATGATCAGAGCACGCTGAGTGGGCACAGAAAATCCGGCGACCAGGGCATAGAACAGGCAGGCAGCCAACACCAGAACAAACCCTGCCCTGCGTCTTGCCCTCTCCCCGCCCCAGCGGGCAGGGGCGGCCAAGGCCAGCCTGCGTGCAATCAATCCTGCCCCGATGGCCACCAGGCCAAGGTGAAGTCCGGAAATAGCGACCAGATGAATGGTTCCGGTTGCTCTGAGCGTCTGCCAGTGTTGGTCCGTCAAATCGCCACGATTGCCTATCAATAGCGAGGCAATCAAAGGGTATTGTCGGGCTTGCGAGAACCGCTGATGGGCAGTCGCCGCCACCCACTGGTGCCATCGATGGTAACGGCAATGCCATCCGCAATTGACAGTCGCATCTTTTGTTACCGCTCTAACCGTGCCTGTTGCGCGGTAGCCATGCCGAAACAGCCAGTTTTCATAGCGGAAGCCCTCGCTATTCAGGGTTCCGTGCGGCCTTTTCAGCACCACATCGAGTTTAAGCAGAGGACCAGGAAGGGTTTTGCCATCGCGGCCATACCAGGACAGCCGGATTTTGCGAGGAAGGCTTTGGACATTTGCTCGCTCATCGCGATCATGCCAGCGGGACACGCAGAAACTGAAACGCAGGCTGTCAAAGCTGCCGGTCTGGGGCAAATCACAGACATAGCCGGACACCACCAGCCGCGCGCCTTCCAACTCACCCGGCAAGCGCTCAGAGAGCCTGGCATCTGCATGCCAGCTGGCCCAGGCCAACCCCAGGATAAGTAATGCCACCCATTGGCATAGCCGTCTTAAGATTGTTACCTTGTGAAGTACTGCAGTCCCGGCAAGCACAAACATCGCCAGAAACAGCCACGGATGCGGTGGTAAAACTGTTAGCTGATACAGTAAGATAACGCCGCACGAGAACGCGATAACGCAAGGAATGCCACGCTCGCCAGTTTCAGGCGTTTGATCATTGCAAAGCAGATCGGACAATCCTTGTCCTCCAGTGCGTTAGCCTGGCACCGTTATTGTGCCGGATAATATTCATTGCGAAGCAACAGGCCGAACTTCCGATGCCCAAGAAGTTCATGAAGCGTTATCTGCCAACCCCGGAAAAAGTGCGATCGATTGAATCGTTGCACTTTCTGGGCGATATCCTTCATGAACCGAACCTCTGGCACATCAATCGTCACAGCGTGTCTCGCGCCTTCCTGATTGGCATTTTCCTCGGCTTTGTTCCCATGCCGTTCCAGATGGCCGCTGCGGCCTTCATGGCAATCTGGATCAATGCCAACCTGCCACTGTCCGTAGCTCTGGTCTGGATCAGCAATCCGCTGACCATGCCACCGATGTTTTATTTCAACTATAAAGTAGGTGCCTGGATACTCGACCGGCCGGTGCTGGCCTTTGAGTTTCAGTTATCCTGGTCCTGGTTGAGCGGTCGCCTGGTGGACATTGGCGTGCCGCTTTACGTTGGTTCACTCGTGGTCGCTACCATGGCTGGCTGCACCGCCTACCTGGTGATTCAGTTTCTCTGGCGGCGCAAAATCCGCACCGACTGGCAAGTTCGCCGTCATGCCAGAAAGGCCCTCAAGAAAGCGCGCAGACAAGCCCGCAATCAGGCTTCCTGAACCAGCCGCCCCTGCTCAAGCCGAAGTACTCTGCCCAGGCTACGGGCCATTTTCATATCGTGGGTAACCATCACAAAGGCAATGCCCGACTGGTCTCGGAGTTCCTCGATCAGCGCCCTGATACCCTCACCCGTGTGTTCATCCAGATTGCCAGTGGGTTCGTCCATCAACACGCAATCGGGCTCGTTAACCAGGGCCCGGGCTATAGCGACTCGCTGGCGCTCACCGCCCGACAGCTCCGACGGTTTGTGCCTTAAACGTTCACCAAGGCCGACCCGCACCAGTAGCGACTCAGCTTTGGCCTTGGCGATCGCCAGAGGCTGGCCACCCAGTGCACAGGGCATCATCACATTCTCAAGAGCTGAAAATTCCGGCAGAAGATGATGGAACTGGTACACGAATCCAAGGTGTCCGTTACGGAATCGGGCACGACCGGCCTCTGATAACCGGTGGATATCCTCGCCACAAATGTGGATCAGACCAGAAGACGGTCGATCCAGACCGCCCAACAGATTCAGCAGCGTAGTCTTGCCTGCACCACTGCTACCCACAATGGCCACGGTTTCGCCGGCAGTCACTTCCAGGGAAATGTCGGAGAAAATGGTCAGGACTTCCGGCCCTTCGGAATAGGTTCGGGTAACCTGACGGCAGTCGATCACCAGTGGCTTGCCCGCGCTCAGTTCTGTGTTACTCATAACGCAATGCCTCCGCCGGTTCGATTCTTGACGCCCGCCACGCCGGGTAGATGGTCGCCAGCAAGCTCAGGACCAGTCCGGCACTGCTGATCACCGCCACATCACTCCATTGCAGCTGGGACGGCAGGTAGCTGATAAAATAGACATCCGCACTCAGGAACTGATGCCCCATCAGATTCTCAAGCCAGGCGATGAAGGCGCTGATGTTCAACGCGCCGAGAATACCCAACGCTGTTCCCATCAAGGTACCAAATACCCCGATTACCGCGCCCTGGATGATGAAAATTCGCATGACCCGGCCCGGCGTGGCGCCCATGGTGCGGAGAATCGCAATGTCTGCTGTTTTATCAGTCACTACCATCACCAGAGTGGATACGATATTGAACGCCGCCACTGCCACGATGAACATCAGTAGCAGCCCGATCATGGTTTTCTCCATGCGTATTGCCTGGAACAGGTTGCCGTGGGTACGCGTCCAGTCAGAAACATAAAACCGCCCACCCAGTTCCTGCGCCACCTGGTTGACCACCCGGGGTGCGGCAAACAGGTCATCCACCAGCAGGCGGACACCTTCAGCCTTACCACCGGTGCGCATCAGCCGTGCGGCGTCGTCCATATGAATCAAGGCATAGTTACCGTCCAGTTCGGCGCCGACACTGAAGATGCCTTTTACCGTAAATCGCTTGAGTCTGGGCAACACGCCCGCCGGGGTCACCGAGGCTTCCGGCAAGACCACGGTCAGCTTGTCCCCTACCTGCAAACGCAGACTGGACGCCATCAACCGGCCAATAATGATGCCGAATTCACCGGATTTCAGCTGATCGAGACCGCCTTCGATAAAATGGTTATCGATGATTGACACGGTGGCTTCCTCCTCCGGAAGGATGCCACTGAGCATCACACCCCGGACATCGCCGCCGCCGGTCACCATGCCCTGACCCTGAATAAACGGTGCCGCCGCCAGAACACGAGGATGCTCCTGCACACGGCGGTCCACTTCTTGCCAGTCTTCCAGCGGACCGGATGCACTCTGAATGGTGGCGTGCGGCACCATACCGAGGATGCGCTGCTTCAACTCCCGGTCAAAACCATTCATCACCGACAGCACGATGATCAGCACAGCCACCCCGAGCATCAGCCCGAGCATGGAGGTCAGGGATATAAAGGATATAAAGTGATTACGCCGCTTGGCTGCGGTGTATCGCAAGCCAATATAGAACGATAAGGGTCTGAACATGAGGAGGTGCCTGTCGCTACCTTCGGGTCTGTCGTGGTTTGATACCCCGGGCCACTTACTCGCCCCCGGGAAACTGCTAAACTGTTCACTATCAATAAAAATTCAGCCCAGCGGAGACAGAATGCCAGGCTCGCGCACTATGCCCCCGAACACGGAATCCAAAGCCGACCGTAGAGAATATTTTCGGATTGAGGACCATATTGGCCTTGAAATCCGCCGGCTCTCTCAAGATTCTGAAGACGGCCATCAGGATCCATTCAATGGTACTCCGCTGGAAAGCCTCAAGGCCGAATTTCGCCGGTTCGATCAGGACGTCAAAGCGCACCTTGCCAGCCTTGCTGAACGCGACCGATTGTTGACCGGACTGTTCAAATCGATGAACAGCAAGCTCGACACGCTGGCGCGCATTATCGCCTTTGAGCAAAATCCGTTGCAACCGGAAGACTGGCAGGATGTGACCCTGAGCGAGGGCGGACTGTCTTTTACCAGTAACACTCCAGCCTGGCGTAAAGGCGACCGGATCGCGGTGCGGATGACACTACCACCTGAACTCTACCAGCCACAAGCGATTGCCGAAGTCCTCGGCACAGAGCCTGACGAATGGGGCGGAGCGCGGGTTCACTCCGCGTTTGTGAAGCTGGAAAACAACGATCGCCAACAAATAGCCCGCCATGTGATGCGCTGGCAAATTCGGCAACGACAAAAAGAGTAAACTTGCAAAAAGCACTGACTTTTACTCGTTTTTTCGGGATATTACGTTTTATCCATATCCTGCGAGCCGTCTCGCGGGGAACCAGCATTAATGGAGAACCCAATGAAGAACAAGCGAACACTGCTCGCCGCGATTGCCCTGACATCCCTGATTTCCGCCGGCGTGATAAGCCACGCTCAAGCTGAACAGCTGACGGTTCCGGTCGGCACCCAGGCTGATCGCAGCCAGATCAGCCTGCCGGCCACCGGCATGACCCAGGAATCGGTTCGTAATCGCTGGGGTGCGCCACAAGACATGAAAGGGCCGATTGGTGAGCCGCCGATCAGCCAGTGGCACTATCCGGACTTTATCGTTTATTTCGAACACAACCGGGTACTGCACTCCGTGGTCAGACGAAACCGCTGACAGCCCTTTGGAGGGCTCAATTTTCTCTATTCATGGCCTGACGTTATCGCAATGGTCAGATAGAATGGCGACTTTTGCGAACTAAGGTGACGAATACAGTGACTTCCAAGCGAGTGTTGCCTGCGGAGTGGGCACCCCAGAGCGCAGTAATGTTGACCTGGCCACACCCCGGTACCGACTGGGCCCGGATCATGGCCGATGTCGAGCCGGTGTTTATGACCATTGCCCGGCATGTGCTTCGGTTCGAGCACCTGCTGATCAGCTGTGAGTTTGTCGCCCGTCTGCAGGATCTGGGGCGGGAGTTGAATGACTACGCCGAGGCCAATGGCCTGCCGGGCCGGGTCGTCACGGTTCCGGCGCCGGCCAACGACACCTGGGCACGGGATCATGGCCCAATCACGGTGAACACCGATGACGGCCTTGCCGTGCTGGATTTCAGCTTCAACGCCTGGGGCGGCAAGTTTCCCTGGGAAAAGGACAACGCCCTGAATCAGCATTTGGCTAACGCCGGGGTATTCGGTAAACACCCGTTGCAATCAATCGACTTCGTGCTTGAGGGCGGCTCCATAGAGTCTGACGGTGCCGGCACCGTCCTGACCACCAGCGAGTGCATGCTGACCCCCTCTCGCAATCCCTCCATCGACCGTGCTGCCATAGAACAACTGCTCTCGGAAATTCTCGGTGCCGATCGCATTCTCTGGCTGAACCACGGTTACCTGGCCGGCGATGACACCGACAGCCATATCGACACCCTGGCCCGATTCTGCGCCCATGACCACATCTGCTACGTCACCTGCCCGGAGGTTGCCGATGAACATTACAGCGCCCTGGCGGCCATGGAAGAGGAGCTTCAGGAATTCCGCCAGAAAAACGGCAACCCTTACAAGCTCACGGCCCTGCCGTGGCCAGACGCCATTTACGATGAAGACGGCGAACGGCTGCCCGCCACCTATGCCAACTTTCTGATCATTAACGGCGCCGTTTTGTTACCTGTGTACAACGTGCCACAGGATCAGGACGCCATTCGGATCATGGCTGACATTTTCCCGGACCGGGAAATCGTACCGATCAACTGCCGGCCGCTGATCTACCAGCACGGCAGCCTCCATTGCGTCACCATGCAGATTCCCGCAGGAGTCGTCACTCTATGAGCAAGAAACCGCGAACCCATCAGATCAACATCGCCGCGATTCAGCAAAAATGCAGCGCAGATAAATCCGCCAGTCTGGCCGCCTCGGAAATGCTCATTCGCGAAGCCGCAACCGGTGGCGCTCAGCTGATTGTTCTCCAGGAGTTACACGCCACCCTGTATTTCTGCCAGACCGAAGATACTGCCGTGTTCGAGTTGGCCGAACCCATCCCTGGCCCGACCAGTAACCGCTTGTCGGCACTGGCGAACGAACTGAACATTGTGCTGGTCGGTTCGATTTTCGAGCGCCGGATGAACGGTGTGTATCACAACACGTCGGTGGTGTTTGACAGCGACGGCAGCCTGGCCGGCATCTACCGCAAGATGCACATTCCGGATGACCCCGGCTTTTACGAAAAATTCTATTTTACGCCCGGCGATGCCCGATTCAACGATGGCCGTAGCGGCTTTACCCCCATCAACACGTCCATCGGCAAGCTTGGCGTGCTGGTCTGCTGGGACCAATGGTATCCGGAAGCCGCTCGCCTGATGGCTTTAGCCGGAGCCGAACTGCTGATCTACCCTACGGCCATCGGCTGGGACATCACCGATGAGCCTGAAGAGCAGGCCCGCCAGCTTGAAGCTTGGGTAACAGTGCAGCGGGGCCATGCCATTGCCAACAATTTGCCGGTGATCGCACCCAACCGGGTGGGCTCAGAGCCAGACCCGTCTGGCCACAGCGACGGCATTCGGTTTTGGGGCAACAGCTTCATCTGCGGCCCTCAAGGTGAATTCCTGGCCCGAGCCGATGATCACAGCGAATGCATCCTCACCGCAACGCTCGACCGCAACCGTACTGAATCCGTTCGCCGCATCTGGCCGTATCTCCGGGATCGCCGCATTGATGCTTACGGTGACATCCTGAAACGGGTACGGGACTGAGGCCTGTATGAAACAGAAAATGGACAGCGTTGTTACCGAGCTCAATAAAATTTTGCTCGGCAAGGATACCCAGGTACGACTGGCGCTGTGTGGACTGCTTGCTCGTGGCCACTTGCTGATTGAAGACATCCCCGGCATGGGCAAAACCACCCTGTCCCACGCCCTTGCCAAGATTATGGGTCTGAGCTATCAGCGTATCCAATTTACCAACGATCTGTTGCCGGCCGACGTCCTGGGCTACTCCATGTACGATAAACAGGCCGGCAGCCTGGTATTTCACCCGGGCCCAATCTTCGCTCAGGTGGTGCTGGCCGACGAGATCAATCGCGCCTCACCACGCACCCAAAGTGCGCTGCTTGAGGCCATGGAAGAGCGTCAGGTGTCCATTGAGGGCGAAACCCGGCCACTGCCCTCACCGTTCTTTGTGATTGCCACCCAGAACCCGATCGAACAGGGCGGCACCTTTCCGCTGCCCGAATCCCAGCTCGACCGGTTTCTAATGCGCCTGCGCCTGGGCTATCCGGACCCGAAAGCGGAGCGGGAACTGCTCGAAGGCGAAGACCGACGGGCGTTAACGGATCGGCTGCAGGCTATTCTGCCTCACGACCAACTGGTCGCCCTGCAAGCCGCTGTCGACGACATTTCCGCCAGCCCTGCCCTGCTGGATTATCTGCAACGACTGCTTGAGCAGAGCCGGCGTATGCCCGGACTGCTTTATGGCCTGTCACCTCGAGCCGGTATTGGCCTGCTCAGGGCCTCAAAAGCCTGGGCGCTGATGGCCGGGCGCAACCACGTACTGCCAGACGACATACAAGCAGTTTTCCCCTCCGTCGCCGAGCACCGGCTGGAACAGGGTGAATCCGGCAAGAGCAAGGAACGGGTGCGACAGCTGCTAGCCACCGTCTCGGTACTTGAATAATCCAGCGGCGGCCTCATTTAACTCACCAGATCTTTCAAACACCAGCGAGAACTCCATGAGCGAAACCCGACACTCCCGACTGATCATTCTTGGCTCCGGCCCGGCTGGCTATACTGCTGCGGTGTATGCAGCCCGCGCCAACCTGAACCCGACACTGATTACCGGAATTGAGGTCGGCGGACAGCTCACGACCACGACCGACGTCGATAACTGGCCAGGTGACAACGACGGCGTTCAGGGCCCTGAACTGATGCAGCGTATGCAGAAGCACGCGGAACGCTTTGAGACCTCGATTGTTTACGACACCATTAACGAAACTGACCTGAGCAGCCGCCCGTTCCGTCTCAAGGGTGACAGCGGCGAGTACACCTGCGATGCCCTGATCATCGCGACCGGTGCCTCGGCCATGTATCTGGGGCTGGACTCGGAAGAGAAGTTCAAGGGCCAGGGCGTCTCCGCCTGTGCCACCTGTGACGGTTTCTTCTACCGTAAACAGAAAGTTGCGGTGATTGGTGGCGGTAATACCGCTGTTGAGGAAGCGCTGTACCTGTCTAACATTGCCGACGAAGTAACGCTGGTTCACCGTCGCGACAAACTGCGCTCTGAAAAAATCCTGCAGGACAAACTGTTCGAAAAAGCCAAGAACGGCAACGTCAACATTATCTGGAATCACACTCTGGACGAGGTTCTGGGTGATGGCACCGGTGTCACCGGCATGCGCATCAAGAGCACGGAAGACGGCAGCACCCGGGATATGAATCTCGCCGGCGTGTTCATCGCCATTGGCCATAAACCAAACACCAGCCTGTTTGAAGGCCAGCTCGACATGGACAACGGCTACATTCGCATTCAGTCCGGCCTTACGGGCATGGCCACACAAACCAGCATTCCGGGCGTCTTTGCCGCCGGTGATGTTGCCGACCACGTCTATCGCCAGGCAGTCACCTCTGCCGGCTTTGGCTGCATGGCAGCCCTGGACGCTGAAAAGTTCCTGGATCAGCAAGACTGACCCGGACAGGAGCACAATGACCTCGCTACCCTGGCTGGACCCGGACCAGCTCTGGTTCCCGCCTGCCGACGAAGCTTTGGAGGACCCGGACGGTCTTTTGGCCGTGGGTGGCGATTTGTCGTCAGAACGCCTACGGCTGGCTTACCGTAACGGCATCTTCCCCTGGTTCAGCGATGATCAGCCGATCCTTTGGTGGTCTCCCGACCCCAGGTGCGTGCTGTTGCCGGACGACATTCACATCTCCCGCAGCCTTCGGCGCACCCTGAATCAACAACGTTTTCAGGTCACGGCCGATCAGTGCTTCAGCCGGATCATCCGCCTGTGCGCCACCACCCGGGCCGAGGGCACCTGGATTACCGACGAGATGATGGCCGCCTACACCCGGCTGCATCGCCAGGTTGACGCTCACTCTATCGAAGTCTGGAACCGGCAGGGTGAACTGGCCGGCGGCATGTACGGAGTCGCGCTGGGGCGATGTTTTTTTGGCGAATCCATGTTTTCCCTGGAGACCAACGCATCCAAAGTTTTGATGGTACACCTGGCCCGCCAATTGGCCGACTGGGGCTACCAGTTGATGGATTGTCAGGTGGAAAGCAGTCATCTGATGAGCATGGGCGCCCGGACAATTCCACGCGCAGAATTTTTATCTATACTCAGAGCATGTGTGGATCGTAAGGCGGATCAGCCAGACTGGACATTCACCTGGCAATGGCCCAGGCCGGAGGCGTAAATGAGCAATCTCAGAACACTCGTTTTCTTTGCCACGCCTCCCCATGACTGCAGCTATCTGCCAGAGCAGGAAGCGACGACCATGTTTGTGGATCCCAGGGCTCACATCGACAAAAAGCTCTACAGCCAGTTAACAGCATTGGGCTTTCGCCGCAGCGGGTCACACTATTACCGCCCTCATTGCGAACAATGCGATGCCTGCATTCCGGTCCGGCTGAAAGTGGACCAGTTTCAGCCGGACCGTAACCAGCGCAGAGTGTTGCGCAAGAATGAGGACATTACCTGTAAACTGGTGCCGGCGTCGTTCAGTGAGCGTTATTATCGACTGTATGCGCACTATATCGAGGAGCGGCACCAGGATGGTGATATGTATCCGCCCTCGAAGGAGCAGTTCATGTCGTTTCTGGTCGAGGGCTCAACCGAGTCCTGGTTTCTGGAAATGTCGCTGAACGACGAGCTGGTGGCCCTGGCGGCAGTGGATTTTCTGGACGACGGCTTATCTGCGATCTACACCATTTTTGCCCCGGAGCTTGAACTCCGGAGCCTGGGCACCTTCGCGGTGCTCTGGCAAATTGAGGAAGCGAAGCGGCGGGAATTACCCCATCTTTATCTGGGCTACTGGATCAAGGAATGCCGTAAAATGAACTATAAAACCCGATTCAAACCCATCGAAGCATTGCGGGACGGCCATTGGCGAGAGCTATAAATCGACTGAATTTTGCCAAACGTTAAGAAATCAGGCAGAATTGCGCAATTTAAAATCACCGAAAAGTATTCCGAACGAGGTTTTTACTGAATGGCGAAATCAGATGTCATTGAAATGGAAGGCGTTATTCTAGACACCCTTCCAAACACTATGTTCCGTGTTGAGCTGTCCAACGGCCACGTTGTGACCGCGCACATCTCAGGAAAAATGCGTAAGAATTACATCCGCATCCTGACCGGCGACAAGGTCAAGGTAGAATTGACGCCTTACGACCTGAGCAAGGGCCGCATCGTTTATCGCGCCCGTTAATGCCAAGTGACATCTGAAAAGCCCTGCATATCGCAGGGCTTTTTTGTTTCGCCTTGACTCACTCCCGGTTCTGATCGGAACACTCTTCGGCACCCGGGTTGGTGTAGCAACGGATCTTGCGCAATATGGTCATCATGTCTTCGTGATAGACCGCCGCCGCCAGCGGGGTTTCCTGGCCTTTGTCAGACAGCAGATCAATGCGTACCTGCCTCAGCATCTCCTGATATTCCCGCATAGCCTCTGGCGCAATGTCGACCCAACGCTCTGCGGGGATACGATCCTCAAATTGCCGAATGACCCTTATCGCATCCGGGTACAACCGGGCCATCAGCTTTCGGGAATCGCGCACAAATTCCGGGCTGAATTCTCCTTCCCGTGCCACCAACTGAACCGTCACCTGCCCAACCGGGTACCTTATAATGCCGCCCCGATCACCTGCACCCCGAAACATTTCAAGCACTTCCCAGGCGGCGGCAGGCGCGTAGCTGATATCCGCCTGTCCTGAGTTAAACAGACGGGCAAAGCTCGAAATGGTTGCCGCCACCGGTTTAGCACCGACAAACTCCACCATGTGACGAGCATCGTGGTGTCCCTCAAAAACCGTGATCCGTTTATCTGTGAGTGCAGCAACATGGTTAATGTCACGGTCATTCACAAACAGGTAGGCTGCACCCATGGGCGCAACGCCAAGCACCTCATAACCATCCTGGCTCAGGTGCCTCGCAATTCGGGGGCTTGCCAAACCGTACAGCAACACCCGGAGATCTTCGTAATACGGCACCGCCCCGATGGCACTGATAGAGCCGGTAAAATCATTGAAGTTTCTCACCCCCATATCGGTCAATGCCACCAGATCACAACGCCCCTGCCGGAAATCGCGGACCGCCAGATCCTCATCACTGTATGGCTGCATCGCCAGTGACACGCCCGCGCCGATCGCACCGCGCTGATAATCCCGGAGCAACTGATAGACAAATCCATTGGCACCGGCCACATCAAAAACACAGAACTGTTTTCTCTCTGGCGCCGCCAGGGCTGGACGCAACGTCAGAAAAAACAGGCCTGTAATAAATATTAGCGTGAGCGGGATTTGACCGAACGTCTTCATCAGGTTTGCTTCCTTATCATTATTCTTGGCGAGCGCGGACAACCACCGCGAACTTAGTGCCTAAAACTGACAGAAGTACTCCTGAATTGGATTGACGCTGCGGCCTGATTGGCAAGCCAAATTCGGCCAACAGGCCAAAAAAAACCGCTGTCGGGACCGACAGCGGTTTTGTGAAGCACGGGCAAGCGGCCAGATCACACCGCTTCGGCGGGCTCGTCCTCATAGTCAAACACCAGCTCGTCGTCTTTCAGCTGGATAAAGACATCACCACCTTTCTCTGCCAGCCTGCCGAACAGAATTTGCTCAGCCAATGGCCGCTTGATCTTGTCCTGAATCAGACGTGCCATCGGCCTGGCACCCATGGTCACATCATAGCCCTTCTCGGCCAGCCAGGATTTCGCCGCCTCGTCCACGTGCAGTACCACATGTTTCTCGTCCAGTTGCGCCTGCAGTTCGGTCAGGAACTTGTCCACCACGTGGGTAATGGTGGACTTCTGCAAATCAGCGAACTGAATGATGCCATCGATACGGTTACGGAACTCCGGCGTGAAGGTTTTGCTGATCACCTCCATGCCGTCACTGCTATGATCCTGTTCACTGAAACCGATCGACCGGCGCGCCATGCTCTCGGCACCCGCGTTGGTAGTCATCACCAGGATCACGTGACGGAAGTCCGCCTTGCGGCCGTTGTTGTCGGTCAGGGTTCCGTGGTCCATCACCTGCAACAGCAGGTTAAAGACTTCCGGATGCGCCTTCTCGATCTCGTCCAGCAGCAACACGCAATGCGGATGCTTGTTGACGGACTCGGTCAGCAGACCGCCCTGGTCATACCCCACATACCCCGGGGGCGCACCAATCAGACGGGATACCGTGTGTCGCTCCATGTATTCTGACATGTCGAAGCGCACCAACTCTATGCCCAGCACCTTCGCCAGCTGCTTGGTCACTTCGGTTTTACCGACACCGGTAGGACCGGCAAACAGGAAGGCACCTTCGGGCTTCTCTGGCGCTTTCAGGCCGGCTCGGGCCAGCTTGATGGCCGTCGCCAAAGACTCGATGGCCGGATCCTGGCCAAACACCACCATCTTGAGGTCCCGCTCCAGGTTGCGAAGCAGATCTTTGTCACTGGTGGAGACGTTTTTCGGCGGAATCCGGGCGATACTGGCCACAATATCTTCGATGTCAGTCACGTCGACCATCTTCTTGCGTTTGTCTTCCGGCTGCAGACGCTGCCTTGCGCCAGCTTCGTCAATGACATCAATTGCTTTGTCCGGCAGGTGCCGATCGGTAATGTAACGGTCCGCCAGTTCGGCAGCCACCCGCAAAGCCTGGTCGGTGTACTTCAGATCATGATGTTTTTCGAAGCTCGGTTTGAGACCTTTCAGAATCTGATAGGTGTCCTCAACGCTTGGCTCATTCACATCAATCTTCTGGAAACGTCGTGCCAGCGCGCTGTCCTTTTCGAAAATGCCCCGGAATTCCTGGAACGTTGTCGAGCCAATGCACCTTAGCTCACCGGAACTCAGCATCGGCTTCAGCAGGTTCGAGGCGTCCATGACTCCGCCGGAAGCCGAGCCGGCACCGATAATGGTGTGAATCTCGTCAATAAACAGAATGGCATGATCCTGCTTTTTCAGATCACTGAGCAGGCCTTTCAGCCGCTTCTCGAAGTCCCCCCGGTACTTGGTGCCAGCAAGCAAGGCACCCATGTCCAGCGAATACACCACAGCATCCGAGATAATGTCAGGCACCACGCCATCGACGATACGCTTGGCCAGACCTTCGGCAATCGCGGTTTTACCCACGCCGGCTTCACCAACCAGAAGCGGATTGTTCTTGCGCCGGCGAACCAGGATCTGCACCACGCGCTCCACTTCGAGTTCACGACCAATCAGCGGATCGATCCTGCCCTGCCGGGCCTGCTCGTTGAGATTAGTCGCATAGCTTTCCAGTGGGCGAGAGGGAGAACCCTCCTCACCGGCTTCTTCATGAGCCGCGTGATCAGCACCGTCCTGGTCTTCAACACCCTGCACACGGGAGATGCCGTGAGAGACAAAGTTGACCACGTCGATCCGGGCAATGCTCTGTTTTTTCAGAACGTAAACCGCTTGGCTTTCCTGCTCGCTGAAAATGGCTACCAGCACATTGGCACCGGTCACCTCTTTTTTGCCAGAGGATTGCACGTGAAACACAGCGCGCTGCAATACACGTTGAAATCCCAGAGTTGGCTGGGTCTCACGTTCACTGTCGGTACTGGGGATCAAGGGTGTGGTGGAATCCACAAACTCAACCAGCTCATCTTCGAGCCGCTTCAGGTCTGCGCCACAGGCTTTCAGGACGCCCACTGCCGATTCGTTGTCGAGAAGAGCCAGCAATAAATGCTCAACGGTCATGAATTCATGACGCTTGTCCCGGGCATTTTTGAAGGCCGTATTCAACGTAATTTCAAGATCTTTGCTCAGCATGGGCTACCCCGCCTTCTATCAGTCCGCACGTTCAATCTCGCAAAGGAGCGGGTGTTCACATTCCGAAGAATACTGATTCACCTGGGCTGCCTTTGTTTCCGCGATGTCACGGGTATATACCCCACATACGGCTTTTCCTTGCGTATGGACGAGCAGCATCACCTGCGTCGCCTTCTCTTCGTTCATAGCGAAGAACGTCATCAACACATCCACCACGAAATCCATGGGGGTGTAATCGTCATTCAGGAGCACAACCCGGTATCGGGCCGGGCGCTGCAGAGCTGGCTTCTCGGGCGCAACACTGACACCGTCCTGGCGCCCGGGCTGTTCGTCCTCCCCCTGATTGAATACTAGTAGAGAATTCTCAATTGTCCGCATGATTCTGTTTACCGCTTTATTCGGTTTCCTGACTAAATGTGGTTGCCCGACACCCGGTTTTCAAGAGAAAGACCGAATCGAGCGTGCTTTATTTAACAATACGACCATGATACCGCTTCCAGACCTTGTTGAACCACTCATTCGACCACCCGTAACTCTTGACTCAAGCCCATGTTTGGTCGACAGTTAACAGGCATTGTAAAATAATGTAAATCCATGCAACCGGTATGTAACGCAAAGCGACAAATTTACATGCCGTGACGCACCGGGCCCGGCACGAAACAACCGCGACCGGACGTAGCGACTCAAATAATAAGCGTGACACACAAGGAACAGGGGAGTTCATCATGCCAAAAGGCAAGGTCAAGTGGTTCAATAACGCCAAGGGATACGGCTTCATCATCGAGGAAGGCTGCAGTGATGACCTGTTTGCCCATTTTTCTTCGGTGCAAATGGAAGGCTACAAGACACTGAAGGCTGGCCAAGCAGTCACCTTTGAGAAAAAACCCGGCGATAAAGGCGTTCACGCCGTCAACATCGTCCCGGACGAGTCGGTGACAAAACCGACCTCAGAAATCGGCGCGCAGCGAACTACTAAAGACGCCGACGAAGAGAGGCCCTGTCGCGACGGTTATCCGCCACGGGCAGTTAGCGGCTGACACATAGCTTTGACAACTCAGGCTTTTCTGCCGGCTCTGCCGGCAGATTCAGCTCTATTGTGCTTTTTTCACGGAATCGAATCCGCTAGGCTTGCTTCTCCCGAGAACTCGTCAGACAGGACCCCGTGAATGGCGGAACTGATACTTTTCAACAAACCGTTTCAGGTTTTGAGCCAATTCACTGACGACCGACCCCAGAATCGCCGGGTGACCCTGGCCGAATGGATCAACAAGCCTGGTTTTTATCCGGCCGGACGGCTGGATTACGATTCGGAAGGGTTGCTGCTGCTGACGGATTGCGGGTCTCTGCAACACAGAATTGCCTCACCTCAAAACAAAATACCCAAAACTTACTGGGTTCAGGTTGAGGGTGAGATTCCTGACTCTGCTATCGAACAACTCTGCAACGGCGTGAAGCTGAAAGACGGCCTCACCCGACCGGCCAAAGCGCACCGAATGGCTCAGCCGACCGTCTGGCCACGCACCCCGCCAGTGCGGTACCGGGAATCGATACCCACCAGCTGGCTGGAACTCACCATCACCGAAGGCCGTAATCGTCAGGTGCGCAGAATGACAGCCGCCATGGGCTACCCTACCCTGAGACTGATACGTTACCGGGTCGGCGGCTGGACGCTGGACAATCTCCTGCCTGGTGAGTTCACGCTCAATCAGGTGAACCTGCCCGACAGTCCGCAACCCGGGGTTGCAAGGTCCGGTCGCACCAAAACCCACTCCCGAAAAGCCAACAGGAGACCCAAGCAACCATGACCTGGAAACCTCACGCCACTGTGGCGGTTATCGCCGAAGATGATCAGGGCCGGTTCCTGCTGGTGGAGGAAATCAGTAATGGCAAGGTGGTGTTCAACCAACCGGCCGGGCACATCGAAGAAGACGAAGCCATTCTCGATGCCGTGCGTCGTGAAACCCTGGAGGAAACCGGCTGGGAAGTAGAGCCTTCCTATTTTCTGGGCGTCTACACCTACCAGGCACCTGCCAACGGTGCCACCTATTACCGTTTCTGCTACGCCGCCATACCCCTGCGCCAAGTTACCTCAAAGCTGGATATTGGCATCATCGCCCCACACTGGCTGACCCTGGATGAAGTGCGCGATCTTGGCAGCAAACTGCGCAGCCCCTTGGTACTGCAATGTATCGAGGATTACCGAAGTGGTCGGCAATTCCCTCTGGATGTTGTGATCGATGGACAGACGTAACCAGCGCAAGGTGATAAAATCGCCGTTTTTAACCGGTTACCAGAAGGCACATGACCCAGAATCCTGACACAAAAGCTAATCAGAACACCCATGTCATCGTTGGTATGTCCGGCGGTGTGGACTCCTCGGTTGCCGCCTGGTTGCTCAAAGACCAGGGCTACCAGGTGGAAGGCCTGTTCATGAAGAACTGGGATGAGGACGACGGCACCGAATACTGCACCGCCATGACCGACCTGGCCGATGCCCAGGCTGTGGCCGATGCCATCGGCATCAGGCTGCACACCGCCAGCTTTGCCGCCGAGTACTGGGACCGGGTGTTCGAGCACTTTCTGTCGGAGTACAGCGCCGGGCGCACCCCCAACCCAGACATTTTGTGCAACAAGGAAGTGAAGTTCCGGGCCTTTCTGGATTACGCCGTTACGTTAGGCGCTGATTACATCGCCACCGGCCACTACACCCGCCAGCGCCCGCTGAATGACGGCAGTGGCAAGGCCGAGCTGCTGAAAGGGCTAGACCCAAACAAGGATCAAAGCTACTTCCTGCACGCCGTCTCCGGTGACCGCATCGCCCGCACCTTGTTTCCGGTTGGTGAATTGGAAAAACCCGAGGTGCGTCGCATTGCCGAGGCCCAGGGTTTCATTACCCACGACAAAAAAGATTCCACCGGCATCTGTTTCATCGGCGAGCGCAAGTTTACCGACTTTCTGAAACAGTACCTGCCAGCCCAGCCCGGCAACATTGAAACCCCGGATGGCAAAGTGATCGGTAAACATCAGGGCCTGATGTACCACACCATTGGCCAGCGCCAGGGTCTAGGCATTGGTGGTCTCGCAGAATTTGGCGATGAGCCTTGGTACGTGGCCGAGAAAGACCTGAGCCGCAACGTATTGATTGCGGTACAGGGCAAGCATCACCCGTTGCTACTCTCCCGTGGTCTGGTGTCTGGCCCCATCGACTGGATTGCCGGTGAGCCACCGGCGCAACAGTTCCCCTGCAAAGCGAAAACCCGCTACCGTCAGCCGGACCAGGATTGCCAGGTCACCGTCATTAATGGCGGCGTGAAAGTCGTGTTCGACGAGGCTCAACGGGCGGTGACACCTGGCCAGTCTGTGGTGTTTTACACCGGCGAGGTGTGCCTCGGCGGTGGCGTCATAGAACAGACCTGGCGCGATGATGAGACCCTGCCTGAGCGTCTCTGCCAGCCCGACACCGCAGGAACCGAGTTATGAGCCGCTCACTGCATGACCAGACCATCGCTCTGGCCGGCCTGTTCCAGGCCGCGTCCCTGGTTCGACAGATTGCCCATAACGGCTCGTGCAACGAAGAAAGCCTGGAAACCTGCATCCGCTCACTATTCGCCACCGACCCGGCGTCAACGCTCGATGTCTACGGTGGTGAGCTTTCCGATATCCGGGAAGGTCTGGACGCCCTGTCAACCTCACTGGCACAACAAAGCCGGCCCCAGGACGTCGAAATACTGCGCTACGTGCTGAACCTGATTCAACTGGAATCCAAGCTCAAGCGCAACTCGGACATGCTGGAGGTGATCGGCAGCCGCATCGACCAGGCCCGTCACACCGCCAGCCATTTTGGCTATATCCACAGTAATCTGATCAGCAATCTGGCGTCGATCTACGGCGACACCATCAGCACCTTTCGTCTGCGCATTCAGGTCAGTGGCAATCCGCAGGTGCTGCAACAGGAAGAAAACGCCGCAAAAGTCCGCGCTTTGCTGCTTGCCGGCATACGTTCGGCGGTGCTCTGGCGACAAAGTGGCGGCCACCGCTGGCAGCTGATTTTCTCCCGCAAGAAAGTGATTCACCACGCCCGCGAGCTGTTGCGCTGATTCAGACAGCGCGCTGGTGTATCATACAGCCCCTAATTTTTGTCCGATTCTTTGATGAACTGAGAGGTTTTCGATGGAACTCACCGCCCTGACCGCTATTTCCCCGGTCGATGGACGCTACGGCAGCAAAGTCAGCGTATTTCGCAGTATCTTCAGTGAATATGGCCTGATCCGTAATCGGGTAACCGTCGAAGTGCGCTGGTTGCAGAAGCTGGCCCAGCACCCGGCCATTTCCGAAGTGCCGGCGTTTTCCGCCGAAGCCAATGGCTTTCTCGACAAGATGGTCAGCGAGTTCAGCCTGGCCGACGCCGAGCGCATCAAAGAAATCGAACGCACCACCAACCACGACGTCAAAGCGGTTGAGTACCTGATCAAAGAGAAGATCGCCCAGGTGCCGGAATTGCACGCCGTCACCGAATTCGTGCACTTCGCCTGCACCTCTGAAGACATCAACAACCTGTCCCACGCCCTGATGCTTCGCGAAGGCCTGGACCACGGCCTGCTGCCGGGGATGGACAAGGTGGTGGACAAACTGGCCGAGCTGGCCAAAACCCACGCCGAACAACCCATGCTCTCGCGCACCCACGGCCAGACCGCCTCCCCGACCACCGTGGGCAAAGAGCTGGCCAATGTGGTTTACCGCCTGCGCCGCCAGATCAAGCAGATCAAAGCGGTTGAGCTGATGGGCAAGATCAACGGCGCGGTTGGCAACTACAATGCCCACCTGTCGGCTTACCCGCAGATCGATTGGGCGCTCAACGCCAAAGAGTTCATCGAAAGCCTGGGCCTGGACTGTAACCCGTACACCACCCAGATTGAGCCGCACGACTACATCGCCGAGCTGTACGACGCCGTGGCCCGTTTCAACACCATCCTGATCGATCTTGACCGGGATATCTGGGGCTACATCTCACTGGGCTACTTCAAACAGAAAACCGTGGCGGGCGAGATCGGCTCCTCCACCATGCCCCACAAGGTCAATCCCATCGACTTCGAAAACTCCGAAGGCAACCTGGGCATCGCCAACGCCATCTTCGGCCACCTGTCTGCCAAGCTGCCGATCTCCCGCTGGCAACGTGACCTGACCGACTCCACCGTACTGCGCAACCTCGGGGTCGGCTTTGCCCACAGCCTGATCGCCTACGAGGCCACCCTGAAAGGTCTGAGCAAGCTGGAAATCAATCCGGCACGTCTGAATGACGACCTGAACAACGCCTGGGAAGTACTGGCCGAGCCAATCCAGACCGTGATGCGCCGTTACAACATCGAAAAGCCCTATGAAAAACTCAAGGACTTGACCCGCGGCAAGGCAATGACACCCGAAGTCATCAAGAATTTCGTGGAAACTCTGGAGATTCCGGAACACGCAAAAGCCGAACTGCGTGCTCTGACGCCAGACACCTACATTGGCAACGCCGTCGAACAGGCCGGCAACATCTGAACCGGAGCAACACCATGGATATGCTGGGCGGGCTGACAGCGTCTGAATTTCTGCGCGACTACTGGCAGAAGAAACCTCTGGTCATCCGCCAGGCATTTCCGGGCTTTCAATGCCCGGTCAGTCCGGACGAACTGGCAGGCCTGGCCTGCGAAGAAGCGGTGGAATCCCGCATCGTCATTGAAGATGACGCCGGCAAACCCTGGCAGTTGCACAATGGGCCGTTTACCCCGGAGCGCTTCAGCGAACTGCCGGAACAGGACTGGACCCTGCTGGTGCAGGGCCTGGACCACTGGGTACCCGAAATTGCCGACCTGCTGGAGCAATTCCGCTTTATCCCGAACTGGCGCCTTGACGACATCATGGCCAGTTACGCGCCCAAAGGCGGCAGCGTTGGCCCCCATTACGACATGTACGATGTCTTTCTGCTGCAGGCCCAGGGCCACCGGCGCTGGACCTTCGGCGGCCATTGTGACCACACCTCGCCTCGGGTAGACGGCACACCCCTGCGTATCCTCAGCAGCTGGGACGGCGAAGAAACCGTAACCCTGGCGCCTGGCGACATGTTGTACCTGCCCCCGGGTATTGGTCACCACGGCATTGCCGAAGATGACTGCATCACGCTCTCCGTCGGCTTCCGGGCACCCACTCTGGATGACCTGCTGACCGGCTTCACCGATTATCTGAGCCATCAGGCGACAGCCGCCGAGCATTTGAACGACCCGGACCTGAAAGTTCAGGACAATCCCGGCACCATCGCACCGCACGTGATTGATCGCCTCGACAGTGTGATTCGAGAACAACTCGGCGACCGCCGCAACCTGGCCCTGTGGTTTGGCCAGTTCGCGACGGCGCCCAAGAGTCTGGACATCGTGGTACCCGCCGATGAGCCGGCCGCGGCCGCAGATCTTGCCGAAGCCATCCGTGCCGGTGAGCAGCTGCGCTGGAATGAAGGCTCCCGTTTTGCCTATCACGAACTGGACAATGAAACCGCCCTGTTTGTCGACGGCGAGCAATATTTGCTCAAAGGCGATGCGCAACCGCTGGCCCCCTTGCTGTGTGCCGGCGCCCGCATTGATATGGCAGCATTGGCCGAATTCGCCGGTGATGGCGCCCTGCTCGGCCTGCTGACCACCTTTTACAACCAGGGCTCGGTCTACTTCGAGTAAGCCATGACACCAAGATTCCGCAAATACAGCTGGCAACTGGCACCCGACTCGATCCGTAACATCCGCCAACGGGTGTTCGTTGATGAACAGAAAGTGCCGCCAGAACTGGAGTGGGATGATACCGATGAAATCGCTGACCACTACCTGGTGGTCGATCGTCACAATGCGCCCGTTGCCACCGCCCGCCTGTTCTCAACTCTGGAGGAAACCGGTTACATCGGCCGGATGGCCGTACTTCCCGAGTACCGGGGCAAAGGTATTGGCGAAGCACTGTTGCGTCACCTGCTGACCGAATCCGCCGGGCGTTTTCAGGAGCTACGGCTATCGGCCCAGAAACACGCTACAGGCTTCTACCAACGCTGCGGTTTCCACATCTGTTCAGCCCCCTACAACGATGCCGGCATTCCTCACCTGGACATGCGCTGTCTGGCACCGGCATTGGCCAATCAGGCTACCATCAAGCGGTCACAACCACTGATTCTTGGTGCAGACACTGAAAGCTGGCTGTTTGATCACGAGGCACCCATGCTCGGCCTGATGGACTCACTGGTCGGCCAGGCCGGGCAGCGGCTCTGGCTGTATGACCGGTTTTTAGATCATGACCTCTATGACCGCCACCAACTGCGAGAACTGATTTCAGCAGTGGCCCGCCGGCACCGGTTAAGTGATGTAAGATTGCTGATCCACGATGACAAGCCGCTGGTGCAGAGACGACACCAGCTGGTTGAACTGATGCGCCGGCTGACCAGTCGCATTGAACTGAGGCTGGTAAACCGGGACTACCCGATAGAAGATCAGCCGTTTTTGCTGACAGACCGGGAAGGTATTCTCTGTCGGCACGATTTCAGCAAGCCCGAAGGCTTCGCCAATTTTTCGGCAGGCGGGCGAGTAAGGGTCAAGGCGGAAGCGTTCCAGCGTATGTGGGACGCTGCCCGGCCCTCACTGGAACTACGGGAACTACCGATCTGACTGCTGGCCCAGAGACACTTGGGGTGATTCAAACTGGGCGCCGAAGGGCGCAAATTCTTCATCGACTTCTTCCGCCACTTCCGCAATCAGTTTCCTCAACCACTGATGGTCCGAGTTATGTTGTAACAGGGGACTCCAGGCCATTTTCAGTTCAAACGGCGGAATTTCAAAGGGCGGCACTTTCACCACCAGATTGGCGTTTTCCTTCTGAAGCCAGGCCGCTCTCGAGGGCAAGGTGGCAATCAGGTCATGCTGTTCGGCCAACAACATGGCCACCTGATAATGCCGGGTAAACACGGAAATCTGGCGTTTACGACCCATGCGACCCAATGCCTCATCGACCCAACCCAGGCGCTGCACATCCTTGGGATTCACCCCCACGCCCACACCAAAGCCGGTTTTGCTGACCCAGATATGACTGGCATCCAGATAAGTATCCAGAGTAAACGGCTCGCTCAGGACAGGATTGCGGGCATTCATCAGGCAGGCGAAGTACTCGGTCCACAGGGTTTTCTGATGGAACGACTGTGGGATCTTGTCAAACCGGTTGATGGCCATGTCCAGCCTGCCCTGCTCCACGTCCAGAAAGCTCACATCACTGGGGGTAAGCACATCAAGCGTGACATGGGGCGCCTCCTGACGAATACGACGGAGCACCCGCGGCATCAGACAAGATTCGGCATAATCGCTGGCCATGATACGAAACACTCGTTGGCTTTCCTGCGCTGCGAACGGCGTCTTTTCCTGCACCGCCTGTTCAATATCGGAGAGAATGCCTCGCACCAACGGTTGCAGCTCACGGGCTCGTTCAGTCGCGGTCATACCCTCACTGGTGCGCACCAGTATCGGGTCACCAAATAGATCCCGTAACCGGCGCAAACCGTTACTCATAGCCGGCTGGGTGATGCCGAGATGATTTGCCGCTTTGGTCACATTTCGCTCGCGTAACAAGACGTCAAGATACACCAGCAAATTGAGATCAACCCGGGAAATATCCATTTGGTGCTCCGTTCAAATCGTTACTTGGCCACGGGCTACCCGACCAACTCATTCATTGCCATAATATACAGCAAACCGATAATTCATTAAATAAATGCCCTGTTTGTTCAACTTACAAGCAGAAACGGACGAATGGCCAGAATTCTGCTAGGCTTTCAGCGCGTTACCACCTAACATCAACAATGCGAGACGGGCCTGCAGGCCGTCCGTTCACTGAATTCCGGAGCCAATACCGACACCATGGACGCAACCACCATCGTGCTGCTGCTTGCGGCGATCGTCACCATCTCGCTGATCATCATTGTTATCAGCCAGATGCGCGAAAAAGCCCGGATCGAACGGGTTCGCAAAATGACCGCCCGGGAAGATCTCTACAACCGGGCCTATCGGCTGCTGACGGAAATCCCCGGGCAGTACCTGACCGCTGACCTCAAGTTGTTGCTGCTCAAACGCATGGAAGACACCTGCAACGAGCTCATCATGCTGAAATCAGATCAACCGGTCAGCAAATGGCTCGAGGCGGTCAAACAGACCAAAAAGCAGGTGCTGGACAATACCGACCACCGCCCCCCGGTCAAGATTGACTCTCCCGAGAAAGCAACCTACATCAAAGAGCTGCTGCAAAACCTGTTCAAAATGATTGAGGCATTGCACAAGGCCGGCCGAATTGACACGAACACTGCCAAGAAAAACCTCAAATACGTGCTGTTTCTGGTCCATAAAACCCACGCCGACCTGCACGTATTTCAAGCTCGCGACCATATCCGACAGAACCAGATCCGCAAAGCCATCCATGCCTACCACCTGGCCAGCATGGAGCTGGGCAAGTCGAAAGACAATCCATTAGCCATGAAAGCGGTCAAAAGCTTCCGGACCCGCATCAAGGAGCTTGAAGCGAGCATTGTCGAGGGCAAAACCGATCCCGAAAGCCACGAAACACTGGACCGGGAGTGGGACAACTTCCTGCAAGATGATGGTTCCTGGAAGAAGAAAGCTGATTACGACGATTGAGGTTCACACCTTTACCAACTAATCGGGCACAGGGATGACCATGCACCGTGTTTAAGAGTTTCGGCAAACGACTGTCTTACCGCCTGACCCGCGATACCGTGCTGGTGGCAATGGTCCTTGGCCTGGCTTTGAACATGATCCAGATTACCCTCGACTATTTTTCCGCCAGAAACGCCATGGAGCGCGACATTCTGGCGTTGATTGAAATCAGTAACAGCCCGGCGTCCCAGATCGCTTACAACATCGATGTGCGACTTGCGGATGAGCTGCTGGATGGCCTGCTCAAACACCCAGCTACCGTCGATGCCAGGATTCTGGACAGTGATGGCCAGACCATGTCGGCCGCCAGCGAGAGCAGCCCAATCTCTTCATACCGCTGGACCAGCGATCTGCTGTTCGGCGCCAGCCGCGTGTTCAGCTCAGAACTCCGGGTACCGCAACTGCAGGAGCTGCCACTGGGGCAGCTTGTGGTGACCATAGACACCTGGCATTACGGCTGGCAATTCATTCAGCGCGCCGCCAACACCCTCCTGATCGGACTGCTCAAAAGTCTGGTTCTATCTGTCGCTTTGCTGACAATCTTCTACTTTGTGCTGACCCGTCCGATGCTTAATGTCATCGAGGCCTTGAGCAAAGTCAGGGCCAGCACCCCTGAAAAGATACGCCTGCCAGTGCCGCCCAATCATCGCTTTGATGAGATCGGCACCATGGTAGGCATCATCAACCAGCACCTGGAAAGCATGGAAGGCAGCGTGGCCCAGCTGAGAGCTGCCGAAAGTGCCATGAAAAACTATTCCGGCCAGCTGGAACAGGAAGTCGAAGACCGGACCCGGGAGATTTCCGATAAAAACCTGGCGCTGCAACGGGGTAATCGGGCGCTGGTGCGGGCCAAAGAAGATGCTGTGCGCCGAGCCCGGGCCAGAGCAAACTTCCTGGCCAGCATGAGCCACGAAATCCGCACCCCTCTTAATGGCGTACTGGGGATGCTGGGCCTGGCGCTTGAGAGCGAGCGCGACGCTGTTCAGCGAAATCAGTTGGAGATTGCCCTGAACGCCGGTGAAAGCCTGCTGGAGCTGCTGAATGACATTCTTGACATCTCCAAAGTCGAGGCAGGCAAGCTGAGCCTGGAGAACATTCCATTCAGCATGCGCAGCCTGGTTGAAGTGTGCGCCACACTTCATGCCCAGCAGGCTCGGCGCAAACATATTCATCTGGTTAATGAAACCGACCCGATGTTGCCAGAGCAATTTCTCGGAGACCCAACACGCACCCGGCAGATTCTGAACAACCTGCTCAGCAACGCCATCAAATTTACCGATGACGGCAGTGTTCTGGTGCGCACGTCTTACTCAGGCGGCAGCCTGCGCCTGGAGGTCATCGATACCGGTATTGGCATGTCGCAGAATGGCCTGCATCGGATTTTCTCCCCGTTCTCCCAGGCCGATTCCGATACCACCCGGCTTTATGGCGGTACTGGCCTGGGGCTGACGCTTTGCCGTCAGTTGGTGGAGCGGATGCACGGGCAGATCCTGGTGGATTCCAGCGAAGGCTCAGGTACCCACTTCACTGTTACCTTGCCGCTTCCGGTCAAGGAGCCCGCCAACCCGGCGCTTCCAGAGAAAACTGCCACCAAACTGCGTAAGGCCGGCGTGGCCATGGCGATACCTGCGCAGCACCCCCACCGCCTGGCCCTGGAGTCACAACTCCGGGCCTGGGCGATTCCGGTACGAAGTGCCAGCCGACACCCAGAGGGCATTTTGCTAATGGCGGCCGAACCGGGAGACGTTGAATCCAGAGCCTTTGCCGATGGCTGGAGTGGTCTGGGGGTGGTACTGGCTGACACCTCGGCAACCGTCACCAGCAATCAACCCGGGCAATATGTCTTGCCGCTGCCGCTCAGACAAACAGATCTGTACCAATGCCTATGCTCCGCGGCAGGATTGCAAACCAACGACAACATCGCGCTGCCGGATCAGTCGGTTGACGTCTCCGACGCTCCTCAGCCGCTGTCTCTCCTACTGGTAGAGGACAACCAGGTCAACCAACTGGTTGCCAGCAGTCTGCTGAAAAAACTGGGCCACCGGGTGGATCATGCCGAAAACGGTCAGCGTGCTCTCGAAGCCCTGCAAAAGCGCCACTACGATCTGGTTCTCATGGACTGCCAGATGCCGGTCATGGACGGCTACGAGGCGACCCGGGCCATACGGCTCAATCCAGAGTGGCAAAACATTCCGGTGATTGCTGTCACCGCCAACGTCATGCAGGGAGATCGTGAGGATTGTCTGGCTTCGGGCATGAACGATTACATCACCAAGCCCTACAAACGCGATGAGCTCAAGGCAGTGATCAGGCGCTGGGCTCCGAGTTCTCCAGAGTCACCAGCAAACTCCTGAGCTCCTGCTTGAGGGCAATCAGTCGTTGCGGCTCCACGTCCAGGCCGCAGATCAGACGACCGGGCACCTGACGGGCCAACGTGCGTAATTGCCAGCCCGCCTCGGTCAACACCAGGCGCACGACTCTCTCATCATTGGCCTGCCGCTGCCGGGTCAGCAAGCCTCGTGCTTGCAGGCGTTTCAATAGAGGTGTCAGAGTGCCGCTATCCAGCCGTAAACGAGCACCAACATCCGATACCCGGGCCGGCTCGCCATCACCGCCGTGTTCCCAGAGCACCAGCATGACCAGGTACTGCGGGTAAGTCAGCTCCAGTTCCGCCAGCAAAGGACGATAGCGAGCGGTGACTGCCCGGTTCAGCGCATAAAGTGCAAAACAGATCTGGTTATCCAGGGCCAGTGCAGGATCTTGCTGAACCATCTCAGAGCAGTTTCTCTATGTCTGCGCGAATATCTGCTGGTTTGGCCGTTGGCGCGTAACGACGAACGACCTGGCCATCACGGTTGACCAGAAACTTGGTAAAATTCCACTTCACTTTCTCTGACCCCATCAATCCTTTCGCTTCTTTTTTCAGGAAACGAAATAACGGATGAGTGCCGTCACCGTTAACCTCAACCTTGGCGAACATCGGAAAGTTGACGCCGTAGTTGAGTGAACAGAACTGACTGATGGCATCGTCGTTACCCGGGTCCTGATTCATGAATTGGTTGCAGGGAAAACCCAGCACCTCAAAACCTTTGTCGCCCAGCTGGTCGCGAAGCGCCTGCAAACCTTCAAACTGGGGTGTGAAACCGCATTTTGACGCAGTATTGACGATCAACAAGACTTTGCCCTGATACTCCGCCATAGGCGTGTCATTACCCTTGATATCGCGGGCACTGAATTCATAAATTGATTCACCTGACATACACAGACTCCCTCTCATGTTCATCAATGGATTCACATTGTGCACAATTAAATTGCTCAAAACCAGACTGTCTGTGGCGCATTTCCGGCCAGTCTCGAGAGTTCACTTCAAAAAACCTCCGCAAACTATCCGGTTTTGGCCACAATTCCACACATTTGCCCCTGTTGCCCCGGGCCATCCCTCCGCTAGAATAGAACGCTTCCGATCACCGGAACCCGTTTCCGACCGTTTGTTAAGGACGCCAGTAACCCATGCAGAACTACTTCAAATCCGCCAAGCTCGACAACGTATGTTATGAAATTCGTGGCGTGGTTCTGCGTGAGGCCCGTCGCCTGGAAGAAGAAGGCCATCGGGTATTGAAACTGAACATCGGCAATCCGGCGGCCTTTGAACTGGACGTTCCGGAGGAAATTCAGCAAGACGTCATCTATAACATGCATCAGGCCCAGGGCTACGTTGAATCCAAGGGACTGTTCTCGGCCCGTAAGGCAGTGATGCACTATTGCCAGCAACGCGGCATCGCTAAAGTCGACATTGACGACATTTTCCTTGGCAACGGTGTCAGCGAACTGATCGTGATGTCTATGCAGGCGATGCTGAACACCGGTGACGAAGTGCTCATTCCAGCGCCGGATTACCCGCTGTGGACAGCTGCCGTCACCTTGTCGAGCGGTAAACCGGTGCATTACCGCTGCGATGAGCAGCAGAACTGGTTCCCGGACATCGACGACATCAAAAAGAAGATCACCGGTCGCACCCGGGCCATTGTACTGATCAACCCCAACAACCCGACCGGGGCGGTCTATTCAGTAGAGCTTCTACACCAGGTTATCGAGCTGGCCAGGCAACATAACCTGATGATCCTGTCGGATGAAATCTACGACAAGATTCTGTACGACGGCACCCAGCACACCTCCACGGCCTCGCTCGCTGATGACGTATTATTTTTTACCTACAACGGCTTGTCCAAAAACTACCGGGCGGCGGGTTATCGTTCAGGCTGGATGATTATCAGTGGCGCCAAGCACCGTGCCAGAGACCTGATCGAAGGCATCGAGATGCTCTCCAACATGCGCCTGTGCGCCAACGTACCAGCGCAACTGGCGATTCAGACATCACTTGGTGGCTATCAGTCCATTAACGACCTCGTGGCGCCCGGTGGCCGTTTGTTCGAGCAGCGAGAAACCGCCTGGCGGATGCTCAACGACATTCCCGGGGTCAGTTGCGTAAAACCTCAGGGCGCCCTGTATCTGTTCCCAAGGCTCGACCCGAAACACTTTCCCGTGGTCAACGACGAAAAACTGGTGCTGGACCTGTTGTTGCAGGAAAAAATCCTGCTGGTACAGGGTTCCGCCTTTAACATTGACGACAAACAGCATCTTCGGGTGGTGTTCCTGCCCCGGGAAGATACCCTCGCCGACGCCATGACCCGTCTCGGCAACTTCCTCGAGCATTACCGCCAGTAACCGGAGCAGATATGGCCGATATCCACGTCGAAGAGTTTTACAAGGACGTTGCGATCGCACTAATTCAGCTGTATTCCGCCTTCCCGAGACGGATCAACCTGTTTGTCGAAGACATAGCCGGGCCGGATGAGACTGACGAATTCGGCCTGCACAGCAAGCGCCACATGGCGTGTTTTGGCACCCTGCTGTGGCTGTCCGAAGAAGGTCTGCTGCGTCATGTCGACACCATCCGCCAGGAAGCGCTGGATCAGGCCGTACTGACCCGTGATGCCTTTGTCCGGCTCAGCGCGCCCGCACCGATGGCACTGGTCAGAGAGTTGAGTGAACCGCTGTCCGAGCCGGGCCTGCCGCTGTCGGTACAGAACGATCTGTCCACCTACGTCTATCTTCTACGATCGGCTCTCAGGAGCGGCAGCTCGAGCAGAATCAGCCTTGCGGTGCAGTCCACGTTCTTCACCGATACCGGCTTTGGCAGCGTTCATTAAATCAAAGTAAATCTCTTGAAGCGGTGAACCCGCACCACCATTATCGGTCTGAAAAGCGAACGTTAACTCGGGAATAAACTATGCGGATATTGTTGTTTCTGGCCACCAACCTGGCCGTTATTCTGGTCGCAAGTTTTACTTTGCGCTTGCTCGGCGTCGATAGCTATTTGGCCCAACAGGGCATTAACTATGGGTCGCTACTCGCCTTCGCCGCGGTGTTTGGCTTTGCTGGCGCGATTATCTCTCTACTGATCTCCAAACCCATGGCCAAGTGGAGCACCAAAGCCCGAGTAATTGATTCGCCAAGAACGCCCGCCGAACGCTGGCTGGTTGATACCGTTGCCGTACTGGCAAAGCAGGCCGGGATCGGTATGCCGGAAGTGGCCATCTTTCCCGCCTCCCAGTCCAACGCGTTTGCCACCGGCTGGAACAAGAACAACTCGCTGGTTGCGGTCAGTGAGGGGCTGCTGCACCGCTTCAACAAGGATGAGATCAAGGCAGTACTCGGCCACGAGATCGGCCACGTGGCAAACGGCGACATGATCACTCTGGCGCTGATTCAGGGCGTGGTGAACACCTTTGTGATTTTCGCATCACGGGTGATCGGCTCGTTCGTGGATCGGGTGGTATTCAAGAATGAAAGCGGCCACGGTATCGCTTTTTTCGTGGTCAGTATCGTCGCTGAAATAGTGCTCGGCATTCTGGCCAGCACTATTGTGTTCTGGTTCTCTCGGCGCCGTGAATTCCGGGCCGACATTGCTGGCGCCCAGCTGGCGGGTACCGGCGCCATGATCAGTGCTCTGGCGCGTCTGAAGCAGGAAAGCGAGGTGCCCGACCAGATGCCTGACACGCTTCAGGCGTTTGGCATCAACCGCGGCGCCCGCTCGGGTCTGTCAGCATTGTTTATGACCCATCCGCCACTGGAAGACCGGATCGCAGCCTTGCAGAACGCCAGGGTCTGATGCCGCGACTCATCACGTTCAAATACTGAAAAGGGGCGCACGCAGCGCCCCTTTTCTCGTTTTAAAACCCGGCCCCACTCAGATCTTCAACTTGAAGCCCATGGCCCGGAAGCTGTCCTGAAGCGACTTACTGGTGCCTTTGAGCTGAATCTTCAAGCTGGAACACTCTCTACGCACCGGGTAATCACGCCGAAGCCTATCGAATTCTGCCGCCCGCTCAGTGGAGTTACCTTGCAGGGTCAACCGGAGCCGTGCATCGTCTCGCCTGGGATCGTAGCAGGCAAGGAGTGCGGTACGAACTGCCACATCTTCTTCGGCAGCGCTGGTGAAGGAGATTTTACTCAACGCCGGCTCTGGCAGGAACTGCCCGGCTTTCTTGCGCACCGGCAGCCCCATAAACTGACACATGGCCTGATAGACCATCTCAGTGCCCTGCATCTTGCCTTCCAGGCTATACCCGGCAATGTGCGGTGTCGCCAGCCACGTTTTCTCGACCAGTCCCGGATTGATAGCGGGCTCCTGCTCCCAAACGTCCAACGCGACCAGCGGCGCATCCGGCTGCTCCAGGCGGTGCAGCAACGCGGTCGAATCAATTACTTCACCCCGACCCGAATTGATCAACA
The DNA here is from genome assembly GCF_003007685.1 of Marinobacter halophilus. Taxonomy (GTDB): domain Bacteria; phylum Pseudomonadota; class Gammaproteobacteria; order Pseudomonadales; family Oleiphilaceae; genus Marinobacter; species Marinobacter halophilus. The sequence goes on from NZ_PXNN01000017.1 coordinate 456,642, forward strand.
GCTGATCGGCGCCTATCGTCGCCAGATGTTGCTCTGACAACAGGTGATGGGTGGCGTGGGGCTGATTCCGAGTGAGTGGCGTGTGCAACGTGACCACATCACAGTCCAGAGCATCTTCCAGGCTGACAAAGGTCTGATCCAGATCAGCCTCACGCTCTTCCCGCGGCGGATCGCACAGGTGCACTTTAAAGCCGAGACGATCAAGCACCTGGGCCAGTTCGCCGCCGACATTGCCAACGCCGACAATGCCAACGCTCAGGGCCGTCCAGTCATCGAGGCCTCGGCGCTCGGCAAATAACGAAATCACCGACAACACATATTCGGTCACGCTGCTGGCATTGCAGCCTGGCGCGGCGGCAAAGCGAATGCCCTGAGCCTTGAGCCAAGCAAGATCGATATGATCCGTACCGATGGTCGCTGTCCCGACAAAACGGACACGGCTACCTTCAAGCAGTTCACGGTTAACCCGGGTAACCGAGCGAACCAACAGAATATCCGCATCGGCCACCTGCTCACGGGTGAGCGTTCTGCCGGTGACACGACGGATTTCGCCAACCTCCCCGAAGAAGGCATCCAATAAGGGAATATTCTCATCTGCAACGATCAACATAACCTGCTCTCCAGCCGCTCTATCAATTGCGCCTAGGGCGTTGACCACGGCCAGCCGGGCTGCGGCCACTTTGCGGCCGGCGACCACCGCGCTTGCGGGTAATCGGTGCATTATCCATCGGAGCCATCAGCTCTTCTTCCGGGATTCCCGTCTTGAGCTTTTGGCTGATATAGGATTCGATTGCCGGCAACAAAAAGGAATCGTCCTCACCGGCAAAGCTTACCGACACGCCAGTCTCGCCCGCCCGACCGGTTCGACCGATCCGGTGCACGTAGTCTTCTGCGTTCTCGGGCAAATTGTAGTTGAACACGTGGGTAACACCGTTGACGTGGATACCCCGACCGGCGACGTCGGTTGCCACCAGCACCTGAATCTCACCTTTCTTGAATTGATCCAGAGTTTTCAGACGCTTGTTCTGCGCGATTTCGCCAGACATCAGAGACACTTTCACGCCCTGGTTTTTCAAATCTTCTTCCAGATCCCGGCATTGGTCCCGCCGGTTGGCAAACACAATCGCCTTTTCCACCTCAGGGCGCTTGAGGTAATTGACCAGCACCGGCAGCTTGGCATCGTCTGACACCAGGTACACGGTTTGCTCGACTCGCTCCGCGGTTTTCTGCTCTGGTTCAATTTCCACAAACTCGGCGTTACAGGTCCACATGGACGCCAGATTCAGCACGTCCTGATTGAAAGTGGCGCTGAACAGCAGAGTCTGGCGCTCTTCTTTCACTGTACATTTGCGGATGATGCGTTTGACGTCCGGAATGAAACCCATGTCGAGCATGCGATCAGCTTCATCAAGAATCAGGATGTCGATCTGATCCAGGAACACGTCCTGAGATCCCAGAAAATCAATCAGACGGCCCGGCGTTGCTACCAGGATGTCGACAACCTCGTTCTGGAGTTGCTCACGCTGCTGGTCGTAATTCATACCGCCCACCACCGTCACTACGTTATGGCCAGTGTATTGGCAAAGCTGTTCCGCGTCTTTGGCGATCTGCATGGCCAGCTCGCGGGTCGGCGCCAGGGCCAGTACACGGGGCTCGGAGGCAAACCGATCTTTCTCATCGATTGGCGTCTCCAGTAATGTCTGGATAGCCGTGATCAGGAAGGCGGCAGTTTTGCCCGTACCAGTCTGTGCCTGACCGATCAGGTCTTCGCAGGCCAGAGTCCAGGGCAAAGTTTCTGCCTGAATGGGCGTACAGTATTCAAATCCGATTTTGGAGATGGCATCCAGCAGGCGTTGGTCCAGATTGAGATCACTGAATCGTAAATCGCCGGCGTGCTTTGGGTCAGATGTCATAGAGGTTCAGTTATCCTTGATTGGTCATATTCGGGATCCGCCTGCAATACACGTGTCCGGTCTTGATACCAGACATCCCGAATGCGATCGGCGGTTCCGTAGAAAGTTGTCAGTAAATCGAAAAATTGCTGGGCCCTGGGCGGCAGGCCTATGGCCAGAAAACGGGCACTCAGATCGCAAACCTGGCGACGGAAAGACTCTTCATCGGCCGCCCCACTGCCCGCGAGATTGTCCACACTGATGTGAAATCGTGAGCCTGCGGCAAGGGAAAAAAGCCATTCAATCGCCTGAGGTTTGACTTCCACTTGCTCAAAAGCGTGCTGCTGTTCAAGGCTTCGGCCATCCGGACAATACCAGTATCCGTAGTCGTGCAGTGTGCGCCGCTGCTCACCCGCTATGCACCAGTGGGCTATTTCATGGAGGGCGCTGGCATAGAATCCGTGGGCAAAAACAATCTTGGCGACGCCATCGGGCTCGCTGACAGGCAGATATTCCGGTTCGCTATTGCCCCTGACCAGGATTGTCCGAAACGATTCCCGGAACAGGTCATTGAACAGCATGATAAGATCGTCTGGATTGTGATTCATCGGTTGGCTATTGTGCGACTTTAAGGCTGGCAATACCAGAGGGAACTTTGCTGCGGCTTCTGTGTCCACAGGCAGCGTAGTCACTCAGGAGTTAACCAGAGACTCCGTCTTAATTCTGCAACTCAGGATAACGAAGGATTCATGACAGCTTTCCCGGACTTCCCCGTTTTATTCCGTCGACTGTTCATCAATACTCTGGTCTTCATGGCGCTGCTGATTGCCATGACACCTGCCCCTGCCTCCGCTTTTGGCAGCTCTGGAAGCTCATTTTTCGGAAGTGGGAACAGCGATTTTCTGCCCGTTGATGAAGCGCTGCCGTTCAGCCACCGCACAGAAGACAACGGTGCCGTAGTGTTGTCCTGGGATATTGCGCCAGAACACTATCTTTATAAAAGCCGGATACAGGTCTCTGCAGTGACCGAGGGCGTTACTCTCGGAGACCCTGAGTTCTCATTGCCGGGCACGCTGACCGAAGACGAATTCTTCGGTGAAATGATGGTGTTTTTTGAACCCGTCGAAGCCCGAGTCGCCGTCAATCTGCCCGACGGTGTTCGGGAAGCGGAATTGCAAGTCAGCTATCAGGGCTGCGCAAACGCCGGCCTGTGCTACCCACCCCAGACCCAGAACGTACTGTATTACCCCGGTCAGGGTCAGGGTCAGAGCGCCTCACCACCCGCAACGGAAAGCGGCAATACAAGCGCCAGCACACCGGCGTCGTCAACCAATACGTCGACCGCCACAGGATTGGCCGGCTTCCTGTCCAGCCAATCGATCTGGATGATTGCTGGCCTGTTCTTTCTGCTCGGCCTGGGATTGACATTCACCCCCTGCGTGTTACCGATGGTGCCGATCATTTCCACCATGGTATCCGGCCATAACACCCGTTCTACCGGGCACGCACTGCTACTTTCCGGGAGCTACGTGCTGGGGATGGCGCTCACCTACGCCGCCGCGGGCGTGCTGACCGGCCTGCTTGGGGCTAGCTTCAACCTTCAGGCGCAACTTCAGTCGCCCTGGGTGCTGGGCGTCTTCGCCACCCTGTTCGTACTGTTCGCGTTGTCCATGTTTGATCTGTTCGAGATCCAGTTGCCGCGGTTCATCCGCGAATCCCTCAATGATGCCAGCCAGAAGCTGACCGGTACCCGTGTTGTCAGCATTTTCGGCATTGGCTCGTTGTCTGCGCTAATTGTGTCCCCGTGCGTGTCGGCGCCTCTGGCAGGCAGCCTACTGTACATTTCCACCACCCAGGATGCCGTGATTGGCGGGGTCGCCCTGCTGGCGCTGGGTCTGGGCATGGGGGTTCCGTTGATGCTGGTTGCCGTGGGCGGCCGCAAACTGTTACCGACCTCAGGGCACTGGATGACCACCGTCAAACACTTCTACGGGGTGATGCTGCTAGCCGTGGCTATCTGGCTACTCGAGCGGATCATTCCGGTCTGGGTCGCGCTGACCCTATGGGGGCTTCTGATCGCCATTGCCGGTGTTCAGCTCGGAGCGTTTGACGTTGCCAAAGCCGGCTGGCAACGAACCCGTAAGGGGCTGGGCCTGGTAATGTTCGCCTATGGTCTGGCGCTTTTGGCCGGCGCCGTCAGTGGTGCCAACGATCCGCTGCGCCCGCTGGCACCCTTTATTGCCTCGGCCAGCTCAACACAGGGCGGCGCCCCCGCCCACGCAGATTTTCAGAAAGTGAAAGACCCCGAGCAGATTCGCGCCATGCTGGCTCAGGCTAAGGCCAGTCAGCAGCCGGTAATGCTCGACTTCTACGCAGACTGGTGTATTTCCTGTAAAATCATGGAGCGAAATGTATTCAGCGACCAGGACGTAATTCAAGCTCTTGGGCCCTACACTCTCCTGCAAATAGATATGACCGACAACACACCGGCACAGCAGGCGCTTTTGAATGATCTGGGATTGTTCGGACCGCCTGCCATTCTGTTTTATCGGGATAACGGTGCAGAGCTTAAGGAGGCCAGAGTTCTGGGTGAAATGAACCGGCGCCAGTTTCTGGATCATCTCGGCAAGGTCGCTCAGGAAAGCTGAGCTTCATGTTTAGCTTTCACAACGACGGATCAGATAATGGTATTCGCCATCGAGCTCTTGCTGACTAAGCAGCTCATGGCCCAGGAACTGGCAGAAACGAGGGATATCCCGGGTGGTTGACGGGTCGGTTGCGATTACTCGCAGCACTTCGCCCACCTGCACGTCATGAATGCGGTTGTGCAGCATCATGACAGGCTCCGGGCAGAACAGCCCCCGGGTATCCAATTCTGCGTTGAAATCCAAAGCTGTCAAAACAGCACCCTCCAGTTCTCGTGATTTACAGATTCCAGTGCTAAATTATTGTTTACAGCAACGAAAAGAAAGGACGAATTGCATGATCCGGGTTTTAATTGAACGCCACATCGCAGAATCACTGGAATCCGCTTACGAGGAAAGATCCAGAAAGGTACTGCAACAGGCCGTCGCCACACCAGGTTTTGTTTCCGGCGAAACACTGGTCGACAGCCACGACTCGAACCACCGATTTACCCTGGCCAATTGGCGGTCAGAGGCCGACTGGAATCGCTGGCTGCACTCCCGTGAACGACGTGAGTTGATGGCCGAACTGGTCCCGATGATGGACCGGGACGAGATCATCACTGTGCTCGAGCAGAGCCAGGCCGGCTGAGCCAGCGGGCTCAGTCCAACCGCTCGATAAAACAGGTGATTTCTTCACGATCATGATAGAGATGGCGGGCCTTTAACCGGCAATTGAGGCCCGCCTCTTCCAGCCCATCAATCAGCAGTTCCCTACACATCAGCCACTCGTCATAGCGTTTCTTCATGGGCAGCTTCAGGTTAAACACCGCATAACGGCAGAGCTTGCCGGCCATCCAGTCCACGACTAACCGAGCCGTCCGGCGAGGCTTGTCGACAATATCACAAACCATCCAGTCAACCGCGCGCTTCGGCCGCCAGGCATAACCGTCTGCCTCGACATGCTCAACGTGGCCACTCGCCATCAATTCCGGTTGCATCGGCCCGTTATCAACCGCTGTCACCATCATGCCCTGGTTGACCAACTGCCACGTCCAGCCACCCGGAGCAGCACCCAGGTCAACGGCTTTCTTGCCACCACCCAAGTAATCCAGCCAGCGCTCCTTGGGCAAAAACACCTTCCATGCCTCTTCAAGCTTTAACGCCGACCGGCTTGGGGCGGAAGCTGATAGCCTGAGCCGGGGCACCCCTCCCTCAAAGGGTGATCGATTGCCGGCCAGACTGAAACCGATCACCGCACTCTCGAAATCCATCAACAGAATTTCGAGCCGGGCGCTGGCATCGGCGCTGGCGTCGTCCCGAAGCTGTCCGGCACCACGTAAACCTTTTGAGAGCGGAGCCATCCACTTCCTGGAAAAGTTTCCCAGATCACGGTTATTGTTGTTTTCCGGCAGCCGCACCTCAATGCGAGCACAGCGATTACCATCCCAGCCCTGATTCCGCAGAAAATCCACCACGGCGCCGACCCGATTCTGCGCCGGCAACTGGCAGTCGCCCAGAATGGCAAACCAGTCCCGGACAAACACGAGCTCATCCAGAGAGAGGCGCCTCATCAGCTGCTCAGGGCTTTCCTCGCTCCCTATTGAAAACCGCACCAGACCGCTGTTGCGGACTGGCTGAAAATAGCCAAACATTCCCAAGGCGGCGGCCTTATCGGTCACTTCCTGGCCCGCCTCGGTTTCGAAGCCGGGCCGGCATATCAGCAGTACCTGTTGCATTAATCACCTGTTTGCACCAACAATCGTCAGTAAACGGACACACTGACGAACAAGAAACTTGAATCTGTTTAACAGCAGTATTTGTTTACATTAGCTACACTTCCGCCTTCATTCTCAGCGAGACCGTGTTGATGACGCTCCGATCCTTTGCCCTGCGGTTGCTTGGCGTGCTGGCGTTCGCCGGCATCTTGCCCGGCCAAAGCGCGGCGTCGGAGCTCTGCCCGGCCCTTGATACCGCAAGCCCGGGTGCCCGCCAGGCCATCACCGATCACCTGTGCTTTTACACCGCCCGCCCGGGCGAACCTGCTCACCAGGCAGTCTCCCCGGAAGAGCTGCAGGCGGATCTGCCCTGGCAGCCAGCCAATGGACACGATCTGGTTTTCAGCCATACCGATTCCGTGTACTGGGTGCAGTTACGGGTACGCAACACCGGCGATCACCAAGGTCTCTGGTACCTGAAACTAAACTATCCGCTGCTGGATGAAGTTACGTTCTGGCAGGAACACGAGCACCCGGGGGCGCACGGTCGCCCGACAGAAGCGGCAACGCCCCTGGTGACAGGCGACCTGTACCCGTTTGCCACGCGGGGTATAGATTACCGGTATTTTTTGCTCCCGGTCACCCTTGACGCCTCCGAAAGCCGAATCATTACCATAAGGGTCCAGAGCAGCGGCGCCCTGAATGTGCCCCTGGCGTTGATGACACCCGGCGAGGTAATTGCCGAAAGCAATCACTTGACGCTGATTCATGGCCTGTTCTACGGCGCGCTGTTAATCCTGGCCATGTTCAACCTGCTATTATTTTTAAGCTCAGGCACCCGATATTACTTTTACAACGCTTTTTACATCGGCTCTATGGCGATGTTTCTGTTTGCCATGGGCGGTTTTGCCAACCAGTATTTCTGGCCAGAGAGCACTGACCTTGCCAACTCTTCCATCCCGCTGACCCTGGCTCTCTGTGCACTGGCAATGGCCCTGTTTGGCCGGTCGTTCCTGGAGGTGCGCACAAAAACCATCTCCGAATCCGTGTTGCGAGGGCTGGCGTGGTCTACGGCAGGTTTTCTAGCGCTGACGTTTTTACTGCCGTACAGCAAGTCCATCCTGCTCAATACTGTGATGGCTTTGACCGTCATCGTCAGTCTGTCGGTGATTGCAACTGCCCGATGGCGACAGGGGTATCAGCCAGCGGCCTGGTATCTCGCTGCCTGGATAGTCACGGTGGTTGGCGCTCTGGCTTATGCCATGGCCGCCTTTGGGTATCTGGGTGACTACCTGGCCCGCGAAGTCATGATGCAGGCCGCTATCGGGGGCCAGGTCATTCTGTTGAACTACGCGCTGGTGCAGCGATGGCGCCTGCTAAACCAGAAGCTGCTGGACGTCGAGCATCAGGCACGCACCGAACTCGAACTGAAAGTGCATGAGCGCACTGCCCAGCTCAGGAACACCATGCGGGAACTCGAGCAGGCCAACCAGAAACTGGCCACACTCAGCGTAAAGGATGCCCTGACCGGGCTTCATAATCGCCGGCACATGGACAGCATTCTGCCGGAGATGTGCCTGGAGGCTCGCAGAACCCGCCAACCCATGACACTCGCCCTGGTGGATGCCGATCATTTCAAGCGTATCAACGACACTTGGGGCCATGATTTTGGTGATCAATGCCTCAAGTCCATTGCCGATTGCCTGAACCAGCAGGTCAGACGCCCTCGGGATGTGGCGATTCGTTTTGGCGGAGAGGAGTTCGCGCTTCTACTACCTGGCACCGAAAGCGATGGCGCCTTGCAACTGTGCCAGAACATCCTTGATACCATCAGGAGTTCCGAGATTCGCACACCCGACGGAGACATTACCCAGTTAACCGTCAGCGCGGGGATTGCGGAATTCAATGCAGAAGAACAGCCGGAGAACCTCTTTCGAAGAGCCGATAAGGCCCTGTATCAATCTAAAGATGCCGGCCGCGATACCGTCACGCTGGCTCAACCGGAACTGTCGGAAGAGGGCGTCAGAACATCATCCAGAAACTGACGCGATTCCAGTGCCGAACGCTCGATCAGATCCGCTTGTTTCTCGGACTGTTTAACCAGAGTCTGAAAATCGTGATTGCCGCCAACGAGCCAACACCAACGGGAAACGCCTGCAATGTCCTCCCGGCATTGTATCTCGTCGGGCTTACCAAAAGGGTCACGGGTACCTTGCACTATCATTAGCGGGCAACCAACAGACGACAAATGATCAATTCGCCATCGGTCGGGCTTGCCTGGCGGGTGAAAGGGATAGCCAAAGCAGATCACCGCGGCAAGCTCTTCTGCATCTTCACTGGCAAGCATCGAAGCAACCCGCCCGCCCATGGATTTCCCCGCCACAATTATTCTGCAATCCGGCGAAGTTTCCTGTCGTACACGGCCTACCTCCTCCCGAAACGATTTGAGCAACGCCGGCATCCTGTCAGGTGGCCGCTTCTTGCCGTCTTGCCTGCGACGGCTCATATAAGGAAACTCAAACCGCACAGTGGCTATACCTTGTCGGTCAAGCGCTGCGGCCAGCTGCTCCATAAACGGAGAATCCATCGGAGCACCGGCTCCGTGGGCCAGCAACACGACCCTTTTGGCGGAGCAGTCATAGCTATTGGTCGTAATCCTGTTCATATCGTTCACCTCACTACTTTGAGAGAGTATAATTGTGACCTCGGATGAAACCTCCAACCCCCTTTAACCAAGCTATTATTAACAGTGCAAGTTACTGGCCAACCTGCCGATTCCGGCCAATTTGACGAATGTCAGGAGTTGACCTGAATCATTGCAAAGGCCTAATGGTTTCTCCATACTTGCCCCCGCATATTTCCCCATCCTAAACCCATTGGTAAGGCTATGAGCACAGTAAATGCAAACCTGACATACAACTACAAGGTGGTGAGACAATTCGCCATCATGACAGTGGTGTGGGGTATTGTAGGCATGGCTCTGGGTGTGCTGATTGCAGCGCAGCTGGTTTGGCCATCCCTCAACCTCGATCTGCCCTGGACCCACTTCGGTCGACTTAGACCGCTGCATACCAACGCCGTCATCTTCGGCTTTGGCGGTAGTGCCCTGTTTGCCACCGCGTATTACGTGGTTCAGCGGACCTGTCAAGCCCGGCTGTTCTCGGACGGCCTGGCGGCATTCACCTTCTGGGGCTGGCAAGCCATTATTGTGGCTGCCGCCATCACCCTGCCATTGGGCCTGACGTCTTCCAAAGAGTACGCTGAACTGGAATGGCCAATCGACATCGCCATCACCATTGTCTGGGTCGCTTACGCGCTGGTATTCTTCGGCACCATCATGAAGCGCAGCACGCCCCACATATATGTGGCTAACTGGTTCTACGGCGCATTCATTATTACCATTGCAGTTCTGCATATCGGTAACAACCTGGCGATGCCGGCAACCGCCTTCAAGTCCTACTCGGCATACGCTGGTGTCACCGACGCCATGATGCAGTGGTGGTACGGTCACAACGCCGTAGGCTTCTTCCTGACCGCCGGTTTCCTGGGCATGATGTATTACTTCGTTCCCAAACAAGCCAATCGTCCGGTTTACTCCTATCGCCTGTCCATCGTCCACTTCTGGGCCCTGATCACCACTTATGTATGGGCCGGTGGTCACCATCTGCACTACTCAGCCCTGCCTGACTGGGCGCAGACTGCAGGCATGGTCATGTCCCTGATCCTGCTGGCTCCGTCCTGGGGTGGCATGATCAACGGTATGATGACCCTCTCTGGCGCATGGCACAAACTGCGCACAGATCCGATTCTGCGCTTCCTGGTGGTGTCACTGTCTTTCTACGGCATGTCTACCTTCGAAGGTCCGATGATGTCTATAAAGACGGTGAACGCGTTGTCTCACAATACTGACTGGACCATTGGTCACGTTCACTCCGGTGCTCTGGGCTGGGTTGCCATGATCAGTATCGGTGCTATTTACCACCTGGTTCCCAAACTTTGGGGTCTGCAGGCCATGTACAGCAGCGCCATGATCAACGTGCACTTCTGGTTGGCGACCGTCGGTACGGTTCTCTACATCGTTGCGATGTGGGTCAACGGTATTATGCAGGGCCTGATGTGGCGCGCAGTCAACGAAGACGGCACGCTGACCTACAGCTTCGTCGAATCTCTCGAGGCTTCCTATCCGGGCTACTTTGTTCGCTTCATCGGCGGTGTCATCTTCCTGAGCGGCATGCTGATCATGGCGTACAACGTTTACATGACCGTACGCCAGAAAGAAGCCGCAGCGCAGGACAACGCTGCAGTTCAAGCGGCGTAAGGGGAGAGATCAGATGAGACACGAAATTGTAGAAAAGAACCTTGGCCTGATGATCGTACTGATCATCGTGGTCATCAGTGGCGGCTTCCTGGCGGAAGTAGTGCCCCTGTTTTTCCAGAAGGATGTCAATCAGCCGGTTGAGGGGCTTGAGCCTCTCGCGGCTCTCGAACTGGAAGGCCGGGACATCTACATTCGCGAAGGCTGCCACGTGTGTCACACGCAGCAAATCCGGCCTTTCCGGGCGGAAACCGAGCGTTACGGCCACTACTCCGTTGCGGGCGAGTTCGTTTATGACCGTCCGTTCCTGTGGGGCTCCAAACGCACCGGTCCTGACCTGGCCCGCGTTGGCGGTCGTTACTCCGATGCCTGGCAGCGCCAGCACCTGTACGATCCTCGCAGCGTCGTACCCGAGTCCAACATGCCAGCATTCCCCTGGTTGTTTGAGGACCGCGTAAGCCACAACAGTATTGAAGCCCGCATGAAAGCACTGCAAACACTCGGCGTTCCCTACACCGACGAGCAAGTTGCCAGTGCCGCCTCAGATATCGAGGGTAAGTTTGAAATCGAAGCACTTGTCGCATACCTGCAGCAGCTGGGTACTGTGATTTCGGATAGGCGGTAATCCCATGGATATTTACGAGTTACGCGGCGTTCACTCACTTGTGATCATGGCGGTTTTTCTCGGAATCGTCTGGTGGGCATTCAGTGCCCACCGCAAGAAAGCCAACGAAGAGGCATCTCAGCTGCCCTTCTCAGACGATGACGATGAAGTAGCAAAGCGTACTCTCGAACAGGACAAAACGGAGAAGAAACAATGAGTACCTTCTGGAGCATCTGGATCAGTGTGATCGTGCTCGGTACCATCTTCGGCTGTGTCTGGCTCCTCTGGGCCACTCGCAAGAGCCAAACGACGGACACCGAAACCGACCGTACTATGGGCCATTCTTTTGATGGCATTGAAGAATATGATAATCCACTGCCTAAGTGGTGGTTTTACATGTTCCTCGCGACCTGCGTATTCGGGCTGGGCTATCTGGCACTTTACCCAGGCCTGGGCAACTTCCAGGGCTTGCTGGGCTGGACCTCGACCAATCAGTGGGAAGCCGAGGTAGCAGACGCTGATGAAAAATTTGGCGAAATCTACGCACAGTTCGGCAGCACACCTGTTCCGGAACTGGCACAAAACGGCGATGCCATGAAAATCGGTCAGCGCCTGTATGCCAACAACTGCTCTGTTTGTCACGGCACCGCAGCTCGCGGCCAGGTCGGCTTCCCCAACCTGACCGATGATGACTGGTTGTGGGGCGGTGAGCCGGATCAGATTTTGCACAGCCTGGTAAAAGGTCGTCAGGGCAATATGCCGGCTAAAGGCGTCATGCCCAATATGACCGCTCAACAGGTTGATCAGGTGGTTAACTTTGTTCTGAGCTACAGCGATCGTGAACGTGACGCTCAGGCCGCAGAAGCCGGCGCCCAGGTGTTCGCCCAGGCTTGCGCTGCCTGTCACGGCGCTGACGGTAAAGGTATGACGGCTATGGGCGCGCCCAACCTGACCGATAACATCTGGCTGTACGGCTCTACCTACGAGTGGATTCGTGAGACGGTCGAGCATGGTCGTCAAAACGAAATGCCCGCTCAGGAAGGTCGCCTGACCAGCGATCAGATCCAGATCCTGGCTGCCTACGTGTATAGCTTGTCAAACTGAGTCAGACCGGCCGGGAACGATTTCCGGCCACGTCTTCTCAACCCTGCATCTGCGCCTTGCGGGTGCAGGCTTGAGAAGATCAGCAGACCCTCCGAGGCCCGCTCCCAGTATTATCACCTTTCGGGAGATACAGATGAGCAATGACATTCCGGTCAAGCAGATTGACCCCTCCTCCGAGCCCTCCAATAACAAAAGCAAGCCGGAAACAGTAGACCTTTACGCAAGCCGCGAGAAGATCTATGTCAAAGAAGTCAAAGGCTTTTTCCAGAAGATCCGCAATGTCAGTCTGACGTTGCTCATGGGCATGTATTTTCTGTTCGTGTGGCTGACCCTGGATGGCCAACCGCTGATCCACTTTGATTTACCGGCGCGTGAATTCCACCTGTACGGGGTCACCTTTTTTCCGAAAGACTTCTTCCTGCTCTCGGGCATGCTGATTATTTCTGCCTTTGGTCTGTTCTTTATTACCACTTTGTTCGGACGAGTCTGGTGTGGCTACACCTGCCCGCAAACGGTGTGGACCTTTATCTTCATGTGGATCGAGGAAAAGGTAGAAGGCAGCCGCAATAAGCGGATAAAGCTGGACAAGGCGCCCAACTCTTCAGAGAAAGTCATAAAAAAAACCATCAAACACGGCTTATGGTTGTTTCTGGCATTGGCCACCGGCCTGACATTTGTGGGTTACTTCTATCCTATCCGGGAATTGATTGTTGATATCTTCATTCTCGATGCCAACGGCTGGGCCTATTTCTGGGTTGGATTCTTTACCATCGCCACGTATCTGAATGCCGGCTGGATGCGCGAGCAGGTGTGCCTGTACATGTGCCCATACGCTCGCTTCCAGTCCGTGATGTTCGATCCAAACACCAAGATAGTGTCTTACGACCCAAACCGGGGTGAGCCCCGTGGAGGGCGTAAAAAGTCGGTTGATCCAGCAGAAGCCGGCCTTGGTGACTGCATTGATTGCGGTCTTTGCGTGCAGGTCTGCCCCACCGGCATCGATATTCGCGATGGCCTCCAGTACGAGTGCATCGGCTGCGCATTGTGTATTGACGCCTGCGATGACGTCATGGAAAAAATGAACTATCCCAAGGGCCTGATCCGATACACCACTGAAAATGAGCTGGAGGGCAAACCGTCCAAACTGCTGCGACCACGAACTTTTGGCTACGGCGCAGTACTTGCACTGATGATTGGTGCCATCATTTTTACGATTGCAACACGTGTGCCCGCTCAACTGGACATCTTGCGTGACCGGGGCGCCCTGTTCAGCTTCAACGGCGAAGGCCGGGTGGAAAATTCTTATACCGTCAAGATTCAGAACATGTCAGAAATACCTCATACCTTTAACCTGGCTGTCGAGGGCATGGATGATATCCGTATTCTGACCACCACCACTGTCGTCGTTAACAGTGGCGAAAACCGCACACTGCCCACGGTCGTGGATGTTCCACCGGAATCGATCACAGATACCAACAGTACTATTCGATTCTATGCAGTTTCCAAGACAGATCCGTCTCTGTCTCTGGAAACTGAAAGCCGCTTTGTTGGTCCAAGACCCCGACAATAGTCCGGGCTTTGGATAAACACATCAAACAGAGATTGTTTAGACATGACTGAAGATACATCTGTAGCTCCCTGGTTTCGGCAGCCCTGGTTCTGGTTTCTGACCATATTCCCGATTGCAGCCATTTTTTCGGGCACGACCATACTGATAATTGGCTCCAGTGTTGATCGTTCAATGGTGACTGACGACTACTCGAAAGAGGGGCGAGGCATCAACATGGCAATTGCCAGGGACCAGAAGGCCCTGGACCTGGGCATCAAAGGCGGTCTGTCGATAGATGGCCGCAACGCCAGTCTGACCCTGAATAAAGCCGAAGGGCCAGCGGATTATCCCTATCTGATCATGAGTTTTTACCATCCGACCAAGGCAGATAGAGATCGCATCGTGCAGTTTCGCCGGGTCTCTGATGGCGAGTACACCGGTTCCATGGCTGGCAATATGGATGGCCGCTGGTACTACGACATTCAAGGCCCGGATAATGACTGGCGCGTGAAGGGCGAGGTCTGGCTCCCGGTCGAGAATACTCACGCAGTTAAAGCGACGAACCCTACCCAGGGGTGAACCACCTGAACTGTTTCCATTGCGGCGAGCCAGCGGACGGTAACCCGCCGATCATTCTGGAACTGGACGGCACAGACCGGCATTTCTGCTGCCAGGGCTGCAAGGCTGTCTGCGAGACTATTCGAAGCGAGGGTCTGACCGGCTTTTACGACTTCCGCACCGAACCTGCCATAACCCCCAGGCAGCTGACTCGCTCCGAGCTCTCCCGCATCAAGGAACTGGACCACCCTCTGGTTCAGCAATCCTTTGTCGCGCCTGTAAAAGGCGGTCAGGAAGCGCAACTATTGATTGGCGGCATCACCTGTGCAGCCTGTATCTGGCTGCTGGAAAACCATCTTAAAAGGCAGCCAGGAGTAATTTCGTTTTCGGTCAATCACACCACCCAACGGGCACGACTGGTGTGGGCGCAGGACCAGGTCCGACTGAGCGAACTGCTGGTAGCCATCTATGAACTGGGCTATAACGCCCGCCCCTACCAGGCTGACGAAGCCGAACAGGCACTGAAAGCGGAACACCGCAGCATGCTGATCCGGTTGGTGGTAGCTGGCGCTGGCTCGTTCCAGACCATGATGCTGGCCTTTCCTCTATATTTTGAGCTGATCAGCGAGCTGTCACCGGAGTTTGTCAGCTTCTTCCGCTGGTTCAGCCTGTTGGTGGCCACACCGGTGGTTCTCTACAGTGCCCGACCGTTTTTCGAGAATGCCAGGCGTGACCTTGCCTCACGTCACCTCACCATGGACGTTCCGGTTGCCATCGCCATCGGTCTGGCCTTCGGCGCCAGCGCCTGGGTAACCGCTTTTGGCGGCGAAGAGGTGTATTTCGAATCGGTCTGCATGTTCACCTTTTTCCTGCTTCTCGGGCGCTACGTGGAAGTTCAGGCCAGATACCGTGCTGGTCTGACCGGTAGTGCGCTGGCAGGTTTCCAGCCGACGATCGCTGCCATGGTCCGCAATGGCGAAACCGACATCGTACCGGCTCATCAGGTTCGCCCCGGCGATATAATCCGGGTGCGACCGGGCGAAACGCTGCCCATCGACGGCGAGATCGTCAGCGGCGAATCAACTTTGAACGAAGCCGCCCTGACCGGTGAATATCTGCCTGAATCCCGTGGTCCGGGTGATACCGTGCACGCCGGCAGTATCAATGGCGAAAACCCGCTCGACATCCGGGTAGTCAAAGCCGGAGCGGAAACTCGACTGTCCGGTATTCTTCGGATACTGGACCGGGTTCAGTCAGAAAAACCGCCGGTTGCGCGCATGGCGGACCGTATCGCCGGCAAGTTTGTCGGCCGGGTTCTCATCCTGGCACCCATCGTGTGGATTGGTTGGGCACTTGCAGGAGCCGACAACGCGTTTGACATCACCCTATCCGTGCTTGTCGTCACTTGCCCTTGCGCGTTGTCTCTGGCGACGCCAACCGCCATTACTGCCGCTTCCATGCGCTTGCGTAAACTCGGTTTTCTGCCAACTCGCGGACATACGCTGGAATCCCTGAACAGCATAGACACCGTGGTGTTCGATAAAACCGGTACCCTGACCCGTGGCGAATTGACGCTCACCGGAACCCGAATTTTCGGTGCCATGGGCGAAGCCCAGGCCCTGCGCCTGGCGGCGGGACTGGAAAAGCACTCTGAGCACCCGATCGCCAGGGTGTTTCACGAACGGTCCTCGGTTTCAGTGGATGCCGTCACCAACCACCTGGGCGGAGGGCTGTCTGGCCAGTTCAACGGACAGCCGGTGTTCATCGGCCACAAAGCCTTTGTTGCGGAACATTCAAACGCCCCTTCACCGGAAGCCGAAACCGCCACCGGCATGGAAATCTGGCTCGCTACTAACGATCAGTGGTTGGCCAGTTTCCAGCTGGATGACCAGATCCGTGCAGATGCTGCTCAGGCCATTCAGGCACTCAACAACGCCGGCATTCAGACCCTGCTTCTCAGCGGCGACCGATCCGGTCATGTTCAGCAGGTTGCCCGCACGCTGGGCATTGAAAAAGCCATTGGCGAAGCCTCGCCAGAGCAGAAACTGGAAGTGCTTGAACAGTTGAAGGCTGAAGGCCACAAGGTCATGATGGTGGGTGACGGCCTGAATGATTTACCTTCCATGGCGGGTGCCGGTATCTCGGTGGCCATGGGTGCCGCTGCGGACCTGACCCAGCTCAAGGCCGATGCGGTGCTGCTGAACGGTCAGCTGATGCAGCTGATGGAAGCCGTCAAGGCCAGCCAGCAAACCCGGAAAGTCATTCGTCAGAACATGATCTGGGCCTTTGGCTATAACCTGGCCGCCCTGCCCCTTGCGGCAGCCGGCCTGGTACCACCCTGGCTTGCTGCTATTGGCATGTCGCTCAGCTCACTGGTGGTGGTTCTTAACGCTCTGCGCCTGGGTTCATCCTCACGGCAAAGTCCGACCACGGATCAGCTTGGTTCTCAAGCTGTCGCTTGATACCGTAAAGTTCTATTGTTTTGTAAGGAGCACAACGTGCAAATAGTCATGTTCCTGGTGCCGCTGATGCTAATGTTACTGGTTGTGGGGCTGGTCCTGTTTTCCTGGGCGGTCAAAAACGGTCAGTACGACGATCTCGAAGGCCCTGGCCACCGCATTCTTTACGATGACGACAAGGATATGATTCCTGAAGAGTCTCGCCAGCCGGAGTCAGACGACACCACCGAAGAAAAGATCGGCCGAAGCACCGACCCGGAAAATAAAGCCTGAATGCCAGCAGAACTCTACATCAGTTACTCCAGCGCCTTCCTGATCGGGTTGCTGGGCAGCGCCCACTGCCTTGGAATGTGCGGGGGCATCAGCGCCTCGCTGTCGATGGCACTGCCGGTCGGCAAAGGCTTTCGCTTTCGGCAGTCACTGATGCTGCTGGCCTTCAATTTGGGGCGAGTTGGCAGTTACGCACTGATTGCTGCGATGATTGCCATCCTGAGTACCAGCATGGCGAGCCAGGGCCGATGGGCCGCCATGCTGTTGATGACACTGGCAGGGGTGCTACTGATTTTCATGGGACTGTCCATGGGCCAGTGGTGGCAAGGAATCCGCGTTGTGGAAAAACTAGGAGCGCCAGTGTGGCGGTTGCTGTCGCCGCTGACCAAACGCTTCATCCCGGTGAACAGCCCGGGGCAAGCCCTGGCTTTGGGGGCACTGTGGGGCTGGTTACCCTGCGGACTGGTGTACAGCACACTAGGCTGGGCGGCACTGCAGCCGACCGTACCCGCGGCCGCTCTGACGATGTTTTTCTTCGGCCTCGGTACTTTGCCGTCCATGCTGGCGACCGGGTACGCCGCTAACTGGATTCGCAATCTTCAGGGCAACCGGGGATTCCGGAAAATCAGCGGCGCCCTGCTGATCCTGTTTGGCTTATGGACCCTGCCCCTGCAGGCGCTGATCCACTGATCCTGAGATCAGAGGTTCAGGACATCGAGCCGGCCAAAATCCGGTTCCGGACTGGCTGTCTGCACCGCCTGGCGCTTACCACCCAGCCGCTCACCTTCCCGGAAATCATACAGATTCGGGTCAGCCAGATGCGACGGTTCGACATTGCAGATCGCCCGGAACATGGTTTCCAGCCGGCCCGGGTGCTGCTTGTCCCAACCCTTGAACATGTCCTTGATCACCTGGCGCTGGAGATTCTCCTGAGACCCGCACAGGTTGCAGGGAATAATCGGGAATTCCCGAAGCGCAGCATAGCGGGCAATATCTTTCTCGCGAGCGTACGCCAGAGGCCTAATCACGGTGTTGCGACCATCGTCACTGTGTAGAACCGGCGGCATTGTCTTTAGTTTGCCGCCGTAAAACATGTTCAGAAACAGGGTTTCAAGCAAATCGTCCCGGTGATGACCCAGGGCAATCTTGGTGACACCGTGCTCTTCGGCAAAATTGTAAAGAATTCCCCGCCGTAACCGTGAACACAGCCCACAAGTGGTCTTCCCTTCCGGCACCTTTTCCTTAACAATGCTGTAGGTGTCCTTCTCGATGATGTGATATTCGATACCGAGAGCCTTCAGGTATTCCGGAAGAATTTCCTCAGGAAAACCAGGCTGTTTCTGGTCAAGGTTGACGGCAATCAGCTCGAAAGAGACCGGGGCGCTTTTCTGCAGGTTCAGCAGGATATCCAGCATGGCGTAGGAATCCTTGCCACCGGACAGGCAGCACATCACCTTGTCACCGGCCTCGATCATTGAGAAATCGGCAATCGCCTGACCGACATCACGGCGCAAGCGCTTTTGCAGCTTGTTCAGTTCCAGTTTCTGGCGACGGTCCTGCTCTGAGGCAGGTAGCTGTTCGGGATTGGCGGTCATTGCTTGGGACATACTCTTGCACGTGCACAGGATAGGTGAGCGGGCAATTATACGCGTCACACAGTTTCAGGGACAGGACAGCAACATGGATATGTTGAGTTTACGAGAAGATGTCAGCGGAAAACGGGCACTGAACCGGATTCGCAATCGCAACGCCATACTGACCGCCGCGCGGGAGTGCTTCCGCGAAAACGGCTACGACAACTCCACCATCCGCGACATTGTTCGCAGGACCGGCCTGGCCGCCGGCACCTTCTACAACTATTTTTCCAGCAAACAGGACATCTTTGCCGCCCTGCTTGCCGACTTCCTCACGCACCTTAATCACAACATGAGCCGGCACCGACGCACCGCCAGCTCCACCCGCGACTTCATCCACCATGCCTACCTGGCGCTTTACACGGCCACCGCCCGAGACCCGGTGATCTATGAACTGGCTCATCAGAATCAGCGCGCCCTGCGCAACCTGTTCGGCTCCGACATTCTGGGCCTGGCCATGTTGTCACTGGAGGAAGATGTCCACGACGGCATCGCCCGGGGACTGCTCCCGGACCTGGACCCGGAGTACCTGTGTGCGGCATTTTTCGGCGTTGCCTATGACATCAGCATGTCGGTCGCCAGGCGCGTACATCAGCACCCCGAGCAGGGGCAGCGCGAAGCGGAAAAGGCCGCCCGCTTCTCGACCACCTTGTTTCTGGGCGGGCTGCCAGCGCTGGCAGAACTTTCAAGCCAACGCTGACTCGCTTACCATGGTGCTATGACGACACCCCCGAAAGAAACAAACCCGAAACCGGGCCCGGTCTCGGCTGACCACGAGAATGCTTGGCTTAACCAGCACATCCAGCACTTGCTGGTGGCCGTTGAGCATGAACTGAGGATTGCCGGGCCGAAAGGGCTGAGTGAGCTTGAGCTGATCAAATCACTGCAGAAAGAGCCCTGGGAGCTGATTGGAGCGGTTAACTTCCACACACCTGACCAACTCTATCCGGTGCATTTTCTGCTGTTTCACGTGCTCTACACGCTACGAGACCAGCTCGCTACATCCGGAGAGGCGCTGTCCATTTCGCCGTTACGGATGATCATCAGTCCCCAACCAACCGTTGCCTGCAATGGCTTGCCGGGGGCAGAGGACAAACTCCGGGCCTTCTATCTGGACCTGTCTCAATATCACCTGTCAGACGCCGCCATCCAACGAATGATGGACGATTTCTGGAACGGGCAAACTCGATCAAGACCGCCCTTGCCGGTCGTTTCAGAGGCCGCAATGGCTCTCGGTTTCCCGGTATTGCCGGAACAGTTTGCGCCGGTCAAACAACAGTTCCGAAAACGGGTAATGCAAGCACACCCGGATCGCGGCGGCGACACTGAAACCATTCAGAAACTTAACGAGGCCTTTTCGGTCTTGAAAGCACACTACGCATAATTCACTTCATTACTGATATGCAGGACCCAAGACGACCATGATCGCAATGAAACGACTAAAGCTCCTGACCATGATCACTGCCCTCTTGATGGTGGCTACCACCGCTACCAAAGCTGACCTCGTGATTTTGCAATACCATCATGTGGATGACAGCACCCCGGCGGCAACCAGCACCTCGCGGTCCCTGTTCGAAGCACAATTGCAGATGATCAAGGACCTGGAATTGGAGGTTGTTCCGCTGTTGGCGGGCACCAGACAGGCCCTGGCGGGCGAGCTCGAGAACTCAAGCCAGATTGCCATTACCTTCGACGATGCCTACGAATCGGTCTACAGCGCCGCGGCGCCTGCTCTTGAGCGCTTCGGCATGCCCTACACCATTTTTGTCAACACCGACGCCATCGGCTCGCGTGGCTATATGACCTGGGACGAGCTCCGGGAACTTGGCCAGCACGAAAGTGTCACCATCGCCAACCACAGCACCGACCATGACCATATGGCGCGCAGAACCGGCGAACCGGCAGAGCACTGGCAAACCCGGGTGAACCGCAGTCTTGATGAGGCCCAGAAGGTACTGAGTGACCGCCTTGGGATCGAAGAGCCCATGTTTGCCTATCCGTACGGTGAATTCGACGAAGCGCTGGAGGCCAAACTGGCTGACCGGGGATGGTACGGCTATGGCCAGCAATCCGGAGCGGTCGGCCGCTGGTCTCACGATACCCGGCTGCCCAGATTCCCGATGGCCAACGCGTACGGCCAACTCGGAACCCTGAAAGACAAGTTGCTGAGCAAAGCCTTCCCGGTACCTGTGAAAGATCTGCCAGACGGCATTCTGGCCAGTAACCCACCAGCGCTGAGCTTTCCACTGGGCGAACAGCTGGACGCCAATCGGCTCACCTGTTTTGCCTCCGGTCAGGGTCGTATCAACTTTACGGTAACCGGAGATACCGTGCATGTGCAGGCACCCAAGGCCTCGCAAAGTCGTCGCTTCCGCTACAACTGCACGCATCCGGCTGGCCAGGGCAGTTTCTACTGGCTGTCTCAGCAATGGCTGGACCGCGACAAGCCGGAAGACTGAGCTCGCTAGTCTTCGAAGGTAGCGATACCCAATTCCCCAAACCGGACGTGTGGTATCGTCTTGGGGCCATGCCGGGTTTCAATAACCGTCTGGCCTTGCAGATCCTGCGCCTTGGTAAAGACGATCAACCAGCGTTCGCCTTGGCCGGGAAATACCGGCACCCAGGCTTCAAGGTAGCCGCGTTGGCGCCAGGTTTCCGGGGTGTAATCCAGCACCAGATCGGTGACCAGCCGGACAGGCCTTAAATCCTCATCCAGAAACGCGAGGGACGGCACAACAAGGCCATTGTGGGCATAGGAACGCAGGCGAGCGACGAACGCCGGGGCCGAGACATCGGCTGGCAGGGCAATCAACTGGAACGGCGAGCGCCCCGAACTGAAGTCATGCTCTGAGGATTCCTGTTCCAGCCTGACGGCAAATTCCCGTCCTTCCTGCCACGGCTGGGACGATCTTCCTGCGAGCTGCTCACAGCAGCTGCGACTGAATGCGGTGAACTCGTCTTCCGGTTCCTGATCGATACCCAATACCGCAAAGGCATCCGGATCGTAGCCTTCTACCGGCTCGGTGTAGTGGCTTTCCGTGCGGTGATAGACACTCGCTGGCGTCAATTCCACGGGGGCGGCAATCAAACCTTTTTCCACATCCGTTCGGGCATCGGGTGTGTAATAACTGACGCGAACGTTGCCATCGGCATCGCGCCAGGTGAAGTACGGCTGACGCTGTCCGGGGCGGACATTTCCAGCCTTGGCGAGTTTGTCGCCGTCCGGGAAGTTGTCCAGAGTGTATTCAGTTTCTTCTTCAAGAGACTGTGTCGGGGCCGCTCCAGACTCGGCATGGCCATCCGCCCGGGATCGTGCCGCCTCACGTTCTGATTCCGGAATTCGCGTATATTGAACCCGACCCTGCTCATCCACCCAGGAAAAGTAACCCTCCCGTTCGCCGACCGGAGCGCTCGCCGACTGGCAACCCGCCAGCAGCAACGCTGCAAACAAAGGGCCCGCCAGGTATCTCAGTTCACTGGTTGTCATGAGCGTGTCCAGCCAACGTGGTTCAGAACTTCTTTCGGAAGCTTAACCCGGCCATGACGACCCGCAGTGAGGTTTTGATATCAAGACCGGCATAAGGGTTATAGATGATGTTGGTGATGTTGTCACAGTTCACGTTACAGCTGGTATCGGCCGGAATGGTTTCTATCGAGTGCAGATACGACAGGTTCATGTCGATCTCCGTGTTTTTATCCCACTTATACCCCATACCGACACTATAGAGGTTGGCGCCACCGAAGGGTGCCATGATCGAACGCTGGTCATCGGGAATGACCGAGTCCCGGATCTCCACGCCGGCCCGCAAATCCAGCCGGGACGAGGCGTGAAACTCCATACCAAACGCCCAGTTCCATTGACTCTTGAAGCCCAGGGGCAATCGAAGAGTGTTGGGCGTTGCGTTGTCTGGTGACAGAATGCGCGCGGCGTTAAGGAATTCCAGATTACGGTCGAAGCGGAATACAAAGGCATCCCACTGGGCGTAGTCGGTCCAGCCTATATCGGCATTCAGAGTCAGCTTGGGGTGCACATCCACACTGACACCGGTTTGAAAGTGTTGCGGGTAAACCAGATCCATACTGACGTTACCCGCCTCTCGGGGCGCGCCGGATGGCAGGCTCAGAATCGCCGAGGTAATGGCGCCGAGTACCGAGCCGTTCACGCTCTGCCAGAAGCCGGACCAATCGTCGGTGTACTGAATCTCGAAGGTACCCTTGAGATTCATATCAGCCTCGGAGGTGTAGCTTGCGCCCCAGCTGAACCAGTCCGTCGGCTCCCAGAGCACACCCAGCGAATAGGTTGGCGAGATGGTTTCCTGCACGTTGATGCTGAGCGCCCCTATGTCGTCCCAGGGCCCGACGTTGCCGCCACACAGGGCAAGCCAGGGTTGCAGCGGCTCGTCACCGCTCTCACAGTTGAAGGCATCCTGCAGCACCTCGGCCACCCCCAGCAGCATGTTGGGAGCGCGCATATACTGATCCGCCGCGATACCCATGTGCGACAGATGAATACCAGCCCCCACCGACCACTCATCGTTGATCTCATAGCCCACTGACGGCGACAGATAAGTGGTTCGCTGCAAGGCCGTGGCCTGTGGCTGATAGCGACCGGGGTCGTTTTTCTCACGATAAAAGCCTGCCGCCAGCGGCAGATAGAAGGCGTTGGCAAAGGTCAGTTTTGACCCCGGCCGATTGATACTGATGCCTGCAGACGGGGCCACCGCGGGCCCGGGGGGCGCTTTCAGAATGCCATACCCAGGCAAATACAACGCGACGTTGTTGGTATGGCTGTGGGTATTGGCTACCGGATCACGCTGCTTGCCGGTGTTAGGGTCGATCTCCAGGCCGTCGATACCGAAAATCTCGTAGCCATCCGGCGCGATAAAATCAGCATCTACGTCCAGATAGATACTCAGCAGGTTCACTTCAAACTGTCGATCTTTCAGCTTGGTCAGGCCTGCCGGGTTATAGTGAACTGCCATTATGCCCGGGGGGTCCGCCGTCACCGCGTTACCCAGTGCCAGCGCCTTCGGGTGAATTGTCAGGTTCTGGGCGAGCTGGGCCTGAGCACCGCACGACACGGTCGCAGCGATAATGGCTCCCAGAATCTGCCGTTTTGGGCTGAAATGTGCCATGACGTCCTTCCCTTCCCTTAAATCGTCTGCGGCTTCAATCACTCTTTGAGGCCGGAGAAATTAATGGGCAGGGATATACCCAGAGAGAAATCCGGGGCATCTTCGGTCAGACCGATACCCAGACTGGTATTCACAATGGTGGTATCGCTCACCCGGGTACCCAGAGACATGCTCAAAAAACCGGTCATCTGATCCTTGGCAACCGCCTGATCGCCATTGCGGAAGGTGAGCACGGTTTCATCGCTGTAACTAAGCTGGGCAGAGATACTGAGCGAGATGTCGTAGGACAGCGAATAGGCAAAACCCGCTGAACCGGACAGGCTGAAGCCTGGCTCGACCTTGTTCAGCAAGCGGGCACCACGTACCTGTTGCAGGTCGTCTTCAGTCAGGTTGTAGGTGGCGCTCACAGAGCCGAACACCACCACCGGATCCAACACCTTGGACATGCTGAGCCCGCCACCCAGAGAGTAGTAGCCACTCCCTGTAGACAACTGTTCCTTGATGTCGATCTCATAGGGACTGACACCGGTCTTGGAGCTGAAAGTGCTGAAGAACGTTGTGGAGACCTTACCCGGCACATACGCAAACGGTTGCCAGCGACCAGTGAAGGAAATATCTCCAAAGTCATACGCTGAAAGATCGTCTTCGGTGTCGTACTTCACTACCAGCGGGATGCGGGTGCCGACCGTCAGGTTATCCAGCAAGCCGTAATCGTACGAAAAGGCATTGGTGAAGTTATGGGTTGCCGACGGCACCACATCCAGGTTTCTTACGGAGCCATTGGTGATGGCCAGGTCCAGGCGCTGGTCAGCGGTGTAGGAGTAATCGAATGAATAATTCAGGGAGTGGGAGCCCTTTCTCTGCAGCGAATAGTTTTTCTCCGCAGCCTGGAACACCTCCTCCAGCTGCCTGGTGGCATCCTCATCCCCTTCCTGCCGGGACAGCGCCTCGCGCGCCTGGTCCACATTGCCTTCCTGCGCCAGCGCCATGCCCGGAAGCAGGCCGGCAGCGGAAACAAGGATAAAGCCTCGCACAAACCAACGATTCATCCTGACTCCCTACTCTTATTAGTTTTATTCCTGATCCGGGTTATGCACCCGAAAAATTAGTTACGACGGTAGTACAGCTGTTTGCGGGTATTCTCTACGCTACCGTCCGGATTATTTTTCTGACGTTCGAGCACATTCTGGATGCGCCTTTCTGTGGATTCGTGAAACACCGGCATTTTTTGCAAGGCAAGCAGTGTCATGGTCTGGTCATCCACCAACCGCAGGTCTTCTTCTTTGAGTTCGAGGTTATCCAGAGGCTTGTCGCTACCCGGGAAAACGATAAACAAGACGTTGTCGTCCCACTTCTCCTTGAACTGCGCGAGGGTAAAGGAGATGTTGCCAACCGCGGGATCCGCCAGGTACACGCGGCCATCACGAATGGTTCTGAGCACCACGAAGTGCTTGAAGCCGGCATGATCAATCGGAACAATGGCGGGGTGATCGAGCTCCATAAGGTCGTCGATCTTTGCCCGAAAGCCCCCCGAGGGGTAACCAAGCGCTGTCACCAGGCGCTTCATGTCGAGCATGGAAAACGCCCGCCGCTCGACAATGCGCTCGCTCTCGCCGTAATGAAGCAACCCTTCCATCACCTGCCGTTCGGACAGGTTTCGGCCCAGATAAAAATTCAGAACGGTGGTCAGCGCAGCGCTCCCGCAACTGTAGTCGTAGGCCTGACGAACAATGTTCCGGAATTTTTGCTCCACCAGGGGTTCCACACGGATATCGGAGCGGAGATGGACCGGAGAGGGATCCACGTTTTGCTGAATAACGATGGTCCCTCGATCAAATGGCTCGACCTCGGTTGCTTCCTGCACCATGGCGAACGTGAGAATGGATCCAGCCAACACCAGCAGCATTTTGGAAAGTCCCTGTTTTTATTAGGCGTGCAACTTATCGGGTTACATGTTGTTACGGTAAGATACCGAAATCATGATGGGCTTAAAGATAACTGTGCCTCAAATCTGTCGCTGCAGAGGGGGCCTTGAAGGGGCGGTTTGAGAACTGGTTCATGCCCCGGGCGAGGCAATAAACTAGACGGGCTCCGGATCGGTGTCCGGAGCCCATCAATCGAGAAAGAATCAGAGCGTGAAAACGACGCCCAGCAGAACGTAGCTGATCAGGGTGACGACAATCACGCCGATCAGATTCAGTGCAAAACCGGCACGAATCATATCTGAAATCTTCATATGACCGCTTGAGAAGACAATGGCGTTCGGAGGCGTGGCGACGGGCATCATGAACGCACAACTGGCCGCGATCGCCGCCGGCACCGTCAACAACAGTGGCGATACCCCCTGAGACATTGCCAACGCACCCAGCAGCGGTAAAAACGCCGCGGCGGTTGCGGTGTTGCTGGTCACCTCGGTCAGGAAGATGATCACCGTTGCCACCAACGCTATCATCACCAGGGTTGGCAATACCCCGGCAACACCCAGGCTTGCCGCTATCCACTCGGCCAGCCCGGAGCTGCTGATCACGCCGGCCATGGCCAGCCCGCCGCCAAACAGCAACAACACGCCCCAAGGCAGCTTGTTCGCAGACTCCCAATCCAGAACAAAGATTCGCTCTTTGGTGTTGACCGGAATGATGAACATCGCGATTGCCGCCGCGATGGCAATACCGGTATCACTGAGCCAGGGCATCAGGTTGACGGACAACAGTGGGCGGAAGATCCAGGCACTAGCGGTGGTTAAAAACACCAGCGCAACCAGCTTTTCGCCCCGGCTCATGGAGCCCAGTTTGGCCAGTTCCTCACGAATCATCTCACCACTGTCTGCGGATCCACCAACACCGAAGTCTTTCCGGGTCAGCCACCACCATGCCAGCACCAACATGACCACCGACACCGGCACGCCCAGCAGCATCCACTGAGCAAAGCCAACGGCGATGCCCTGATTCTCGCTGAGATAGGCCGCCAGCAGCGCATTGGGCGGCGTTCCGATCAGGGTCGCAATGCCGCCGATACTGGCGGAATAGGCAATGGCCAACAGCAGCGCGGTGGCATAACGACGGACGCCATCAGGATTCGAGGCATCCATCATCGCCACCACCGACAAACCAATCGGCAGCATCATGATAGCGGTGGCGGTGTTACTGACCCACATGCTGAGAAACGCCGTTGCCAGCATAAAACCGCCGATCTGACGCTTCGGTTGATCGCCGACTGCTCTGAGCGTCATCAAGGCTATCCGACGGTGCAGGTTCCAGCGCTGCATGGCCAAACCGAGCGTAAAACCACCCAGAAACAAAAAGATTATCGGGTTGGCGTAGGGCGAGGTGGCCTGGCCAATGGTGCCCAGGCCCAGGGCAGGCACCAACACAATCGGCAGCAGGGCCGTCGCAGGAATGGGAATAGCCTCGGTCGACCACCAGGTGGCCATCAACATCATCAGGCCCAGCGCCGCCCAGGCTTCCTGGCCCATGGTTTCAGGCGCCGGTACAATCCAGGTGACCAGCAAAAAAAAGGCCCCGAGAATCAGGCCAATAACCTGACTTCTAGGCAATCCCTGCTTATTGTGTTCTGCGGCCGGCTGATCGGTCATGTGATACCACTCTGGCTGGTTTTAGGAGGGTCGGTGTGCTCAGTCACCGGCGCAATTTACACAAACCGTGGTATATGGCAATACCTGCAAACGTCGTGGGTCGATCTCTTCGCCACAACGCTCGCACTCTCCCCCCAAGCCAGTGTTGATGCGCTCCAGTGCATGGGCTATCTGAACCAGTTCATTTCGGGCCTCCTGTTCCAGCGAATCCACCACTTCATCGTTTTGTGTCTGCGTCGCCTGCTCTTCAGAATCTTTGTCGAGCGCCCCGGTTTCGCGGCGCTGGTGGGCGTGATAACGGGCCAGTCTGGCCTCAAGATCCGCTTGCAAGGTTTCCAGTTCAGACATGCGATTGTTCATGATGTTCTCCCTTCGTGTTATTGATCAACATTACCCTAGAGAATATGCTGAAGTAGCGTTTGACGCCTGTCAAAATCTTGTCATTCGTCATGAGGTAGACTAAATATTCAGTCATCCCCCTTACAAAGGAGTTGTAACCAATGAACACTGATATGTTCGAAAAAGCCAACCGTCTGAATGAAACTCTGTTCACCCAGTTCAGCAAAGCCACCGAGATGCAAATGGAGGCCTTCCGCCGCTATGCGGACGTTGCCATGGAGCAGGCCCGTAAGGTATCCGAAGTCCGTGATCTGGACGGGCTGAAACAGGTAACTTCCGAGCAGGCAGAAACGCTGAAATCGCTTAGCGAGCAGTTCACCAGTGACTGGAAAGCGTGGCAGGGCTATCTGAACGAGACCCGAGAGCAGGTGCAGCAAGTCTTTGCCGCCGACGCCGACGCCGAACCCGCCAAAGAAAAGGCCCCGGCCAGTAAAGGTACCGGTAACAAAACCACAGCCTGATCTGGTCAATGCTAGCCTGGTCGGAACAGCACCGCTGTTCCGACCGTTTTTACTTTTCGGCAGGAGTATGCAATGTTCGGTCTGGATTTCATCAGCAAAACCGCTAATCAACTGGTCAAGACCTTTGAGGGCAACTTTCGGCAAAGTCAGCAACAGGTGGAGAAGTTACTCGGCGATACCGGAATGATCGACGATGCCAAACTCTCAACCTTGAGCGAGGCCTCCGATGCCTACCGCACCATGGCTGAAGATCTTCTGCTGCACCCTTTACGATTCGCCAGTGCCGAAATCGATCTGGCCAAAAAACACCTTAGCCTGGCCCGTTACACACTGGCCAAGCTGACTGGTAAGCAGCCAGAACCCGTGACATTGCCAGACCCCGACGACCGCCGCTTCCTGGCCGAAGACTGGCAAAAACACCTGCCGTTTGACGTACTTCAACAGGCGTACCTGATCAATTCCAAAGCATTCCTGAATTGGGTTGAGAACATGGAAGCACTGCCCGGCCCGAGCCGCAATCAGATGCTGTTCTACGCTCGTCAACTGACCAGTGCCCTGTCGCCATCCAATTACCCTCTGTCGAACCCCGAAGTTCTGCGCATTACCTGGGAGCGCAAGGGGATGAATCTGGTCGATGGCGCCCGCAATCTGGTTGAAGATATCCGCCAGAACCCGAACCTGTTCAACGTCGGCATGACCGACCGCTCAGCCTTTGAGGTCGGCGGCAACCTGGCTACCACACCGGGCAAAGTGGTGTTCCAGAATGAGCTGATGCAGCTAATCCAGTATTCGCCCACCACCAAAACCGTGGCCAAGCGCCCGCTGCTGATTGTTCCGCCCTGGATCAACAAATTCTACATACTGGACCTGAGCGAAAAGAATTCCTTTCTCCGCTGGCTGGTCAGTCAGGGGCAAACGGTGTTCGTGGTTTCCTGGCGCAATCCCGGGCCAATGCAGAAAGACAAAGGCTGGGACGATTACATGGCGCTGGGCCCTCTGGCTGCCATTGAGGCGGTGAAAGACGCTACTGGCGAGGAACAGATGAACGCCATTGGCTACTGCATTGGTGGCACACTGCTGGGCTCCACCATGGCCTGGCTGGAGAAGAAAAAGCTCAAGCCGATCATCAGCACGACCTACCTGACCACCTTGCTGGATTTCTCCGACCCCGGTGGCATTGGCGTGTTCATCACTGATCATTCCATTCGCGGCATCGAGCGGGCCATGAACCGAAAGGGTTATCTGGACGGCCGCGCCATGGCTTTCACTTTCAATCTGCTGCGTGAAAATGACCTGTTCTGGTCTTACTGGACCAACAACTACCTCAAAGGTCTGAAACCCGCCGCCTTTGATTTGCTGTACTGGAATACCGACGGCACCAACCTTCCCGCTCGCATGCACAGTTACTATCTGAGAGAGATGTATCTGCACAACCGACTGGTTGAGCCGAATACGCTGACCATGGCGGGAGAAACCATTAACCTGTCCGAAATTCAGGTACCTTCTTTCTTCCTTTCCGCCCGTCAGGACCACATTGCCAAGTGGAAGACCACCTACGAAGGCGCGAAAGTGTACGGAGGTGACGTGACATTCGTCCTGTCTGGCTCCGGGCATATCGCCGGTGTGATCAACCCACCCTACAAAGAGAAGTATGGTTACTGGACCAACAACTCGGTGAGCGAAAATCCTGACGACTGGTTCGAAGGGGCTGAACATCACCCCGGTTCCTGGTGGCCGCACTGGAAAGAATGGATCCAGGCTTATGAGGGCGAGCAGGTACCTGCCCGGAAGCCCGGAGATGGCAAACTCCCGATCATCGAAGATGCACCGGGTAGCTACGTGAAGGTCAAAGCCGCCGAGGCCGGGCGTGACTAGTCTTTCTCACTGAAAGAGCAACAACCACAGGATCGCCCATGGCGAAGTCGCTACCCATATCACGCATTATGCACAACGGGCTGCTACTGCAGTGCAGCCCCGAGACCAGTATCGCCGACGCAGCGGCGCGCATGTCGGAGCAATCGGTCAGCTCGATTCTGGTCAGCGATAACGATCAGGTGATTGGCATCTGGACAGAACATGATGCACTGGCTGTCGACTTTGCCAATCCCGAACATTTCAATCAGCCCGTCAGTTTGGTGATGAGTGCGCCAGTGTTGTCTATACCCAGCTCCATGGAGGCAGGCGAAGCCGCCATCAAACTGAAAGACAGCGGCAAACGACATTTTCTGGTGATCGATGAAGCCGGTTTACCGGTGGGTATACTGTCCCAAACCGACTTGGCACTCAACCAGGGTCTGGAGCCTTACCTTAGGCTCCGGGAAGTGCGCACAGCGGTACCCCGCCCTCCTCTTCTAGTTCCCGGCAGCCAGTCGCTGGCCGAGGTTGCCGCTTACATGCACCGGCATCATGCCGATGCAGTAGTGGTCCACTGCCCAGAACATGGCCTCGGTATTCTGACAGAAAGGGATATGGTGCGTTTCATCGCACGTCATACCAGCAACACCCTGGTCTGTGAACTGGCCACGCGTCCTTTGCATACCGTCCATGAAGACGATCCGTTAATTCATGCCCGAGACTTACTGATCGATCACCACATTCGTCACCTTGCTGTGGTTAATCAGAATGGTGAGGTGACCGGCCTGATTGGCTACCACGACATGCTCGCGGGCGCCGAGCAGATGTATCTGGACGACCTTCGCAAAGCACTGGAACAACGCGACCACGCCCTGGCCAAATCACGCCGGACGCTGCAGCTGGCAGAGCGGGTGATCGAATCCTCGTTTGAAGGCGTCATGGTGACGGACAAAGACGTCCGCGTTGAATTTGTGAACCCGGCGTTTACCCAGTTGACTGGCTACACTGCCGAGGAAGCCATCGGCCGGACACCCGAGCTGCTGTCCTCGGGACGGCATGATACCGAGTTCTACAAACGCATGTGGCAATCGCTGGCAACCCATGGCTACTGGCGCGGAGAAATCTGGAATCGCCGGAAAACCGGCGAACTCTATCTGGAATTACTGACTATTACGGCAATCACCGACGATGACGGTAACACCACCAACTACGCCGGATTGTTTACCGACATCACTCAAAATCACAAAAACGAAGAACAGATCCGGCAACTGGCCTACTACGATGCCCTGACCAGAGTGCCGAACCGGAGACTGCTGGAGGACCGCCTTGAACACGCCATTCGCCATGCCCACCGCAAAAAACTGCTGCTGGCCGTGATGTTCATCGATCTGGACCGGTTCAAGGAGGTGAACGATACCCTCGGACACGCCGTGGGAGACGAACTCCTGCTGCAATTTACCCACCGAGTTCACGATTGCCTGCGAGAAGACGACACTCTGGCGCGGCTGGGCGGTGATGAATTTATCGTGCTACTGCCGGAAATGGAAAAGTTGGAGGATGTTCTGGTGGTAGCTGAGCGGCTGATCGACATCAACCGTAAGCCCTATCGGATCCGTGAGCATAACGCTCAAATAGGATCCAGTATCGGTATCAGTCTGTACCCGGAAGACGGCACCACCGTGCAGGAACTCATCAATGGTGCCGACATCGCCATGTATCGCTCAAAGCGGGACGGTCGCAACCGCTATCACCTGTTCAACCCTGACGTGCCCCAGACAGCCTGAACGCTGGCTGACCCAGAAGATACACCCAACCTGATTTATATCAATCGCCTACAAATCGTTACGGGAATTTCCACTTTAGTCCCATTGTTGGCCGGTAAGCGACCGCCGACACTACTTTGCAATTGACCTGAACAACAAAAATAACCCGATCTCGGGGTTCATCACATTGGAGACCAACCGTAATGATGTTCAACAAACTTGTGCTGGCGGCCTGCTTACTGCTGGGCAGCGCCGTGGTCTATGCCGA
The DNA here is from genome assembly GCF_003007685.1 of Marinobacter halophilus. Classification (GTDB taxonomy): domain Bacteria; phylum Pseudomonadota; class Gammaproteobacteria; order Pseudomonadales; family Oleiphilaceae; genus Marinobacter; species Marinobacter halophilus. The sequence continues at coordinate 488,841 of NZ_PXNN01000017.1, forward strand.
AACCATGAAGATCGGCCTGAATTACCCTCAGACCGGTCGCTACAAGGATCAGGGCCTGCAGCAACGACTGGGTGCCTTCCTGGCGGTGGATGAAATCAACCGGGCCGGAGGCGTTATGGGGCAACCACTGGAGCTGGTCATCCGTAACTCCCGGGGTGAACCCGATCAGGGCGCCACAAATACCGCCGAGCTGATTGATAGTGAGGGCGTACAGATGGTCTTCGGGGGTGTGTCCAGTGCGGTCGCCATTGCCTCGGGCAAGGCCGCCCAGGCCCGCAACCGGATTTACTTCGGCACCCTGACCTACTCCAATGCTACCACCGGAAGCGAAGGCCACAGCCACATGTTTCGGGAACCATACAATGCCTGGATGACGGCGAAAGCTTTGAGCCAGTACCTGAATCGCCACCATGCGGACCAGAACTATTTTTACATTACCGCTGACTATACTTGGGGCTGGTCGGTGGAGGAGTCGGTGCGGAAATTCTCCAATACGGAAGACACCGAGGCACACCAGGGCGTGAAAACCCCGTTCCCCCGGGCTTTGATCACTGATTTCAGACAAGCCCTTGAGCAAGCTGCCGAGAGCGATGCCGAAGTTCTGATGCTGGTGCTGTTCGGTGACGATATGGTGCGTGCCCTGAATGCTGCCTATGAAATGGGACTCACCAAACGCATGCAGGTGGTGGTACCCAATCTGACCCTGGGCATGGCCCGGCAGGTAGGCCCGACAATCATGGAAGGCGTGGTGGGCGCCGCACCCTGGGTGTGGAACCTGCCTTATGAGAACAACTACCCCCGTGGCAAAGAGTTTGTCGAGGCATTCTCCAACCGCTATGAACTGCGTCCGTCGTCTTCTGCAGCCTCAGCCTACAGCATCATCTACCAGTACAAAGACGCCGTAGAACGAGCCGGAACCACCAACACCCGAAACGTCATCCGCTCACTGGAAGGCCACCGCTACAGCTTCCTCAAAGACGAGCAACACTGGCGCGCCTTCGACCACCAGAACGTTCAGACGGTCTATGTGGTTAAGGTCAAACCCCGCGACACCATCATGGCAGACCCGTTCAGCTCGGACTACTTCGACATTATTGACTCCCTGTCGGGAGACCAGGCAGCCCAGACTCTGGAAGAATGGCAGGCACGTCGCCTGGCGGCGGGCAAGCCTGTCTCGCTCTGAGCACTCCCTCCCTTCATGGCAAGCCCGGTGGCGAGGAACACGTTGCCAGGTTTGCCATATCGTGACTACATCGCTTTACCCACCCGCCGCATTCTTTGATAATCGAACGTCATCATGAAGGACGATCAGGAGCGGACGCGTGACAATGGAAAGCAGTAGTCAACGAAGGGAATCGGAAAATCCGTCAGCTGTGCCTGACCAATGCGACCTACTGGTTATCGGTGGCGGCGTCAACGGCACCGGCATTGCCATGGATGCCGCCGGGCGTGGGCTGAAAGTGGTGTTGTGCGAAATGAACGATCTTGCCTCCGCCACCTCCTCCAGCAGCAGCAAGCTAATCCACGGCGGCCTGCGCTATCTTGAGCACTACGAATTCCGTCTGGTGCGGGAAGCGTTAGCGGAGCGCGAAGCGCTGCTTGCAAACGCACCTCACATCATGTGGCCCATGCGCTTCCGGTTGCCACACCAGCCCCACTTGCGCCCAGCCTGGATGATCCGCACCGGGCTGTTCTTGTACGACCACCTCGCCAAGCGGGAATTGCTGGCGGGCTCAAACGCGATCAGTTTCGGGAAGGACTCACCACTTAAACCTGGCATCACCAAAGGTTTTGAGTACTCCGATGGCTGGGTCGACGATGCCCGCCTGGTGGTATTATCTGCCCGCAAGGCCAAACAGAAAGGCGGTGTGATACTCACCCGAACCCGTTGCATCCATACCGACCGCAAACAAGACGGCTGGCACGCGACGCTGGAAGACACTCTGGCCGGCCACCGCCGCACCCTGAAGGCCAAAGTCATCGTCAACGCCACCGGCCCCTGGGTAAGCCGTATTTTCGGCGAAAGCCTCGGCATGAAAGCACCCAAGCAGATCCGGATGGTCAAAGGCAGTCACATTGTGGTGCCGAAGCTCAATCAGGACGACGAGGCCTACATTCTTCAGAACGAAGATGATCGCATCGTATTTGTGATTCCGTACGAGGATCAGTTTTCTCTGATCGGCACTACCGATGTCGATTTTGAAGGCAACCCGCGCGAAGCCAGCATTTCGCCAGAAGAGACCGACTACCTGCTCGCCATCGTGAACCAGTATTTCCGCAAACAGCTGGCGCCGAAGGATGTCGTGTGGAGCTATTCCGGCGTACGGCCGCTGATGGACGACGAAGGCGGCACCGCTCAGTCAGCGTCCCGGGATTATTCTTATGAAGTGGACGACAAAGACAATCAGCCACCGTTGATCTCTGTATTCGGAGGCAAAATCACCACCTATCGCAAACTGGCAGAAGCAGTTACCGATCAAGTAAGCCGGTACTTCTCTGGCTCGGGCAAATCCTGGACCCAGACAGCCCTCCTGCCGGGTGGTGACTTCGGTGACCACGCCGAACTGGAAGCCCGGCTACGCAACGATGTCCCATGGCTCAGCGACGCCGTCATTCGCCGTTTCGCACGCAGTTACGGTACCGACAGCTACCGGATTCTCGACCGATGCCAGCGCCCGGAAGACCTGGGGCACTGGTACACTGAGACCCTGTCACAGAAAGAAGTGGATTACCTGATCTTTGAAGAGTGGGCTCTGACTGCTGAGGACGTTCTCTGGCGCCGGACCAAACAGGGACTGTACATCAGTGAGGAACAGCAGCGATCACTGGATATGTACATCTGCCAGACGGCACCCAGGCGCCTGGCCGAGCATGCGGGACCGGCACTGTCAGAGTAGCTGGCTGATCCGATCCTGTAACCGTGGCACCACCTCCTGTTCGAACCAAGGATTTTTACGAAGCCAGAGATTGTTCCGGGGGCTCGGATGGGGCATCGGCACAATGGCTGGCCAGTACTGCTGCCAGGCCCGGACGTTATCAGTGACCGAACCCTGGCGGTCGGGCAGATGCCAGGCGTGCGCGAACCGCCCGATCACCAGAGTCAGCTCTATCTTGGTCAACCTGGCCAGCAGCTCGGAACGCCAGGTGTCGGCGCACTCCGGCCGGGGTGGCAGATCGCCGGATTTACCGGTGCCCGGATAGCAAAAACCCATGGGCAGAATGGCCAGCCGGCGTTCGTCGTAGAAGGTCTCCCGGGAAACCCCCATCCACTGCCTCAGCCGATCTCCGCTGGGGTCGTTGAAGGGCACCCCGGTTTCATGAACTTTGCGGCCTGGCGCCTGACCGACCACCAGAATTCTGGACGACTCCGATAACTGCACCACCGGCCGGGGCCCCCGTGGCAGCATATGGCAACACAGGGTGCAGGCCCGCACCCGTTCAATCAACGTCTCAAAACTCAGGCTGCACAGTTCGCTGCCCGACTCTGTCATCACCGGCACCTTCATCAGCGCGCCTCGCCCTGACTGAGCGCCGCAGCGGCACCGTACAGGCCGGTCAGCGGATCCTGCACCACCCACACCGGCGTAGATGCCAGCAGTGACCGCATCCGGCCTTTGTTCTCGAATTCATCCCGAAAAGCGCTGGACAGAAAGAACGGCAGGATGGCCGGCAGGATGCCACCACACAGATAGACGCCACCAAAACTGCCCAGAGTCAGCGCAGCATTGCCTGCCACCCGCCCCAGAATCCGGCAGAAACGCTGCAGGGTTTCCTGCGCCAGCTCATTCGAATCTGTCAACGCGGCATCCGTCACCTGCTCCGGCGTGGCCAACGTCGCTGGCAAATCTTTGATGATGGCCAGAACCCGGTACAGATTCATCAACCCTTCACCACAGAGCAGGCGCTCCGCCGACACCCGGCCAAATTCCGGACGCAACTGGTTCAGGATCTGATCTTCAACCTCATCTGTGGGCGCAAAGTCGACATGGCCACCTTCGGTAGACAAAGGCACCCACCCCTGTCGGGACGGCACTAACGCTGACACACCCAGCCCGGTGCCCGGGCCCATGATCAGCAACGGCCCGTGTTGCCTTTCGGCCGGGCCACCCACCGACACCAGTTTGTCCTGCGGCACGTGCAGTACACCCAGCGCCATGGCTGTGTAGTCATTCACCAGCCGGAACCAGCGCCAGCCAAAGGCGTTTCGGAGGTCTTCGATATCAAACATCCAGTGGTTATTGGTCATGGCAACGGTGTTGCCAACGACCGGCGCGGCAACGGCGAAACAGGCTTCAGAAACCATGGGCGCCCGAACGCCTGCGAGATAATCCCTGATGGCTGCCTGCGGGCCAGGGTAGTCATGGCATTTCAGAGTGCGCGCGTGCATCAGCGCCGCCGAGCCCCGTTCGACTAGAGCAAAGCGGGCGTGGGTGCCACCGATGTCTCCAACCAGGACCAGGTCTTTTGCCTTCAAACCTCAGGACTCCAGAACACACTGGCGCCCTGCTCCGGGGTGCTGGCACCGCGGCGCATCCAGCCAAACAGTTCGCGGCCATAGCCCTGACGGTGCGCACTCAGATCTTGAGTGGCTACCTCGCGCGCGGCCAGGGTGTCCTCATCCACCCTGACCGTCAGGATGCCATGGGTCGCGTCCACACACACCAGATCGCCAGCCTGAATCCTGGCCAGGGGCCCGCCGTCCAGTGCTTCCGGGTAGACATGTATCGCCGCCGGCACTTTACCGGACGCGCCGGACATCCGGCCATCGGTGACCAGGGCAACCTTGAAGCCCCGATCCTGCAAAACGCCCAGATAGGGCGTCAGCTTGTGCAGCTCCGGCATGCCATTGGCCCTGGGTCCCTGGAATCGCACCACCACCACACAGTCGCGGTCCAGGTCCCCGGCTTCGAACGCCGCCTTCAGTTCATTCTGTTCGTTGAACACTACCGCCGGGGCCTCCACGCAGTGGTGCTCGGCAGCCACCGCCGACACCTTGATCACACCCCGGCCCAGATTGCCCTCGAGCACTTTCAGGCCCCCGTCCAGTGCGAACGGCTCGGCAGCACTGCTGAGCACATCCGGGCGCAGACTTGTTTTGACTGCCGACTGCCAGGTCAGACTGCCGTTTGCCAGTTCGGGCATCTGGCCGTACTGCGCCAGTCCCTGCCCCATCACGGTATTGACATCGTTGTGCAGGTACCCGCCGTCCAGCAGCTCCCGGATCAGGAAGGGGGTGCCGCCGGCTTCATGGAAGGCGTTGATGTCTTCCTGACCGTTCGGATAGATCCGGGTCATCGACGGCACCACCGACGACAGTTCCGAGTAATCGTTCCAGTCGATAATAATGCCAGCGGCCCGGGCGATCGCGATCCAGTGGATGGTGTGATTGGTGGAGCCACCCGTCACCAGCAAGGCCACCAGGGCGTTGACGATGGCTTTCTCGTCCACCATATCCGCCAGCCCGAGGGTACCGCCCTGGGGCCGGGATAGACGGATAACCTGCTCGGTGGCGGCGCGGGTGAGCGCATCCCGTAACGGGGTATCCGGGTGCACGAACGCCGAACCCGGCAGGTGTAGCCCCATCACCTCCACCAGTAACTGGTTGGAGTTAGCGGTGCCATAAAAGGTGCAGGTGCCGGGACTGTGGTAGGACTTGCTTTCCGCCTCCAGCAGTTCGTCCTTGCCAATTTTGCCTTCGGCATAGAGTTGGCGAATCCGCTGTTTTTCCTTGTTGGGGAGGCCGGACGGCATGGGGCCGGCTGGCACCAGAATGCTTGGAAGATAGCCAAAACTGAGGGCGCCGATCAACAGGCCTGGCACAATTTTGTCACAGATCCCCAGTAACATGACTGCATCGAACATGTTGTGGCTGAGCGCTACGGCGGTACTCATGGCAATGGTGTCCCGGGAAAACAGACTGAGCTCCATGCCCGGCTGGCCCTGGGTAACGCCATCACACATGGCCGGGGTACCACCGGCATATTGGGCGACCGAGCCCATGCCGTGAGCGGCTTCGCGAATGACATCCGGAAAACGGTAATAAGGTTGATGGGCCGACAACATATCGTTGTAGGCAGACACCATCGCCACATTGGCCTGGCTCATCAGCTTCAGAGTATCTTTGTCATCTTGCTCGCAGGCGGCGAAACCATGGGCCAGATTGCCGCAGGACAGGGTACCGCGATGCGGCTCCTGCCCCCGGAGCTCCGCCATTCTGGTCAGATAGGCCTGGCGAGTCGCCCGGCTGCGTTCGATAATACGGTTTGTGACCTTCAAGACTGTGGGCTGCATGGTTCCCTCCATTGACGATGGACACGCTACGTAAGTGTACTTCCTTGCAGGAAGTCTTTCAGGTTCAATCAGCAAAGCAAAAGCCAATTACAGATTTGAATATACTCTAAGGACACACACTATGCTCAGGCGTACCAAGATTGTCGCCACCCTAGGCCCCGCCACCGACAGCGTGGAATCGCTGGCCGGCATTATTTCCGCAGGCGTTGACGTTACCCGTCTGAACTTCTCTCACGGCAGCGCCGAAGAGCACATGGAGCGAGCGCGTCGGGTGCGTGAGGTTGCTGCAGCTCAAGGGCGTTATGTTGCCTTGCTGGCCGACTTGCAAGGCCCAAAACTGCGGATCGCCCGCTTTGCTAACAACAAGGTTACCCTGCAGCGGGGCCAGACTTTTGTGCTCGACGCGGCCATGGACAAGGAAGCCGGCACCGATCAGCGTGTCGGCATCGATTACGAAGAACTGATCAACGACGTCAGCCCAGGCGATATTCTGGTACTGGACGACGGCCGCATCGAAATGGAGGTCAACGCCGTTGATGCCCACAGCATTACCTCGACGGTGCTGATCGGCGGCCCCCTGTCCAACAACAAAGGCCTGAACAAGCGTGGCGGCGGCTTATCGGCCGAGGCCCTGACCGACAAAGACAAGCGCGATATCGTCACCGCCGCACAGCTGGGCGCGGACTATGTGGCGGTCTCCTTTGTCCGCACCGCCGAAGACATGCACGTTGCCCGGCGCCTGCTCAAAGCGGCAGGCTCTGACGCCGGCCTGGTGGCCAAGATCGAGCGTGCCGAGCTGGCCCATGACAATGACGCCCTGGATGCGGTCATCGAAGCCTCCGACGCTGTCATGGTGGCCCGGGGTGACTTGGCCGTGGAAATTGGCGATGCCGAACTGGTGGGTGTGCAAAAACACATTATTGCCCGGGCCCGGGTGCTGAATCGGGTGGTCATTACCGCCACCCAGATGATGGAGTCGATGATCACCAATCCGATGCCGACACGGGCGGAAGTCTCCGACGTCGCCAACGCGGTGATGGATTATACCGATGCCGTCATGCTGTCTGCTGAAACCGCGGTGGGTGACTATCCGCTGGAAGCCGTCGAAGCCATGGTGCGGATCTGTCTGGGCGCCGAGCGCCAACCCTCCATGCACCAGTCCAAACACCGGATTCACGAAAGCATGGAGAAAGTCGACCAGGCCATTGCCCTGTCGGCCATGTACGCAGCCAACCACCTGCAAGGCGTAGCGGCGATTATCTGCCTGACCGAAACCGGATCAACGCCGCGGCTGATGTCCAGAATCAAATCCAGCCTGCCGATTTTTGCCTTCTCCCGGCACCACGCAACCCAACATCGGGTCGCGCTGTACCGGGGCGTGCAGACCGTCCCCTTTGACTCCGCCAAGCTGGCTCACGAGCAGGTCAATGCACTGGCTGTCAAAGAACTGGAGAGCCGCGGCATTGTTAAAGACGGTGACCTGGTGGTGCTCACCAAAGGCGACTATGTCAACGCCCAGGGTGGCACCAACTCGATGAAAATCATCCGGGTGGGTACGGATATTCGCTGAGCGCGTATTCGATCAACCGGCTTTCAGACCGGCAAGACTGGCGCGCACAATCTCGGTAATCCGCGCCCAGTCTTTGCTGGCAACGGCATCGTCCGGTGTCAGCCAGGTGCCGCCAACCGTCGCCACGTTCTCCAAGGCCAGATAATCAGCCGCAGTGTTCTGCCGGATGCCTCCGGTCGGGCAAAACACCACGTCCGGAAACGGGCCGGAAAAGGCCTTCAGTGCCGGAATACCCCCCGACACCTCGGCCGGAAAAAACTTGAAATACCGATAGCCATGGCCATAGCCCATCAACAGTTCAGACGCCGTCGCGATGCCTGGCAATAAGGGTGCTTTTGACGTTACCCCAAAATCCAGAATGGCCTCAGTCACGCCTGGGGTGATGACAAACTGGGCACCTGCGGATTCCACCTGGCGATACTGGGCAATGCTGGTCACGGTACCGGCACCCACCCACGCCTCGGGCAGTGCCTCGCGTACCTGACGGATCGCCTCAACACCGAACTCAGTCCGCAAGGTGATCTCCAATACCTTGAGGCCGCCTTCAACCAGGGCACGGCACAACGGCACAGCATCATCCAGATGGTGGACAGTAATTACCGGTATCAAGGGCGAAGCCGCTAACACTGCCCCAAGCTGTTCCCGATGCTCAACACACACTTGTGACATATCACTCTCCTTGTTCAACAGGCAGTCTCTGACTCAGGGGCTCCAGTAGACCTTCAAACCCGGCTTAAAAAACGCCCGCACCGGCATGGCTGGCCAGTTCTGAAGATCAGCAACTACCCGCGACAAAGTTTCAAGCTTGTCCTGGCCTTTGAGATGCAGCGCGGTAAAACCGGCCCCCGCCAACACCGGCAAGCTCAGAGTTATTCGCTGGTGGGTCTGCGATGGTGGTGTCATCACTGCGAACCGTTGGTCGGCGTGCACATTCATGGCTTCTTGGAGCTCCGGCGCGTCCGGGAACAGCGATGCGGTGTGCCCGTCATTGCCCATTCCCAGAACCAGAACATCCAGAGGCAAATTCAGCTCAGCCAGGGCCGACTCAATCGCAGGTCGGGCCTGGGCGGCATCATTTCCCGTCACTTTGAGCGGTATAAATCGGGCGCCCGCTGCCGCCTCCTGCAATAAATGCTTTTTGACCAGCAAGGTATTGCTGGCCGGATCATCTTCCGCCACCCAGCGTTCATCGGCCAGCACAACGCTGACCCTGGCCCAGTCCAGACTTTCACCCCTCAATGCCTGGAAAAACAGCAAAGGCGTGGAGCCACCCGAGACCACCAGGGAGACTCCTGGCGCCACTGAAAGCCTTTGCCGCAGGCGGTCCGCCACATCCCGGGCAAGCTCAGCGGCCACGGCATCCGCAGACGCCAGAAAACAGGTCTCAATACCCTCGGGCAGTTTGAGGTCAGGCGTCTTCATACCAGCTCCTGCCATCCCGGGTAATCATGGCGATAGAGGCAACCGGGCCCCAGGTTCCCGCAGCGTAACGCTTGGGCGGCTCACCGCTGTCGTGCCAGTTGCGAATTATCTGGTCAACCCAGCGCCAGGCGTGTTCCACTTCATCACGGCGTACAAAAAGATACTGGCTACCCCGCATAACTTCCCACAGCAGCCGCTCGTAGGCGTCCGGAATCCGTTCCGTGTCGAAGGTTTCCGAAAAGGTAAGTTCCAGAGGCCCCTGGCGCAACCTCATGCCTTTATCCAGGCCCTGGTCCTTTGTCAAAATTTTAAGGGCCATACCTTCATCCGGCTGCAGCCGGATAATCAGCTTGTTATTGGCCAGATGCTTCTGGTCAGGATCAAAGATGTAATGGGGGGCTGGCTTGAAATGAATAATGATCTGGGACATCTTCTCGGGCATGCGCTTACCGGTTCGAATGTAGAACGGCACGCCGGACCAACGCCAGTTGTCGATTTCCACCTTCAAGGCCACAAAGGTTTCGGTCTCGCTCCCTTTGATGGCGCCCTCCTCTTGCAGATAGCCGGGTACCGGTTGGCCATCGCTGGTGCCGGCGGTGTACTGCCCGCGCACCACCGTCTGCTCCATGACATCCGGTGTGATCCGCTTCAGGGCTTTCAGTACCTTGACCTTTTCGTCCCGGATGCTGTCGGCCGAAAGATCCGCCGGGGGGTCCATGGCAATCAGACACAGCAACTGCAGCAGGTGGCTCTGAATCATGTCACGGAGCTGCCCCGCCTTGTCAAAATAACCCCAGCGCCCCTCAATGCCCATACTCTCTGCGACGGTAATTTCGACATGGGAAATGTGGTTCTGATCCCACTGGGAGGCAAACAGATTGTTGGCGAAGCGCAGGGCGATAAGATTCTGGACGGTTTCTTTGCCCAGATAGTGGTCAATGCGGAACAGCTGACTTTCTCGATAGACCTCGGCCAGCTCGTCGTTGATCACTTTGGACGAGTCCAGATCGTGGCCGATGGGCTTTTCCACCACCACTCGCGTACGCTCTGTGCAGCAACTCTGAGCACGCAAATTGCGGGCAATCACGCCATACATCGCCGGTGGTGTCGCCATGTACACAATCAGTTGATTGTTCTGTGCACGCCACTCGTTCAACGCCGAGTAACCCTCGGTCTGGGTAAAATCCAGCTGCAGGTAGTTCATCCGCTGCACAAACGTCGTCGCCAGAGCGTCATCAAACTCGTCAGGCTTGATCAGTTCCTGCAGCCTTTCCTTGAGCCTGACCCGTATCTCCTGCTCGCTGGCCTCTGTGCGGGCAATGGCCAGAATCCGACTGTCCCTGGCCAGCAGCCCAGCCCGGTCCAGCTGGTACAGTGCCGGGAACAACTTGCGCTGCGCCAGGTCGCCGGAGGCACCAAACACCATCAGATCGCAGGACGTCTGCACACTATCCGCCATTCCCTTTCTCCGGGCCGCTCCGATTCACCCTGAGACAGCCATGTCGTAACTTTACCCAAATAATGACACCAGCGAGCTCGTAATCCAAGCACGACCGCCAATGCTGATACAATTACTACCCGATGAAGCCTCTAAACACGGTATAATCCGGCTGTTTTTCAATCCTAATTGCCCGCACATCAGGGAGTAAACGGCATGGCGGCAAACGCGTCACACAGAGACGACAACCTGCTGGAAGATATCCAGACCCGACTGGAGACCCTTAACAAATCCGAGCGCAAGGTTGCGGAAGCCATTCTCCGTGATCCGAGTGCCGCCACCCGTTACAGCATCGCCGCACTGGCACGGGCCGCCAATGTCAGCGAACCCACGGTCAACCGCTTTTGTCGGGGCTTCTCCGCCACGGGTTTTCCAGACTTCAAAATCCGGCTGGCCCAGAGCATTGCGACCGGCACCCCTTACGTCGGGCAGAACATCGAACCGGACGACACCACCGCCGAATTTTCAGACAAGATCATGCTCAGCACCATTGCCAATCTGGACAAGGCCCGACAGGCCTTGAACCCGCAGGCAATTGCCCATGTTATCGACTACCTGATTCAGGCCAAGCAAATCAGTTTTTTTGGCATGGGGGGCTCGGCCTCGGTCGCGATGGATGCCCAGCACAAATTCTTCCGTTTCAACATTCCGGTGTCATCCTACGATGACGCCCTGATGCAACGGATGATCGCCGCCGGGGCCGGCGTCGGGGATGCCATCGTGCTGATTTCCTATACCGGCCGCACCCGAGAAGTGGTCGACATTGCGCAACTGGCTCGCGCCAACGGCGCCACTGTCATCGGCATCACCAATCCGGACTCGCCGCTGGCTGAAGCCTGCACGGCGGTACTGGGGGTCACTGCGCCGGAAGACACCGAAGTCTATATGCCCATGTCGTCCCGCATTATTCACCTCACGGTGATTGATATCCTCGCCACCGGCGTCACCCTCAAGCGCGGTCCCGACTTCCTGGAACACCTCAAGAAAATCAAAGAAAGCCTGAAAGCCACCCGCTTCCCACTGAACTGACAGACATAAAAAAGGGTGCCGAAGCACCCTTTTTTATGTCTGAGCCAGACCGTATCAGTCCCGACTTACCTCAGCGGTATTTCTGAGGTACTGCTGATAGGCAGTATACTCACGCTGCCCTTCCAGCTGTGTCAGGAACTGGCGCAACTGCTGAAACTCAGCACTTTCTGCATCAACTTCGCCTTCATTCACCGCATCAACCAGAATGATGGCGGCTTCACGTTGACCTACCGCCTTGCCCACAGAAGGCTGGCCAGCCACAGGTCGCGGCATGGCAAATACCCGCTGCACCACAAACGGGCTCAGGTCAGAGCCATCGCGACCCTGATTTTCAAACTGCTGCCAGCCTCCCGCCTCCAGAGCCTCAGGCTGATTGCCCGACTCAAGCGCCGCCACCAGCTCATCAACCCGGGCTTCCAGTGCTTCACGGGTTTTTTGGGCTTCCAGCATGGCCTCAATGTCTTCACGCACGTCGGCCAGTTCCCGCTGACGGGGCTCATGATACTGCCGCACCCTTGCCACCACGGAAACGTTATCGCCAACATCGATCAGCTCGGTATTAAAGCCGCCTTCCAGAACATCACCGGAAAACAACTGGCGCACCAGGCCAGCGTGGTCGAAAGGAGCAGGACCACCGTCTCGGTTAACGCCTTCCACTATGCGAACTTCAAGCCCCAACTCCTCGGCTGGGCCAGCCAGATCGTCAGCAGCATAGGCAGCGTCAGCCAGTTGTGCCCGCGCTTCCGCAAAGCGCTCACTGGCGCGGGTACGAGCCAGCTCATCTCGTAGTTCCGCCTGCAATTCGTCAAAGGAGGGCACATCAGAACGACGAACATCGTCCAGTCGGATCAGGTGAACACCAAAACCGGTTTCAACCGGCCCGGAAATCTGGCCCTCATCCAGCGCAAACAGAGCGTTTTCGAACGCCTCGTCATAGACACCACGCCCGGCGAAGCCCAGATCACCACCCTCCCGTGCAGAAACCGTATCCACCGAATATTCCTGAGCGAGGTCGGCAAACGATTCGCCGGCTGCAAGTCGCTCCTGAATGGCTGTCAAAGTTGCATCCGCCTCGGCTCCCGACTCAATCAGAATGTGGGCCGCACGACGTTCTTCACGGGCATACTCTTCGGCCCGCTCTTCATAGTAGGCGCGCAGGTCTTCTTCCGAAATTTCGATGGCACCAGCCAAGGCACCCAACGACAGACTCAGATAGGCGGCATCCACCTGCTCCGGCTCGCGGAACTGGTCTGCATTTTCGTCGTAGAAGGCCTGAATGTCGTCTTCTGTCACCGTAATCTGGCTAGCCAAAGACGCCGCGTTGACGCTCAGCACCCGGAAATCCCGGGTCTGGTTCTGAATGCGAAGCAACTGTGCGGCATTTTCATCCGCGGCAATGCCACTCTGGGCGATAGATGCCCGGATCTGGTTGATCACGTAATTCTTGCGCATGTTCTCGCGGAACTCACTCACACCCATGCCGACGTTACGTACCGCGCTAACAAACCGATCCCGGTTGAACTGTCCATCAACCTGAAACTGGGGCATCTGGGTAATCAACGCGTCAATATCAGCGTCGGACAACTCAAGGCCCTGCTCCTGAGCATCCAGAATCAGTACCCGCTCCTGGATCAGCGCCTCAAGCACGTCTTGGCGAATCTGATCTTCGTCCAGCATGGCGGGATCCGGCTCATCCATCTGGGTGAGTCTCTGCCGGGTTTCAAATTGAACGGTACGTAAAAATTCCCGCTCGGTGATGGACTCCCCATTTACCGTGGCCACTTCCGGCTCTCCGGAAAATCCGCCAATGATGGCATCCATCCCCCAGATCGACAGAGAAACGATCAAAAGGCCGATAATAACCTTTGCGATGGTGCCCTGGGCATTATCCCGAATATCTTGAAGCATGTTGTTCCTGAATCCCTGTCAAGGTTCTGCTGGTGGTAGTCGCAAGGTGCAAGCTGGCTGCCCCTCTCTAACGCAAAAAGGCGCACCCTGTACGGAATGCGCCTTGAATTCTTGTGGCAGCTCCCGCAAGCGAAAGCTGCCAAAAAAAGAGCCTTTACTTAACGGCGTCTTTCAGGGCCTTGCCTGCTTTGAATCCAGGCACTTTCGAGGCCGGAATCTTGATTTCAGCGCCTGTCTGAGGGTTGCGGCCGGTACGTGCGGCACGCTCCTTCACAGAGAAGGTACCAAAGCCGATCAGCGTTACCTGGTCACCCTTTTTCAGAGCACCGGTAATGGAGTTGGTCATAGCATCCAGCGCACGGCCAGCTGCCGCTTTAGAGATATCTGCGGACTCTGCAATTGCATCGATAAGTTCGGACTTGTTCACACTAAACCCCTTCGATTTCAGGTTGAAGATGTTCTAGGTCGGTTTTTTTTTCGAGGACGTTCCCGACTATCGCATAAGCGGTCGGAGAATTCCATTCTTCAGTTTTCTTATTCCATTCGGTATTTAACCGGCATTCGGAATAGGCACTTACTGCGCGGGAGCCCTTGGTATTGGCTGCTTCACGGCGAAACAGTTATACCAACGGGCTCTCAGGCCTGTCAACAACTCATCCCGGGTTTAATGTGTATTTATGCGCTCTGCGGCATCGCTGGCATCGTCATTTGTTTTCGAAGCAGTGCCTTTTTCGGCGGAATCCGCCGTGCGTGGCTCCGGCGGATAAGCCAGTGCAATATCCAGAACCTCATCAATCCACTTGACCGGAAGAATTTCCAGAGACTCTTTTATATTATCCGGTATCTCTTTGAGATCCCTAACATTTTCGTCCGGGATAATGATGGTCTTGATACCACCCCGGTGCGCGGCTAGAAGTTTTTCTTTCAGGCCACCGATGGGCAATACACGGCCTCTCAACGTGATCTCTCCGGTCATCGCCACGTCTGCCCGGACCGGTATTTTGGTCAGTGCCGAAACCAGCGCCGTACACATGCCAATACCGGCACTAGGGCCATCTTTTGGTGTTGCACCCTCCGGAACATGGACGTGAAGATCGTGCTTTTCATGGAAATCATCGCTGATTCCAAGCCCGGCTGCCCGGCTACGGACAACCGTCAAAGCCGTCTGAATCGATTCCTGCATGACATCGCCCAGAGAACCGGTTTTGACAACCCGACCTTTTCCGGTCGTTAACGCACACTCAATAGTCAGTAGTTCGCCACCAACCTGAGTCCACGCCAACCCGGTTACCTGGCCGATCTCATTTTTTTCTTCGGCAAGGCCATACTTGAATTTTTTGACCCCGGAATAGTCCTCCAGCATCTCTTGCGTCAGCGTGACAGAAGCCTTGTCGTTGCTTTCAACGTGCTCCCGGACCACCTTCCGGCAGATCTTGGCAATCTCGCGCTCCAGACCACGTACCCCCGCCTCTCGGGTGTAGTAACGGACCAGGTCGCGCAGGGTTGCCTCCGAAAGGTTCAGCTCGTTCTTGCGCAGCCCGTTCGCCTTGATCTGCTTCGGCAACAGGTAACGCAACGCAATGTTGACCTTTTCATCCTCGGTGTAGCCCGGAATTCGGATGATCTCCATCCGGTCCAGCAAGGCCGACGGAATATCCATGGAGTTGGAGGTACAAACGAACATCACATCGGAGAGGTCGTAGTCCACCTCAAGATAATGATCGTTAAAGGTGTGATTCTGTTCCGGATCCAACACTTCCAGCAGTGCGGACGCGGGATCACCGCGATGGTCCATGCCCATCTTGTCGATTTCATCGAACAGGAACAGCGGGTTCTTGACACCGACTTTTGACAACTTCTGGAGCAGCTTGCCGGGCAAGGCCCCTATATAGGTTTTACGGTGACCGCGAATTTCGGCCTCATCGCGCACACCACCCAGTGCCATCCGCGTGTACTTACGGTTGGTCGCTCTGGCGATAGATTGTCCCAGCGAGGTCTTACCGACACCAGGAGGCCCTACCAGGCACAATACCGGGCCCTTGACCTTCTTGACCCGGCTTTGCACTGCCAGGTACTCGAGAATGCGCTTCTTGACCTCGTCAAGACCGTAATGGTCTTTGTCCAGAATTTCGCGCGCTTGCTCAAGATCGTGACGCACACGACTGCGCTTCTTCCAGGGCACAGCCAGCATCCAGTCGATGTAGCCACGCACTACCGTCGCCTCCGCAGACATGGGCGACATCATCTTGAGCTTGTTAAGCTCAGCCTCAGTCTTTTTGCGGGCTTCTTCGGGTAGACTGGCTTCTTCAAGCTTTTGTTCAAGCTCTTCGAAATCATTGTTGCCTTCGCCCAGGTTACCCATTTCTTTCTGGATAGCCTTCATTTGTTCATTCAGATAATACTCGCGCTGGCTGCGCTCCATCTGCTTTTTAACCCGGCCACGAATGCGCTTTTCAACTTCGATCAAGTCGATCTCACCATCGAGCTTGCCCAGCAGCAGGTCTACGCGCTTGCGAACATCCAAGGCCTCCAGCAACTCCTGCTTTTCCGGAATCTGCATGTCGAGGTGGGCCGCCATGGTATCGACCAGGCGCTCCAACTCGGTGATTCCGGTTAACGCATTGGACACCTCCGAGGGCACTTTCTTCGACAGTTTGACGTACTTCTCGAACTCATCCATTAAGGTCTTGGTGAGCACGCCCTCTTCACGTTCTGGCAGAGCTTCCTCGTCCATCAGAATGGCCTGACCGGACAAGTACTCAGCTTCGGTGATATCGGTGATGCTGGCGCGAGCATTGCCTTCCACTAGAACCTTCACGGTGCCATCGGGAAGACGAAGCATTTGCAACACAGTCGCCAGCGTGCCCATGGTAAACACGTCGCCGGCACCCGGCTCATCGGTGGAAGCATCTTTCTGGGCGACCAGAAGAATTTCCTTGCTGCCCTCCATCGCAGCCTCAAGGGCCTGGATAGATTTATCACGGCCCACAAACAACGGGACCACCATGTGCGGAAACACGACCACATCGCGCAATGGCAGCAGTGGATAGTTCTGCACAGCTTCTTCGGATATACGGGTCATAGGGAATCCTCTGACAGCATTTAATTCAGCATATCACCCATCATTGGGGCGCAGGCGTAAATTGCAATCTTTTTACAGCGACGAAAAACCGGTAGCCGACCTCTCCGGCCTAATGAAAAAGGGGCGTTAAACGCCCCTTTCAGTTTTCACCAGTTTGCTCGAAATCACCGATATCAGTCGTCCGGCACGGCCTTGGCGTGGTCATTGTTGGCGTAGATCTTGAACGGCTCAGAATCACCGTTGATTACGCTTTCATCGATGACCACCTTGGACACATCATGCTCAGACGGAATCTGATACATAGTATCCAGCAAAGTCGCTTCCATGATCGAGCGAAGCCCACGGGCTCCAGTTTTGCGTACCATGGCTTTACGTGCCACCGCACGCAACGCTTCCTGGCGAAAGTCCAGCTCCACGCCTTCCATGTCGAACAGCTTCTGGTACTGCTTGGTCAGCGCATTCTTAGGCTCTGTCAAAATCTGGACCAGCGCTTCTTCGTCCAGCTCGGTCAACGTTGCAACCACCGGCAGACGACCCACAAATTCCGGAATCAAGCCAAACTTCACAAGGTCTTCGGTTTCAACATCACGGATGATGTCGCCGGTGTTCTTGCTGTCATCCGGGCTCTTAACATTTGCAGAAAAGCCAATAGAGCTACGATCAGAGCGCTCCTGAATCACCTTTTCAAGACCGGCAAAGGCACCACCGCAGATGAACAACATATTGGTGGTATCAACCTGCAGAAACTCCTGCTGTGGGTGCTTACGACCACCCTGCGGAGGAACCGAGGCAACCGTGCCTTCAATAAGCTTCAGCAAAGCCTGCTGAACGCCCTCACCTGAGACATCACGGGTGATTGACGGGTTATCTGACTTACGCGAGATCTTGTCAATCTCGTCGATATAGACAATACCGCGCTGGGCTTTGTCGACATCGTAATCGCATTTCTGCAGTAGCTTCTGGATGATGTTCTCAACGTCCTCACCAACGTAACCGGCTTCAGTCAGTGTTGTGGCATCGGCGATGGTAAAGGGCACATTCAGCATGCGAGCCAGCGTTTCTGCCAGTAGCGTCTTACCGCTACCGGTAGGACCGATCAACAAAATGTTGCTCTTGCCCAGCTCTACGTCGCTCTTGCCCTCGCCGCAGCGCAGGCGCTTGTAGTGGTTATAAACCGCGACTGACAGCACAACTTTGGCGCGATCTTGGCCGATGACATATTCGTTCAGAGTCTCGCGGATTTCTGCCGGTGTCGGAAGACGGTCACTCGCCTCCTCCTGGGCATTTTCCTGAATCTCTTCCCGAATGATGTCGTTGCACAAATCAACACACTCGTCGCAGATGAACACCGAGGGCCCTGCAATGAGCTTACGGACTTCATGCTGGCTCTTTCCACAAAACGAGCAGTACAACAACTTGCCGTTATCGTCGCCCCTGCCGTTTCTTTCATCTGCCATTGAAATACCTCAATTCTTCATTGGCCGGCGCTAAAGATGAATACGCCGACCAGGGATGATGCGATGACTTTCAGTATTATTTATTCGGTACGCGCTTATCAAGTACTGTATCAATCAGCCCGTACTCTTTGGCCTGGTCAGGATCCATGAAATTATCCCGATCGGTATCCCGGGCGACGGTTTCCAGATCCTGACCGGTATGCCGGGCAAGAATCGTGTTCAGGGTATTTCGGATCTTCAGAATCTCGCGGGTATGGATTTCGATATCCGAAGCCTGACCCTGATAACCACCCAGTGGCTGATGAATCATCACTCTGGAGTTGGGCAGACAAGCACGCTTGCCCTCTGCACCGCCAGCAAGCAAGAAAGCACCCATGCTGGCAGCCTGGCCGATACACAAGGTGGCCACATCAGGCTTCACGAACTGCATGGTGTCATAGATCGACATGCCAGCAGACACTGAGCCGCCCGGGCTGTTGATATAAAGGTGAATGTCCTTGTCCGGATTCTCGGATTCCAGGAACAGCAACTGGGCAACCACCAGGTTGGCCATGTGGTCTTCTACCTGGCCTACCATAAAGATTACACGCTCTTTGAGCAGGCGTGAGTAGATGTCGAAGGAACGCTCTCCGCGTGCCGTCTGTTCAATTACCATCGGCACCAGGCCAGCGCTGGTTATCATTGTAGGGCCATCAAACGGTTTCTGCGTCATGTGCGCCTGAACTCCTTATGGACAATGGACATGGACTCCTGAGGCAGGATATCCGGAAATCATCATCGGACTATCTCTATACTCTGCCACCAGTGAGCCCAGATGAAAACAGCCGGACACGCCGGCTGTTTCCAGAAAGCGATTCCGGGCCAGGCCCGGAACGATCAGCGCTGAGGCTGACCGGCCTGAACCGCTTCCTCGTATTTCATTTTCTTCTCTGTCACTTTGGCCTGACCAAGTACGTAGTCAACCACAGCATCTTCCAGGACGGATGACTCGATCTGAGACTTCTGATCCGGATTGCTGCTGAAGTGCGCAATAACTTCTTCAGGTTGTTCATACGTAGATGCAATCTCCTGGATCTTTTCATCTACTTGCGCAGAGTCTGCTTTCAGGTCGTTTTTCTTGACGACTTCCTGGAACAGCAGGCCGGTCTTGACACGACGCTTGGCCTGCTCTTCAAAGATTTCCTTTGGCAACTGCTGAAAATCAACCTGGCCACCGAAACGCTGAACAGCATCCTGGCGCAGACGATCGATTTCCTGATCAATCAGCGAAGCCGGAATATCCAGCTCGGTGGTTTCAAGCAAACCGTCAACAACATCATTTTTGACCTTGTTCGACACTGCCTGCTTAAGCTCCCGCTCCATGTTCTTCTTCACTTCTTCGCGGAAAGCGGCTTCATCTTCGGCTTCAATACCGAACTTCTGAAAGAACTCTGCGTTCAGTTCAGGTAGTTGCGGTTCTTCAACCTTATGAATCTTGATCTCGAACTTGGCAGGCTTACCGGCCAGATCTTCGTTGTGGTAATCGTCAGGGAAAGTCACTTCGATTTCCAGGTCTTCACCGGCCTTTCCACCAACGATCGCTTTTTCGAAGCCCGGGATCATCTGGCCAGAGCCCAGGGTCAAGCGATGACCTTCAGCGGCACCGCCTTCGAATTCTTCGCCTTCGATCAGCCCTTTGAAGTCGATGGTCAGCACATCCTTGTTCTTGGACTTGCGCTTGACTTCCTTCATGGTTGCCTGCTGACCACGCAGGTTGTCAATCATGGTGTCGATGTCTTTATCAGTGACTTCGGCTACCGGCTTTTCGACATTCACCTTGCTCAGGTCACCAAGCTCAATTTCTGGCAGCACTTCGAAGATAGCCACGAACTCGAGGTCTTTACCCTCTTCCATGGTCTTCGGCTCAAACTTCGGCCAGCCCGCCGGATTGACGTCTTGCTCCTGCAGTGCCTTGATGTAGTTGTCGCGCATAGCTTCGCCGACCACTTCCTGGCGAACGCTTTCACCGAAACGACGCTTGACCACGCTCATGGGCACCTTGCCAGGACGGAAACCGTTCAGGCGAACCGTGCGAGCAGTATCCTGCAGGCGTTTCTGGACCGCTTGGTCAATTTCCTGGGCGGGCACACCAATCGTCATGCGACGCTCGATGTTGGATGTCGTTTCAACAGACACTTGCATGGAGGTTCCTCAAATTACATATTCTGTATGTGGATGAAAATGAAACTAAAATCCCGGACGGAGCAATTCTCCCCAAAGGGATGCAAAATTAAAAGCCGGTAGTTTATCACGGTTTACCCCGACGAGAGAATCACCCAGCACGCCTCAATGATGGTTTGAGACCGGGAACACGACCGAAATGTCAAAAATATATGGGGGCAATACGAGAAAAAGAAAGGGTGGTGCGAGAGGAGAGACTCGAACTCTCACAGGTTTCCCCGCTGGAACCTAAATCCAGTGCGTCTACCAATTCCGCCACTCTCGCGTATCCGGCACTGCACTGAAACGAAGTAACAGAACATGCGGAAAAATCAAAACAGAGGGAAAAGTGGGGTGGACGAAGGGGATCGAACCCTCGACCGCAGGAGTCACAATCCTGAGCTCTACCAACTGAGCTACGTCCACCACATCAAAGCAGTGCGTTAAAGCACTTACATCTACTGGCTAATTCAACTTTGCTGGTTTGGCGAATTCGGCCCTTACCAGACCGACGACTTAATGGCGCGCCCGGCAGGACTCGAACCTGCGACCACCCGCTTAGAAGGCGGGTGCTCTATCCAGCTGAGCTACGGGCGCTTGACCGTTCACCCACCTGAACATTCAGAAAATGGTCGGGGTAGAGAGATTCGAACTCCCGACATCCTGCTCCCAAAGCAGGCGCGCTACCAGACTGCGCTATACCCCGTAAACTGAACAACAAGTGCTTCAGCAAAGTTGGCGCGCATATTACCGGCGGTTTCGGCATCCGTCAACACGGATTTTGGAAAATATACATAGTTCGTTGATTTTGTTCGTCGTAAGCGCCTCTGCAAGCGTGCGCTTTTACAGCTTTTGCAACACCAACACCCTCTACCCTCACGTTGGCGTTCATGGCGAAGCATGAGACAATGATCCCCCTTCACTTAACCTCTACTTCATGCCCAACCGACAAGATGGAATCATGAGCGCCAAACTGATTAACGGAAAAGAAATAGCCACTCAGGTCCGGCAACGCGTTGCTGCCGGCGTTGAAACCCGCAAACAAAAAGGCCTTCGAGCACCCGGCCTGGCGGTTGTTCTGGTCGGCAACGATCCGGCTTCGCAGGTCTATGTCGGTAACAAGCGTAAAGCCTGCGATCAAGCCGGCATCATGTCCCTATCCTACGATTTGCCAGAGGACACGTCACAGGCAGCCCTGGAAACGCTGGTCGATGAACTGAATGAAAACCCGGCGATAGACGGCATTCTGGTACAACTGCCCCTGCCCCCGCATCTCGATGCAGACCCGATTCTGGTGAAAATCCGGCCAGATAAAGATGTCGACGGCTTTCACCCCTACAACATCGGGCGCCTGATGCAGCGCAAGCCCACTCTGAGGCCCTGCACACCTGCCGGTGTGATTACCCTGCTCGACTCCATTGGTACACCCTATAAAGGCCAGCACGCGGTGATTGTGGGCGCCTCCAACATCGTTGGCCGCCCCATGAGCATGGAACTGCTGCTTAAGGGCGCTACCACTACGGTATGCCACCGGTTTACCGATAACCTCGAAAAGTTTGTTGGCGAAGCCGACATCCTGATTGCCGCAGTGGGCAAACCCGGCATTATAAAAGGCGAATGGGTAAAACCCGGCGCTACCGTCATTGATGTCGGCATCAACCGGATGGAAGACGGCAAACTACGCGGCGACGTAGATTTCGCCGCCGCCGCTGAACGCGCCGCCTACATCACCCCGGTGCCCGGCGGCGTGGGCCCCATGACCATCGCCACGTTGCTGGAAAACACCCTGTACGCCGCTGACGTGTTGCACAGCGCCTGACAAGGGTCAGACCCCTTTGTAGCCTGCCTCATAAAAAACCCCGCCGAAGCGGGGTTTTTTATGAGCTGAACTGCTTACTGGCCAGCTTTCACCTTCAGGCGATACGCGTGCAGCAGCGGCTCGGTGTAGCCGCTGGGCTGCTCACGGCCCTTGAGAACCAGATCCAGCGCTGCCTGGAAGGCAATGCCGTCAAAGTTCGGGGCCATGCTGCGGTAGGCAGGGTCACCGGCGTTCTGGCGATCCACAACCGCCGCCATGCGCTTCATGGTTTCCAGGATCTGCTCTTCGCTGCAGATGCCGTGGTACAACCAGTTGCACAGCAACTGGGAGGCGATGCGCAGAGTTGCGCGATCTTCCATCAGGCCGATGTCGTTGATGTCCGGCACCTTGGAGCAACCAACGCCCTGATCGATCCAGCGCACAACGTAACCCAGGATGCCCTGAGCATTGTTGTCCAGCTCCTGCTGAATTTCTTCAGCGGTCAGAGAAGACGGGTCTTCCATCACCGGCACGGTCAGGATGTCGTCCAGAGCCGCGCGCTGACGGCTGGCCAGCTCTTTCTGAACATCAAACACGCTGACCTGGTGATAATGTGTCGCGTGCAGAGTAGCGGCAGTCGGTGACGGAACCCAGGCGGTGTTGGCGCCGGATTTCGGATGGCCGATCTTCTGCTCGAGCATACCCGCCATCAGATCCGGCATGGCCCACATGCCTTTACCTATCTGGGCCACACCAGAGAAGCCGGTTTCCAGACCAATATCGACGTTCCACTGCTCATAGGCGTTGATCCAGGCCGCCTGCTTCATCTGACCTTTCCGGATAAACGGACCCAGCTCCATGGAGGTGTGAATCTCATCGCCAGTGCGATCCAGGAAGCCGGTGTTGATGAACACGGCACGATCTTTGGCCGCGTGGATACAGGCTTTCAGGTTAACGGTGGTGCGACGCTCTTCATCCATGATGCCCACTTTCAGAGTGAAGCGCGGCAGACCAAGAGCATCTTCAACACGGCCGAAAAACTCGTTGGTGAACGCCACTTCTTCCGGGCCGTGCATCTTTGGCTTAACAATGTACACAGAACCCTTGGTGCTGTTCTGGAACTGACCTTTGCCCTTCAGGTCGTGGATGGCGATCAGGGAGGTCAGCAGACCGTCCATCAGGCCTTCCGGAATTTCGTTGCCGTCTTTCAGCAGAACCGCCGGGTTAGTCATCAGGTGGCCGACGTTGCGCACGAACATCAGGCTGCGCCCCTTCAGGGTCAACTCACTGCCGTCTGCGCCGGTGTAACTGCGGTCCGGATTCATGCGACGGGTCATCTGCTGCCCGCCCTTCTCGAACGACTCTTCCAGATTGCTCTTCATCAGGCCCAGCCAGTTTTTGTAGGCCAATACCTTGTCTTCCGCATCCACCGCGGCAACGGAGTCTTCACAGTCCATGATGGTGGTCAGGGCCGACTCCATCAGCACGTCTTTGACGTGGGCACCGTCATCCTTGCCAATCGGATGGCTGGCATCGATCTGAATTTCAAAGTGCATGCCATTCTTGACCAGCAACAGCCCGGTCGGCTCGTTGGCAGCGCCGACAAAACCTGCAAAGCCGGACTCGTCTTTCAGACCGGTTACGTCGCCGTTCTGCAGTTTGACCGCCAGCTTGCCGCCATCTACATAGTACAAGGCGGCATCTTTGTGACTGCCTGACGCCAGCGGCGCGGAGCTGTCCAGCAGGTTACGGGCCCACTCGATAACCATGGCGCCACGTACCGGGTTATAGCCACGACCTTTCTCAGCGCCGTTTTCTTCTGACAGTGCATCCGTGCCGTAGAGCGCGTCGTACAGGCTGCCCCAACGAGCGTTAGCGGCGTTCAGTGCAAACCGGGCATTCATTACCGGCACCACCAACTGCGGGCCGGCCATGGTGGCGATTTCCGGGTCAACATTGGAGGTGGAAATCTTGAACTCGCCAGGCTCGTCAACCAGGTAGCCAATGTCTTTCAGGAACGACTTGTACTCGGCCATGTCCAGTTTCTGGCCTTTGTGGTCCCGGTTCCAGGTGTCGAGTTTTTCCTGAATGGCGTCGCGTTTGGCGAGCAGCTCACGGTTGCGCGGGGCCAGCTCGTTCACGATCTTGTCGAACTCTGCCCAGAATTTGTCTGCGTCGAGACCGGTGCCTGGGATCGCTTCGTTGTTTACGAAATCATACAGATTCTTCGCGACCTGAATGCCGCCAATTTGTACGCGTTCTGTCATTGTTGCTTGCCTCAATGGGTTACGTTTCCCGACTCCCCTCAGTGCACCTTACAGTGCGGGGACACTATGATTTGAGCGCCGCATTATACGTGAGAATCCCTACAAGGTCATTCCCGGTCAGCACAATGCGACTTTCTGCGAATTTTCAGGCTCAAGCGCGACGCCAGGTGGTGCCCTCGCGGCTGTCGTCCAGAATGATGCCCTGCTCCAGCAGCTCGTCCCGGATGCGATCACCTTCAGCAAAGTTCTTGGCCTTACGAGCGTCGGCGCGGGCCTGAATCATCGCCTCGATGTCTTCCGCGCTCAGCTCACCACCGGTGTCGGCCTGAAAGAAAGCTTCCGGGTCCTGCTGCAGCAGGCCCAGAACGCCGCCCAGACGCACCAGCACGGCCGCGCTCTGGGCTGCCAGGTCGTCGTTGCCCTCACGGCGGTGATGATTGATGTCGTTAGCCACCGCGTGCAGCACGGCAATGGCACCCGCGGTGTTGAAGTCATCGTCCATCACCTCGGCAAACCGGCGGTCGTGCTCGGTTTCCGCTACATCACCTTCTTTGGCCGGGGTAATGCCGCGCAGCGCATGATAGAGCTTGGTCAGAGTGCGACCCGCTTCCGCCAGACTGTCTTCGGAATAATCCACCTGACTGCGATAGTGACTGGACACCAGGAAGTAGCGGACCACTTCCGCCTGGTACGTCTCCAGAATCTCCCGGATGGTGAAGAAGTTGCCCAGGGACTTGGACATCTTCTCTTTGTTCACACGGATCGCACCGGCGTGCATCCAGGTGTGAACAAATTTGTGGCCCGTGGCGCACTCGGACTGGGCGATCTCGTTCTCATGATGCGGGAACAACAAATCCGGCCCGCCGCCATGAATATCAAAGGTATCACCCAGGCATTTGGTGGACATGGCCGAGCACTCGATGTGCCAGCCCGGGCGACCGTCACCCCAGGGTGACGCCCAGCTTACCTCTCCCGGCCTGGCAGCTTTCCACAGCGCGAAATCCGCCGGGCTGCGCTTGGCTTCCTGCACCCCGACGCGGGCACCCGCCACCAGATCTTCCAGCTTCTTCTTGCTGAGCTTGCCGTAATCCGGGAAGGAATCGACCGAAAAGTACACGTCGCCATTGTCGGCAGCGTAGGCATGACCACCGCTGATAAGCTGATGAATCATCGCAATGATTTCATCGATAAAGGCCGTCGCCCTGGGCTCCTCGCTCGGTGACAGCACACCCAGGCGGGCTTCGTCTTCGTGCATGGCCCGGATCATACGCCCGGTCAGATCGGAATAGACCTCGCCGTTTTCATCAGCCCGGGCCAGGATCTTGTCGTCGATATCGGTGATATTACGCACGTAGTGCACGTCATAACCGCGATGGCGCAGGTAACGGCTGATCACATCAAACGCCACCAGCACCCGGCCATGGCCAAGGTGGCAGTAGTCGTAGACGGTCATGCCGCACACGTACATCCGCACCTTGCCGGGTTCGATGGGCTTAAACTCTTCCTTTTGCTGTGTCAGCGTGTTGTAGATCCGCATTACTTGCCTCCCTTGCCCCAGGAATCTCTCAGGGTGACGGTGCGATTGAACACGGGCTTGCCGGCCGCCGCCGTCAGTTCCTGATCACAGAAGAAATAACCTTCCCGCTCGAACTGATACGGCAGGTTGGTACGCGGTTGCGCCAGACTTTTCTCAACCCGGGCTCCACTGAGCACCACCAGAGACTCCGGATTCACGTGATCCATAAGATCACCGTCTTTATCGCTGTCCGGTGATTCGTGATTGAACAGCCGATCGTACAGGTTGATGTCGGTTTCAACGCTGTCGTCCGCCGATACCCAGTGAATCACGCCGTTGGGCTTGTAGCCCTCCGGATTGACACCCAGGGTGTTCGGATCGTATTCGCACTTGAGCTCGGTGATCTCGCCGCAGTCATCGCGCACCACTTCCCGGCAGGTCATCACGTAACCACCACGCAGGCGTACTGCCTGATCCGGCGCCAGCCGCTTCCACTTGCGCGGCGGCTCCATTTCAAAGTCTTCGCGGTCGATGTACAGAGTCTGGCTCCAGGTCACGTCCCGCTCACCCATGTCCGGATTTTGCGGGTGTACCGGCAGCGTCAGAGTTTCGGTCTGCCCGGCCGGGTAATTGGTCAGGGTGATCTTGAGCGGGCGCATCACACACATGGCCCGGGGCGAACGGGTGTTCAGATCTTCCCGGATCGCATGTTCAAGCATGCCCACATCCACCGTGCCGCCAGCCTTGTTGACCCCGATCATGTCGCAGAAGGTGCGAATGGATTCAGGGGTGAAGCCCCGGCGACGCATCCCGGAGATGGTGGGCATGCGCGGATCGTTCCAACTATCAACCACACCTTCGTCCACGAGGCGCTTGAGCTTGCGCTTGCTGGTGATGGTGTAGTTCAGGTTGAGCCGGGCAAACTCGATCTGGCGCGGGTGACAGGGAATGGTGATGTTATCCAGCACCCAGTCATAGAGCGGACGATGATCTTCAAATTCCAGGGTACACAGGGAGTGGGTCACCCCTTCCAGCGCATCAGAAATCGGGTGGGTGAAGTCGTACATCGGGTAGATGCACCACTTGTCGCCGGTCTGATGGTGGTCGGCGTAGCGGATCCGGTACAGGATCGGGTCGCGCAGGTTGATGTTTGGCGAGGCCATATCAATCTTCGCTCGCAGCACCAGTTCACCGTTCTGGAACTTGCCGGCACGCATGTCCCGGAACAGCTGCAGGCTTTCTTCCACGGGGCGGTCACGATACGGACTGTTCTTACCCGGCTCTTTCAGCGAACCGCGGTAGGCCGCCATGTCATCGGCGCTCAAAGCGCACACGTAGGCTTTGCCCTTTTCGATTAACTCCTCGGCGAAGCCGTAAATCTGGTCAAAGTAATCCGAGGCATAACGCACTTCCTCAACCCACTTATAGCCAAGCCACTCGACGTCCTGCTTGATGGCGTCGATATACTCCTGACTTTCCTTTTCCGGATTGGTGTCGTCAAAGCGAAGATTGCACTCACCACCGAAGGTCTCAGCGATGCCAAAGTTCAGACAAATAGACTTGGCATGCCCAACGTGCAGGTAACCGTTGGGCTCGGGCGGAAAACGGGTAACGACCTTGCCGGAATGCTCACCTTTGGTGATGGCGTCTTCGATCAGGCTCTGAATAAAATTATGGGCTTTCTTCGACTCGGCGCTCATACAATCTCTGCAACAGGGAATGGGTCCTGGGCGCACCAAGGTGCTCCCTTAAACCGCCTATTATACTCACAAATGCTTGCCGGACTCATGCACCGGACGAAACTCTTGCGTACAATAGGTTCATTACACTCACGTACCCTAAATTACAGGAAGCCCTGATGATTCTGCTGCAAACCAACCACGGTGACATCAAACTGGAACTGGACTACGAAAAAGCGCCGGAAACCGCCAAAAACTTCGAACAGTATGTTCGCGACGGTTTTTACGACGGCCTGATTTTTCACCGCGTGATCAGCAATTTCATGGTCCAGGGCGGCGGCTTTGAGCCGGGCATGACCCCACGCAAGACCCGCGAGCCGATCCAGAACGAAGCCGACAATGGCCTGAGCAACATGGTGGGCACCGTGGCCATGGCCCGCACCATGGACCCGCATTCCGCCTCCGCGCAATTTTTCATCAATGTGGAGAACAACGGCTTTCTGGACCACACCGCAAAAAATGCCGAGGGCTGGGGCTACTGCGTGTTCGGTAAAATCGCCGAAGGCATGGACACCGTCAACAAAATCCGGGGCGTGCGCACTGCTATGCGCTCAGGCCACCAGGACGTGCCCGCAGAAGACGTCATTATTGTCAAAGCCGAGGTTCTGGAGGACGCGTGACTACGCTGTTTATCTCGGATCTGCACCTTGAAGAATCGCGCCCGGACATTACCGGCGCGTTTCTGGCATTCCTGAAGGAAAAAGCGGCCGGGGCTGAACGGCTGTTCATTCTGGGAGATTTTTTTGAAGCCTGGATTGGCGACGACGAGCGCACGCCGCTGCAGGAGCAGGTCGCCGGTGCCCTGAAAGCACTCAGTGACAGCGGCACCGACATCTTTCTGATGCACGGCAACCGCGACTTCCTGATCGGTGAAGACTTCTGCCAGCGCGCCGGCGTCACTCTGCTGGCCGATCCCACTATGATCGACCTGTACGGCACCCCTGCACTGTTGCTGCACGGCGACAGTCTGTGCACCGCCGATGTGGACTACCAGAAATTCCGCAATGCCATGCGCAACCCGCAGATGCAGCAGATGATGCTGGCCCGACCCCTGAAAGACCGCCAGCAAATGGCCAGGCAGTTACGAGAGGTTTCGATGGCGCAAAATCAGGGCAAAGCTGAAGCCATCATGGACGTAACGCCCGCAGAAGTGGTGAGAGAACTGGAAGCCCACGGCGTGCAGCTGATGATCCACGGCCACACCCACAGGCCGGCCGTGCATCGGTTTGAAGCCAATGGCAGACCGGCTCGACGGATCGTGCTCGGCGACTGGCACAGTCACCTCTGGTGGCTGGACGCCCAGCCCGACCAAACGGTTGAACTCAAAAAACAGCCTCTGGAGCCATAGCGCCCCAGAGGCTGCCTTGATCATCATCCGGTGGCTATTTCGGCTCCCGATAGCTTTCCAGTCGGCGCAGCCAACCGGGTAACCAACGCTCCCTTTCGATCGGGTTCTCCGCCAGCTCCGCTCGGCGGGCAAGCACCTTGCCCGCCGCCTCCCGAAACCGATCAAGAGCGGTCTGCCCGGCGCCTCCATCCATGGCTTGCAGTACCTGGAGCAGGCCCCAGCCCTCGCCCTGATAACGCTCCGTCTGCGCCAGACCTTCACCTTTGAAGTTCACATAATCCATCAAGGCGTATACGCCGCCCGGGGTTTGCCCCAGTTGCCACAGCCGCTCCCTGATGACGGTTTGCTGTGCTACAGGCGCAGCATTCACCACGGCATCGAGAGATTGGTCCGCACGCTCCTGGATAAAGCGCACCTGAAGCCCGCGGGTTGCGTAGAGAAGCTCGCGCAGCGCCTCCACCTGCGGCGACGCCGACGCCTGCTGCGAGAACGCTGCCCGGTCCGACCAGGGCGCACCCTGGCTACGTGCGCGTTCTAACCACGACGGCAACTCGACGCCCTGGTCAACCATGAACGCCAGCAAGGCCGGAAAGCTTTCGGTAAAGCGTCCCGTCTGACCCTCTGGATACCAGATAAAGTGACCAATCCCCAGGGACGGAAACGCCTCGCCCTCATTCCAGTGCACCAGGCATTCATGTCTGCCTGCGCATTCGTTCCGGAAAATCTGCTCACCCACCCAGGTCAACGCTTGCGGATCCAGCGTCATCACCTGGGCTGGTGGGGGCACACGAGGCGTGACCCGCAGCAGTCGCCCTTCGGGCGAATCGGTTAAAAGATAGAGCGCGCCGTCTGGCCCCTGCCGGACATCGCGAATACGCTCGTCCAGTTCGGCGAACAATCGCTCGGTGCCTACAACCTCACCATCCACCAGGACGACCCGGTGCACGCTTTTGTCCGCCAGCGCACCCACAAACAGGTTGTCATGCCATTGCGGAAACGGGTGCCCGCGATAAAGCGCCAACCCCGAGGGCGCAATCGAAGGCGTCCAGAACCATAAAGGTGCCACCGTCCCTTCATAGCGCCGGAACGGCGTCACCAGAGCACCGGTGTAGTCGACGCCATCGGTGGCCAAGGGCCAGCCATAATTGCCGCCGGCACGGATCAGATTGATCTCGTCTCCACCTTTCGGGCCGTGCTCGTGGGCAATAATGCGATCGTTATGGGCGTCGTAGACCACGCCCTGCACGTTACGGTGGCCAAAACTGAAGACCTCCGGCAAGGCACCGTCACGTTTAACAAACGGATTATCCCGGGGCACCGAGCCATCCGGATTCAATCGCACAAGGGTGCCAATATGGCTGGTCACCCGTTGCGCTTCTTCCCGGAAATCGAAGCCGTCGCCCAACGTGACCAGCAGGGTGCCATCACCCAGCCAGGCCATTCGCCCGCCATAGTGGGCATTGCCGTATTTCGCAGGCTCAGCCCGGAAAATCTCACGAACCTCGGTCAGCTCCATGCCGCTAAGCTGGCCACTGGCCACGCACAGATGATTGGCGCTGTTATTGCCGCAGGCATACGCCAGAAAAATCCGCCCTTCGACCTCAAATCCGGGTTCGATCAGCACGTCAAACAGGCCGGCCTGACCGGACGCGAACACCTTCGGCACGCCACTGATCACTACTTGCTCGCCACCGGGCGAGAGACGTTTGAGCACCCCGCCCCGCTCGGTCACCAAGGCTGCGCCGCCGGGCAGAAAGGCGATCGACCACGGATGCTCAAGCCCCTGCGCGACAACCTCGATCTGATACTCCACCGCACCCGTTGCTGCCACCTGATCATTTGCCACCGCCGGCTCCGGGCCAGCCGCCACACCCAGCAACACCAGCACGGCCAGGGTGGCGCGGCCGATATGAACTCTGGTCAACTGCCCGGTCATCTGCGCAAACACCCACCCGGCCACCGCCGCCGTTGCCAGCATGGCCACCAGGCCCGGCACCGTGCGTGTGGCCGCGATCAGCGTCGGCATGGGCGCCAACCGGTCCACCAGTGCCAGTGTTGCCCACAATGCCAACGCCGACCCCACGGCATACCAGGCATCCCGATAGGGCCAGCCCAACAACCGCAACAGCGCGGCTGTCACCAGGAAGCCGGGAATCAATGCGGCGGTGAGCAATAGTGCATACATCGGCGCAAATCGGAGCAGGTCAGTTGCCATCGCGGCCAACCGATCCACCAGGCTGAACGAGGCGCCCAACCCTGAGAGAGCCGCAAGGTTGAATTGAGTCTGGACCAGACTGCCCAGAAAGGCGGCGCACAGGATAGCGGCCACACCAGCGATTAAGATCCGGACAGATTTCTTCATTAACGGAGAGCTTCCCAAAATTGCCGATGTCGACTGCCCGAATCAGAATTACTGCTCGACGAACGCCCGTTCGATAACGTAATGCCCCAAGTCGCCACCGCGAGCCTCACGAAAACCCAAGTTGTTAAGGATTGAGCACGTATCCTTGAGCATGCTCGGACTGCCGCAGATCATGAAACGATCTTGCTCGACATCAAAATCCGGCAAGCCAAGGTCTCGGGTAATCTTGCCGGTTTCCATGGCATCGGTCAGGCGCCCCTGGTTACGGAACGGCTCACGGGTGACCGTCGGATAATAGGTCAGCTTGCCCTCAACCATCTCACCGAAAAACTCGTTGGCGGGCAAATCCTCTATATCCTGCTGGTAAGCCAGCTCAGAGACATAACGAACGCCGTGGGTGAGGATCACGTTATCAAAGGCATCATAGACTTCAGGGTCTTTGATGATGCTCATGAACGGAGCCAGCCCGGTGCCCGTGCTGATCAGCCAGAGATTACGGCCCGGCAACAGGTTATCCAGTACCAGCGTGCCGGTTGGCTTGCGGCTGACCAGAATTTCATCACCTACCTGAATTTTCTGCAAACGCGAAGTGAGCGGACCATCCGCCACCTTGATGGAAAAGAACTCCAGCTCTTCTTCATAGTTGGCGCTGGCAATACTGTAGGCCCTCATCAGAGGCTTGCCGTCAGTTTCCAGACCAATCATCACGAAGTGCCCATTTTTGAACCGGAAACCGGGATCCCGACTGGTCTTGAAACTGAACAGGGTGTCGTTCCAGTGATGAACGCTGGTGACAGTTTCTTTCATCAAATTACTCATGGGAGCCCTCGTTGCTACGTATACACATAGAATTATATGGGGATTCAATAACTATAGTTTACCTCAACGACTTAAATCGACAAAACAGGCAATTCGCATATCGGTGTTCGATTAAACAAATATAGCGCGCCAGTAAAGTGATACGGATCATGGTCGGATCGAGACAACTGAACTAGCCTGAAAGTGATTACCGCACTCAAGCGCCGCATTGACACGGAGGCTCTATGCTCAAACATCTGGTTCTGACCGTGGATTACACTACCGAGTGGGAACAGGCCATGGAGCAACTACCATCATTGCTCCAGCTGCTCGGGACAGAGGACGTCACCCTGACCTATGTTCTGCAAACCCATAAACGGCTGCACCCGGACGACACCGAAGGCGCGGCCAATGAACGGCTGCGCCGCATCGGCGAGAAGCTATCCCAATCACTGGGTATCAAAACCGATACCCGGGTGCTCAAAGGGTTTGTGGCTCAGGAAGTGCAAGCACTGGTCAAGAAGCTCGGCGCTGATGGTGTCATCGCCTGCAATCGAAGCCACCGTGCCGTTAAGGAACTGTTTTTTGGCAACACCGTGCTGAATCTGGCCAGAATGACTAAAGCGCCCTTGCTGATCATCCCGGTTCAGGATCAACCTACTTCCGCTGAGGAAGAGATTCTGTTCGCAACGGACGGCTCCACAGCATCGCTCAACGCTCAGGTTTTATTCGAGAAGCTGATGTCTGGCAAACACACGGGGCGTGTGGTCTGGGTACACTCCGCGGAACCGGAGCCCGCCGACGAAGCTACCGAACAACGCATAAATGAGCTCGCCGGGCGTCATCCCGGGGTACATCGCAATGTACTGATCGGTCGCCCGGTCGACCAGATTATTGAGACCATTACCGACACCCGGCCGGCTCTGACCATTATGGGCAAACGGGGCTCCACCCCCATTCAGGAAATCATGATCGGCAGCACCACCGAACATGTTGCTGCCGCCAGCCCCTATCCAGTGCTAATGATTCCATGAACAGGCAGGCTCTGTTGTTTTCCGGAACCTGACAGGCTAACGTATCGATCAGACAGGACACTCTCCTCACTTTATCCGGCCTGATCGATTATGAAGTACAGCTTTCGGCAACTGGAGGTCTTCCTCGCAGCCGCCCATTTCCAGAACATCACCCGGGCGGCGGAATCCCTTGCCATGTCGCAATCAGCCGCCAGCAGTGCCTTGAAAGAGCTGGAAAGCCAATTCGATATCCAGCTGTTTGACCGGGTCGGCAAACGTTTGCAGCTGAACGAACTGGGCCGACTTTACCGTCCCAAGGCGGAAGCCCTGGTAGCCCAGGCCAAAGAGTTGGAGCAGGCGTTCAGCAAACATTCGGAGGTGGGTGCGTTAAAGGTCGGTGCCACCCTGACTATCGGAAACTACCTGGCAGTGGGCGTCATGGCCGAGTACATGAGCTCGCCAAACCATCCCCGGGTATCCCTGGAAGTGGCCAACACCAGTGCCATTGCCCGGAGAGTCCGGGATTTCGAGCTGGATATTGGATTGATTGAAGGTGAACTGCAAACATCGGAACTTGAAGTCATCCCCTGGCGGGAAGACCAGCTGGTGGCGTTCTGCTCCCCCACACACCCGTTGGCCCGGAAATCCGTACTGACTGACGACGATCTGCGTCAAGCGGTGTGGGTCATGCGGGAACAGGGCTCTGGCACCCGGCAAAGTTTCGAGCGAGGCATGCACGGCCTGCTGCCGGACTTGAACGTACTGTTGGAACTGGAACACACCGAAGCCATCAAGCGGGCGGTGGAAGCAGACCTTGGCATCGGTTGCCTGTCAAAGGTGGTATTGGCTGACGCGTTCAAACGCGGCAGCCTGGTGCCTCTGACTGTTCCGGAGCACCGAAAGTTTGACCGCCAGTTCTACTTTATCCTGCACAAACAGAAATACCGCAGCGCGGGCATCGCCCGCTGGATGGCGCTCTGCAAGGCGCTTTAACTGACCGGCACCGGGCCACTGTGGAACCGGAACTCACTATCTGGCGCTTCGATCAATTTCTGCTCAATCGCCAGAAAGTCTGACAGCCGGTCTACCACCGGACCATCATTGGCCTGTTCGGCCAGCCTCAGGTAATCCTGATAGTGTCTGGCCTCGGACTTCAGCAAACTGTTGTAGAATTCTGCCAACGCGTCGTCCAGGTGCGGCGCCAGGGCCGCAAAGCGCTCGCAAGAGCGGGCCTCAATGATGGCGCCAACCACCAGCACATCCACCAGCCGGCCGGGATCGTCCCTGCGCACGATGTCGCGCAAACCCGCGGCGTAGCGTGCCGGAGTAAGATGGGTATAGGCCACACCGCGGCTGGTCATGATCGCCAGCACCTGCTCGAAATGCCGCAACTCCTCGCGGGCCAGGCGCGACATCTTGTTCAGCAGCTCCGTGTTGTCGACATACCGGTACATCAGGCTGAGCGCGGTTGATGCCGCCTTCTTTTCACAGTGAGCGTGATCAATCAGCAGCAAATCCTGATTGGCCAACGCGCTATCAATCCACTGGGCCGGAGTTCGGCAGGGCAGAAATTCGTGTATTTCTTGCAGGGCGTCGTTCATATCGTTAGATCTGGTCGGGTTCATAAAGTCGCGCAGTATAGCGCAGCTAACAGATCTCTCCGACCTCTGTCCAACTTAACTTTATACGGACTTTCCTATAGAATGCAGCGCCAGATCAAGGTGTCTCTGAATAAAACCTGAAGCCCCCGCCGCAACTTGAGGCGTTATTCAGAGGCTCCTGCGGCCTTTTCGCCAAAAAACTCCCGCCAGGCATTGTGCTACTGGCGAGGAACATTCCAACTGATGAGGGTCCATATCGTGTTAGAAGCCTATCGTGAACACGTTGCTGAACGTGAAGCCCTGGGGATCCCCCCCAAAGCCCTGACCGCCGAGCAGACTGCGGGTCTGATCGAACTGCTGAAGAACCCGCCGGCCGGTGAAGAGGAAACTCTGGTTGACCTGCTGGAAAACCGTATTCCGCCGGGCGTGGATGAAGCCGCTTACGTCAAAGCTGCGTTCCTGACCGCCATCGTCAAAGGCGAAGCCAGCTCCCCGCTGATCGACAGCAAGAAAGCCGTGCAGCTGCTGGGCATGATGCAAGGCGGCTACAACATCGCCACTCTGGTTGACCTGCTCGACAACGCCGAGCTGGCCGAGCTGGCCGGTAAAGAACTCAAGCACACTCTGCTGATGTTCGACGCCTTCAACGACGTTAAAGAGAAAATGGACGCCGGCAACGCCGTCGCCAAATCTGTGGTTGAGTCCTGGGCCAACGCCGAGTGGTTCACCAACAAAAACAAGGTTCCTGAAAGCACCAAGATGGTGGTGTTCAAGGTGACTGGCGAAACCAATACTGACGACCTGTCGCCAGCTCCGGATGCATGGTCCCGCCCGGACATCCCACTGCACGCCCGCGCTGCCTATAAAATGGAGCGCGACGGCCTGAAGCCGGAAGAGCCCGGCGTGACTGGCCCGATGAGCCAGATCGACGAAATCAAAGCCAAGGGTCTGCCCGTTGCCTTTGTAGGCGACGTAGTGGGTACCGGTTCTTCCCGTAAGTCTGCCACCAACTCGGTTCTGTGGTTCTTCGGCGACGACATTCCGGGCGTTCCGAACAAGCGTGCCGGCGGTGTCTGTATCGGTAACAAGGTCGCCCCGATCTTCTTCAACACCATGGAAGACGCCGGCGCTCTGGTATTCGAAGCACCCGTAGACGACATGAACATGGGCGACGTGATCGAGATCCGCCCATACGACGGCAAGATCCTGAACGAAGCTGGCGAAACCATCTCCGAGTTCAATTTCAAGTCTGACGTGATCCTGGACGAAGTTCAGGCCGGCGGCCGTATCCCGCTGATCATTGGCCGTGGCCTGACCGCCAAAGCCCGCGCAGCTCTGGGCCTGGGCGCAACAGACCTGTTCCGCCTGCCCAACGATCCTGAAGCCGGCACCAAGGGCTTCACCCTGGGCCAGAAAATGGTCGGCAAGGCCTGCGGTCTGGATGAAGGCCAGGGCGTGCGCCCGGGCACCTACTGCGAGCCCCACATGACCACCGTTGGCTCCCAGGACACCACCGGTCCGATGACCCGTGATGAACTGAAAGACCTGGCCTGCCTGGGCTTCCAGGCTGACCTGGTGATGCAGTCGTTCTGTCACACCGCCGCTTACCCGAAGCCGGTTGATGTTGAGATGCAACACACCATGCCGGACTTCATCCGTAACCGTGGCGGTGTCTCCCTGCGTCCGGGCGACGGCATCATCCACTCCTGGCTGAACCGCATGCTGCTGCCAGACACCGTCGGTACCGGTGGTGATTCCCACACCCGTTTCCCGATGGGCATCTCCTTCCCGGCCGGTTCTGGGCTGGTAGCGTTTGCCGCTGCCACCGGCGTTATGCCGCTGGACATGCCGGAATCCGTGCTGGTTCGCTTCAAAGGCGAAATGCAGCCGGGCATCACCCTGCGCGACCTGGTACACGCGATCCCGCTGTACGGCATCAAGCAAGGCATGCTGACCGTTGAGAAGAAAGGCAAGATCAACGAATTCTCCGGTCGTATCCTGGAGATCGAAGGTCTTGAGCAGCTGACCGTTGAGCAGGCGTTCGAACTGTCTGACGCCTCCGCCGAGCGCTCCGCAGCCGGTTGTACCATCAATCTTTCTGAAGAGTCTGTGGCCGAGTACCTGCGCTCCAACATCACCATGCTGCGCTGGATGATTGCCGAAGGTTACGGTGATCCGCGTACCCTGGAGCGTCGTGCCCAGCAGATGGAAGAGTGGATTGCCAATCCGAAGCTGATGCGTGCCGACAAAGACGCCGAGTACGCTCACGTGGTGGAAATCGATCTGGCCGACATCAAAGAGCCGATCGTGTGCTGCCCGAACGATCCTGACGATGCCCGCACTCTGTCTGAAGTCGCTGGCGACAAAGTCGACGAAGTGTTCATCGGCTCCTGCATGACCAACATTGGTCACTTCCGTGCCGCAGGTAAACTGCTGGCGCAGAACAAGGAACCCCTGAAGACCCGTCTGTGGATGTCTCCTCCCACCAAGATGGACCAGGCCCAGCTGATGGAAGAAGGTTACTTCAACATCTACGGCACCGCCGGTGTTCGCACCGAGATGCCGGGCTGCTCCCTGTGCATGGGTAACCAGGCGCGCGTCGCAGCCAAGAGCACCGTGCTGTCGACCTCCACCCGTAACTTCCCCAACCGTCTGGGCGATGGTGCCAACGTGTACCTGACCTCTGCGGAACTGGCGGCTGTGGGCGCGGTACTGGGCAAACTGCCCTCCGCTGCGGAGTACATGGAGTACGCCAAGGATCTGAACAGCATGTCGAAAGAGATCTATAAGTATCTCAGCTTCGACAAGATGGAAAAATACACCAGCAAGGCATCTGAAGCGAACGTTGCTTAAGCGCTGACCTTCTGCCTTAAAGGTAGCTCCATGAAAACGCCAGCCCTCGGGCTGGCGTTTTTTTGTGCCTGAATGGCAACCTGCTGGAGCATCAATGGTCTGATACCGCACAGATAGAAGTTTACTGTTCGCTTAAAATGCGACTGCGCACCCATTAGTTATCAGACCTTAAAGGTTAATCATATACAGTGGTCTTCGCCCACAGACTACGGAGGAGATCGCTCTCTATGAAACTAGCCCGATTCATCCAGACAAACATGGAGCACCTGCTCGAGGACTGGGCAGAAGCGGTACTGGAAATCGCACCGGAACTGAGAGGCGAGAACAGCCTGGCCCTGAGGGATCATGCCCGTTCGATGCTGGAATTCATCTGCCAGGATCTTGATACGGCCCAGACCGAGGACGAGTCAGCAAGCAAGGCCCTTGGTAAAGGCAAAAACTCAGTTCTAGACGCCGGAGGCCAGCATGGCTTGCACCGCCAAAAACAGGGCATGTCCATGCTCCAGATGGCACAAGAACTCCGGGCCCTGCGAGCTCGGGTTACCAAAGCCTGGGGCATTGAACAGTGCGGCCTCACCGAAAGAGACATAAATGAGCTGGTACGGTTCAACGAGGCCATCGATCAATTGATTGCCTCTTCTATAACCAGCTTTTCAGCCCACACAGATCGGTTTTCACGCCTGGTCGAAGCCATGCTGAAAGCCTCTCCTGACCCTGCTGCTATATTTGAACCCGACGGCAAATACCTGTACCTCAATAAGGCGATGGCCGATCTCGTCAGTTCGACAACCCTGGACGCCGTTGGTAAAACTCCGCTTGAGCTGGGTTCGGATTTGGCCTCAGGATTGCTTGAGGCGATCTCCAAATCCGTTGCTACCGGTCAGACTCAGCGCAGGGAATATCATCATCGTTCTCCGTCAGGGTACGAGTTGTATTTAGACTGCCAACTTGTGCCGGTTTCCAACGAACGGAACGAAATTGAAGCGGTCATCAAGACATCGCGGGACATCACAGAACGTAAAAAGACTGACCAGGAGATCTGGCAAAGCGCCAATTTCGATTCGCTAACCGGCATTGCAAATCGGCGGCTGTTCATCGATCGTCTTGAGCAAACTCTGCTGGAAGCCGAACGAAGCGGCAGCCCTTTCGCACTTCTGTTCATTGACCTGGACCGATTCAAACAAGCCAACGACCAGCTAGGACATGAGGCCGGTGACTTGCTTTTGGCACAGGTAGCGAAACGCATGGGCAGCAGTGTCAGGGCTGTAGACACCCTGGCCCGTCTCGGTGGAGACGAATTTACCCTGATCCTGAAGGAAACCGGTCGAGATGGCGCGAAGGAAGCCGCCAGAGCACTGCTGACAGGTCTTGAACAGGAATTTGAAGTAAATTCTCACCGGGTACATATTTCAGGCAGCATCGGACTGACTTTTTTCCCCGAGGACGGCATGAATGTCAGTCAGCTAATGCACAATGCAGATCAGGCCATGTACATTGCCAAAGAAAACGGAGGTCAACAGGTTCAAACCTACGAATCCTGGATGGCGGAAAGCGAATCAGAGCATATGCGGTTGAGCAGAGAATTGGATGATGCCCTCAGAGACAACCAGCTGGAGGTATACTACCAGCCAATAATCGACATCCGCACAGGGGCCATATCCAGGGCAGAAGCCTTGCTCCGATGGAACCACCCGCGCAAGGGGCTGTTAACGCCGGATGCCTTTCTCAGCATTACCGAGCACAGCGGCATGACAGACCAAATCACCGCCTTTGTACTGGAGCAGGCGGTGACCTGCTCGCTCCTGTGGCGCGACCAGCATGACGAAGCTTTTCCGATCAACATTAACGAATCACCAGCCTCCTTTGTAACCCGAAGCCTTGTTGATCAATGGCGTACGCGGCTGACCCAAGTCGGACTGCATGAGAGCCAGATCACTCTGGAACTCTCTCCGGAATCTTTGAGGAACATCAGTGCCTCCGGATTCAATCCAATCAGGAGCCTGGGCCTGGCCGGTTTGCGACTACACCTGGCAATAGACGATTTTGGTATCGAGCCCTTTTCCCTCTCAGCGCTTCACGAGTTCAAGATGGAAAGTGTCAAAGTAGACCGAAATCTGATCAAGGATGTTGGTCAGGGTGGAAATGCGGATGACGTTCTGGAGGCGATCATCGCAATGACTCACGCGATAGACGTTCGGGTAGTTGGCGTAGGCGTTGAGAATGTCGAACAGTTGCAGTTCCTTACCCGGGTCGGCTGCGACTATGCACAAGGCTTTTTATTTTCCCAGCCGCTTAGCCAGGACGATTTTGCGGAATTATTGACACGGGATCGCCAGATGAACTCCTCTTGAAACGGTTTGGTTCAGCATGTGCTCACCGGGCGTGCCTGGTGAGCGAATCAGACTTACAAACAAAAAAGGGCCCCCGAAGGAGCCCCTGATCTTACTCAGAGCGTTGTAACCACTCTTGTTTACCGGTTGATGTGCTGATACTCGCCGGCATCCGCTGTCGCCAGACTGACCACAATGATGGCGATCAAGGCCGCAGCGAAACCAGGAATGATCTCGTAGACGCCCGGGCCACCCATGAACTCTCCGTTCCAGCCCAGGGAAATCCAGATCATCACGGTAGCTGCCCCTACGACCATACCCGCGATAGCACCGGCACCATTTGTGCGCGACCACATCAGCGAGAGGATAATCAGCGGGCCAAACGCGGCTCCAAAGCCCGCCCAGGCGTTACTGACCAGAGCCAGAACCTGAGAATCCGGGTCTGAGGCGATCACGGCCGCAACCAGACCAACCAGCACCACACAGATCCGGCCAACAAATACGCATTCCTTGTCATTTGCTTCCTTACGCAGGAACAAGCGGTAGAAGTCCTCGGTCAGTGAGGACGACGACACCAGCAACTGACTGGAGATGGTACTCATAACCGCCGCCAGCAGCGCGGCATAGAGGAAGCCGGTAATCAGCGGGTGGAACAGCAGGTCCGAGAGAATAATGAAGATGGTTTCCGGATCCTCTACATCCATACCATTGCGGATCGCGTAAGCCCGGCCAAACACGCCCAGAGAGATAGCACCAATCAGGGAAATGGCCATCCAGCCCATGCCGATATTACGGGCGATCGGTACGTCTTTCAGCGTGCGGATCGCCATGAAACGCACGATGATGTGGGGCTGGCCGAAATAACCCAGACCCCAGGTAACCGCAGACAACCAACCGATGAAGGTAAGCCCGGCAGTCCAGGACAGTAGCGTGGGATCGACGGAATTCAGGGTCTCTGATGCCTGCGCATAGCCGCCGCCGCCTTCGCCAAAGAGCACAACCGCCGGCATGATGATCAGGGCGAACATCATGATGCAGCCCTGCACAAAGTCCGTCATGCTTACCGCGAGGAAGCCACCAACCACGGTATAAGCCAAGACAACACCCAGCGTGATGATAATACCCACACCGTAGTCACTAAGGCCGCCAAAGTTGAATATGCCGGAGAATGCGCTTTCAAACAGCTTGCCGCCAGCAACCAGGCCAGATGCAGTATAGACCGCAAAGAAGATAACAATAACGATAGCCGACACTGTACGCAGAGAGAGCGCCTGAGTCGGGAATCGGTTTGCCAGGAAAGAAGGAATGGTAATGGCGTTGCCGTAGTGAACCGTCTGCTCACGTAGACGTGGCGCTACCAGAGTCCAGTTAACGAAGGCACCCACGAACAAACCGATACCAATCCATGCATCCGCCAGCCCTGTAACGAACAGAGCCCCCGGAAGACCCAGAAGCAACCAGCCACTCATGTCCGAGGCACCGGCCGACAGGGCCGCCACTTTTGGACTGAGAGCTCGTCCGCCCAGCATGTAATCTTCAGATGACGATGTAGACCGGCGCATGGCATAAACGCCAATGCCGATCATGA
The DNA here is from genome assembly GCF_003007685.1 of Marinobacter halophilus. Classification (GTDB taxonomy): domain Bacteria; phylum Pseudomonadota; class Gammaproteobacteria; order Pseudomonadales; family Oleiphilaceae; genus Marinobacter; species Marinobacter halophilus. Next base: position 530,510 of record NZ_PXNN01000017.1, read on the forward strand.
CCGCAAAGTAAGCAAATAGACTGATCCAAACACCAATAGCCATAAGGCTCCTCCGGTTTAATGAGTCGGATGAAATCCGCTCTTAAAGCACAGACCTGGCATTAATGCCTGCGTGCTGTGCCGTTTTTCTTGTATACCCGATATCCATCCGAATTGGAGCGAGGCAGGCCCTCGCAAAGCTCCCAGAAATCTCGTTATTTCTCACTTCCCCACGGCCAAAACCGCCGCCCAAAAAGCGCAAATCTACAGAAACATTAAATTAGTATTACTACGGACCCACGGCTTACAAAATCCTACGATTCTTTTACAGAATCCTACGGGACTGCCTGGTTTTCGGCCCATTTCAGGCAACACTTTCATTAATCTGCAATTTTGATGGGGTTATACCCTTATATTTGCGCAACGCATTGGTCAGGGCGCTTTGCGAGGAAAACCCGGTTCGGTAGCTAATCTCGGAGACCGACAAAGTCGACGACGCCAACAGATTAGCGGCCTGCTCCAGACGGGTTTGTAATAGAAACTGATGGGGCGTGGTGCCGGCCACGTCCCGAAAGACTTCATGAAACCGACTGACACTCAAACAGGCTTCGCCGGCCATATCCTCGACGGTGATCTTTTTGTGCAGATTGCTTAGAACATAGCGCCGAATGGCTTCAGGACTGACCACACTTCTGTGGGTTGCCTGAATCGGACGATCAACCATACGATCTGCCATGCAATACAGAACACTGGCACCTAGATGCTGCTGGAGCGTGGTATTGCCGGGCGCTCGGTCAAACTCCTTGGCGACAAACTGAATAAATCCTTGCAAACGGCTGTCCATCTGCAGGGTTCGAGGGTTCTCAAAAACCCGCATCATCCGTTCGTAATCAGCGTGCGCAGGGGTGTTGATGGCGGGAGAGAGAGGGTCCAGGTTGATCACCAGAACGTGGTTCTGGTCGTCACCACAGTAATCGTGGCTGGCTTCAGTCGGCACCACGCAGGCCCGCCAGGTGTCCAGGTGAGCCCCGGTTCCGTCAACACTGAGCTCGGCTTCTCCTCTCACCCCGATGACGATCTGGTGGTGTTCGTGCCGATGCTGGTGAGCGGCAATAGGAAGTTTCAGGAGTTTCGCGTTGAGCATTAATGCTGCCGGCCGTTAATTGAGAATGTACATCAATTAAAGCAGATCATTACAAAAAGTGCACGAAAGCAACGAAAAACGACACCGTCAGGCGGGCGCCGGCATCTTCGCCAGAGCGGCCAGTAATGCCGCGACGCTGGCAGAAACCTGCTCCAGAGGAAGCGCAGCATTCACAACGTGATACCTGGATGGCATAGCGGTTGCCCTTTCCAGATAGGCATCCCGAATTCTCTGGAAAAACGCCTGGGCTTCCTGCTCAAACCGGTCCAGTTCTCCCCGCTTTCGGGCCCTGGCCATACCGGTTTCCACCGGCGCATCCAGCAAAATGACGTGATCTGGCCGGACATCACCCTGCACCAGAGCCTCCAACAGCGCAATCCGCTCTTTCGATACTCCCCGCCCGCCGCCCTGGTACGCGAAAGTCGCATCGGTAAAGCGGTCACACAAAACCCACTTGCCTTGATCAAGGGCGGGAAGAATGCGGTTATGCAGGTGCTGGGCTCGGGCGGCGAACATCAGCAGTAGCTCGGTAGTTTCATGGACCGGCTCTTCACGGAGTGCCAGCAGCAACTCGCGGATGGTTTCGGCCATGGGCGTGCCACCCGGTTCCCGGGTAATAATGAACTCGATGCCCAGTTTTTTGAGGGTATTGGCGGCATTTTCCAGCTGGGTGGATTTACCCACCCCCTCGGTGCCTTCAAATGTAATAAATCGACCTCTGGCCTGCATCATTCTTCCCGGCTGTTTTCGTTCAGGGTGCCTGCCGCCGGAGACGAGCGATAGTCCTGTCGACGATTCAACTGGTATTCCCTTACGGCCTGCTGGTGCTCCGCCAGGGTTCTGGAAAACTTGTGACTGCCATCACCCCTGGCCACGAAATAATAGGTGTCACCCTCTTCCGGGTGCAACGCAGCGTGAATCGAGTCCCGGCCCGACAGCGCAATAGGCGTTGGCGGCAAGCCATCAATACGATACGTGTTGTAAGGCGTGTAGGCCCTCAGGTCGCTGCGGCGAATACGCCCCTGATATTGATCCCCCATGCCGTAAATGACGGTCGGATCAGTCTGAAGGCGCATGCCCTTTTGTAAGCGACGCACGAACACGCCGGCCACTTCCTGCCGCTCCCAGGGAACACCCGTCTCACGCTCCACAATAGATGCCATGATCAGCGCTTCGTAGGGAGTGTCGTAGGGCAGGCCTTCCGAGCGGTTCTGCCACTCTTCCTCAAGCAACGACACCATGCGGCTGTATGCGCGTTTGAGAACGTCCAGATCCGTATCAGCGCTACTGAACAGGTACGTATCCGGGAAAAACCAGCCTTCGGGGTGTTGTCCTTCGGCACCCAGTGCTGACATCACCTGATCATCAGACCAGTCCGTTGTTACCTTGTTGATGCGCTCGGTGCGCGCCAGGGCGGCACGCAAATCACGGAAGGTCCAGCCTTCAATAAACTGCACAGACCACAGTTTTACCTTGCCCTCCACCATGACCTCAACCATGGCAAGGGGCGTCATGCCCGGTAAAAATTCATAGTCGCCAGCCTTGATTCTGGTCTGCTCCGGGTTCAATCGACCATAAAGCCGAAGCCACAGCGCGTCAGACACAAAGCCCTCAGTCTCAAGGCGCCGGGCCACCTGGCTGAATCCGGTTCCGGGCGGTACATTAAAAAGCACCGGCTCTTCCAGCGACACCGGCTGTTGCAGTGTCTGTAACCCCTGCCAGGACCAAAGCCCACTGCCAGCTGCCAGAAGCACCACAGCCGCAACGAAAACGATCAGTAACTTTTTAAACACGTAAATCAATCCAGTATTGCCGGCGAGCCGACGATTGTCGCAAGTCGCTGGTCGACAGGCAAATCGTGACCCGCCAGGTTGCGAACCGATACCACTCCCAACACGCTGTTGGTGAGCCATAATCCCTGACAACGCTCACCCACAAGGTCCACTAATGACAGCGGCGCCTCCCTGACCTCCTCGCCGGCGGTGTGCAAACGATCAAGCACATAGCGGCGCATCACGCCGGCAACCGCCAGCGTTGCCGAGGGTGGGGTAATCCAGGCGTCGCCAGAGCGGACAAAAAGATTGGTTCGGGTGCCCTCAACCACGTGGCCATCCCGATTGCTCATCAACACCTCATAGATCTCGCCACGCAGCTCTCTTGCCGCCATGACCTGTTCCAGACGATTCAATGATTTGATGCCAGCGAAAAGGGGGTTCACGGTCAATGGAACGCGAGAGAAATCCACCACAACGCCGTCAGTGTCAGCCGGTGCCGGAGCCGTTGAGTGGGAAATCACCAGGTTCGGCTGAATGCCGGGCTCTGGCCGGTAACCGCGACCGCCTGATCCTCGGGTCAGCGTCAGTTTGAGAACCCAGGGACGGGCGCCATAGTGACCAGAATACCGGGCTAAAGCCTGGCTGCAGACTTTTTCCAGTTCGGAGCGCGCTGCGGGAATCGCCAGGCGCCCCGCATCGCGGCTTAGCCTGTCGAGGTGGTAAGCCAGCAACGGCGGCCGGTCACCCGTTACCGACATGGTCTCAAACAGACCATCCCCATATGCTAACCCCCGATCACCCGCCGGCACACCGCCCTCGTCCGCCCAATACAGATGGAACATGGCGGCCTCAGTCTTCGTAGCGCGCTATGATAAGCGTGCCGTTGGTACCACCAAAACCGAACGAGTTGGACAACGCCACTTTAACGTCCGCCTGCCGGCTCTTATGCGGCACGAAATCCAGGTCACACCCCTCATCCGGATTGTCCAGATTAATGGTGGGCGGCAACACACCATCGCGCGCTGCCAGGGCCGAGAAGATGGCTTCGACCGCGCCGGCAGCACCTAACAGGTGACCTGTCATGGATTTGGTGCTGCTCATCGCAAGCTTTTCAGCATGGGCACCGAATACCGACTTCACGGCAGCCACTTCCGCAACATCACCCACCAACGTGGATGTGCCGTGGGCATTGATGTAGTCAATCTGCTCCGGTTTCAGGCCTGCATCACGGATGGCGTTGCGCATTGAGCGGGCGGCGCCGTCACCGTCCGCCGGGGGCGATGTGATGTGATGAGCATCGTCGCTCATGCCAAACCCGACAATCTCTCCGTGGATGATGGCGCCGCGGGCTTTGGCATGCTCCAACTCTTCAAGAACCAAAACACCGGCACCGTCGCTGAGGACAAAACCGTCACGATCCTTATCCCAGGGACGACTGGCCTTTTCCGGTTCATCGTTGCGGGTCGACAGCGCCCGAGCTGACGAAAACGCCGCCACCGAGGAACGGGTGGTCGCCATCTCCGAGCCACCGGCCAGCATCACGTCAGCATCACCGTAAGCTATGGTTCTGGCGGCGTATCCGATGTTATGGGTGCCAGTGGTACAAGCCGTCACAATCGCTATGTTTGGCCCTTTGTAACCAAAGCGTATAGCGGCATTGCCAGCAATCATGTTGATCACCGACGCCGGCACGAAGAACGGAGAGACCTTACGCGGGCCCGACTCCTCCATCAAGATCACGTTTTTCTCGATGTATTCCAGGCCGCCAATACCAGAGCCAATGGCAATACCTACCCGTTCCTTGTCCAGCTTGTCAAATTGCTCCAGACCACTGTCATCCACCGCCTGCTGCGCCGCAATCAGTCCATAGTGAATAAACGCGTCCAGTTTGCGCGCCTCCTTGGTGGACAGGTATGGCTCGATATCAAGGCCCCTGACTGCACCACCGATGCGTGTGTTGTAGCCCGTTGTGTCAAACCGATCGATCAGACCAATGCCACTCCGCCCGGCACGAATAGCGCTCCAGGAGGATTCAACATCGTTCCCCACCGGAGACAGCATGCCCATGCCCGTGATAACAACCCGCCGCTTGCTCATAAACCTGCTCACCCGACTATTCCGTGTAACTTCTAATCAATATGGCATTCATCCAGGCAATAAAAAAGCCGCCCTTTGTGTAACTCAAAGGACGGCTTTCTGCCTGGCAATCTGACTAGCAGAGTATCAGGTGTGCGCGACGATGTAGTCGATCGCGTTCTGAACTGAGCCCAGCTTTTCGGCCTCTTCGTCAGGAATTTCTGTCTCGAATTCCTCTTCCAGGGCCATAACCAGCTCAACAGTGTCCAGTGAGTCAGCGCCAAGATCCTCTACAAAAGAAGATGAGTTCTGAACCTCGGACTCTTTAACGCCCAGCTGTTCACAAACGATCTTCTTAACGCGCTCTTCAACTGTACTCATAATGTCCTCACTTTATGTATCAACCAAGCAATTCGTTAATTGCCAGTTTAGTTTAAACCCCACCCGCAAACAAGCAGGGATTCTGTAAACATGTTGTGCGACAAGGGGTTGCAAATCAGCCCGCAAAACGGGCTTAACCCATGTACATGCCGCCATTCACATGAATGGTTTCTCCGGTCACGTAAGCCGCGCCATCTGAAGTCAGGAAAGCCACCACCGAGGCAACTTCCCCGGGCTCGCCCAAACGACCTGCCGGTATGATTTCCAGCATAGCCTCGCGTTGCTTATCGTCCAGTTTTTTAGTCATATCTGTGTCAATAAATCCGGGCGCCACACAATTTGCCGTGATGCCGCGGTTAGACATTTCTTTCGCCAGGCTTCGAGTAAAACCTTCCACACCGGCTTTCGCGGCGCAGTAGTTACCCTGACCAGCATTGCCCATACCAGCAACCACTGAGCTGATATTGATGATCCTGCCCCAGCGAGCCTTGGCCATACCACGCAGCACAGCCTTGCTGGTGCGATAGACACTGGACAGATTGGTTTCCAGGACGGCCGACCAATCCTCATCTTTAAGACGCATAAGCAGGTTATCACGGGTGATACCTGCGTTATTGACCAGGATCAGTGGCGCACCGGACTGCTCAGCAACCTGCTTGAGCCCCGCCTCGATGCTGTCAGGCTCAGCCACATTCATTACAATGCCATAACCTTTGTAACCGGCAGCCTTTAAACCGCTGGTGATGGCTTCAGCACCTTCCGCGCTGGTCGCCGTACCGACCACTTCCGCACCCTGCTTTGCCAGCTCGTGAGCAATGGCCTGACCAATACCCCGAGTCGCGCCCGTTACCAGCGCTACCTTGCCTTCCAAAGACATAGTCCACTCCGTTTATTTTGACTGTCCGAATGCCGCAATAGCATTAGCCAGAGAGTCGGGATCTTCAATGCCATGTACCGGCAGGTCGCGGTCGATCCGCTTGACCAGCCCGGCGAGCACTTTGCCAGCACCGCATTCAACCGCAACGTTAACACCCTCATCGGTCAGTGAACGAATCGAATCGGTCCACAGTACAGGAGAGTATAGCTGCTTTAGAAGATTGGCCTTGAGCGTCTCTGCATCCTTGGCCGCCTCGGCATTTACATTCTGCACCACCGGAATGACAGCATCATTAAAACGAATATCTTCCAGCGCTTCTGCCAACTGTTCGGCAGCGCCCTTCATGAGCGCGCAGTGGGACGGCACACTCACAGGCAGGGTCATGGCCTTGCGCGCACCCCTGGCCTTACAGGCCTCGATGGCGCGTTCGACCGCAGCCGCTGAGCCGGCAATAACAACCTGCCCGGGCGCATTGAAGTTCACTGCCGCAACCACATCGCCGTTGGCGGCCTCTTCACAAGCGGCCACAACATCGGCATCTTCAAGCCCCAGGATGGCGGCCATACGGCCTTCACCGGCCGGCACTGCTTCCTGCATTAACTCGCCGCGAAGCTGCACCAGCTTGACGGCTTCAATAAAGTCCATGCTTTCAGCGGCAACAAGCGCACTATATTCGCCAAGACTGTGCCCCGCCATGTAATCGGGTCTCGGACCGCCGGCCACGCACCATTGCCGCCAAAGCGCAATACTGGCCGTCAACAACACCGGTTGCGTAATCGCGGTCTGATTCAACTCTTCAACGGGGCCCCGCTGGCATAAATGCCAGACATCATAACCAAGGACATTGGACGCCTCATCGAAGGTTTCACTGATCATCGGCCACAGCTCGGCAGCAGCCCTGAGCATGCCGATCGATTGGGAGCCTTGTCCGGGGAAAACAAACGCTGATTTCATAAGCGGAATCTTATCGTCATTGAAGGGTTTCTGGAGATTAGCCAATAGTACAATTCAGGCCAATTATCCGCGATAAAAGCTGCAAATGCGGGCCTACTTTAGTCTCAGCGACCAGTAATGCGGGGAATCACAACATCAGGTCGTCGAGGCGTTCATTGATGCGGCTCGGAACTTCCTGTTCGACTTCGCGGACGGCCTGGCGGATCGCAGCGAGCATGGCGCGCTCGTTGGCGTTGCCATGACTTTTAATAACAACGCCCTGCAGGCCCAGAAGACTGGCGCCATTATGACGGGATGGATCCATCAACAGCAGCAGCCGACCGATGATCGGACGCGCCAGCAAGCCAACAAATCGCCCATACCAGGAGCGAGTGAAGGCCTGCTCGAGCAATTCGATTAACAAACCAGCCACGCCTTCACCGGTTTTCAGGGCAATATTACCTACGAAGCCATCACACACTACAACATCCGCTACATCCCGGAACAGGTCGCTGCCCTCGACATAGCCTATGTAATTGATCGTGTCGCACTGAGCGAGCATATGGGAAGCAAGGCGAACCTGTTCATTGCCTTTGATTTCCTCTTCGCCCACGTTGAGCAACGCAACTCTGGGCTCCGACTGATGGCAGATGGCCGACGCCATCAACGAACCCATCAAGGCGTACTGATAAAGGTTTTCAGCGGAGGAATCGACGTTGGCGCCAAGGTCAAGAACATGACAACGACCACGGAGCGAGGGAATCAGCTTTGCGATGGCCGGCCGCTCAATACCCGGATACATGCGTATAATGGATCGACCGAACGCCATCAAGGCTCCGGTGTTGCCGGCACTGACACACCCCTGAGCCTCACCATCACGAACCAGCCCGAGAGCGATGGCCATCGAGGAATTTCTTTTGTGCCGGAGCGCATGTGAGGGGCGCTCATTCATGCGCACCACATCCGCGGCTTCCACAATGCGGATTCTGGAATGGCCTTCAAGCAAAAAAGCCTCAAGCTCGCTCCGGATTCCCACCAGAACAAGACTCAAGGCCTCATTTTCACGCACCGCTTGCAGTGAGGCATGGACAACCACTTCGGCGCCACGATCACCACTCATGGCGTCGATGGCTATGGTGACCGGTTTACTCACCGCTCGTCCATGCGTCACAGGCTAAAAGACTATCCCGACGATGTTACTCGTCGCGAGCCTCAATAACCTGCTTACCACGATAGAAACCGTCCGGAGACACGTGGTGACGGCGATGTACTTCACCAGTTGTCGTGTCAGTAGACAATGCAGTAGCGGTCAGTGCGTCGTGTGAACGGCGCATGCCACGCTTGGAACGGGTCTTGCGATTCTTCTGTACAGCCATGGTATAAGCTCCTGACCTATTTACGAAAACGTTAGTGCTTGGTCGTCTTGAAATCCGCCAGCACGCTGAACGGATTATCTTCTCTTTTCTTTGCCTCGGGCTCGCTGGGGGCTTTTGACGGCTCCAGCGCCTCCAGATCTTCTTTTGCCGGGCACTCATCCCTTTCATGAAGAGGGAACGGTGGCAACACCAAAAGCAGTTCGTCTTCCACCATTGACCACAAATCCGCCGTGAAATCCTCAAAGAGGAAAGGCTCCAGCGTCTTGGGCAACCGTTGGGCCTGATCATCGTTGATGACCAGGCCCAGATCAAAACTGGACGTCAGCGTAACCTGCATATCGTTCATGCAACGCTGACATTCCAGAATGACCGGTGCGGACAGCTCTCCCGACACAATCCTTCGGCGCTCACTGTCCTGGTAAAAGGAAAGCTTCACGCGGCATTCGCTGCCATCCTGAAAACCCGGTACCGCTTCTCGAAAACGAGCGAGACCCTCAAGTGGAATTACCCCCTCAAGTGTCGTGTTGTGCTCCGCTAACCGGCTAGGGTCAACAGATTTCGGCAGTTCGGCGTTCGGTGCTTTGGACATAGGCGCGCAATTTTAGGGACGAGACCCGCTGCTGTCAAAGACTTAATCTACTTTCTGGCAGGGCTTTCGCTCTGCGTAGGGGTATTTTACGATACAAGCTCGCAAATCACGCCCACAATTACTGTGAAACCACCATGACAAAGCCCGGCCTGCTACTGGCATCATCGTCCCCTTATCGTAAAAGCTTGCTGCAAAAGCTCGACCTGCCGTTCGAGTGTGTCAGCCCGGATATCGACGAAACCCCTCAACCCGGCGAAAGCGCAAAAGCACTCGCACTGAGACTGGCCATTACGAAGGCCCGAGCTCTGGCACAACAGCATGCCGGCAAAATAATCATCGGCTCCGATCAGGCCGCAGCCCTGCCCGACGGCTCACTGCTGAACAAACCAGGCAGCCATGAACAAGCAATGCAACAACTCGGCAGAAGCAGCGGCCAAAGCGTCGACTTTCTGACCGGTCTGGCCGTCCTGGACACCCGCACCAACACACTGGAATGCTGCTGCGAAACATTTACCGCACATTTTCGCAACCTGAGCCAACAGGAAATCAGCCACTACCTGCGCAAAGAACAGCCGTACGACTGTGCCGGCAGCTTTAAAATGGAAGGGCTAGGCATCACCTTGTTCAGCCGTCTTGAGGGACGAGACCCGAACAGCCTCGTAGGCCTACCCCTGATCGCGCTCACCGAGATTCTGATCAGACTCGGCATTAATCCCCTGCTACAGCCCCGAGCCGACGGCTCAGGGCTGTAGCGCCATCAGCGCAATTCGAGCCGGGACTCGAGCAGGCGCGTAGCCACGCCATCACCCACAGCAACGCCGAGCTGATCCACCAGATCCATGAACGGAGAGCGACGGCGACTGTAATCTACCAACTCTTCTTCACCCACCAACTGGCGGGCGACCCAGGAAGCACTGCCAAGGCCGTCGATCAGACCCAGCTCAACCGCTTGCTCGCCAGTCCAGACCAAACCACTGAACAGCCGCTCATCATCTGCCAGGCGGTCACCCCGCCCTTCCTTGACCGCATCAATAAACTGGCGATGGGTGTTCTCAAGTACACTCTGCCAAAAGACCACATCCTCTTCACGCTCTGGTGAAAACGGATCAAGAAAGCCTTTACTCTCACCCGCTGTGTACAAACGACGGTCCACGCCAATCTTTTCCAGCATCTCGCTGAAGCCAAAGCCCCCGGCAATCACACCAATGGAACCGACCAGGCTGGAACGGTTGGCGTAGATCTCGTCAGCAGCTGCGGCAATGTAGTAGGCCCCTGAGGCGCCAATATCGGAGATCACGGCATAGACCTTCTTCTCGGGGTATTCTTCGCGCAAGCGCCTGATCTCGTCGTACACGTAGCCGGACTGCACTGGACTGCCGCCTGGACTGTTGATTCTGAGCACCACAGCCCTGGCGCGCTCCGCCTCAAATGCCGACCTGAGCGCCCCCACCAGATTGTCAGCGCTGGCCAACTCATCCGCGGCAATGGTGCCGTTCACCTCGACCAGCGCAGTGTGATGACCCGTTACCGAATCGACACCACTTCCAAACGGCGACTTGATCAGAAGCAACAACGCAAACAGATAGCCGAAAGTCAGAAACTTGAAGAAAATACCCCACCGCCGGCTCCGACGCTGCTCGGCCTGTAGCGACATCACCAGCTTCTCAATCAGACGCCAGTCCCGACCGGTTTCCGGAGGCATGGCCGGCTGCTTGCCGCCAAACAACCCGCGCTTGCGAGGCGGCTCGCTCTGCCCGCGATCTGCCGGCTTGTCGCCCCAACCAGATTCTTTATCGGATTCCCAGTCACTCATCCGTTATTCCTTTACAGCGATAGACGAAATTAAAGCCCCAGCACGCGCCGGAGCTCAGCCACAGAACTGACCACTGCGTGCGGATCGTATTGTTCGAGCACGTCACGCTTGTGAACACCCCACTCAACGCCAATGGCTGGCATGCCAATGCGGCGCGCCATATCAAGGTCGTAACGGGTGTCACCGACCATCACCGCCTCTTCCGGCGCATAACCGTAGAATGACAGAATCTCTTCCAGCATCAGCGGGTCCGGCTTGGAGCGGGTTTCATCGGCACAGCGGGTTATATCAAAGTGCACACCCAGACCGCTTGAGGTCAGCGCTCCCTCCAGGCCCCGGCGACTCTTGCCGGTGGCGACCGAACAGCCACGACCGATACCGCGGAGGTCGGCGATCATGGGAGCGATACCCTCAAATACATTCTGAGGTGTGGTTACTTTCTGGAAGAAGTAACCCGCATAGCCTTCTCGAATTCTTACCATTTCCTCGCGGCTAAGACCCGGATACAAGCGTTCGAGTGCCTCGATCATGCCCAGCCCGATGATATCCCTGTAGGCCTCGCGCTCCAGCTCCGGATAACCAAGGTCGGTTGCCGCCTGATGCAGGCTGTCGGCGATATGGTCAACGGAATCGATCAGCGTTCCGTCCCAGTCAAAAATTACCACTTTAACGTTCATTAGTGCGTTCCCTTACTGCGCTGCTCAAGCTCGTCGAGCACCTTGGCGAATGCCTCATCATACGGAGCTTCCAGCTTCATTGCCTCACCCGACTTAGGCAAGGTGAACTCCAGGGCCCGGGCGTGGAGCATCAACCGCTGACCACCAATCGCGCGGAATGCCTTGAGGCTCGCCTCATCCATATACTTGTCGTCGCCGGCGATCGGATGCCCGGCCCAGGCGCTGTGCACCCGGATCTGGTGAGTACGCCCGGTCACCGGGGAGGCCTCGACCAGACTGTAACCCAGAAATTGCTGCAGACACCGAAACAGCGTCAGCGACTCTTTACCTTCGGCGCTCACCTTCACCCGGCGCTCGCCGTTGGGCATTTCATAACGTAACAATGGCTCGTTCACCCGGCCCACAGAGTTCGGCCAGGTGCCCGCAACCAGCGCGTGGTAATGCTTACGTATGCGCTTCTGGCGCAGTTCATCCTGCAGCACACGTAATGCCGAGCGTTTTTTCGCGACCATCACCAACCCAGAGGTATCCCGGTCGAGCCTGTGCACAAGTTCGAGAAATTTTGCCTGCGGCCGGGACGAGCGCAGCACTTCAATCAACCCGAAACTCAGGCCGCTACCTCCATGCACCGCGATACCGGAGGGCTTGTTGACCACCAGCATGTCGTCATCTTCAAACACCACCGCCGCTTCCATCACCGACTGCACCCGGTCGCCGGGGGCCACCCGCTCCGGCTTGCTCTGCTGTACTATTGGCGGAATGCGCACCACATCACCAGCCTGCAGCCGGGTATCGGGCTTCACCCTGCCCTTGTTGACCCGAACTTCGCCTTTGCGAACAATCCGGTAAACGACACTCCTGGGCACACCCCGCAGTCGGGCCAGTATAAAGTTATCCACCCGCTGGCCCGCCATATCCTCATCAACAGCCACCAGCTGCACGCCCTTCTGGACCTGACCCGGAGGCGGATCGACACGCTTGCCCACGGGGCCTGCAGTGCGATTATCCCCAGCCATTTCAGAATGGCGCGATTTGCCGCGTGGTAGCGGTTTTTTACGAGCGGCTGGCTTGCGCGACATGAAGTACCTTCGGGTAGATAAATGCAGGATTGAACGGCCACAGCTTTACTGCTATATTCCGACGTGATTTGCCGTTTGTCTACGGCCTGACAGACTCAGGTCAGAAGCCGGAGCGGCAGCAGTATACCGACACTGATTAAGAGATTGAACGCCGCAAGCCCAATCATTAGCGGGCACGACGTGAAATACACTCCCGGACTAACAGGTCAGACCCAGAGAGGCTGCAATCTGCCCGGGAGAGGAAAAACCGAACGGAAAACCGTCGGGCGACATCGCGAGAATCACTACCACGGGAACCCGGGCCGTCAGCTAACTAATAAGACGTGAGACCCAGGGTTTGTGTGAACCTGAAAACGGATAGTATGCGCAAACAGACACTCACCCTATGCAACATGTCGCTGCCGTCAGGCAGGCGCAACGTAGGCGGTGGTCTCAGACATACAGGATCACACCCTTAAAGGTCTGATCCGTCTGGCCGCCGGTCCGCCCTGCTGTTTCCGGGCCCGCGGCACGCACATCCTGCCTCGCTGATGTAGATCCCCCCGGTTTTCTGTCATTAACAAACGACAGGAACCCTTTCTTTCCATGAAAAGAATGCTGATTAATGCAACTCACCCTGAGGAGTTGCGCGTAGCTCTAGTAGATGGACAACGACTGTTTGACCTGGATATCGAGTCCAGTACCCGCGAACAGAAAAAAGCCAACATCTACAAAGGCCGGATCACCCGCGTTGAACCCAGCCTTGAAGCTGCATTCGTAGATTTCGGCGCAGACCGCCACGGCTTCCTCCCACTGAAGGAAATCTCCAAGGAATACTTCAAGAAATCGCCTGGCCAGATTGAAGGCAAGGTCAACATCAAAGAGGTGGTTTCCGAAGGTCAGGAAGTGATCATACAGGTTGATAAGGAAGAGCGAGGCAATAAAGGCGCCGCGCTCACTACCTTTATCTCTTTGGCTGGCCGTTACCTGGTGCTGATGCCCAACAACCCTCGTGCCGGCGGTATCTCCCGTCGCATCGAAGGCGAAGACCGGGCTCAGCTCAAAGACGCCATGAACGGCGTACAGGTACCCAAGTCCATGGGCATCATCGTGCGCACCGCCGGCATTGGCCGTACCGCAGAAGAGCTCCAGTGGGATCTTGACTACCTGGTCCAGTTCTGGGAAGCCATCACCCAGGCTGCTGGCGAGCGAAAAGCACCATTCCTGATCCATCAGGAAAGCAACGTTATCATCCGCGCCGTGCGCGATTACCTCCGCCAGGACATCGGCGAAGTACTGATCGATGCCGACAGCGTCTACGAAGACGTGCTCAGTTTTGTGCGCGCGGTCATGCCCACGTTTGAAAACAAGATCAAGCTGTACAAGGATGAAATCCCCCTGTTCAGCCGTTATCAGATCGAAGGTCAGATCGAAACCGCATTCCAGCGTGAAGTGAAGCTGCCCTCCGGTGGCTCCATTGTTATCGATCCTACCGAAGCTCTGGTCTCTATCGACATCAACTCCTCCCGGGCCACCAAGGGCCACGACATCGAGGAAACTGCCCTGCAGACCAACCTCGAGGCGGCGGAAGAGATCGCTCGCCAGCTGCGCCTGCGCGATATGGGCGGCCTGATTGTCATCGACTTTATTGACATGACACCGGCCAAGCATCAGCGTGAAGTCGAGCAGAAAATGCGCGAAGCGCTGGAAATTGACCGTGCCCGCGTTCAGGTTGGCAAAATTTCCCGTTTCGGCCTGCTGGAAATGTCCCGTCAGCGCCTGCGGCCCTCGCTTGGCGAAACCCGCAGCGAAGTCTGCCCGCGCTGTGAAGGCCAGGGCACCATCCGGGGTATCGAATCCCTGGCGCTGAGCATCATGCGCCTGATTTATGAAGAGTCGTCCAAGGAAAAGACGGCAGAAGTCCGCGCCATCGTGCCGGTTTCTGTAGCCACCTTCCTGCTCAACGAAAAGCGCAAGCAGCTGGCCGATATCGAAGCACGCCAGGGCGTAGCCGTGGTTGTGGTTCCGGTACCGAACATGGAAACGCCGCATTTCGAGATTGTCCGGATGCGTCTGGACGAAGCGACACCGGAGCACGTTGCCAGCCATCAGGTGGCTCACGATTACAACGAACGGGAAGAAGTGGCGGCAGAAGTACCCAATGCCGAGAAGCCCGTGCGTGAGCAAGCTGCGGTCAAGGCCATCCGCCCGTCTTCGCCAGGACCCGCTGCCGCTGCCCCAAGCACGACGCCTGCCGCCGCCAGCGCGGAGCCCGAAGAAGGTCTATTCCGGAAGCTTGGCAAAAAGATTGCCTGCTTCTTCCGCGACGAACACCCGCAGGACGGACAGGATCGCACCACCACAAACCGCGATCGCGACGAAGAGCGTCGCAACCAGGCTCGACAGGAACGTCGCAAGTCACGCGTAGCCAGAGATGACCAGCGCCCCGGCGCTAATCGCAGCGGCAATGAGCGGCGTCAGAGTGGCCAACAGAGCCGCCCTGATGACAGCCGTGGTCGCAATCGCGGTGGCCGTAACGAGGATCCGGCGCGCACCAGCCAGAACCGTCCGAGCCCGCAAGATAAACCTGCCGATGCAAAAGCTGACAGCAGGGGTGGTGACAAGCCCAGTGACGGCCGTCGGGATAACCGGAAGGACTCACAGGGGCGCAATCAGAACCGTAATCGCCCCCAGCGTGACCCCAAGGAGCAGAAAGAAGCTCGGGAGCCGCAAGAAAACCAGAAGACCCCTGCCAGCGATAAGCCAAGCGCTGACAAACCCAGCAACGACAAGCAGGGCGGCGATGAAAAACGTCGCAAGCCCCGTCGCCAGCGCAGTCGGGATGGTTCGCCCGCTGAAGCACCGATCAGCGCACCAGCAGAGCGCAAAACCGAGCGTAATGAAATACATCAAAAGGACACTCAGCCTGAAAAGAGCGCCGAGACCAGCCCTGCCGATGTGAAAGAAACTGCGCCTAAGCAACAGCCTGCCGAGCAGCCAATCAATGCTGAGACGCCGAAGGCAACCCAGGATCAGGTAACGACAGAAACTGACGCACTGCCATCCGACACGGGAAAACGCACTGCGCCTGAAACTGCCTCAAAGACCAAAGCCGAAACTCAGAATACCGAGGATACTGACGAGCCAGCAAAGGCAGCGCCGACCAAAGACGCAGAAGAGCCACGCAAGACCCGGCCTGCAAACCGTCAACGCAAGCCCAGGGCTGCAGCAAAGACAGATAAAGTGGCTGACAGTGACAAGGCCGAGGCCCCTGCCGCTCAGGCAGAAGAAATGACTAAAGCACCTCAGCAAGCAGATAAGCCAGACGCGACGCAAGCTGAAGCAAAGCAAGCTCCCGCCAAGGAAGCTGACAAGCCTGAGCCAGCAGAACAAGCCATACAGACTAAGCAGCCTGAGGCAAAAGCTCCGGCAAACACTGCTGGTCCAAAGCCGTCGACAGCCGACGAGCCCAAAGCCGACAGCAAGCCAAGCGAGCCAGACACGGCGCCTGTCACAGCAGAGCCGGCGCCAGAGCACAAGCCTGAGCCGAAGAAAGCAGAGCCAGCAGCGAAGGCTGAAAAGCCTGAAGCGCCGTTACAAGAGCCCTATGTAGCACCAACCGACGTTCCGGTCACTCCGGGTCGCGCTTATAACGATCCAAGAGAGGTCCGAAAGCGCCAGCGAGCGGCTGAAGCCGCTAAAAAAGCCGGGAGCAATTGATCATGCTGACCAATTCGGACGTCGAAGCGCTTGAAGACATTCTGTTTGCGGAGCCCTGGGGCGAAGACGCCCTGGATTTCTTCGGACTCCACGGAGTGGTGTGTGCCAGCGTTATCGGTCCGGTCAGCCTGGCGGCGGAAGACATCTTCCGCCTTGCCACGGGCGTAGACGCCCTTCCCGATGGCAAGGTGCCTGAGATCTTCACGCGCTGTGTCAATCAGCTGACGAAGGACATGACTCAGGCACTGGACATGGGCCAACCACTCGAGCTTCCTGAACCGGAAGACGGCGATCCGATGAACGCACTGGAGAATTGGTGTGCCGGATTCGTTGACACCTTCCTGGAACACGAGGAATCCTGGCTGGAAGTGGCTGATGAGGACGAGGTGGCGGACCTGATGGTACCGATGCTTACACTCTCCGGCCTGTTTGAGGACGAAGACTTTCAGAACGTCCGCAACGATGCGGCACTGGCAGACCGGATGGCGGAAGCCATTCCGGACTCACTGACTGATCTTTACCTGCTGTTCCATGCGCCGGACTGAGCGCTAAGCGCCTACCGGTTGCCTAAAATGATGCCAGACGGGTTCAAGCCCCTCTGGCATTTTTAGTATCTTGCCCAGCTCACACCAAGGCGCGCCCGGAAAGTGGAAATCACTGCCCTGCGACGCAAACAACTGCTCTCGCCTTGCCAGCTCCGCCACAAAGCCCAGATCACCGCTGGACTGCCCGGAAACCGACACCTCAATCGCTTGCCCCCCGGCTCGGCGAAAGTCCGCGGTCAGCTCACGCAAACGAGTTGCGGTCAG
This sequence comes from Marinobacter halophilus, assembly GCF_003007685.1. Lineage (GTDB taxonomy): Bacteria > Pseudomonadota > Gammaproteobacteria > Pseudomonadales > Oleiphilaceae > Marinobacter > Marinobacter halophilus. Next base: position 547,717 of record NZ_PXNN01000017.1, read on the forward strand.
CCGATACTTTCTGGGGTGCGCCAACACCGCAATGCCACCTGCGGCATTGACCCACTGCACCACTTCCTCCAGCTCCGGCCAGCAGGCTTTTACATCGCCCGGCTTACCGGCGCCCAAATAGCGTTTGAAGGCGTGAGCAATTTTTGGAACCACCTCCGCCTCGACCAGCACCTGGGCAAAGTGCGGTCGCCCGGGCACGTCGCCGCCAGCTTTGACGGTCGCTCTTTCGAGCAAATTATCGACGTCCAAGCGATGAAGCTTGTCTGCAATCAGCCTGGCTCGCTGCCATCGATTGTCATTCTGACGGGCGAGAGCCTCAAGGAAATCCGTGTTGGTATGGTCAAAATCGAGCCCCACCACGTGGATGGTGTGACTGCGCCAGACGCACGACAACTCAACGCCATTGATCAATTCAACACCCAGCGACACTGAAGCCGCACGAGCCCGGGCAAGACCTCCTATGGTGTCGTGATCGGTGATTGCCAGATGACTCACGCCCTGCTCTGCCGCCCGGGCAATCAGTTGCTCCGGATCAAGGGCACCATCAGAGGCTGTGGTATGGCAATGCAGATCAATGCATGGTTTCGGGTCTTGAGGTATAGTCACGAACATTCCTGAGTCAGACGGTAGCCTTCAGTGTATCAGTGTTGGCTACCGGGCCGTAACCAAAGCCTGTTTTGTACCGGAGCACACATGTATTACGCCATCATCAGCGAAGACGCACCCAACAGCCTGGCCACGCGACTGCAAGCTCGCCCGGCCCATTTGGCCAGGCTTGAAGCGCTCAAAGCCGACGGTCGATTATTCGTCGCTGGCCCCCACCCGGCAATTGACTCCCCCGATCCGGGCGAAGCCGGCTTCAGCGGTAGCCTTGTCATTGCCGAATTCGAGTCTCTGGAACAGGCCAGGGCCTGGGCAGACGCCGATCCCTACGTTGCCGCCGGTGTGTATCAATCGGTTACGGTAAAGCCGTATAAGATCGTGTTGCCTTGAGCCATGGGTGGGCAGAACCCGGCAGCCCGTGAGCATGAGCGGATTGTAACCCGTGAATGCTTGAATACCCGTCACTCTGTGACAAAATTGCCCTTTGAATCACCGATAATAGACACTATCAGGGAACGTAATCCGTGACATCGCTCCGTCTTGTTTTCAGCCTTCTGCTTATCATCAGTTCGATTTCGGTCGCCCAAGCCCGAACAGTATGGGTGGATGACCAGCTCTACCTACCGGTTCGTTCCGGCGCTGGTACCCAATTCCGAATTATCGAAAATGCAGTCCCGAGCGGAACCCCTCTGGAGGTGATCGAAGTTGGCGATGACTACACCAAGGTGCGCACGCCAAAGGGCACTGAAGGCTGGGTATCCAGCCAGTACCTCAGCAACCAGCCCATTGCCGCAGAACGTTTAAAAACCGCCACCCGACAACTCGAAGAGGCCCGCGCCCAGCTAAATCAGGCCCGGGAACAATTAGCCTCGGTCACCGAAGAACGTAACAGTCTGCAAAACTCGGAAAGCAGTCTATCCAACCGCTCCGAAGAGCTTCAGGAAGAACTGCAACGCATCCAGAACATCGCGGCGGACTCCATCAATCTGGAGCGCCGGAACCGGGAGCTACGGGAAGAGAACCAGAAGCTGCACAATGACCTTGAAGTACTGACCGCAGAAAATGAACGGCTCGAAGCCAGCAAAGATTCCGACTTCATGCTGCTTGGCGCCGGACTGGTGTTTGGCGGTGTGCTGCTGGCGCTGCTCATCCCGATGCTCAAACCAACAAGAAAAACCGACAACTGGGCTTAAAAAGATGAAAGATTATTCGGAGAAGCGTGATTTTCACAGGATGCAGGTCGACAGCCGTATCGAAATCACCAACGCTAACGGGGACACCGTGGTGGGCATCTGTCGGGATCTGAGCGCAGCCGGCATGCAGCTATTCGTAGATACCCCCTTTGCTGTGGGGGACGAGCTCACAACCCGTCTGGAAGCCGCCGACGACCAGTTTCCGCCACTGGAAACCGTGTGCGAAGTGGTGCGATGTGAGCCAGAGGGCGACGGTTACCTGCTTGGCATCAACATCATAGAAGTGACTCAATAAAAAACGGCGGCCTGATGGCCGCCGTTTTTGTTTACATCTGGCAAAGCCCTGACGTCACACCAACGGCTTTTCGGACACGATGATGCCGTTGTTGTCCGCATACACATACTGACCAGGGCGAAAGGTAACGCCGTGGAAGGTCACCGAAATATTCAGATCGCCGATGCCGCGTTTGTCGGTCTTCCGGGGCACGGTGCCCAGCGCCTGGACACCCAGGCGGGTCTGACCGATTTCGTCGACATCGCGGATGCAGCCGTAGATAATCAAGCCGGCCCAGCCGTTTTCAGCTGCTTTTTCTGCCAGCATGTCGCCCAACAGCGCATTGCGCTTTGACGCACCGCCATCAACCACCATAACCCGGCCGTTACCGGGCAGGCCAACCTGCTCTTTAACCACGGAGTTGTCTTCAAAGCATTTGACCGTCACGATTTCGCCACCGAACTGGCGCACGCCGCCGTAGTTGTTGAAGCCAGGCTCAACCACCTGAACTTCCGGAAACTCGTCGCACAGATCCGGAGTAATGATGTTGCTCACGTTGTTACTCTCCTTTTCCCTGAATGTTGGCGCTCAATCAATTTTTTCATCGGCCAGGAAGAACCAGGTATCCAGCACGGAATCCGGGTTCAGCGACACCGTATCGATACCCTCATCCATCAGCCATTTGGCCAGATCCGGATGATCCGACGGGCCCTGACCACAGATACCGATGTACTTGCCTGCTTTCTTGCAGGCCTGAATGGCGTTGGACAGCAGCGCCTTGACCGCGTCGTCGCGCTCATCAAACAGGTGGGCGATGATGCCGGAATCCCGGTCCAGGCCCAGGGTCAGCTGAGTCAGGTCGTTGGAACCGATGGAGAAACCGTCAAAGTGCTCAAGGAATTGCTCAGCCAGTATGGCGTTGGCAGGCAGTTCGCACATCATGATCACACGCAGGCCGTTCTCGCCCCGCTTGAGGCCATTCTCCGCCAGCAGTCTCACCACCTGCTCCGCCTCACCCACGGTACGCACGAACGGCACCATGACTTCAACGTTGGTCAGGCCCATGTCATTGCGAACTTTCTTGAGCGCGCGGCATTCCAGCTCAAAACAGTCACGGAAAGTTTCCGAAATATAGCGGGAAGCACCACGGAAGCCCAGCATCGGGTTTTCTTCGTCCGGTTCGTACAAGGTGCCGCCAATCAGGTTGGCGTATTCGTTGGACTTGAAGTCGGACAGGCGCACGATCACCTTCTTGGGGGTAAACGCGGCCGCCAGGGTCGAAATACCTTCAACCAGTTTGTCAATATAGAAATCCACCGGCGACGCGTAGCCGGCAATGCGCTTGTCGACGGTCTGCTTAATATCCCGTGGCAGGCCGTCGTAGTTCAGCAGCGCTTTCGGGTGCACCCCGATCATCCGGTTAATGATGAACTCAAGACGGGCCAGACCCACGCCTTCGTTCGGCAGCGCCTGAAAATCAAAGGCACGGTCCGGGTTGCCCACGTTCATCATGATCTTGAACGGAATGTTAGGCATGGAATCGACGGTATTTTCACGCAGCTCGAAGTCCAGAGCCCCTTCGTAGATCATGCCGGTGTCACCTTCGGCGCAGGATACAGTCACGGCCTGACCGTCCTTGAGCACTTCAGTGGCATCACCGCAGCCCACAACCGCCGGAATACCCAGTTCACGGGCGATGATTGCAGCATGACAGGTGCGGCCGCCGCGGTCGGTGACGATGGCGGCGGCCCGCTTCATCACCGGCTCCCAGTCCGGGTCGGTCATGTCGGTCACCAGCACGTCGCCGGGCTGTACCCGATCCATTTCATTGATGCTGGTGATGATCTTGACCGGGCCACTGCCGATCTTGTGGCCGATACTGCGGCCTTCCACCAACACCTTGCCGGTTTCTTTCAGCAGATAGCGCTCCATGACATTGGCAGACGAGCGGCTCTTTACGGTTTCCGGACGGGCCTGAACGATGTAGATCTTGCCGTCGTCACCGTCTTTCGCCCACTCGATGTCCATCGGGCGCTGGTAGTGCTTCTCGATGATCATCGCTTGCCTGGCCAGTTCTTCCACTTCCGCATCGGTAATGGAGAACCGGTTGCGCTCTTCCTGTTCAACCTTCACCGTTTCTACCAACTGGCCTTCACCGGGCTCCGTGTGGTAAATCATTTTGATGGCTTTGCTGCCCAGATTGCGGCGCAGAACCGATGGGCGACCGGCTGCCAGCGTGGGCTTGTGCACGTAGAATTCGTCAGGGTTAACTGCGCCCTGCACGACGGTTTCGCCCAGGCCGTACGAAGAGGTGATAAACACCACATCGCGGAAGCCGGATTCCGTGTCCAGGGTGAACATCACACCGCTGGAGGCCGTTTCACTGCGCACCATTTTCTGAATGCCGGCCGACAGCGCTACCAGCTTGTGATCAAAGCCGTGGTGTACCCGATAGGAGATAGCGCGATCATTGAACAGCGACGCAAACACTTCTTTGACCGACGTGCGGATCTGCTGAAAACCCACTACATTAAGGAAGGTTTCCTGTTGACCGGCAAACGAGGCATCCGGCAGATCTTCAGCAGTAGCGGAGGAGCGTACAGCCACTGCCATGTCCTCGTTACCATCCTGGATTTTCACAAATGCTTCTTTCAGCGCATTATCCAGAACGTCCGGAAACGGCGTGTCGATCACCCATTGCCGGATCCGGGCACCCACCCGGGCCAGTTCATTGACGTCGTTCACATCCAGGGCGTCGAGCGCTTCGTCGATCCGGTCTTTCAGGCCGTCGGTCGCCAGAAACTCTCGATAGGCGTAGGCCGTGGTGGCAAAACCACCCGGGACTGTCACGCCTGCATTGGCCAGATTACTGATCATTTCACCGAGGGAAGCGTTCTTGCCCCCAACCCGGTCAACGTCAGACATTCCCAGGTGGTCAAACCAGATGATGTAATCTTCCAAAGCCTGTCTCCCTTGATTCTTAATGGCGCAGAGTCTCGAATATGGCGTGTATGATACTGTAAGCTGCGGGAATTACCTAGGGACTCGCCAAAAACCGGACCGGATCAAATCATGAAAAGAACTGCGTTTTTTATCTCTGACGGCACCGGCCTGACCGCCGAGGCACTCGGCCATGCTCTGCTCGCACAGTTTGAAAAAATTGAATTTGAGCGGATCACTGTGCCCTACATCGACGATGAAGAAAAAGCCCACACCCTGGTCAAACGCATTAACAAGGCGACTGAGGTGGACGGCACCCAACCGTTGGTATTCGACACCATCGTCAACAGCAGCGTCCGCGACATCATCAGTACTGCTGACGGCTTTATGATCGATATCTTTGGTACTTTCCTGAGTCCGCTGGAGCAGGAGCTCAACTCGTCGTCTTCCTATACGGTAGGCAAGTCCCACGCAATCAACAACGAGGGCAGTTACGAGCGCAGGATTCACGCGGTCAACTTTGCTCTGGATAACGATGATGGAGCCCGCACCCGGCACTACAGCGAGGCCGATCTGATCCTGGTTGGCGCATCGCGCAGCGGCAAGACACCAACGTGCCTCTACCTGGCCCTGCAATACGGCATCAAGGCAGCCAACTACCCGATCACCGAAGAAGATCTGGACGACCAGAAGCTGCCCGCCGCACTGCGCCCGCATAAAGAGAAGATTTTCGGTCTGACTATCGAGCCCGAGCGTCTGGCCACTATTCGCAATGAACGACGGCCAAATTCTCGCTACTCCTCGATCCAGCAGTGCATGCATGAGGTGGAGGAAATTGAATTAATGTATAGAAGAGAACGCATTCCATACATGAACACCACCGCCTCTTCGGTAGAAGAAATATCCACGCGCATTATCGTAGCGACGGGGCTTAAGCGACAGCGCTAGCCGTCTGCGACTGATCCGCCGCAGACGGCCGGGGGGCATCCAGGAATCAGATTTCCTGAATGCCCAGACCCAGACCTTCCACCACAGCGCGGTTGTCCGGGCTGGTGACCACGGCCACACTGGCTTTCTCAGGTACCAGCCAAGCGTCTGCCACACGCTTCATCTCGTCAATGGTGACCGCCAGCACGCGCTCCCTGAACCGGGCCCGCTGTTCCGCAGACCGGCCAAACAGCTGGTTGTGAAACGCATGGCGGGCAGCGCCGGCCGGCGAACGGGGCCGGTCCAGCTGACCGATCACACCCAGAATCGCCTCTTCGAGAGACTGCGCTTCGTGGCTTTCGGTGCGCAGCCAGTCCAGAGCTGCATCGAAATCATCCAGCGTTTCCGCCAGCCTTGGATCCCGATAGGAGAAAAACCGGAACACACCGTTCACGCTGTCTTGCCCGGCCCCACCGCCGTAGGCGCCACCTTTTTCGCGAATGGCCCGGTGCAGATAGCCGTTGCGCAGGAAGCCACCCAGCACCGTCAGCGCCGCCGCATCCGGATGATCCACGGCAACCGTGCCGTAAGCCTTGGCGCAGAAGTTCACCTGGGTGGAGGTCAGCCAGGCTTCATGGGTGCTATAGCCAATCGGCGCCATAGACCAGGCCTCGCCGGACTCACCCACGTCGCCCTGCCAGCAGGATTTCAGGTCATCGAGCATGGGTGCCAACTGACCATCTTCCCCGATCAGCAGGAATTGCCGGTTTTGATTGCGGATCTTGTTATGCAACGCCGCAAGACTGGCGCAGAAGTCTTCCAGTGTCTTCTCATCTTTCAGCGATTTATCCAGCTCTTTGGTGCCGCGAATGCCCGCCAGCCCGCCAAGGCGAAACGACAGCCAGGACCCGACGCTCAAGCCTTGGGCCGCAGCACCCATGGCAAGACCATGACCACTGCCGGTTATGGCCTGCTCACGCCGGGCGCGAATCTGGGCAATGATTTCCCGGATGCGCTCTTTTTCGTCAAAACGAACGCCGGTATATACATCTTTCAATAGCTGCGTCAGCTCTTTACTGTTGCGTGACAGGGCCTTACCACTGAAGATCAGGTAACCCGACAGGTCCTGCACATCGTCAATGCGGCCCTTGGCCGTGAATGAGGCGCCAATACCGCCGGATTCGGCCGAAATGCGATCTTGCATCTGCAGATAATCCAGCTCGCCACAACCAACCTCAGAGATCAGCGTGGTGTAGTAAGGCAACAGCAATAATTCGTCATTCGTCAAGTTCGGGACCGGCAACACCACTTGCTGATACACCAGGCCGTTGGTACCACGGGAGTACACGGTTGCCCCGGTTTCGGCGTCATAGCTGCCTTCCGGCTCCGGCATCTGCAGGGGCACATCTTCCAGACCCACTTTCGGCAAAATGGAGTCGTCGTCCTTGCGCAACTGGCGCGCTTCTAGCGCTTGCGCCCGCTCAACAATGGCGGCTACTTCCGCTTCGGTCAGGCTGGCCTTGCGACGGGCAAGCGCTTCCCGGACCGCCTGCTGGTGATGGCCCTCCAGCTTTTCATCCGGGCGCAGGGTCAAGGTTACCCGGTGCGGGTTATCCAGTAGGCGGCGACGGATTAGCCCGGGCACGTAATCCGGGTCTTTGATTTTCTCACGCAGGGTCGCCAGCACAGGCTCGAGATCCAGCAATTCCACCGGATCACCGCCGTGAACCATCGGTGCGATGGCACTCATGATCAGCTGTAGACCATAAGGGAACTGATCACCGGCGATCTCCCGCTGATGCAGCTCCAGTTGGTGCAGAATCGCTTCCAGCCGGTCCTGACTGACACCTTCCTCCACCACTTTCTCAAGGGTGGATTCGATCAAGGCTTCCAGATCTGCCCGGCGTTCCGGCTCGCTGCCCTCGATGCCACACACAAAGGTCATTTCCCGGTTAGAGTCTTCCAGGCCGCACATGGGTGACGGGGAATGGCCAATGTCTGTGGTTTCCAGCGCCCGCATCAGCGGAGAAGCACTGTTTTCAAGCAATACGGCAGACAACAGCTGACCTTCCAGGTTTTCCTGCAAGTCAAAGCTGTGGCCCAACAACCAACCGGTCACAATGTGAGTCTTGTTCTCCGTGCCCTCACCTTCACTTACCGCATAACCCTGCTCCACTCGCAGCGGGGCAAACATCCGCTTTTCATCATGCACCGGAAGCTCGACGTGCAAGTGCTCAAAACGCTTGAGGGCCAGTTCTTCGAACTTCTCGTGGTGTTCATGGGCCGGAATGTTGCCGTAAGTGGCAAAAATCGCGTTGCTCGGGTGGTAATGGTGCCGGTAAAACTTCACCAGGTCGTCATAACTCAGATCAACAATATGGTCCGGCTCGCCACCGCTGTTGTAGTGGTAGGTGGTGGTCGGGAACAGGTGGCTGGTCAGGCTTTGCCATAGCTGAGACGTGGGCGCACTCATGGCCCCTTTCATCTCGTTATAAACCACGCCTTTGTACACTAGGTCACTGGAGGGGTCGTCCGGCTTATCAAATTCCAGCCGATGACCTTCCTGAGCAAAATCCAGCGGATCCAGCTTGGAGAAAAATACCGAATCCAGGTAAACCGACAGAAGATTGTCGAAATCCTTGCGGTTCATGCTGGCAAACGGGTAAGCGGTCCAGTCGCTGCTGGTGAAGGCGTTCATGAAAGTGTTCAGGGAACGCTGGATCATCATGAAAAACGGATCGCGAACCGGATAGCGCTCACTACCGCACAGCGCGGTATGCTCCAGAATATGAGCCACCCCTGTGGAATCCATGGGGAAGGTGCGCAGGGCGACGAAAAAAACGTTCTCGTCGTTATCCGCGGCCAGGTGCAGATGGCGGGCACCGGTCTTCTTATGGCGATACTCCTCAACCTCAACGTTAAGGGTGCTGATCCGGTGACTGCGAAGTTTCTCGAAAGCTGGATGAATTGCGTTGTCGGTAACTGCAGCCATGAATGCGTTCCTTTGTATTGAACAATTGGAGAATTACAGAGTAACACGTAGTATCGGATATGATGCACCGAACGGATTCAACAAGGTAGCCTGCCGACTTATGACAGACCGAACCCCGAAGCATATCGACGCACCGGAAGTCGCCGCCTGGTGGGCCGAACGCCGCCAGTATCTGGAACGCGTTCGCAAAGTGCCCGAAATAAGACAGCGGTTCTGGCGAGAAGTTGCCGTTTACCTGCTCCGCCGGCTGCTCTGGTCCTACGGATTCTTCCCGGTGTTTATCGCCTTCTGGCTGCCCTTTGTACTGGCCAGCTTCAACCCGGTGGTGATGGCGTCAGACTTGATTCCGGTACTCCAGAATTTTGTCAACTCGAACCCTGAACAACAAGCCACCACCATCAGCACCCTGGTCATTGCCTGGCTGTCGATCGGCTCGTTCTTTCTGGTATTCGATTTTGTGCTGACACCATTCCGATCGCCCTATCAATACGAAGCCGATGTTTACATGAAGTCCTGGGAGCAGCTCAACCATGACCAGCTTCCGGATAAAGTGTGATTTGGCCAGCATTCTCGTCAAGTTCAGACACTTTCTGTTACATAACGTTGCAGACAGTGGGTAAGATGAAATCATAAGAAAGCATCCGGAAGGTTTGGATCAAGAGGTTTCATCATGGTCGATTTCAGACCACTACTGTTCGTCAACGCCCTCGCATTAATGCTTCTGGTGACCGCAGGCTTTGCTTCGGTCCAGAAGGATATGACCGAGCTGACTGCCCCGGCACTGACCGACACGATTGCCTCAGCAACGGCACTCGGTTCTGCTGGCAAATCCAAAGAAGTGGCAGAGGAGCCCGAGGAATTGGTCGTGGCGACACCAGCGCCGGACCCTATTGTGAACGAGAAGCCAACCAATACTCCGGAGCCGTTTGCCGCAGAAATACCAGCCGCCCTGACCGCAGAACGATTCACGGTGCCGCCGATGCCGGAAGAGCCAGAACTGCTCGCCGTCGCCGAACCCGCCATGCTGCCACGAGCTGACGCGCTTGCCACAGCATCTGAGCCGCCACCGGCCACTACGGGCACCCTGGTGCTACGCTCCAACGTGGTCGGCGACATGGTGAGTATCAACGGTAAGGCCTATGGCGCCACCCGGCTGGATCTGCAACTGGACCCCGGCCGCTATGACGTGGTTATCGAGAAGCCCGGTTATCAGGCATGGAGCAATTCCGTTGCCCTGAGCGCCGGTCAGCAGCTCACGCTGGTGGGCCGCCTGGAAGCCTCCACCACCGTCAACTATCGTAACGGCGAGTGGCTTGGCGGAGTCACCACCGGCGACGGCAGCTGGCAAGACACTTCAGGCCTGCGATACGAGGGTCACTTCGTAGACGGTGAGTTTCACGGCACAGGTACCGCATGGTACCCGGATGGTAGCCGCTATGATGGCGACTGGGCTAACGGCAAGCGTGATGGTGAAGGCCAGTGGCGCAGTGCCGACGGCGACGGTTACACAGGCCAGTTCGAGAACGACGATTTTCACGGCAAAGGCACACTGACCCTCGACAAAGGCGACATATTGACCGGCAATTGGGTGCGTGGCCGCATGAACGGCCATGGCTCACTGACAACCGCCAATGGCATGCTCTATGTCGGGGGCTTTCGCAACGACGACTTCCACGGCCAGGGTGCGCTTACCTATCCCGATGGCCGCTCTTATCAGGGCGAGTTCTCTAACGGCGAATTTCATGGCAAAGGCTCTGAAATTTTCGCCGACGGTAAAAAGTACGATGGTCAATACATGGAAGGCCGGTTCCATGGCAATGGCCTGCTGCGCAACCCCAACGGCAGCTCCATCGAGGCGACGTTCCGGTATGGCGAGCCCTACGGACAGGTTCGCCTGACCACGGCCGCGGGCGAAGTGTTTACCGCACGCACCACCGAACCCGGTGTGTGTTATCGGGACAAGAGCTATAGGGCAACCCAATGCCCGCAACTGGAAGGCTGGTAACAACCCGGTCTCAGTAACCACGCGTTTGCAGTAACAGGTTGAGGTAGTGACATGGCAATCAAAAATGCTCTGCTGGTGGACGACTCGAAAGTAGCACGATTTGCACTGAGCAAACTGCTTGAGGGTCGGAACATGGAAGTGAACATGGCGGGCTCAGCCGAGGAAGCGCTGGACTTCCTGAAAAGTCATGATCGCCCGGATGTGATTTTTATGGATCATCTGATGCCCGGCATGAATGGTGTCGAGGCGACGAAAGCCATCAAAGGCAACCCGGAAACGTCGGGCATCCCCATTATCATGTGTACCTCGAAAAAATCCTCGTCTTTCACGGAAGAGGCGAGAAATTTTGGGGTGTACAACATCCTGACCAAGCCCCCGCATACCGACGGACTTGGCTTGGTACTCGATCAACTGGCCAATGATGTGGCACAGGGAACCCTTCCGGAGGCTTTTGCGCCCGCAGCGGAAAACACCGAAGCGCAATTTTTTAAAGATGACTTCCTGAACATTCCTGAAGACGCCTCGGTTGAAATGTCACCCAAGATCGAACATGGCCTGAATGGTCACAGCTCGCCAAATGTGGTGCCACTGACCAGCGACCTGATCGAACAGATCGCCCGCTCTGCGGTGAAAACCCACATCAACAACCGGCTGCACGAACTGCTCAGCTCACTGTTCGACGAACAATTTGATCACCTTAAGCGGGCATTGGACGAAAATCGCAGCAAACAGGATGGCGCCATCGACGATCGCCTTAATGCGTTCAGCAAGCTGCTGGACGATCGCACCCGCAATCTCCGGGACGACGTGGCGGCCGAAGTGAATCTGAATCTGGGGCGGGAACTGGCGTCTCTCAAAAAAGACCTGTCTAAAAATGCCGGCTTTACCGCCGAACATATGGCAGAACTGAAAGACCACATCACCAGTGTGCAAACCATCGATACCGAGTTCTGGCAAACCCTGCAATCAGAGGCGATCCAGCAAGCGCACGACATTTCCCGCGAAACCGCCGAAGATATTGCCCACCGGACAATAGATCTGTACGTATCCCAGCAACGCTCAGCCAATTCCCGCCTGTATACGCTGGGACTGGCCATCAGCCTGGGCATCTTCAGCGTTGGCATTGCCTGGTTGTCAGGACTGGTCGGTTAACCGTTGCCTGACGGATTGCCAGTCTTGCGGGGTATCAACGTCCTGTTGTACCCCCGGCACATCAACCGGGCGAGCACCGATCCGGTTCAAGACAATGCCGGCGCCAGCATCTCCGGCCAGCGCCGTGACGGCAGGCCAGAGTATTCTGGGGATCCAGGCGGGCACCCCCACCCGCTGCCCGTAATTCGCCGCCCAGGCCACGCCGGGCTGAGCTTTGGCTTGCCGGGCAAGCTCCGCCAGAGCTGTTTTATCCAGCAGCGGTTGATCCCCCAGCACCACAAACACCCCCAGCGCCCGAGGGCCCAGCGCTTTGATACCCGCCGTCAGCGACCCGGACAACCCCAGCTGCCAGTCCGGGTGATAGATCCAGCCTGAGGGCTGCCGGTGGCAGCGGTAGCGAATCAGGGGATAACCGCAGCCCACCACCACATGAACCTGCCGGGACAAGACCCGGGCCTGAGTGATCGCGTTAGCCAGCAGCGTCCCCCGCCCCGGTAGAACCAGTAGCTGCTTGCGCCGTCCCATCCGGGACGCACCGCCTGCCGCCAGCACCAGTGCCGGAAACTGCATATCGAGGGAAGACCTGTCGCTGGTTAAGATGCCGACTCCTTTTTGCGGATAACCGCAGTAGACTGCTGAATCACGCGATTTTTGCTAGAATTCCGCCATCATGCAACCAAATCAGCCGGACCTTTCATGAACCACCTTTTTGTCGACAACCTGACTGTGATTGACTTTGCCTATCTGGACCCATCCCGGGGCCTTGTCGGTGAAAGCTGGATTGCCGACGTGGTCCTGGGCGGCGAGCTGGATGATCAGGGCATGGTGTTCGATTTCAGCCTGGTAAAACGCACCATCAAACGGGTGATCGACGAGCGCGTGGATCACCGGCTCGTCATTCCCCGCGGCTACCAGGGCCTGCACTGGAACGAAGAAACGCCAGACACCTTCCTTTGGGATCTGGCCGGCGGTGGTCGCATAGAGCACCGCTCCCCGGATGAGGCCGTGGTCTGGCTGTCGTCAGACCGGGTACTGCCCTCTGCTGTGGCGGCCCTGCTGGAAAAAGAACTGAAAGCGGTTCTGCCGGCTAACGTTACCACCGTGGAGATCAGCCTGCGCGAAGACGTCATTGAAGGCGCCTACTACCACTACGTGCATGGCCTGAAAAAACACCTGGGTAACTGCCAGCGCATCGCCCACGGTCATCGCTCCCCCATCCGCATCGACCGCAACGGCCACCGGGATTACGACCTGGAGCGCCGCTGGGCCAAACTGTGGCAGGATATCTATGTGGGCACGGAAGAAGACGTAACCCGCCGCTACGTGGGCGAAGACGGCTTTGCCTACATCACCTTCGAATACGAAGCCAACCAGGGCGAATTCGCCCTGACCCTGCCCGAAAGCCGAGTGTACATGCTGGCAACCGACACCACCGTAGAGCTGATCGCCGCGCATATTGCCGACGAGCTGAAAGCAGAGTTTCCAGAAGACGAGATTCGAGTGAAGGCGTATGAGGGCGTGGGCAAAGGGGCTATTGCAGCAAGGGTCTGACCCTTAAACACAAAAAAACCGCCCGAAGGCGGTTTTTTTGATGGCTATCCGGTGGACTAAACCGTCAAGCCGTATTGGCGTCCCCTAGGGGGTTCGAACCCCTGTTGCCGCCGTGAAAGGGCGGAGTCCTAGGCCACTAGACGAAGGGGACTAGAAATTGGTGGAGCCAAGCGGGATCGAACCGCTGACCTCAACACTGCCAGTGTTGCGCTCTCCCAGCTGAGCTATGGCCCCCAACGGATGCGTATATTAAGGATCCGCCCCCGGGGCGTCAACACCTGCCCGCGCATTTTTTAAAGTTTTTTGAACATCCCTGTTTCTGCCGTTCAATAAACAAACAAAGCGTTTACTAAATATCCAACGCAGAGAATTCTTTCTCAACCTTCTTGGTTTCTTTCTTGGAGAACCCGCCCATCACGTCCAGGGCATGACGCAAACGGGCGCGAGTCATATCCGGCCCCAGCAGTGCCATGGAGTCCATCACCGACCAGGAGTTCGGGGTACCGGCAATCGCCACAAAGATCGAAAACATGAAATCGCCCATTTTCAGATCCATGGCTTTGGCCAGGGCCTTGATGTCGGCGAAGATGGTGTCCTTGCTCCAGTGGCGCTGGGCTTCCAGTTTCCACAGGGTGAACTGCAGCACCCGCCGGATCTGATTTTCGTCCAGCTTGTTGTGAGCGAAGGCTTCCGGCGTCAGGTTCAGCATGCCGGAGAACATGAACTGGGCCATCGGTGCCACGTCAGAGAACACCTCGGCCCTGCCCTTGATGTGCGGCACCAGAGCCTTCAGCGCGTCCTCATTGAACCACCACTGGTGCATGCGGGCCATGAACTGCTCATCGCTCAGCTCATCACGGATCCACTGACCGTTCAGCCAGCGCAGTTTTTCCACATCAAATACCGGCCCACCCAGGGAAACGCGCTGGATGTCGAAGTTCTCGATCATCTCATCCAGGGTGAACTTTTCCCGTTCGTCCGGCATGGACCAGCCCATACGGCCCAGATAGTTGGTCACCGCTTCCGGCAAAAAGCCCATGCGCTCGTAGAAGTTGATGCTGGTGGGGTTCTTGCGCTTGGACAGTTTGCTCTTGTCCGGGTTGCGCAGCAGCGGCAGGTGGCACAGCTCGGGCATGTCCCAGCCGAAGTATTGGTACAACAGCTTGTGCTTGGGCGCCGAGTTGATCCACTCCTCGCCCCGCAGCACGTGGGTGATCTCCATCAGATGATCATCCACCACATTGGCCAGGTGATAGGTTGGCATGCCGTCGGATTTCAGAAGAATCTGACAATCCACCTGGGCCCAGTCGATTTCAATGGTGCCACGCAGCATGTCCTGAATTTCGCACACGCCTTCATCCGGCACTTTCATCCGGATAACATAGGACTCACCTGCCTCCAGGCGACGCTTCACGTCGTCCTGAGACAGCTCCAGATTGCCCTTGATGCCCGGGTTCAGGCCCGCAGCCTTGCGCTCTTTACGAATGGCGTCCAGCTCTTCCGGGGTGCGGAAGCAGTAGAAAGCGTGGCCGGCGGTGACCAGATTTTCGGCGTACTGGGCGTACATGTGCTTGCGCTCAGACTGGCGATACGGGCCATGAGGGCCACCGACATCAGGGCCTTCGTCCCAGTTCAGGCCCAGCCAGCGCAGCGCCTTGAGAATGTCTTGCTCGGACTCTGCGGTGCTACGAGCCTGATCGGTGTCTTCAATGCGCAATATGAACTGGCCACCGTGTTGACGAGCAAAGCACAGATTGAACAGGGCCACGTAGGCGGTACCAACGTGTGGGTCGCCAGTGGGCGACGGGGCAATTCGGGTACGTACAGTCATGAAACCATCCTGAAAATAAGTGGCCAATTTATAAGGGGCGCATTATAGCGGTCATCACTTGATTTCGCATGACCCGGTTTTGCACATGCGGGCAATTATGTAATATTATAACGTTTCATCAAGCTATCCAGGACCCACCGTCATCATGCAAATCAGAACCGCCGCCCTGGCCCTCGGGCTGAGTGCTTTTGTCGCAACAACTCCGGTTTCCGCCGCTAATATCGTCGCTTCCATCAAGCCTGTAGAGCTGTTGGTTAAAGCCGTTGCCGGCGATAACACCAACGTATCGACTCTGGTGCCACCCGGTTCAAGCCCACACAATTACACCATGAAGCCATCACAACGCCGGGCGCTGGAACAGGCCGATGTGATTTTCTGGGTCGGGCCGAAAATGGAAACCTTTCTGAACCGCCTGCTCACCAGTAAAGAATTTGCCGACCGCTCGTTCGCCTTTACCGAGGTTCCGGACACTCAGGATGACGATGAACACGGTCATCACTCAGATCACGACCACCACGACCACCACGACCACCACGATCATGGTGACGGCGATGACCCCCACATCTGGGTAGACCCCGGCCTTGCGCTGCAAATGGCACGGGACATCCACGCCCGCCTGCTGACGCTGGATGCGGTGGACAAGACCGAACTGGATGCCAACCTGGCCCGTTTTGAGGCAGAGCTGACCAGCACCGAGCAAACCATCCGGGGCCGTCTTGCTGCAGCCAGCGACATCAGCCTGTTTGCCTATCACAACGCCTTCGAGCAGTTTGCCGAGCACTATGGCCTGAAGCTGGACGGGGTACTCACACTCAACCCCGAGCTGTCGCCCGGTGCCCGCCACATCGCCGAGGTACAACAAAAACTGCAGCAGGCCAACCAGCCGTGCCTGCTCACCGAGCCGCAGTTCGACCGGCAGTGGTGGCGCTCGATTACGGAAGGACTGAACGTGACATTCAGCACCTGGGATCCGCTGGCCACCGACATTGAAAGCAATGCCCAGGGCTACATCAGCTTCCAGCGCAGTATTGCCGACGCCGTCGCCAACTGCCTGCCAGAGTAATCCCTTACCGCTACCGGGCCCGGCCATCCGTATAAACCGGCCGGGCCCGAAATGCACGTTGCTCTTTTCAGGCACAGGGGGTAGATTCCGGTTAATGATCTATTTCCTCGTGATGAACTCAGCGTGAATAACACGAATTCAGGCACTCACACCTCTTCTCTGGCACTGCGGTCTTCTTCCAGAAGCACCGGCAGGGCTGCTATCTGCCTTTTATTCCGCTGAATCCTCCTTAAACCTTTCCGGATTCAGCGCTTAAACCAACCCCCTTCTTAAAGACTTACCCGGAGATTCCTATGGCTGAATTACCTTCAATTACCGTTGCAGAAGAAGACTACAACCGCCTGAGCACACTGCTTGAGCGCATGGCCGGCAAATCTGAGGTCGCCGATGGTCTGGAAGAAGAGCTCAGCCGCGCAGACCTCAAGCCCCTGAGCGAAATGCCCGAGGGCGTGGTGACCATGAACTCGGTTATCCGTTTTCTGGACGAAGACGCCAACAAAGAACATGAGATGATGTTGGTGTACCCGCATGAAGTGGGCGACTCCGATCACAAGGTCTCCATCCTGGCCCCAGCCGGTGCCGCGATGCTGGGCCTGAGCATCGGCGACAGCATTGAATGGCCGATGAAGGGCCGTAAACCGATTCACCTGAAGGTGGTCAGCGTCACCCGTAAAGCCTAACCCGACAGGAAGCCCCATGAGCGACTCCGCCAAGCAAGGCCCGGCCACCGGCATCATTCACAATCGCCGCCACAAAGATCCGTTTGGCAGCCCCTACTCACCGGTTTACAACACCACCACCTACCGGTTTGAAAACACCGAGGCGTTGCTGGATGTGATCGAGGGCCGCACCCAGGGCAACCTGTACACCCGTTGGGGCACCAACCCGACCATACAGGAACTGGAAATGGGCCTGGCCCGGCTTGAGAATGCCGAGGCCGCGCTGGCCTTTGCTTCTGGTATGGCGGCCATCTCTGCCACCCTGCTGGCCCATGGCCGCAACGGCATTGTCTGCGTGGGCGACCTTTACGGTGGCACTCAGGAGCTCCTGATCAACCACTGCCAGACTTTGGGCATACCGGTGCGCTTTCTGTTCAAAGAAGAACTGGCGCAGCTGGAAGCCGAACTCGATCGGCCCGGCAAACTGGTTTATTTTGAAACCCCGGCCAACCCGAACCTGGCGATTCTGGACCTTCAGGCCATCGCCGCCACCGCCCACCGGCAGGGCGCCCTGGTGGCTGTGGACAACACCTTTGCCAGCCCGATCAATCAGAAGCCGCTCGAGCTCGGCGCCGATCTGGTGCTGCACAGCGCCACCAAATACCTGGGCGGCCACAGCGATCTGACTGCCGGTGCGTTGATGACTTCGACCGAACTCGCCACCACGGTGGCCAGTTGGCGCAAGAACCTGGGCCAACTGATCGCCCCGGAAACCGCCGCCCTGCTCTCGCGCAGCCTGCGCACCCTGCAGGTCAGGATTCGCCAGCATAACGACAATGCCCTGGCGGTCGCCCGGGCCATGGAACAGCACCCGAAGGTACTCAAAGTCCACTACCCGGGCCTGCCCTCTTTTGCCGACCACAAACTGGCCAGCCAGCAGATGACCGGCTTTGGCGGCATGCTCAGCATCGAAGTAGAAGGCGGCCAGCAAGCCGCGGCCAGTGTGGCGGACAACCTGAAGGTGTTCCTGCTGGCCACCAGCCTGGGCGGCGTCGAAAGCCTGGTCAGCCAACCCAGCGCCACCAGCCACCACGCCCTCAGCCGCGAAGAACGCCTGCAACGCGGCATCGGCGACGGCATGCTGCGCCTCTCCGTCGGCCTGGAAGACGCCCAGGATTTAATCGCCGACCTACACCAGGCCCTGAAATAACCTTTTAGGGTCAGACCCCAGGACATTTGGAGGAGTGAAATGTCTTGGGGTCTGACCCCAAAAATGGACCCCAAAAATGGGTTTAGTCCGGCGTTCTTGGGGTGGCTTTGCGGTATTCGCCGGGGGAGCAGTTCATCCAGCGGCGGAAGGCTCGGGTAAAGCTGGCGGTGTCTGTGTAGCCAAGGTGAATGGCGAGTTCGTCCAACTTCATGGAGCTGTTCTTCAGCAGCTGCAACGCCAGTTGACTGCGCTCTTCTTCCAACAGCTTGCGAAAGCTGGTGCCCTCCTGGTCCAGCTTTCGCCGCAAACTGCGGGGAGACACCGCTAATGTCCTTGCCACCTCATCCAGCGATGCCACCAGCCCCAATGGCCCGAGTAACTGCTGCCGTACCTGTCCGGCAAAGCCTCCAGACTGCCGCCGCTCAAGTTGTTGACGACATTGATGGTCCAGCACCTGCACCAGGTACGGGTCGAAGGTGGGTAGTGGACGATCGGCATCTGCCCGCCGGATAACCAATGCATTGCGCGGCTTGTGAAACGTCAAACCCACACCGCTCAGCTCCTCAAGGCAGGAGGCATAGACCAGAGGCTCGCCTTTCAGTTCGATCGCCTGCACATCAAACCCTGCCAGGCTAAGCTCTTTGAACAGATTCAGCCCAGTGGCCAGATCTCGCTCGAGCAGAAATTGGCGTAAATGCCGGGGAACATCGTGAGCATCAAACGCAACGCCGAAGCCATCACCCTCCACGAAGGTGTGCATCTTGCAATAGGCGGTGCTTAGCGGCAGGTACCGCAGGGCCAATGCGGTGGCATCCCGCAAGGTTCGGCTGGTGCGCAAAGCAAAGCCCCAGATACCGAAGGTCGCCACGTTATACTGCAGGCCAATCCGGAACCCTAGGGCGGGCAAGTCTGGCAGCGCCAGAATGAGGTTCTCGATCAGCCGCATTTCCTGGGCGCGGGTAATCAGGCCATCTGCGGCTTGCATATCCTCTTCAGCGATCCCTGTACCCAGCAAACAGGTCTGGCGATCCACACCTTGCCGGGCGGCAAAGTTGATCATGACCTGGCTGATGGTGACGGGGTGCAGAAGCGTATCGGAGTTAGACATAGCCCGGGAGTATGCTCCGCCACCGCAAACCCGACAAGCGCAAAGAGTGCCAAGGCCATTTATGCCTGTTGATTGGCCGAAGCTGCCCTGTCTGCACTGGCGCGGGGCGTTTACTGTGGGCATTGTACAAACCAACCGGAGAGCCCGATGACAGAAGACCTGACCACCCTGAACAAACAGGCCATCGCCGCGGCAAAAAGCCACATGGGCAAGGTAGCCTGGCCCACAGTGGCACTGACGTTTGTCACGGTGGGCTCTTTTGCGCTTGCGCTGGCACTTTTCGCCGCCGGGCTGTTACCCGTTTGGGCCGCCACGCTGCTGATCGGCGCGCTGACGTATTTCTCCTACACCCCGCTGCATGAGGCCGTTCACAACAATATCCACGGTGAACACGACCAGCTAACCTGGCTCAACCATCTGTGTGGGTATCTGGTTGCGCCGCTAATTGCAGTGCCCTACCAATCTCACCGGCTGGAGCACTTCACCCATCACCGCTACACCAACCAGCCGGATAAAGACCCGGACTTCCTTATCAGTGGCATGAGCAAGGGGCCCTTCAGCGCCCTACTGACCGTACTCAGGTTCCTGTGGGTGCAGAATACCTTTTTCGCGCGACATCACTGGGGCGCCGCATGCCGCAAAGAGCGGGCCATCTACAGCATTGAACTGATGGTATCCATTGGCTGGCGCGTGGTGTTCCTGGCGATGGTCAGCCAGAGTGGAGCAGCAGTGGTTGTGCTTTTGGGGTATTTGATTGGCGGCGCCTTCACCGCCTACTGGTTTGCCTACCGGCCGCACCTGCCGTACAACGAGCCCAAGCGCTACCGCAATACCAACAGCCTGATCATGCCCACCTTCATGAAACCGCTGGAGTGGTTCTGGCTCGGGCAGAATCTGCATTCAATCCACCACCTGTTTCCCAGAGTCCCCTTCTACCGCTACCACGCCCTGCATCGCGAAATCGAACCGGTTCTTCGGGCCCACGGCACCCCCATCATCGGCATCTTCAACCGCCGCCCGCAGTAATAATTTGGGGTCAGACCCCAGGACATTTGAAGAGGCGAAATGTCTTGGGGTCTGACCCCAACTTGAATCCCGGGGGCATTGCCCCAATAATGCTAAAACCTCCCGGGAACATTTCCATGAACAGAAACCTTGCAACGCAGTTACCGCCCTGGCGCCAGATGGTATCCGGTTTCGCCGTGGCTGTGTTTGCGCTGGTTGTTCTGTGTTCAATCACCCAAGCGCACGCCCAGCCGAGCCCGGCGGGCAAGGTTGTTGTCAATCACCTGGACCATCTGGTGGTTGCCAGCCACAACCCGGCGTTGGCGGTGGCAGAAACCGGCTTAGAGGAAGACAAGCCCCTCCTCGATACGCCGGAGTACCTGGCCCGGCTTCTTGACGCTGTGCTCTGGTCGCAGTCCCGCTCTGCGGTCCCGGCTGCCGACCACCGCACCGAGCAAGCAGCGTCCCTCGCTGATTTCACCACGCCGCCCTTACGGGCACCGCCCATCGCGTAATCCTCTGCCGTGATCAACACGCGGATCGGCCTGTCTGGCCGCTCTGAAAGCGTACCTGTTTGAAAGGGATTACCGATGAAATCATTACGTTCACGGGCCATGGTCTATGGCCTGGTGATTGTGCTCGGCTTGCTGAGTGCACTGCCTAATCTGTTACCGGCCCGACTGGCCAACACTCTGCCTGACTGGTACCAGCAAAACACCCTGGCGCTGGGGCTCGATCTGCAAGGCGGCTCGCACCTGCTGCTGGAAGTGGATACCCGCGAACTGCTGGCCAACAACCCGCACCAACCTGAAGAAGCGCTGATCAAAGACGCCGTTGACCGCAGCCTGGAAGTGGTGCGCCGGCGCCTGGACGAAACCGGCCTGGTTGAGCCCGGCATCACCCGCCAGGGCAAAAACCACATCCTGGTGCAGATGCCCGGCGTGGCCGACCCCGCCGAAATTCGCGAACTGCTGGGCACCACCGCCCTGATGACCTTCCATTGGGTCGCCAAGTCGGGCAGCGACAATCGCAGCGCCACCATCACCCTGGCCGATGCCGACGGCACCGGTGACTACATCCTGGAAAAACAGGTGGCCATGGCCGGCGAACACATCCGTGATGCCCGGCTGGCCTTCAACCCCGACACCAAGGAGCCCGTGGTCACCTTCAAACTGGATACCGAAGGTGCCCGTCTGTTCGGGGACATGACCCGCAAAAACATCGGCCGCCCTCTGGCCATCGTGCTGGATAACGAGGTGCTGACGGCACCGGTGATCCGGGGCATCATCGCCGGCGGCAGCGGCGAAATCAGCGGCGCCTTCACCACCAAAGACGCCAGCAATCTGGCCTTGATGCTCAGGGCCGGCGCCCTGCCCGCACCCTTGCACGTGGTTGAAGAGCGCACCGTGGGCCCGGATCTGGGCAGCGACGCCATTGCCCTGGGCATAAGCACCGGTCTGTTCGGCGCGGCGCTGGTCATTGCCTTTATGATCGGCATTTACGGCCGCTGGGGCGCCATTGCCTGCTTTGGCCTGGCCATCAACGTCGGCCTGGTCTTTGGCATCCTCAGCCTGCTCGGCGCCACCCTCACCCTACCTGGCATCGCCGGCATCATTCTCACCATCGGCATGGCGGTGGATGCCAACATACTGATCAACGAACGCATCCGGGAGGAATCCCGTAAAGGCAAACCCGCCTGGATGGCGCTAAAGGAAGGCTTCGGCCGGGCTTACAGCACAATTCTGGACTCCAACGTCACCACCCTGATTGCTGTCAGCCTGCTGTTCATGTTTGGCAGCGGCCCGGTGCGCGGCTTCGCCGTCACCATCGGCATCGGCCTGCTGACTTCGCTGTTTACCGCCGTCGCCTTCAACCGTCTGATCATGGAGTGGTGGATCAAGGGCGGTGAACGCCAGCCCCTGGCCATTGCCGGCTTTGCCTGGCTGGACAAGCTCAGCGAGCGTGGCATCAACTTCATGAAGGGCCGGGTAATTGGGCTGGCGCTGTCTGCGATGCTGTCCGTTGCCTCCATCGCGCTGTTCATCCAGCCGGGCCTCGATTACGGCGTGGATTTCACCGGCGGCACTTTGGTGGAAGTCAGCGCACCGTCGGTGTCCGTGGACGCACTGCGCGCTACCCTGCATAGCCAACAACTGGGCGAAGCATCCATTCAGGAGTTCGGCAGCGAAGGCAACTTTCTGATCCGGCTGCCGGTGGAGACCGCCACCACAGAGGGCTCCGCCCACCCAGTAGAGGCTCTTAAAGCCGCCGTCCTCAGCCTGCAGCCGGACGCCAGCTTTCCGAAAGTGGACCTGGTGGGCCCCAAAGTCAGTGGCGGCTTCAGCGATGCCACCATCCTGGCCATACTGCTGGCCGGCGTGGGCATGCTGGCGTTCCTGTGGCTGCGATTTGAATCTCACTTTGCCTTGGCCGCCACCCTCACCATCGCACTGGACCTGACCAAAACCATCGGCTTCTTCGCGTTGGTGGGGGTCGAGTTCAACCTGACCGCCGTGGC
Source organism: Marinobacter halophilus (assembly GCF_003007685.1). GTDB lineage: Bacteria > Pseudomonadota > Gammaproteobacteria > Pseudomonadales > Oleiphilaceae > Marinobacter > Marinobacter halophilus. Next base: position 570,748 of record NZ_PXNN01000017.1, read on the forward strand.
CGCACTGCTGGCGTTGATCGGCTACTCGGTGAACGACAAAGTGGTGGTGTTTGACCGCATACGGGAAAACCTGCGCCTGCACCCGGACATGCACATGCTGGACCTGCTCAACCAGAGCATTTCATCCACCCTCACCCGCACCGTGTTCACCTCCGTGACCACCTTCCTGGTACTGCTGCCCATGGCCATCGCCGGCGGCGCGGCGGTTTCCAGTTTCGCCCTGCCCATGCTGTTCGGCGTGGTGATCGGCACCAGCTCCTCAGTGTTCATCGCCTCGCCCATCCTGTACTACCTGAGCGAGCGCAGAACCCGAAAAGGCCTGCCCCAGCTCCAGCCAACCTCCGAGCAGATGCGCAAAGAGCTGGAACTGATCCCCTAACCCAACGCTGGGGTCAGACCCCCGGACATTTCGGACCGTGAAATGTCTTGGGGTCTGACCCCATTCTGGTTGCAATCAGATGGAAAGCATCTAATGTGATTCATTGACTAAAATATGAAACCTATAAGATGCCCATGGGCTGCGTATCAGCAAAATCCATCAGCAATTGAAACAGCGCCGCAAAGCACTCGGGCTGCGCCAGCCTGTCGTGGAATTCAAGCACTATCACTACCTCAACCGCCGGCACGAAAAACTGGCGCAGTCACTGGCAGTGGTGTTGGAGCGCTTGGATAAAGAAGGTGTGAAGGGGACAATTCGGGAGGAAGTCATGAATAGTGGCGGGATCTAACCCTGACCTCAATGGGCCGCCCTGAGGCGGCCCGGCACAGCATCAAGCCGCTTTTTTGAGCTTTTTCTTCAGCGACTTGATCTTGCCCTCATGCTTTTCGATCTTGGCCTTGCGTGCGTTGATTTTCTTCTTGAGATTCTTCGCGGTTTTCTTGGACATAATCTGCCTCCTGGGCGTTATCTCGGCTAGTCCGTGAGCTTACGTTTTTTGATAAACCCCCGAATGAACTGCCTGATTTCGCGAGCGGCGCTGGTATCCAACTGCTCACACAGCTCTATAAACTGCTCGCGCTCGGTGCTGCTGATGCGGATCAGCAGCTGGCTATCTTTCTTGTTGAGCTTCACCTTTTTTGGCTTATCGGACACCGCTGATACTCCTGAAAAAAGTGAATCTCAAAACCGAAAGATATCTACATTGTATATACGTTTTTGGGGAAAGCAAGGTGGACACTAGTCACACGCCCAGCCACTCCGCCAGCTGCAGGTTGGTCTTTAACCGCAAACGCTGTTGCAGCATGCCTTCAAATACACCGTCCACCGTGCGCCTGTCACCCAACAACGGCAGCGCCGCTTCCGCCTCCGAGAAGAACTGGTGCTCTCGCTCGGTGCCGATGATCGCGTGCTGCCACCATTCGATCACACGGGGCCGGGCCTGTTTCAACAGGGAGTCTGCCGGTAGTTTTTCAGATTTCGACGCATTGGCAATGTGGGAAGCCGGCAGTAGATTCCATAGATCATTATTGTTCCAGCGAGACCAGGGAAAGCAGTGATCAATGTCGTATCGTGTAGCAGAGAGGTTTTTGGCGGTCCAAACACACTCCACGGGCCCGTTAGTGAGCTGCTGCTCCACCAGTTTCCGGACGACCGAAGTGTCCCGGCGCCCCTCTGACCACTGCAGCGCCTGATGGTAAATCTCCGAGGAATAACGGGCCTCCCAGCTGCCCATCAGATTGATCCACTCATTCACTATGGCGGGCTCAACCCAGCAGGCATACCGGCTGAACGTATCCCAAAGCATGGCGGGAACGCGGAATCGCCCGAACCGAGCCAGCGTTTCCTTATCCAGGCGCACCGGCTCGTTGCGGATGATTAAGCGGCTGGTGCCACCCTCAAAAATCTGGCGATGGGTGCCAGGCCAGGTGGTGAAGTGGGCCGGGTTCTTGAGAATATTCGAGGCGGCCAGTTTGATGGCCCGCATAACCACCGGAGCAAACTCCGCCGAAAGCGACAACCCGACCCGAAAATCCAGCGGTGACAACTTGCCCAACTCGTAGAAATCCGCACCCGCAAAGCCCAGCCCGCGAGCGCCCGGAGCCTGCCGCAGGTGGTGTTTCAGCACCAGCGGGTGGTACAGCATGATCCAGAACAAACCGACGGCACCCAGCGGCACCTCGACCCACTCATCCGTCCGGTTCAAAACCAGCCCGGGCGCACTGTCCGCCATGCGCACCAGCGTGCGCAGCAGTCCAAGCTTGTAGGTGGAGGATTTGTTGTCATTCACAATGATATGCCGAAGGGTTGGCAGTGCCCCGGTGCCGTCATCGGGCAACCGGTACACCGCCGTTTCCCACCACACATCCGGCCGCCTCAACTCATCGGCACGGGGTGTATCCGGCAAGGGCACCGGCATCACCGCACGCTGGCGGGCCAAACCATCCAGCTCCGCCTTGCTGACCTCATAGAACTGGCGCTCACCATCACCCGGACCGTGGCGCAGGGTAATGACCAGCAGGCCGGAAGGCCCGAGTAATTCCGTCAGAATCCGGAACGCCCTCGCCCGAGACGTGGGTGGCACATGCATCCAGACGGCTGACACCAGAATCAGGTCAAAGCGATAACTGAGCTTACGAATGTCATTGAGATCCGGCAGCGAGTCCTCCAGCCACTGAATACTTCGATGGGCCGTTGCTGCTTCGCCCAGGCGGCGCAGTTCACAAGCCGGCTCCACCGCCACCACGTCCCAGCCTCGCTCTGCCAGAGCCAGTGCATCCCTGCCGCTGCCGGCACCAACGTCCAGCGCGAGGCCTGCCTTGGTGTCCAGCATGGTCAGCCAGGGGCTGTGGACCTGCTCGAAGGTCAGGGACTGGTATTGGGTGAAGAATTGCTGGGCGTTTTTGTTGTAGGACGCTACGCTCATTATCGAAACACTCTATGTCCTATCAGGTAATGGAAACCACGCGCACTGCACCCGAGCATAGCAAAAAAATACCAAATACTTTATTTGTCATATCGTTAGCACTGAGACAAGATGTAAGCGTCTTCGAATAGCCGTAGCAGTGGAGTAGTTATCATGGCCAGGGCAGATCATTGGAGCGATACGGAAATTGCGCTGACAGTAGCCGACTACATGAAGATGTTTACCCTAGAACTTGCTGGCCAGCGTTACAACAAAAGCGCCCACCGACGTGCGCTTCTGAAACTACTGAACGGTCGCAGCGACGCTGCTGTTGAGCTTAAACACCAGAATATCAGTGCGGTTCTACGCGATCTCAATTGCTTCTGGATCCCCGGTTACAAGCCCCGAAGTAACTACCAAGAAGCCCTTGCGACTTATGTTGAAGATTGGATCAATTCACACTCGGATTTTGACCGCGTCTCCCAAGCCGCTGTCAAACAGCCTGCATTTGTTCCAACTGGAGTCGAGTTTTCGACTCTTTTGGTTGAGACCCCTAAGCCGTCAACTACGATTCAAGAAGAGCATCCTCCGTATTCCCCCAATCGTGCGGCTTCGAAGCGAGATTATGTCGCTCAAGAAGCCCGTAATTCTGCGCTCGGCAGTGCCGGAGAATTACTGATTCTGGAATACGAGGAATATCGACTCAGGTCGGCAGGTGAAAGGACCCTAGCCAATCGCATCGAACACGTAGCGCAATCAAAAGGGGACGGTCTTGGTTACGACATTTTGTCGTTCGAAACGTCCGGTCAAGAACGCTTCATCGAGGTCAAAACAACCGCCTTTGCAAAAGAAACTCCGTTCTATGCTTCCCGCAACGAGGTATCATTTTCGGCGGATTTCCAAGACCAGTTCCACATCTACCGCCTATTTGAGTTTCGAAAATCACCGAAACTATTTTCCTTGGCGGGAGCGATCAGCGATCACTGTCAAATGGATCCGGTGAACTTTATTTGTAGGTTACGTTGAGGCCATTGACCTCGCCAACCAAGCCGCCCCCCGCACCCCACTCGAATCCCCATGAACCGCCCGCACAACCGGCGTCCCACACTCACCGCCAAACACGTATTTCGCCAACCTGGGCGGCAGCTCCCGGTAGATCAGATCAACGTTACTCATACCACCACCCAGCACAATAACGTCCGGGTCCAGTACGTTGATAACCACCGCCAGGCCTCGGGTCAGATGCTCCAGGTACAGGTTCATGGTTTCGTTTGCCACTGGGTCGCCTTTGCGAGCGTTTGCGGCGATGTCCCGGGCGGGCAGTTCCTGGCCTGCCTGCAGCTTATGCGTCAGTGACAGCCCGGTGCCGGACAGGAAGGTTTCGTTGCAGCCATGGCGGCCACAGAAACAGGGGCGCTGTTCCAGTTCGGTTTGGGGGGTCCAGGCCAACGGGTTGTGGCCCCATTCGCTGGCAACGCCGTTCGGGCCGGTGACAACCCGGCCATTCACGCTGATGCCAGCGCCGCAGCCTGTGCCCAGGATGGCGGCGAAGATTACCTGGTGGCTCTTCCCTGCGCCGTCTGTGGCTTCGGAGAGCGCCAGGCAATTGGCGTCGTTGGTGAGGGTGACCGGCCGTTGCAGCAGTTCGCGCAGGTCTTGCTGCATGGGCTGGCCGTTTATCCAGGTGGAGTTACCGTTCTTGATGCGGCCGGTGATGCCGGAGACGCTACCGGGTATGCCGATGCCTACGGGCAAGCCGGTTGCGCCTGCCTGTGCTTCGGCCGCCAGTACCAGTGCCCGTATGGTGTCCAGAGTAGCCCGATAATCGCCAGCGGGGGTTGGCACCCGTTTCCGGAAGTGCTCGTTGGATTGCCGGTCCAGCAGGATGACTTCGGTTTTGGTGCCGCCCAGGTCTATGCCAATTAGCGAGTTTTGGTGCATGGGTGCCTTGCTCGCATTGTCGTTAAGGGTGCACACCGACAACGCTAAAGCAGAGCGTAGCGAGGCGCAACGACACTGATCGGTTTACCGGGCTTGCTGTTCATTCATGCGTTTGTTATGAATCACTTGGCCGGCATCACTTCTCCGTTCCGGCCTGTCGCCACCGCGACAATCTTATTACAAAGCCGGAAACCATCATGCCAAACCTTCTCGGAACCAACTTCCCGATCATCCAGGCGCCCATGGCGGGGGTGCAAGACAGCCGGCTTACGGCGGCGGTATCCAATGCCGGCGGGCTGGGGTCGTTGCCGTGTGCCATGCTGACAGCGGACGCGCTCAAGGCGGAACTCGATATTCTGAAAGTCAGTACTGACCAGCCGTTCAACCTCAATTTCTTTGCCCACACGCCACCGGAGCCCGATGCCGCGCAGGATCAGGCCTGGCGAGCGGCGCTGGCGCCCCATTACCGGGAACTGGGACTGGATCAGAGCGTTATTGCCAGTGGCCCGGGACGGCAGCCGTTCAATGAAGAGATGGCGGCCATTGTGGAGGAGTTCCAGCCGGCGGTGGTGAGTTTTCACTTTGGCCTGCCGGCGCCTGCCTTGCTGCAGCGGGTGAAAGCCGCCGGGGCCACCGTGTTGTCTTCTGCCACCACGGTGGAAGAAGCGCTCTGGCTTGAGCGTAACGGAGCGGATGGAATTATTGCCCAGGGGCTTGAAGCGGGCGGCCACCGGGGTATTTTTCTGACCAGAGACATGAGCACCCAGATGGGCACGTTTGCGCTTCTGCCCCAGGTGGTCGCGGCCGTTGGGGTGCCAGTGATTGCCGCCGGCGGCATTGCCGATGCCAGGGGCGTAACCGCGGCGTTGGCGCTTGGTGCCATTGCGGTTCAGGTTGGCACGGCCTTTATGCTGTGCCCGGAGGCCACCACCCGGACAGTTCACCGTGCGGCGCTGAAAAGCGAAAGCGCCCGGCAGACCGCCATCACCAACCTGTTCTCCGGTGGCCCGGCACGGGGCATCGTTAACCGGATCATGCGCGAACTGGGGCCCATTTCGGGGGATGCACCCGCTTTTCCATTAGCCACCAACGCCATCGCGCCGTTACGGGCGGCGGCCGAAGCGAAGGGCTCCGGAGATTTCTCGCCGCTGTGGTGCGGACAGAATGCGTCTGGTTGCCGGGAGGTGTCAGCGGCACAGTTGGTGAAGGACTTGAGTCATGCAGAAGAGCGTGTGTAGCCTTCTATGAAAAAAACTATACAACGATCCCTGGCGGCCTTGTTGGCCCTTCTTGTTTTGGTGATTGGCTATCTTTGGCTGACCTTTGCCAGTTCCTTCGGCTATAACCCACCCGGAGACATGCCTGCCATCGACGAAAACGCCAGCCATTCGGTGTTCGTCTACGGCACCCTCACAAAGCCCTGGGTACGCTGGTTGGTGATGGGGCGAGCCGGCAGCAGCGAACCCGCCGAGCTGCCCGGATTCAAGAAGGACAAGCTGGATATCAAGCCGGTCGACGGGGCGGTTACCGAAGGGGAAGTCATCACCGTTAATGCCGATGAGCTCAGAGCGCTGGACCGCTATGAGCGCCTGGGGGTGCGTTACGAGCGGGTGGAAGTGACACTGCAGGATGGCAGAACGGCCTGGGTATACCGGCTGATGGAGCCCATCCTGCTGGAGCTTTCAGACGAAATTCCTGACTGATCCAGCCTTCCGCTGTGAACGCAACCCGGTGCAGATTCGGCGTTATTCACTAGAGCGTTCGTACTATCCGCGCATGGTGGTGTTCAAGCTCGGCGATCACCGTGTTGAGCTCATCGCTGCTGTGGGCATGAACGGTCAGTACATGCTCACCTTTTTCAAGAGCCGATTGCGCAGCCTGGGCGTACCGAGCGTGATCAGGGCGAAGCGTGACCAAGCCGCCGCCCATGAGCCCGATAACGCCACCAATCACTGTTAACAGGATTCCCGCGGTTACTGCGCTCTGGCGGATGAACTCAATACCCAGGATATACAACGCAAAGAACAGGATAGCCCCGGCAATGGCCCCGGCCACACCCAGCCAGATATGGGCACGAATCATCGTGCGCCATATACCACCAGACTCTGGCTCAATTTGCCGTGCCTGATGGGTGTCGCCCGGAGACACTAGCTTGATCTGGGCGTCATCGAGGCCGGTTTTCCGGGAGAGTGCCTCAACGGCACGATGGGCTTCTGTCTCGCTTGAGAATATTGCTGCCAGCTTGTGGTCGGCGGATTCGCCGGTAACCGTCACCCTGGATTTCATGGTACACCTTCCTTGCTGTGAGTATGATCCGTCAGGTCGTCACTACATCGTTCAACGCCTTGTCTACAGGATGGTAGCCCGCCGCTGTTATTTCCAGATCCATTAACAGGAAATAATAATCGCTCGGCTGGAATGGGCTCTACTTCTTGACCCACTGCCCCTCGATCAGCACGAACTGACCGTCGGGGGTCTTCTCGATCGCTTTTTTACCGGCCACGGTTTCCACCTGGGTGACAGGGATCTCATGTTTTTCGGCAATGCGGGTGTATTCAGCCCGGCGGGCGCTGTTAATAGCATTTACCACCGCGCGGGCATCCTCTCCGGCTTGAACCACGTCCAGGTAGCCGGTCGGCGCTTCACCCACCAGGCCTTGTTGCTTTGCAGATTCAAGTTTCTGCTTGGCTTCTTCCAGGTCCATGGCGAACGCTGGCAGTACCATACCGATGGCCACAATGAAGGCGGCCAGTTGCATCAGTCGTTTCATCTTCAACCCCTTGATCAGACTCTGTTAACACCCGTTTTCGCTCAGAACAGACCCTTTTCGCTGAACAGATCGTCCACTTCTTTATCGACTTTGACGTAGATTTCGTGCTGGATCTTGACGTTCAGATTTACCGTAATCGGTTCCGTGGGCGCGACCATCTGTACCGTTGGCGTACAAGCGAATAACACCAGCGGCAGCATGCCTATTAACAATGTTCTTACCGCAAGCGGCCGGTTCAACCGCGATACATTCGTCATGGTACTGCCTCCTGTCCGGATTGTTGCAGTCGTTCCCGAACGCGTTCAGTCACGGCCTCATTCACCCTGCCACTCAGTTGAAGACTGGTTAACAAAGCGGGTATGTCTTCTTCAAGATTGATATTGAGCACGATCGGTTGCCCGCCTCTGACTTCCGGGTTTTCGCCCTCAAGCCTCACGTCAAGTACCAGCCTGCCCTTGTTATCGTAGTCTATCGTGCTATCCAGTACCGAATAGTGAAAGTTTTGCAAAGCGTCTACCACCTGCTCCATGGTCTGGCTGCTGCCAAGCATGGCCTGCAGTCGCTGGGCGGGTAACCGCAGCAATCCGCCGGGGGCAATGGCGGCGACTTTGCCTTGCTCAACCACTATGCCGTCGGCGCTGACCATGACGGGCACGCGGCCGGTAAGCTCGCCGGTCCCTGAAAAACCTTCCGCCGGGTACACCTGCAGCAATCGCTCCAGGGAAACCTCATACACCTCAACCGGCAAGGTCCAGGGTTCCGCAGCCAGATCAATGGCGCCGGGTGCCACCCGCAAGCGGCCACCAAGAAAGCTCGCGGCTGCCTGCTGAATGTCGAGCACGCCGGCGAATGGCGCTGTTTGAAGCGCCCGGTAATCTGCCAGAAAACGAACCGGGCCAATGCCGATGCCGGAATTGATCTGGCCAACCGTTACGTCGCGAAAGCGGGCCGTCAGAGCGCCGTCGTCCAGGCTGACCAACAGCCGTCCGCTCAGATCGGTTACCGCGGTGCGGTCGATCAGACCCTCAACGCCGTCAAAGTTGGCACTGCCATCCAGTACCAGCGGGACACCGGGCTCGAGGCGAAGGGAGGCAGCGGCCTGTATCTGACCTGCGGTCAGCTCCAGCAGTTCGGGCCAGGCCGCCAACGTGTCGGCCAGGGCCTTCCCGCCGTTTTTGCCGGCAACGTCCATAGCTATCCGGGCGGCCAGAAATTCTCCCATTACGTTCCTGATGGCGACATCGGCGACCAGGCCAGAATCCGATTGCAGCTGGCCGTCAAGGTTCAGATCCGTCAAAGCACCGCTTACCGTTCCCTCAAACCGCCAGCCCTGTGGCTTCAGTTGCGGGTGCTGTAATTGGTCGACGTCGATGACGACCTGACCGGCTATTGTGCTTCGGTCAGCGAGGGAGCCGGTGCCACCAAGATTGATCGTCAGGGTGACGTCGGCCAGATCCACCTGCACATTGTCCAGCTGAGTGGGCGTGCCGGCGGCGTCATGAACCAGGCTTGCGACCTGCAGCCGGGAGCGGGGTTTGAAGTGGACGGTGATGGTACGGTTATCCGCTTCGACCGAATTGACCACATCGGCCCGGATGCCGGTGATTTGCCAGTCGTCGGTATGAACATCCGGCAGCGCCAGGCCAATCTGGCTTTGCTGCAGTATCAGCGACCAGCCGGTGGCGAAGGCTGGCTGCACAAACAGGCAACAGGCCAGCAGAGCCGTCAGAAGCGCCCGGCTTTTACAGGTTGAGATCCGGCCACGGTCGCTCATCCCATTGTTTCTCCGACAACCCCCTCCTTCAGCGCTTGAATGTCCAAAGGCGGCACGCCGAGGTCCTGCCACTTTTCAGGATGGCAGGTAAACAGCAGTATTTGATGGCGGCTGGCGGCATCGAACAGGATGCGCTTCATGTCCTCCAGGCGCTCGTTGTCACTGTGCACCAGGGTATCGTCCAGGATCACCAGCGTCGGCCTGCCCGCCTCGCGCAGCAGATCGGCGTAGGCCAGGCGGCTGATCAGGCCCATCTGTTCCCGGGCACCAAAGCTCAGTTCGGTCATCTGACCCAGTTCGCTGCCCCGGGTGAAGGTGCCCGGCCGCAGCTGTTCATCGACTTCCAGAGTGGCCTGGGGAAACAGCACCGACAGGTAGTGATTGAGGTGCTTTTGCAGCGGCGCCTGCAGCCGGCGGGTCAGTGCCTGGCGCTTTTCAGTCAACAGCGTCAGCAGCAGATCCAGCGCCTGAGCCCGGCGATGCAGTTCCTGATAGCGACGAGTGCACTGCTCGAACTCTGCCTGCTTTTCGTTGAGTTGCTCTTCCAGGCCTTCAGCGCCCCAGGCTTCCAGCCTGACCTTGATGTCTCTGAGTTCTCGCCCCCGCGCTTCCTGGGTCTGGCGAAGGTTGTTGATGGTGTTCTGGTAGCGCTCGATATCCTGTCGGAGAAGATCCGGACGGGCCTCCCGAATGTCTCGCTCACGGCTGGCCAGACTGGCTTCCAGATCGGCGGTCTGCTTTTCGATGCTGGCCAGATCGTCGCTTAACTGCCGCAACTGTTGCTGGCGCTCCGGGCTCTGCTCTTCATCAGCCAGACGTTGCCATTCGGCGCTGGCGTTGTCCCGGGCCTGCTTTCGGGTCAGCAATTCGGCCTGATGTTTGCGCTCATCAGACTCTGCCTTGTCCAGGCTGGCGCCGGCCCGGGTGAAGGCCGCGTCGGCTTCGGCCAGGCCAGGCACACTCTCGCCCTGATCCGGTTCGGGTGTGGCCTGCAATTGATTTTTGGCGGTCTGAAGCTCGCGGCCCGCTTCGCTCTGTTGCGCTAAAAGTGGATCAATGCCGCCTGGCGCGACGGACTTGAGCAGCTCTTCAGCGTGCGTCAGGGCTCGCTCGGCGGTTTCGAAGGCCGACAGTCGGTGCTCTGCCTGTGCCACCGAATCCACGCCGAGGGCTTTGAGCTGTTCATTAAAGGTTTGCTCAAGCGTGGCGAGTTTGCGCCGGGTGCTGGCCAGTTCCTCGCCGCCGGGGGTGATGCCCAGGGTGCCGACGCCGGGGATGACCAGGCTGGACTCTTCCAGCAGCTGTTTTTCGCCCTCCCCTTCGAGGGGGTCATGGTTCAGGCTCAATGACGCACCGGGTTCCAGCTGCCAGCTCAATCGGGTGGCAATGGTGCGTGAGCGGATGGTCTCTTCGTTGAGCTGATGTTCGGTCGCTTTCAGGCGCTTTACTTCTGCGCCATCAATCCGGTTTTCCCGGGCCTGCTGCCGGGCCTGATCGACCTGCTGCTGATATTCCCGGGCTTTGCTCAGGTTTTGGTTTAGTGCCTGTTGCTGTTGCTCAAGGCGGCGAAGGTCTTGCTCCAGGCGGCCCCTGGCTTCCAGCAGGCGGGCAAGCTTTACCTGCTTGTCTGCCAGCTCATAAGCTGTTCTCGCTTCCATCAACCGGTTGGCAATAGCGGGTGTCTGTTGTTCGGCAAGATTGAGCGCTCGCTCAGCGTTGTTCAGCTCCTTGTTCCTGGCCGCCAGTTGCTTGCTCAGGCCTTCCAGGTGTTCCTTATTCTGTTGCAGCAAACGGTGATTTTGCTGCAGCTGGGCCAGCGTGCTTTTCTCCTGGTTCTGCTGTTGTTCCAGGCGCTCTACCTGCTGATACCGTTCTCTGGTGTTTTCCAGTTGGCGCTGGGCCTCTTCCCAGGGGCGCTCGGTTTCGGTGCGGTCGAACTCCTGGGTCAGTTTGCCCAACCGGTCTACCTGCTCCTGGTATTTGACAATCCGCTCGTTCAGCTCGGCAATGTCCTGTTGATACTGGGCGCGATCCTTGTCCAGTTGCAGATAATCTCCACGGGGCTTGCCACCTCCGGTCAGCAACGTATCCCGCTGAGCGCGAACCACCTCCATCACCTCATCGCCACCGGAGCTGGCCACTTCGCCTACCAGGGAGTTAAGTGCTGATTTCAGGTGATCGCCGGCATGTTCTACTGATTGCTCCAGGTCCTGACCGGTGCCCTGCTCTACCCAGAGCAGGCCGGGTATGCCCCAGTGCTCGGCTTTGCTGACGCCGCGCTTCGGGTATTGATAACCCAGCAGTTCGGCCAGTTTTTCTTCGGCGTCGTCTTCGCTGTAAATGTCGGTACCCACGGTCAGGTCGCAGCGCTTTCGTTGCAGAAAACTTTTGGTGAGGCGCCAGCGTTTGCCCTGATGCTCAAAGTCCAGTTCGATGGTGGGCGCCGCCGCGGAGTCGCCCCAGGGCCGCAAGTCATCCACTGCTGTTGAGCGATAGCGTTCAAAGAACGCGGCACGAATGGCCCGCACCAGGGTGCTTTTGCCGGATTCGTTGGGGCCGTGAACCAGGTTGAGGCCTGGCTGCAGGTCATCCAGCACAAACGGCTTGCGAAACTGGCGCAACTGCTCGACGCGCAGACGTTGCAGCTTCATTGGCTGGCCTCCTGGTCCCGACCTTTTAACAATCCGGCCAGAATCGCCAGGGCGTCCCGGGCCGGCTCGCCCCGATCGCCTTCTTGCTGGCTACGCAACTCACTGATCACCTCGCCCACGTAGCCGTCGGCTTTCAGTTCAGCGATGTCGTCGTCGGTGGGTTCCAGCTGGAGCCCACTGCGGTCGCATCGAATGCTGCGAAATCTCGCTTCCGCCACCGACAGGGCGCCCAGAAGTTGGTCTTCGCCCGCAAGGGTAATGGCGCCCTCAAGGCGAAGATCGAGCACGGTGGCTTCAGGCAAAGCGTCGAGCCGCTGCAACAGCTGATCAAGGTCAGACGCCACCGCCAGAGTTTCCCGCCACTGGTGCCACTGGAAGCGGCCAGTGGCGATCGGGGTTACCTCAGGCTTGTCTCCGGGGCCGGTAACGTTGACCACCAGCGCGAAGCCCGCCTCGTTATTGCGGAACCGTTCCGGCTCCGGGGTCCCGCTGTACCAGGTGCGGTCATTGATTTGCTTGGTGCCGTGCCAGTCACCCAACGCCAGATAATCCAGCCGGCTGGCGTCGGTACGGTCCGGCGCAATCGGGTTGGTGGCGTCGATGTCGTCCGATAGCAGACCCTGCACACTGCCGTGGGCAAGCCCGACCCGGATCAGCCCGCCCGAGGTGTCATAGCCGTTAAAGGCTTCGGTCAGATCGCCGTAGGTGTGACGCTGGGTTAACGGAGCGCAGAGGAGGGCCAGGCCTTGGCTTTGCAGGGTGATCACGCCCGGTTCAAGCGCCAGGTGCACGTTGTCTGGCACCGCGCCCAGGCGCGTGGCGCGGGTCCAGACACTTTCGACCAGCGCGGCATCGTGGTTGCCGGGCAGCATAACCCAGGGCCCGGCGAAACCTCTGGTGGCGTTGAATACCCGGCGAATGGTGCGATCAGACACGGTCTGGGCATCAAATACATCGCCTGCCACCAACACCGCATCGCATTGATGCTCGTTCGCCAGTTGCGCGAGCTTTTCAATCGCCTCAAAGCGGGCCTCCACCAGCGCGGCACCGTCTTCGGTGTCAAAGCGGCTATAAGACCGCCCCATTTGCCAGTCGGCCGTGTGCAAAAACCTTGGCATGCCACCTTCCTTAGACAAGTCTGAAATGTTGCGCCACTCGGGCGTCAGTCACCGACACTATACCGAAAGTCTGCGGCAAATTTTGTCTCTAAACCAAGGCAGCGACTTACCATGGTGGGCCAGCCTGCTTGCCTATCCCAAAATGTGTCCTAAATTTGAACATATCGCCCCCGGGAATAGGGGCTCCTGTCCGGAGGGATCACATGCGCATTCGTTCAACCACATCCGTGGCCGGCATCGTGCTGGCATCTGCAATGCTGTCTGGCTGCCTGGCCACACCGGGAACCACGACGAGCCTCGGTTTTTCTCCCGCTACAATGAATGTGCCGCCCAATCTGGACGATCCCGCGTTGATGGCACTCCAAAGTGAATTAACTGAGCGCCACGCGCAAATCGAAGCCGATCCCGATGCCTACTTCACCGGCAGTGCCGTGTGCGAGCTTAACAACGAAGGCCAATGGCTGGTTAATTTCACCCGCACCGAAGCCGACATGGATGCGTTACACACCTTCCGGGAGCGCGCTACTGGCGCAAAAACCGTGGTGCAGCTCGGCGAGACCAAGCTGATTGAGGGCCGGTGCAAAGACGGCTTGCCCGATGGGCCTTTTGTGGCCGTTGGCGCCTATGAAATGACAACCTCCAGAACTGTCCCCGGCCAGGGATTGATAGAGTCGTCATTTATGAACCGAACGAGAATGGAAGGCAGTGCCACTAACGGCGCGATGAATGGCCCGGTCTATTTTGCCTTTGAAATGACCTTCCCTATTGCCCCCGGACAGGTGATGACCAGCTTGTTCCAGTCCCAGGGCAATTTCATTGACGGCCGGGAAACCGGCAAGCACTTTGTCCAGATGAAGCAGCCGAGTTCCATGTCGACCTGGGTACACGAGCATCGCCATGCCTCATACGGCTCCCACATGCAGTCCCGAATGTACACCGGTTCAAAGCTGATGGTGGAAGGGCAATCGCTTAATGGTATTCCCCACGGCTGGAACACCGCCTATACCGACGCCAATGCAGGCCAACGCACCTGTTACGTGCTGGGCGAGGTGGCTGCCGGCGACCGGTGCGATCTCCAGCTGCCCCCTGCCGGCCTGGTCGGCAGTCTGGCGCAGGCAGAGCTGAACCAATTGATCCGGCAGGACAACCAGGGCAAGTACCTGAGCCCCTACACCAGTGACGACGTGCTGGCCGAGTGGGTCAATACCGTGGTGATCGTGAACATTGGCTCAACCATGGGCGCCCTCGCAGGCGCTGCGGCCGGCGGTGCAATTGCGGCCGCAGCGGATTTTGTCCCTTACGGACTTGGCAGCCTGCTGGCCGCTGCCGTGACCGCCGAGATGGGCAAACGAGTGGGCCGTGAGGCCGCTATCGCGGCAACGGGCGGCTGGGACAACATTCGCAAGAGCTCCGATCAAAGCTTTGACTCAGCCGACGCCATGGCTCGCTACCTGATGGCCAAACACGGCGATTCAGCCACCTACAGCGAGGCGGTTCGGGTTGCCACAGACCTGTACCCGGACCTGAGAGCCGCGCTGAGGCGAGCCTACTAAGAAATTCTGTTAAACTGGGGCGCTTGAAGGTTCGTAATACACAGGCCACGTAAAGCGCCCGCTGTTAACAGGTTATTTTAATGCCCACGATCAACGCTCCGCCCTTCTCTCGCCGCTTCTGCGTGGCGCCAATGATGGATTGGACCACCCCACACTTCCGTTACCTGGCCCGCATCCTCAGCCGGCGTGCGTTACTGTACACAGAGATGGTCACCACCGGCGCGCTTATCCATGGCGATACCGCCCGGTTTTTGCGGCACGATCCCTCGGAATACCCGCTGGCGCTGCAACTCGGCGGCAGCGACGCACACGAACTGGCCCAATGTGCCGGGCTGGCTCAGCAGTTCGGGTTTGATGAGGTGAATTTGAACGTGGGATGCCCCAGCGATCGGGTGCAGAACAACATGATCGGTGCCTGTCTGATGGGCCATCCGGATAAGGTGGCGGAAGGTGTAGCGGCGATGATTGAGGCCACTGATTTGCCAGTGACCGTTAAGCACCGCATTGGCATCAATGGCCGGGAATCCTGGGACGATTTGTGCGAATTTATCGAGAAGGTGGCTGCGGCAGGCTGCAAGACCTTCATCGTGCATGCCCGCATTGCCGTTCTGGAGGGCCTGAGCCCGAAAGAAAACCGGGACATACCGCCGCTCAAGTACGACTGGGTGTACCGCCTGAAGCAGGCCTACCCAGAGCTGGAAATCATCATCAACGGCGGCATCAAGACCTTCGACGAGTGCCATGAACACCTGGCTCATACCGATGGCGTGATGTTGGGCCGGGAGGCTTACCACAATCCCTGGCTGCTCGCCGGAGTGGACACCGAATTCTTTGGTGACCCGGCGCCGGTCGCCAGCCGTCAGGATGCCCTGCGAGCGATGTTCCCGTTCATACAACAGGAGCTGGACCGGGGGGTGTACCTGACTCACATTACCCGGCACATCATGGGACTTTTCCTCGGCATGCCCGGTGGCCGGCAGTTCCGCCGCCACCTGAGCGAGAACGCCAACAAACCAGGATCAGGCCTTGAGGTGATCGAACAGGCCCTGGCCAAGGTACGGGAGCCAGACCTCATAGCGGAAAGCTGAGCGTCTGCATACCTTTGGTTGTCTTGTTCCTGTCGTGAGCTGCCGTTATTGTAGGGCTTACGAAAGCATTCGGGAGCTGGGTGCTGCATTAACAACTGACAACCGGGACGACAGGACGAATGACAAGCAAGCTTGATCAACTGAAAACCATGACCACCGTGGTAGCCGACACCGGCGACATAGACGCCATTGCCCAATGGCGGCCGGAAGATGCCACCACCAATCCCTCTTTGCTGTTGAAGGCGGCGGCGTCTGACGCTTATCGACCGATGCTGGATAAAGCGGTTGCCATTGCCGCCAAGCACGGGGGTTCGGCCGCCGACCAGTTAACCGTAGCGACCGACATGCTCGCGGTGCTGGCTGGCAAGGAAATCCTGAATCTGATCCCCGGTGTGGTCTCCACCGAAGTGGACGCACGGCTGTCCTTCGATACCGCGGCCACGCTGGCGCGAGCGCGCCGGCTGGTCGAGTTCTATGATCAGCAAGGCATAGATACCGGCCGGGTTCTGATCAAGATTGCCGCCACCTGGGAAGGTATTCGCGCTGCCGAGCAACTTGAGAAAGAGGGCATTCGCTGCAACCTCACACTGCTGTTTTCCTTTGTGCAGGCAGTCGCCTGTGCCCAGGCCGGCGCTCACCTGATATCTCCGTTTGTCGGGCGCATTCTGGACTGGCATTTGGCCAGCACCGGCCGTGACAGCTACCCGGCCGCCGAAGATCCGGGCGTGCAGTCGGTCAGCCGCATCTACAATTACTACAAAGCCAACGGCTTCAATACCGTGGTGATGGGTGCCAGCTTCCGCAATACCGGTGAGATCGAAATGCTGGCCGGCTGCGATCGTCTGACCATCAGCCCTGCCCTGCTGCAGGAGCTGAAAGACGATCAGGGCGAACTGACCTGTCAGCTGAATGCCGGAACCGCCACCAGCAGCGAGACGATTGGCACAATGGATGAAAAGCTGTTCCGCTGGGAATCCAACGAAGACGCCATGGCGACGGAAAAACTGGCCGACGGCATTCGCCGGTTTGCCGCGGACCAGATCGAACTGGAACACCGGGTTCGCCAGCTTGCCTCAGCTGCCTGATGTGTGCCTGAACCAACAGTGGTCAAACTATGATCGAACACCTGAAAAAGCTCTTTGCCGTGCCGGCCTCAGAGCCGGTAGAAACCGATGCCCACCAACTGGCTGTAGCGGCCACCGCATTGATGGTGCAGTTGGCACGGGTTGATAATCACGAAGACGAACGTGAACTGAAAATCATTATGGATTGCGCCGTTCAGTCCCATCAGGTGACTCTGGAAGAAGCGGAAGACATTCTGGCCGATGCCCTGGCGCACGCAGAAGATGCCACGTCGTTGTATGAGTTCACCGGGCAGATCAATGACCACTTTGATCAGGTGCAGAAACAGGCCCTGCTGGAAAGCATCTGGCGGGTCGCCCTGGCTGACGGACGCATCGACAAGTACGAAGAACACCTTATTCGCCGCATGGCCGATCTGCTGCACCTTAATCACCGTGAGTACATGCAGGCGCGGTACCGGGCGGAAGACGCCGCCAGTTAATTCAAGGAGAGACCATGTTAGCCATTCTTCACGCCAACACTGCACTGGACAGCGAAGCTTATCGCCTGACCATGCACTATCTGGAAAATCTGCCCGGTGTTAGCCTGCGCGTGCATGAGGTGCAGGGGGCGAGCCAGCGGCTGACCGAAATCTACCTGCTAGGCGACACCAAGACTCTCGACATGGAAGATATCGAGGCGCTACCCGCTGTCGAACGAGCCATCCGGATTTCTGACGACTACCGCATTCTGGGCCGTCATAAAGACGATAACCGCCAAAGCGGCTTCACCTACAACGGTGTCGAGTTCAGCCAGAATAACCTGAACATTTTTGCCGGCCTGTGCGCGGTAGATGTGCCCGAGCATGTGGAAATGATGATGCAGGCACTGCAAGACAGCGGTGAGGTGTGCACCCGCATGGGCGCGTACAAGCCGCGCACCAATCCTTATTCTTTCCAGGGCCACGGCAAGGGCTGCCTGCCCTGGGTGTTCGAGAAGGCAGGCAAGCATGGCATCAAGGTGGTGGCCATGGAGATCACCCACGAAAGCCACATCGAAGAAATCGATGCCTGCCTGGAGAAACTGGGCCGGCCAACGGGCGTTATGCTGCAGGTAGGTACCCGCAACACCCAGAACTTTGAGCTACTGAAAGCGATCGGTCGTCAGAGCACCTATCCGGTGCTGCTGAAGCGGGGCTTCGGTATCACCCTGAACGAATCGCTGAACGCCGCCGAATATTTGGCCAGCGAAGGCAACGCCAACGTCATTTTCTGCCTGCGCGGCATGAAAACCGAAGCCGGCCAACCGCACCGTAATATGGTGGACTTTGCCCACGTGCCGGCGGTAAAGCGCCTGACCCGCATGCCCGTGTGTGTGGACCCGTCCCATTCGGTGGGCAGCCGTGACCGCTCACCCGACGGCATTCTGGATGTCATGCACGCTACCGCACAAGGCGTGATTGCCGGCGCCAACATGGTGCTGGTGGACTTCCACCCGAAACCCGAAAAAGCCCTGGTAGATGGCCCTCAGGCCCTGCTGATGAAAGAATTACCGGCTTACCTGGAAGACATTCGTCTGTGCCACGACACCTGGAAAAAACGCCAATCCATTTACCAACGCCTGAAGGATAACACTGCAGAATGATCGTTTATGGTCACCGGGGGGCCAAAGGTGAGGCTCCCGAAAATACCCTGCCCGGCTTTGTCCATGCTTACCGGCATGGCATCCGGCATTTCGAGCTGGACCTGGTGTTGTCCAAAGACGGCCACCCTGTTCTAGTGCACGACCTGACGGTAGACCGAACCACTGGAAAACAAGGCAATGTGGGGCACTATACTGCCGCAGAGCTGGCCGATATGGATGCCCGCCGCAACACCAGTGCCTGGCCCAGAAAAACCGGCATCCCGTCACTGGAAACCCTCCTGGAAGAACTGGATGGCCTGGAGCACCTGCAACTGGAAGTCAAAAAAGACAACCGCGCCCGACTGAACGTTTTGGGTAACCGGCTGACCGAAGTCATTCAGCGTCGCAATATGTATCAGACCACCACGATCACATCCGCAGACCCCTGGTTTTTAAGGGAGATGCGTCGTCGAGACAAAAACATCCGGATTGGTCTGGTCGCGGAGCGGAAGTTCCCAAATCCATTGAACCTGGCCACGCGCCTGGGCTGCGATTACTTCTGTGCCAACTGGAGGATTCTGAGCACACAGATGGTCAATCTTGCACACAAACGCGACATGCAGGTCTCCGCCTGGACGGTGAACCGCATTCACGACATGCTTCAGCTTGAGGACATGGGCGTAGACAGCATCATCACGGACTACCCCACCAGCACACGAATGTTCTTCGACAACCGTGCCAAGGCATCATTGAGCCTGCCAGCGAGAGGGAACACCCCCGAGCCAGCGTAGCAGCCGGCCTTCGGGGGGCATGGCCTGATCAGAAGATCCGGTTCAGGCCATTCAGTGCGGCTACCCGATAGGCTTCAGCCATGGTCGGGTAATTAAAGGTGGTGTTGATGAAGTAATTCAGGGAATTGGCCTCCCCTTCCTGGTTCATGATGGCCTGGCCGATGTGAACGATCTCGGCCGCTTGGTCACCAAAGCAGTGAATGCCCAGGATTTCACGGGTTTCGCGGTGAAACAGCAACTTCAGCATACCGACCGCTTCGCCAGTGATCTGTGCTCGCGCCAGGTCTTTGAAGAAGGCTTGGCCAACTTCATAAGGCACCTTGGCTTCGGTCAGTTCTCGCTCGGTTTTACCCACAGAACTGATTTCCGGAATGGTGTAGATGCCGGTAGGCACGTCCGAGACAAAACGGAAATACTCATCCTGAACGATAGCTGACGAGGCCGAACGACCCTGATCGTAAGCCGCACTTGCCAGGCTTGGCCAGCCAATCACATCACCCACTGCGTAGATGTTTTCTACCTCCGTACGGTAATGATCGTCTACGGCGAGTTGGCCTCGACCATTCGGCACCAGCTCGATGTTCTCAAGCCCGAGGTTTTCGGTGTTGCCGCTACGGCCGTTACACCAAAGGAAGGCGTCAGCACGGATTTTTTTGCCAGACTGCAATGACAGCACCACGCCGTGGTCGTCACCCCGGACTGACTCGTACTCTTCGTTGTGACGCACCAGAACGCCATTGCTGCGCAGGTGGTAACTTAGTGCGTCCGATATCTCGTCATCCAGGAACGACAGCAATCGATCGCCCGGGTTAATCAGATCAACTTTCACGCCCAACCCGGCAAAAATAGACGCGTATTCAGACCCGATAACACCGGCACCATAGATAATCAGGGTACGCGGCGTGTGCGAGAGGTTAAGAATAGAGTCCGAGTTGTAAATCCGGTGGTGACGGAAGTCGACATCGGGTGGCAGATAGGGCCGGGAGCCAGTAGCAATTACCGCTTGCTTGAAGTGAAGAGTTTCTACCGACTTGTTGCCGCGAATTTCGAGGCGATTGTTGTCCAGAAATGCCGCGCGACCGGTAATAAGATCCACCCGGTTGCGGGCATAGAAACCGGTTCTCAGCTTGACCTGTTTGCCGATAACCTTCTGAGCATTCTGAAGAACTCTCGGGAACGAAAACCAACGCGGCTCGCCAATATCCCGGAACATCTGATTGGTGTTGAAGGTAATAATCTGCTTGACCGAATGACGCAACGCCTTGGAGGGAATAGTGCCCCAGTGCGTGCAATTACCGCCCACCATGGGCTTGTCTTCGATAATCGCAACCCGCTTGTTGTGCTTCGCCGCATTCATGGCCGCGCCCTCACCTGAAGGGCCGGATCCGATAACGACAACGTCGTAATGATGCTCTGCCATGCGCGCAGTAACTCCTTATCTACGTTGCAAAAATGTATTTATCGTTATAGTGGTTTTAATTTCTATCGATACTTCAATCCGCTTTGGTAGCGTCATACGTCAGGTTTTGAGCTACCACCGGCTCATCGGTCTCGTTGCGGTTGTCTTCGCATTTCTGGGGGCTACCACCGCAAATATCGCAGGACTGGCTGATGCCCAAAGCACCAATGCCGCCGCAAGTCCCGCTGATCGGCTTACGCCCGAATATTACGCCGACCGACATGCCGGCGATGAGTACAGACACAATCAGTAGCACTAAAAGAAAGGTGCCCATTACTGTTCTCCTCTACTGAACAACGTAAGACGAAAAAGCCGGCGTCTGATGAATAACAAAATCGCCCTCTCCTCTCACAATAAAGTACGCTGGCAGGTTTTCACGAGTTGCCAGGCTCATCGCCTTGTCATACCCCATGACTGTAAAAGCCGTCGCAAGCGCGTCTGCTGTCATGCTGTCTTCGGCAATCACGGTTACCGACGCCAATTTGTTGGTGACCGGTTTGCCAGTCGCCGGGTCTATTGTATGCGAATAGCGCCGGCCTTCCGATTCGTAATAGTTCCGATAGTCACCGGAAGTGGCCATGGCCTGTCTATCCATCGCAACAATCTTGTTAACCTGCCTTGCCTGCTCGGAGGGCTCCTCAATGGCCAGGCGCCAGGCGCCACCCTCGGGTTTACGGCCATTGACCCGAACTTCACCACCTATTTCAACAAGGTACGCGCCCACACCTTCACTGTCGAGGTAACGGGCGACCACGTCTACCGCGTAGCCCTTGGCGATACCCGATAAATCGATGTACTGGGGCTGGGTGCTGCGCACTGCCCGTGTGGCCGCGTCGAGTTCGAGATACTGGTACCCGGTCACCGCCAATAATTCATCAAGCTCAGACTCTGAGGGTACCTCTACCGGCCTTGCATCGGGCCCGAAGCCCCAGAGATTGACCACGGGGCCAATGGTGACGTCAAACGCACCGCCCGTCAGTTCAGCGATTTCCTGGGCGCGTTGAATAACCTCAAATAATGGCTGGGACAGCGCCGTCCACTCTGACTGATCCGGTTTCTGATTCAGCCGGGACAACTCCGAATCGTTTTTCCAGGTCGACATGGTGGCGTCTACCTGGTCCAGTTCGTTCCGGATCCCTTGTGCCAGAGTCTGAAGGCGTGCCTCATCTTCTGGCAATACGACGTTTATGTGATACGTCGTGCCGAAGATACCGCCGGAAATCTCCCAGATTTGTTCCTCGTCCTGAAACGAGCAACCCGCCAGGGCAACCACGACCAGTATCCATAGGACACTGGCCATAACCACCCTGGCGGGTTCAAACATGCGGGATGTCATGTGAGCTGATTAACCCCCAAAGTCATCCAACATGATGTTGTCATCCTCTACACCAAGATCCTTCAGCATCTTGATCACGGACGCATTCATGATGGGAGGTCCACACATGTAGAACTCACAGTCTTCAGGAGCCGGATGGTCCTTCAGATAGCTTTCGTACAACACGTTGTGGATAAAGCCGGTCGGGCCTTCCCAGTTATCGGTTGGCAACGCGTCAGACAAAGCCACGTGCCACTCGAAGTTATCGTTCTCGGCAGCCAGACCGTCAAAGTCTTCCACATAGAACATTTCACGAACACTACGTGCACCGTACCAGAAGCTGATCTTGCGCTTGGAGTTCAGGCGCTTGAGCTGATCAAAGATGTGGGAGCGCATCGGTGCCATACCGGCACCACCACCAATGAACACCATTTCAGCCTCGGTCTTCTTGGCGAAGAATTCACCAAATGGTCCCATAACCGTGATCTTGTCGCCTGGCTTCAGGTTGAACACAAAGCTGGACATGATGCCCGGCAGGTGATCAGTACCCGGAGGTGGCGTTGCGATACGAATGTTGAACTTGAGGACACCCTTTTCTTCCGGGTAGTTCGCCATCGAATAGGCCCGGATGGTGTCTTCCTTGTTGATCGCCTTGTAGCGCCAGATGTCGTGCTTGTCCCAGTCTTCGTGGAACTCTTCCTCGATATCGAAATCCTTGAAGTCGATTTCATACGGAGGGCACTCCAGCTGAACGTAACCACCAGCGCGGAAGTCCACTTCCTCACCTTCAGGCAGCTTCAGTACCAGCTCTTTGATGAAGGTGGCCACGTTATGGTTGGACACCACCTCGCACTCCCACTTCTTCACGCCAAAGAATTCTTCCGGTACTTCTACTTTCATGTTCTGTTTGACCGGAACCTGGCAGGACAAACGCCAGCCTTCTTTCTCTTCACGGTTGGTGAAGTGGGTTTTTTCCGTGGGCAGCATGGCGCCGCCGCCGTCAAATACCTTGCACTTACACTGGGCACAGGTACCGCCGCCGCCGCAGGCAGAGGACAGGAAGATACCGTTGCTTGCCAGAGTTCCCAGAAGCTTGCCACCGGCTTCGGTGGTCAGGGTGTGCTCCGGATCGTCATTGATTTCGATGGTCACATCACCGGTGCTTACCAGCTTTGAACGAGCCGCGAGAATAATCGCGACCAGTGCCAGTACGATAACGGTGAACATGACCACGCCAAGAATAATTTCAGTACTCATGGTCTCGCCTTTTCGTTGAACCGAATCACCGGGTTTATTACAGTGAAATACCTGAGAATGACATGAAGCCGAGGGACATCAAACCAACAGTAATGAAGGTGATACCCAGGCCACGAAGTCCTTCCGGCACGTCGCTGTATTTCAGCTTTTCACGGATGCCCGCCAGCGCGACAATCGCCAACGCCCAGCCCACACCGGCCCCGAAGCCATACACCACACTCTCGCCAAACGTGTAATCCCGCTCAACCATGAACAGTGATGCCCCCAGAATGGCGCAGTTCACCGTGATCAGCGGCAGGAACACACCCAACGCGGCGTAAAGCGCGGGAATGTACTTATCCAGTACCATTTCCATGATCTGAACGATTGCGGCGATTATACCAATATACGTAATAAGTCCGAGAAAGCTCAGGTCAACGTTGGGCAGTCCTGCCCAGTCAAGGGCGCCTTCCCGCAGGATGCTGTTGTACAGCAGGTTGTTCACCGGCACCGTGATGGTCAATACCACGACAACGGCGATGCCGAGGCCCAAAGCTGCTTCGATCTTTTTCGAGATCGCGATAAAGGTACACATGCCCAGAAAGAAGGCGAGGGCCATGTTCTCAACGAAAATGGCCTTCAGGATCAGGCTGATATAGTGTTCCATCAGAAGGCCTCCTTGGTGGTGTGGCGCGACATTTTGTAGTCAGGCTCTTCCACTTGCTCTGGCTTCCAGGTACGCAGACCCCAGATGGCCAGACCGATGATGAAGAACGCACTCGGCGGCAACAACAGCAGACCGTTCGGTACGTACCAGCCACCTTCATTGACGACCGGCATCAGGGAAAACCCAAACAGGGAACCCGCACCCAGTAGCTCACGGAAGAATGCCACGAAGATCAGCAACACCGAGTAACCCAGACCGTTACCAATACCGTCCAGGAAGCTCAGCCACGGACCGTTTTTCATGGCAAAGCCTTCCGCCCTGCCCATAACGATACAGTTGGTGATAATCAGACCTACGAATACCGAAAGCTGCTTGGAGATCTCGTAAGCAAAGGCCTTGAGGACCTGGTCAACTACGATTACCAGAGACGCAATAATAGTCATCTGTACGATAATCCGGATACTTGCCGGAATCTGCGTACGAACCAACGAGACTGCCAGGTTGGCAAAGGCTGTTACCGAAATAACCGCTGCACACATTACCAGCGTTACGTTCATGCTGGTGGTCACCGCCAGCGCGGAGCAGATACCGAGGATCTGCAGGGCGATGGGGTTGTTACTGAAAATCGGTTCGAAGAGAACCTGTTTAGCTGTAGCGTCGGCCATGATCAGACCTCCCCTTCACGAAGTTTTTTCAGGAACGGCGCGTAGCCACGGTCACCCATCCAGTAGTTGACCAGCTGTTCCACGCCGCGGCTCGTCAGGGTCGCTCCGGAAAGCGCATCGACTTTATGCTCTCTGTCGGCTGCGTCAGCACTTACACCGCCTTTGACCAAGCGAATCTGCGGCTCTTCAAGATCATCGCCGTAGACCTCCTTGCCCACCCACTGACTTTTCCAGCGAGGGTTATCGACTTCACCACCCAGCCCCGGGGTTTCGGCGTGATCGTAGAAACCCAAACCTTCAATAGTGTTGGCATCACCCTCAAGGGATACGAAGCCGTACAGAGTGGACCAAAGGCCGTAACCGTGCACTGGCAGAACCACGCGAACCAATTCATCGTTCTCGGTCAGGGTGAAAATCTTGGCTACGTTAGGACGACGCTTGATGCCGGCCTTGTCTTCGGTATTCGGGATGTTGGTGGACATCTGCGGATCCGACGCGGCCTTATACATGTCGTACTTCATGGGGTCTTGGACACCCACATCAGACGGCTGAACGAAGTCACCACTGTCCAAATCCAGCAAACGCACGTCAAAACGAGCAAACTCTTCCTCGATCTCCTCAGCGCTGGCACCTCCTTTCAGCATTCCGGCGGCTGCCAGGATGTTGGTTTTGATGTCCAGATTCTGGTTCTTGATCTGCGCCGGCCTGAGTGAAACCGCCGCGGTGGAAACCACCACCGAGAAAAACACACTCAACACCAGCGCCACCAACAGCGTTCTGGAGACGGTATCTTTTGCTTTAGCCACGAGCGAGCCTCCGTTTGATGTTGGCCTGAACCACGTAGTGATCCATCAGCGGCGCGAACAGGTTAGCGAACAGAATTGCCAGCATGATGCCTTCCGGAAATGCCGGGTTGACCACGCGGATCAGTACGGTCATCACACCCACCAGGATGCCGAAGCACCAACGTCCGGTATTGGTCATGGCGGCAGACACCGGGTCCGTGGCCATGAACATCATGCCGAAGGCGAATCCGCCCATAACAAGATGCCAGTGCGCCGGTACCGCGAAGAACGGATTGGTCTCTGACCCAACAATGTTCAGCAGCAACGACATACCGATCATACCCAGCAGCACACCGCCGACGATCCGATAACTGGCAATCTTCATTGCCAGCAAAATCAGACCGCCAATCAATACCGCCACGGTCGAAGTCTCACCCATGGAGCCCTGTACAGTGCCGACGAATGCGTTCATCCAGCCGATCTGGGTCTCAAGCGCTTCCATACCGCCGGAAGCCGCCCAGCTCAGCGCAGTGGCGCCACTAAAGCCGTCAACCGCAGTCCACACCGTGTCACCAGAAATCTGAGCCGGGTAAGCGAAGTACAGGAAGGCGCGGCCAGTCAATGCGGGGTTGAGGAAGTTCTTACCGGTACCGCCGAATACTTCCTTACCAATCACCACACCGAAGGTGATACCCAGAGCCACCTGCCACAAAGGAATGGTGGGCGGGCAAATCAGCGCGAACAGCACCGAAGTTACGAAGAAACCCTCGTTCACTTCGTGGCGACGAACCGTGGCAAACAGGACTTCCCAGAAACCACCAACGATGAACGTCACCGCGTAGATAGGCACAAAGTAAGCCATGCCGTAAACGAAGTTATCCCACCAGCCGGCGCCTTCCCCGGTGATGGCCAGCGCCAGAATAAAGGCCTCACGCAGGGCGCCATCCGCAACCATCGCGTCCGGATTGACCGCGAGGTAGCTGTTGGCCTGAAAACCGATGTTCCACATGCCGAAGAACATGGCCGGAAAAGTACACAACCACACGGTAATCATGATGCGCTTGAGGTCTACGCCGTCACGCACATGAGAAGTGGTAGAAGCTACCTTGCCAGGAGTGTAGAAAATGGTATCGACGGCTTCATAGAGCGCGTACCAGCGTTGGTACTTGCCACCTTGTTCAAAGTGATGCTCGATGCCATCGAGAAACTGTCGGATTGCCATCGTATTAGCCCTCGATCTCGATTCGGGTCAGATTCTCACGCAGAATCGGGCCGTATTCATATTTGCCGGGGCACACGAAGGTGCACAGCGCCAGATCTTCTTCATCCAGCTCCAGGGCACCCAGTTTCTGTGCCGTTTCGGTATCGCCGACAATCAGCGAACGCAGCAACTGGGTTGGCAGGATATCCAGCGGCATGATCTGTTCATAGGCACCCACCGGCACCATGGCACGTTCACTGCCGTTGGTGGTGGTGGTGAAGTTGAACAGTTTGCGACCGCGGGCAAGGCTGGACAGGTAAATGTTCAGCACCGAGAACTTGTTGGCGCCCGGAGACAACCAGCCAATGAACTCACGCTTGGTCCCCTCTTCCAGTAGCGACACCTGGTTGGCAAAACGGCCCAGATACGCACACGGGCCTTCACCACGGCGACCGCCAAAGACAGAACCGGAAATAGCGCGTACTTCACAGCCAGTCTCGGTTTCGCCATCCAGCAATTCCGGCAGATTGGCACCCAGGCGAGTACGCACCAGGCGTGGCTGCACAGCTTTTGGACCGCCAATCGCCACGATCCGCTCAACCGGTACTTCTCCGGTCTCGAACAGCTTCGCGATATCAATAACATCCTGGTAGTTGATTGACCAAACAGCCTTACTGACAGAGACCGGATCCAGGTGATGGATGTGAGTGCCGACGTTGCCGGCCGGGTGCACACCGTCAAACTGGTGTACTTCGATGTTGTCGGCCTTCGGCACGGCGACGTCAGAACCCGGCTTACCAGTGACAAACACCTTGCCATTGGTCAAGCGTGAAATGATGGTTAACCCTTGCTCAAAGGCTTTGCTGTTCTCAGCGATGATCACAGTCGGGTCGGCCGCCAGGGGATTGGTGTCCATGACGGAGACAAAGATGGAGTTGGGCGCAGAGTCGATGGCCGGAACCTTGCTGTAAGGCCGGGTGCGGAACGTGGTCCACAGGCCGGATTCAACCAGATTATCGACGACCTGCTGGCGCTCCAGGCCGGCAAGATCCGAATCACTGTAGCGGGCGTAGACTTCTGCCTCGTCACCATCGATTTCGATGACAACAGATTGGAATACGCGGCGATCACCGCGATTGATTTCTTTCACCACACCAGCGGCGGGTGACGTATAACGAACGCCTTCGGTCTTCTTATCCGTGAACAGCAGCGTACCGCGCTTGACACGGTCTCCCTCTTTCACTTCCATCGTCGGCTTCATGCCGTTGTAGTCAAAACCGATCAACGCTACGTGGCGAATCGGCTTGCCGTCAGTGATGGTCTGTTCGGGAGCGCCGCTGATGGGAAGATCCAGGCCTTTTTTGATCTTGATCATTAGCCTCATCCAGTCATCAGAAACTATTCTGTGGATTTACAACGCCCGGCCCCTGAGACCCGGATTTCTGTCCGCATTGCGCCAGCTTAAAATCAGCTTATGGTCCGAACGCCATGGCAACTGCTGCCGATTGACGCCCAACGCCGGGAAAGAAGAGAAACGGGGCCAGACATACCCAAAATCGCGCCAATTATAGAGATTAAGGATCGTCATTTCCACCGGTAAGGGAAATGGTTTTGTAGCGCACAGTAACGAAAAACCCCGGTTGCTATCGCTTCCGGGGGTTTTCAGTCTTACCCTGCGAAGTCAACCTTACGATTTTAGTCGCGGGCGCGCTTCGGGAAAATCGGGTAGTTCACACCGGCCATCTGGTTTACACAGCGGATAACCTGAGCGCTATAACCGAATTCGTTGTCATACCATACGTACAGGATCAAACGCTTGCCGTTGGCAATGGTGGCCTGGGCATCGACGATACCGGCGTGACGGGAGCCCACGAAGTCGGTGGAAACCACTTCCGGAGAGTTAACGAAGTCAATCTGCTTTTGCAGCTCAGAGTGCAGAGCCATCTCCCGCAGATACTCGTTAACCTTTTCGACATCCACTTCGGACTTCAGATTCAGGTTCAGGATCGCCATGGACACGTTTGGTGTCGGTACCCGTATGGCATTACCGCTCAGCTTGCCTTTCAGTTCCGGCAGGGCTTTAGCGACCGCCTTGGCAGCACCTGTCTCGGTGATGACCATGTTCAGCGCCGCACTGCGACCACGACGGCTACCCTTGTGGTAGTTATCGATCAGGTTCTGGTCGTTAGTGTAGGAGTGCACCGTTTCAACGTGACCGTCTTCGATGCCGTACTCGTCGTTGATGGCTTTCAGCACCGGCGTAATGGCGTTGGTCGTACAGGAAGCGGCAGACAGGATCTTGTCTTCGTCGGTAATCCAGTCGTTGTTAATGCCATAAACAATATTCTTGATATCGCCCTTGCCCGGAGCCGTCAGCATAACCCGGCTGACACCCTTGGATTTCAGGTGCAGGCCAAGACCGGCTTCGTCACGCCAGATGCCGGTGTTGTCGATCACGATGGCGTTGTTGATACCGTATTCGGTGTAGTCGACCTTGTCCGGACCGTCTGAGTAAATCACTTTGATAAAGTTACCGTTGGCGATCAGTGCGCAGTTTTCCTGATCCACGGTGATGCTGCCATCGAAAGGCCCATGCACAGAATCCCGACGCAGCAGGCTGGCCCGCTTTTCCAGATCGTTTTCCGCACCGCCCTTGCGAACCACGATGGCGCGCAGCCGCAAATCGTTACCGCCACCGGCCTTTTCGACCAGAATACGAGTCAGCAAACGACCGATACGGCCAAAGCCATATAGCACCACATCTTTGGTTTCGTTACGGGCATCACGCTCAGGCTGGGTAGAATACTGACCAACCACCGGGCCAATTTCACGCTTGAGAAACTCGGTCAGGTCACCACCTTCGGCCTTGAACTTGACCGCAAGTTTACCGATGTCGATGTGGGCGCGACCCAGTTCCATACCGTCCATCGCCTGAAGAATCGGCAGAGTGTCGCGAACAGACAGCTCGTTGTTCTCAACCTGACGCACAAAGCGATGGGCACGAATAATGTCAATAACCGACTGATTGATGATCGCACGACCGTAAACAGACGTAACAACGTTGTTCTTGCGGTACAGGCGGCCGATAAGCGGAATCATGGCTTCCGCGGTGGACTCTCTGTCCATCCAGTTGGACAGGTGCTCGTTGATCTGTTCGTGACTCACGGTTGGAACCTCGTATAGCACTGGGAATAATTGGTGGCGCACATTATCCAACTTAAGGCGCCTCACGGCAAATAGCGATTAATCTACCCCGGCCATGACACTGAAACCCCCGAACGCTAGAATAGCTCCGCCCTGTTCCAGACGCGCCCACTCAGGAGATTTGTCAGCTCATGACTCAAGGTTCAGCCCGTGCCGCATCAACGGCCCAACTGATTGCCCCGGCCGCCCCGGAACGCAGCGCCGACCACCGCAAGTGGGGCCAGCTTCACGGCTGCAGTGATGCTCTGGCGATCTGTGAGAGCGCCAGAAGCCACCAGGGGCTGACTTTGGTGGTCACGCGCAGCACCGATAACGCCATCCGCCTTGAGCAGGCCATTCGCTTTTTCCTGAACCTGCCACCAGAAGAAGACGGCGCGACAACCACCGAAGATGGGCTCGAACTGCTTTCATTGCCGGATTGGGAAACCCTGCCCTACGACCTGTTTTCGCCCCATCAGGACATTACATCCCGGCGCATACGCACCCTGCACCGGCTGCCCTCTACTCAGCACGGAATTCTCGTAGTCCCGGCCCGCACCCTGATGCACCGGCTGGCACCACCCAGTTACCTGCAGGGCAATACGCTGCTGCTGAAAACCGGGCAGACGCTGAACATCGATAGCTGGCGCATGCAGCTCGAAGCCGCCGGATATCATCACAGCGAGAATGTTTACGAACACGGGGAGTATGCCGTGCGCGGTGCCATTCTCGACATCTACCCGATGGGCTCCAACCTGCCCTACCGGATTGATCTGTTTGATGACGAAATAGAGACCTTGAGAACATTCGATCCGGAAACCCAGCGTTCGATCGACCGCATCGAGCAGGTAGAGCTGCTGCCTGCCCACGAATTTCCCTGGCACAAAGAGGCACGGTCCGGGTTTCGGAACCGCTGGTTCGAACACTTCCCTCACGCCGATAAGAACTCACCGGTGTATCAGGACGTCAGCAATGGCATTACCCCACCGGGCATCGAGTATTATCTGCCGCTGTTCTTTGACAGCACAGCGACGCTGTTCGACTATTTGCCACCGTCCACCCTGGTCTTTACCGCCGATGGTCTGAACGATGCGGTGGAGGCCTTTGATGCCGAAACCCGCAGTCGCCACGAAGATCGTCGACATGACCGGCTGCGCCCGATTCTGCCACCGGGGGAACTGTTCTTGCAGCAGGACGAAGTGTTCGGCGAGTTCAAACGCTATCCCCGGATCACCTGCACAACCGACCTGACCGAAGGCGCCGGTACCGCCAACTGTGGCGCTGACTCACTGCCAGACGTGGCCATGGATGGCCGGGCGGCAGACCCGGCCGGGCGACTCAAGCGATTTATCAAGGAGTTTTCCGGGCGAGTACTGATCTGCGCCGAATCCTCCGGGCGTCGTGAAGCCCTGATCGAGAACCTGAGTGATCACAAACTGAAACTGGCCACCGTCGGCAGCTGGCAGGAATTTCTGGACAACCGGGACATTACCCTGGCCATCACTATCGCCCCCATGGAACAGGGCATGGTATTGCCGGCGCAGCAATTGGCCCTGATCACCGAAACCGCGCTGTTCGGCGAGCGGGTGCTGCAGCGCCGGCGCCGGGACAAGCCCACCGAAGTAGACGACGCCGGTTACCGTGACCTGTCCGAACTGCGCATGGGCTCGCCGGTGGTGCACATTGACCACGGTGTTGGCCGCTATAAAGGCCTGGAAACCATCAGCGCCGGGGGTGAATCCAACGAGTTCCTGACTCTGGAATACGCCGGCGGCGCCAAGCTGTATGTTCCGGTCTCCAGCCTGCACCTGATCTCCCGCTACGCCGGCACCGATGAAGAACACGCGCCCCTGCACAAGCTGGGCACCGACCGCTGGAGTACCGCCAAACAAAAAGCGCTGGAAAAAATCCGGGATACCGCAGCCGAACTGCTCGATGTCTATGCGCGCCGCGAGGCCCGCAAGGGCTTTCAGTTTGAAGACCCGAAGGAGGCCTATCGCTCCTTTGCCGCCGGCTTCCCGTTTGAGGAAACTCCAGACCAGCAGCTGGCCATTCAATCAGTGTTTGAAGACATGACCAGCGAGCAACCCATGGATCGCCTGGTGTGTGGTGACGTCGGCTTCGGCAAGACCGAAGTAGCCATGCGCGCCGCTTTCCTGGCGACCTGGTCCGGCAAGCAGGTCGCCGTCCTGGTGCCCACTACCCTGCTCGCCCAGCAGCATTACGAGTCGTTCCGGGACCGGTTCTCTGACACCCCGGTGTCGATCGAACTGCTCAGCCGTTTCCGCAGCGGCGCCCAGACCAGCAAGGCCATGGCCGCGATTGCAGAAGGCCAGGCCGACATCGTGATTGGTACCCACAAACTGCTGCAGGGCGACGTGAAGTTCAAAAACCTGGGCCTGGTGATCATCGACGAGGAACACCGGTTTGGCGTGCAGCAAAAAGAAAAACTGAAATCCCTGCGCGCCGAGGTGGACATGCTCAACCTCACCGCCACCCCCATACCCCGAACCCTGAACATGGCCATGGGCCACCTGCGGGATCTGTCGATCATTGCCACCCCGCCGGCCCGCCGGCTGTCGGTGAAAACCTTTGTCCGCCAGCGCGAGGAAGCAATGGTCAAAGAGGCGGTCCTGCGTGAAATCCTGCGGGGTGGCCAGGTGTATTTCCTGCACAACGATGTATCCACCATCGAGAAAACTGCAGAGGACCTGCGCCGGCTGATTCCGGAAGCTCGGGTGGGCGTGGCCCACGGCCAGATGCGCGAGCGCCAGTTAGAACAGATCATGTCGGATTTCTACCACAAGCGATTCAATGTGCTGGTGTGTACCACCATTGTAGAAACCGGTATCGACGTACCCAGCGCCAACACCATTATTATTGAACGGGCCGACAAGTTCGGCCTGGCCCAACTGCACCAGCTGCGCGGGCGGGTTGGCCGCTCCCATCACCAGGCCTACGCTTACCTGCTGACGCCGCCACCCAAGAGCATCTCAGCCGACGCCAAAAAACGCCTGGATGCCATTGCTGAAGCCCAGGATCTGGGCGCCGGCTTTATGCTCGCCACCCACGACCTGGAAATCCGCGGTGCTGGCGAACTGCTGGGCGACGAGCAAAGCGGCCAGATCGAAAGCATTGGCTTTACCCTGTACATGCAGCTGTTGGATGAGGCCGTCAAAGCTATCCGCGAGGGCCGCACACCCAACGCAGAACTGCCATTGAGCCACGGCACCGAAATTAATCTGCGCATTCCCGCGCTGATCCCCGATGACTACCTGCCGGATGTCCACAATCGGCTGATGCTGTACAAGCGCATCGCCAGCGTAAAAGACGATGAAGCATTAAAAGAACTACAGGTTGAGATGATTGATCGCTTCGGATTGTTACCGGAGCCAGCTAAGAACCTGATTCGCCAGACCCAGCTGAGACTGAAGGCAGAGGCGCTGGGCATTGTGAAAGTCGATGCCGGCAAGGAGTGGGTGCGCCTGGAGTTTGGCGCCTCGACACCGGTAGACCCGCTGATGCTGGTTAAAAAAGTGCAATCCGCGCCC
Source organism: Marinobacter halophilus (assembly GCF_003007685.1). Taxonomy (GTDB): domain Bacteria; phylum Pseudomonadota; class Gammaproteobacteria; order Pseudomonadales; family Oleiphilaceae; genus Marinobacter; species Marinobacter halophilus. Next base: position 604,024 of record NZ_PXNN01000017.1, read on the forward strand.
GACACATACCGGCTGGAGGGCGCTAACAGCTTCCGCTTTCGGCTGAATGATGACTCAACCGGTGGTAAACTCGACGCCATCGCCGCAACGCTCAGCGAACTGGCACCCGAAGGCAAGCCGGCCAAGGCGTCGTGAGCCAACAACGATTCAGGTGGAGTAAGACTCTTGCAAGCCCAACCTCTTTGTTCAAGGCACGTTTTAGCTGGCGCCGCTCTGGCAGCAGCGTTCACACTCGCTCCCACGGCTGTGATAGCACAGAGCCCCTCTGGCAACGTTCCCCAGGATTATTACCGGGCTGAATTCATCATTCTGGAGCGCCTGGTGGATCCCACCGGTATTGAAGAGCAAATGTCGGGCAAGCGCGTTGAGCCTTCTATCCATCCAGAAAAGGCTTTGTGGGTAGACCAGGAGGGCGGCAGCCACCGCAGTGACCTCAAACTTGTGCCCCGTACAGAGTTGCACCTGAACCAGGCCGCCGCCAGGCTTGAGCGCAGCGGCAACTACCGAGTACTGGCCGCAACCGGCTGGTATGAGGCATTTCCACCGGATTACGACGGCGAACCCCTGCAGGTCGCGATTGGTGACTGGCTGACAGACGCCGGCCAACGCGCCGTGGAAGGGCACATCGTGGTCGACCGCCAGCGCTTTCTTCACGTGGGCGTTCATCTCAATCACTGGATGATTAACGAGGAGGGCTTGAAGGCGATTCCGGCACCGGAGTTACCCTTAGAAGATGTCGCAGAGCGTGAAGGCCAGGAGGCGCTGGTGACTCAGGCGGACTCAGACAGCGCCGCTGCCGATTTGACTGAGGCTTTTGAAGCGCCCACTGCAGACCCGCTGCAACTGATCACCTGGATTCGGGAAACACGCCGGATGCGAAGTGAGGAAATCCACTTTATCGATTCCCCCACCATCGGCGTGCTGGTGTTCTTCAAGCGGATTGACGGCTAAGCTGACCAAGCCCAGCCATAGATCGCTCAAGGATGAGCCTGACGCCTGACATCCCCTGCTCAATGGCCTCCTCAATTTCCGCCATGGTAATGATGTGGTCGGATTTACCTGCTGCCCAGTTCACCACCAGGCCAAGGCTGACGTAACGCATACCCAACTCGGCTGCCAGCACGGCTTCCGGCATTCCGGTCATGCCCACGATATCGCAACCGTCCCGCTCCATCCGGCGGATTTCCGCTGCGGTTTCAAGTCGGGGCCCCTGAGTAGCACCGTACACACCAAAATCCGAGAACGGCACGCCAGCCTCGGTCGCTACGCGGATCAGCAGCTCTCGAGCGCTCTGATCGTAGGGCCAGGTAAAATCAATGTGGGTCACCTGCTCCAGCTCCCCTTCAAAAAAGGTACTGGCCCGACCCCAGGTGTAATCAATCAGCTGGTCCGGAATCACCACATGGGCCGGGCCCATTTTCTGGTGAATGCCACCAACCGCGTTCACACCCACAACTGTCCGCACCCCGGCGTTGAAGAGCGCCTGAAGGTTGGCGCGATAATTCACCTCATGGGGAGGAATTCGGTGTGGATTACCATGGCGCGCCAGAAATATAACCGCCTGCTGCCCCAACCTGCCTCGCACCAGACTGGAAGAAGGCGCCCCCCAGGCGGTATCAACCTGCTCTTCCCCCACAATGTGCAGGTCACTGAGGCTGGTCAGCCCGGTACCCCCAATGATGCCTACCGGCCCAATGTCAGCGATTGCTGTCATGTGCGCTCTCCATTTGAGTTTCTGTGCTTTGTGTCTGACTACTCTCTTGGCTACTCCCCTTGCCTGGCTCGGAGGTTTCACCCTCGCGGCCGGCACCGCTGACCTTCAAGCCGTCTGGCAAATGCAGCGTACGAGTCGGGAAGGCCACTTCGGCGTCATAGCTTTCGATGATGTCACTGATCTTGAGAAGCACATCCTCTTTAATTTCATGGAACCGAACCCACTGGGTCGTTTTGGTGAAGGTGTAGACCATGATGTCGAGTGACGAGGCGTTGAACGCCAGAAAGTTCACAATCAGTGTTTGCTCGGTCTCAATTTCTTCATGATTTTTGAGCATCTCGCGGATCTCGTCCACGATCTTCTTCATCGAACGGACGTCTGCGTAGCGAATGCCGATGGTTTCGGAGATCCGACGATTGGTCATCCGGGAGGGATTCTCGACCGCAATGGTGGTAAACGTTGCATTCGGCACGTAGAGCGGCCGCTTGTCAAAGGTGCGAATGGTGGTCAGCCGCCAGCCAATATGCTCTACCGTACCCTCTATGTTCCGGTCCGGCGACCGAACCCAGTCGCCCACCTTGAACGGACGGTCCAGGTGAATGATAAAACCGCCGAAAAAGTTAGCCAGCAGGTCTTTTGCTGCAAAGCCAACCGCAATGCCGCCAACACCCCCGAAAGCCAGTACACCGGAAATGCTGAACCCGAGTGTCTGCAGAGCGGTCAGCACTGCGGTAATGATCACCGCCGCCCGCAGCAGTTTACTGATTGCGCTTACCGTGGTGAAGTCCATCGGCTTGCGCATCTTCATCGGCGACACCAGAATCTTCTCGGCTTCCTTGACCAGGCGCAGCAACGCCCAGACAAACACCCACACAAAGCCAATCTGCAACAGGGTCCGGTTGGCCGTAAAGATTTCCGCCTCAGAGAAGCGGTAAGCCACTTCCGCTGCCCAGAAGACGCCCTGAAGCCAGATAAACGCCACGACCGGTGAACGCGCGGCGTGGAGTAGCGCGTCGTCCCAGAGGTTGTTGGTGGAGCTGAATTTCCGCTCCAGAACACCGATCACTCTCGACGCGATAAAAGCCGCGGTGGCGGTACTGAATACCAGTACGAATACCAGAATACTGGCACGCCAACCCTCTGACAGCATTCCAAAATCTTTGATCCAGCTATTCAAGATGCCCAAGGTTTCCAAGACCATTCCACCCCTCTGAACGACTTTATTTAAGTGATGATAACTCGGGTGCCTGGTGTCACCCGATCGAAAAGATCCGCGACATCGGCGTTGCGCATTCGAATGCAACCATGGGAGCGTGCAACTCCCATAGGCTCGGTATCGGGCGTGCCGTGAATGTAGATAAACCGACCAAAAGTATCGACACCCGGGCCCCGGTTGCGCCCCCACTCAGTCCCGCACAACCAGAGAATCCGCGAGAGGATCCAGTCCCGGTCCGGGTGCATGGAAGCGAGTTCGGGAGTATACAGCTCACCGGTAGGTCGACGCGCCCTGAATACTGTATTCAATGGCAACCCGGTGCCAATCATGGCCCGTATGTAGTGCCCACCCAGAGGGGTACAGCCGCTGGCGTTCTGCTCGCCGGGGCCATTGAGCGCTGTCGAGACCCGATAATGGGCCAACTCATCGCCGCCCTGGGTAATCAGTGACAAAGACTGGTGGGCAATGGAGATCGCTACGTGCACGGAGTTACGGGTTCGGGTACTCACAGGGGCCAGGCTCCCTCCGGTTGAAAACCAGAGGGAAGCCTACCCGAGGCGGGGAAGCTCAGGCAACAGAGACTTTGCTCTCAGGCGGGGGCGTCAGCAATTTATCCGGCGCCTGCATGCCAGCTGCCAGGAACGGAACCAGGCGCGCGCCGATTTCCTGAACCGACGTTTCGATGCCAGTCTTGTTCTGCAGGATATCCCGCAGCGCATCGCTGCTGGACATGGTGAAGGCAGTGGCACCCAACATGAACTGAATGCGCCAGTATCGGTCAACGGAAGACAGTTCCGGCGTGGCTTCTTTGAGTAATCGCATGAAGCGGCCAAAAGGCTGACTGTACTCCTGTTCCAGAAACTTTCTCAGATGGCCCTGAGACTGGGTATAGGCCAGACCAAGCAAACGCATAAAGATGGAAATCCCGCGATCATTGCGCTGTGGCATCCGCACTGCGCTTTCGGTGAGCGCCCACAGAGTTTCGTATAGCGTGGGCGGTTTGCCGTCGCATCGATCTTCCAGGTTATCGAAAGCGGTTTCCAGGGTGGTCGAGAACGGCGATAGAAACCGCGCAAACACAGCGTGAATCAATGCGTTTTTCGAGCCAAAGTGATAATTGACAGCCGCCAGATTTACTTTAGCCTTACCGGTAATCATCCGAAGAGAAGTTTCGGAGAATCCCCGCTCGGCAAACAGCTCTTCAGCAGCGTCGAGAATGCGATCAACGGTATCAGACTGCGCCATATTGTTATCAATGCCTTTAGCAAACGTCTGTTTGAAACATACGTTTGAAGCACCGCCATGTCAAGCTCGCTCCACCGGCGCCGCCGCCACCGACCGCCAGCCGTTGTCGATGGCTTGCTGATTACCATCAAAGAATGCCTGCTGAACACGGCCATAAGCCTTTTCCGCTTCCATCAGATAGATCAGATACAACCTCACGTACTCTCGGCGAGTGATGTTCCTGACCAGCGATCGTTGCTCGCTGAGCCTGAGCAGTTCACTGAATCGGGTATGTCTCAGGGCCGGGTTGTATTCCGCCATGCGCGCGGATTGCCAGATCAGACCCTCTTTCCCTTCAAGGTGCTCAATGTGTTTGCGAGCATCTTTCAGCAAGCGTTGCCTTTTCACCACAAGGTCAAGATACGACGGCTTGCCACTGTACATTCGCCGAACAAAGGGCACACCCAACAACAGAATAATGATAAAGGCGCCAAAGCCACCGCCAGCGATCCAGGCAGGAATGAATCCGGTCAGTCCACTCAGGAACACAGAAGCCGCCACTAAGGCACTGAACACCCACAAATCCCTGCTACGCCTGGCGGCTGCCATCTCATAGTTATCGGGCCAGTCCGACATAGCCAACAGATCGAAGTCCATCAACAGTACCCGATCGTTCTGACGCAACATTAACCTGAGTTTCCGCTGGGTTGACTCTGCCAGCGCCTGCTCAATATCACCGCTCGCCGTCGACTCAGGCTCATCAACATCGCTCTGACCAACAGACTCGGCCTGACCGTCATCCGGGGAATCTTCCACAAGTTCATCGTCCAGCGACTGCAAGGCGGCTGTGCGCTGAGCTGAGTTCAGGGCAGACTGGGGCGAACGCGTTATCGGATCAGCCGCACGCCCTGGCCGTAACACAGCGCCAGTAGGGGCGGCATCATCAGTCGTGCCTGGTGCAGTTTGCTCAGCCATCGGGCTACCCTTCTTTAAACGGTTGCTGACTTTAGTATCGACCTTGTTCTTCTTTACTTGAGTGTCCGGATTACTGACACATTGCCGTCGGTCTTTCTTGGCAACGACTTCGGCCACCGGTATCCTTGCCCGATCATTCAGGGTTCAGGAGACGGATATGTTTACCGGCATCGTTCAGGGTATCGCAAAAGTGACCGAGATTATCGCCGCCCCGGGCCTGAGTACTCTGGTGATCGACTTTCCCGCCAGCAGAGTTGAAGGCGTGACCATCGGAGCCTCGGTTGCCATTAATGGCACCTGCCTGACCGTCACCCACCAGGAGGACCACCACCTCTATTTCGACGCCATGCAGGAAACTTTGCGATTAACCACGCTGGGCGGGCTGTCACCGGGCGATACCGTGAATTTTGAGCGGGCCGCTCGCATCGGCGATGAAATCGGCGGCCACCTGCTGAGCGGCCACATCCATACCAGTGCCAGAATTGTTGACATCGTCCGGCCGGAAAACAATGTCACCCTGTGGTTTGAGATTCCTGCCGAGTGGAGCAACTATGTGTTCCCGAAAGGCTACATCGCCATCAACGGTGCCAGCCTGACCATTGGCGAAGTGCAAGGCAACCGCTTTAACGTTCACCTGATACCGGAAACCCTGCGCGCCACCACGTTCGGTACGGTTGAGAAAGGGCAAAACGTGAATATCGAGGTGGATAGCCAGACCCAGACCATCGTGGACACCCTGGCAAGACTGGGTTACGACCGCCCGCCTTCGATCCAGAACTGAAGCGTCAAAGGCTCGCCTCGAAAATCACGAAGCGCGGGCTGGCAGCCTGCTGTGAGATCCGGGCGAAGAAACGCTGGAGCGTCCGGTGATAGCCCAGGTGCCGGTTGCCCACTATTAACACCCTGCCCTGAGGCGCCAAATGCCTGGCGGCTTCCTGAAACAGCCGTAGAGCAATGTGATCCCCGACCACGCCGCCCTCGTGAAACGGCGGGTTGAGCAAAATCAGCTGATATTGACCAGCACCACCATCGATGCCATCGCTGTGAACGGTCGTTGCCCGGTGTTCCCAGCGACATTGAGCAAGGTTACGCCGAACGCTAGCCACGGACTGACTGGAGACGTCGCTGAAATCCACCTCGATATCGTCCCGCTCCGCCAGTGCCAAAAGCCCCAGAATACCGTTACCACAGGCCAGATCAAGGACTCGGGTGCCCCCGGGCACCTGTGCAACAGCGGGCGCAATCAGTGGCAATAATTCGCGCGTACCGATATCCAGCCTGTCACGGGCAAACACCGCAGGCAAGGCCTTTACCGGCGCGGGCACCCCAGGCACCGAGTAACCTTTCCAGGTGCCGGGCCAGTCCGCCAGCTGCGCCTCACCCCGCCGGCAGACCACAACCCGGGCTTTTTTACGGGCCGGCAGCACGGTCTCGGTGGTCACCGCGCCAGCGAACACGCCCACGCTCCGATCAGGCAAGTGCTTGATCATGCCTCCGGCCAGCAAGCAACCTTCGTCAGCCAGAACGCCGTTCACCCAGCGCAGCAGCCAACCGAGGTATTCCGCCTGTCGGGGGATTCGCATAACCACCAGATCAAACGGACCATCAGGGGGGGTCAGCCAGGTCAATGGCGGCGCTGGCTCAGGGATATCAGGGTTCAGAGCGGCGTTGGCTTTGAGGGCAACGGCAAGCACGGCACTGTCTGCGACGGAACGCGGTGCATAATCAGCAAGCCCGAGCGTGAGTGCACCGAAGTGATCATCCACCACCAGTACTCGTCCACTAGCTCGCCCTAATCGCAGCTGCGCTTCGCCGAGCAACAGTTCGTCGGCGGCATCCCAGGCACGCAGGGAATCGCCCACGGCGCCCGGCCTGAAGAGCGTCAGTTCACCTGAGTCGAACTCAAGCAATGCGCTTGTCATTTTGGGCACCGTTTTCCAAGTTTCGTGTAAATTCCCGACTTTAGGCTGTTTACTCTAGAAATAAGCCCTAAATTACGACTGTTCACGCTGAACACCCTTTCCGGTTACGTTATCCGACCCTTCACACCCGGATAACCGGTAGTTTTCCGGACATTACCTTTCGCCCCTTACCCCAGGGGCTTTTTTATGGGTAACACACCGGCACCACCGCGACGAAACGCCCGATACACGGTAAACCGACGATCCTGCACCAGCTTCTCGACCGGGCCAATCTGTCTTTGTATCTCACCTTCATAGGGCAGGAAGTTGTTCGCGACAAGACGCAGCTCGCCACCAGGCTCCAGATGTTGGGCCACTTCTCTCAAGAACTGTTCGGTCATCGACGTGTCGGTTTTCACACCACTATGGAACGGCGGGTTGCTAACCACCGCCTGCCACCGACCCTCAATGCCGGTAAGACCATCCGAAGAGTAGATGCGACCGTGGACACCTGCTTTGTGATACGTTGCCTCGGCACACATCACCGCCTGAGCCTGCACATCAACGCCGTCCACCACCAGCTCTGCGCGGTCGGGTTCCACTCTGGCGGCATACAGCCAGGCACCAATTACACCAGCACCACAGGCAAAATCCAGCACACGACTGGCTTTCAGGGGAGTTTCAGCGAAGGTCTCCAGCAACATCCGGGTGCCGTCATCCAGCGCACCTTCGCTGAACACGCCTGGCATCCCGGCCACGGAGCACTCAACCCCGGCACAGACCACCTCGCTCCAGCCAATCCAGTCACCGGCGCAGAATTCTGCCAGCGGTTGCTGGTTGCTGCCGACCCACACCTGACAGTGCCTGGCACTGTCCACCTTGTTGGCGTCACTGGCAATGGTCTGAAATTGCCTGGTCGCACCGGCGATCCCTTCTTTTTTCTCGCCAATCATCACGAGCTTTGCCCCGGCACGCCCCAGAAACCGGGCCATGGTGAGGCGCAACGTCAGTTCGGCCCGGGACTTGGGCAGGAATACCACCACGGTATCAAAGCGTGCGGCCTCAAGTTCGCTGGCATCGTAGCCATAGCAGGCCTGCCATCCAGTCGCCTTAGCCAACGCAAGAAACACACCGACGTGCTCACTCATCGCCAGTCCTGTGGTCAGGCATTGGGATAAGACAGCAGGGTCGGAAACGCCAAGCAAGGCTACCTGCCCTTGCAGCAGGTCGAGGTTGCGAATGAGAACGTCGTGGGTGTTGGTCAGTGCAGACATGGATAACAAGCCCATTAGCGATAGGAAAGCGGGCTATGCTAACCGGAATTCAGCCCCGAGTCTGCCATGGTAGCGTTTTCAGGGCTTCGGTATTTAGCGCCAGTGCCGTCGCCTGAAATAATAGCTCAGGTTTTTTGGCGCCCGGACCGAACCGGGCGCTCAACGAGAGCCTCCAGGTTTTTCAGACGAACGCTTTCCCGTTCCTGTTCGCTGGTAATGGCAAGCCCCATATCCCGCAGCAGACCGTCAGCCACATCGTACACAAAACCGTGCACGGTGAGCTGTTGGCCACGGCGCCAGGCTTCCAGAACAATGTTGTTCTGGCAAACATGGCTGACCTGCTCCACCACGTTCAACTCGCACAGACGGTCGACACGATCTTCGACGGTCGGCAGGGCGTCCAGTACCGCCTGATGACGATCCCGCACGTCCTGGACGTGGCGCAGCCAGTTGGATATCAGGCCAAAACCCTCGTTCAGCAGAGCGGCTTTGACACCACCGCAGCCGTAGTGGCCAACCACCATGATGTGCTTGACCTTCAGAACATCGATCGCAAACTGCAAAACCGACAGGCAATTAAAGTCGGTGTGCACCACCACGTTGGCCACGTTGCGATGCACGAAAAGCTCACCGGGTAACAAGTCGACAATCTGGTTGGCCGGCACCCGACTGTCGGCGCAACCGATCCAGAGGTATTCCGGTGCTTGCTGATTCTTCAAACGATCGAAAAACGTTGGATCGCCTGCTTTGATACCGTCCGCCCAGGCACGGTTTTTTTCCAGAAGATGCTGTAAGTGTGGCATTTGTAAGACTCCCGCCCTTGATTCCTGTTCGGAATTGAACGGGAATCAAGGGCATAACGCAATAGTCAGTTTGTCTTGGCGTCGTCCGGAGACTGGTGCATGGTGCTCTGGGCAAGATCCAGAAGCTCTCGCAGTGCCACTGAGAACATCGCGTATTCTGGCTCTCTGGCGCTCTTCAACTCGGTCAGCATGGATTTCCAGCGAACAATCATATGCTGATGCTTGTCTTGCCATGCATCGACACAGGCCGGTACGTCTTCTGCCTTGCTGGCGAGCTTGAGAACACCCGTGGTCAGCGCTCTTTGTTGCCAGTCAAGATCCTCCCGGAAGCTCTCTCGAGCCAGCGCTTGCCAGTGCGAACTGGGTGCCAATACCGCAATGGAGTTGGCAAACCAGGTCAGGTCCAGCCGATCACCCAGATCATAATAGAGATTGGCGACAGTTTTCAGAGGCATGCCCGTCGCTTCCTGCGCTTCGATAATCCCCAGTGATGAATACAGGTACCCGGTGCCCGCCAATACCGAGGCCAGATCTTTGGGCAAGCCTGCGGCTGTCAGATCGGTGTGGCGTTTTTCCCAGTTTGCCCGTGCCTGATCGCCCAAGTAGTCTGGCAGGTTCGAGGTGATCGCCCAAACGCTGTCGGCAAACCGCTCCATGTGGTTCTGGATGTTGAGCTCGGCACGTCGGTTGCGCAGCAGCCAGCGCACCGCCCGCCGCATCAGGCGCATCAGATCCTGCATCAGGGTCATCTGTACGTCTGCGGCAACGTGATAATCCAGCGCTTCAATGCGATCCCACCAGTTATCAATCCGGAACACATCTCTGGCAATGATCCAGGCCAGCGCAATGGAGGCCGGATCGGCACCGGTGGACTGGCCCAGCCGTTCCACAAAGGTAATACCCATGTGGTTGACCATGTCGTTGGCAATCTGTGTGGCAATGATTTCACGGCGCAACTGGTGCTCACCCAGCTCGTTCGAGAATCGCTTGGTCAGCTCTTTCGGGAACACCTTGTACATTTCGCCCGCCAACAAGGGGTCATCCGGCAACTCACTGTCAATCAGTGTTTGCTTGAGATCGCCTTTAACGTAGGAAATCAGTACCGACAGCTCAGGGCGGGTCAGGCCTTTCTTGGCCAGTTTGCGCTCGGCGAGCACATCGTCCTCCGGTAGGAATTCCAGACCCCGGTTCAGCTTGCCCTCGCTTTCAAAGGCATTCATCAGCCGGCGATACTCTTCCAGGCGCGGCGCGGTGTCTTCGCTGGCAATACTGATGGCCTGAGTCTGGCGATAGTTGTTCTTCAACACCAGAGCGGACACATCGTCGGTCATGTCTTCGAGCATGACGTTACGTTGCTTGCCGGTCAGGTCGCCCATGGCCACCGCGCGGTTGAGCAGGATTTTCATGTTGACTTCGTGATCCGAACAATCAACACCGCCGGAGTTATCAATGAAGTCGGTATTCAGGCGGCCACCCTGAAGCGCATAGTCAATGCGCCCCAACTGGGTAAAGCCAAGGTTGCCACCTTCGCCAACTACCTTGCAGCGCAGCTCACCGCCGTTGATCCGGAGGCCATCGTTGGCCTTGTCACCCACATCGGAGTGACTCTCGGATGCTGCCTTCACGTAAGTGCCGATACCGCCAACCCACAGCAGATCTGCCTCAGCCCTGAGGATATGACTGATCAGCATGTTGGGCGGTACACGATCAGCTTTAATACCCAGCAGCTTTTTCATCTCGGCGCTGACCGGGATGGATTTGGCGTTTCGGTTGAACACGCCACCCCCCTTCGAAATCAGTTTGGCGTCGTAATCGGTCCAGGCCGAGCGTGGCAATTCAAACAACCGCTTGCGCTCTTTGTAGCTCCTTTGTGCATCCGGATTCGGGTCCACAAAGATGTGAATGTGGTTAAACGCCGCGACCAGGCGGGTTTTCTCGGAGCACAGCAGGCCGTTACCGAAAACGTCACCGGCCATGTCGCCGATGCCGATCGCGGTGAACTCGTCCACCGCCGGATTGATGCCCATTTCCCGGAAATGCCGCTCCACCGAAACCCAGGCCCCCTTGGCGGTGATGCCCATTTTCTTGTGGTCGTAACCGTTGCTGCCACCGGACGCAAAGGCATCGCCCATCCAGAAGCCGTAATCTGCCGCCAGACCGTTGGCAATGTCAGAGAAGGTCGCGGTGCCCTTATCGGCCGCGACAACCAGGTAATGGTCATCCTCGTCATGCCGGATCACGCGCTGTGGCGGCTCAATCCCTGAATCTACCAGGTTGTCGGTGATGTCCAGCAGCCCGCGGATAAAGGTTTTGTAGGCCGCAATACCTTCGGCCTGAAACGCTTCCCGGTCGGACCCGTCCGGCAGTCGCTTGGCGACAAAGCCGCCCTTGGCGCCCACCGGCACAATGACTGCGTTCTTGACCTGCTGGGCTTTGACCAGCCCCAGCACTTCGGTGCGATAGTCTTCAAAACGATCAGACCAGCGCAAGCCACCACGAGCCACCTTGCCACCGCGCAGATGCACACCCTCGACTCTGGGCGAATAGACGAAGATCTCGAACATCGGCATCGGCAAAGGCATGTCCGGAATACGGGACGGGTCAAATTTGACGCTGATGTAAGGCTTGACCTGCCCTTCCGCGTCCGGCTGGTAGTAGTTGGTGCGCAGCGTAGCCTGCATCAGCTCCAGGTAGAGCCGCAGCACCCTGTCTTCACTGAGATTCTCGACCTCGTCCAGGCCGGCGTTGAATTCAATCTCGAGCTTTTGCTGGGCCGCCTCGCTTTTGCCCTTGCTCTGAAAGCGGTCAGGGTTGAACCGAACCTCGAAGAACTCCAGCAGAAGGCGGGTCAGGCTGACGTGATTGACCAGAGTGTTGGAGATGAAGGTCTGGCTGTTGGAGAAGCGGATCTGGCGCATGTAGCGTGCGAAGGTGCGCAACAGCGCAATGTCTCGCCAGCTCATGTAGGAGACCAGCATCAGCCGGTTGAAGGCGTCGTTCTCCGCCTCGCCGTGCCATACCCTGCGGAACAGCTCCTCGAAGATAGGCCGGATGCGGTGAATGTCCACCACACTGCCCTTGTGCGCCTGCAGGGTGAAGTCGTGAATCCAGACGGTCTTGCCGGTGCGGTCAATGACCTCAAAGGGGTGCTCACCAATCACCCGGAAACCCAGATTGTCAAAAATCGGCATCACATCCGACAGCGGCAAGGGCTCATCCGGATAGAACAGCTTGAAGTGCAGTGTGCTTTCATCTTCTTCCAGCGCACGGTAGAAGCTCATGGCCAGGTCGTCGTTGCGAGCCGATGCGACAATGTGCTCAAGATCAATAGCCGCACGCCGGGGCGAGAACATGTCGGTGTAGCTGGCCGGGAAACCACCCCCCCACACCCGATACATCTCGTTGCCCTGCTCTTCTCCGTAGGATTCGCTCAGGGCATCGTAGAGACCATCGCGCCAGGACTGTGCCAGTTCGATCACTTTTTCACGGATTTCAGCCAGCGGCAGCTGCCGATTCTCGAATTGCGGTACCCGAATGGTGAACTGCACCCGCGCCAGCACCGACTCCGAGAAGTGGGTAACAAACTCGATGTCTTCGGCTTCGAGCCGGTCCCGCAGCACCTGCTCCACTTTCAGGCGCAGCTCGGTGTTGTATATGTCACGGGGAAAGAAGGCCAGACAAGTGACAAATTGACCATAGACGTCTTCACGCATGAACAATTCGATTCGACGACGCTCCTGAATGTACAGGATACTTTTGGCCACTCGCAGCAGTTCGTCGGTTTCGATCTGGAACAACTCATCGCGCGGGTAAAGCGTGAGGATCTGCTCCAGCTCCTTGCCCGCGTAGTCATCAGTGAGGAATCCGGAGCGCTTCATCACAACCTGGAATTTGCGGCGCAGCAGCGGAATTTCATCCGGGCGTTCGTTGTAGACCCGCGCAGTGTAAAGGCCCAGGAACCGACGTTCACCGACCACCTCGCCCTGGTTGTTGAACTTCTTGACCGCGATGTAGTCCGGATAGGCTGGTCTATGCACCCGCGAGCGCTGGGCCGATTTAGCAAAAATGAAGATATCGTCGGTACGTGTCATCTCGTGGCGAGTGCGCTGGGGCAACTCGTTCAGCCGCACCCGGTCCGGGCGTTCGTTGTTGACCCGCAAAATACCCAGCTCCGAGTTTTCCACCCGCCGCACCACCATACCCTGGGTGTCTTTGGCAAAGTCGTACTCGTCGTACCCCAGAAAGGTGAAGTGGTCATCCACCAGCCAGTTCAGGAAGGCTCTCGCCTCCTGCTTGCCTTCGTCGCTGACACCGGCGGTGGTCGCATCCAACTCCGCAAGAATTTCATTCACCTTGTTTTTTACAACCGGGAAATCTTCAACGGCAATTCGAACCTCGTGCAGCACATTCTGCAGGGCCTCTTCCAGATTACGGAGATCCTCAGGCGCGCTGTGCCGATCAATCTCCAGCACGATGAAGGCTTCGTAAACTGACCCGGCGCCTGATTTCCTCGAGGAATACAGTTTCTTGAGTTTGCCGTCGTTGTCACGATCGACGTGAAGAATCGAATGCTGAATTGAATGGGTACCAATCTCCCGCTGATTGATGGCCATGCGCACCGAGTCGATCAGGAAGGGGATATTGGGGTGGAGCATGAACACAACGGTATGGGTGGATTGCCAGCCGTCGCTTTCCAGATCGGGATTGAAAACCGACACCGGCGTTTCTTCCGCGCTGCGCTTCTGCAGAAACTGCCAGGCTGCCAGCACCGCACCATAGGTATCCGAGAATCGACGGCTGACCAGCTCCTCCAGAGGGATATGGGCATAATGCTGCCGGGCAAACTCGGCGATTTTCTTAGCCTCAGTTTTCGCAATTTTCTCTGAGAACGCTTCGGCCAACTGCTCGAAAAACTGATCCTTGCTGGCGATTGTCAGCGCATTCATATCCAACCTCTGGTTTTGTGTGAAATAAACGTAATCACGGTACAGTCACATAAGCATAGTCAAACCCTTGATTTTTGCCGGCCAGACGCCAAAACTGCGGCAACTACTTAGGCACAATTCAGGTCAGGCACAATTCAGGCAGAACGCTGTTCCGCGCCCGCCGGACCATCAAAAACCAAGAGCTATGAATTTCATGTCGTTACAACAAACGTTTGGTGACCTCCGAACCCAACTGGCCACCCGCATCATCGGCCAGGACAAACTGGTAGACCGACTGTTGATTGCTCTGCTTGCCGACGGCCACTTGCTGGTCGAAGGCGCACCCGGTCTTGCCAAAACGACCGCCGTCAAAGCCCTCGCCGAACACCTGGTCGGCGATTTTCACCGGATCCAGTTCACCCCGGATCTGCTGCCATCAGACGTCACCGGCAGCGAGATCTACCGCGCCGAGACTGGCCTGTTCGAATTCCAGCGCGGCCCGATCTTTCACAATCTGGTGCTGGCTGATGAAATCAATCGTGCACCGGCCAAGGTTCAGTCTGCCCTGCTCGAAGCCATGGGGGAACGGCAGATCAGCGTCGGCATGCGGACGTTTACTCTCCCCAAGCTGTTCATGGTCATGGCCACTCAGAACCCGATTGAGCAGGAAGGCACTTACCCGCTGCCCGAGGCGCAGCTCGACCGGTTCCTGATGCACGTAGTGATTGACTACCCCTCGGCCGAAGCTGAGCGACAGATTCTGCACCTTGCACGGGCAGACTACCGTCAGGGAATCCCGAACGTAGACATTCGTCTAACAGAGGATCAGGTGATGGCCGCCCGCCAGGCGGTGTCGGATATTTACATGGCCGAACCGGTCGAGCAGTACCTGCTGGCACTGATTCTGGCAACCCGGGATGCCGGCAGCCTGGACCCTGAGTTGGCTCGTTGGACGGCCTTTGGCGCCAGCCCCCGCGGCACCATTGCCCTGGACCGTTGTGCACGAGCCCTGGCCTGGCTTGATGGCCGGGATTACGTGACCCCCGATGACATTCGGGCCATGGCTTTTGATGTGCTCCGGCACCGGATTCTGCTGACCTTCGAGGCGGAAGCAGAAGGCATGACCGCAGACACCGTGCTGCAACGGCTGATTGACCGGGTCCCGGTGACCGCCTGACGCGATCTGCAACAGGAGGCACTGACGACAGCATGGCTAAACTACCCGCCGCCACCCACATCACCTTGCCGGACCTTGTCCGCCTGCAGGCCGATGCCCGGGCACTCAAACTGCCCTCAGCACGACCGGTGCGGGCACGCCAGTCCGGCCTCAGGCAATCCCGCCAGCGCGGGCGTGGCATGACCTTCGCAGAAGTGCGTCAGTATCAGCCCGGCGACGACATTCGCAGCATTGACTGGCGCGTTACCGCCCGGCGCCAGTCCCCTCACACCAAACTGTATGAAGAAGAACGGGAACGCCCGGTGCTGCTGATTGCCGACCTGGGGCCCACCCTGTTTTTTGCCAGTACCGGTGCCTATAAGCAGGTTCGCTGTGCTCAATTGACGTCGATACTGGCCTGGCTGGCCCTGTGGGCCGGCGATCAGGTTGGCGGGCTGGTCTTCAATAGCCGCGAGCTGGACCTGCTGCGCCCGGCTCGTCGCCGAAAGTCGGTACTGCGGTTGCTGGACCAGCTCGCCAACCTGCAACATCAGCCGGGGAGTCCTCCGGCCACCGGGGATGAGCCCGCCTACCGGCTGGACACCGCTCTGGCGGAAGCCCGCAGGGTTGCCCACACCGGCACCCGGATTTTCATCATCAGCGACTTCATGACCGTGACCGAAAACACCACCAGCCTGCTGGGCGCGCTGGCACGGCACAACAGCGTAAGCGCCATACGGGTGCTAGACCCCCTGGAGAGTGAGCTGCCCGTCAGCGGCCGATTTGCCGTCGCCGGGCCGGACGGACCGATCTGGTTTGATGCGTCAAACCACGCGTTTCAAAAGGCCTGGCGCGACAAAGTCGCCAGTCATGAACAACAACTCGCCGACTGTTTTCGCACCTCCGGCGTCCAGGCCGCGACGGTGATGACGGATCAGGACCCGGCCGCCGCCTTGCGCCTGTTGCTCGGCCCGGGAGGACGCATCGGATGAACAGACAGGACCCGTTGGCCCAGTTGCGCGATATACACCTGCCCGAAACCGGCGGCTTCTGGCCGCCGGCACCGGGCTGGTGGCTGGTGGGTGCTCTGGTGCTGATCAGCCTCGCCGCCGTGCTCCTGTTTTGGCGCCGGCATAAGCGCAACACACTCTGGCAACGACAGGCCAGGGATCTGCTGGTTGACCTGGAACAATCACCCCGCAAGGATTCCCGCTGGTTCTGCGAACTGAACGCCCTGCTGAAACGGGTCGCGCGGCAGGCTTTTCCTGAGCGCAACCCGGAAGTCATGTCTGGCCACGAGTGGGTTGATTTCCTGCTGGAAACCGCCCCGAACGATCGTATTGCGTCGCGCCCGATGGTAGAGGCGATGGTGGCCAGTACCTGGCAGCCCAGGCCGGCTGCCGACCCGGCTCAGGCACTCAGCTTCGCCGCCGCCTGGCTGGAGACGAGAGTATGATGAGCCTCGCCTATCCCTGGCTATTGCTGCTGGCCTTTCTGCCACTGATGTTGATCGGCCGAAACCGGGGCAGGCAGGCAGTGGATGCCCCGGTGATCCCGGTCGGCCATTGGCTTTCCGGCATGCCCGGGGTCAGCACCCGTGGCCACGCCACACCGCGCTGGCGCCAATTGATACTGCTCGTCGCCTGGCTCTGCCTGGTGCTGGCGGTTGCCCGCCCCCAGCATGTGGGCGAACAGATTCAGATGCCGGTCAGCGGCCGGGATCTGATGCTGGTAGTGGATATTTCGCCAAGCATGGATGAACAGGACATGGTCCTGCGCGGACGCGGCATCAACCGCTTACAGGCGGTAAAACGGGTACTGAACGACTTTATTGACCAGCGCGAGGGCGACCGTCTTGGGTTAATCCTGTTCGGCACAGAACCCTATGTGCAGGCACCACTGACCTTCGACAGGAAAACAGTCCGCACCCTGCTGCAGGAGGCGGGCATTGGCATGGCGGGCCGCGCCACAGCCATCGGCGATGCCATTGGCTTATCGATACAGCGCCTGCGCGATCGCCCACAGCAACAACGAATCGTTATCATGCTGACCGACGGCGCTAACACCGCGGGCCAGATCGCACCAGACAAGGCGGCTGAGATTGCCCAGGCGGCCGGTGTTCGCATCTATACGGTGGGTATTGGTGCCGACTCGATGATTCAACGCGGTTTGCTGGGGTCACGGCAAGTAAATCCATCCCGCGATCTGGACGAAGATTTACTGACGCGAATGGCCCAACAGACTGGCGGGCGTTATTTCCGCGCGCGCAGCCTGCCCGAGCTCGAAATGATCTACGACAGCATCAATCAACTCGAACCGATTGAACAGGAAGGACAATTTTACCGCCCGATCACAGAGCTCTATGTCTGGCCCGCAGGCATTGCCGTTACCCTGTGGCTGATGGTGCTGGCTGCACAACTGCTCAGCAGTGGTCATCGCAATGGCCGCCGTCAGGAGGCAGGCAATGGCTGATTTTCATTTGTTGCGACCGTTCTGGTTGCTACTGATCCTGGCCTTGCCGCTGTTCTTCATGGTTCAGCGCCGCCTCCGGCGGGGCACTACCGGCTGGGGTCGCTACATTCCTCCGGCGCTATTGAACCCGCTGATCCGCCATCGTGACGAGGAGGAAACCGGTCGCAAAAAGGGGCCACCTTTGCTGCCCCTCAGCCTTGGCATTGTGATGCTGGCAATCGCTCTTTCAGGACCAAGCTGGCGCGAAGCACCCACACCACTCAAGCAACCGGCAGACAGCCTGGTGATCGTACTGGACGTGTCGCTGTCGATGTTGGCCACTGATGTTGAGCCGGACCGGCTGACTCTGGCAAAACGTAAAATCCGGGACATTCTCAGTGAACGTCAGGGTGCCCTGACCGCCCTACTGGTTTACTCCGGTGACGCTCATGTGGTCACACCGCTCACCGAGGATCGCCGCACCATAGAGGCCATGCTCAGCGTCCTGGAGCCAACCATCATGCCGGCCCAGGGCAACCGGGCCGATCTGGGCATCGAACAGGCCGTCGGGCTGCTGCAACAAGGCGCCCCCGGGCAAGGCCGCATACTGCTGATTGCCGATGACATTCCCGACCAATACCACAGTGATATCGCAAGTCATCTGCACAACACACCCTTCAGCCTGAGCACACTGGTGGTGGGCTCACGGGAAGGTGGCCCGATCCCCCTTGCCAAGCGGGGCTTTATCCGCGACAACGGCAACATCGTGATCACCCGCGCCAACCCTGACGCTCTGGCACGGCTGGCACGGGACAATGGCGGTAACAGCCATACTTTGACGCTGGGGGATGAAGACATCCGCCGGCTGCGCCTGCAACCGGAGGTCAGTGACGACTGGTCACAGGACCGCGACGGCCTCACCGTCAATCGCTGGCAAGACGACGGCTACTGGCTGCTCTGGCTGGCACTTCCGCTGCTGCTGTTGGGCTGGAAAAAAGGCGCTTTTGCTCTGTGCCTCATGACCCTTTTGCCGTTGACGCTTGCTCCGCGACCGGCCATGGCCGTGGACTGGGGCGGTCTGTGGCAGCGCGAAGACCAGCGAGGCCAGCAACTGATCGAGCAGAACCCGGCGAGGGCCGCAGAGCTTTTGCAACAACCGGGCTGGCGTGGCAGCGCCCTGTACCGGGACGGCCGTTACGATGAGGCGGCGCAAATCTTTTCCGAACAGTCCGGGGCGCTGGGTCATTACAATCGGGGCAACGCGCTGGCCCGGGCTGGCCAGCTTGAGCAAGCACTGGACGCCTATCAGCAGGCACTGCAGCAATACCCGGATTTCGACGATGCCCGCGCCAACCTTGATCTGGTCAAGCAATTGCTGGAGCAACAACAGCAGGAGTCCGAAGCGCAGAGTGACTCGGACAGCCAGCAGAGCCCGGAATCCCGGGAAAACTCCGGAGATCAGGATGGCAACCCACAGCAGGGCGAGGGCTCCGAATCCGAACAGGATAGCCAGGGATCACCCAGCGATCGGCCTGAGGAGCCAGATCCTGTCCAATCCGACGAAGCCGGTCAGAATGACGCCGAAGTGGAACCGGATCAGCGTGAAGGTACCGCTCAATCCCCGACCGAACCGTCAGAGCAGGAGGCTGGTGCAGCCCCAACCGAGGCGCCGGCCGAGATTACCGAGCAGCCCCTGTCTCAGGGCCAGGAGCAATGGCTGAGGCGGGTGCCCGACAACCCCGGCGGACTGCTCCAGCGCAAGTTCCTGCAGCAACATCAACAACGCCAGACCACACCGGATGAGGGTGACACACCATGGTAAAACGTTATATGCCGGCTGCCGTCAGCCTGTGGTTGCTACTGGTCATGGCAGCACCGGCTGCCTGGGCCAATGCGTTAACCGTTGAGCCGGACCGCACCCAACTTTACGAGGGCGAGGTACTGACCCTGACCGTCAAAGGCTCGATGAAGATCGACATCAACCTGACCAATCTGTTCAGTTTTGACCTGTCGCAACTGCCCTCACCCAACATCGAGAAAGTGCAGCCGGATTTCGAGATTCTGGCACGCAACCAGCGTTACAGCGTTCAGACTGTAAACAACGAGATGGTTGGTGAAATCACCTGGACTTACCAGTTGGCCCCCGCTCGAACAGGCACACTGACCATTCCGGAGCTGACCTTCCAGGATTCAACCTCGGCACCGGTGACTGTTGAGGTGCTTGGCGGCACACCGCCAAATCAGCCAACTCCCAGCAGAGACAGCTTTATTGAGTTATCAGCAGACAAAGCCGATGTGTACGTGCAGGAGCAGCTGGTTCTGACCATCCAGCTGTACTTTTCAGGCAACCTGATCCGGGGCGAGCTCTCCGAGCCTGCCCATCCAGATGCGATTATTGAATCGCTGGGAAAGCAGCGCGAGTTCGCTCGCTATCGCGACGGAACCCGCTACCGGGTTGTGGAGCGGCGCTACGCCATTTTCCCGCAACAAGCCGGGGAGCTTAGCCTCGCACCCATCAGTTTTGAAGGCCAGGCCCGCGACGCCTCGGGGCAGCTGCGCTTCCTGCGGGACCGGCAGCAGCTCTTTGACGTACGGGTAAAACCAGTACCCGATAGCTACCCGGCCGGCCAGCCCTGGCTGCCCGCCCTGGAGATGACGCTGACGGAAGAAGGATTGCCGGCGACGGATGAATTGAGCGCCGGCAGCAACCTGAACCGCCGGCTGACCCTGCAAGCCGTAGGCTTGCCGTCGGAAGCCTTGCCGGCTCTGCCCCAGGCGGTTCCGGATGCCATCCGCAGCTATCCGGAGCAACCGCTCAGAAATACCGAAACCACCCCAGACGGGCTGCGCTCTACCCTGCAGCAGATGTCGGCGATGGTTCCGGTGCAAGCGGGTGACGCCGTGCTGCCCGCGATCCGCATACCCTGGTGGAACACACAGACCGATCAGCTTGAATACGCCGAACTGCCGGCCCGCCCTTACCGGATTAAGGGTGATAGCGCGATGATTGCGGCGCCCGCAAGCGACGCAGCCCAGGCCCCGGGATCACCGCCCTCAGTCACCAGTCCGCAACCACCCGGTGACGAGCAAACGTCGCCCTGGCTCATCAGCACGCTTGTTCTGGCCGGGTTGTGGCTGGTGACGGCTGCCCTTTGGTGGCTCTCTCGCAGAAGGCGCAACGAGCAGGTGCAACCGGAGCGCACCGGTAACGCCAACGAAAAGCAGGCATTCACCAAACTCAAACAAGCTATCCAGGCCGGGTCCACTCAAGGCTCCACCTTGTTGGTGACCTGGGCCAGGCTCAGGTATCCTGAGCAAGGCTTGGTCACTCTGGAGGATGTGCTTCGGTTCAGTGGCGATCCTGCCTTGGCGGATGCCTTGCGGCAGTATCAGAAAGGGCTGTTCTCGAAACAACGGACGACGTCCGGTGATGAGGAGGGCAAGCGGCTGATCACCGCTCTTGAGCGACTGCGAGCAACCCGGAAAACGGCAGAGTCGACGCCCGGGTTAGCCCCTCTTTATCCGGCGGGCCTGTCGAACTGACGGGCCCATGGCTCCGTCAGTTCAGTTGGTAAGTTCCTGGTTGATAATCAGTTCCACCGGCTCTACCTGGGGGTCTGACGCCATCACCTGAGCCTCTATACTGCCCTGCCAGTCACCAGGCTGCGGATTGACGCTGCCGGACCGGCTCAGGCGGGCAATAATCACCACCTCCTGTTCGGCAGAGATGATCGCATCTGGCGACATCGCGTAGCGGTCATCCAGCCTGATGTCAGTAGGCAGAGCACCCGCAGTCAGGCGGGCCACTGCTACCGGCGCGCCCTCTGAGGTAGTTGTTGAGCGGGCAAAGATAAACAGGGTGGTATCGTCCGGAATCCGGTTACGGAAATCGTCGTCCAGCGATACCCGCAAAGACACACCCGGGCCAGCCTCAACCACGGGCTCGGACTGGCTCTGTTCGCCAGGGGGCTGCTGGCCAAGGCGACGGTAGGACTCATCGATGCCGCCACGAATGGACGCAATCTGCGGGTGATCCGGAGCCACGGAGACAATTTTTTCCCAATACTCAATGGCCGCCTGGTACTCCTGTTGGCTGAACGCACTGATGCCAAGCAGGCCCAACGAGTTAACCTCGTCCGGGTTGAGCGATTGCGCCGCTTCGATGGCCTCGATTACCTCTGGCGTCATCTCCCCTTCACTGTCAAAAAACAGCGCCTGCGCCGCCAGACCAAAAGCTACCGCACTGGAATCACGGTCCTCAGCGACCGCTGAGGCCAGGTTCTGGAAGGCATTGGCTGCATCCTGGTAGCGCTCTATGCGCATATAGGTCTGACCCAGCATGGCCCAGCCGTCTGCATTACCGGGATTAGTTTCGAGCCGCGTACGCAATTGCTCGGCCAGTTCTGACACCTTGGCAACCTGCTCATCGCCAGTCGCATTCATTTCCTGCATCGCCAGATATTGTTCAAGCTGATCCATGGCGCCCCATTGCTCATAGGCAAGAAAGGTCCCCGCAGGCAACAGTAAAACCGCCATCAAGGCGATGGCGATGGCGCTGCGCCGGCCCGGAATGCGCGTCTCCGGTTCGGCGTGCTCGGGCACATCGTCCAGCATGGCGCCGGCCAACTCCTCCTTGAGCAGCTGGTGGTTTTCGTCGTCCAGAATGCCAGCCTCACGTTCATCATCCAGCTCTTTGAGCCGGCTTCGATAGGCAAGCAGGTTTTGGTTTCTCTGGTCGGTTTCCTGCGTCGATTGGACACGATGGAAAAAGACCGGGTACAGCACAAACGCCAATGCACCAAGAATGAGTGCCGTTGCGGCAATCCAGAATGTTTCAGTCATGGAGATATCATCACAGTTAAAAAATGTGTTTCAGGGATCAGCTGCGCGACGACGGATCCTTGTCAGTAAGCATCCGTTTGACCCGAGCCTGTTCTTCCGGACTCAGCGCCGATTCCGGGTTCTGCTTTCGGGACCGCAGCACCACGCCAGCCACGATCAGCAAACCACCGAATACCGCAATGAAAGGAAAGCCCCACAGCACAATGGTCCGGCTATCCACCGGCGGCTTGTACTTCACAAATTCACCGAAACGGTCGACCAGTGCACCGACGATCTCATCATCGGTGGCGCCGGACTGCATCATCACGTAAACCTGATCACGCATGTCTTTGGAAATAGGCGCATTGGAGTCGGCAATGTTCTGATTCTGACACTTCGGGCAACGCAACTCGGCATTCAGGTTCCGGAACCGCTGCTCCTCGACCTGGGTGTCAAAATCGTAGAATTCAGGCGCCTCCGCCTGTGCTGTAGCGGCGAACACCCACAATGCTGCCAGTATGATCAGCATAAACCGCATCAGCTATTCCCCTCTGCCCGGTTGATCACAGGTAACAGAATTTCTTCCCACACCCGCTCATTAACCACCCCCACATGGCGGTAACGGACAATGCCCTCGGCGTCGATCACGAAGGTTTCGGGAGCACCATAAACCCCAAGATCAAACCCCAGACTGCCCCGGGGGTCGAAGATAATGGTCTGGTATGGGTCACCCAGACGCCCGAGAAAGCGAAACGCGTTTTCTCTCTGATCTTTGTAGTTAAGCCCGATGATGCGCACGCCTTTCTCATTGGCCAGCCACATCAGATCTTCATGTTCATCCCAGCACGCAGGGCACCACTCCGCCCAGACATTGAGCAGTGACACCTGGCCATGGAATAGCGATTGGTCCAGCGTCTGGTCGGGTTCCCGCAGGTTCTCCAGGCTGAACTCCGGAACCGGCTTGCCGATCAATGCAGATTCCAGTTCGGTTGGGTCTTTCCCGATCCCTGCCGCCAGGAATAACCCGACAGCCAACGCCAGAACCAGCGGCAGGAACAGCGTCAGCCTTTTCATGTGCCAGCCTCCGCAGGCTTGCCGCCAACAACGTCTTCTTCATTACCAGCTGAGGCCACTTTGGCCTCCGAGTGAGCTCGAATCCGGTAGCGTTTATCCGAAATCGCCAGAAAACCACCAATCGCCATGACCAGCGATCCCAGCCATAGCCAGCGCACCAACGGCTTGTATTGCAGGCGAATGGCCCAGGCATCATCGGTTATGCGCTCACCGATGGCGATAAACACGTCACGGAACAGACCACCATCAATATCGGCTTCGGTCATAACGCTCATACCGACCGGGTAGTGACGTTTTTCCGGGTGCAATTCGGAGACGTGTTTGCCATCGAGGAAGACGTCAAAACTACCGTACTCGGCGGTAAAGTTGGCACCCCGACGGTCGCCAATGCTTTTAAACACCACCTGATAGTCACCCACCATGACAGAATCGCCCGGAACCATCCTGACGTCTCTCTCGATGCCGTAGTTTGAAACCACGGTTGCACCGGCAATGACCATGGCCAGGCCAAGATGACCAGACACCATCCCGTAGTAGCTGCGCGACTGGCGCTTCAGACCATGCAGCCGGCCGCGGCGGGACGACGACTTGTCCCAGAGATCCCACGCCGTGGCAACGGTTATCCAGACTGCGGCAAACACACCGGCGAAAGCCCAGGGCGCAAAGCTGCCATAAATCAACATCACGGCAGTCGTTGCTACAACACTGACGGCCAATGGCCACAGCAACTTACGGGCAAGCCAGCCACCGTCGGTCTTCTTCCAGCGTGAGAAGATACCAGCGCCCAGCAACAGACCAGCGGCCACCGCCAATGGACTGAAGGTGGCGTTGAAGAAGGGCTCACCGATGGACAGCTTGCCCATGTTCAGATAATCCAGAACCAGCGGATAGAGCGTGCCAATTGCGACCAGTAGTGTGGCCGCCACCAGTAACACGTTATTCAGTAACAGAAATATTTCCCGCGACAGGGAATCGTAACGGGCACGGACGTGGACTACCGGTGCCCGGAACGCGTACAGGACAAGACTGGCCACCACGGTAATACCCAGCAAGGCAAGCAGGAATGAGCCCCGCTCCGGGTCGGCGGCAAAGGAATGCACGGATGTCAGAACGCCCGACCGCACCAAGAAGGCCCCAAGCAGACTCAGGGAAAAGGTGACAATGGCCAGTAATACGGTCCAGCTTTTGAAGACACCGCGCTTTTCAGTCACCGCCAATGAGTGCATCAACGCGGTACCCGACAGCCACGGCAGCAAGGAAGCGTTTTCGACCGGATCCCAGAACCACCAGCCGCCCCAGCCAAGCTCGTAATAGGCCCACCAACTGCCCAAGGCGATGCCGATCGTCAAAAAAGACCAGGCAACCGTCGTCCAGGGTCGTGACCAACGGGCCCAGGCGGCGTCAAGCTTGCCATTGATCAGCGCAGCGATAGCAAAGGCAAAGGCAACCGAGAAGCCCACGTAACCCATATACAACATGGGCGGGTGCAGAATCAGGCCGATGTCCTGCAGCAGCGGATTCAAGTCTCGGCCATCAGCCGGAATGTTCGGCAAAATGCGCTCGAACGGGTTGGAGGTAATAACAATAAAAAGAAAAAACCCGACGCAGATCATGCCCAGAACAGACAAGACCTGTGACACCATCACCGACGGCAGTTTTCGGCTGAACACAGCCACCGCCAGGGTCCAGCCTGCCAGCATCAGAATCCACAGCAGCAGGGAACCTTCATGGCCGCCCCAGACCGCGCTGAACTTGTAATACCAGGGCAGCATACTGTTGCTGTTATTGGCGACATAAGCTACCGAGAAGTCATCCACCATGAATGCGTGAGTCAGCACCGCAAACGACAATGCGGTAAACACAAACATACCGGTCGACAGGGGGCGGGCGAACGCCTGAAGGCTGTCACGGCCGGTCAGTGCCCCGGCCAGCGGGACAACAGAGAGAAGTACTGCCAGCAACAGCGCGATTATCAGTGCAAGCTGTCCGAGTTCCGGATACATCGGGTTCCTCCAGCAGGGGAATGGTGCAAAGGTTTAGTAGGCGGTGGATTCCGCTGCTTTTTGCGCATCGGCCGCTTTGTGCTGGCCCTTCGACGCACGTTCAAGCGCGTCGGCTACTTCCGGTGGCATGTATTGTTCATCATGCTTTGCCAGCACCTGATCAGCAATAAAGCGCCCGCTGGCATCCATGCGGCCCATGGCGACAATGCCCTGACCTTCAGCGAACAGGTCTGGCAAGATGCCGACATATTCCATGGGTACAGATGCAGAAAAATCGGTAACCCGGAACTCGACCTTCAGACTTTCCGGATCACGAATTACGCTGCCCTCCTCCACCATTCCACCAGCACGAATGCGAACATCCACCGGCACATTGCCCGCGGCAATCTCGCTGGGATCATAGAACAGATTGATGTTCTGACGCAGCGCATAGGTTGTCAGGCCCACGGCTATGGCAAGGCCGGCAACCAGGAACAACACGATGGTCAAGCGCTTTTTACGAATCGGATGCATGAGTTACCTGCTTTTCAGTCCTGAGAAATTTCAACACGGGTAAAGGTTGCCGGCGCCTTGCGAGTGGTCTGTCCTGAGGTCTTTGCGTCAGTTTCATATCGGCGTTGGCAAGCGCCGAGCACCGATTGATTGCGTTTCACCGACCACACCATCAAACCGGCGAGCAACACCACAAAGACCGCATAACACGCCCAAACGTAAGGCCCATGACCTTCCATAGCGATAAAGGCTGAGAACGAATCAAACGCCATTGGTTACTTCCTTCCTGCCAAGACCAGTTCTCTGACCCACCGGGTTCTCTGCTCCCGAACCAGAATTTCGGTTTTCATCCGGATGCAAGCCAGCCAACCGAACAGCAAATAGAGTCCCAGCACCGAGAGTAACAGCGGCAGCCACATTTCCATGGGCATGGTCGGCTTCTCGGTCAGTTTGAACGTGGCCGGCTGATGGAGTGTATTCCACCAGTCTACGGAGTATTTGATAATGGGGATATTCACTACCCCCACCAGCACTAGCACAGCGACCGCCCGGGCCGCGGATTTTTCGTCGTTGATCGCGCGATCCAGCGCAATCACGCCGCCATAAAGAAACAGCAGGATCAGCATGGCGGTCAGCCGCGCATCCCACACCCACCAGGTGCCCCAGGTCGGCTTGCCCCAGATCGCACCGGTGAACAGAGCAAGAAAGGTAAACAACAAACCAACGGGCGCAATCGCTTTGACAAAGACATCCGCCAGCTTCATGCGCCAGACCAGAGTCACCACCGCGGCCACCGCCATACTGATGTAGATGGACTGGGCCAGAAAGGCGCTGGGTACATGAATAAAAATAATCCGGTAACTATTACCTTGAAGGTAATCTTTGGGTGCAAAGGCCAGACCCCAGATCAGACCCGCAGCCAGCAGAAGCAACCCACCGGCCAGCAGCCAGGGCATAAACCGGGTTGCAATCCCGAAGAACCACTTGGGAGAACCCAGCTTGTGAAAAAATTGCCACATCAGTCAGTCACCGTCTTGCTGTTTACTGTTCGTTTAACCCGCGGGATCACCCGGGCCGTTAACTGTTGGACATGCTGATCCGCAGCGCTGCGGCTGAGGCAAACGGCGCGAGGGTCAGCGCAAGCACCAGAAATGCCCCCATCAGCGCCAGATAGCCACCCACGGGCGCACCCTCGGCGGCGGCTGCCACGGTTCCGGTACCAAAAATCAGCACAGGAATGTACAGCGGAATAATCAGCAATGACAAGAGCACGCCCGCAGAGCGCAATCCCAGAGTTAACGCGGCACCGATAGAACCGATCAGGCTGAGTACCGGTGTGCCGATCAGCAGCGTTAGACACAGAATTGCAATAGAGTTCCCGTCAAGATGCACCATTACCCCCAGAACCGGAGACAAAATCACCAGCGGCAAGCCGGTGAGCATCCAGTGCGCCAGCGTTTTCGCCAGGATCAGCAGAAACAGAGGCTGCGGTTGCAGCACTAGCTGCTCAAGGGTGCCATCGTCAAAGTCATGCCGGAACAGGTGATCAAGGGATAACAAAACCGCCAACAAGGCCGCGACCCACAGGATGCCTGCACCGGACTGCTGCAGAAACGACACCTCCGGACTCACGCCCAAAGGAAACAGCGTTACCACCATGACAAAAAACAACAGAGGGTTCAGCAAATCCTGCCGCTGCCGGAACGCCACTCGTACGTCACGGGCAAACACCGCCAGCATCGCGCTGAAGACACCCACCCCCTGCTCTACCGGCTTGACCAGCGCCCGACCCGCACTATTCATTGCCCCGCCCTCCGCCAAGGACGATGCGCCGCATACCCGGTACCTGCAGATCGTGATGAGTAGTCACCAGCACCGCACCACCCTCAGCCGCTCTTTGCTGCAACAGAGCCTCAATGGCTTTGACACCTTCCGCATCAATTGCCGTGAACACTTCATCGAGCAGCCACAGGGGTTCGTCCGCAACCAGTAATCGCGCCAACGCGACTCTGCGCTGCTGGCCAGCAGACAGGTTCCGGCAGGGCACGTTCTCATATCCGGCCAACCCGGTGCCTGCCAGTGCCTGCGCCAATACGTCGTCATTCACCGGACGACGACCCGCCATCAGCGCACGCAGATTTTCCATAGGCGTCAACAACGGTTTGATGCCGGGACGATGCCCCAGGTACAAGGTATTACGGTGAAAGGATTCACGATCGTGGGCCCGGGGCTTACCACACCAGAGCAATTCACCGGTCCAGGCATCGTTCAGGCCCGCTAGAATGCGCAACAGAGTGGTTTTGCCAGAACCATTCTCGCCCTCGACACGGGTCAAGGTACCGGGCACTATGGAAAACGACAAATTCTGGAGCAACAGGCGCTCATCCCGTTCACACTCGAGATCAACCGCCTGTAGTAAAGGCTCGGACATCATGGCCCCATGTCAGGACGAAGGATGCGCAGCAGGCATCGGGTGTATGGGCGAAGGTCACGCACGTGCCAACATCTAATCGAGGCATTCGTTACCGACGCGGCGTATTATAACGAAAGCGGCCCTGGAATACTCTTGCCCGATATCAAATGAATGACAATGAAACTGAACGGCGGACAACCCCCGATCCCAACTCCGGACTTACCCCCAAGCCGGAACAACACCGGTCAGGCCAACGCCGGGCTCCGCGAGAGTGGCGCCTCTGCACAACGACCTGATCCGCTCCAATCTGCCCAACAACAATTGGCACAGCTGCGCCTGAGCAATAATGAAACCGCACTGGCGCGAGTCGCAGAGATTCTGCAGCAAAAAGGGGGCGGGCATGAGCTATTACTGGAGTTAAGAGGCCAGAGCCTGGCGGTGTCCGCCGGAATCAAGCCCCCCGAGCTGTCCGTCGGTGACTTGATCAAGGTGATGCGGGCCGGCAATGAACTGCAATTGATGGGCAAACTGGCCCCTGGACAAGATGCCAGCATTGCCCGGGCCCTGGCCCAGCGCCTGCCCTGGCAACAAAATCTGCAAACCGGCCTGTCGCAGTTATTACAGACCATAACCACAGGCTTGAAACCCGCGCCACAACCCGGGCAGTCGCCGTCGCAAAACTTGGCCCAGCCGTTGCCCACCGCTGCCCGGGAAAATCTTCAAACCTTGATGAGCCAGTTGATAAAATCTGACGGCTTGCCTCCAGGTGTTGGCAAGACCGACGGTGTACCCCAGCAAGTCCGGCAATGGTTGTCTGAAAGCGGCGTTTTCGCAGAATCCAGACTGCTGCAGTCCGGGCAGGCCGCCAACACGCTGCCCGACCTGAAACTGTCGCTGGCACGCATTGTCAGCACGCTACTGGCGGCACAGGGACAGGGCGCAGAGCAGTTCAACCGGTTAACGCCACTGGCCAGTCATGACCTGATGCAAGCGCCCCTTCAGTTCCCTCAGCCCAGCTCAGCACAACCGCAAGGCAGCAGCGAGGCAACCTCGGTCGGGCAAACCCTGCGCCTGCTTGCCGGCATGCTGAACCGGATTACGGTTAACCAGTTACATAGCCAGGTGCTGACCGCGAGGGCCGGCGCCGAACCCGGCACGCCCACCAACACGCTACTGATCGAATTGCCCTGGGTTACTCCGCAACAGGAGCCAAGGATCGCCCAGCTCCGACTGGAACAATACCGGCACGACGAAGAAACCCCGGGCCGGCGCGAACGATCTGCCATCAGTGAATGGCGCTTATCCCTGTCGATGGACCTGGATCAGGCGGGGCCGCTGCACTTCGACGTGTCGTTTCGGTACCCGTCGGTCAGCGCCCAGGTGTGGGCAGAGAAGCAATCGACCCTGAGACAGGTGCATCAGGAGCTGCCCTTACTGCGGCAAAGTTTGACCGATCTGGGTCTTGAGGTGAAAGACCTGGACTGCCGGCGAGGCAGCCCGCAGCAGACCCAAACCCGACTGGAGCACCGACTGGTGGACACCAAGGCATGACACAGAAGCACACAGACACCCCGGCCGCGGTTGCCCTGAAATACGATGGCGAGCGCGCGCCCGTGATTACAGCAACCGGAACCTGGGAACTGGCCGAGGAAATTATCCGGATTGCCAGAGAGCATGACGTCCCGCTTTACGAAAATGCCGAACTGGCGGGCATTCTGGCCCGGCTGTCACTGAATGACGAAATTCCGGAAGAGCTGTACCGGGTGATTGCGGAAATTCTGGCCTTCGCCTTTCACATTCGAGGCCGGACACCCGGAGATGCCCGGCCCGCCGCCGACGAGCCATCAGTTGATCAGTGAGCGCAGAGCCCAGACCTGCCGCCAGTGCTCGCCTTTGCGCGGAGCAACGGCGGTTTCAAAATAGTGTTTCAGACGGCGACGGTCGTCTGGCTGATCTTTTAACGCTGAGCCGATGATGTGATGCATCAGGTGCTCCACAGTCATCGCCCCGCCCCCGTAATACCAGGCATTCAGGCTTGCAGCATGGGCAACGGAGACTGCTTCGGCCGTTGATAGCGCGGCCCCCGCGAGCCGGTCGGTGCTTCTGCCGTCGAGGGTCTGGCCGTTGCGCAACTCGTGAAACAGCGTCACCAGCACTTCAACCACCGACAACTCCAACGCGACCTCGATACCGGCACGCCGGTTGGCTTTGGCAACCTCTCGCAACACCACCTCAATCTCGTCAGCCAGCTGGCGAATCGGCCGAATCTCCTCAAAATTCATCCGCCGCTTCAAGGCAGCACTCATACGGTGAACGCCTTCGTCGACACTGTTTGAGGTGGCCACCAGATTGAACCCCTGCTGTGCCAGAATCACGCCGTCGTCACCCGGCAACTCAGGAATCACCACCACCCTGTCGGATAACACCGACAGCAAGGCGTCCTGCAAGGCCTGAGGGCATCGAGCGATCTCCTCGAACCGGACCAGTCGCCCTTCCATCATGCCTCTGAGCAAGGGGGTCGGCACCAGAGCTTTGCGAGTCGGCCCCTCGGTGTGCAGGATAGCTTCATTCCAGCTATACAGGAGCTGGCTGACCTGACTGATCGCACCCCCCTGCAGGGTCAGCGTGGAATTGCCCGAGATGGCCGCCGCCAGAAGCTCCGACAGCCAAGATTTTGCCGTGCCAGGCTCGCCCACCAGCAGGCAGCCCCGGCTGGTACAGAGCGAAATAATGATGCGCACCACCATGGCACGATCGGCCACGAATTTGCGTTCGATGCCCAGTTTTTCGTCACCAAGCAGAAACTTTTCGACACCACGCGGTGACATCTGCCAGCCGGGCGGGACCGGGCCGGGGTCCATCGACATCAGTTTGTCGAGTTCCTCCCGGTAGGTTGCTTCGGCCGGCTCCCGCTGAGCAGAGCGGGTTGTAGCTTTGCTGTGTTTCATTCATGACTCCTGCGGCCACCACGAACTTCCGGTGCCATACGCTCTCTGGGGAGAATGCGCGGCAGTTCCGACAACGGAATAATGCCTTCGATGACATGATCCAATGCACTGTCTCTCATGGTAACCAGACCGGCATCCAGAGCTCGCCAACGCAACTCACCGATCGGCGGCTGACTGGAAATGGCGTTTCGAATATCGGTATCGACCTCCATGTATTCGACGATGCCAACCCGGCCTTGAGTGCCCCGGCCATTACATTTGTCACAGCCCTCACCGGCAAAGCACCGGAAATTGGCCGGAGCGCCGTCAGGAAACACCTCGGCCAGAATCGCCGGATCAGGCTTGGCCGGTTTACGACAGTGCTTGCAGATACGCTTTGCCAGGCGCTGAGCAATCACTGCCAGCAGCTCACCGGCAATGGAGTTGGGGTGGACGCCCAGATCGAACAGGCGCTGCAACGAATCCACCGCGTCGTTACAATGCAGCGTGGACAGCACCACATGACCGGTCTGCGACGCGCGAATCGCTTCCAGTGCGGTTTCCTGATCACGAACTTCGCCTATCAGGATGACGTCCGGATCTTCCCGCACGAATGACCGCATGGCATCGGCAAAGCTGAAACCGATTTCCGAGCGCACCCGGGTCTGCTGGATATTTTCGATGGAGTACTCGATGGGGTCTTCGACCGTGATCACCTTACGGCGACCGTCATCGGCCAGAGTCTGCAAGCCAGCATAAAGAGTGGTGGATTTTCCCGAGCCAGTCGGCCCGACCACCAGCACCAGACCCGCCGGGTTATCCAGGAGGCGCTGATATCGGGCACCTATGGCCGGCGACATCCCCAATTCAGCGATGGTCATGGCCCTGCCGGTCTGGGGCAACAACCGGATGATGGCGTTTTCGCCGTGCAACGACGGCTGGGTCTGGATCCTCAGATCATAGGAGGTATCACCCAGCTGAAGACGGGAGCGACCACCCTGGGGCAAACGATGCTCCGCGATGTTGAGTTCCGCGCGCAGTTTGATGACGTTGATAACACCCCGGATTTCCCGGGTGGACAACTGGTACTGGGGCAGATCGTGCAGATCGCCATCAACCCTGAGCCGGATGCGAACCCGGTCCTCGTATTGTTCGATGTGAATATCGCTGGCTTTTTCACTGACCGCATCCAACAGGATTGCCTCGTACACCGAGACCAGGTAAGGACTGATATTTTTGTTACCCCGGTCTTCACCGAGCAAATCGCTGGTACGGTTCTCGTCATTCTGAGGCAGGGTTTTGCCATGTTCCGCGGCAAATCGGCTGCCTTTGACGGTCAGGTCCAGCGCCGACCAGATTCTGCGGAAATCTGTCGGTGTCACCAGCAAGCAGGTGATTTTGTGATTGGGTGTCAGCCGCTCAAGCTGATCGGTGTGAGCGTCAGGGTCGTCGGTGACCACCGTCAGGCTGCCGTCTGCTTCGCCTACCGGAATCATTCGTGACAGGTCCAGGAAGGTGCGGGAGAAGCGCCGGAACAACTCGGGCTGGAGGCTGCCCAGCACTTCGTCGGCATCGGTGAAGATCATGCCGCGCTGCTGAGCCAGAGATCGATACAGGTCAATCTCTTCAAGATTCTGTTTGCGCCTGACCACATCCAGAACCCGCTCGTTCTTTCCTGCCGCCTCCAGCCGTGCCTGCGCCAGCACGACATCAGTAACCAGCCCCAGGTCAATCAGGATCTGCTCAGCGTTGCGGTTGAAGTCGAGCCAGCCCAGGGTTCTCAGTCTTTCGAGTTTGATGCCACTGCGCTGGAACATCGCCAGACTGGGCACCGGACCGGCCCGACCTTCGAGACACACCAGCTTGGCGCTATCGCGCATGGAAGTGATCAGCACTGAAGGGTCGGTCAGAAAGGTGGTGCAGATGATCAGATCACAGAGCTCATCCGCCGGCACACCTTCACCAACGGTGGCGGTGATCACCTCGACGTTGTGCTTGCCGGACTTGAAGAAGCGCTCCCGGGCTTTCTCGGCCACGACGGGATTGCGCTCAACATAAAGTACCCGGTGCGCCAGCTCGGCCAGTACCGCAGTGAGGTAGCCAGACCCGCCGCCCACATGCATGACCACGTGGTCCGGCTCGATCTCCGGGCACAGCGCCAGCAAGTGTTGGACGGTTTCTTCCCGGGGAATGGAGTGCCCGGTAATGGAAGGGCCAAGATCCGCACCGGAGACAAAATCCTGCCGGGCTACAGCATTGAGGGCCTCAATGGCCCTCGGATAGAGTGTTTTCATTCAGCGGCGTCCGTTACATCCTCGGATCAGGCCGCCTGACGTTTCTTCAGGGCTGAAACCAGCTCGGCCTCGGGGCGGGAAATCCCGCAAGTATTCATAAGATCGTCGATATCGGCACCAAGATCAACCAGTCGAGCGGCCTCATCGTAAGAAATCCGCAGGGGGTCGTTCTGGCGCATTTCGTCCAGGGAGTTGCGCAATTCATGCAGCTGGCGCTCACAGGCGACCAGCCGCTGCCCTACCCCCATGCTGCCGCTTGTAGTGGCGTGGAGCTCACGCCCAAGCGTGTCGCAACGATCTTTGAGAGACCCGCGCAGCGCTTTGATCTGCCGGCCATGGCTGAGGCTTTGCAGTAACACCAAGCCAATGGCGAGTGCAGTCAGGCTCCAGGGAAGCCAGGAAGGAATGGTAAAGCTCATGACAGACGTCTCCCTTGTTGGTCACAACGAAAGACGTCCACCGGCAGCTCTGCGTGAGGATTGGCCCCTACAGTGATGCGATTTCAGCCCACTCGTTATCTGACAACATTTTGTCGAATTCGACGAGAATGATCAGCTCGCCGTTCTTGTTGCACACGCCCTGGATGAACTTGGCGCTTTCCTCGTTCCCCACGTTCGGTGCGGTTTCAATCTCACTGGCCTTGAGGTAAACCACCTCTGCCACCGAATCCACCAGAATACCCATAACCTGGCTGGAGGATTCCATCACCACAATCCGCGTGGCGTCAGTCACTTCTGCATCCGCCAGGCCAAAGCGCCGACGAGTGTCAATAACAGTAACTACGTTGCCCCGCAGGTTGATAATACCCAGCACGTAATCCGGGGCACCCGGTACCGGAGCAATCTCGGTATAACGCAGCACCTCCTGGATCTGCATCACATTAATGCCGTAAGTTTCATCATCCAGGCGGAAGGTCACGTACTGCAGTACCTGATCATCATGGGCCTGATTCACTTGTCCGCTCGGGGATGCCATAACGCTCTCTCCTTCTCGGCTGCCCGGCGGGCAACCTGATCGTCAAAAATTCATCGTCAGTGCCCAATACTATAGTTAAGGGCACAAAGCGTGCCAGCGTGACACGGTTTCTTTCAGTAACCAATTTGTACCGTTTCCGGCGAGCCGCCCCGACTCAACTCAGATCCAGGTGTTGTTCCCGCTCGGCACGCACCAGCAGGTGCGCCATTGCGCGCACATCAATCAGTGCACACATGTGGTCAATAACCGTTCCGGCCAGCCAGGGGCGCTTACTGCGGGCCGTGCGCCAGCGCACCTGATCCGGTTTCAGAGTAAAGGACTGGGCCACGTCATCACAGGCCAGGCCCCACTCGCTGTCGTCCAGACGGATAACAAACCGATAGTTTTCGCGGGCCGCCGGGGGTACTCGCCCGGCCATGATCCACTCCGCCGTGTCTACCACACGCAAATTGCGGTCCCGATCCGGGCGAATCCCCATGTACCAGCGGGGGCTGCCGGGAATCGGCCGGATTTCTTCTTCAATACGATGGATGGCCCCCAACAGTACCAATGGCACCGCCAGCTGCAAACCGGCAACCGTAAAGATCAGACACTCGAACGGGCCCTCTGACCATTCCGGGCGCGCCGGCGGTTCAGCATTACCGGCATCGGCTCTGGTGGCCTCTGCGGCCTGCGTGACGGGTTCCTGGACCTGCCGGATAACCTGCTCGGACGCTTGTGCCAGCGCTTCGGCGCGCACCGGAGGTCCCGGTTTTTCAATGACTTTGGCTGGCTTCGCTTCAGGCGCAGCCCTGAGCACCGGCGGCGCCGACACCGGCATCTCTTCCCGGGCAGTGCTGGTCGCGGTGTGCAGCAATTCATCCAGATAACTGGCAATCGCTGCCTCCGGCGCTGCCAGCTGCGTCATTTTTTTGTCAGCCATGCTTCCGCTCCCTGGCGGTCGCCGTGATTGCCAGGACATCGTCCAGCAAATGACGGTAGGCTCTGACCCCGTGGGTTTCGGCATCCAGGGCTGACGGAATAACCCCGGCCTGGCTGGCGTCCCGGAACTTGGTGTCGACGGGAATGGCAAAACGCCAGAGGCTGTCCTGATAGGTTTTGCGCAACTGATTCAGGCTTTTTACCGACGCCTGGGTACGACGGTCGTACAAGGTCGGCACGATGGTGTAAGACAACTCGTTCTTCTGGGAACGCATGATCATCTGCAGGGTGTGCAGCATCCGCTCAAGGCCTTTAATGGCCAGAAACTCGGTCTGTACCGGAATAATAAGATGCTGAGCGGCGGCCAGGGCATTCACCATGAGCACACCCAGCGACGGCGTGTTATCCAGGATTACATAGTCAAAATCATCCCATAGCTGCGCCAGGGCACGGGAAATGATCAATCCCATGCCTTCCACGCCAATCATACGTCGCTCCAGCGTGGCCAGAGCGGTACTGGCAGGCAACAGCGACAAGCCCTGGTGGCTGGTTTCAGTGATCAACTGGGCAGGCAGCCCCTCGGGCACCTTGCCCTGATGCTGAAACAGGTCGAACACACTGTGCGCGAGGGTATCAGGATCATAACCAAACCAGCTGGTCAGGGACCCATGGGGGTCCAGGTCGACGACCAGTACACGTTTGCCACGTTCGGCCAGCAGGCCGCCCAAAGCCACCACCGAAGTTGTCTTACCCACACCACCTTTCTGATTGGCTACTGCCCAGATACGCACTCTTGTCACTCCACTCATGGATAAGCCCGACCAAACGACCGACGGCTATTAACCCTATCGGCAGACCGGCCGGAAACTTGACCGAAGAATACTGACCCTGGCCGGCAAACCTTTGCCGATCGCAGGCTCCAAACAGACGTTAATACAGGAAGCGTGCCAGATAGGCCATACGCAGCTGCCAACAGCTTGTCAGCGCATGGCTCCGCGGATACTGGCGTCCCGGGAGATCAGCAGGACCACCCGACGATTCCGGCGCCGGCCCTCTTCAGTATCGTTTCTGGCCACCGGCTGGTATTGGCCATAGCCAACGGCGGCCAGGCGCTCTGGCTCCACACCTTCCATCATCAGCATGCGGGCAACGGCAGAGGCCCGAGCGCTGGATAATTCCCAGTTGGACGGAAACCGGTTGGTGCGGATGGGCTGATTGTCGGTGAAGCCTTCGACCTTGAGAGCGTTGTCCCGGTCGCGCACCACCAAAGCAATTTTCTCGATAACCTGGAAAGCGTCGTAATGCGGCTCGGCGTCGCCGCTGCCGAACAGCATGCTGTTCGGCAGGTTGAGTTCCAGCCACTGCTCGCTGGATTCCAGGCTGACCACACCCTGGCTGATCAGCTCATCAAACTCCATTGCCAGCTGATCCGCCATGTCCCTCAGGGCTTCTGTCCGGCCCTGGGCGTCAAGTTCTGGAGCGCGGGGCGCCTCGGCGATCGGCGGCGCAATCACGCCGGCATCAGACATAGACGGAATAAAGGCAGGCTGCTCCCCCACCTGAACAGGCTGCACAGAACGCTGAGGGGCATTAAATACGCCGGAGAGGGTTTCGGAGAGCACTTTGTACTTACCCTCATTCACCGACGACACCGAGTACATCACAACAAAAAAGGCAAAAAGCAGCGTGATGAAATCCGCATAGGAAATCAGCCAACGCTCTTTGTTGTGAAGGTCGTCCTGGGATGGTCGACGCCGTCGCATACGCTGTCCTGCCTCTGATTACTGCAGGAAGCCCCGCAGCCTCAGCTCGATGGATTTCGGGTTCTCGCCCTCGGCGATGGCAATAATGCCATCGATCATCATATCTTCGTACCGAGTGCGTTCTTTGATAATGCTGCGCAGTTTATTGGCGATGGGAAAAAACAGCAGGTTTGCCAGCGCGACACCGTAAATAGTCGCCACAAAGGCGGTTGCGATGCCGCTGCCCAGGGACTGAGGGTCTTCCAGATTGGTCATTACCTGTATCAGCCCCATGACCGCACCGATGATGCCGATGGTCGGCGAGTAGCCACCCATGGCTTCATAAATGCGTGAGGCCTCCAGATCACGCTCTTCCCGGGATTCCAGGTCCACTTCCATGATGCTGCGAATGGCCTCTGGCTCGGCGCCGTCCACCAGCAGTTGCAGACCTTTGCGGGCAAACTTCTCCGGCTCCCGCTCGGCCAGGCCTTCAAGCCCCAACAAGCCCTGCTTGCGGGCCTTGACGCTCCAGTCAATCACCTTGCCAATACCGTCTTCAAGATTGATATAGGGTGGCACAAATACCCAACGTACCTGGCGTAATGCGCGTTTCAGCATGGGCCAGGAGGTTTGCAGGATGGTTGCCGCCAGCGTGCCACCAACGACAATCAGCCCAGCGGGAGCATTGAACAAGGAACCCATTGCCCCGCCTTCAAGCAGGTTGCCGCCCAGTATCGCGACAAAGGCGAGGATGATGCCAAGCAGGCTCAGAATGTCCATCAGCTCACGCCTTCAACCAGCCTGGGACCAATCTCTTCAAGTGGCAGAACCTCATCGGTCAGGCCCGCCTTAGCCACTGCCATCGGCATGCCATAGATCACCGAGGTTTTTTCATCCTGGGACCAGATTGCCGAACCGGACTGTTTCATCATCCGGCAACCCTCCTTGCCGTCGGCCCCCATGCCGGTAAGAATAACGCCAAGAGTCTTGCCCGGAAAACTGCGGGCCAGAGAGCCAAAAGTAACGTCGGCACAAGGTTTGTAGTTAAGGCGTTCATCACCCGGAAGTATCCGGATACGGCCCTGACCACCTCGGTTTTCAATCATCATCTGCTTGCCGCCGGGAGCGAGCAGCGCCAGCCCGGGCCGCAACAAATCGCCATCTTCCGCCTGCCGCACTTCGATATTGCACAGTTTGTTCAGGCGTTCGGCAAAAGCTGGGGTGAAACTCGCCGGCATATGCTGGACCAGCACCAGCGGCGCAGGGAAGGATGCGGGCAACGCCACCAGAACTTTCTGCAAGGCCACCGGCCCACCGGTGGAGGTGCCGATCGCGACCACGCTGTAATGCTTGGCAGGGGTTTTTCTGGAGGGTCGCCTTGGCGCTTCAGGCTCTTTCGCCGGCTCTGCCCGTCGCTCGCTTAACCTTGGTCGTTCATGAGTAGGCCGTTCGAGGGGCCGGGCTACCGACGATCTCTGGGCATTCACCCGGGGCACCGGTTTTGGCGCTGACACTGGTGAGGAGTGGCGGGGTTTACTGCCGGCAACGTCCAGAATCCTGTCTATCAGAATCTTCTGAAGCTGACTGGTGTCCCGGGCAATTTCTTCAAAGTTTTTGGGCAGGAAGTCGACCGCGCCGGCTTCCAGTGCATCCAGCGTAACCCTGGCGCCTTCGTAGGTCAGCGAGGAAAACATCAACACCGGGATCGGGTGCTTTTTCATGATTTCACGGACTGCCGATATGCCATCCATAACCGGCATTTCGTAGTCCATCGTGATCACATCCGGGCGCAGCTTTTCAGCCAGCTCGACACCTTCCCGGCCGTTGGTGGCCGCACCGACGACCTTGATCTGACCAGACGCGGTTAGAATTTCCGTCAGCCGTTTTCGAAAAAAGCCTGAATCATCAACGACCAGGACAGAAACTGTCATCCATTTCTCCTAAAAAACCGGGAACCTCCTGCCGGCTACTTTAACCGTAATGCTGCAGAAGACTTGGCACATCAATAATCAACGCAATTCGGCCATCACCGGTGATGGTGGCACCGGCCATACCTGGCGTACCCTGCAGTGCCCGGCCCAGAGGCTTGATCACCACCTCTTCCTGACCGACCAGCTGATCGACCACAAAGCCGACCTGCCTGGTGCCCATGGCCACAATAACCACATGGGCATTCTCCGGCTCTTGATAAGCTGCCTCGCCTTTGATCAACCAGCGCTTGACGTGAAACAGCGGGAACACCTTGTCGCGCACCACGATGCACTCACGGCCATCAACGATGTTGGTCTTGGTCAGGTCCAGATGGAAAATCTCCACCACATTCACCAACGGCAAGGCAAAGGACTGATCCCCCAACATGATCATCAGGGTCGGCATGATGGCCAGGGTCAGCGGCACCTTGATGATGATGCTGGTGCCCTTACCCTGCTCAGATTCAATCGTGATCTGGCCGTTGAGCTGGCCGATTTTGGTCTTGACCACATCCATACCGACACCACGACCGGACACATCGGATATCTGTTCCTTAGTGGAGAAGCCGGCCGCAAAGATCAGGTTAAAGCATTCGTTATTGCTCAGCCGTTCTGCAGCGTCCTGGTCATACAGGCCTTTTTCCACCGCTTTGCGGCGCAGAACGTCCGGATCCATGCCGGCGCCATCGTCGGTGATGGACAACAGGATGTGATCGCCCTCCTGCTCAGCCGACAGAGTTACTGTGCCTGCCCGCGGTTTGCCGGCTTGTTCCCGAACATCCGGGCCTTCAATACCGTGATCCACGGAATTGCGTACCAGGTGAACCAGCGGGTCTGACAGGGCTTCAACCAGATTCTTGTCGAGATCGGTTTCTTCACCGTGCATGACCAGGTTGATTTCTTTCTTGAGACCACGAGCCAGATCCCGCACCACTCGGGGGAACCGGCCAAAGACCTTCTTGATCGGCTGCATGCGGGTTTGCATCACCGCAGCCTGCAAATCGGTGGTCACCACATCCAGGTTGCCGACCGCCTTGTGCATGTGTTCGTCTTCACTTTCGGAACCGAGGCGCTGCAAGCGGTTTCTGACCAGCACCAGCTCACCCACCATGTTCATAATGTCGTCGAGACGCTTGGTATCCACCCGGACGGTGGTTTCCGCAACCGGGGCGGCATCCCGAGGTGGCGTAGCGGGCGTGACCGGAGCGGCCGGCTTGCTGGCAGGTTCCGGCTTTGCCGGCTCAGGCCGAGGCTTGGCGCTTGCCTCGGGCTTGTCGTCCGGTGCGGGTTCCGGCTGAGCATCCGACACAACCGGGCTTTTGCCCTTGCCGTGCAGTTCATCCAGCAGGTTTTCAAATTCATCGTCAGAGATCAGCTCCGGGTCACCACCCGATTTCTCGGTCTGTGCCCTCTCTTTATCGGAGCCCTCTGTTTCGCCACTTTCAACAGCCAGCGGCCCGGCAAACTGACCCTTACCATGCAGTTGATCAAGCAAGGCCTCGAATTCATCATCGGAAATATCGTCACTGCCCGAGCTTTGATCGTTGGCAACCGGTGGCTCTGATGAAGTGGTGGCCGTTTTTTCAGCGCTTTTCTCGTCAGCGAGTGCGTCCAGCAACCGTTCGAATTCTTCGTCTGTGATGTCGCCGGAATCGCCTCCTGCCGAGGAAGTGTCAGCCATCGGCTCGGGATGGTTCGCGGCTTGAGCTGGCGCAGCAGCTTCTGCCTCAGGTTTGGCCAAGTTATCCAGGGCGGCAATCAGTTGATCCGGAGCCGGTGTCGGCTCTTCCTGGTTACGCACCTGATCGAACATGGTGTTGACGTAGTCCAAAGCCTCTAGCACCACATCCATCAGCTCAGGGGTCACCTTGCGCTTGTGATTACGCAGGATATCAAACACGTTTTCAGCAGAGTGACAGCAGTTGACCAGTGCCTCCAGCTGCAGGAACCCGGCACCGCCTTTTACCGTGTGAAAACCACGGAAGATGGCATTGAGCAGGTTACTGTCATCCGGATGCTGCTCCAGGTCTACCAGCTGCTCAGACAGCTTTTCGAGAATCTCGCCGGCTTCAACCAGAAAGTCCTGCAGGATCTCTTCGTCGGCATCAAAGGCCATGCGTCACCCTCTTCATCGTTCAGAAACCGAGACTGGACAAAAGGTCATCGACATCGTCCTGTCCCGACACTACATCTTCCCGTTCTTCAGCCTTGATCTGTGGGCCTACCCCTTGTTCGGCAGACTCTTCTTTTTCTTCAAGCTGATGTACTGTGCCGGTCAATTGGTCAACGTGACTGGCCATGACCACCAGACCCAGCAAGTTTTCTTCCATTTCCTTGACCAGGGCGGTGACCTTCTGGATCACCTGCCCCGTAAGGTCTTGAAAATCTTGCGCCAACAGAATTTCCGACAGGTTGTTGTAGAGCATGTCAGAATCGGTGGTCAGCGCTGCAAAAAACCGATCAATCCTGCCGTAGAGCTCCCGGAATTCGGCGGGCGCCATTTCGCGTCGGCGCAACCTTTGCCACTCTAAATGCAAAGCGGTGGCCTCATCCCGCATGGTGTGAGCCACCGGCATGCTCACTTCCACCAAGTCCATAGTCCGGTTGGCCGCCTGGCTGGTCATCTGGACCACATAGGCCAGGCGGTCTGAGGCGTCCGACATTTTCGACAGCGCTTCTTTCTGCTCCACACTGCGGGGATCTATCTGGAAATTCCGGATAGCCTCGTGCAGGCTCCGGGTCAGGCGTCCCACTTCCCTGTAAAGGCTCTGGTCTCGTACCTCACTCAAATCATTGATCACGGACATCGCGCGGGCATGATTGCCAGAGCTGATGCTTTCGGCCAAGTCCGAACTCTGTTGCCGAAGTTTGTCGATCACCTCCGGATCAAGGCCCTGATGGTTTTCTTTATTGTCACTCATGACAGCCATCCGACCTCTGGTTACTGGATTCGCTCGAAGATTTTCTCAATCTTTTCCTTCAGCACGGCCGCCGTGAACGGTTTGACCACATAGCCGTTGACGCCGGCCTGGGCCGCGGCAACGATCTGATCGCGCTTGG
Organism: Marinobacter halophilus; assembly: GCF_003007685.1. Lineage (GTDB taxonomy): Bacteria > Pseudomonadota > Gammaproteobacteria > Pseudomonadales > Oleiphilaceae > Marinobacter > Marinobacter halophilus. The sequence goes on from NZ_PXNN01000017.1 coordinate 646,355, forward strand.
CCTCAGCCGTAACCATCAAGACCGGCAAGTTCTTCAGATTCTCGTCGGCCCGCACCGCTTTGAGAAGATCAAAACCTGACATGCCAGGCATGTTCCAGTCGGTCACCAGAAAGTCATACTTACCGCTTCTGAGCATCGGTAGTGCGGTGTTGCCGTCATCGGCTTCATCCGTGTTGGTGAAGCCAAGATCACGGAGCAGGTTCTTGATGATTCGTCGCATTGTGGAAAAGTCATCCACAATGAGAATTTTCATGTTCTTGTCCAATGGGACCTCCAGTCAGTAACACCCGGATTTCATTCAGCCTTTAAAATCTCGCAGGCCGCTGCTTTAACCGCTTATTGTGTGGTGTTTGGCCGCGTTGTAAAGCGCCGGTTACCAAAATCTACACAGGAGCCGGCCACCGCAACAGAAGGCTCCTGTCTATTATGCGTCATCGTTACGCCAGTCGGACAAGCGTCCCCTCAGGCGCAGCGCCGCCTGACTGTGAATCTGGCTGACACGGCTTTCACTGACTCCAAGCACTGCGCCTATTTCCTTGAGGTTGAGTTCCTCCTGGTAATACAGGCTCAGTACCAGTTTTTCCCGCTCCGGAAGCGCTTCAATGGCCGCTGCCAGGCTCTTCTGAAAGGCTCCTATTGCAAAGCCATCCAGCGGATTATCACTGGCCTCTGTTTCTTGTATCGGCAGCTCTCCGGATTCATTGAGCTCATCGAGACTAAAAAGTCGACCGCTGTTGGCATCAGCCAGAGAAGCATGATATTCCGACAGCCCGATACCCAGTTCTTCGGCAACGTCTGCATCCTGCGCCTCTCGGCCATTACGATCTTCGACTGTCTTGATCGCAGCCGCGATCCGCCGGGAATTGCGGTGTACCGAACGTGGCACCCAGTCACCCTTGCGAATCTCATCAACCATGGCTCCACGTATGCGGATGCCCGCGTAGGTTTCAAAGGTGGCGCCTTTGCCTGAGGAATAACGTTGCGCAGCTTCCAGCAAACCGATCATGCCAGCTTGCATGAGGTCTTCGAGCTGTACCGAGGCCGGTAGACGGGCCATCAGATGAAGGGCGATTTTCTTGACCAGCGGCGCATGCTCTTCAACAAGTGATGAAGCGCCTTTTGCGCCGGCCTGATGATAGATTCCCAGATTTTTCGCCAATGTCATGTATCCGGTTTTCTTATAGGACTGGATTCAGATCAGACTTCGACGAGCCGCTCCACAAAGAACTCGAGGTGTCCCCTGGGAGAGGAAGGTAGCGGCCAGCTGTCCACTTTATCCGCCAGCGCCCGAATCGCCAGTGACGCTTTGGCTCGGGGATAGGCTTCAAGAACCGCCCGCTGTCGCTGTACCGCTTTTTTCACGGCTTCGTCGTAAGGCACGATACCTACGTATTGTAGTGCCACATCGAGAAAACGCTCGGTGACACGAGTCAGTTTTTCATACAGATGCCGACCTTCCTGCTCGTTACGCACCTGGTTTGCCAGAATGCGGAAGCGATCCGTGCCGTAGTCACGATTCATCAATTTGATCAGGGCATAGGCGTCGGTGATGGAGGTGGGCTCATCACAGACCACCAGCAGCAGTTCCTGCGATGCCCGGAGAAAACTGACCACACCCTCGGAAATGCCAGCCGCCGTATCGACAATCAGCACGTCAATCTGGTCGCCCAACTCACTGAAGGCGTTGATCAGCCCGGCATGTTCCATCGAGCTTAGCTGGGTCATACGCTGGGTGCCGGAAGACGCCGGTACAATCTTGATACCACCGGGGCCATTGACCAGCACATCCTTGAGATCACAGTCACCGTTCAACACATCGTGAATATTGCGGTTGGCGGTGATGCCCAACAGTACATCAATGTTTGCGAGACCGAGGTCAGCGTCCAGCAAAACCACTCGCCTGCCCTTCTGGGCCAGCGCGATACCAAGGTTGACGGACACATTACTTTTACCGACACCACCTTTGCCTCCGGTAACTGCAATCACCTGAACCTGATGCGATCTGCTCATACTGTTTTCAGTCTCTTACTGCGTTCTTGTGTCGGCGCAGGTTGGTAAACACCTGCTGCGCCTTTATGCACCGAGCCTCAGGCCCCTTCCGCAACACCCTGACTGTGTTGCTGCGCCTTCAGACGCTCTACGCCCATTCGCACCAGGGGAATTGCCTCCGCCCGGTGCAGATCTTCCGGAATCTTCTGGCCGTCTGTGTACCAGGCCACCGGCAAGCCGGTTTCCATCACAAAACCGAGGGATTCACCCAGGGTAAGGGCTTCATCAATCTTGGTCATGACGCAGCCGGCAAGGTTTGCCATCTTATAGCAATGCCACACGGATTTCATGATACGTGGCTGACTGGTGGCTGACACCACAAGATGAGTACGGATATTGTGATCGCTGCGGGCCAACTCTGCCAGCTGTTCCTGATAGCCGCGATCCGAACTGGTCAGCCCCGCGGTATCGATCAACACCAGGTGGCGATCGGATAATTCATCGAGGATGTCGTCGAGGGAGTGGCTCTCGTCGACCACACGGACCGGCACATTGAGAATACGACCGAACACAAAAAGCTGCTCATGGGCCGCTACGCGATAGCGATCCGTGGTGACCAGTGCCAGCGAGTCCGGCCCGTGTTCCAGAACATAGCGAGCCGCCAGCTTGCCAATGGTGGTCGTTTTACCAGAGCCGGTAGGCCCGACCAGTGCATAGACTCCGCCAGCTTCAAGCCAATGCTCGCGCGCAGTTCTGACACCGGTAGCCAGCATTTTCAGGGACTGCTTCCAGCCATCCTCAAGACGACCGGTCCGATGCTGACGGGACACCGACACCGAAAGCTCGGTGCTGAGACCAAACTCTTGCAGTCGCTCGGCCAGTCTCTGCTGCACGGCGTTGGAGGCATTGGCCGGGGCCGGCGCTGATGCAGACTCACGGCCACTGACCAGCTCTCTGAGCGAACTGATTTCCGCTCGCATGCTGGCAAGCTCATCCGAATAGCTGCCCTGGGCAGGATTGGCGCTCGGCCCCGACGCCTTCGGGCCGTCACTGAATGAACCAAACACGTTATCAGCGGGCGCCGCGCCGGCATGGTCATTACCGATACCTCGACTGAATTCCGAGCCGACATTGGCCCGCTTTTCACGAACTTCACGAATCCTGCTGCGTGAGCGATCCAGCTCTTGCTCCAGCTGACGATGCTGGTCGGCCTGCATTTCCGCCAATCTTGAACCGTTGGTGGCCTGCGCCGCCTTTTCGCCAAGACGTTGACGCGCCATATTTTCGTCATAATCCAGGGCTGTCACAATTTCGACACCTCCGTCCACCCGGCGATTGGACAGAATCACGGCATCGGGACCCATTTCATGACTGACCTGTTTCAGGGCCTCGGCCATGGATTTCGCAAAAAACCGCTGTACTTTCATGATGCCTCATCCTCCACCGGCAAGCCGTCTCTGGCTGACCGCGTTGCTCCGCAAGCTTTACTGGCCCACAGAGGCGACTATCGTGATCTGTTTGTTATCCGGGATTTCCTGATACGAGAGCACATGCAAGCGCTCTACCCCGTAACTGGCAAATTTCGCCAGCACTGGCCGCAAGGGCCCGGAAACCAGCAGGATGGCCGGTTTGCCCAACATCTCCTGGCGCTGCACGCTGTCCTGAAGGGAGCGCTGCAGCTTTTCCACCATGTTGGGTTCAAGCACCAGCCCGATATCATCCTGTCCGCCGGATTGTTGACTCTGCTGAACAGACTTCAGCAATAACTGTTCCAGGTCTGGGTCCAGGGTGATTACCGGGATCTCGGCATCATTGCCGCAGATGCTCTGAACAATCATCCGTCGCAGCGATTGCCGGGCCAGCATGGTCAGCAGTTTCGGGTCCTGGCTCTTCGGATGCACATTGACGATCGCTTCGGCGATGGAGCGCATGTCACGGATCGGCACTTCCTCTTTTAGCAGGTTCTGCAGTACTTTCAGCAGAATGCTGATGGAGACCGACGCAGGCACCAGCTCCTCGGCCAGCTTGGGGGAGATTTTTTCCAGTTGGTCCAACCACTTCTGCGTTTCTTCATGACCAATCAGTTCGTGGGCATGCTTCTGCAAAATCTGGTTAAGGTGGGTAGCCACCACGGTGCTGGCGTCGACCACGGTGTAGCCAAGGGTTTGCGCCTGATCTTTCTTGTCCGGCTCAATCCAGATGGCATCCAGACCAAAGGCCGGGTCTTTGCCGGCAATGCCCTCAACCTTGCCAAACACCTGGCCCGGATCAATAGCCAGCTCGCGCTCGGGATGGATTTCCGCCTCGGCGATGGTCACGCCCATGAGGGTAATGCGGTACACGTTCGGCATCAGGTCCAGGTTGTCCCGGATATGCACCGACGGCATCAGAAAGCCCAGATCCTGTGACAGCTTTTTACGCACGCCTTTGATGCGGCTGAGCAACTGACCACCCTGAGACTTGTCCACCAGCGGGATCAACCGATAACCCACTTCCAGACCCACAATATCCACGGTGGCGACGTCGTCCCAGCCCAGCTCACGGGTTTCACCCGGCGCAGGCAGGGCATGACTGTCACCACCGGAGCGATCCTGAACAACCTCACCACCCGATCGTGGCGCACTGCCGGCAAAACCCGCCCGGCCGGCATAAGCCCCCTCTTCTTCAATGGTCTGTTGCTGCTTTTTCCAGATCATCCAGGCGGCACCGACAGCCAACAGACCAAGCCCGAGAAAAGCAACATGAGGCATGCCCGGCACCAGACCGAGGATAATCAGGATGGTACCGGCAATACCGATAGCCTTGGGCGCATTGAACATCTGATGGATGATTTGACCGCCCATGTCCTGACTGGCAGAAACCCGGGTCACCATGATCGCGGCCGAGGTAGACAGCAACAGCGACGGAATCTGGGCGACCAGGCCATCACCAATGGTCAGCAGGGCATAACGCTCCATGGCCAGACCAAAATCCAGGTCATGCTGCAACATACCGATGGCCACACCGCCGATGATGTTGATGGCAAGAATCAGCAAGCCCGCGACGGCATCGCCTTTAACAAATTTGGAGGCACCGTCCATGGAGCCGTAAAAGTCGGCCTCCTGAGCGATTTCCGAGCGCCGGCTTTTGGCCTCTTCCTGATTGATCAGGCCCGCGTTGAGGTCGGCATCAATCGCCATCTGCTTACCGGGCATGGCGTCAAGAGTAAAGCGGGCGCTGACTTCGGAGACCCGGCCGGCACCTTTGGTCACTACCAGAAAGTTGATGATCATCAAAATGGCAAACACCACAAGACCGACAGCGTAATTGCCACCGATCAAGACGGCACCGAAAGATTCAATCACCTTACCGGCAGCATCCCCGCCCTCATGGCCTTCCAGCAAGACAATCCGGGTAGAGGCGACGTTCAAGCCAAGCCGCAGCAGGGTGGCCACCAACAGCACCGTCGGGAAAGAAGCAAACTCCATGGGCCTGAGCGCGTAAACACAAACCAGCACAATAACGATGGACAGGGTAATGTTGAACGTGAAGAACACGTCTAGCAGAAAAGCCGGCATGGGCAGGATCATCATGCCCAACAACCCCATCAGCATCAGGGGAACGCCGATACTGCCCCGCGTCAGGGTTTTGACGTTACTCAGAACTAACGCTCTGTCCATTCTGGATACTTCTCCGCTTTGCCGTGCTGCCTGGTGTGTCAGGGTCGAAAATCTGACGCGGGGCGCCATTCAGGAACAGTCATCGCAAGATCCGTACCAGTCCTTACAAAATTTGATATTTCCAGTCCTGTCAGTGCCTGACGCGGGCTCTCAGATACGGTATCCTTGCGCCATTTGATCCATCAAACTCCACGCTCGAACAGCCGAACACACAGGTGACCGCAATGCCCATTCACGAAGTGAAGCACCCCCTGATCCGCCACAAGCTCGGGCTGATGCGCCGCGCCGACATCAGCACCAAAAATTTTCGTGAGCTGGCACAGGAAGTTGGCACCCTGCTGACCTACGAGGCCACCAAGGATTTCACGCTGCAGGAAGAAACCATTGAAGGCTGGGCCGGGCCGGTGACGGTGGAACAGATCCACGGCAAGAAAATCACCATCGTTCCCATCCTGCGCGCAGGTCTTGGCATGCTGGACGGCGTGTTGAGCCTGATTCCCGTAGCCCGGGTAAGCGTGGTTGGCCAGATCCGCAACGAAACCACCTTCGAAGCCGAAACCTATCTGGAGAAGCTGGTGGGCGAACTGGACCAGCGCATGGCGCTGATTATTGATCCGATGCTGGCAACCGGCAGCTCGATGATCTCCACCATCGACCTGCTCAAAAAAGCCGGCAGCACGGAAATACGGGCACTGGTGCTGGTTGCCGCGCCGGAAGGCGTGAAAAAGGTGCTGGACAGGCATCCGGACGTGTCCATCTACACAGCATCTGTTGACCAGCGCCTGAATGAGAAAGGCTACATCCTGCCGGGCCTCGGTGACGCCGGCGACAAGATCTTCGGCACCAAACAGAAGGACGTCTGATCATGCAGGACCACATCAACGAACCCACCTGGAAGCAGGCTCTCGCCGGTTCCCAGATGCTGCTGGTCGCCTTCGGCGCACTGGTACTGATGCCATTGATTACCGGGCTCGACCCCAACGTCGCCCTGTTCACTGCCGGCGTTGGCACACTGATTTTTCACGTTGTTACCGGCGGCCAGATTCCCATTTTTCTGGCATCTTCCTTTGCCTTCATCGCGCCCATTATCGCCTCCAAGGGTCGGTTCGGCCTTGAAGAAACCCTGGGCGGCCTGATGGCGGCGGGCATTCTCTACATCCTGCTCTCGGGCGCAGTCAAGCTGCGCGGGACCGGTTTTGTCACCCGCCTGTTGCCCCCCGTCGTCATCGCGCCGGTCATCATGACCATCGGCCTTGGCCTCGCCTCTGTCGCGGTGCACATGGCCTCCGGCCGCACCGGCGACGGCTCCGCCGAGCTTGTCCCCTATACCACCGCGATCTGGATCGCCATGATTTCCCTGACGGTCACCATCGTCATGGCGGTCTGGGCAAAAGGCATCTTCCGCCTGATCCCGATCATGTTCGGCGTGATCGTCGGCTACATCCTGTCCTGGTTTGCCGGCATCGTCGACACCACCCCCGTACAGGAAGCCGCCTGGTTTGCCGTCCCTAACTTTGTCGCACCGGCCTTCAGCTGGGGCGCCATCCTGTTCATGATCCCGGTGGCGATCGCGCCGGCCATCGAACACATCGGTGACGTTCTGGCCATCGGCAACGTCACCCGCAAAAACTACCTCGAAAAACCCGGCCTGCACCGCACCCTGCTGGGCGACGGCCTGGCCACCAGCACCGCCTCCCTGCTCGGCGGACCGCCCAACACCACCTACTCCGAAGTCACCGGCGCGGTCATGCTGACTCGCAACTTCAACCCGAAAGTCATGTGGTGGGCCGCCGGCACCGCCATCGTCCTGGCCTTCGTGGGCAAGTTCGGCGCCGCCCTGCAGACCATCCCGGTGCCGGTCATGGGCGGCATTTTGTGCCTGCTGTTCGGCTCCATCGCCGTAGTCGGCCTGAACACCCTGATCCGCCACCAGGTAGACCTGTCCCAGCCTCGTAACCTGGTCATCGTCGGCGTGACCCTGGTGTTCGGCATCGGCAACTTGGCAATCGGCCAGCTCGAAGGCATCGCCCTCAGCGCGGTGGCCGCCATTGCCCTGAACCTGATCCTCCCCGGTGACAAGGAAGCCTGGGGCAAGCGGATTTACGAACATAAAGAGGATTGATCTATTGCCGCTGTCGCGGCAAGGATCAGGATACTGACCAAGTCTGAAGTGCGGCGTTGGTCCGGCCTCCCAAAAATCTCGGAGGCCAGGGATGGCCGGAGCAACGCCGCACAACTCCGAACCGGCAGGCTGGCGTAAAATAAACTCCCCAATCAGATATCCCGACGCATCTCCGGCGGAATCGGGAAGTCCGGCATTCCGGGCTTGTCACCTCGCCCCTTGCGGAACTGGCGCAGCTGGAACACATAGGCCAGCACCTGCGCGATGGCCATATACAGACCGTCCGGAATCTCCTGCCCGATGTCCGAATTGTGATACACCGCCCGAGTCAGCGGCGGCGTCCGCAGAATCTCCACCTTGTTCGCCCGTGCAATTTCCATAATCTTGAAAGCAATTTCATCCGCTCCCTTGGCGACCACCACCGGCGCGCCCATCGACATCTGATCGTACTTCAACGCCACCGCATAATGGGTCGGGTTGGTAATCACCACATCCGCCGTCGGCACATCCTGCATCATCCGACGCTGGGACATCTCACGCTGCAACTGGCGAATCTTGCCCTTGACCTCCGGCTTGCCCTCGGAGTCCTTGTATTCATCCTTCACCTCCTGCTTGGTCATTCGCAGTTTCTTCTGGTGATCGTAAATCTGAAACGGCACATCAATTATCGCAATGATGATCGTCGCGCAAGACAAAACCAAAAAACTCCAGGCCATGGTCCAGACCACATGCGCCATGGCCGGAACTACCGGTTCTTCAGCAATACTCAGCAAATCATCCGTCCGCAGATGCAGGATCATAATGGCCACTGACAGCACCAGTCCCACCTTGGCGATTGCCTTCACCAGCTCAATCAACGAACGCATTGAAAACATCCTGCCCAAGCCCTTAATCGGATCCATCCGATTGGCTTTGGGGGCAATAGCCTTGCCACTGAACAACAGTCCCCCAATACCGATGGAGCCGGCGATGGCGGCAATCAACAACATTAGCAGAATGGGCGAAAGGGCAAAGGCAGCAGCTTTAGCCGACAAAATCAGCTGAACACTCATGTGCCGAGTGTCATAAATAGCAGCACGTTCAATGATGAAAGCATCGCGCATGATACCCTCAAGCACCGTCGCCAGGCTGCCACCAAACATTAGCATGCCACCGGCACCGGCCAACAACACCGCCATGGTCGCCAGCTCTTTCGAGCGGGCGGTCTGGCCATCCTCCCGGGCCTTTTCGAGTCGTCGGGCGGTTGGCTCTTCGGTCTTTTCCTGGCTGTTGTCGTTCTCTTCAGCCATGGCTAGGGTTGCCTCTGTAGCTGCCGCATGAATTCAAAGGTTTCCCGTGTGTACTGATCAAAGTGTGGCAGGAAGTTGGCGTGCAATACCCAGATGGCAAACAAGCCAAAAATCAGGCCAATCGGAAAACCCAGTGCGAAGATGTTCATCTGCGGAGCAGCACGGGTCATCACCCCGAATGAAATATTAACGATGAAAACAGCCGTTACGGCCGGCAAAGCCAGCAATACCGCCGACACAAACATCCAGCTGATTCGGTGCGCCAGATCCCAGATACCACCCTGGCCAAGCCCCTCCATACCGATGGGCATGGTATAGAAGCTTTCGATAAATACCTCAAACGCCACCAAGTGCCCGTTCATCGCCAAAAACAGCAAGGTAATGGTGATGGTGTAGATCTGTGCCAGCACCGGCACGTTGACCCCGTTAGCCGGGTCCACCATGGAGGCGAACCCCAGGCCCATCTGCATGGCAATCATCTGACCGGCAATAACGAACAACTGCCACAAGGCGGTCAGGGCAAAACCCAGCCCGACCCCGATCAGAATCTGTTGTAGCGTAATAACCACAGCGTCGGCGCTGAACGCCTCAACTTGCGGCACGTCCGGGATCATGGGGGCAATCAGAATGGTCATCAGAAGAGCTAAGCCGAGGCGCACCCGGGCAGGTACCAGCTGGGTACCAAAAATGGGGATCACCATCAGAAAGCTGGCCAGCCGGAACAACGGCCAGAGATATTGCCCGACCCATTGGCCGATCAGATCCGCACTGAACTCCGCCGGCACCATCCGTCAGCCGATCAGATAGGGGATGTTGGAAATCAGCCGATTGGCGTGGTCCAGCAAGACCGTGAGCATCCAGGGGCCAAGCACGATAATGACGATCAGGGTGATCAGCAGCCGCGGCAGAAAGCTGAGGGTTTGCTCGTTGATCTGGGTGGCGGCCTGAAAGGTACTGACCACCAGGCCAATCACCAGACCGGGGCCAATGATGACCGCGGCCAACAATACGATCAGCCACAGGGCTTCACGTATAATATCAATGACGGTTTCAGGGGTCATGTGTGGCCTCCTATATCCCGTAACTGGCAGCAAGGGTACCCATAATCAGTGCCCAGCCATCCACCAGAACAAACAGCATGATTTTGAAGGGCAACGAGATGATGATGGGTGAAAGCATCATCATACCCATGGCCATCAGAACACTGGCCACCACCATATCGATGACCAGAAATGGTATAAACAGTATGAACCCGATCTGGAAGGCTGTTTTCAGTTCACTGGTCACAAAGGCTGGCATCAACACCCAGAAGGACGCATCCTCCGGGGTTTCATACTGAACATCGGCGATCCGCATGAACAGCGCAAGGTCTGATTCCCGGGTCTGTTCCAGCATAAAACGCCGGAACGGCTGGCTGGCCAGCTCGACTGCCTCCAGCGAGGTGACTTCTTCCTGCATATAGGGCTGCAAGCCAACCTCATTGGCTTCTTCCAGCACCGGTTTCATGATGAAGATAGTCAGGAACAGTGCCAGCCCCAGCAGAATTTGATTCGAAGGCGTCGCCTGTAGTCCCAGCGCCTGCCGTAAAATAGAAAACACAATGATGATGCGGGTGAACGAGGTCATCATCATCATCATGGCTGGCAGAAAGGTCAGCGCGGTCATCAGCGCCAGAATCTGCAGCGTCACCGAATACTCCTCGGTGCCGTCTTCGCCGGGCGTCAGAGTAAAGGCTGGAATGCCAGGCAGATCCGCCAGGGCCGTCGGCGCCAACAGCAAACCGGGGATCAGCAGAAACAATGGCAGGCAGCGTTTGAGCATGGCCTCAGTCATAGCGTTAGTCTTTCCTATCCGGTGCCGACCAGGATTTGCCGATCATGCCTTGCAGCCGGCGGGCAAATTCGCTCGACGGAGGGTTGGCGGCGTCAACGACCGGTTCGTCAAACACCTGCAGAGTGCGGATGGCAGAAGGGGTAATGCCCAGCAAAATCTGCTGCCCACCCACCTCAATCAGCGCAATGCGCTCTCGAGCACCAATGGCCATCACCGATACGACTTTGATGGCGTTGTTGTTCATGCCGGTCATGCCATTCATGCGCCGGATCAGCCAGGCGCAGCCGTAAATCACCGCGACCACCGCCAGCAAACCCACACCGAGGCTCACCACGGTGCCTACCGTATCCGGAGCATTGCGGGCCGCGTCACCGGCAGCCGGTGCAGCTGACTCTTCTGCCAGCACCGGCAGGGCGACCATCGCGGGTATAAGCCAGGTCAGGATGCGGAGCATATTATTTCTGCAACCGTTTGATCCGTTCACCCGGGCTGATCACATCGGTCAGCCGGATGCCAAACTTCTCATTCACCATGACCACTTCGCCGTGGGCGATCAGCGTGCCGTTGACCAGCACGTCCAGCGGTTCACCGGCCAGCCGGTCCAGCTCAATAACCGAACCCTGGTTCAGCTGAAGCAGATTGCGGATGGGGATCTGGGTGTTACCCACTTCCATCGAAATGGTGACCGGAATGTCCAGAATCACGTCAATATCAGGCGCATCGCCGCTGCCGGTCAGGCCCGCATCTTCTCCGAATTCTTCCATGGGTGCGGCGCGAACACTCTTACCGGGCTCGTCGCCGTCATCGGCCTCAGCCATGGCCGCAGCCCACTCGTCTTCACGGCCATCAGAATCGCCGTCGTCTGAGCCGCCAGTTTCCTCCATTGCCGCTTCCCATTCAGCAGCCAGCTTCTCGTCTTCGCTGAGCTCCTGTTTGTCTTTGTTGTCGTCCTCAGCCATTGCGTCCACCCTTCAGTTGTTTCTTGACTCTGGGCAAAGTTGCCCGCTCATGAATTCTCAGTGCCAGCTTTCCGTCCCGGGTGCCAAGCGTTGCCTTATAGATTGGAATGCCATTGGCGGTTACCGTCAGGAAATCCGACATTTCTACCGGAATCACATCCCCGGCTTTCAACTTTGCGATGTCCCTGAGTGATATCCGGCGCCGGCAAACCATGGTATTAATCGGGACATTCACTTCTTTGACGTCTTCCTGCAGGGCATTGACCCAGCGCTCATCCACGTCGTCTATGTCACTCTGCACGCCGGCATCCAGCACATCGCGAATGGGCTCGATCATCGAATAAGGCAACGCAAAGTGTAGCTCGCCGCCGCCGCCATCCAGCTCGATGTGGAAGGTGCTGACCACCACCACTTCACTGGGGCTGACGATGTTGGCCATGGCCGGGTTGACTTCGGAGCTCAGGTATTCAAAGTCGACTTTTAAAACTGCATGCCAGGCTTCTTTCATGTCCGTGAAAACCTGATTGAGCACCATCTGCACAATCCGGGTCTCGGTGGGCGTGAATTCACGACCCTCAATCTTCGCATGTCGGCCTTCACCACCGAAAAAGTTATCGACCAGTTTGAACACCAGTTTCGCGTCAAGAACGAACAGACCGGTACCACGCAGCGGGCGAACTTTACAGAGGTTGAGACTGGTCGGCACGTACAGGGTATGAATGTATTCGCCAAACTTCATGATCTGTACACCACCGGTAGACACGTCGGCATTTCGGCGCAACAGATTGAATAAACTGATACGGGTGTAGCGGGCAAAGCGCTCGTTGATCATTTCGAGGGTGGGCATTCGGCCACGGACAATGCGGTCCTGACTGGCCAGGTCGTAATTTTTTACCCCGGACTCGTCCGTCTCTTCATAGGTATCGATATCACCGTCATCGACACCGTGAAGGAGCGCATCAATCTCGTCCTGCGATAATAAGTCCTGCATACCTGATCCTGCCCTGAAATTCGTTTACCCGACCGGGTACCTATTGCACCACAAAGTTCCTGAACAACACTCGCTTGATTTCAGGCTCACCTTCCTGAGCCAGCACCTCATTGACGGTTACCAGCATTTGCACGGCGAGATCCGCCCGGCCATCGGGTGTCTGTATTTCATTGAAGTCGGTATTGCCCAACACCATCACCAGCTTGCTTCGAATCAGAGGCATGTGCGTGTCCACCGCGGCCAGTGCCAACGGGTCTGTCGCCTCAAAGGATAGATGCACCTGGGCATAGCGTTGCCTACCCTGAGCCTGAACCGTGGTCACCAGCGCCTTTTCCAGATCGGTGTAGCTGCTGGCAATAAAACTGGTTTCTTCCGGATTGGCATCGACCTGATCACCGTCACCGGAAAAGCCATCGCCCAGAAACCAGAGCGTTCCGACCACCGACAGTGCTACCGCCAGAATGATGACTATCACCAGCATGATGATGAGCTTCAACTTACCTTTTTTGGCAGGCGCCTGTTCCGCATTGTTCTCAGCCATAATGTCCGCTTTGTCAGATTTTTGTCAGTCAGGACGGGTCCCGCTGACTTTTCAGAGTTAATGCAAAGGGCGGGCCAGAAGCCCCATCCCTCCGGTTCAGAACCGCAGTTTAGCGTTGCCGGCAAGGATGGGCAAAGAGGTTTGGAAGGTAAGTCAGAAGTGATCAGAAAACGATCAGTGTCAGGCAAAGATATCCACTTCGCCTTTCCAGGCTAGATCAAGGCTGCCGAGGTCTGCCAGGTCGTCGTCGACATCCGTTCCGGCCACTCCGGCCCCGTTCGCACCGGAACCGTCCTCACCGGCGCCTTCGCCCTGGCTGCCGGCCTGCTGGTTAGCCTGGTCAGATACATCAAACTGGCTCAGTGATAAACCTTGCTCTCCCAGCATGTCCCGCAACCGGTGTGAGTGCAGCTCCAGTTGCTCCCGAACCACCGGGTTGGCGGCATGCACGGTAACCGTGGCCTGATCATTCTGCACCCGAACCTTGACTTCCATCGGACCCATATCCGGTGGTGTCAGGTGGATCTCAGCAACCGACATATTGCGCGCGGTCAGCCAGCTCAATTTGCCCATCACCTTGTCGCCCCACTCCGCCTGCCCTACCGGCACGTCTACAGAGGTCGCGTAGCCACGTAGTGGAACCGCCGCCTCTGCAGCCAGGCGAGTAGGCTGTGAAGCCTGTTGCGAGGCCAGCTCCAGCGTAGCCTGGAATTTCGGAGTCGTCAGTGCGCTGGCTGGATCTACCGGTCTCGAGGTTTCACCGGCAACACCCGCCGACAGCAATTCCGTCAGTTGGGTACTGAGGGTCATCGCAGTGCCACCGGCGTTCTGCTGCGAGCTCTGGCCGTTCAAGAGTCCAGGCAAGCCCGTTGTGGGTGCCAGCGCGGGCGCCAGCACCACATCTGCATCAGTCGGCGAAGGGTTGCCTGCAGGCATGATCAGGGATTGCAGGCTGGCAAACGTCATCGGCGTGAAGTCTGTTGACGCGGTCTCGGGCAGCTCGCCCTGAACGAGGTCGTCAGGAACTAGCGTTTCACCCTTGTCCTGGGCTATAGACGCATCCGTCTTTTCCGCCTGAGTTGCCGGTCGGGAATCAGCCGAGTCTTCACTGGTTTTCTGATCCACAGCCTTGGCATCCCGACTGTCCTGCACGGAACGGCGCTGATCCAGACGGTCTGACTGTTTCTGCTCCAGGCGTTTCTGCTCGGCGCGTGAGACCTGGTCAAAACGGCTATCACTGCCGGAATCCCGGTTACCCGCGGTCTTGGCTGTCGCTACGTCCTTTTGGACACCGGGGTTTGACGCCTGGGGGAGAATTGTCTGCTGCATGGCAACCTCTTGCCGCTTTTCATCCT
>NZ_PXNN01000017.1:661142-907857 GCF_003007685.1 Marinobacter halophilus
ATCCTGTGTTAGCCACTTTCGGGCTCCTTTACAGGTATTAGCAAAAGCAATGCCAGGACAACGCTCAGGAGGCGCCACCAAACACTGCAAGGCGTGCACTGACCTCAGCAAACTCACTTTCGATGGCGTCAACGATGGCGGGAGCCGCTGCCAGATTACCGGCTTTACCCAGCTGCTCGGCTTCCATGCACAATACCCCCAGATACGGTGCCCCGATGTTGACACAACTACCTTTGAAGCTGTGGGCGGATTTGGCAAACGCATCCGCGTCTGCGGCCTCCAGAGTCTGTCGGAGACTGTCCAGGCGGGTTCGTGAATCTGCCAGATAGGTCTGAATCAGCACGTCAAACTCATCTTCCATGACATCCTGCAATTCAGCCAACGCTTCTTCGTCAAGATGTGTTTTGTCAGTCATCAGCGATCCTCAGCGTTTCGTTATGACCAGGCTCTACACCGTCATTGGTCTCGGTCGTTTCCCAATCATAGACAAGTTCAACGTGGTTGCCGCGACCGTGCACTCGCAGTTGCCGTGCCATTCGTTTTAACATTTCAAGGCCGCGACCGGCATATCGAGGGCCTGACGGCAGCTGCATCTCAGACACCTTCTCAAAATAACGGGCAAAATCAAAGCCCTTCCCGCTATCTTCACACACTACCTGTAACTGACCACCGGTGGCGGTGGGTTGGTGACTCAGAGAAAACCGTATGTAGTGACCACCGGTTTCGGTGAGTCGCCGTTTTCGTTCCTGATAATAGTGGCCAAAGCCATCGGGCGAGGCTTTCCACTCTGATGGCAATTCCAGCACGCCGTGTTCCAGGGCGTTGTTGTAGAGTTCAGACAGCAGGGTGTAGACCTCGCCGCTTTTTCGGCGCAGCCCTGGCACTTCCATACAGATGTGCAACAGCAATGGCAGTGGATTGAAGTCCGCCAGCGTTCGCTCTCTGACTTCATAGACACAGTGCCAGTCTACCGGTCCGAACAGCGCCGATTCCGGCGGGCGGTCATTCTGCGCCTGATATTGTTCCTGATGAATGATTTCCAACGCACACAGAGTGAGATCATCGGCCGCTTCCGGCTTTCCGGTGAACTGACGGATGTGAGCCATCAAGGCATGAAACGGGGTTTCACCCGGCTGAAGTTGGTCCAGCACCTGCCGAACGCCGGCCTCACCAAACTGCTGCCCCTGCTCGTTGCTGGATTCCGGGAAACCGTCGGTCATGACAATCACCTGATCACCCGGAACCACCGGCAGCACCGTCATCGACGCGCTGAACTGCTCGGGTGGATGAACACCCAGCGGCAGATGTTTAGAGGCAATGACAGTACGCTCGCCATCGGCTCGCACCAACCAGCCATCGGGCAGCCCGCCGTTCCAGGTCCGCAACTGGCCAAGTTTGAAATCAGCATCCAGCATCGCGCCACAACAGAACATGCCCGGGGGCAGAATGATTCGTAATTTCCGGTTAATTTCCCGGAGGATGTCGGCTGCGCTGAACCCCTTGAATGCCATGCCATAGAAAATCTCGGCCACGGGCATGGCACCAATAGCCGCCGGCAGACCATGCCCGGTGAAATCTCCCAAAAAAATCAGGGTGCCGCCGCCAGGTCGGTCAGCGGCAAATAACACATCGCCATTGAACACAGACAAGGGCGATGCGTGGTGACGGATGTTATCGGCGTTCAGGCAACCGGTATGAGCGACGTTGTCAAAAACACGCCGGGCAACCTTCTGCTCTTCAACCATCGTTTCATTCTGTCGGCGGATCTGATCCCGTTGAGCGGAGAGCACCCGGTGCATCGTCCGCATCCGGTTGAACGCGTTGATCTTGGCTTCCAGAATGACGCGGTTGTAGGGCTTTACCAGAAAATCATCGCCCCCGGCCTCCAGGCAGCGGGCCAATTCACTGGCATCTGAGAGTGAACTCAGGAAGATCAAAGGAACCAGCTGCTCACCGGCCAGCGCCTTGATCTGCCGGGCCGCTTCCATTCCGTCCATTCTCGGCATCAGCGCATCAAGCAGAACGATATCCGGTTGAACATCGGCGAACAGCGCCACGGCCTCAATGCCGTCGCTGGCTTCGAACACCTCATGGCCCAGCTTCCGAACAAACGCAGAAAGGATCAGACGGTCACTGTCGCTGTCTTCAGCGATCAGTACCTTCAAGGCGCTAGCCTCAGCGGATGCTGAAAAGCTGCTCAAAATTGGAGATAGCGAGGATGCGGCGGACATCACTGTTGCAGTTCTCGACGGAAATACACGCGCTGTCGCCACCAGCGTGATCCCTTAACAACAGCAGCATGCCAAGCGCGGAGCTATCGAGGTAGGTAGTATCGGAAAGATCAACAACGTAACGGGTAACGGCTGGATCACTGTGCTCGTAGGCATCGCGAAAGGCCTGGTGAGTACTGAAGTCGAACCGGCCCTCGACCCGGATTGTCAGAGTCTGACCGTCATCACTCCGGCGCGCTTCTATCGGCATTGCCTGACCTCCGTGCGCTGTGCATCAACGAGCATTGCGATTCTCCTTGTTCCGGTTGCAGCCTTACCTGACTAAGCATAGACAAGTTACCAAAAAATGCATCTGTTGCATCTGATTCAGTTCATCAACAACCGTTAACGGTGCTTGCGGGCGAAGGCTCTGCCTGCGGCCTCGTCCGCCAGCTTTTGCTCGCTCAGGTCGCGCTCTCGCTGCTCTTGCTGCCGACACGTCTCTATAAATTTCTCCATGCCCCGGCGGCGCTCCCAGGCCTGCAGCCATTCTAAGCGGCGGGCCTCGAACATCTGTTCAGCCTGTTGTAACTGGCGATTCTGCTGAACGATCACTTGGTCCAGCTGGGCGATAAAGGCTGCCCAGGCCTGCAGGCGGGTAACCGGTACCACACCTTGCTGACTGGCCCGAATCTGATCCCGGTATTCCTGCTGATAGCGCTCAAGGTTGGCCACCTGCTCGCGATGGGCTTCAACCTGCTTCCTGGCCTCCCCTAAGCGCTCCATGGCTTCTTTTTCTTTGCGTTGCTCAAGGTTCAGCACCGTCTCAAGCCGCTTTGAGCGCAGCATCAGCCATCACCCCGCTCGGCGGGAGCGCCAGGTACCGCCGTCTTGATACGGTCAGGGGAACGCCGTTCGGGCACCACCGCCAGAAGCTGCTCTATGCTTTCGATCAACGGCGAACTGGCATTGAGGTCTTGCTGCAGAAACTGCCGCATGTTGCTAATGTGCTGAATGGCAAAATCGGTTTCCGGATCCGAGCCTTTAACGTAAGCACCCACGCTGATCAGGTCACGGGCCTGCTGGTAACGGGAATAAACCTGCTTGAAGCGCTGTGCCCGGGAAAAATGCTCGGGGCTGGTGACCTGAGGCATCACCCGGCTGATCGAAGCCTCCACATCAATGGCGGGGTAGTGCCCTTCTTCCGCCAGCCGTCGTGACAGCACGATATGGCCGTCCAGAATGGCCCGGGCCGCATCGGCGATCGGATCCTGCTGATCGTCGCCTTCGGTTAATACGGTGTAGAATGCGGTGATGGAGCCACCCCCCGGGCGGCCATTCCCCGTGCGCTCAACCAGTTGCGGCAGCTTGGCAAACACCGAGGGCGGATAGCCTTTGGTCGCCGGCGGCTCGCCCACCGCCAGGGCAATTTCCCGCTGGGCCTGGGCATAACGGGTGAGGGAATCCATCAACAGCAGCACCCGCTTGCCCTGATCACGGTAATATTCGGCAATACGCGTGGTCAGCATAGCTGCACGCAGGCGCATCAGAGGTGAATCGTCCGCCGGAGACGCCACCACCACCGATCTGGCCAGGCCCTCATCACCCAGAATGTCCTCGATAAATTCCTTGACCTCTCGGCCCCGCTCACCAATCAGCCCGACAACGGTGATGTCGGCATCGGTAAACCGGGTCATCATGCCCAGCAGCATACTCTTACCAACACCACTGCCGGCGAACAGGCCCAGACGCTGGCCCTGGCCAACCGTCAGCAAGGCATTGATGGCCCGGATACCGACGTCCATGGACTGTCGCACCGGAGCACGGTTGAGCGGGTTAATAATGTCTCCGGTCAGCTGAACCCGGGCCTCGGCCTGCAACGGTCCTTTGCCGTCCAGCGGATCGCCGGCACCATTAACCACGCGCCCGAGCATTTGCGGTCCCACCGGCACCCGGCTGGCCGAAGACAACGGCACCACCCGGGCACCAGGTTTCAGACCCTCGATGGCGGTCAGCGGCATCAGGTAGACTTTGTCATCTTCGAAACCGACCACTTCGGCCTCGACACTGCCAGTGCCCTCGCCTTCGATCACGCAACGATCACCCACCACCATGGGGCAGCCAACGCACTCAAGGGTGAGGCCCACCATACGGGTCAGGCGGCCGGACAATTCCGGTGCCGGTTCGGCCGCAATCGCGCCCTGCAGCTGGCGCAACCGATCAGCCAGGCGCGAGGTCATCGTCCTCATCCTGTGTGCTTGGTGCATGTTGAGGACTGGTGTCAGGCGCTTCAGAGGCAAGGTGTGCGGTGTCCGGAGTGTTCATGCCGGACTCGCTCAGAACATCGCGATGAAAATCGCTCAGCTCGCCCATCAAGGTGTTCAGTTCTTCCTTTTCTGCGCCGGGGTTGTCACTTAACTGTTCTTCCAGCATGCCTTGCACCGCACGCTGAAAGCGTTTCTCAACGGTATAGTCCACCAGGCTGTGCCGAGACTCGACCCGACAGCCTCCGGGCAGCACTGTATCGTCTTCTACGATAGACGGGCTGACTTCCAGCCGCTCGGCCACTTCCCGAACCGGCTCCAGATCATCCGGATGAATATGGATTCGCAGGTTGTCAGCGGTCGAGGGTAACGCGGCCAGAGCTTTGCGCACGACCTGTCGGATCTGGGAAGAGTCCATGCTCAGTTCGCGGTATACCACGGCCCGAGCCAACACGGTGGTCAGATTAACCAGCACCGTCTCAAGCTCTTCTTCGTGGCGCTGTATCGGTAGCATCAACTCTCCCAGCAGGTGCTCAAGACGGTCTGTGCGCGACTCCACTTCTTTGCGGGTTTCCTCGGCCGCCCGTTGACTGCCCTGCTCTCGCCCTTCCGCTTCGCCGGCACCGTAACCTTCCTGGTGGCCTTCTGCACGACCTTCCTCAAAGCCATCTTTATAGCCCGCTTGCCGGCCCTCCTGAAAACCATCTTCTCTGGCGGCCTGTCGGATTTCTTCCAGATCACCGGCGGTCAACGGTTTGACCTCTTGCTCGTGAATCACCTGGTTGCCACGCTCGTCAAGCAGGGGCAACTCCCACCGCTCCCAGGCGGTCAGCTGTTCTTTCGGGATACGCTTGGTGTCCTGATCGGAATCTTTCATCACATCATTTCTTCACCGGCACCGCCAAGCGAAATCTCGCCGGCCTCTGCCATGCGTCGGGCCACACTGATGATGTCTTTCTGGGCAGACTCCACTTCGCTGACCTTGACCGGGCCTTTGGCTTCCAGGTCATCCTGCAGCAATTCCGCCGCCCGCTTGGACATATTCTTGAAGATCTTGTCTTTGACGGCTTCGTCGGAGCCCTTGAGCGCCACCACCAATACTTCGGAAGACACTTCTCTGAGCAACGCCTGTATGCCGCGATCGTCGACTTCTTTGAGATTATCAAAAACAAACATCAGATCTTCGATGGTAGAGGCAAGATCCGGGTCCATGTCTTTGATGGAGTCCATCAGGTTGCCCTCAATACCGCGATCCATGAAGTTCATGATGTCGGCCGCCCGTTTGATGCCGCCAATGCGACTGGTCTGGGCTGCAGAGCCTCCTGAGAACTGTTTTTCAAGAATATCGTTGAGTTCCTGCAAGGCCTGGGGCTGGATACTTTCGAGTGAGGCAACCCGCATCATCACGTCGAGCCGGACCTTTTCGTCCAGGGTTGCCAAAATTTCGGCGGCCTGGTCCGGGTCAAGGTAAGAGATAACGATTGCCTGAATCTGAGGGTGTTCGTAACGGATGATATCGCCGACAGCCCTCGGCTCCATCCACTTCAGGGTATCGAGACCGGTGGTATTGCCACCGACCAGAATACGGTCGATCAGGCTGGCGGCTTTGTCGTCGCCCAGGGCCTGGGTCAGCATGGCCCGGATGTAGTCGTCGTTGCCAACACCCAACCCGGTTTGCCCGCCCACCGCCTCAACAAACTGGTTAAGCACAAAAGTGACGTCGTCTTTGCTGACGTCTTTCATCTGGGCCATGGCAACGCCAACACGCTGCACCTCTTTCGGGCCCATGTGCTTCAGTATTTCGGCCGCGTCTGTCTCACCCAGCGACATCAACAGGATGGCCGCCTGCTCCACGCGCGGAATCTTGCGTTGCTGTTTCCGGGGGGTATTATCCCCCTGTAACTGGCCGTTTTCTTCAGTCATCAACGTTCACCCACTGACGCATAACCTGTGCAACCCTGGCGGGATCTTCTGCAATCAGGCCCTTGAGAGCATTTACCTGCCTATCATAGCTGTCTGTGGCTCCGGGCAACAGCAAGTCATCCTGTGAGGACATCGCTTCTCTGAGGGCGTCACCTCCTTCAATGCCGTCAAGCCCGCCGCCGTAACTACCATCCGAATCGTCGCCACGCTCTTTACTCCCGGCACCGGACAGGCTTTTCAGGGTCGGCCGCAGTAACCCGAGCACCAGGATCAGAATGACCAGGCCAGCCAACACCTGCTTCATCAGATCCCAGAACCAGGGTTGCTCCCAGAAACCCGGTGTATCGAACTCCATGGTTTCTTCCTGGGCGAAAGCGGTGTTCATCACCGTGACACTGTCGCCGCGAGCCGCCGAATAGCCAACGGCATCACGCACCAGCATGCTCAGGCGCTGAAGCTCTACTTCCGGCCAGGGTTCGAAGGTGACTGCGCCGGTTTCCGGGTTAACCACTCGCATGTCGTCAACGGCCAGAGCGACGGTGACACGCTTGACGCCGCCCATTTCCTGGCGGGTGTAACTGACAGTGCGGTCAATTTCATAGTTGCGCGTGGATTCCCTGCGCACATTGACTGGCGCCGCCGGAGCGCCGTCGCCATTCTCCGCATCAACCTGCTCAGGCACTGTGGCATTGCCCGGAGGCTGATTAGCGAGTGCACCCGGAATACCGCCGTTGGCGCCGGCGCCGCGCTGCTCACTCAATTCACGCTCGCTGCGAACCGCCTGCTGTTCCGGGTTGTACAACTCCTCGGCACGCTCGACCGCAGAGAAATCCAGATCGGCACTCACTTCGGCACGATACCGGCCGTTGCCTACAATGGGTGAAATCATCGACGCCACACGACGGCTAAGCCGCTCTTCTACTCTTGAGGTGTACTCGTACTGATCTTTCATCCGATCCACATCACCGCGGGCTTCGTCGCCGGTCAGCAAGTTGCCATTCTGATCCACCACGGTCACCTGCTCCCGGTTCATCATCGGGACGCTGCCGGCCACAAGATTGACAATGGCGCGGATCTGCTCCTGCTCCGGTCGGCGCCCGGCAAACACTTCAAGAAATACCGACGCAGTCGGCTCTCGGGCATCACGAATAAATACCGAACGCTCAGGAATAGCAAGGTGCACTCGGGCGTTGCGGACACCACGCATGGTCGCAATGGTGCGGGCCAACTCGCCTTCCAGACCTCGGCGATAACTGATGGTTTCCATAAACTGGGAAGTGCCCAGACCACGATCCTGATCCAGCAGCTCATACCCGATCGTTTTGCGATCAGTAACGCCCTCGGCAGCGAGTTTCAGCCGGGCATTGTGGACTTCTTCTGAAGGTACCAACAACGCACCGGTACGTGGATCCATCCGGTATTTGATGCCGTTGCTGTCGAGAATGCTGGTAACGTCCTGCGGGTTGTAGGCAGACAAGTCCCCCACTACCGGCTGATAGTTGGGCTCCTGGGCCCAGAGCACCACAGCAAATCCCAACGCCACACTGGCTGCCAGTCCAACCATTAACCCGACCTGACGCAGCAGGTGCAAGCGATTAAACCCGAGCAGCAAATTGCTGCGGCTTTCCGGTGCGCCTGTGTCCTGGGTTGCCGGCACGTCAGAAGCAGTAGTTTGTGCAGGTACGCTTGCCATGCGGGTACTCCGTTATCAGATCGGCATGTTCATAATGTCTTCATAAGCCCTGACCACCCGGTTACGCACCTGGGTGAGGGCCTCGAAGGACACAGACGATTTCTGGGCTGCAATCATCACGCGGGTGATGTCCACATTCGGGTCACCCATATCGTAGGCGGTGCGCAGCTCATTGGCCTGCTTTTGCGTGTCGTTGACGCTGTTGACCGCATTGCCCAGCATGTCGCTGAAGCTGGAAACTTCCCGGGGTTCCTGAACACTGCGAGGACCGTCGATCCGGCCACGAACCGATTGATCCTGCTCGACACGCTGATTCTGCATCATCTGGGAACGCAGAGAACGAATGTCTGACAAAACGCTGTTGATGTCGGCACGCTGAACCATATCTCTCTCCAGGCTAACCCCACGGGGTGTCACTTGATCTTCACTTTCTTGAGATAAAGCAAACAGCAGGCCATAATTTTTATATTGATATTTTTCAGTGTATTGCAGTAAAAAAACTTTCAACTCTGACAATGACCGCCAGACATTTGACGGCAGCAGGAGCGGCGTTCAGGCAGAAAAAAAGGCACCCCGAAGGGTGCCCGAAGGAGTACAGTTGCACGATAACAGACAAGAACTATGCCATAGCGAGTTCAGACTCAAGATCGATTCCGGCATCGCGCATTTGAGCCAGCTTATAACGCAGTGTTCTGGGACTGATACCCAACTGCTCTGCGGCCCGGTTGCGACGCCCACGCTCTTTCCTGAGGGTCTGAATGATGATACGGAACTCTTGCTGGCGCAGATCATCACCCAGCGAACTTGCCTCAGGGCATTCTTCCGCGGCCGACATGGCAAGCGACTCCACCGAGGTGTCCAGTGGCTCAACAAACTCGGCATTTTGAGACTGAACCGGTGCTGGTGATGCTTGCACAGCCGGACTGCTCAACTCTGAGCGGCCGGTGATGCCAAGCTCCAGGCACAGATCCCCTTCGTGAATAACATTACCTTGCTGCAGCACCAGGGCGCGCTGGATCGCATTGTCCAACTCCCGGACATTGCCTGGCCAACCATGACTGATCATCGCCTTGCGGGCATCCTCGGCCAGCGTGAGCCCGGTCAGCTTCATTTTCCGACAGTGTTTTTTGAGTAGGTATTTGGCCAGTGGCAGAATATCCAGCGGGCGCTCCCGCAACGGCTGCCAATGCATCGGGAACACCGTCAATCGATAGTACAGATCTTCCCGGAACTTGCCTTCACGCACATAATGGCCCAGATCCCGGTTGGTGGTGGCAATCACCCGCACATCCAGGGAGATGGTCTTGCGACCGCCGACTCGCTCAACTTCCCGCTCCTGCAGTACCCTCAACAACTTGGACTGCAAGCCAAGATCCATCTCAGAAATCTCATCCAGCAGGATGGTGCCGCCATTGGCCTGCTCAAATTTGCCCGGTGAAGACGCAACCGCCCCGGTGAAAGCGCCTTTTTCATGGCCGAACAGAATGGCTTCGAGCATGTTCTCGGGAATCGCCGCGCAATTGATGGCCACAAAGGGCTGATCCGCGCGCGGTGACTGCTGATGAATGTAGCGGGCCAGCACTTCTTTGCCGGTGCCGCTTTCGCCGGAAATCATCACGGTCGAATCACTTCCAGCAACTTTTGCCGCCAGCTGGAACATGCGTTTGCTGATGGGGTCTTCAGCGATCGCCTCGTCACTGGATTTCTGACGGCTACCGCCCACCACCTTGGTGACCGCATCCACCAGTACCTGGGGCTCAAACGGTTTAACCAGATAATCAATCGCACCCGATTGCATGGCTGACACCGCATGACTGATCTGGCCATAAGCCGTAATCAGCATCATTGGCAAACCCGGATAGTGACGCTGCACTTCGGCCAGCAATTCGTGGCCAGACATGCCCGGCATATTGACGTCGCTAACCACCATGTCTACGGGGTTTCGGGCCAGGCTGACCAGAGCTTCTTTACCGTTGGCGGCTTCATACACCTGGAATTTCGCAAGCTCCAGCGTGGTCACCAGCGCATCCCGCAGGTCGCGGTCGTCTTCAACTATCAGAATCTGGGCCTTAGCCATGCTATCTGCCTCCTACTGCTATTCGTTATGCTCTGCCAATCAGGGTTGGCATTTGCAGTGTTGCCACCGCCCCACCCTGCGTCGGCGAGAAAATGGAAAACTGACCTTTGTGGGCCTTGACCACCGCCTGCACGACCGCCAGGCCAAGCCCGGTGCCATGGGATTTGGTGGTGTAGAAGGCTTCCGTGATTCTGCTGGCCTGTTCCGATGAAAATCCCGGACCGTTGTCCAGCACCTGAACCTCCAGACCTCGAGCAGAAGACTCAAGCTTCACCAGGACGTCTGTTGCACCGGCTTCCAGGCTGTTGTTCACCAGGTTCATGCAGGCACCTACCAGGGCGTCGCGGTTGCACATAAGGCGACATCGCTGATCGATTCGGTTTTCCAGCGTCACAGATGCCCCGGCCGCGGGATTCAGGCCTTCAACGGCCGCCTCAAGCGAAGCCGCCAGCTTACTGGCCGATAACTCTTCCGCCAGCCGGGTCTCACCCCGCGCAAAAATCAACATGTCCCTGACCTGCTGTTCAAGATGGGTCAGTCGTGACATGAGTCGTGAGGCACAGCGCTGGCGTAATTCTTCATCCAGGTCGGGCTGGCTCAGGTGACCACCGTACAGGATGGCCGCGGACAGCGGGGTACGGATCTGGTGCGCCAGCGAGGCTACCATCCGGCCCATGGCAGACAACCGTTGTGCGTGGGCCAATTGGGATTGCAGCTGCCGGGTTTCGGTCAGGTCGGTCAGCAGGATGAGCTGGCCGGGCTGATTTTCCATGGTGCGAATTTCAATACTGACGCGCCGGCCATCTTTCAGGGATACTTCGTGGCCGTCATCGCTACGAGGCGAGAAACAGCGCCGAATCACGTCTACCCAGCGTTCGCCATCCAATGGTTCACCCAGAAGGGCGGTCGCGGCCGGATTGCACTGACTGACCACGCCCTGCTTGTCGAGCACCACCACACCGGCAGGTAGCGCATTAAGCAAAGTAGACAGGCGATCGGCCAATTGCTCTTTCGCTTCCAGCTCCTGCTGACGCTGATGGGTCTCGTGAGTCAATTCTCCGGAAAGTTGGTTAACTCGGGATTCCAGGGTTCGGTATGAGTCGGTAATCTGCCGGGACATGCGATTGAACAGTTCAAGCGCGGAATCGACCGCCTCGTCATCCTGCTGCGGAAACAAAGCCGTCACTTTGTCGTTCACATCAGCGGCGGCATTGGCGTCGGCCTTCTGGTGCGCAGATTCCATGACAACGTGTGCGTGATTCATAACCTTCCCCCTGACGGATCCGGAACGGACCTTCGGACTTTCGTTCAGGTTAGGTTAAGCCAACACCGTGCCAACTTGAGTTTTCTGATAACTTTCAATGGGTAGGAATATTCTGAAAAGCGGGGATGACGACTTTCCGTCATTCAAAAACAAGAGTGGCGTCACAGGTTACAAACCTTTGACGCCGCTAGAACTCACTTATCAGGCTTCTTCGGTGTCGTCCCGAAGGCCGTACTTGCGCACTTTTTCCACCAGCGTGGTACGCCGGATTCGCAGCTTTTCAGCGGCGCGAGCGACAACCCCGCCGGCTTCGTCCAGAGCTTGCTGGATCAGCTGTTTTTCCAGATTGGAAAGATAGTCTTTCAGATCGATACCGTTGACCGGTAGCAGTGCCGGGGCATCCAGCCCAATCAAACCCGGAATGGAAGGCATGCCATTGTCTTCCACCGGCCGGTTCTCGTCGTAGTCGTCCACGTAACGAAATTTCTTGGGCAGCTCCTGTACACCAATCACCCCGAAAGGATGCATGATGGCCAGGCGCTCAACCAGATTCGCCAGCTCTCGCACGTTGCCGTGCCAGTCATGGCGGCACAGGCTCATGATGGCCGCGGAGTTCATGCGCAAAGAGCCCCGCTTTTCTTTCTCCATTCGGGAGATCAGCTCATTGATCAGCAGCGGAATGTCTTCAACCCGCTCGCGCAATGCCGGCATTTCAATGGGGAAAACGTTGAGCCGGTAATACAGATCTTCCCGGAAATCGCCGGATTCAATCATCTCTTCAAGATGTTTGTGGGTCGCCGCAATAACCCGAACGTCGGCCGACTGAGTGCGATTACTGCCAACCCGCTCAAAAGTGCGCTCCTGCAAAACCCGGAGAATCTTGACCTGCATATTCAACGGCATATCCCCGATTTCATCGAGAAACAAAGTGCCGCCTTCAGCCAGTTCAAAACGCCCCACCCGAGCCGTGATCGCGCCGGTAAACGCGCCCTTTTCATGTCCGAAAAGCTCACTCTCAAGCAGCTCAGCGGGAATCGCGCCACAGTTAACCGGAACAAAGGGTTTGTCACGACGAGACGAGTGATAATGCAGATTGCGGGCAACGACTTCTTTGCCTGTACCCGACTCGCCCGTAATCAACACACTGACGTCTTTGTCTGCCACCTGTTCCATCAATTGACGGACCTGTTGCACCTTGCGGCTGGTGCCGACCAGACTGCGGAACAATTGAACGCTGCGCTGCTGACCACGCTCCTTGCTGCGGCTGAACTGATCACGGTAGATCTGGGCGCGATACAGCGAATCGACAAACTTGTTGTAATTCAGTGGCCATTCCATTCTGGCAATGATGCGGGCACCGTCATCTTCCGACACGCCCTTAAATTGAGGATCACCTACCAATAAAATCGGCAAGCCCTTCGTGAGTTTGCAGATACCGGTCACGTGCCGGGCACAGGCGGCATCTTCGCCGTTGATGACCGCGACACTAATCTCGTTCCTGGCCTGTTCGTCGCCACTTTCCAGAAGTGCCAATGCGTCGTCGCCAGCCAAGACCTTTTCTTCGCCGACAAACTCGAGAATGGTGATCAGGTCCTTGCGTCTGGACTCATCTTCACTCAGTACCAGCACCTTGTTGTTTTTGGACATTCACAGCAATCTCTTTGGGAATTTGTGCGGTATTTAAGACTGTCTGGGCGCCAGAGTCAATTTAATGACGCTATCTTCGGGGGGTAGTTGATACATTCTCGTAAGCGCGGGAGGCTTTTCGATTTTGATTGACGCCCTTGAGGGATTCCCGGGCTTCATCGCGGGCCTTGACGGCAACTTGATTAGCCGATTCCACAAACTCGTTCAAGGCTTCAAGCCGGTCACGTATCAGCGCCGGATCAATGCGCCCTGCTTCCAACTCAAGCATTAACGGCTCGATCGTGGGCTTCACCCGGGCGTTCAGCTCTGCAAGCTGCTCCCAGTTTTGATCGGCAAGGGCCTGATTCAGTTCTGACCTGAGTTGGTCAAGACTTTCAAGGAGGGCGTGAGAGTCTGCCATGCTGTTTTCTCCAGGGGTAGACGGGATATTACCGGCCTGGCAGACACGTCAAGCCGGGGCGTTTCCCTGAACGGGCAAACACCCCTGACTTGCAGTTTACCGGCGGGCTGCCCGACGAGCTGCTGCTGCGGTAAACTCGTTGCCACGATAGCCGGGCTTAAAGTTGTAAGCCGGGTAACCATTATCCAGACCATCAATGTAATAGCGCTGTGCTTTCAGATCATACGTCATTTCCATGGTGGTCCAGAAGACCGGCACACTGTAATAAACGATGTTGTGAGCTTCGGACACGCGCCAAAGCTCACCGTCGTCGCTGTATTCCTCAGTGGCCAGGATCTGCCAGCTGTCTTCGTCAATATAATACACACGACGATCGTAAATGTGGCTGATACCGGTACGACGCGTGGCCTCAACTACCCAGACACGATGCAATTCATAACGGGCCAGGCTCTGATCGATATGGTTCGCTCTAAGGACATCCTCGGGACGCACAGCCTCACTGTGCAGCTTGTAAGCGTTGTAAGGCACAATCAGCTCTCGCTTACCCTTCAATTCCCAGTCGTACTGGTTCGGCGCACCGTTATACATATCTTTCTGATCCACTGACCGCAGTGACGATGAGTTCGGCAAGTCGGTCTCGTAGGCCAGGTTCGGTGAGCGCCGCAGGCGGCGAGAACCGGCATCGTATCGCCAGGCCAGACGGGGTGAGCGGACCTGATCCAGCGTTTCGTGTACCAGGGTGATGGTGCCGGCCAGTGTCGACGGCGCATTCGTTTCGGTCTTCAGGTAGAAGATCTTGTTATCGATATCTTCAAGTTCGGCACCGGGGCGGCTATAGGCAAAGAAGTAGTCGTAATTATTAACCACCGCGTTGAATGAGCCATCCCGCTGCGGGGTGGCGGAAGCACTGCGGAACGACAGCTCTTCGCCGCGATAACGAAGAATGTGGTTCCAGATCGCCTCAAGTCCATTCTGTGGAATGGGGAATGGGCTTGTCATGATAGTGTTCCGAACCCCATTACCGTTATCAAGTAGCTCAGCCGACAATGCATTCTCATGGAACTTGTCGTAAACATGCTCCGGAAACGCTGCAGTGCGCCGGGTCTGATATACCGGCATAAAGAATTCCGGCCCGTACTGCTCGAGCATCTGGATATGTCCGTCAGACAGCTTGTCACGGTATTGATCCAGATTATTCCGGGTAATCACGTACAGCGCTTTATCCTCAGGGAACGGACTGGTTTCAATCGTGCCCTCCCGCCAGTTGGCCGGAGGCGTGGCCTGTCCGCCGGTCCATGCCGGAATGGTGCCCGCCTCGTTGCCTGCGCGCTCGGCACCTACAGGTGTCAGATCGTTCTTCAGGCGCTCTGCCTCAGCCGAAGACACCTTTGCCATAACCGGGGCGGAAAACCCCATTACCGCCGCCGCTATTGCAGCAATTAGCCGGTTCCGCATCCTTAAAACCTCCAAATGGATCACAAGACGATCAAAACTTGTCCAAACTGCACGCCTTTTTGCCACTTTCAAACGGTCGTTTCAAGTGATTGTTTGTATTTTCTTGTGACACGACCAAATCAGGTACTCATTAACAGGGCAAGAAATATCCGAGCAAAAATGATAGAGTTCGGCGGCTGTTCTGAATGATCTTCAACGAGTTTATGAGGTGCGGGTGGCGTATGGCATCACAATGGTACTCTCTGGTCTCCCAAAAGCTTTTTCTGGCCAGCACCTTACTGACCAGACTCGAATCAGACGGGGGTAACGAAAACACGAGTCGAAATCCCGCAGCAGACAAAGAAGCGCTATCCCAGGGGGCAACAGAACTGCTCTTGAGGGCGCGTAAGTTGCTGTTGATCATGATCGCGCGCTGCCACCAGCACAAAGCGGGAAAACCAGACTCACTGACCGAGCTGGAAGCCTTGTTTCCGTATGAAGTGCACGAGGTTCAGCTTTTAAAAGCGCTGTCCGACACAGCGGGGAGTTGGTGGCATCACCTGGACCAGCTTGAGGAGGCACTGAGTCAGCCGCACGTGACGCGCAAGAACGTTACCACCGAGAATATTATTGCGATTTCCGTTGAGCAGGGTCCGGACCGTTCCCCCGCGGCCCTGAAACATACACTTGCGGCAATCACCAGGCTTGCCCGAAGCATTGAAGACCAGCACGGCGAGTGGTAAGCCATCCCATTACGCAATACCGAATTTACCAAGACAAAGGTTGAACGAATGTCACCATCGTTTTTTGAAATCATACAACTGGCCGATGGCGATTACGCTCTACGCCGCACTGACGACGACGCAGCACCTCTGGTTCGCATCTCTTTTTCGGAAGAAGCCCGGGAGATGATGGATAATCGCGACCTGAATGTTGCCAAAGCCATGATTGCTACAGGCATCGAAGCTGCAGGAACTATTGCCCACGATATTGACTGGGACGATGACGATAACGAAATGACCGAGTCTCGCCCCCAATACACCCTGCACTGACCAGCCTTACCGGTGACGCAACACCACACCGTGACTGTCACCTTGTGCCGAAGCCTTTTGAAGGGACTCAAAGGCTGGCCGACCAAGCTTGTTTGTCCAGAGCACAACCGCGTGACAGGTACCTGCACAAAGAGCACGCTCAGCCAGTTGCTGCGCGGAAAAGTCCGGGGTTGAACGCAACACCAATATTTCGGTGGCCACAATGCTGTTCATCTTCTGCCATTTACCCACCAGGGATTGTGGTGGATCGATCAGGGCCAGCCAGCGTTTTTCCTGATTCAACTGGGTCAACATTGGCAGCAATAACTGAACGTTGTCGACCTGACCTTCCGGAAGGATAATCTCCGTCACGTTTCCGCTGACGGGTTTCGCTTGCCCGGCACTGCCTGAGGGTGAGCGGCGAACCTTGGCTCGCCCTTGACCAGCAGAAACCCCGTGCGCCGGAATGACGGCCGCCGGCTGGAACGCCATGTTCTGATTGAAGCTCAACTGTTCCATTACTCACCTTCCTGCATTACGCGTATCTGATGTCTGGTGCTCAGTGCAGATCTGATCGACGGATCACACCTACGCCAAGACCTTCGATAAACAACTCTTGTTCTGTTAGATCGATTTCAATCGGTGCAAACTCTTCGTTTTCAGCGATCAGCCAGACTTTGGAACCTTCACGCCGAAACCGCTTTACCGTGACCTCGTCACCGACCCGGGCGACCACAACCTGCCCGTTATGAACATCTTGAGTGCTGTGCACCGCCAGCAGATCACCATCAAGAATGCCGATATCTTTCATACTCATGCCCCGGACCCGGAGCAGGTAATCGGCCGAGGGCGAAAAGAAGCCCGGCAGTAACGAACAATGGTCTTCGATGTGCTCTTGGGCCAGAATTGGGCTACCTGCGGCCACCTGGCCGATAACAGGCAATCCCGGATCCGGCTCGACTTCCGGCAGGCGTATGCCGCGACTGGCCCCCGGCACCATTTCAATAGCCCCCTTTCTGGCCAGTGCCCGCAGATGCTCTTCCGCCGCGTTTGCCGAGCGAAAGCCCAGCTCAGTCGCAATCTCCGCCCTTGTC
Source organism: Marinobacter halophilus (assembly GCF_003007685.1). Lineage (GTDB taxonomy): Bacteria > Pseudomonadota > Gammaproteobacteria > Pseudomonadales > Oleiphilaceae > Marinobacter > Marinobacter halophilus. Next base: position 678,180 of record NZ_PXNN01000017.1, read on the forward strand.
GGGGGGTAGCCGGTTTCATCTATCGAGCGCCGGATAATATCCAGCACCTGGGACTGTCGCGCGGTCAGCTTCATGCAATTACTCCGGTCTGAGCATCCTGGTTTTATATACAGTAATTTGACTATATACAGTGTTTTATCCAGTGTAAAGCCCACTGTGTTTTTTTCTGCCAGTTAACAGGAGGCTGCGAATCCTTATGTTAAGGTGAAGCCCTTCGAGCTATAAGGACGCCAATAACCTATGAACTCAAACGATCGCTGTAAGATGCCGGATCAACTGAAGAATCATCAAGGTGAAGAAAGAAAGGTCGGGGTCGAGATTGAACTCTCCGGGCTCAGCTACGATGAGCTGATTGGCCTTGCGTCACGGTTGCTCGATGGCACCCCGGAGCTCACCTCCAGATACGTCACCAAGCTTGAGACACAGGCCGGCACCTTTACCATTGAACTGGATTCAGACCCGATCAAGGATCTTGACCTCGATGATGATCGACTGCCGCAATCTATTCGGGACCTGGGCAACCACGCCATGGATGTGATCGATTTTGCAGCGGAAAGAATCGTTCCGCTGGAGATCGTAGGGCCGCCGCTTGCCTTTTCTAAAGTGAGCATCATTGAACACCTGGTGGACCAGCTCAGAGAAGCTGGCGCCGAAGGCAGCCGTGAAGCCATCTATTTTGCCTTTGGCCTGCAGCTCAATCCTGAGCTGCCAGATCTTGAGCCTGCGACCCTTGTGCGTTATCTGCAGGCCTTTGCGGCACTGTATGACTGGCTCAAGTCACGGCACCAGATCGATATCAGCCGAAAGTTCACCACCTATATTGAACCCTGGAGCAGCCGGTATACTGAAAAGCTCATGGCTGATGATTACCACCCGGACATCAAAACGTTGATGAAGGACTACCTTCACGACAACCCGACCAGAAACAAGGCACTGGATCTGTTGCCGCTGTTCGCGCATCTCGATCCGCAGTTGCTGGCAGAGTACGTCAACGACCCGAGAATCAAGAGCCGACCAACCTTGCATTATCGGCTGCCCGACTGTGACATTGATAATCCCCGGTGGCACTTCTCAACCGTCTGGAATGACTGGGTGGTGCTCGAACAACTCGCCAATAACCCAAATGACCTGAAGGCGCTCAGGGAATCGTTTCGGGCAGCCAAGAAACTCAGCCTTCATAACCTGACCCATTCCTGGCGTGAGACCTCCAACCAATGGCTGAAACAACACGGTTATGTCTGATCATCACGACGCCCCGGAAACGCCCGGGCTGACCATTGGCATTAGCGGTCCGGTGCGCCGCAGCACGACCCATCGGCTGATAAGCTTCGGATTAAGGCTGCACGGTGCCCACACCCACTACATCCGACCCGGCTCAAAAACCGATGTGTCACTGCTGGATGGGCTGGTGCTGTCGGGCGGCACCCACGTCCACCCCAACCGTTATGGCCAGCAGCCTCAGGTGACCGCGAGATACGACCTGAAACGAGACGAAACCGATCACCGCCTGTTGGAGCAGGCAGAGCACCTTGCGCTTCCGGTGCTCGGGATTTGCCGCGGCGCCCAGTTTATCAATATCTTTCACGGCGGTTCATTGTGTCAAAATGTCACCCCGTTAAGAATGAAAACCCGTCACCGCCCGCTGCTACTGCCACTGCAAACCGTCCAGCTGGTGCACACCAGCCGACTGGGCCGCCTGATGCACAGCACGATCATCGGCGCTAACCGCATTCACAGCCAGGCCATCAAGCAGTTAGGGCGAAACCTGAAGGTAACGGCTGTGGACAACGACCTGTTTGTCCAGGCCATTGAGAACACTGGAGAGCAATGGCTGATGGGCGTTCAGTGGCACCCGGAATACTTGTTGTATCACTCCGGGCACCGGCGGATATTCAGCCACTTTGTGCATGCCGCCCGGGCTCGGAAACTGGAACGGTTGGAGAGCCGGACGACGGCGCTCAATCCTCAAGGAGAATGATCATGTCACCACAAAAATACGCGATGGCTCTGGCCGCCACAGTCCTGACGGTATCGGCGATACCGATGACCGCCCTGGCCGGTGAAGTCAGTCTGGACGGGGAAGCTAGCGTGAAGTATGCACCGGACAGTGCCCGACTTCAGTTCACTGCAAACGCCGAGCATAACCTGCCAGAAAAAGCCTCTGAGCAACTGACGGAAACTATGGCACAGTGGCGAAAGGCGGTACGGAGCCTGCGCGACCGCCTTGAGGATTACTCTGACGCCAACGTTAACCTGTACACCCGCACATTACCTGTTCAGGAACGTGGCCAGAAGCCCGAGCGGGTAGCCGTGGCCAGCCAGACCGTCAGTTTTTCAATTAACGACCTTGAGCTCCTGAATCCGTTACTTGAGCAAGCCCAGAAAATCGGGCTTCAGTACCACTTGGGAGAACATCAGTTCTTCCATTCAGATGAAGAAAACTTGCAGAGACAGGCGCTGGCCGGAGCCATCGAGGATGCCCGCAGTCGCTGCGCATTTGTCGCGCAGCAACTGGACAAGGCCTGCGGCGAGATCGTCACCATCAACATCAATGGCGGCCACCGCCCGGTGCCGATGATGATGGCAGAAGCGAGAGCCAGCAGCGACACCGTGTCGAGCGTCGGCCCGCGGGAAATCCGGGCCAGCGTGAGCGCCACCTTCAAGTTGGACTGACTTCAGAAATCCCGGGTATAAAAGATATCGAGTGAGGATGCCAGGCCACTGGCAGCCTCCAGATAAAAGTAACGGCCAAGATCATAGCGCAGCGCAACGGTGGTAATGGGCTCAAAAATCCCAACGCCGTAGCGCAGGCTCAACTCGTCGGTAATATAGCCACTGGCCACCACCGCCGCACCATCACCCGAGCCCTCAGCTTCCAGCGTCAGGTTCCGGATACCCAGCTCGTCACCGATCCCCTGGGTCAATTTGCTGGCTTGGGTCAACCCTAACGACAGTGCCGCCTGACTCATCTGACCGTCGTCACCCCTACCCTGCGGTGGTCGCCCCAAAATCACGTAAGACAGGGCGTCTGCTTGGGGCATCGAAGGCTCTGAAAACACTTTGGTTTCCGGCATACTGGCCGGCCCGCTCAGCCGGATCCCGGCAACCACTGAATTTACTCTGCGGACAGCTTCAATATCCAGGTATGGTTCGGTCAGTACACCAACAAATATAATTCGTGCCCGGCGCAACTCCAGTTCCTGACCAAAAGCCTGATACTGGCCATTGACCAGCTGCAACGAACCCCGGGTATCCATGTTATTACCAATCCTCAAGGTGCCCTGCAAGTTACCGGTCACGCCAAAGGCATCAAAAGTCACCTCGTCTTCGCCGACCACGACGGTTACGTCCATTAACATACGCCGGATTACCGGCTCTTCCACTTCTACACCAACGATGACTTCATCCTCTGAAATCGACACGGCGGATTCCGGAAGGCCCTTAATTTCAATGTTTCCTCTCGGCACGTCGACCCTTCCAGAGACGGAGAGCTCACCCTCCCGGAAAGCTATGATCAGGTCCGGGCCGATTTCTACTCGAGCATAGGGCTCAAAGTTCACCGGTAATCGGTTGCCGGTAATCGACAGTTCCAGCTCAGGCTCCTGCTGCCAACTCAGCCTGCCGGACAGCTTGCCACTGCTGCGGTCATTACTTTTCCAGCGGCCACTGATGTCGGCAGACTCACCCAGGAACTCGAGCACCAACACCACATCATTCATCGGCAAGGGCAAGCCCGGATCGTAAAAACGCCCGCCGGTGAGAGCAAGCTCGCCGTTGACCTGTGGCCTTAACAACGGCCCGGACAACACTCCTTCGCCATTAACCTGCCCGCTTACCTCCTCAAGCCCCGCAAACGCCGAAGCGAACGCCAGATCCAGAGACTGCAGACTAAAGCTGCCCTGTACCGTACGATCTTCGGCCACAGGATCCACCGAAAGCTCCGTGGTAAACGTGCCCAGTTCCGGTCCCCGCAGTGATACCGAGAACTCGGCGATGTCGGGTTTCAGGCGCGCATCGAGGGTCAGACTTTCGTGGGCCAGGCTTTCCCAGTCATCAATAACCAAAAATTCAAAGGTGCCGCTGCCGGCGTCCAGCGTGATCCGGCCATCCGGCCCCGAGTCCGTCAGCGACAGGTCGACGTCTGCATCCAGATAGGCATTCCAACGGAAGGTTTCAGGAAACAGCGGCTCCAGCGCCGCCGTTGGAAACTGGCGCATCTGATAGGCGACACGGGTGTCTGGCCACAGCTGTTGATCACCGGCACACACTGAGCTGTCCTGCCAGCGCCAGCAATGGGCGCCAAAGCTCACGGCACCGTTTTCGTTGTAGGAAAGATTCGCGGGCGACTCGAGTCGCCAGGTCTGGCCCGGCCCAGGCACATCGATTGCCCCTTCCGTCAAGGCGCCTTGCCAGGCGTTCCAGCCGTCAGCAAGCTGGCCAGCAAACACCATCAGCACGGTTGCTTCACTGTGATTCGCGCTTACTGACAGCTCGTGGTCATCACGTGTCCCGTCCAGCCGAAGAGTGACCGCCTCAAGCTGCTGCTCTGCAGCGCGGATGTCCTGCACCGCCAGCACCGCATCAATACCCCCCCCACTGGCCAGGTTGGCCTGCAGATCAACCGTTTCGATCTGCAACAACTCCTGCCAAGCCAGGCCCCGGCCGTTCAGGGTGAGGTCTGCGGTTGGATCCTGCACCGTGCCGCCAAACTGCAGTTCAGCGGTCAGCTCGCCCGCCAGGCCGGTCACGAAAATACCGGGATCCGGAAGCAGAACCGAAAGCTCTCCCGCTAACTCGCTGCCATAACGGCCTTCACCCTCCACGCGATTTTCACCGATGGCCAGCACGAGGTTAGCAACTGCCCAGTCGCTACCATCACTGGTGACCTCGCCGCGGGCAAGGGCATCCTGATCTTGCCACTGGCCCCGTAGATCCCAGTCTGCCGTCATTCGGGGCAAACCCTCTGCCTGAAGCTGCCCTTCACTGTTTACCCTGCCATTGAGACTGGCCTCAAGCATCGGCGCCCAATAGCCGGGGTTGAACTGATCAAGCACCAGAGCCGCTGTCCAGGCCAACTCAGTGGTAAAATCAAGCTCCGCCTCACCGGAGAGCGATCCGGCGCCCGTGGTCATGTCCAGCTGGGTGATCCGGACCGCCTGACTGTTTCCATCCAGCCGGGCACTCAGCTCAGCCTCGCCCAACGGACCTGCCACTGCGGCCTCCAAATCCGCCTGATAGCGTTCATCCTGATAACTTGCCTGCCCCTGCAACCGCTCCAGCGAAACCGGGGGCGAATCAAGCCCGGGCATCAGGCTATACCAGGGGAACCGCTCCAGTGACAGGTTGACATCTGCGGCCAGGCCATCCGCCCAAGACGCCATCCCTTGCACTTCCAGCGTGCCTCGGGTGGTGTTCGGTTGCTGCTCCGGCCCGGTCATGGAAAGCACCAGGCCGGTCACCCGTTCTGTGGTCACTAAGCCACGCACGGAGGCCTCAATATCGCCTTGAGTACCCGGCAGCATCGCCCTGGTCGTTGTCCGGAACCCGTTCGCCAGGGAGCCATCCAGGCTTAGAGTCCAGTCCTGCAACGTCAGGGTTTCCGGCAAGACCGGGTGCGCCAGAAAACGGGAGGATTCGAGCCGAATGGTCGCCGGCAACCGACTGTCTAGTGGCTGCACTTCACCCTGTATCTGTGCATCCAGATAGCCATCGCTGTTACCTCTGAGCCGCAGATCCCTGGCGCTGCCGCCCAGATTGACTGTCAGGTGCCAGTCATCGCCGGACGGCGGTGGCAGCCAGATATCCACATCGATATCAAGAGGCCAGTCACCACGCATATCAGTGCGGCCGGTTGCGGTTGCCCGAATGTCGTCCAGCTGAAACAGTACATGCTCGAGATTCAGGCTTGATCCCGAGGCGCGAGACCTCAGCTCAAAACGATCCCAGATCGCGCTGCCATTAACCGTCAGCGGTCCGAGGGCAACATCACCAACTACCACCGCAATGGGCAGATTCACCCGGGGCAGGCTGATATCGCTGCCCGTCTCGTCGTCGCCATCCGAGGGCTGGATCGTTACCGCAATGCGATCGGCCTTGAGCGTGTCGAGGCACAGGGTTTTCTCGAACAGGCAGGTGGGCGACCAATCCACTTCCGGAGCCTCAACCACAACGCCGACACCGTAGCCCTGCCAGATCAGGCGCTCGGCGCGCCACTGCCCGAGTAACGAACCCTGGCCTGACTCGGTCTGTAAACCCGGAACCTGGTCAATGGTCCAGGCGGTGCCCGTCTCGGTGTGCAAGGCCGCCAGAATCAGCCCGATGAGCACCAGCGGCAGCAGCAGGACAACTGCCAGCAGGATCAGAAGCCAGAACCACCACCGTCTGCGCAGTGGCTTTTTATGCCGCTGCGGCACGTCTTGAGTGTTCTCGGGGGACTCGTGGGATTGATCGGTCACAGCTCAGGCCCCATAGAAAAGTGAATGCGCCAGCCGCCACCAAACTCTTCGTCCAGCCCCTTGGCGATATCCAGCCTCAGTGGCCCGACCGGGCTCACCCAGCGAATACCCATGCCAACGCCGGTGGCAAGCCGGTCAAAAACGTCATCAACGGCATTACCTTCGTCGACAAAGGCGGCTATACGCCAGTTTCTGACAAACTCGTACTGGTACTCGATGCCGGCCACCAACTGATAACGACCACCGATCGCGACATTGTTATCGTCACGCGGAGATAAGGTTTCATAACCGTAACCCCTGACGCTTTGATCACCACCGGAAAAGAATCTCAGGGATGGCGGCACATCGGAAAAGTTGTTGGTAGCCACGCCGCCAAAATTGAAACGAGTCAGAAAACGGTGGTTGTCTGCCAGGGTGTACAGACCTCGAGCCAGAACATTGATATGGAGAATATCCGCGTCTGAGATGATGGCCCGATGGGCACCCGTCAGGTCCAACTGAAGACGGTAACCCCGGGACGGGTCCAGGGGCGAGTTGGCCTGTAGCTTCGAATAACTGAGCCCTGGCAACAACAAACTGGAATTGCTGCGCTCGTCCTCGCCAATACGGAAACGCTCCCCCTCCCATCGAATCGACAGCACCTGCATCCAGCCAGTATCCAGTTGATGCCGCCACTGCTGTCCCAGGGTCAACCGTTCAGAGTCGACGTCCTCGATGTTCTCCCGCTGGTAACCCATCCCGAGCCGCAACGAATCCGTCATGGGCGGGTCCAGAGGCAATTCGTACCAACCGCTGATATTCTGGCGAAGCTCTGAAAGCTCAGCGTCAGCGCCACGCCGGTGCCCCATGGGGTTGGTGTAGTGCTCACGCCAATTACCCCGAAGCCTTGGGCCAACGTCTGTCGAGAAACCCACACCGGCGCCAATGGAACGCGGTGGTCGGGGTGTCAGACCGATATCGACCGGAATCACGCCATCCTCCGCACGGTTGGGTGAGGCATCGATGTCAACGCCCGTAAAATACCCACTGTTGGAGAGATCGCTGTTCAGTTTGGCCACTTCATCGGCGTGAAAAGGAATGCCAGGCTCAAAGGTCACGAATCGGTCGAGCAAATCCTGTTCAAATTCATGACCTTCCAGAAAGGTGACAGAACCCAGCCGATAACGCTCACCGGTTCGGTAGTGCAAGGTAATGTCCGCCAGGTTTTCAGACGGGTCGACTTCCAGCCTGCGAGTTAAAAACTCACCATCGAAATAACCCAGAAGACTGGCCCTGTTCTGAATGGCCTGTCTCAGGGAGTTATAGAAACCATGATGAAGCACGTCTCCCTCGGTCGGTTGCGCGGGTATCTTGTCCACAAATTCCGGGTCATCACCCCCCGCGCCCTCAATCCGGACATTCCGGGAACGGACGGTCACAGGCTCTCCCGGCTCAACAGTCAGGATCAACTCTGCCAGCCCCTCGGCAGACTCGTCCACCTCCCAGCTGATCACGGGATTGTAATAGCCTAGCGCCCGAATGGCCCGCTCCACTTGAGCAATCGCCGTCGACGCGTACCGCCGCAAGCCGTCGGCAGTTCGTCCCTCTACCTCACCCACAAAGATTCGGGCATTCTGCTGAAGTTCACTGTGGTCACCTTCAACGTTCACCCGTACCTGACTGCCGTAACTGCCAGAGGCGTATACAAGCGCCACAAACCCGATACACTTCAAGCTTTTTATAATGTGGTTTCCGGGTAACAGCATGTGATGTATTGATTTCCTACCGGGTTGAGTAATGGATCCTTGAGACAGAATTAAGAGTTTACCGATAGCCCGTATGGCGTTCTACGGCTGACGAGGCAATCCGTTGAATCATCCTTGACCTCCAGTTGTCCTGACAGTCGTTCTCTGAACAAAAATAGGCTAACCTGTCAGAGACTTATGGTATTCCCCGACCCATTGACAGGTAGCCCGGATGCTCAGGATTAACCGCGAAAACCTCAGGTCCAGCCATCAAATGATCTGGCTGCTCATCGATTTTATGATGCTGGGCCTCCTGATCATCAACCTCGCCTTCATCATCTGGGACTCGATCTACAACTTCGTGGCGATCCAGAATCTGCTGGAACAGCACCTGCCCGCCGTGAACTCGGTCTACCGACCGGTGCATGAAAACTTCATTTTCTACGACCTTGTTTTCGTATCGATCTTCCTCACCGAGTTCTTTTTGCGGTGGGGCTATTCCGTCAAAGCCAACGTCTATGACCGCTGGTATTTCTATCCGTTCATTCACTGGTACGACCTGGTGGGCTGCATTCCCGTTGGCAGCCTGCGCTTCCTGCGTGTTCTGCGGATCATTTCGATCATCTACCGCTTGCACCAGTACAAAATCATCGACTTTACCAGTACCCGTTTGTACCGATTCGTGATGTTTTACTATGACGCCTTTATGGAGGAGTTATCTGACCGTATCGTGCTGAAGGTCCTGAGTGGCCTGCAGGACGAGGTGAAGCGTGGCTCACCGTTGCTGGAAAAAATCCAGCAGGACATCCTGTATCCGAGACGCGGCATGCTGTCCGACTGGCTCTCGGAACGGGTCGCACAGGCGGCCCAGCAAGGGTATGTGCCGAATCGGGGCGCGTTGCGGGCGTATCTTGAGAATCGGGTGGACCATGCCCTGAAGCAGAACCTTGAACTGTCGCGGCTGAAATATCTGCCGGTGGTAGGCCCCACCATTCAGGACACCCTGGAAAATGCGGTAGGTGACATTGTCGCCAACGTGATCCATCAGATTCTGGAAGATCTGGCGTCTTCCACCAACCACGCGTTTATCGAGGATATTGTGAACGTGTTCCTGCCAGAACCCGGCGAGGAAGTCGCAGATGACGCGGAAACTCAGGCCTTGATCAACCTGACCCTTGAGGTGATCGATGCGGTCAAAGATCAGGTGCGGGTGAAGCGGTGGCGGGAGGCGCTTCCGTAATTTGACACCGCGGCACAGAGCGCGCTCGGGCCCCGGGACCACTCAGAGCTTCCGGATAATTGCCTCACACAACTGATCCTGATTGAACCCTTCCCCTTTTATGGTCAGGTCAGCATAGCGGGTGTAGAGCGCAAAACGCTCCTCGTACAACTCCTCCATGGTCTGGTTTGGCCGCCGGGAAATGCCCCTGAGGCTGTAATCACCAATGCGTTGCACCACCACATCCAGAGAGATATCAAGAAACACCACAGTACCATTCTGCTTAAGGTGGTTCATCGCCGAATCGCTGTAGACCGCGCTTCCGCCGGTGCTGATGACCTGGTTCTGAACATTCAGCCCCAGCAGCACCTGTTCTTCTACCTGGCGCAACGCAACGTATCCGTCGTGATCAACTATGTCCTGAAGTGTGCGGCCCGACCGCTCCTGTATCAGCAGGTCGGTGTCGATAAACCCCATACCAAGACGTTTGGCAACCAGCACCCCGATAGTGCTTTTACCACTGCCTGGCATACCTGTAAAAACCAGATTGCGGGACTGTTGCACTGTCATCCCGCGCGATCCTCTGCGGCATGACATGCGGCTGCGGTGAACAGTACGTCGGTTGAGGAATTAAGCGCGGTTTCGGTGGAATCCTGCACCACACTGATCACGAAACCGATCGCCACCACCTGCATGGCCACCCCTGAAACACCGCAGGCCGCCACAGCAGAAATCACACACAGCAACAGGGCGGTAGGGAAGTCTACCGGTATACCCAGCGTATTGGCTGCGGCCAGGGTAATCACCGAGATGGCAATGGCCGCCGCCACCAGCACAAACACAAGAATCGGCGCTACCGCTGTTAGAGCCGTGATAAACAACTGGCCAAGCAGTGACACAGACCCGGCGGCCTGTGGCGAGATCAAGGCCAGCAGTACGCCAGCAATAATGCCAATGGTAATCTGGGGAATCAGCCCCATTTGAAGCAACGGGCGGAGGAAAACGGTCAGCCGGCTGGACATGTACAAGCTCCTGATTAGTTGACTAATGGGCCGTCCATCAGGCGGGCACACCTATCGGCGACTTTCAGATCGGCAAATCGTGTATTTTTCGAGTACAAAAAGAAAAGGCAGACCAGTAACTAACTGATCTGCCTTTATATTGGTAGCGGGGGCAGGATTCGAACCTACGACCTTCGGGTTATGAGCCCGACGAGCTACCAGACTGCTCCACCCCGCATCAAACTGGTTGTTTACCGGGTGACCCCGATCAACGAGGTGCGCATAATACGGTGCGGATTTGATTCTGTCAAAGGATATTACGAACTTCCTGTAACTTACCGCTCCAGAATGGCCGCTACCCCTTGCCCGCCGGCGGCGCAGATAGAAATCAGGCCACGGCCGCCGCCCTTCTCTTCCAACAGTTTCGCCAATGTCGCAACAATACGCCCGCCGGTGGCGGCAAACGGATGACCGGTGGCCAGGCTGGAGCCTTTCACGTTCATTTTGGCGCGGTCGATACTGCCCAGAGGCTTGTCCAGCCCCAAGCGTTCTTTGCAGAAGCCAGGGTCTTCCCACGCCTTCAGAGTAGACAAAACCTGCGCCGCAAAGGCTTCGTGAATTTCGTAGAAATCGAAATCTTGCAGGGTCAGACCGGCCTTTTCCAGCATGCGCGGTACCGCGTAGGCCGGCGCCATCAGCAGGCCTTCTTTCTTGTCGACAAAATCGACGGCAGCCACTTCGGAGAACGTCAGCCAGGCTTTGACCTCCATATTATTAGCCTTGGCCCAGTCTTCACTGGCCAGCAGCACGCACGAGGCGCCGTCGGTCAACGCGGTACTGTTGGCGGCCGTCATGGTACCGTTTTCACGGTCAAACGCCGGTTTGAGGGTGGCCAGTTTTTCCAGGGTGGTGTCCGGGCGCAGGATGTTGTCTTTCTCAAGGCCTGCCATCGGCGTGATCAAGTCCTCGAAAAAGCCGTCCTCGTATGCTTGCGCCAGTTTCTGGTGACTGTCCCACGCCAGACGATCCTGGTCTTCACGAGCAATGCTCCACTCTTTGGCGGTTACCTGACAGTGCTCACCCATCGACATGCCGGTGCGAGGCTCACCATTTTCCGGAATTTCCGGCATCAGATGGCCAGGGCGGAAACGGCCCAGGATTTTCAGACGCTCGGTAGTGGTTTTGGCACGGTTCAGGTCCAGCAGGATTTGCCGCAGGCCTTCGCCAACACCAATCGGGGCATCCGACGTGGTGTCTGTACCGCCAGCAATGCCACACTCGATCTGGCCCAACGCAATTTTGTTGCCCACCAGAATAGCCGCTTCCAGACCAGTACCGCAGGCCTGCTGAATATCGTAAGCGGGGGTTTCCGGGGCCAGCCCGGAGCTGAGCACGGATTCCCGGGTCAGGTTAAAGTCCCGGGAATGTTTGATGACCGCCCCGGCAACCACTTCACCCAGCCGCATACCCTGCAGGTTGTAACGATCAACCAGACCACGCAGAGTTGACGTCAATAGCTCCTGATTGCTGATCTTACTGTAGGCCGTGTTGGAGCGGGCAAATGGCGTACGGTTGCCGCCAATGACCGCGACGCGGCGGACGCCAGAGGCGGTTTTAGCAGAGCCGGGCGCTGCTTTTGTTCCAGACCGGGTAGCTTTAGATGCTTGTGCCATAGCAGATTGTCCCTTTGGTGATTATCTTATGTGGATTAGCTGTCGTTATCACAAAGTCTAGCGCTTAACGCCAGTCTCTCATTGGCAACTCTGACAACGCCATGACTGCGTTGAGTCAATCCAATAACCGGCAAAGTCTTTAACCTTTAGGCTATTGCCTACTCCACTGCACTCACAAGGAAAAAACCATGTCTGACATCTACCTGAAACTGGTCAATACGCCCGTCGGCAAAACCGCCGCGCAATCCTTGGGCCTACCCTCCCCCGCTCCGCTGAAACGCCTGAAGCGCGTGGATCAGCCCTTTATTGAAGGCGATGTTCTGATCGGCGCCGGCCCGGGCGCCAAAGCCGTTGCCACCGTGGGTGCCATCATCGGTGCCAGCCCGGCAACGATGCTGCACGCCAGCGGCCAGACCACCCTGGCCGATTCTGCACTGGCCGGCAACAAGGCCAAAGCACTGGACCTGACCAGCGACGTTAACGGCAAGTTTTCTGCCCTGGTGTTTGATGCGACGGGTCTGAAAGGCCCACAGGACTTGCGGGCTCTGTACGACTTTTTCCATCCGACCATCCGCAAGCTTGCCGCCAACGGCCGTGTACTGGTGATCGGCCAGGACCCACATACCTGTCGGAAGGCTCCCCAGGCTGCCGCTCAACAGGCTCTGGAGGGCTTTGTTCGCAGCGTGGGTAAAGAAGTCGGCAAGAAAGGCTCAACCGCCAACCTGATCTGGATAGCTCCGAACGCGGAAAACCAGCTGGACTCCAGCGTTCGTTTCTTCCTGTCGGCCCGCTCGGCTTATGTGTCTGGTCAGGTGGTTCGCATCGGAAAAGCAGACAAAGCCAAAGCGGGCAACCCGGTGGCACCGCTGGCCGGCAAGGTCGCACTGGTGACCGGCGCATCCCGTGGCATTGGCGCCTCGATCGCGGAAACCCTGGCCCGGGACGGCGCCACCGTCATCGGCCTGGACATACCGCCGGCCATGGAAGAACTCCACAAGGTTACCGATGCCATCAAAGGCAAGGCTCTCGCCTGCGATATCACGGATGAGAAAGCACCGAAACTGATTGCAGATTTTATTGCGAAGGAAACCAGCGGTGTGGATCTAGTGATTCACAACGCCGGCATTACTCGCGACAAAACGCTCGGCAACATGCCAGAGCATTTCTGGGACATGACCATCGCGGTCAACCTGACCGCGGAAGAGCTGATCGACGAAGAGCTGATGAGCCGGGAGCTGCTGCGGAACAACGGCCGTATCGTGTGCATTTCGTCTATCAGCGGTATTGCCGGCAATTTTGGCCAGACCAACTACTCCTGCGCCAAGAGTGGCGTGATCGGCTATGTCGAAGCCATGGCGAAACAGCTGAAGAACGGCGTCACCATCAACGCTATAGCCCCGGGTTTTATTGAAACCCAGATGACCGCAGCCATGCCCTTTACCATTCGCGAGGCTGGTCGGCGCATGAATAGCCTGTCGCAAGGCGGACAACCGGTGGATGTGGCCGAAGCCATTGCCTGGTATTGCAGCCCGGCGTCTGCCGGCGTAAACGGCAACGTGGTCCGTGTTTGCGGTCAGTCTCTGATCGGCAAGTAGCCACAGTTGCGCAAACGCGGAGGCCGGGGGCAGATGTCCTCGGTCTTTTTTGGGGAGCTTTAAAAGTCGATCACTTTCTGGCAGGCAAAAAAAAAGCAGATCCAGATGGATCTGCTTTTTTTCATATCTGGTGGGTGGTGCAGGGATCGAACCTGCGACCCTCGCCTTGTAAGGGCGATGCTCTCCCAGCTGAGCTAACCACCCAGAAAAAGTGGCGGAGCGGACGGGACTCGAACCCGCGACCCCCGGCGTGACAGGCCGGTATTCTAACCAACTGAACTACCGCTCCGCATTGGCTCAACTTACGTTAAACCCGAACCAGAAAACTTCTCTGGCCTACTGCTTTAAAAATGGTGGGTGGTGCAGGGATCGAACCTGCGACCCTCGCCTTGTAAGGGCGATGCTCTCCCAGCTGAGCTAACCACCCACTTCGCGCTTTACTATTCTTCAAGCTCAAAGCAGCCACTTGTTGCGCCTCTGGCGCTTGCTGATTCAGCGTTGCTGCATCAACCAAGTGAGACGCGCATTCTAAGCATTTCGCCCACAGTGTCAAATGTTTTTCGGAAATTTTCTGATTTTTCTCTGACACACTCAAAACTGAACATTTATTAATCAAAATCAGGAGCTTGAGCCCGTTTTTTTGTTTCCGGGGAAAGCCCGCACCACGCCGCGTTTCTGGCCAGCTTGCTTACCCTTACTGCGCAAGGCCAGCTCACTAACGTGAGCCTTGCGTTCACCCGGTATGGACTGATCAGCCAGCGATCGATTGATATTATCCAGACGTGACCTGACGTCCTGCCAGGACTCCTCAAGGTAAGGCGTCAGCCTGCCCGCAATCTTCTCTAACCGAAGCACTAAATCATCTTTAATCGACATTGTTTTTATCTCACTGCAGTCCGTCACTTCCAGTGTAGTCAACCCTGCCTCAGAAAATCCACCACCCACCGCCAGATTCCGCCTCACGGCGCCGCTCTCGCTCCAACTCCAGCTCGGCGTAATCCCGCTCCAGAACCTCCAGTTCCTGATCACTCTCAAGCGGCACCGTGGGGCCGCCACCGAAAGGCCAGAACCACGAGGCTGACTCATATTGGCCTTGCTGCTTGAGCCTTTCGAGCTCCAACTCACGCTCTTCCGCCAACTCCGCCTTGCGGTTCTCATAATCCATATCTTCATTAATTTCCACAATCGAGGTTGCCGCATGATTTGGCGCCAACAGGTCACTGTTCAGAAACAAGGTTGAAACGATCTGGTCTGCCTGCATGGCGTAACCCCGGGCCACCAGCTGTAAATCACCGGAAGCCAGCGGGTGATCCGGATCCAGATCCGGATGGCGGCGCTCCGGTTCGATCAGTTCGTTGTAACGGAGATAGTAAATTTTGCCGGGCTCGACGCTCAGAGTGGCGTCCACAATCAGGCTGAGACTGAACGAGTTAAGACCCTCAAGCCCCAGCAGCGGCCGGCGCATCGCGATATGGCGTTCACCCGGCTTCACCTCCAGCCAGGTGAAACTGTTATTGCGGATATTGAAGTAATGCTTATCGTCGATGTACACGCTGGGTGCTTCGATTTCATCTGCCGCCCACTGCGAATGGGTACGGTAAAAATACAGAATCGCATTGCGCTGATCCCAGCTACCAGAATCAATGTGCACAAAGTCATGGCCTGACACCGGATGCAGGAACGACCCCACACTCTTGCCAATCGATTGGTAAATGGTGCAGCCAGATAACGCCATCACACAGATCAGGGCGATAGCGTTCTTCAAGAAAGGCACTCGGATTTTCATTGTTGTATGCTCTTCATCCCTATCGAGTGGGCTGATGATAACAACTGCCCACTCGCAGAAATGAGAGCTACCGCAAGGGCTGAATACAAACCGTTACATTCAGCCCCGCAGTCAATGCCGTACCCTACCGGGCGGAGACCTCAGAGCGCAGCTGATTCACCTCCTCAGACAACCGGATAAGCCGGGAGGTGAGCTGCGACCGGGACGAATCCACGGAATCCACCGTTCTCTTCAGGTCGGTCAGCTGGGTACGCAAGGCCTGCACATCCCCGCCGCCGGCCATCGCACTCAGATCGCGCTGCAATGCAGAAATCTGACTCTCCAGCCCACTGATCGTCAGTTGCTGCTCCCGCTCAAAGCGCCGGATCTGGCTCTCAACCACCTGATCGACATCGCCAACCTGCTGGCTGACACTTGTCAACTGAGCGTTCGCCTCCTGATTCGCCCGCTCCAGAGCCGCCACAGACCCTTCGAGTTGCTGCTTGAGCTGAGCCACATCCGCCGCCAGCGATGAACGTGCCTGCTCAATCGTCGTGTTCAGATCAGACACCGATTTAACCGTTTCCGCGAGCTGTCCATCCAAGCCGGACAGCAGCTGCTGATGTTCATCAAGACGCTTCTTGTTACGCTCGTTGGCAATCACCCACAACTTGCGAATCTCACTGTCCGCCTCATCCAGCCGCTTATCATTGCCTGCAATCCTCTCCTCCAGCGAAGCCCCCCGCTCCTGCAACGACTCGCCGGTCTCCGACAACTCCCCTTCAAATCGCGCCAGCGCCAGCTTGCTTTGCCGTGCCCCGTAATCAGCCTCCTCCAGCTGCCCCTCCAAAACCTGAATCCGCTTTTCCTGAAGGTACCAGCCAGCACCCGCACCTGCGGCCACGACCAGAAACAGCAGCCAAACCAACGCAGAACCACCACCGCTATGACCACCTGCCCCCCTCGGTGGCTTGGGCGTTTTGGGTGGTTTTGGTGGTTTCGATGGTGCGTCATCTTTTACCGGTGACGCTTTTTTGTGCCCTTCGGGCTTTTTACGCTCCACACCACCAATGGGTGGGTCAGCTCTCAGCTCGTCGTCGTCCGGACGGATGGGTTCCATTACAGCTCCTGCACAGGGATGGTAAAAACGTTACCTGCGATAATACCCGCACTTGACGACTGGTTAAAATGAAGGCTTATAAAGATTGGCCAAACCGCACTATGCTCTGTGTTGCATGGCCAGTGGGCAAAACATACAATGCCCGGCTTTCCAATTATCTCAGGACAGTTGCATATGCAGCCGCTTGTAGGACTGATCATGGGCTCGAAATCCGACTGGCCCACCATGGAACATGCTGCCGACATGCTCGACAAACTCGGCGTACCCTACGAAACCCAGGTCGTCTCCGCCCACCGCACACCCGACCTGCTCTTCGACTACGCCAAAACCGCCGCCGACCGCGGCCTGAAAGTCGTCATCGCAGGCGCCGGCGGCGCCGCACACCTGCCGGGCATGGTGGCCTCCCAGACCTCACTGCCGGTACTGGGCGTTCCTGTTCAATCCAAAGCCCTGAACGGCCTGGACTCACTGCTGTCCATCGTCCAGATGCCAGGCGGCATCGCCGTCGGCACTCTGGCTATCGGCAAAGCCGGCGCAACCAACGCCGGCCTGTTGGCGGCACAGATTATTGGCACGTTTGATGACAACGTCCGCAAGGCCGTTGATGAGTTCAGGGCAACACAGACACAAACAATTCTGGATAACCCTGATCCCAGAGATCAGTGAAGCCAACTCCCAAGGCTGGATGAGCAGTTCGGGGAAGGCTTTCCAAAACTGTGCGGAGCCATGGATGGCGGAGCCCAAGCACCCCATGGATGGGCTTGAGCGTGTTTTGGAAAGCCTTCCCCGAACTGCTCACACCACCAATGTCAGAGCCGAAACAGTGGCAGGAGAAATCATATGAGAATTGGTGTACTAGGCGCAGGCCAACTCGGCCGTATGCTCGCCCTCGCCGGATACCCGCTGGCGAAAGACTTCGTCTTCTACGACATGTCCGGCAGCCCCAGCGCCGGCCTCGGTGAAGTGATCATCGACCGCGACGGCCAATATCTCGACGACTTCCTGTCTCGTGTGGACCGCGTAACTTACGAATTCGAACACCTGCCCGTAACCATCGCCGAAAAACTGGCCGAACACACCACCGTCCACCCCTGCCCTCGCGCACTGGAAGTCTGCCAAAACCGGGAAGCCGAAAAAACCCTGTTCGGACGCCTCGGCATCCCCACACCCGAATGGCAAGTCGCAGACAGCGCCGACACTCTGAAAGCCGCCGCTGAAGCGCTGGGCTGCCCGGTTGTCGCTAAATCCATCACCGAAGGCTACGACGGCAAAGGCCAGGCAGTCCTCAAAACGCCGGAAGAGGCAGAAACCGCTTGGGCCAGCATCGGCCACCCACGGGTCATCGTCGAAAAATTCGTCAACTTCCGGCGCGAAGTCTCCATTATCGCCGTGCGCGCAGAAGACGGCGACGTTGCTTTCTACCCAATGGCGGAAAACACCCACCATGAGGGTATCCTGCGCTACTCCATCGCGCCGGCACCCGGGCTGGAGCCTCACGTTCAGCAAGACGCCGAAAAATACATCAAATCGCTACTGAACGAATTGAACTACGTCGGCGTACTGACCCTTGAGCTGTTTGAAACCGCCGAAGGCCTGATCGCCAACGAAATGGCACCGCGGGTGCACAACTCGGGCCACTGGACTATCGAAGGCGCTATGACCAGCCAGTTCGAAAATCACATTCGAGCGGTCAGCGGCCATGCTCTGGGCAACGTTCAGGCGCGCGGGCTCAGCTGCATGATCAACATCATTGGCGAGCATGGCGATATTGAACGGGTACTGGAATTGCCCTACACCCATGTTCATCTTTACAACAAAAGCGAACGCCCTGGGCGAAAACTGGGGCATGTAAACATTCTGGCAGACAGCTACGAAGAACTGGTGTGGCGAGTCCGGAACTGCGTGCAATTCCTGCCCGGCAGTCCCGAGTTTAAAAGTACTCTCACAACAGAGGGTTGATTTAGCTCAAATCGCCCCTATATTGCTGTTACGTACATTCATATAAATCGAGAGACAGGGAGAACGACCTCATGGCATTTGAACTTCCCGCACTGCCTTATGAAAAGAACGCACTGGAACCCCACATTTCCCAGGAAACCCTGGAGTTCCATTACGGCAAACACCACCAGACTTACGTCACCAAGCTGAACGGCCTGGTTGATGGCACCGACAACGCCAACAAGTCTCTGGAAGATATCATCAAGAGTGCCAGCGGCCCGCTGTTTAACAACGCCGCTCAGGTGTGGAACCACACTTTCTACTGGCACTGTCTGAGCCCGAACGGTGGCGGCGAGCCCACTGGCGCAGCCAAAGAAGCCATCGACAAAGCGTTCGGCTCGTTTGAAGAGTTCAAAAAAGAATTCAACGATAAAGCCGCCAACAACTTTGGCTCAGGCTGGACCTGGCTGGTGAAAAAGGCCGACGGCAGCGTTGCCATCGCCAACACCAGCAATGCAGAAACTCCTCTGACTGGCGCTGACGAGCCAGTACTGACCGTCGACGTATGGGAACATGCCTACTACATCGATTACCGGAACAGCCGTCCGAACTATCTGGAAGCGTTCTGGAATCTGGTCAACTGGGATTTCGTAAACAAAAACCTGGCCTGATTACAGTCCAGTATCTGGTGGTGACAGTCGTCGCCACCCGAGCAAACGCCCGCCTGGGAAACCTGGTGGGCGTTTGTGTATCTGAAAGCGACGAAACCACTACAAATCGAAACATGCCGCGCCATGATTCTCTGAAAAAATCAGCCATACTCCCTATAGTTGCGGATAACCTGAAGTATCTTGGCATATACGAGGGAAGCATTGAGGCTACCCCAAAAAACAATTCGGACAAACGAGCCGCCAGACACCGAAATGCGAAAAGCCTTCGAAGTTGAAAACCAACTTGGATACCGAATACTGCGATGGGTACTGCTTGTCGCCTTATTGACTGGCATACTGGTCAGCACGGTTCAGGTTGTGCTTGATGCAAACCGGGTATCCACCGAGCTGGAACGTCAGGCCTCCCAGACCATGGCGATGGTTCGTGATGCGGCCACACAGGCGGTATTCAGTATCGACGACACCTTGGCCCAACAGGTCGTCGATGGTTTATTCGCGCTCGAACCCATTCATCTGGCTCGAATAACTCATCCAGACGGAGATCAACTCGGCAGCCGTCTGCGGCCGCTTCAAGACAAAGAGTTTCGCCCGATCACCGACCCCATTTTTGGCAGCATCCGGGAATACCGTCAAAGCCTTAACCGGAGTACTAACCCTGGCACCATTTACGGCTATCTGGAAGTGCATTACGACACCGCTCCGATTGCCGAAAGCTGGCTCAGTCGCGCGCTGGTCACCTTTGGCTCCGGCATTGCCCTGGCACTGATACTCGGCGTTGTTCTGTTTGTTGTATTCTATTTGCTGATGACCCGCCCGCTGTTGCGCATTGTTCAGTCTGTTCGGAAAGTTGATCCCGACCGACCCGATGACCGTTTGATCGCCGTTCCTGATGGCCACCGCGCTGATGAACTCGGTCTTTGGGTGAACGCCACCAATAACCTGTTAGTGTCGATTGGCGAAAGCCAGAAAAAACACCGGGAAGCCGAAGATCGCGTCAGCCGACTCGCCCGCTACGATACCTTGACCGGCCTGCCTAGCCGGGATGCCTTTATGGAAGACCTGCAGGCCGAAATCGTCGGTGCCCGAGACCATCACAGCACGTTGGCCTTGATGGTGTGCGGCATTGACGATTTCAAATCAGTCAACGAACAATGCGGCTTCCGTACCGGTGATACCATCCTGCAAACCGTGGCTAGCCGGCTTACCGCGCACCTGCCAACCGAGCGGTTCAGCATTGCCCGGCTGGGTAGCGACCAGTTCGTCATTCTCGAAAAGCGACTTCGTGATGGCTTCCAGGCGGCAGAAACGGCAGAGAAGCTGCTCACCAGTTTTGCCACACCGTTAAATGCCGGTAACCACCGGATTTCCATGACGGCCACCCTCGGCATTGCACTGTACCCTTCCGATGCCGACCAGGCAGACCGCCTGCTGCAAAGCGCGGAACAAACCATGGTTCTGGCCAAGCAGAACGGGCACAACCATTTCCAGTTCTACGTGGCCAGCATCGATCAGGAAATCCGCGAAAGAAAGCAGATGGAACGTGACCTGGGCAACGCTCTGATCAACCATGAGTTCTATCTGGTTTACCAGCCCCAGATCAACCTCGAGACCAAGCGCGTCATTGGTGCCGAAGCATTGTTGCGCTGGAACCATCCCGAACATGGCCTGATTCCGCCGGACGATTTCATCCCGGTGGCGGAAGGCAACGGCGCCATTGTCGAGATTGGCCAGTGGGTTCTGGATCAGGCCTGTTGGCAGGCCGCGCGATGGGCCGGAGAAGGCTCACCGTTACGGATTGCCGTGAACCTGTCAGCGGTTCAGCTTCGTCAGGAGTCCATTGTCGACGATATCCTGGACACCCTTAAGCGCCATAACATACCTGCCGGCCGCCTTGAGCTGGAAGTGACTGAAACCAGCTTTATGACCAACCTTACCGATGCCGTCGCCAAACTGCACCGGCTACACAGGGCCGGCATCAGCATTGCCGTGGATGATTTTGGTACCGGCTACTCATCACTGACTTACCTTAAAAAGATGCCGGTTCAGCACCTGAAGATCGATAAACAGTTCATCCGTGACCTGTTGGTCAACGAAGAAGATACCCGCATCGCCAATACCATTATCGATCTGGGCAAGAGCCTGAATCTGACCGTGGTGGCCGAGGGCGTCGAAACCGCCGAGCAGGAATACTATCTCAGCCAGCGGGGCTGCAAACTGGCGCAGGGCTACTTTTTCAGCAAACCGTTGCTACCTAGAGATTTTGAGATTTTTGTACAGACTTTCCATGCCCGAATCGTGGAAAATGACGCTTGAACCTTCAGCTCTGAGGAATTGTCATGGGAACCACTGTCATCGGCCTAATCGTAGTTGCCGTTGTCATTATTTACCTGGTAGTTATCTACAACAACCTGGTATCGCTGCGTAATCAGTTCAGAAACGGCTTTGCCCAGATTGATGTGCAGCTGCAGCGCCGTCACGACTTGATCCCAAACCTGGTCGAAGCGGCCAAGGGCTATCTCGAACACGAGAAGTCCACGCTCACCCAGGTCATGGACGCCCGTAACAACGCGGTCAGCGCCCAGAAAGATGCCGCCAAAGACCCCGGCGACGGCACCAAAATCCAGCGTCTTGGCAGCGCCGAGAATCTTCTCACCAAAGCCCTGGCCAACTTCTACGCGGTCTCGGAAAATTATCCTGAGCTGAAGGCTAATGAAACCATCCAGCAACTGATGGAAGAGCTGTCCAGCACCGAAAATCGCGTCGCGTTTGCACGCCAGGCCTATAACGACGGCGTGATGAGCTACAACATCTTTCGCGAGAAATTCCCCAACAACCTCGTGGCCGGATTGTTTGCGTTCAAAGAAACCGCGCAGCTGCAACTGGAAACACCGGAAGCTCGTCAGGCCCCGAAAGTCAGCTTCTGAGGCCTGAACCATGGCAAACCCCGGTTTCTTTCAGCGCCAGGCCCATGCCCGACGCAATACCGGTCTGTTAGTCTTACTTTTCCTGACCGCTGTGACCCTGATCACCCTGGCCGTGTGCCTGGTGGGCTACCTGGTCACCCGCAGTCAAAGCTCCGCCCTGCCCTTTCATCACTGGCTGGTGTCCAGTCACGGTTTCACCACGGCAATCACCGTGGTGTTACTGATCGGTGTAGGTTCGCTGGTACGCTGGGCTGATCTGGCCGGCGGTGGCAGCCGCGTCGCCAAGATGGTCGGCGCGCGGCTGATCGAGCCAGACACCACCGACGCCGAAGAGCGCAAACTGCGCAACATCGTTGAAGAAATGGCCATCGCCAGTGGCGTCCCGGTGCCGGTGCTGTATGTGATGGACAGCGAAACCAGCATAAATGCCTTTGTGGCCGGTTACACCCCTGGTGAGGCGGTCATGGTGGTCACCCATGGTGCACTCACCCACCTGACCCGAGACGAACTTCAGGGTGTTGTCGCCCATGAATTCAGCCATATTCTGAACGGCGACATGCGCATCAACATCAGACTGATTGCCCTGCTCGCCGGTATTCTGATGCTCGGCCAGATCGGTCACTTCATGATCAGGGTCGGCTTCTACAGTGGCGGCCGCAGCCGCAACCGGGATGGCCGGGCCCAGGCTGCGATGGGGCTGATTGGTCTGGCCCTGCTGATCATCGGTTATGTCGGGGTGTTTTTTGGTCGACTGATTCAGGCTGCAGTGTCCCGGCAGCGGGAAATGCTGGCAGACGCCTCATCTGTTCAGTTCACACGCAACCCCGAAGGTATTGGCGGCGCCTTGTTCAAGATCGGCATGAAAGGGGGCTACCTGGACACCACCAGCCACGCCAGCGATATGAACCACATGTGTTTTGGCGAGTCGGCACGCATGAAGTTTTCCTCGCTGCTGGCCTCACACCCACCGGTCGATCAGCGCATCAACGCCATTCAACCGGGTATGCTGGCCCGCCTTCGCAGCCGGCTCAGAGACACCGAACCCGGGCAGAATCTGCGCCAGCGCAGCTCGACACAGGCAACTGGCCGAACCAGCCTGGGCGACCTGGCCAACCAGTTCGTAGAACCCGCCAGAGGCATTGGCAGGGGCAGCTCCTCCCCTGTACGTTCGTCTCTGGTTGCCGACACACCACCCCAACCAACAAAGCTGTCAACCCGGGTGGGCACGGTCAACCCACAAAGCGAAGCCTTTGCCATCGATCTGCTCAATCAGCTACCCGCAACTTTTCGCAGCCTGCTGTACACCCGGGCCGGCGCCATTCAACTGTGTTACGGCTTGCTGATCTACGACCTGTCCCAGACGATCCAGAAAGAACGGCTGCAGATGATAGCCGGCCACCCGTTGCTGGGCGCCCAGCAGGATCTGCTGGACAAGATGCTGCCGGCCCTGGCCAAACTCGGCGAGGCGGCAAGATTTCCGATACTGGAGTTGGCCATGCCGGCGCTGCGAAAACTGGACCCGGACGAACGGGACGCTTTGCTGGTGAATATTCAGACGTTGGTGACTGCGGATAACCGGATCAGCCTTTTTGAACTGGCGCTAACCACCTTTCTGGACCGGCACCTGAGCGCCGACGCGGAACGCGTGGTGCCCGTCAAGTACCGCAATTATCGCCAGGTGTTGCCCGCCATACGGCGTTTGCTCAGTCTATTTGCCCGCGCGGGCACAGGGTCGCCTGAGGAAGCCGACACGCTGTACCGCGGCGCCATGGCCGGGTTTGCTACCGGCAGCGAGGAACGCCGGGCAGAGAAGGTTTCTATGCGGGAGTTACGAGAGACTCTGGAAGTGCTGAACCGACTGTCTCCGCTCCTGAAACCCGCGGTTATTGATGCCTGCGGTTACTGCGTCACCCACGATGGCCGCGTGGATGTACGGGAGTATGAACTGATGCGGCTGGTAACCGACCAGCTGGACTGCCCGATGCCGCCTTACTCCCTGCGCCCCTGAAACAGCATTTCCACCGACGGCTGATCCGTCGGTGCGGGCAGACCCAGCTTCTGGCGCACTTCCAGATTCACATCCCACAACTGATTGAACTTCTCGGTGGTCGCGGCGATGCTGTCGCCTTTGTCGAGCATGATGGTCGGGCGCAGGAACACCAGCAGGTTACGCTTTACCCGGGTCTCGGACTCAGAGGAGAACAGGCGGCCCAGAAAGGGAATATCGCCCAACAGGGGAACCTTGCTCTTGTTGACCTGGAAATCGTCTTTGATCAGGCCGCCCAGCACTACGGTTTCACCGTCGTCGGCCAGCACCGTGGTCTTGATCTCACGCTTGTTGGTGATCAGATCGGACGCACCCGCCACCGTGGTGGTCGAGATGTCCTCAGTGGTCTGCTCGACCACCAGACGAACCAGGCCATCGGCACTGATGGTCGGCGTCACTTTCAGGGACAGACCGACATCACGACGCTCGATGGTGGTAAACGGATTGCTCAGGCCATCTCCGGTGACTGCAGACTGACCGGTCCGAAACGGCACGTTCTGGCCGACAATAATCTCGGACTCCTGGTTATCCAGAGTGATGATGCTGGGCGTTGACAGCAGGTTGGCTGCCGCAGACGAAGATAGCGCCTGAATCAACACACCCCAGGTCAGGCCGCTGCGGTTACGTTCACCGGCGCCCAGGGTGATGCCACCACCAAGCTGAGGCAGGGTATCGCCCACCAACGCACCAATCACCGAGTTGAGCCCCAACATACTCTCGCCACTGGTCAGGTTGGTGCCCATCACCGGGAACGAGCCTGCAGACTCATCACCAGCGGCCAGCTGCACACCAAGCTGGTCACCCAGCTCATCGCTGATCTCAACAATGGCCGCTTCAATCATGACCTGCGCCCGGCGAATATCCAGCGCTGCGACAATCTGCTCGGCTTCCTGCATCAGGGACGGCTCGCCTCTCACCACCAGTGCGTTCAGCCCCTCATCAGCAAACACCGTAAAGTTGCCGGCCCGGCCCGTTGACGCACCACCAGCCGCTGAGCCACCGCCACCGCTGGATTCCCGAACGACTTCGCCCATCACGCCCTTGAGAATTTCGGTCAGGCTTTTGGCATCGGCGTGTTTCAGGCGCAACACCTTGGTGGTGCCGCCGGTCGCCGAGGGCTGGTCCAGTTGCCGGATGAGCCCGCGCATTTTGTCCCGGAAGGTTTCATCGCCACGCAGGATCAACCGGTTGCTGCGCTCATCTGCAGTCAGGCTGTACTTACGGGTGGAGGTGTCGCCACCAGCACGGCGCAATTCATCCGGTGCCAGCTCCTGCAGCAAGGTCACCATGTCGCCGACCCAGGCTTCTTTAAGCTGAATCACTTCCACTTCGTATTTGGAGGGACTGTCCAGCTCCCGCACAATCTGCTCGATGCGCTGAATGTTGGACGAATGATCACTGACGATCAGCGCGTTGGCGGCAGCCACACCCGCCAGATGGCCATACTTGGCTACCAGCGGTCGCAGAATGGGCACCAGCTCAAGCGCGTTGGCGTTGTCGATCTGAATCACCCGGGTGATCAGCTGCTCAGAAGGGATGACTTCAAAGCGATCAAGCACCTCAGCTGACTGTTTGGCGTCGACCTGCTGTATCACCTTGATGACTTCTTCGCCGGGAATGGCGGTAAAGCCGTGTACGTTCAATACCGCCAGGAACAGATCGTAAATTTCATCTTTGTTCATGGGCGCACTGGACAGCACCGTAACCTTGCCTTTGACCCGAGGGTCTACCACAAAGCTGTAACCCGTAATATCGGCTACCTGGGTCACAAATGCCCGGATATCCGCGTCTTTGAGGTTCAGCCTCCAGGTTTCATCCTGTGCCTGTGCCACCGACAGGATCGGCAACAGCAAAAGAAACACGAGCGTCCGGAGCAAGTTGGTCTTGTGGTTGTACATCTGGCGATATCGTCCTGTTGTAATGTTCCCGATCAGCGCCACTGTTCGGGTATGGCATAGCTGACGGTGAGTATGGATCCGTCGCGCTCTATTTCGATATCCAGCTGGGCCTGGCTACGCCAGTCTTCCAGCAGGGCTTTGTCTTGTTCCAGATCACCCAGGCGCTGACCGTTAATAGCGGTAATGACATCGCCCTGGCGCAGGTTGACCGCATTCAGCATGGGATTAGAGCCATCGTACACGTAACCCGAGAAACCACTGTCATCCGCCGGTTGCAAACCGTAGGCCCTCAAAGCAGACGCACCTTGAGCATCCAGCTGTTGTCGGGCGCCGGCCAGAAACTCGTCCGGCGATTCTGCCGTCTGAACCTCGGCCTCTGCAACCATTACCGCGGAGTCCAGCTGCTCTTCAAAGGCCAGAGACTCATAACGACCACCCCGGCGAATCAGAATCCGGTCTGACTCTACCTCAGCCAGCTCGGCATTACCCGGCAAACTCTCGCCCACCCGGTAGTATTCGGTCTCACCATTGCTTCCGGCAACTATAGCACCGGAGTCTTCTGGTCGCTGCCCTATCAACACCCCTTCCAGCCGCAATCTGAGCCCGGTTTCCGGGGCGCTGCGGCGCACGGCTTCGACCACGCCGACCTGTCTCTCCGTGCGGCCAAAGAAGTCATAGCCGGCAATGGACATCTGTGGCACCCAGTTCTGCCCCGCGGACTGCCCTGCCATCTGAGACGGCACCTCCGGTACCGGGCGGTCAGACCACGCAAACAGCCAGGTCAGTTTCGCCAATACAATGCCCAGATACACCACCAGGACGACGAGCAGCAGATTGGCCAACACCCGGGACAACCTTTCCTGATGACGCAACGCCAGCCAGGCCACCTCAGAAACCGCCCGGCAATATGGGCTGACGCACTCGGAACACCACGTCACCAGGGCTAGCCGTGTCTGGCCAGGGTTGCTGGGCCAGATCCACCATACGTTTATAAACCCGCATTTCCATCATGCCATTCCAGAGAATACTGGCATCGGCGGCCGGGCCATTGGCACCCTGTTCTGCCACCGTCAGCGCGACACCGCCATCGGTAGTATCCAGGTTAGCCTGCATCGGCGGAAACTCTGCCTGCCCGGTCTGGTTGCCCATGGGCCAGGTAACCAGACCGCCATCCCAGCGCCCGATGCCCTCCGCCTGCTGCAACCGATTGTCGTCCCAGACCAGGTGCAACCGGTCAATACTCACCAGGCCCTCAATCATGGCGCCGCCACTCTGGCGAATCAGGTCTTCAAATTCGGCCACCGCCACCTGCCCTCGGGCACTTATATCGAGATTGCCTGGCCAACCGATGCTAACAGCTCCCTCTACCCGGGATTGTGACGAGGCCAGAGAAAAACCGATCGGTAATTGCCACCCGGTCACAGAGGGCCAGCCCAGTTGCCAATCCACTCGCGCCGGAAAACCCGCCACTACCACGCCGGCCGCACCATCCCAGAGCCGACCAGACACCTGGCGCACTTCAACCTGGGGCGGCAACTGCAGATACCGGGAGGCCTGAAACCACACCCAACCGGCCGGCACCCAAAACACCAGAACAACGCCGTAGACAAGCAGGCCAAGCATCAGCAACAGCAAGATCTTGCCGGGACGAAGAAAGGGCTTGGAGCGAGGTTCAGTCATTGAGTTTTGCACGTTATGAAACCGGTAGCCGAGTCTAACAAAGCCTTAGCGCAAGTTCATGACAAAAAAACGAAAAACCCCGCGCCAGTGTGAACCAGCGCGGGGTTTTTCAAGGTAGATCAGGCCAAGCCTCAGAAGCTGAGACCTGGTCGGGATCTGGCCGGCATCACATCATGCCGCCCATGCCTCCCATGCCACCCATTCCGCCCATATCCGGCATGCCGCCAGACTTCTCGTCTTCCGGCTCATCTGCAATCATCGCCTCAGTAGTGATGATCAGAGACGCTACGGAAGCAGCTGCCTGCAGTGCAGAGCGGGTGACTTTAGCTGGGTCAAGAATGCCCATTTCCAGCATGTCGCCGTACTCTTCGGTGGCGGCGTTGTAGCCGTAGCTACCTTCACCGGCACGAATGTTGTTGACGACAACCGACGGCTCGCCACCGGCGTTCTGCACGATCTGGCGCAGAGGAGCTTCCATGGCACGGCGCAGGATGTTAACACCGGCTTTCTGCTCTTCGTTGAGGGTTTCCACCTTGTCCAGTGCCGCAATGGCACGGATCAGGGTAACGCCACCACCTGCGACAACACCCTCTTCTACCGCAGCGCGGGTAGAATGCAGCGCATCTTCAACGCGGGCTTTCTTCTCTTTCATTTCAACTTCAGAACCGGCGCCGATCTTGATGACGGCAACACCGCCAGCCAGCTTGGCCACACGTTCCTGCAGCTTTTCCTTGTCGTAGTCGGAAGAGCTGTCTTCGATTTGCTTGCGGATCTGCTCAACACGGGCTTCGATGTCGCCCTGGGCGCCGGCACCGTTGATCACCGTGGTGTTTTCCTTGGTGATATTGATGCGCTTGGCGGTGCCCAGATCGTCCAGAGTGGTGTTCTCCAGAGTCAGACCAACTTCTTCAGAAATCACAGTACCACCGGTCAGGATGGCGATGTCCTGCAGCATTTCCTTGCGACGGTCACCAAAGCCAGGCGCCTTGACAGCAGCAACCTTGACGATACCGCGCATGTTGTTGACAACCAGAGTCGCCAGCGCTTCGCCTTCGATGTCTTCAGCGATGATCTGCAGCGGCTTACCGGCTTTCGCAACGGCCTCGAGTACTGGCAGCAATTCGCGGATGTTAGACACTTTCTTGTCAACCAGCAGGATGTACGGGTCATCCAGCTCTACCGACATGCTGTCTTGATTGTTGATGAAGTACGGGCTCAGGTAGCCGCGGTCGAACTGCATACCTTCAACCACGTCCAGCTCGTCTTCCAGGCCGCGACCTTCCTCAACGGTGATCACGCCTTCCTTGCCAACGCGCCCCATGGCGTCGGCAATGATTTTGCCGATGCTTTCGTCGCCGTTGGCGGAGATGGTACCAACCTGAGCGATGTTGCGATTGTCATCGCAGGGCCTGGCCAGATCACGGATCGCCTGGACAGCAGCGATGGTGCCCTTATCGATGCCGCGCTTGAGGTCCATCGGGTTCATGCCGGCAGTGACGGCCTTGATACCTTCGCGAACAATAGCTTGGGCCAGAACCGTCGCGGTGGTGGTGCCGTCACCGGCGCTGTCGTTGGTCTGGGAAGCAACTTCCTTGACCATCTGTGCGCCCATGTTTTCGAACTTGTCTTTCAGTTCGATTTCCTTGGCGACGGAAACACCATCTTTAGTGACCGTCGGCGAACCAAAGGACTTCTCCAGAACCACGTTACGGCCCTTGGGACCCAGCGTAACCTTGACGGCGTCTGCCAGGATGTTTACGCCTGCGACCATGCGCTTACGAGCACTATCACCGAATTTAACGTCTTTTGCTGCCATGTCTTCTGTTCCTGTTTCTTTAAACCGAAATTGAACCCATCGGATTAATGAGCGTTACTGCGTGTCGCCTACGCGATCACTCAAGCACGCCGTAAATGTCGCTTTCGCTCATAATGAGCAGCTCTTCACCGTCAACTTTAACGGTGTTGCCGGAATACTGACCGAAAACCACGGTGTCACCAACATTGACTGCCAGTGCACGGGTTTCGCCGTTGTCCAGAATGCGACCGTTGCCCACAGCAATCACTTCGCCCTGGGAAGGCTTCTCTTTGGCGTTACCCGGCAGCACGATGCCACCTGCAGTTTTCTCTTCTTCTTCCTTACGACGTACGACAACTCGATCGTGTAACGGACGAATTTTCATTGCTCTGCTTCTCCAATAGCCACATCAATAATGCGGCAATGACAGTTACATGTTTAAAAGTGTCTGACCGGAAAGCTCCGGCCCGACAAATTGCCCGGACTGCCAGGCAACTGAAGATAGTGCCTATCAGCCCGTAGCGAATCTGTGCAATGTAAATGGGGCTCACCAAAGGCTTTTCAACACCCTGAGACGAAAAAATTTCACTTTTTTTCGAGCTTGTCGCGGTCGGATTCGGTCTGGTCCTGGTACTCACCCTCGATAATGTCGCCATTGGCATCCCGATCGAACGGCCGCTGCGGTCCAAATGGGCCATGCCCGTCAAACGGCCCCTGCCCGAATGGTCCGGCACCGCCACCTGCACGGAAGGTAAAGCCCCGGCTTTGCCCCGCTACCGTCATCCGCTTCAGCGCCTTGGCCGCCAACCAATGCCGCGACCCCGGTAGCAAGCAGGCAAAACCCACCGCATCGGTGATGAACCCCGGCGTCAACAACAAGGCACCGCCGACAGCCAGAATCAGCCCCTCGGCCACCTCCCTGGCCGGCAACTCACCACTGTTCAACCGCTGATTCGCCCGCAACAGCGTTGCCAACCCCTGCTGGCGCAGAAGCCAGGCACCAATCACCGCGGTCAGCAACACCAGCCCGATGGTGTTCACCACCCCGATCAAGCCGCCCACCTTGATAAGAACCACCATCTCGGCGATGGGCATGATGATAAAAAGAAAGAGGAAAACTGGCATGACGGCCTCACGGACAAGAAGGTGTGTTCAGTCAGGTCTGGTATACTCCCAGCCCTAAAAACGAAAAACGGCCTGTAGCCAAACCCACAGGCCGGGCAGACCATGGGCGCACAGTTAAACCTAAATACGTTGTAAGAGTAACTAAGGGCAAACCATGAAACTTCAAGACTCCGTAATTGCAATCACCGGCGCCGGTCAGGGCCTGGGCCGCGCCATGGCCGAATACCTGGCTGCGAAAGGCGCCAACGTCGCCCTCATCGACCTGATGGAAGACAAACTGGCCGAAGCCGCCGACGCCTGCAAACAAGCTGGCGGCGACGCCAAAACCTACGTCTGCAACGTCGCCAAAGAAGAAGACGTCGAACAAACCTTCCAGGCGATCGTCAACGACTTCGGCCACCTCAACGGACTGGTCAACAACGCCGGCATCCTACGCGACGGCCTGCTGGTCAAATTCAAGGATGGCAAACTCGACAAGCGCATGGAACTGAGCCAGTGGCAGTCGGTGATCGACGTCAACCTCACCGGCGTGTTCCTGTGCGGCCGTGAAGCTGCCACCCGCATGATCGACAACGGCGATCAGGGCGTGATCATCAACATCGCCTCCATCTCCCGCGCCGGCAACATGGGCCAAAGCAACTACTCCGCCGCCAAGGCCGGCGTATCCGCCCTGGTACCGGTCTGGGCCAAAGAACTGGCCCGCTACGGCATCCGCTGCATGGGCATCGCCCCAGGCTTCATCGAAACCGAAATGACCGCCTCCATGAAGCCCGAAGCCCTGGAGAAAATGACCGCCGGCATTCCCCTTAAGCGCATGGGCCAGCCGAACGAAATCGCCTCCGCCGTCGCCTTCATCTTTGAGAACGACTACGTCTCCGGTCGCATGATCGAAGTCGACGGCGCCCTGCGCCTGTAGTCAGCCCCGCCTGATGGCGTGAAGTGAAAACAAAACGGGCCCTGATCATCACAATCAGGGCCCGTTTTTTTTGCTCCGCAGAACGTCAGATCACAACGCTTTAGCCGCAATGATCTTGTCGTGCCACTCAACCGGACCGGTCTGGTGTACAGAGCTGCCGCGAGAATCCACCGCCACGGTCACCGGCATGTCTTCCACCTCGAACTCGTAGATGGCTTCCATACCCAGCTCTTCAAAGGCCACCACTTCGGCACCCTTGATAGCCTTGGATACCAGGTAAGCGGCACCGCCGACTGCCATCAGATACACCGCACCGAACTCCTTAATGGCGTCGATGGCGACCTGGCCACGCTCAGCCTTGCCGATCATCCCGGTCAGGCCGGTCTTGTCCAGCATGGTGCGGGTGAACTTGTCCATCCGGGTCGCGGTAGTGGGGCCAGCAGGGCCAACCACTTCTTCACGAATCGGATCCACCGGGCCCACGTAATAAATGAAGCGGCCTTTCAGATCCACCGGCAGCTCTTCGCCGCGCTCGATCATGTCCACCATCTTTTTATGGGCCGCATCACGGCCGGTCAGCATCTTGCCGGACAGCAGAACCGTCTCGCCCGGCTGCCAGTCCTTCACATCTTCCGGGGTGACGGTGTCCAGGTTTACCCGGCGTACGTTAGCGCCCACTTCCCAGGTGATTTCCGGCCAGTCTTCAAGGCTCGGCGGAGTCTGCAGAGACGGGCCAGTACCATCCAGCACAAAGTGCGCGTGGCGAGTAGCCGCACAGTTCGGAATAATTGCCACCGGCTTGTTGGCGGCGTGGGTCGGGAAATCCTTGACCTTCACATCCAGCACCGTGGTCAGGCCACCCAGGCCCTGGGCACCGATACCCAGCTCGTTGACCTTCTCGAACAGCTCCAGGCGCAGCTCTTCCGAACGGTTGGAGGCACCACGGGCCTGCAGATCGTGAATATCGATCGGCTCCAGCAGGGCTTCCTTGGCCAGCTCCATCGCCTTCTCGGCGGTACCACCAATGCCGATACCCAGCATGCCTGGCGGACACCAGCCAGCGCCCATCTGCGGCACCATCTTCAGCACCCAGTCCACCACCGAATCCGACGGGTTCAGCATGGCAAACTTGGACTTGGCTTCAGAGCCGCCGCCCTTGGCCGCCACGTGGATTTCGACCGTGTTACCAGGCACCATCTTGTAATGAATGATGGCAGGGGTGTTGTCTTTGGTGTTCTGGCGCTTGCCGTCCGGATCGGCCAGCACGGAGGCGCGCAGCACATTGTCCGGATGGGTGTAGGCACGGCGCACGCCCTCGTTGATGACGTCGTCCAGCGCCATGTCGCACTCAAACTTCACATCCATACCGATGTTCACGAACACGGTCACAATACCGGTGTCCTGACAGATCGGGCGATGGCCCTGGGCGCACATGCGGGAGTTGATCAGAATCTGGGCAATGGCATCTTTGGCTGCCTGGGACTCTTCCCGCTGATAGGCCTCGTACACGGCCTGAATAAAATCTTTCGGGTGGTAGTAGGAAATAAACTGCAGCGCATCGGCTACGCTTTCGATCAGGTCGTCCTGGCGGATCACGGTGGTCATAGTCGCCTCATCAGCTTTCTGATTATCGGAAGTGCGCGGAGCCGCCAAAGCAGCCCCTGCTATATAAGGAAGCGAGAGTTTACCAGAAATTCCCGCGCGCGAGTGATGCGACGGAAGGCGAACAATCCATGATCAGCCAAGACAGAATGAATGGCAGTTATCGGACTGTTTCGAAACAAATTGTTAAAAGCCTGTAGTCTGTGCCCTGCGGAACTCGACAAACCCACCACCGCCCACTATTTTTCTGAGAGGCCACTCCAACTGTGCGAGGAGGGATTCCAAAAGCAGAATCACACTTTTGGCTGATCAACACTTGCCAGACTGTCGCTATAGTCGACGATACAGTAATTGGCTTTACGTGCTGGCTACAACTTCAGACAAACAAGCAGAACAGGCAAAAGCACGGATTTCCGGGGAAGACCGGCTCCGTCTACGCCGGATATAACGACACAACAACAGGAAAAGGTTTCACCCATGTTCAAGAAAACTCTAATAAGTCTTGCCGTGGCTTCTTCCCTTGGGTTGACTGGCTGCTTTGATAGCGCCAACGATGGGGGTAATGCGAATCCGGATTATAAGATCACCGACACGACCATCGATCGCAGTTTAGTACGTCCGATATTCGATCCTAACCCGCTATCAGAAAACTTCAGCGTACCGACACATTTTGACCTGCTGCTGCTACTGGGTGCGACCCAGAGCCCACACCACGACTTCACCGCACCCGCATCTGGCCCTGAGCCAGTAAGAAGTGCACTAAATAGCTTGTCGGGTTTTTCTACAACCAGCGCCTTTAACGTCCGTTTTGACGGTGAGTTAAATGCAGGCTCTGTCTTGGCTGGGCAAACTGTGTTTCTCATTGCGCTTGAAACAGACTCACCCCTCAAAGGCACACCGGCAGAACTGGCTCTTCCTGCGGTCAATCCTGCCGATATAGCCGGACTTGCTCCAGATGCGAGTCAGCCCAAGTTCCGGGCGGAAGCCGTAAACGTTGATAACGGCTCAAATAATGCCATTCGCATTACCCCACTCGAACCACTCGAAGAAGGACGCAAGTACCTTGTACTGATTGGCGATGGCGTGAAAGGGGCCAATGACAAGAGTATTGATCAATCTGTTCAGGGTAGAGCTCTTGCAGAAGGCGTGCTGGGCAACCCAGCTCTCGCTAATGTCAAGGCCATTGTCAGCGGCCTGAATAATCTGGGAAGCTCGATACTGACAGCCGCCGGTCAAGAAGTGGCACTTGCCTATACATTTACGACGAACGCAGACTCACAGGTTCTGCGGACGATGATGACCCCTCTTGTCTCTTCAACAAAACTGGGGCAACAGATCGGCTTTACTGCGCAGCTGAAAGCGGTCAGAGACGTCTATACCGACCTTAATTTTTCTGAACTGACCACAAAACTTAAAGATTTGGGAGCTAAGGCCGCACTAGTGGGCGCGGGCCAGCTGGACATCAGCACACTGCCGCTCAAGGAGCAACAGGTCATTGGCAAACTTGGTCAACTGTCTACCATTACGACTGAAGCAAAACTCACGGCTGCTGTTACGAATGAAGTACTTAACGGAACCATTCACCTACCACAGCCACGCCCGAACCTGTTCCTGGGCAACAAGCCAGCAACTGACCTGCTGACCATTCAAGGACTGGCATTTCAGGCAGGTCAAACCGGAACACCAAACCCGATTGTAGAAGCTGCAAAACAGGTCACTGTTGCCGAAGGGGCGATCCAACTGCCGTACTTCCAGCATCTGCCTGGCACTTCGGGTAGCGGCCTTACCGACGGTAGCTGGCAGGGCAACACTACTCTGGAAGCAAACCTGAATAGCGCCCTCAGCCCGGATGGCAACGACGTATTCCAGTTCCTACGCGATGGCAAGAACGCTGATGGCTCCGTTGGCCCTCTAAACGTAAACGGCAACTTCCCATTCCCGGAGAAGCAAGCTAATACTACTGTGCCGGTTGTTGTATTCCTGCCATCGCTGGATGATCCCGATACGACAGATATTAATGAGCGTCCAACGATCTGTAATGATCCGGTCGCACCTAACGGCATCACTATTTTCCAGCACGGCATCACTGTCGATCGCAGCGTGTCTATGCTTCCGGCAATTCTCCTGGCACAACAAAGTTGCCAGGCTGTTGTCGCTATTGACCAGCCACTTCACGGCCTTGGTGGAAGCACCGTCGGGTCGGTTCCCGGCTTGACGCCTTTGGATGAAAGTGCCGTATTGGCAAATGCCCAAGGAACACTCCAAGCCTATGTTACAGCTCTTGGTGGCGCAGCAAATGTTCCTGTAGCTTGCAGTGATGCAAACCTTGCAGATCCAAATACCTCAGACACCACCCAGTTCGCCTGCCTGCAAGTTGACGGCATGAGCAAGCTGCTCGCGGCCGATTATACCGGGGAACGTCACTTTGGCTTCACCAGAGATATGGCGGCAGCTGGCATTGCCGCAAAGAGCGCAGCGGAAATTACCGCAGTGTCGTCTGGAAGCCTCTTTATTAACCCTGGCAACATGCTCAATGGCCGAGACAACTTGCGTCAGAGCGTGGTTGACCTCATCAACGTTGCGGCAACAGTAAAATTGATGCCAATAATTGATGTGACGGGTTACGATCAAGCGGGCGCCCCCACTGGTGAGCCGGATGGATTGAATGACCCCATCCTTAAAGATGTGGCATCAGTCAACTTTATCGGCCATTCTCTCGGTGGCATCTCAGGTACCGTATTTGCCGCACTCAGCAATGATACGGCACTGAACGGAACACTTAATGGCCTGTATCAGTCAGCGGGTAAGAGCATTACCTACCCAAAGCTGGACTCCGTTGTGTTGCACAATACCGGAGGCCAGGTCACCCGCTTGCTGGAAAATTCCGAGACTCGTTCCGGGGATCTGCTTGACGGCCTAGCTGCCAACGGCATTACGCAGAAGACCTCAAACTTCGAGAACTTCTTCTACGTATTCCAGTCCGTGGTTGATGGTACTGACTCGGTAAACTTCTCACTGGAGCTTGGAAATTCAACTGACAATCTACTCATCACCTCAGTGACCGGTGACAGCACGGTTCCGAACGAGGCAAACGTCAACCCTCTTGGCAACGCTTACCCAGCACCACTGGCGGGCACAGAGCCAATGATGGCCCTGATGGATATTGGCAAAGGCGGATTGAAGCTGGCAGATGGAACTGAAGGATTGGCGCTTGTCGACTCCGACAGCAGTGGAACCAAGGCGTTGCCCGCGGCTTCCTTCTTTGCCGGTACCAACCCCTGCACCGAGGCCAATCACGGCACTTTCGTGGGACCGATTGTCGACAATGAAAGCTGTGAGGGCGGCAAAGCCATCACCAGCACTGCCTTCACTGCCATGATCGCTCAAACTGTTGGCGCCGTATCAGGATCAGGCTTCGCCTTTGGCTCTGACGCAGCGTTACAGGTAGGCCCGCAAGCTGCTGGCGCCATCGGCCTGTCTCTTGGCGTGAGCCCAACTCTGGACCGCGCTTTGGACCAGGACAAAGCCCAATAAAGCTCAGTGTAAATTAGCTTAATGAGTATAGCCCCGGCACATGCCGGGGCTTTTTTTATGGTGAATCACAGGCCCCGCAAAGAGTCCACAAGCAGTTGCCGATCTCTCACTCCTGCCTAATCACCGTCCGCCCCTGAAGCAAAATATTCGCCTCAATATCCTCCTCAGTGAATACCAGCTCGCGATACGCCTTCCTGGAATACTGCTCACTTTGATCACTGAAGAACGGCGACCTGGCATCGGTCGACTGCGAGTAACTCAAAAGGCCATAGGCTTCAGGGCCGTTGTCGGTAAACTCCAGTCCGAAGTGCCAGCTAGTACCCCGCGCCACCAACCAACCCTCTACGCCATCCGAACCGTCTGAGAGGCCAGCGGTGTTCGGGATGGTGTCAGGGGCAAGCCGTGGAAATCGGGTGTCTTCCGCAAACAAGTCAGGGGCAACGCCGATGGCATTGAAGGCACCGTCAACCAGTTCATCGCCACCATGCCAGGGGATGGGGTCAGTCTGGAATATCGGCGTACCGCCCGTGCCCGGCACCACGCCGCCGGACGGGCGGTAGAATTGCAGGTCACCGAGGGTAGCCGTCGGCGAGATACCCTGGGACTGCAAGGCACTGACGCCATCGGCAAGCGCCCGCAGCATGGTGTCGTCCGGGGTACCCGCATTCACCGGAGATGGGTCTGCAGGCGTACCCACCGGATCGGCCGGGTTGAAGGGCGTGGTCAGATCGGTGGCCAGGTCATGCAGATAGTTCGCCATGAACACCCGGAAGATGTGAGCACCCATGCTGTCCATGTTGTATAGCCCGTCCCAGGAGCTCAACGCCGTGCACCAGGGGGCAAGATCAACACTGTTGACCGGAGTGTCTGCAATCGCCTCGCAGCGTTCAAGAAGCTCCGGCAGAAACTGCTCGGCGTACCAGCCCCGGTTGTTCCAGATCACCCCCAACAGCTCTTTCGCATTGAATCTGCCGTCTTGCCCGGCTGGTACTGGAGCACCCGTAAAGCCCGAATCCAGAGGATTCTGCAGCATCGTGATGCCCAGCCGGGTTCGGGCGTTGACGGGCACTTCTTCGGGGCCGAATAACGGGGAGTAGCCGGTCAGGAACTCATCCGGATTGGTTGCCCAGTGGCTGCTGTTGGAGTTCTGCACCCAGTCTGAGCGCACCAGTTTCGGCATCTGATCATAGGACACCAGCGGGCCACAGGCGGTTTCAACCCAGTCCTCCTGCGACGATCCTCCATCGAGCAGGGTGATGCCCAGATCGAACAGGCCGGCGTATAATGGATTCCCGGCACGTCGGGCATTGACCTGCACAATGGCTTGCCCGGACAGGTTCGGCACCGAACTGCTGTCAATATAGAAGGCATTACCCTGGTCGTCAGCATAGGTTGTGTTGGTCCAGAGCGTGGATCCACAGCTCCGGAATACCTCCTGAAACTCTTCAAGATTGGTTGCCCGGCTCATCTGAAGCCAGGTATCGAGAAGTCCCCCGCTATTGGCGTTGGCATCCCGATAGGTGTGCGCTACAGGTACCGAATCGTTGAGCACGCCCTGATCGCCCCATGCCGGCAAATTACCGGGGAAGGCGTTTGCCGCAATCATCGGCCCATACTCGGAGAAGTAGAACGTGCGCTCCAGCACCAGCGGCTCCGCCATCCCGGCCATGCGGACTTCAATCTGGTAAGTCTCGCTGGTAATCGGCTTCTCAATGCCATCTTTAACATAGGTCAGGGCATCGCCTTCCTTAAGGGCCAGTTCATACCAGGTGAACTGGCGACTTGTCGTCACGGTCTGAGACCATGTCAGGTTTTCGTTGAAATTAATCAACGGTATTCCTGTGCCCATCAGCCCGGCGCCATGAACATTCAGATACCCCGGCACGGTCATCTGCACCTCATAAAGACGGCGATGTCCGGTGAACGGGAAGTGCGGATTTGCCAAAAGCGCACCACGCCCCTGCTCGGTCATGGTCTTGCCGATGCTCCAGGCGTTGCTGGCCAACCCTATATCCGAGAGGTTTGTGATTGATCTGGCTTCAGCCCGGGCGGTTGCCACAACGTTTTCGAGGAGCCTGTCCACGTCTTCGGCATTGGTGCCCAAGCTTACAACGGTTGGCGCCGGGCTTTGTCCGGGGGGAACCGCCAAAAACAGAGCGCCGGTCGCGAACAAGGATCCGCTGGCATACTGACCAATCACACGGTAGTGGGCTAGCAGATCCACCGGCGTAATGGGCTTGACCCATTCCTGGCCAGCGCATTCCGCCGGCAAATCCGCCGGGTCTGTCTCTTTGACGAAACGGTTATAGCCATCGGTGAAGCCCTCGATCAGGGCCCGACTTTCCGGGCTTAACGTCGCTAATTCAGTCTCTGCTCCGGCGTAGATTTGCTGGGCCTTGAAGCTGAAATCGTTGATGATATTCAGCCCCACCTTGGCGTCGGGCCCGAACTCCAGATCCGGCCCCGGGCCAAAATACTTGGCCCACTCACTTCTCGCCTTAACGATTGCCTCGGCTAACATGCAGACGTTGTCCTGGGTCTGGGCATAACCATGGCCGAACGCTGCTGACTTCAAGTTGTCGGCGGTAATGTGAGGAACGCCACCCGTAGTCCGGCGAATGGTTGCCTCAAGCTTGCCATCCGCCGGGAACAGGTTGGTATCCAGGCTTTCGCTATCAGAACAGCCCGTCAGAAGGTTACTGCCTAACAGCGCTACTATCAGGCTGAGGGCTTTGTAGCCGCTCGGTTCTTTCCTTGTCTTCATAGTGTTGTCCTTGTGTTAGCTCACTACGGAGTCACCGGCATGGTGACTTTAATAAAGCTAGCAGAACGCACACCTTCAACCAGGAAAACCGGGCGGGTACCGGGATTTTTCTGCGGGCGCTGCTGGCCCGCGTCGAGGAATTTTACAGTTCAGGGGTTTCTGGCGCAGCACCCTGGAATTTGATCGGTAACCCGATCTGGCTTTGCAGCTTGTCATCGCCACGGTCAGCGTTAATAACCATACCTCTGGCCTGCATCTGCGGGTGCTCCGCCGCTTCTTCGATGGTCAGCACCGGCTCCACGCAGGCATCCACCTCGGCGAAAATGGCGCGCCATTCGGCAAAGGTTTTCGTCGCCACCTTTTCTTTAATCGCAGCTTTCATTTTTTGCTGATGCTCCGGATTCTGGCTCAGGGCAAAGCTTTTCAGGTCGCTGAGGCCCAGGGTGTCGCATAAGCGCGCTGAGAATTGCGGCTCCAGGCTGCCCACCGACAACCAGCGACCGTCGCTGGTCTGGTAATAATCGTAGAAAGTGCCGCCGTTGAGCATGCCGCCTTCGGGCTTCTGGGGCTGTCCGCCGGCCAGAGCCGCCGCGCCGGCCATGGCGTTGAGGGCGAAGGCGGCATCGGTCATGCTGATGTCGATGAAGGCACCCTGCCCGGTCTGCTGGCGCTGGATAACGGCGGCAAGAATGCCCATAACGGCGTGGTGGGAGCCGCCGGCAACGTCGGCCACCTGGATGCCCATGGGCGGTGGCCCGCTGTCGGCGCGGCCGCAGTGGCTGGCAACGCCGGAAATGGCCAGGTAGTTGATGTCGTGGCCGGCGCGGTCTTTGTAGGGACCGGTCTGGCCGTAGCCGGTAATGGCGCAATAAATAAGGTTGGGATTGATGGCTCTGAGGGTTTCATAGCCAATGCCCAGGCGGTCCATCACGCCGGGGCGGAATTGTTCCACCACGACGTCATAGTCTTTGACCAGCTCTTTAACCTTGTCCACGCTGCCTGGCTGCTTCAAGTTCAGCTGGAGGGTCTGCTTGCCCCGACTCAGGTAGGAAAAGGTGGTGCTGAACTTGCCGTCGAACGGCGGCATCACCTTGGCCAGGTCGACCCGGTCTGGCGCCTCTACCCGCAGCACCTCAGCGCCCATGTCGGCCAGCATCATGGTGGCGTAGGGGCCGGGGAGCAAGGTGCTGAAATCGAGTATTCTGAGGGTGTTCAGGGGGCCTGCCATAGCAATCTCCGCTATCTTATCGGGGCATTGTTTTTACTCTGGTTCATGCTGCCGGGTTTTGCAGACAGGGCCAACTGCCGGTTACGTCATTCGCATTGGCCGATTCTTCCATCTTTCGTTAAATCAGGTGGTTGCATTGTCGTCCCGGGCACTTATGATGAACGTCGTTCTTCTTGATGGCAGCGGTTATGTCTACCCTGACGGTTTCAAAACATTTTGTGGAAGCAGCGCTCACCGGCGCCGAGCGGCTCGGGCTGGACACCCGCGCCATCTTGCAGGAGGCGGGAATTTCTCCCGACCTGCTGCGCATCGAGATGGCTCGGGTAAAC
Organism: Marinobacter halophilus; assembly: GCF_003007685.1. Lineage (GTDB taxonomy): Bacteria > Pseudomonadota > Gammaproteobacteria > Pseudomonadales > Oleiphilaceae > Marinobacter > Marinobacter halophilus. Next base: position 719,183 of record NZ_PXNN01000017.1, read on the forward strand.
AGTGATCAGTTCAGCCGGCTGCTGCAGGTAATCTGGAACCGCACCGGTGATGAATTCATGGGTATGGGGCCGCGCAAGGCGCGAACGGGCACCTTCGCCACCATGTGCGCACTGGTGATCGGCTGCCAGACGCTGGAAGAGGTTTACCAGCAGGCGTTCCACTTCTCCCGGCTGTTCGAGCCGATGGTCAGCATGGAGTTGGAAATCAACGCTGATAACGCCCGGCTGGTCACCCGGATTGAGGGCGAGATTAACGACCCGAGTTATTTCCTGCGGGAGAGCATTCCGGTGATCTGGCACCGCCTGGGCAGCTGGCTGATCGGCCAGCCGGTGGAGCTGGACAAGGCCGAGTTCGATTACCCACGCCCGCCCCACGGCGATGAGTACCGGCACATTTTCCGTTGCCCGCTGGTGTTCGAAGCCGATAGCACTGCCCTCACCTTCAGCAAGCGCTTTCTGTCGGCGCCGGTCATCCGGGACAAGCCGGAGATCCGCCAGTTTCTGAAAACCTCACCGGCCGACCTGTTATCCCGGCCGGATGAAAGCAACACCTGGACTGGCCGCATCCGGGCCTTGATCGGCCGGGATTTTTCGAAACCGATGCCGGACTTTGACTGGATTGCGCAGGAGCTGCACACCAGTCCGCAAACGCTTCGGCGGCGGCTGAAGCAGGAGAATACGTCGTTTCAGGAGATCAAGGATCTGTTGCGGCGGGATATGGCGATCTATTATCTGAGCCACCAGGAACTGCCGATCAACGACATTGCCGAGCGGGTCGGTTTTACCGAGCCCTCGACCTTTCACCGAGCCTTCAAGAAGTGGACCGGTGTCACCCCGGGCGCCTGGCGTGAAGGTGAGCGGGGTGACCTGGCGGAGTGATCAGGAGCCTGAACTGCCCTGCTGCAGTTTGCGGATCAGCCGCCCCAGGGTCAGGGCGATGTCATTCACCTGATTACGGCTCTGAGCCAACTGGAACAGGCGCGAGCCGTCCCTTGGGTCGTAAATCCAGCAAGCACCAACGGCCGGTTCGCAGTCCCAGCGCGGCTGCGGATTGATACCGAAGACCGCCAGGGATAACGATGTCTGCACCGTAGTGTCATCGGTGTTCCGGGTGATTTCCTGAATGTTCAGGGTGCCGTCATTCGCGCTTACCCGGTACCGGATGTCCGCCGGCCGGTCCAGCCTAACCAGCGCTTTATCCCGGCGCCAGCCAGCCATTTCCAGTTGTGCGTTCAGGTGGATCGTCAACGCCTCCCGGTCCGAGTTGGCCAGATAGAGTTGACGCAACGCGGTCAGGTCTTGTCCACCGGCAGGTTCAATGGTCGCCACAGGCTCTCTGACCTGACCACTGCCGTCTGCCAGCGCTCTCACGCTGGCGCGACTTTCCTTCTCGATGTCCGTGATAAGCTTCAGCGCTTGCTGATAATGATTGCCGTCGGTGCTGGCCCGGGTTACGTAGGCTTCCAGCGCTGAACGGGCCTCATTCAGATGCCCGGCCTGCAGCATGGCGCGGCCCCGGTAGAAGAAATAGTCGGCAGGCTTCTCGCCTTCCATTTTCTGTAGCCGGTTCAGGTACTCACTGGCATCACCCCAGCGCTCAGTGGCTACGGCCTCTTCTGTGGCCAGCATCAGTCGCCGGATCTCGTGCTCCGGAGCCAATGCCAGCGCCGGCGCCGAAAGCGCCGCCAAAGCTGAGCACATGACTATCCCGGCCAGCAACGAACGGCCAGAGATCAGCCGGGACTTATTGAACGCAAACATACCGCTACTCCTGATTCTCATTCTCGCCGTCATCTGCATCCACCTCAGCCTGATCGACAATGGCCTTGGGAAGCTCCTTCTTGACCCGCACGCCAAGTTCAACAAACCGGTTGGCCTGGGCAATCAGATTACCACGGCCCCGGGTCAGAGTGTTCATGGCGCTGTCATAACTTCCCTGGGCGGTATGCAACTGGCTGCCAAGGCGTTCCATGGCTTCAACAAACACCCTCAATTTGTCATAGACCGCGCCGGCCCTGTCGGCAATACGCCGGGCGTTCTGGCTCTGACGTTCGTAACGCCAGATGTTCTCGATGGTGCGCAAGGTCGCCAACAAGGTGGTTGGTGTCACCACAATAATCTTTCGTTCGAAGGCTTCTGAGAACAGGTTCTCGTCCTGCTGGAATGCCGCCACAAACGCCGGCTCTATTGGCATGAAGAGCAGCACGAAATCGGGTGAATGCAGGCCGCTGAGCTGGCTGTAGTCTTTTTCACTGAGGCTCCGGATGTGATTCCGGACCGCTTCTACATGCTGTTTCAGGGCCTCGTCACGGGCACCATCGTTCTCCGCCACCACCCATTGTTGATAAGCCACTAGCGATACTTTGGAGTCAACCACCAGGTTGCGCTGATCCGGCAGGTGCACAATCACATCCGGGCGCAACAGCTGATTGTCGCTATCCCGGTAACTGCCCTGGGTTTCGTATTCCACGCCTTTTCTGAGGCCGGAACGCTCAAGCACCCGCTCCAGAATCAGCTCTCCCCAATTACCCTGAACCTTTTTGTCACCTTTCAGGGCACGGGTCAGGTTGGCCGCCTCTTCGGTGATCTGGCGGTTGAGATCCTGCAGCGATTTGATTTCACTGCGCAGGGCCTGGCGGTCCCGGGTTTCAGTGGTATAGACGTCTTCAACCCGCTTGCGGAAGTCCTGCAGCTGATCGCGAAACGGGTTGAGCAAAGAGTCCAGGCTGGTTTTTGACTGTTGGGTAAAACGTTCGCTCTTCTGATCGAAAATCCGGTTCGCCAGATTTTCAAATTCCTGCTTAAGCGCATCCCGGTTCTTTTCCAGAAGCTCCAGCTTCTCTGACGCAGAGCGGCGCTCTTTATCCAGCGTGACCTGTTGCTCGCGCAGCTCTATTTTCAGTTGGCTGAAGTCTTCGCTCAGGGCGTCTGCCCGTTGCCGGAGCACCCGGTTTTCCTGCTCCAGTTGCGCCAACCGTTCACGCCGCCCCGCCAGCTCAGACTCCGCCGACGCCAATCGATTCTCCAGCCCTGTGGCTTTCTGGCGCCAGCCCTCAAGCCCCTGGTCCCGCTCGACAAGCCGTTGTTTCTGCTCGGCCACTAATGCTTCAAGATGGCTGATCTGCTGATGCTGCAGAGCCTGGGCCTGCTCTGCGTCTCGCATGGTGTCGTCCTGGCGCACCACCTCCTGCGCCTGCCGCTCATTGGCATGGCCTAACCGGCGAATCATGACCATCGCCCACACCAGCCCGACAAGTGCGGCAATACCCGCAGCCAGGCCCACCACAAACCAGTTTGCCAGCCATTCCGGGCGGGTCTCCATGAGATTGGTCAAAACGTCGACCACAGCGGACAGCTCCTTTTGCAACGGGTTCGGAACGAAAATCAGAACGCCACAGTTTACCGCAAGCACGCAACTTTGTGCCCGTTAACTCCTTACAATCAACGGTCCTCGCAGTTTGCGGCTCGACTGATTGGCATTTCAGAAAAGAGCTGGAATCCAGTTCTGGACGGCCACCGTAAATTCCACTAAAAGGGTTAAACGGATCTTTTAACGGCACCTGAATCGATCGATTCAAACACGCCAAGGCAGGGCCCAGCACATGCTCAAAGAACTCTGGAGAAAGTTAGGCGCAGACTTCATGCAGGCCGATGACATGGCGTCTGCCGAAGGCGAGATGCGCAACTCCGGAGCCGAAGGCGTTCGCGTTGTTCCACATATCACCCACACCGGCGAGTTCCACCTTGAGCGCCTCACCCACCTGCTTAAACGTCGTTATGGCAAGACCATGGCCGTGCCGGAACACACCGGGGTCAGCGATCATACCCTGAAAGATGTGATCGGTTTTGCCGCCCGGATTCAGGATCAGGACATCCAGCGAGAGCTTTTGTTGTTCTACCTGAACTGCTCACCGGTTATCCAGGAATTTCTCCGCTCCGAAACCGCATTAGGTCAGGACCGTCGCGTAAAGCGTTGAGCCTGACCTGCGGGCCTTAACCAACTGTAAAGTATCTGAACACGTGTGTTGTAGTATACTTTGTCGCCTGTCTCAGCAACACATTCAACGGCTGCGCGCTTGCCGGGTTTACACAAGTGTCCGGCAGCCTTTTCAGGGGAATTAAATGGGTTACAAGTTCTTCCGGCCTCGGCGTTTTATCATGTTCGCGATTCCGGGGCTGGCGCTTGTGCTTGCCGGCTGTTCTGCAGATCGATACTTCATGGTTCCCAAGGACGGAGTAGAAGACATCAGGGCGGCCGTGCATACCCAGAGGGCCACTCTGGTCACCATGGAAAACAACGCAACGGTTCGGCAGGAGCAACTGCTTCAGCACAACCAAACTGCCACCCAGTCCATTCTTGACGCCATCAGTACCCAGGTAGAACGGCCATCGTGCCCGCCTGCAGTCCAACCGGTCTGCCCGAGCGTCTCGGAAGATCGGGGCCGGGCCGATCGGCTTAAAGGCAAGGTCATTGTGGGTGAACTGGAAAAGTTTTATCTGGCCGGTCCCGGGCATATCTACACCGCTCGCATTGACAGCGGCGCCGAAACCTCATCGATTCACGCCCGCAACGTCAAGCGCTTTGAGCGCGACGGCGGCAACTGGGTACGTTTTGAGGTGCCGGTGCCCGGAGCAGACGGCGAATGGGCGACCATGGAGCGGGAAATTTCTCGCCGGGTTCGGGTTATCCAGGCCAGCGCCGAAGAAGCCGAACGCCGGGTGGTGGTCGAGCTCCAGTTTGCCATCGGCGACCATCAACAGGTCGCCGAATTCACCCTCGCCGACCGCGCCAACCTTACCTACGAAGTCCTCATCGGACGCAACATTCTGCGAGACGTGATGCTGATAGACGTCGGCAAGGAATTTGCCACTGAACTCCCTGACTCCTACCGTGAGCGCGCCACAACCGGGGATGACTCATGATCGTGCGCTCCAGAGCACCGTTTTACGTCTTCGTCTTCCTGTTAATCGCAGCCGGCATCAGCATCGCCACCTGGCGACATATCGAACTTGGCGTGCCCTGGATGACCGGGGAACAACGTCCGGTCTGGATGATTGAAGCCCGCGTCGATTTTGAAGGCCTTAACGAAGCCGCTCAGGTTAGCCTGCACATCCCCGAGCAACCACCTGGCTTCAGCATTTTGACCGAGCAGGCGGCCTCTCCTGGTTACGGCTTCTCGGTTCTGGAAACCTCAGCCAGCCGTCGGGCCGAGTGGACCAAGCGCGAGGTGTCCGGGCCGCAAACGCTGTACTTCAAGGTGCAGTTTGTACCCGAGGAATCCGCCACCGAAAGTGCCCTTACCCGAAAACCAAGACCCACCCCGGCATTCTGGGAAGAGCCCCAGGCAACCGCGGTGCGGGAGCTGCTGCGCCAAGCCACCGAGCGCTCCAGCTCCCCGGAAAGCCTCACCCGCGAGCTGATCCAGCTGTTACAGCCAGACAGCCGTACCCAGAACACGACCTTGCTGGTGTCTGATGACAACTACCTGCAGCTGCTGGTTCATATGCTCAATCACACCGGCATTCCCGCTCGCACGGCCGACGGCCTGAAGCTGGAAGATGCCCGCCGGCGTCAGCAGCTAATGCCTTTCCTGCAGATTCACAACGGCGAACGCTGGCTTACCTTTGATCCGAGAACTGCCGAACAGGGTGTTCCGGAAAATCTGCTGCTCTGGCGCCAGGGCGCGGAATCTCTGCTGGATGTGATTGGTGGCGGCAACTCTCAGGTCAGCTTCTCCATGCTCAGGCAAACCGTGCCCGCACTGCAATTAGCAACGCTGGAAGCGAACCAGAAAGGGCTGGGGGTACTCGGGTTCTATCAGCTCCCGATCGAAGAACAAAGCATGTTCCGAATGCTACTCCTGTTGCCCCTGGGCGCCCTGATTGTCGCTTTCATGCGCATCGTGATTGGCATCCGCACGTCCGGCACCTTCATGCCGGTGCTGATTGCGGTGGCGTTTGTCCAGACCACTCTGGTGCCGGGGCTGATAGCCTTCTTGTCAGTGGTGGCCATTGGCCTGGTGTTGCGGGGCTATCTCTCAAGCCTGAACCTGCTGCTGGTGTCCCGGATCTCGGCGCTGATCATTCTGGTCATTTTCATTACCGCCGGGCTCAGCATCATCGGCTATCAGATGGGCTTCAATACCGGCATGACGGTGACCTTCTTCCCGATGGTCATCATTGCCTGGACCATCGAGCGTATGTCCATACTGTGGGAAGAGGAAGGCGCCCGGGAGGTACTGGCTCAAGGCAGTGGCAGCTTGTTTGTGGCCATTTGCGCCTATCTGGTCATGAGCACCTCGCTGGCCAGCCATCTGACCTTCAACTTTCCGGAGCTGCACCTGGTGGTGCTTGGTGTGATTCTGCTGATGGGCCAGTACACCGGCTACAAGCTCAGCGAGTTGCGTCGCTTCACTCCGATGAAGGTCTACGACTGATATGGACTGGATCTCTCCGGGCAAACTGAAAAAACTGGGCATACTGAACATGAACCGGCGCAATGTGGGCTACATTGGCCGGTACAATGAACGGTCATCATTCCCTCTGGTCGACAACAAGCTGAAAACCAAGCTGGCAGTCAGCGAGTACGGCGTGAAAACGCCAAAACTGCTGCAGATTGTGCGCCAGCAACATGAAATTTCCCACTTTCGCGAGTTGTCAGCAGACCTCGACGGCTTTGCCATCAAGCCCGCCAAGGGCTCCGGCGGCAAAGGCATTACCGTCATTGTCGGGCGCGATGAAGACAACTTCGTCAAAGCCTCAGGCGTGCGGATTTCCGTCGCCATGCTTGAGCGCCATCTGACCAACATTCTCGCCGGCCTGTATTCCCTGGCAGGAACCCCGGATGTCGCCATTATTGAGAGCCTGGTGCAATCATCCCCTGCCCTCGCGAAGTTCTCTTTTCAGGGCGTTCCGGACATCCGCATCATCATTTTCCAGGGCTATCCAGTGATGGCCATGCTCCGGCTTGCAACCAAAGCGTCGGACGGCAAGGCCAACCTGCACCAGGGTGCCGTTGGCGTTGGTCTTAACCTCAGCACCGGCCGCAGCCTCAATGCAGTTCAGTTCAATCGGCCCATTACCCTGCACCCAGACACAGGATTGCCACTGGAGAATATAAAGATTGACGGTTGGGAGGACATGCTCGAGATGGCCTCCAGATGTTACGAGGCAACCGGCCTTGGCTATATGGGTGTTGACCTGGTGGTGGATGCCAATGAAGGACCGCTTCTGCTTGAGCTTAATGCCCGACCAGGACTGGCCATTCAGATGGCCAATGGTGAAGGCCTGCTGCCCAGACTAACCAATATCGAAGCACTCAAGCGCCCGCACTTCAGCCCCAGAGAACGAGTACATTACGCCATGGAAGCGTTTGGCAAGCACTGAACAATCCTGAAGCATAAAAAAACCGGAGCAAAATGCTCCGGTTTTTTTATGCAAGCTGGCGGGTCAGAGTAACTCGCCTCGCTGCAACATCAGCTTTCGCTCTTGGGTAAGGCCTTTGAGCAGGCCCCAGGTCATGATCAGCAGTATTACCGTGAACGGCAAACCGGCACTAATAGCCACGGCCTGAATAGCGCCCAGGGCATCATCGCCTCCGCCAAAGATCAGGGCCGCCGCAATAGCGCTTTCCATTACTACCCAGAACACACGCTGCGCAGTCGGTGCATCGGTTTTACCACCAGCGGTAATGCTATCGATCACCAGCGAGCCGGAATCCGAAGACGTTACAAAGAACACCAGTACCAGCACGATCCCCACAAACGAAACTATTTCGGTTAACGGAAGGTTTGCGAACATCTGGAACGTAGCCAGAGACACGTTGGTCAAACCCTCGTCCGCCAACGCACCCACACCTTGCTGAATCTGCTCAAGCGCAGAACCACCAAAAGCGCTCATCCACACCGTGGTGATCAGGGTCGGGATAATCAGTACCGCGGTCACAAACTCCCTGACCGTGCGTCCTTTGGAAACCCGCGCGATGAACATGCCGACAAACGGCGACCAGGAGATCCACCAGGCCCAGTAGAATACGGTCCAACCATGAACCCAGGCCTCATCCTCACGACCAAACGGGTTGCTGAGTGGCACCACGTTTGACACATACATTGATGAGGTGATCCAGATGGTTTCAACAATTGCGAGGGTTGGGCCCGCGAAGATTACGAAGAACAGCAACACACCGGCGGTGATCATGTTGATGTTACTGAGAACCTTGACGCCGCCGTCCAGGCCTCGCAGTACGGAAATCAACGCCAGTAAGGTCACCCCGACAATAATGGCCATCTGTACATTGATGCCGGCACCAATCCCGAACAGGTAATCAAGGCCGGACGCGGCCTGCTGGGCACCAAACCCTAAAGACGTTGCCAGACCAAAGATGGTGGCAACCACCGCCAGCACGTCAATAATGTGGCCCGGCCAGCCCCACACTTTATCCTTCAACAACGGGAAAAACGCCGAGCGGATTGTCAGTGGCATATTCTTGTTGTAGGCAAAGAACGCCAACGACAGCGCAACAATCGCGTAAATCGCCCAAGGGTGCAGACCCCAATGATAAAGCGTTGCCCCCATCGCCATGTTCCGGGCTTCCGCCGTGTTGGCCTCCACGTTAAACGGGGTTTCATACCACCCGGTATAATAGGCTACCGGCTCTGCCACCGCCCAGAACATCAACCCGATGCCCATACCGGCAGCAAACAGCATGGCAAACCACGACATTCTGGAGAATTCGGGCTTTGCCTCCTGACCACCTATCCGGATTTTGCCAACAGGCATGAAAATCAGCGCCAGGCTAACAACCACAAAAATATTGGCGCTAAGCAGGAAAAACCAGTCAAACATGCCAATAATGTCCCACTTGAGACCATCGAGCATTTCTTTGGCGGCTGAGGGGAAAATCAGGGTTCCAACGACAAACAGCAAAACAAGGACTGCTGTTACCGGAAAAACCCAGTTATGAAGATCGAGACCGAAGGGCCTGATATTATCTTGGCCTGCGACATAGTCCGTCTGATATTCGTCTTTCACTACCTTGCCCACGTGGGAGCCTCCTGATCTGGTGTGACTACTGAATATTCGTTCCGGTCATGTAACCGTGAATTTAGCTTCAAACATTACAAGCCGGCCATCTTATTACTTTGAACTCAAAACATCAAAATCCGATACCTGTCAAAATCTCCTTTAAAAGCGTAGACCAGTTTACCGAACCCAAGGTTTTTACTGTTTTAAGGCGAACAAATCCCCAATCCACCAGGATTCGTAACAACTTTGGCTGAAATCCATAAACATACCAAACTCGTTCTCATCTCAAGAGGCTTCCATGGCGAAAACGACAACGTTTCCCCTTCGGTATTCCGCTTATGCTCTCAGCATCACTGGCTTGATCGTTTCCCTGCCCTTGTCACTCTGGGCGGGCTCCGGCTATATTTTCCCTGCCATTTTTGCCGCCCTGTCGGCCCTCGGCACACGAGACTTTCTGCAACGCAGCCATACCGTGAGCCGAAATTACCCGATCATGGCCAATTTTCGATACCTGTTTGAGTCGGTCGGACCAGAGATCCGGCAGTATTTCATTCAATCTGATACCGAAGAGCAACCGTTCTCCCGGGAACAGCGCACCATAGTTTACCAGCGCGCCAAAAACATCTTGGACAAGCGCCCGTTTGGCTCCCAACTTGGCATGTACGATGAGGGTTATGAGTGGATGAACCACTCGCTGACCCCTACCAGGATAGGCTCCAACGACTTTCGAATTGTCATTGGCAAACACTGCGAAAGGCCTTACAGCGCCAGCGTTTTCAACATCTCTGCCATGAGTTTCGGCTCACTGTCCGCCAACGCTATTCTCAGTTTGAATGCCGGAGCAAAAAAAGGCGCCTTCTATCATGATACCGGAGAGGGCTCTATTTCCCGTTATCACCGGGAGCCCGGCGGCGACCTGGTATGGGAAATCGGCTCCGGGTATTTCGGCTGCCGACATCCAGATGGAAGCTTCAACCCGGTTATGTTCGAGGAAAATGCCAGGTTGGATCAGGTAAAAATGATAGAGGTCAAACTATCTCAAGGGGCAAAACCGGGCCACGGCGGCATACTCCCCGGTGAAAAGGTAACCGAGGAAATTGCCGAAGCCCGTGGCGTTCAGATCGGTGAAGATTGCGTATCTCCCGCCAGCCATTCGGCCTTCTCCAACCCAATTGAATTGCTCGAGTTTCTTGACCAGCTACGCACGCTTTCTGGCGGCAAGCCAGTGGGCTTCAAACTGGCCATCGGCCACCCATGGGAGTGGTTCGCTATCGTCAAAGCCATGTTGAAGACTGGCAAAAAACCGGACTTCATTGTGGTGGATGGCGGTGAAGGTGGCACCGGGGCCGCTCCGCTGGAGTTCATTAACCGACTCGGCATGCCAATGACCGAAGCCCTGCTGCTGGTGCACAACACCCTGGTGGGCGCCAACCTGCGCGAAGACATTGCCATAGGCGCTGCCGGCAAGATCACCTCAGCCTTCAACATCGCACGCACCCTGGCGCTGGGCGCAGACTGGTGTAACTCCGCACGCGGCTACATGTTTGCCCTGGGTTGCATCCAGGCCCTGAACTGCCACACCGGCCGCTGCCCCAGCGGCATCGCAACCCAGGATCCGCGACGCGGCAACAAACTGGACGTTCCGCTGAAAAGCGAACGCGTGTTCAACTTTCACAGCAACACCCTGGACGCGCTGCAAAACCTGCTTGAGGCCTCCGGGCTGAGACACCCCTCCGAACTGGGCCCGGAACACATTGTAAGACGGGTATCTAAAACCGAGGTACACACCTATCTGGATCTGTTTCCGTTCCTCGAACCCGGTGCTTTGCTCAAGGGCAAAATCGGGCTGACCGTGTTCGATAAATACTGGGCAGACGCCCGACCAGACACCTTCGAGCCGCCGGAATTCATCCTTAAACTGAGAGAAACCAAACTGCGTTAACGGCCCAAGAAAAAACGCCAGCCACCTGTTTATTTTTTTGATGGGCTGGTGTAGACTTCGCTCCCGCTAAGCCACTGAGATTACTCTCAAGTTTTACTCGGTGACTTACGGCGAATCGGGGCGTAGCGCAGCTTGGTAGCGCACTTGCATGGGGTGCAAGGGGTCGTAGGTTCAAATCCTACCGTCCCGACCAGATTCAAAACGAAAAAGGGCCTGTCTTCAGACAGGCCCTTTTTCGTATGTGTCAGGTTAAAGCAAAGTGCTTGGGGTTTGGCCTATGGGGTGGGGGGCTGCCCCATTTATTGTTGAAGCTTGAATACTCATTATGTGCTAAATTAGAATCATTGTTGGCGTGTGTAGTACAGGCTGTCGCCGATCTTCAGATCCACTTCAATGACAGCTTAGCCAGGGAGGCAACTTTGTCAGACACACCGACTCATCCCCGACAGAACTATTTGTTGGCTGCCCTGCCGACTAGTGCCCAGACACGGCTTTTTCCTCACCTGAAACTGATTGAGGTAAAGCTGGGCGATGTCATTTACGAATCAGGCCAGGCAATTGAATTTGTCTATTTTCCGACCAATTGCATCATTTCGCTGCTTTACGTCACGCTCACTGGCGCCTCGGCCGAAATTTCGGTGGTAGGCAACGACGGCATGGCGGGCATTGCGGTGTTTATGGGCGGTGAGAGCACCCCCACCCGGATGGTTGTCCAGAGCAAGGGGTCCATGTATCGCTTGCCTGCTGCGGAGCTCCGGACCGAGTTCAACAACCATACAGAAGCGCGCATGCTGTTACTGCGCTACACCCAGGCACTGATCACCCAGATGTCCCAAACCGCCGTGTGTAATCGCCACCACACGATTGACCAGCAATTGTGTCGCTGGTTGCTGTTATCGCTGGACCGTCTCCCGGACAATCATCTGGTAATGACCCAGGAACTGATCGCTAACATGCTTGGCGTTCGCCGCGAAGGCGTCACCGAAGCCGCCAGCAAACTGCAAAACCTGGGAATTATCGAATACCATCGTGGTCATATCCGCGTCATTAACCGACCAGGGCTAGAGGAGCTATGCTGTGAGTGCTACTCAGTGGTCAAGCGTGAAACTGACCGCCTGGTCGTCGGCAATATCAAACCTCAGATCAGTTGTTGCTGATACTCGTGAGCGAGTAACAAATTCTCTGGGTCAGGCCTGCGATTAGATGCCTTGACCCGATACATTGCCGTATCCGCTTTTTTCAATAGCTCATCAGCGGTCTGTCCATGGTCCGGAAACACGCTCACTCCGATACTTAGCTGCAGCGCCACATCATGGCCACCGATAGTCATGGGCACAGCGACGGTCTCCCGGATTTTATCGGCAACGGCGTAGGCATGGTCAGGTTGGGCAATCTCGCCCAGCAACACCACAAATTCGTCGCCACCGTATCGGCATACCGTATCCGTTGTCCTGACGGATGATTTCAGCTTGTCCGCCAGCGCCACCAGAATTCGGTCGCCGATATCGTGACCGAGAAGGTCGTTAACGGTTTTAAAGTTATCCAGGTCAATGAATAACAGACCCATCTGTTTGTCATGGCGCCGCGCCAGGGCCAAAGACTGGTCAAATCGCTCATAAAAGGCGTTGCGGTTGTGCAATCCGGTAAGTACATCATGCTGCGCCAGATGCTCCATGCGGGCGGTGGTTGCCCGGGAAAAACGGGCATCATGAAACACAATCACCGCTCCGATAACTGCGCCGTAGCGATTGTGGATCGGTGCGGCCGAGTCTTCAATGGCCAGCTCTGAGCCGTTTCGGGCCACCAGCAAGGCGTTTGCCTCAAGCGCCACAATGCTGTTTGACTGAATGGCTCGGCGTGCAGGATCATCGGTTGGCAAATGGGTATCCGCATCGACCACCCGGAAAATTTCGCCCAAGGGTCTGCCGATGGCTTCATGGCGATTAAAACCAGTCAGGGTTTCTGCCACCAGGTTCATGTACGACACCCGGCCGTGCATGTCAGTACTCAACACCGCATCGCCGATAGAGTCCAGGGTTACCTGTGCCCGTTCTTTCTCCTCGAAAAGCGCTTCCTCTGCCTTTTTTCTGGCCCGCTCATGAGCTTTATAAACGCTGATATCTTCCACCGTGTGCACATAACCCTCGCCCGGTATGTTGTCCGTTAACAAGGCCGCGTTGTGCCGCACCCAGACTGTTTTGTCGTCCATACACTTCAAGTGGAACTCACACAAAAAAGCTTCGTGCCCAAGCACCGCCGCATCCCAATGCTGGATCGCTTTGGCGTGGTCCTGCGGATGGATGACCGCGCTCCAATGCGATCCCGTCAGCTCATCGCCACTCCAGCCACAGAGTTTCTGATAGGCTTCGTTGCTGTAGAGACATTTGCCTTCGCGGTCGGTCACCAGAATGCCCAACGGCAAGGCATCACTCAACCGAACCCCCTTACCCAGACCCGCATGAGACTGCGGGTCTGCTGCCAGCGGAAAGAAGTCGCGATATCGCAGCATCGTATTACTCTCCATTTTGGATAACGACTTCAACTCGGCGGTTTTGCTGACGGCCCATGGTGGTGTCATTGTTGGCGACGGGGCGGTCAAAACCGTATCCAGACACAGACAGCCTGTTGCTGTCGATGCCTCGCCCTGTCAAATACTGGCGGACGGACTCAGCCCGTTGGCGTGACAGGTTCTGATTAAACGAAGCACTGCCCACGTTATCCGTGTGGCCTTCAATCAACACCCGACGCTCAGGGTACTGGTTCAGGAAGTTGGCCAGTTTTTCAAGATTCTGGTTAGTGCCGCCCTGAATCTGTGCACTGCCGGTGGCAAACAGCACGTCGCCCAAGGTCAGCACCAGCCCCCGCTCGGTTTCTTTCGCCTCCAGCATGTCGATTTGCCGTTGCAGCTCTTCAGCTTCACGGGCAGACATTGCCGCGGCGTCGACTTGTGAACTGCGAGCACTCTCGGCATCAGCGCGAGCTTGGTCCGCCTCACGGGTTCTGGCGGCCAACCTGGCGGCATCGCGCTCTTCTCCCAACAGCTCACGATCGGCTTCCATCAGCCGGGTTTCGCCTTTGGCGCGAGCGATTTCAACCATCCGATCGGCCATATAAACCCGGTGCTCTGCCAGTGCAGTTTCACCGCTGCCCAGCGGCTGTTCAGCAAGCTCGACGGCGGCTTCGGCATCCCGCAATTCAATGCGAGCGTGGGTTCTCATGTCCGGGTTCTGTTGCAGTGCCATCAATTTGCTGCGCACATCCTCAGAGCCATCGGGACTGGTTGGCGACATTGCGCAGCCTGCCAGCAGCAACGAGGACAGCACCAGAGCGGCACCCGTCTTTTTGCCGGGAATGGTTTTGATAACTGATTGAATATTCATTGCTGATCTCCCTGACGGCGCATTTCTTCATCCAGAGCCTCGGCACCACGACCCATTTCCCGGTTGATTTCAGTCGCCTTTGCAGCCTCTGTTCTGGCCATGGCCAGTTCAGCGGCCACAACGGCCTGTTTGGCCAGGCGATCGGCTTCGGTCATACGCTCAGCCGCCGCGGCTTTTGTGGCAGCGTCCAGATGCCGGTTAGCCTCTTCCAGCTCAGCACCGGCATAACGCCGTGCTTCAGCCTGCTCGGCATTGGTTATGGCCTCTCTGGCCATGTTCAGTGATTCGGTGGGTGGAACTGGTGCAGACGCACAAGCAACCAGGGTCAGTGTGGCAAACATCAACATGATAAATAGGCCAGCGCGCTCAGCAACCCGCCGGATCATGACGTTATTCATAGCATGGCTCCTTGTAAGACAGATCTACCTGAGGCTCACGAATGAGCCCGAGGTAATGTCATCCCCGATGGTCTGACAACTCTCCTTGTCACTGATGCTAAAGCGCGGCGCTGAGGGCGTCCGTACGGTAACGCACATAGATGATTTCATTTATAAAAACAGCCTACACTTACTACTCCAAAGACTTCAGTTGGAGTAGTATCAAAGGGATGTTAATCAGATGCCGATTAGGAAAGCACCTAAAGCAAGGCATCAAATAAGGAGATTCTATGGCGGACAAGAATGGCCACACGCATGCCGAAAGCCATGACCGACTGCGCCGATGCGCCAAGGACTTGATCGACAGCGGTGTGCCACCAGTCAACGGCGGTGGCAACCTCAGTGTGGATGCCCTGCAATTACTGTACGAACGTGCCAGCAAGCCGGAATCCGCGGCCGACGCCCTCAAGTTGCTGCATGAGCTACAAACCTATCAGGTGGAGCTTGATCTTCTTTATGAACAGCTTCAGGCCAATGAATATGAAATCAATGAAGAGCTCATTTACTACAAATCGCTCTATGAGCAGGCGCCTGCCGCCTTTCTGATTCTGGCTAACGATGGCGAAATTATTCAGGGCAACCGGGCCGCTGCCGAACTTTTCGGGAGGCCCGCCGCGGAATTGACTGGCATGGCATTGTCTGCATTCCTGGCACCGGGTCAGAACAACGCGGTGGAGGCGCTGCTGCAAAACGCGGCAGGCCTGCAAGCGGGCAAAGGCGCCGCCAAAGACTCGCTTGAACTGATCGACCACGGGCCGCTCTCAGCAAGCGCAAGGTCAGCCGCCACCGGAGACAGCATTCTGATGATCCTGACCGGTCCCATGACACTTTCCGCGATGCCGTGATGCGTATTGTTGGCATTGGTGCATCTGCAGGCGGGCTGGTCTCTCTAGAGGACTTTTTTCGCAATACGCCCTCTGACACCGGCATGGCATTTCTGGTGGTTCAGCATCTGGACCCCACCCAGAAGGCCCTGCTGCCGGAACTTCTGCAACGCTATACCGAAATGCCGGTGCAAG
The DNA here is from genome assembly GCF_003007685.1 of Marinobacter halophilus. GTDB lineage: Bacteria > Pseudomonadota > Gammaproteobacteria > Pseudomonadales > Oleiphilaceae > Marinobacter > Marinobacter halophilus. Next base: position 734,985 of record NZ_PXNN01000017.1, read on the forward strand.
AAGCCCGGCAGAATATGGCCATTCATCCCAATTCGGTTTATGTCATCCCACCGAACCGGGAACTTCGGGTGCAAAATGAAATCCTGAAACTGGAGCCGCCAGCGCAACCCCGGGGGCTACGATTGCCGATCAATGTGCTGTTCTCATCCCTGGCCAGCGCCCAGAACGAGCGAGCCATTGCGGTGGTGCTTTCCGGCATGGGCTCTGATGGCACCCTCGGCCTGCAGGCCATCAAGGCCACCGGCGGATTGTCTGTAGTCCAGAGCCCCGGCACGGCGCAATTCGATGCCATGCCCAAAAGCGCCATCGCCGCAGGCTGTGGCGATATTGTGGCTCCAGCAAATGAGTTACCGGCGCGCATACTGGCCTACGTTCGCCGCGTTCCCGAGCCGGAGCAAGAACCGGCCCATGCTGAACCGGAGCAATACGCCGAATCCTCACTGACGCAGCTCGACCCGATCCTGCATTTGCTGAAACAACATACCGGGCACGACTTTTCCCTGTACAAGCCCACCACACTGAACCGGCGCATCGAGCGCCGGATGGCTATCCATGGCATTGCAGACCTGGCGAAGTACACCCACTATCTGGCCAGCAACAGCCAGGAAGTCCAGCTGTTGTTCCGGGAATTATTAATTGGCGTTACCCAATTTTTTCGGGATCCGGACACCTGGGACTATTTGATCAATACCGGCCTGCCGGAATTGATTGCCAGTCATCCACCGGAAGATCCGTTTCGCGCCTGGGTAGTGGGTTGCTCAACCGGGGAAGAGGCCTATTCTCTGGCTATGGCCTTTGCAGAAGCGGTGGAACACGTCAAACCGGTACGAGACTTCAATCTGCAAATTTTCGCCTCCGACATCAGCCCGGAAGCCATTACCGTAGCCCGGCGCGGGCAGTACCCTCTCAGCATTGAGAACTCAGTATCGGAAGCTCGGCTGGCGCGCTTTTTTATCAAGCACGGCGACCATTATCAGATATCCCCCTCGGTACGGGACAAAATCCTGTTCGCCAAGCACGATGTTATTCTGGACCCGCCCTTCACCAAGCTGGACCTGGTTGCCTGTCGCAACCTTTTGATTTATTTTGATATTTCCCTGCAGAGACGGATATTACCTCTGTTCCACTACAGCCTTCTTCCGAATGGACTACTGCTGCTGGGCGGCTCGGAAACTACCGGGCGACTGAACCACCTGTTCGAGCCTCTGAAACCGAAAATACGTCTTTATCGCAGCAAGCAGTTCGAGTCGGTCCGACACTCTGACTTCCTGCTAAAATCGTTTCCACCCATGTCTACCCTGCCCAAGGAGTTTTCCGTGCCATCCAACAAGGTTCCACCGCCGGAATCCACCAACTCCCTGCAGTCTGCCGCGGACAATGTGCTGCTGCAGGTCTTCTCACCGGCTGCGGTGGTGCTCAATGCCGACGCCGACATCGTGTACATCAGCGGGCGCACCGGCAAATATCTTGAACCCTCCGCTGGCAAGGCCACCTGGAATATCCATGCCATGGCCCGTGAAGGGCTGCGCGAGCCGCTGTATACCGCTTTGAAACAGGCTCCAGACCAGGCGGAGCCCTTGGAGCTCAAGGGGTTGTTGGTGCAAACCGGTGCCGGGACTCAGGCTGTTGACGTGACCATTCAGAGCCTCCGTGAACCCGAAGCTCTCAAAGACATGACCATGGTGGTGTTCCGGGATGCGCCTACACCCGTGACGTCCCGGCGCCGCAAACCTGCCACAGGCACCGAAGCGGAGTATCAGATTCAAGTACAGCGTTATCAAGAGGAAATCGACAGTCTGCGGCAACAGGCAAAACAGTCCCGGGAGGAACTGCAAGCCTCTAACGAAGAGCTTCAGTCCACCAACGAAGAGTTGCAGTCCGCCAATGAGGAACTGACAACGTCGAAAGAAGAAATGCAGTCGATGAACGAAGAGCTGCAAACCATCAACACCGAACTGCAAACCAAGCTGGATGACCTGGCACTGGCCCAGAGCGACATGCAGAACGTGCTTAACAGCATCGAAATTGCGGTGTTATTCCTGGATCAGGAGCTGAATGTGCGGCGTTATACCGAACGGACCTCCACCATCATCAGCCTGCGCGAAAGCGACATTGGCCGCCCGCTCAGTGATCTGACCAGCAGCCTCCGTTACCCGGAATTACAGAAAGACGCCCGACGAACCCTGGACACCCTGGCGGTCAGTGAGAAGCAGATCACCACCACGGATGATCGCTGGTATTCCGTGCGGATCATGCCCTACCGGCGCCTGGACAACGTCATTGACGGCGTAGTGATAACCCTGGTGGACATTACCGCAACCAAGAAACTGGAGTCGGCACTGCGGGAGCGTTAGGCTGTGGCTAAAGGGTCTGACCCCGAAGGGTCAGACCCTTTTACTCCGAAGCAGCAATCAAACTGGCGTTACCGCCCGCGGCCGTCGTATCGATGCACAGGTGCCGTTCGATCACATAACGCTGGTCCAGCTTGTGCTCCGTGATGATCGGCAGCAGAGCGCCGTCGCGTTTGAGCATAGCTTGGCGATACTGCTTCAACAGGGGCTTTTCAGCCACGCTGACGACCGCTTCAAAGCCTTCCAGCGTGCCCAGAGCTTCCGGCTCCAGTAGGCCGTCGCAGGCGACCACGGGCAGGCCAGCTTTGATGGCGTCGGCAAGGGCCTTTTCGGTACCTGGAGCAACCACCACCACCTTGTTACCTTGCGACAGTGCGGTACCGGCCTGCTCCAATGCCGACTCGGCATCCGGGCCCAGACACAGAACCACACCGCGAGCGTGGCAGGACAGGTGGTTCTGCTCACCGGTTGGGCCAGGCATTTCCTCATGGCCAAGATCCAGGGCCCCAGGCACGTAATCAAAAAACACTTTGAGCATTTCCCGGCGCCCTTCAGCTACTGGCGCATCGATTCTGGCCACCTGATCGATCAGTTTCTGCACCTTGCCTGCAGCGATCGCGTTGCCATCAACTGCTACCTTCTCGACCACATCGCCCTTGATGAACCGGCGCACGTACTGCGGCCCACCAGCTTTCGGGCCAGTGCCCGACAGGCCCTCGCCGCCGAACGGCTGAGAACCGACAATGGCGCCAATCTGGTTACGGTTAACGTAGGTGTTACCCACCTTGATGCGGCTGGAGATGTGCTCGATACGGCGATCGACCCGGCTGTGAATGCCGAAGGTCAGGCCGTAACCACGGGCATTGACCGCATCCACCACCTTGTCGATGTTCTTCGCTTCAAAAGTCGCCACGTGCAGCACCGGGCCGAAGATCTCCTCTTCCATCTCCTCGATACCACTCACCTTGAGCACAGCCGGCGACACAAACAGGCCTTTCTCCGGCACGGGCAATTTCTTCAGCAACTTACCCTGTTGCTCGAACTTGTCGCAGTGATCGTTAATCTTCTTGCGCGACTCCTCATCAATCACCGGGCCCACGTCTGTGGACAACTGCCAGGGATTCCCAATACCCAGTTCTTCCATGGCGCCGTAGAGCATTTCCAGCAGGTTATCGGCTATGTCGCTCTGCACATACAACATGCGCAGTGCCGAGCAGCGCTGGCCGGCACTCTGGAACGAGGATGCCAACACATCACGCACCACCTGCTCTGGCAGGGCAGTTGAATCGACAATCATCGCGTTCATGCCGCCGGTTTCCGCCACCAGCGGTGCATCCGGCGCCATGTTCTCGGTCATCGCCTTGTTGATCAGTTTGGCGGTATCAGTACCACCGGTAAAGCACACACCCGCAACCCGTGAGTCCGAGGTCAACGCCGCGCCCACGGTACCGCCATCACCCGGAAGTAACTGGATGGCTTCTTTCGGAATACCCGCCTGATGCATCAGCTCAACGGCCCGCACCGCCAGCAACGAGGTCTGCTCGGCCGGCTTGGCTACCACCGCATTACCGGCGGCCAGGTTCGCCAGAATCTGGCCGGTAAAGATGGCCAGCGGAAAGTTCCACGGGGAGATACAGCACATCACACCCCGGGCCTGGCCGTCATCCTTGTAGCGGATACCTTCGTTGGCGTAATACATCGCGAAGTCCACCGCCTCGCGGATTTCGGCCACGGCGTCCAGCAAGGATTTGCCGGCTTCCCGGGTGGTCAGAGCAAACAGCTCGTGCACATTTTCTTCATACAGATCACCCACCCTGCGAATCAATTCGGCGCGTTTTTCCGCCGGCACCGTGGACCAATGGCTGAAGCCTTGCTGAGCCGCGTCCAGCGCAGCGCTGATGTCCGCTTTTGAGGTATAAGTAATATGTCCTACCAGGTCATCCGGATCAGCAGGGTTGCGCACTTCCTGAACCTCATCGCTGGCCGTCGGCACCGCCAGCAATGGCCCTCCTTGCCACTGATAAGTCTTGTAGCGATTGCGGCCTTCATCTATTTCCGCCACCGTCACCGGATCCGTAATATCCCAACCTTTAGAGTTGCGACGGTGCTCTCCAAAGAGTTTGGACGGATGCACAATCGCCTTACTGGAGAGGTCTCGGCCCAGCGCCTTGACCGCGTCAATCGGGTCTTTGGCGATTTCTTCCGGGGTAATGCTGGTGTCGACAATCTGGTTTACAAACGAACTGTTGGCGCCGTTCTCCAGCAGGCGGCGCACCAGGTAGGCCAGCAGGTCTTTGTGAGCACCCACGGGGGCGTAAATCCGGCAAGGTACCTTGCCATCTTTCATTACCTGATCATGCAGGGATTCGCCCATGCCGTGCAGTCGCTGGAATTCAAACTTGTCCCGGCCAAGGTCTTTGGCAAGCTCCAGCACCGCCGATACCGAGTGAGCATTGTGGGTCGCAAACTGCGGATAGATCCGATCCGTCATGCCCAACAACTGCCGGGTACAGGCAAGGTAAGATACGTCACTACAGGCCTTGCGGGTAAACACCGGGAAATCACTCAGGCCCATCACCTGGGCGCGTTTGATTTCTGCATCCCAATACGCACCTTTAACCAGGCGCACCATGATACGGCGATCCAGCTTCTCAGACAGAGCATACAGCCAGTCCAGTGTTTGTGAGGCGCGTTTGCCAAAAGCCTGCACCACCACGCCAAAACCGTCCCAGTTTTTCAGCTCGGGATCCGACAGAATCGCTTCAATCACATCCAGGGACAGGTCCAGACGATCCTGTTCCTCGGCATCAATGTTAAAGCCCATGTTGGCAGCGGCCGCTTTCTTGACCAATTTCAAGGCCCGCGGCACCAGCTCACTCATCACCCGATCTTTGTGACCGTATTCATAGCGTGCGAGCAAAGCCGACAATTTGACGGAGATGCCGGGGTTGGTGCGCACATCGCCCTTGCACCGCTCGCTGATACTGTCAATCGCGTCAGAGTAGGAGTCGTAATAACGCTGCGCATCGGCATCGGTGCGGGCCGCTTCACCGAGCATGTCGTACGAATAGGTGTAGCCTTGCGCTTCCTGGGCCTTGCCCCGCTCCTGAGCCTCATCAATATCACGGCCGAGAACGAACTGTCGGCCCATTTCCTTCATGGCCTGACCGGCAACGGTGCGGACCACGGGCTCACCCAGGCGCTTGACCAGCTTGCGCAGGGTGTCACCTACACTCTGGCGCTCGTTATCCTTTAGCAAATTGCTGGTCATCAGCAAAGCCAGGGTGGCCGAGTTGATCATGCCGGATTTGGCTTTACCGACATGGGCGCCCCAGTTTCCGGAGGTGATCTTATCTTCTATAAGATCATGAATAGTCAGGTTGTCTGGCACCCGCAGCAGGGCCTCTGCCAGGCACATCAGGGCGACCCCTTCTTTGGTAGTCAGCCCATACTCTGCCAGGAATTTTTCCATAATGGTGGGGCGGGCGCCGTTACGCACGTCGCGCACAAGTTCGGCCGCCCGGGCGGAGATAGCACGCCGTTCGTCATCAGAAAGCTGTGCCTCAGCAATCATCCGGTGAATGACTTCAACTTCGTCTGCCAGGTAGTTCTCCCGAATCGCCTTACGAATAGTGCTGAGCTCTGGCATCACGGATTGCTGTGGACTCATGGGTGTACCCTCCTGATTATTTTTTGCTTACTGCATTCTAACGAAGCCCGCACAAGGTATTTACCTGTTAAACCCAAATCTGGTTTACTTTTGTCCTTTATTGAACCGATTATAAATACCTATTCGGCTACAAATTCACTAAACTTGGGACTTATCACCTTTTAATGAAAAATCAGACCGGTTATTACCAAGGATAGCAGTCATGGCGGATCTGGACAGAATTGACCTCTCCATCATCCGGGAGTTGCAGAAAAATGGCCGGATCACGGTGACAGACCTGGCCTCCAGAGTCGGACTGTCCAAGACGCCCTGCCAGACACGCATGCGACGCCTGGAAGAACAGAACTACATCACCGGCTACAGTGCGATGGTCAATCAGACCAAGCTGGGCCTGTCTCACGTAGCGTTCGCGCAAGTCACTCTCAATGACACCAGCAGCAAAGCACTGGCAGCCTTCAACGAGGCAGTGCGGCAGATTTCAGCGGTAGAGCAATGCCACATGATGGCGGCCAACTTCGATTACTTGCTGAAGATTCGCACCAAGAACATGGCCGAATACCGACAGGTACTTGGCGAACAGATTTCCAGCCTGCCCCATGTGCTGCAAACCAGTACCTTTGTGGTGATGGAAAGCGTTAAAGACCGGGGCCTTTAAGGTAAGGATAGACCATGGATCGCCCGAATGAACCATCCATATTGCGGGTTGTCATTGCCCCGGATTCGTTCAAGGAGTGCCTGCCCGCCGAACAGGTGGCGAGCGCCATCGCGCGCGGCTGGCGCAGAGGAGCCCCAGATGACAATATTGTGGAAGTGCCTCTCGCTGATGGTGGCGAAGGCACCACAGTGGCGCTGACCGAAGCACGCCACGGGCAACTTCATGCGGTTACGGTCAGCGGGCCGCTTGGTGATACGGTCACCGCACACTATGGACTGGTAGATGATAATCGCCTTGCGATTGTGGAAGTAGCCGAAGGCAGCGGACTGCATTGTGTGCCGGCGAAAGCCCGCGATGCGCTGAATGCCTCCAGTTATGGCACTGGTGAGTTGATGCTGGCAGCGCTGGCACATGGTCCGGACACTTTGGTCATGGGGCTGGGCGGCAGTGCCACCACCGACGGCGGCGCAGGCATTTTGCAGGCCTTGGGCGCCCGGTTACTGGACAGCCAGGGCAAGGATATCCCGCCGGGTGGCGCGGGCCTGGCACAACTCGCCAGCATGGACTTGAAACCGGCACTGGATCGCCTGGGTACTACCCGCCTGGTGGTGGCCTGCGATGTCCGTAACCCATTGCTCGGCTCTGACGGTGCCGCCGCCATTTTCGGCCCGCAAAAAGGTGCCAATGCCGATCAAGTGATTCAACTGAACGATAACCTCGCACACCTTGCCCGCCTGGTTCAGGCCCAAGGCATGGATATGGCGAGTTTCCCCGGAAGTGGCGCCGCCGGAGGCATCGGCGGGATGGTTGCCGGCGTTCTGGGCGCGGAGCTACGCCCGGGTATTGAGCTGGTGATGGAAACGGTGGCACTGGAGAGCCATGTACAACGGGCAGATCTGGTCATTACCGCCGAAGGCGCGATGGATTCCCAAAGTGCCTATGGCAAAACACCTGCGGGGGTTTCGGCACTAGCGAAACAATACGGCGTGCCGGTGATCGGCCTGGCGGGAAAACTCGGCAGTGAGTTGCAGGCATTGCATGATTCGGGGCTGTCGGCGGCGTTTTCGATTACCCCTGCGCCAATGGATCTTCAGGAAGCTTACGCCAAGGCGGCCGACAACCTTGAGCAAGCTGCCGAGCAGCTGGCCCGACTGGTGCACAGCCTGTCAGGCGGTCGTTAGACCGCTGACCAATCCGGTCAGCTCAATTTTGCCTCGTGCCAGCTTGACCTGCTGTCGCCTTTCAAGCTCCTTGAGCAATCGACTGACCACTTCGCGGGCCGTGCCCAGTTCAACCCCCAGTTCCTGATGGGTGATGGTCAGCACTCGCTGGCCCTGGGTAGCCCGGGCCAGCAACCACTCTTCCAGGCGCTCATCCATGCGGTGAAAGGCCACTTCCTCCACCAACAACATGAGATCATCCAGGCGCCGGCCATAAGACTCCATAATGGCCAACCGAAAATCTGCTGACTGATCCATCAACCGGTCGAACAGCCCTTTGGGAATAATCGCCACTTCCGCCGCTTCCTCAACCACCGCTTCGGCACGGTAACCACGGCCAGTCATCAGACACCCGATCGACAGAGTACAGATGTCATCGGCGCCCATTCTATAGAGCACGATGCCATGCCCTGACACCCCGGTCATCTGCACCTTAATGCTGCCACCTAGCACCAGCGGCAATCCTCTGCAATGCTCTCCCGCACTGAACAAAACCTGGCCGGGCGGAAAACGCATTGTGCTGATTTCATCCAGAGTGTCTTTGCGGAGGCTGTCATTGAGAGTTTCAAGAATGCTGTGCTTTGCCATGAACGACGCCCTGAGTGCTAAAAAGTTTTGCCCTCTGTGACTTTATCACTGAAGCAACGCCACTGCAGGCCTATAGTCAGACCATCACCCGACATCACACAGGAGAGATAAAGATGACGGTAAACATGGGTTCAGCGGACCGGATCATCCGTGCGATTGTAGGCATTGTCCTGATTGCCCTGGTATTTGTGGGACCACAAACGGCCTGGGGCTGGATTGGCTTGGTACCACTAGCCACCGCGGCCATCGGCAATTGCCCGGCCTACTCTCTGATCGGCATTAAAACCTGCAAGACCAAGTGAGCGGCTCTGGCCGGACATGACCGCAAAAAGGCCGGGGCGATTGTCGCCTCCGGCCTTTTTTCAGCGTGTACCTGCAAGGGGTCTTTGGCACCTCACCCTCACCGTTAGCGGTTAGCGAACAGGTGCGTTCAACACGTCCAGCACTTCCTCAAGCTCGGTGATCATCTGACGGATCAGTTGCTTGTACTGGGTAGTGTCGTCTTTTATTTCGGAGCTGCTCAGCTTTTGCTTGGCACCGCCGATGGTATAGCCCTGTTCGTACAACAGGCTGCGGATCTGACGGATAGTGATCACATCTGCCCGCTGGTAATAACGGCGATTGCCCCGGCGCTTGACCGGCGACAACTGGGGAAACTCCTGCTCCCAGTACCGCAGCACGTGTGCTTTTACCGCACACAGCTCAGCGACTTCACCAATCGTAAAGTAGCGTTTCCCCGGGATCGTGGGGAGTTCGTTGTTATGACTCGGTTCCAGCATACGCTTCTACTTTCTGCTTCAGTTTCTGGCCTGGTCGAAACGTAACGACACGTCGTGCGCTGATGGGGATTTCTTCACCCGTCTTCGGGTTCCTTCCCGGCCGTTGCTTTTTGTCTCTGAGGTCAAAATTGCCAAAGCCTGACAATTTCACCTGTTCGTTGTGGCTGAGTGCGCCTCTGATTTCATCGAAGAAAGCTTCAACCATCTCCTTGGCTTCGCGCTTGTTAAGTCCCAGCTCTTCGTACAAGCGCTCGGCCATGTCCGCTTTCGTCAAAGCCGCCATCTGTCAACTCCTCAGTGTTGCCTCCAACTCTTCTTGCAGGGCCTCGATAACCCCATTAAAGAGCGAGTGCACTTCATCCTCGTTGAGTGTGCGCTCAGGATGCTGCCAGAACAGGCTCAGCGCCAGGCTGCGGTTACCCTCGCCCAGGTTGTCCCCTTCATATACATCAAACACACGCAACGCCGTCAGATGTTCGCCGGCATGCTTACGGGCCACATGCTCAACCTGTGCGAACGCCACATCGCTTCCGATAATAATAGCCAAATCTCGCCGGACTTCCGGAAATTTTGAAACATCTTTGAAATTAGGCACATATCCAGTAACGATCGAATCCAAGAATAGCTCAAACATCAGGATCGTGCCATTAAGTTCAAGATTTTTCTGTACTTGTGGGTGCAGAGTTCCCAACCAGCCCACATGTTCGCCGTTGCGCAGCAATTCTGCGGTCTGGCCCGGGTGCAATGCCGGGTGCTGGCTGGCAACAAACTGAATCTCGATGCCCAGCAAACGGAACAAGCTTTCCAGTTCTCCTTTGACATCAAAGAAGTCGGCCGTTCTGCGACCGTTCACCCAATTTTCCTGAGTCTGGTTGCCAGCCACCACACCAGCCAGCATCGGCTGTTGATTGATATCAGCACCGTTTTTCTCAAAACGCAGACCCGTCTCAAACATGCGAATGCGTGGCTGCTGGCGATTCTGGTTGTGGATGACTGTTTTCAACAGGCCACTCCACAAGGTGGTGCGCATGACCGACAGGTCTGCTGAGATCGGATTGGCCAGAGCAATGCCCTCACGCTCCGGATCGAGCATCTGCTGCACCTTCGGGTCTACAAAGCTGTAGGTGATTGCTTCCTGATAGCCCTGGGCCACAAAGAAATTCCGGATCGCCGACAATGGCCGCACAGCCTCGTCCCGGGCCTTCAGGCCCAGAGAGCCGGTGGGTTCGGTAACCGGCAGATTGTTGTAGCCATAGATGCGCCCCACTTCCTCGATCAGATCCTCCTCGATGGAGATATCCGGGCGGAAGCTCGGCACACTGATTCGCCAGCCGTCCTTCAGTAACTTGTCGACGTGCAAACCAAGACGGGACAAGATCTCTTCAACGGTGGTGCGATGAATGGTCAGGCCAAGAACGCTGGCCAGACGCTGTTCCCGCAGATCAATGATTCGGGCTTCGGGCAGGCGATCGTTACTCGCCACCTCAACAATCTCTCCGGGCTCACCGCCCACGATTTCCATCAGCAGGCGAGTCGCACGCTCCATGGCGTCACGGGCCAACTGATAATCCACGCCCCGCTCAAAACGGTGGGAGGCGTCGGTGTGCAGACCAAACTGTCGCGCCTTACCGGCCAGGGTGATCGGATCAAAATAAGCCGATTCCAGCACCAGATCGCGGGTCTTCGCGCTCACGCCGGAATGCTCACCTCCCATGACACCGGCGATAGCCACCGGCTTTTCATGGTCGGCAATGACCAGGGTGTCCGGGGTCAATGCCACTTCCTGACCATCCAGCAACACCAGCTTCTCACCAGTGCTGGCCATGCGCACGACGATACCACCGGCAATCTCATCACGGTCAAAGGCGTGCATCGGCTGGCCCAGCTCCAGCATGACGTAGTTAGTCACGTCGACCGCAGCATCGATAGAACGGATACCGGAGCGGCGCAGCTTTTCCTGCATCCACAGCGGTGTTTCTGCCTGCAAATTCACGTTGCGCAGAATACGGCCCAGGTAACGGGGGCATCCTGTGGGTGCCTCAACCCGAATGTCCGGCACTTCGGAGTGCACCGCCTCGACAGCTACGATTTCAGGTGTATTGGTGACCAGATGGTTCAACACACTCACTTCCCGCGCCAGACCGCGGATGGACAGGCAATCGCTGCGATTCGGGGTCAGGTCAACATCAATGGTAATGTCATTCAGCTTCAGGTATTCAGCCACGTCCTGACCGGTTGGGGCATCGGCTGGCAGCTCCATCAGGCCGTCGTGGTTTTCAGACAGAGCAAGTTCGGATTCGGAACAGAGCATGCCTTCAGAGGGCTGGCCGCGGAGCTTCGCCTTCTTGATCTTGAAATTGCCGGGCAGGACGGCACCCACGACGGCAAACGGTACTTTCAGACCATCGCGCACATTAGGCGCACCGCAGACCACTTGAACCGTCTGGGTGCCATCACTGACCTGGCAAACGCGCAACTTGTCGGCATCCGGATGTGGCGTAACCGAGAGCACTTCGCCCACTACCACACCGGTAAATTCGCCCGCCACTGGTTCAAAACCGTCTACTTCCAGGCCGGCCATGGTGATCTGATCCATCAACTCCTGAGAGCCAATGCTCGGATTAACCCACTCGCGCAGCCACTGTTCACTGAATTTCATCGTTCTTGCCTTGTCCTGATGCGATTTATGCGGTTGATTCGGAGTCCTGTGTGCGCCGGCCTGCCCTCAGGCTTAACGGAACTGGCGCAAAAAACGCAGGTCGTTTTCGAAGAACATGCGCAGGTCTTTCACGCCGTAGCGGAGCATGGCCAGGCGTTCAACACCCAGGCCAAAGGCAAAGCCACGATATTCTTCGGCATCAATACCGCAATGCTCGAACACTTTCGGGTGCACCATGCCGCAGCCCATCACTTCCAGCCATTTGATGCTGCCATCCGGCTCCCGGCCCCACTCAATATCCACTTCCGCTGATGGCTCGGTAAATGGGAAGTAGGAGGGGCGGAAACGTACTTTCAAATCACGCTCGAAGAACACCCGAAGAAACTCTTCCACCGTGCTTTTGAGGTCGGCAAAGCTGACGTTTTTCTCGACCAACAGGCCTTCAACCTGATGGAACATGGGAGTGTGGGTCATATCAGAGTCGCAGCGATAGACCCGGCCCGGGCAGATCATTCGGAACGGCGGTTTACCGGCTTCCATAGTGCGGATCTGAACCGGAGAGGTATGAGTGCGCAGCAGCGTACCCGGATCGAAATAAAAGGTATCGTGCATAGCACGGGCCGGGTGATGACCCGGAATGTTAAGGGCTTCGAAGTTATGATAATCATCTTCGATTTCAGGCCCCTGCTCCACGCTGTAGCCGGCGCGGGCAAAAATATCCTCAATGCGCTGCAGGGTTCTGGTCACAGGGTGCAACCCCCCCAGATCCTGACCTCGGCCCGGCAAAGTCACATCAATGGATTCACCGGCCAGCTTCGCCTCAAGCGCGACCTTTTCAAGATCCGTGCGGCGCGTATTGATGGCCTGTTCAACCTGACCCTTGGCTTCGTTGATTTTCTGGCCGGCGGCAGGACGCTCATCCGCAGAAAGCTTGCCCAGGGTTTTCGCCTGCTGGGTGATGACCCCTTTCTTGCCGAGATATTCCACGCGAATGTGATCAAGTGCCTGAAGGTTGTCCGCTTGTTCTACCGCGTTCAAACCGTCCTGAACCAGTTGCTCCAGGTTTTCCATTGACCCTGCTCCAAACCAGAAATGGGGTAGGTTAAAACAAAAATAGGGGAAGAGCGTGCCCTTCCCCTATCAGAAGGCGCCACCATGATGTCATGAGGCGCCCTGATCGATCAGTAATCGATGAAAGAGCTTAAGCGATCAAAGAGACGCCTTGGCCTTCTCAACAACAGCAGTAAACGCCTGCTGCTCGTTCATGGCCAGATCGGCCAGAACCTTACGATCAATTTCAACATTCGCCTTCTTCAGACCAGCGATCAGACGGCTGTAAGACAAACCGTTGGCACGGGCACCAGCGTTGATACGGGCGATCCAAAGTGCGCGGAAAGCACGCTTGCGGTTACGACGGTCGCGGTAAGCGTACTGACCGGCTTTGATAACCGCCTGTTTGGCAACGCGGTATACACGGCTACGAGCGCCGTAATAACCTTTGGCCTGATTGAGAATCTTCTTGTGACGACGACGTGCTACCACGCCACGTTTTACACGAGCCATACTTTTGTCCTTTTACCTTTATACCTGAGCAAGAATGGTTGGCGGCTGAATCAGCAAGCCGTCATACGCTTGATAGACGCCACGTCAGACTTGGCAATCAGCTTGGTGCCGCGCAGCTGACGCTTACGCTTCGGGCTCTTCTTGGTCAGGATATGACTGGTGAAGGACTGCTTGTGCTTGAAGCCAGTCGCGGTTTTCTTGAACCGCTTGGTAGCTCCGCTTTTCGCTTTCATCTTAGGCATTTTTTAAAACTCCGCATTCTATTTTAAGTAAAACAATTTGTGCCCCTGAACGACAAATCCCCCGCTGGTGCGGGGGACCCATCACAGGATCAGGTTCACTTCTTTTTGCGGGGAGCCACAATCATGGTCATCTGCCGGCCTTCCATTTTTGGCCGCATCTCAACCGTTGCAATCTCTTCGAGATCCTTTTCAATCCGCTCCATGAGCTTCATACCGATTTCCTGGTGTGCCATCTCACGGCCACGGAAACGGATCGTGATCTTGCCGCGGTCCCCGTTTTCAAGGAAACGTATCAGGTTGCGTAGTTTTACCTGATAATCCCCTTCTTCAGTTCCTGGACGGAACTTAAGCTCTTTGACCTGCGTCTGCTTTTGTTTCTTCTTGGCAGCCGCCTTCGCTTTCTTCTCGTCGAAGATCTTCTTGCCGTAATCCATTATCTTACAGACGATCGGATCAGAATCCGTAACCTGCACCAGATCAAGGGTAACTTCTTCCGCCATCCGGATGGCTTCCTCGATCGATACAACCCCAACCTGATTGCCTTCGGCATCAATCAGGCGGACTTCCGTTGCGTCAATATTCTCATTGATAGGCGCTTTTGGAGTACGTCCACCCCGATTCGTTCGCTGTTTAATAATTAGATCTCCGTTTTGGTTCTGCCTTTGCGTTGAATGTCATCAGCCAACAGCTGTTCAAACGCTTCAAGCGATAGGGTTCCCAAATCTTCGCCTTTGCGGGTACGTACAGCAACCGCATTGTTTTCGATTTCCTTGTCGCCGACAACGACAAGATAGGGAACCTTGTTAAGAGTATGCTCGCGGATTTTAAAGCCGATCTTCTCGTTTCTCAAGTCAGCATTAACCCGATAACCCAAAGAATCCCATTTTTTGGCCAGATTTTGACAGTAATCACGCTGATTGTCGGTGATATTCAGCACCGCAATCTGTGTTGGCGCCAGCCAAGTGGGGAATGCACCTTCATATTCTTCGATCAGTATACCGATAAACCGCTCAAAAGACCCGAGAACTGCCCGATGTAGCATAACCGGCGTTTTCCGCTCGGAATTATCGGCCACATACTGAGCGCCCAGGCGACCCGGCATTGAAAAATCGACCTGAATAGTACCGCACTGCCACACCCGGCCGATACAGTCTTTCAGAGAAAACTCAATTTTCGGGCCATAGAAAGCGCCCTCACCTGGTAACAGCTCCCAGTCAACACCGACTCTATTGAGCGCTTCTTCCAGAGCAGCTTCCGATTTGTCCCAGACCTCGTCAGAACCGACACGTTTCTCGGGGCGAGTCGACAGTTTGTAAAGGATTTCGCTGAACCCGAAGTCCTCGTAGACTTCATGCAGTAGCTTGATAAACGCAGACACTTCTTCCTGAATCGCATCTTCTTCGCAGAAGATGTGGGCATCATCCTGGGTAAAGCCACGCACCCGCATCAGGCCGTGCAGCGCCCCAGAGGCCTCGTTGCGGTGACAGGAGCCGAACTCGGCCAGCCGCAGCGGCAAATCCTTGTAGCTTTTTAGGCCCTGATTGAACACCTGTACGTGACAGGGACAGTTCATGGGTTTAATGGCGTAGTCGTGCTTTTCCGACTCGGTGGTGAACATGGCGTCCTGGAACTTGTCCCAGTGCCCGGATTTTTCCCACAGTGTGCGGGAAACCACCTGCGGTGTTTTGATTTCTTTATAACCGTGGCGGTGCAGTTTGCCCCGCATGTACTGTTCAATCTCCTGATACAGCGACCAGCCATCCGGGTGCCAGAACACCATGCCCGGCGCTTCTTCCTGCATATGGAACAGTTTCAGCTTTTTGCCGATCTTGCGATGGTCGCGCTTTTCCGCTTCTTCCAGACGATTCAAATAGGCTTTGAGGTCTTTCTTGTTGCCCCAAGCGGTACCGTAAACCCGCTGCAACTGCTCGTTGTTGTGATCACCGCGCCAAAACGCGCCAGCAACCTTGGTCAGTTTGAAGGCTTTGAGCTTGCCAGTACTGGGTACGTGCGGGCCGCGGCACAGATCAATGAAGTCACCCTGGCGGTAGAATGACAAATCCTCTTCGCCAGGAATGTCCTCAATAATACGAACCTTGTACTCTTCGCCCATGCCGTCAAACAGCTTGACCGCTTCTTCGCGAGACATAACCGACCGGGAAACCGGCAGATCTTGCTTGGCAAGCTCTTCCATGCGTTTTTCAATACGCGCCAGGTCCTCATTGGTGAACGGGCGGTCGTATTTGAAGTCGTAGTAGAAACCGTTATCCACCACCGGGCCAATCGTGACCTGCGCCTCCGGGAAAAGCTCTTTGACCGCCATGGCCAACAGATGAGCAGTGGAGTGGCGAACGATGTCCACGCCGTCTTCGTCTCGCTCCGTCACAATGGCCAGTTCGGCATCGGTTTCAATCAGATGGCTGGTGTCAACGAGCTGGCCATCAACTTTGCCAGCCAAGGCGGCTTTCGCCAGACCTGCGCCAATGTCGGCGGCAACGTCATGAACGGTAACGGATTCTGCAAAACTGCGGTGGCTGCCATCTGGCAGGGTAATGACGGGCATGGAATTCTCCTGTGGTTTCTCAGCGGTGATCTATACCAAAGATCACATGGTTGCCAGCGTCCGCGATACAAACCGCGGGCTGGTTTGCAGACGAGTTTACCAGAAAAAAACCCGGCAACAATGCCGGGCTTTTGAGTAGTTCCAAGGAATCCGTCAGGCGGGCTCTGGTTGGGCGTCCTCGCGAGCCTTACGCTTGAGCTGACCAAAGGCCACCATGGCCAGCAACAGCAGGGCAGGAATGAACATCAGCTCACGGGGTGGACGGTCAAGCGTGGCCTGAACTGCCTCGATGTTCCAGCCAAATTCAATACCGGCTTTCTGTGCCGGACTTCCGAAATCGACAAAGCCAACCGAGAGCTGGTCTCCGAGATCCGTGACATCGAGGCCGACCGCAGACATCCGCTGCTGAGCCGAATCACCCGCCGGCATGTCAAATTTCACATAGGTGGTGGTGTCTCTGCCATCAAACCCCATGCCAGAGACCCTGAACACTACAGGCTCATCGACGGGGACGGTTTCGACATACTCCATGATTTCGGTACCCTGCCGCTCTTCGTATGGGGGATAAACCATATCCCACCAGTACCCGGGCCGAAACAGGGTGAAAGTAATCAGCACCAGCAACAGGCTCTCCCACTTGTAGCTTTTGGTAAACCAGAAGCCCTGAGTCGCCGCTGAGAAGACCAGCATAGCGGTGACCGCACTCGCAATGGTGATCAACAGATCTACCCAGCCGGTCAGGCCGATCAGCAACAACTGGGTGTTGAAGATGAACATGAACGGCAAGATTGCGGTACGGATATCGTAGGCGAAACCCTGGATACCCGTTCGTATCGGATCAGCTCCAGAAATGGCGGCCGCCGCGTAGGCGGCCAAACCAACGGGCGGCGTATCATCCGCCAGTATCCCGAAATAGAACACAAACAGATGCACAGCGATCAGCGGCACCAACAGCCCATTCTGGGCGCCCAAAGTCACGATGACCGGGGCCATCAGGGTGGACACTACAATATAGTTGGCCGTGGTGGGCAAGCCCATACCCAGTATCAGACTGATTACGGCAGTGAAGATCAGCATCAGCAGCAGGTTGCCGCCCGACAGGAACTCGACAAACTCGGTCATCACCAGACCAATGCCAGTCAGAGTGACAGTGCCAACCACAATGCCTGCGGTCGCCGTCGCCACACCAATACCCACCATATTCCGGGCACCGGTGGCCAGTGAGTGCGCAAGATCCATAAAGCCCCCGGCGAACTCGCTGAGCATGCCGCTGTGTTTACGGAAAAAAGCCTTCAAAGGTCGCTGAGTGACCACGATGAAGATCATGAACAAAGTCGCCCAGAAGGCAGATAACTGGGGCGAGAAGCGCTCCACCGTCAGGCACCAGACCAGCACCACCACCGGCAACAGGTAATAGAGCCCGGTTTTGACCGTAGGACCAACTTCGGGAAGCGCCCCCAAATCGGCCTCCGGCTCGTCTTCCTCCAGCTCGGGAAACCGTGTTGCGTAGCCAATAAGACCCACATACACCGCGATTAACAGAGGCCCAAGCACCCAGGGCGCGGCCTCACCCAAAGCGGATTTGACCCAGCCTACCCCGTAATAGACGGCGAAGGTCAGCACGATCAGCCCGATCAGCAACACCACCCAATTCAGCATGCGTTGGGCCAGAGTTGGCCGGTTCAGGCGCTCCACACCTTCCATTTTCAGCTTGCAGGCTTCCAGGTGGACGATGTAGATCAGTGCCACATAGGAAATCAGCGCCGGCAAGATAGCGTGTTTGATGACCTCCAGATAAGAAATACCCACATACTCCACCATCAGGAAAGCCGCGGCCCCCATGATGGGAGGTGTCAGCTGGCCGTTGGTCGAAGCAGCCACTTCAACGGCACCAGCCTTGACCGCTGGAAATCCGACGCGTTTCATCAGGGGAATGGTGAAGGTGCCGGTTGTAACCACATTGGCGATAGAGGATCCGGAGATCACACCGCTCAGGCCGCTGGACACGACGGCAGCCTTGGCCGGGCCTCCGCGCATATGCCCCAACATGGCATAGGCCACCTTGATGAAATAGTTACCGGCCCCTGCCCGTTCAAGCAGAGCGCCGAACAACACAAAAAGAAAGACGAAGCTGGTGGAAACGCCCAGCGCAACACCAAATACCCCTTCCGTACCCAGCCATTGGTGTGACGCCAGTTTGTTAAGACTGACACCCTTGTGAGCAATGACATCCGGCATGTACGGGCCGGCCAGCGAATAGGTAATAAAGATGGCAGCAACAATCGCCAGCGGCAGGCCCAGCGCTCTGCGGGTGGCTTCAAGGAGCAGGACCAGACCAGCCATAGAAACCCAAAGATCCACCGTAATCGGGGCCCCCGGGCGTGTTGAGAGTTCGTTGTAAAAAACGTAAAGGTAAGAAGCCGTAAAAGCCGCAGCCAGCGCCAGTACCCAGTCATAGACCGGCACTTTGTTGGCGTGCACGCCCTTGATCATCGGGAAGGCAGAAAAGGCCAGAAAAACCGCGAAGGCGAGGTGAATGGAGCGCGCTTCGGTGGAATTGAATATGCCAAAATTCAGAATAAAAGGCAGCGGTGAGGCGATCCAGAGCTGAAACAGTGACCAGCACAACGGTATGACAAAGAGGATGACAGACGCGGGTCCGGTGAGCGCCCTGCCTCCGACTTCTGTCTGTAAAACTTGATTGACCTTGGCGGCATCAGTACCCGCCCCGGCACCGGGGTCGTTCTTTGCCATAGCATGTTCCTGTGGTGGGATATAGCCAGACTGGAATCAACAGAGCGGGCCGGACGCCCGCTCTGTTGGATGCTTATCCGATCAGTTGATCAGGCCAGCCTCACGATAGTACTTGGCAGCACCCGGGTGCAGGGGCGCACTCAGGGCATCAGAGACCATCTCTTCTTTATTGAGGTTGCCAAAGGCCGGGTGCAGGCGCTTGAAACTGTCGAAGTTCTCGAACACGGCCTTGACGACTGCGTAGACGACATCGTCGGGCACATCAGTGGACGACACGAAGGTTGCCGCCACACCGAAGGTGGTTACGTCCTGATCTGAACCACGGTACATTCCGCCCGGAATTATGGCCTTGCGGTAATACGGGTTGTCGTCGATCAACTTTTTAGAGGCCGAGTTGTCCACGTTCACCAGTACGCTGTCACAGGAAGTGGTTGCTTCCTTGATCGCACCGGAGGGGTGGCCAACAGTGTAGAAAAACGCATCAATGTTGCCATCACACAATGCCTGAGACTGCTCTGCCGCCTTAATTTCGGCCGCCAGCGAGAATTTATCCAGACTCCAGCCCATTTCGTTCATCAGAACCTCGGCGGTGGCGCGCTGGCCTGAGCCCGGGTTACCCACGGAAACACGCTTGCCTTCGAGGTCTTCAAAGTTTTTAATGCCCGAGCCCTTGCTGGCAACAACGGTAAACGGTTCCGGGTGCAGCGAAAAAACAGCCCGCAGCTTTTCGTTCTTGCCACTGTCTTCAAACTGGCTGGTGCCGTTATAGGCATGGAACTGCCAGTCAGACTGGGCAACGGCCAGATCGAGCTCGCCGGCACGGATTGCATTCAGGTTATAAACGGAACCGCCGGTGCTCTCAACGGAGCAACGGATGCCATGCTCCTTACGATCCATATTGACCAGGCGGCAGATGGCACCACCTGCAGGATAGTAAACGCCGGTTACACCACCGGTGCCGATGGTGACGAAACGCTGATCCTGGGCCGATACGGCCGTCGATACCGCGCCTAAGCTAACTGCAGCGGCAACAGCGAAAACGGACGCTCTGAGTTTCAGTGTCATGTGTGCTCTTCCTTTTTTCTTGGTCGTTATAATCGAATGTCCGCTTTTAATTACGGACAAACCTATCGTTCGTCTTAGAAGATAGACCACTTCTGGCCATAAATAAAGAAAGCGTTAGCTCGCTAAGCGTTTGACCTAAAAACAAAAAAGCCCGCAATTGCGGGCTTTTTTGTTGTTTCAGGCTGTTACTTCACAGCTCGTGCTTTTGCCAGCATCTTGTCAGGACGCAACAGGAACCGGGCCAGTGCCGGCAGCAACCAGATCGCTCCGATCATGTTCCAGAGGAACATGAAGAACAACAGGAAGCCCATGTCTGCCTGGAACTTGATGGGTGAGAAGATCCAGGTCACCACACCCAGGCCCAGAGTTACACCGGTGAAGATGACCGCCTTACCGGTAGAGCGCAGAGTCTCATAGTAGGCTTCCTGCAAGGTTTTGCCTTCCAGCAGGAACTTCTCCAGCTTGCTGTAGATGTAGATGCCGTAGTCGACACCGATACCGACACCCAGCGCAATGACCGGAAGCGTTGCCACTTTGATACCGATACCAGACACCGCCATGATCGCCTCACACAAAATGGAGGTCAGGCCCAGCGGAATCACAATACAGGCAACCGCACGAATGGAACGGAAGGTCACAAAACACAGCAAACTGACCACACTGTAAACCAGTATCAGCATGAGATTTTTCGCGTTCGAAATAACCTCGTTGGTGGCTGCCTCGATACCTGCGTTGCCAGCTGCCAGCAGGAAGGTGTGCTCTTCGTTGTTATAGGTTTCGGCAAATTCCTCAACCCGGTCAACAACGGTCTGCAGGGTTTCCGCTTTGTGATCCTCAAGGAAAACCAGTACTGGCGTCAGGTCACAGGTCGTGTTAATCAGGCCAGCCGGCGCATCACGAATGGAGGCGTTGATGATGGTCTGGTTGCGGGAAATCTCATACCACTTCCAGCTGCCCTCGTTCAGAGCCTTGGTCACCAGTTTCGACACGTCGGCCAGTGAGGCAGAACTCTGGACACCCGGGGTGTTCTGCAACTCCCACTGCAGGCGATCCATCGAACGCAGCACATTGTACTGGGTACATTGCTCTTCCTGCGTTTTCACCATCACCACCAGAACATCGGCACTGGTCGAGTAATTGTTGATGATGTAGGAGTTATCTACGTTGTAGCGGGAATCGGCACGCAGCTCCGGAGCACCTTCATCAAGATCCCCCACCTGCAGATCCTGCTTGTAGTAAAGCCCCAGACCCAAGCCAATAACCGCGATAAGCAGAGAAATCGGTGCCACACCTGGATGCGAGAAGTAGGACATCACGCGCCACTTACGGTCCTGTTTCTCACCGTGATTCTGAACGTGCCGGATACCACCTTTGGTGATGCCGATGTACGACATGATCAGAACATGCAGCACCAGGTTGGTGAGAATTACGAAGGCAACACCCAGGCCGGCCGCAATGGCCAGATCCCGGATAACATCAATCTCAATAAAGACCAGCGTCAGGAAGCCGAAAGCGTCCGAAATCAGGGCCAGCATACCCGGTATATAAAGTGCCCGGAACGCCAGACGTGCCGAGGTGACGGCATCAAAGCCCTTGCCGGCCTCAACCGCCATGGCGTTAACGATCTGCACGCCGTGACTGATGCCAATCGCAAAGACCAGGAACGGCACCAGAACCGAGTACGGATCCAGACCGTAGCCCAGAAGACGGAGCGTGCCGAGCTGCAGGAAGACCGCAACAATCGACGTGAATACCGGTACCAGCGTGCCCGCGATGCACCGGGAATACCAGAACAGCAACAGCGTGGTCAGCAGGATGGTAATGCCGGCAAACCAGGCAATGGAGGCGATGCCTTCAATCAGATCGCCGACTTTTTTGGCAAAACCGACCACGTGAATGCTGATATCAGGATTCTGTGCCTGATACTTGTCGCGGATTTTCTCTTCCAGCTGACGGGAAAACTCACCGTAGTCCAGCGCTTCGCCGGTTTCCGGGTTTTTCTCATACAGCGGTGCATAAACGATGGTTGAGCGGAAGTTGTCGGAAATAAGGCGTCCGACTTCGGGCGAGCGCAACACATTCTGGCGCAACTGCTCCAGACTCTCGCGACTGCCGTCATAGCCGTCCGGGATCACCGTGCCGCCCTGGAAGCCTTGCTCGGTTACCTCTACCCAGCGGACGTTCGAGGTCCAGAGCGATTTCAGGCCTGACCGGTCAACGCCATCAAGATAGAACACTTCATCAGTGATCAGTTTAAGCGTTTCCATATACTCGGCAGTGAAGATGTCACCGTCTTCAACCGCTATCGCGATCCGGACAAAGTTACCGAGGTTATCCAGATCATCCCGGTGCTCAAGCATGTTGACGATGTAAGGATGCTCCAACGGAATCATCCGCTCAAAACTGGCATCCGGCTGGATCTTGGTAGCGTTGTAGCCAAGAAACAGTGTCAGAATAAAAAATCCAACCAGGATTAAAGCCCGGTTGTTAAAAATCAGCCGTTCAAGAAACGGCTCCGCCTTTGGCGTCGTCAGGTAATGTTCACCCCTGTCGTGCATCGGGTTAGACATTAAAAAGCCCCTCTATCCATTAATCTGTTGATGCCACACCAGGGCGTTAGTTCGGATTCCGGCCACGAGCGTCGGAGATTACAACTCCGCCTTCGCCCACCAGAAGTAAGTTGGTACCGGCCAGCGGAACGACGGCCATCAGGCCCTCCCGGTCGTTCCGGAAAGTCACACGGAAGCTCTCTCCAGCGTTCGTGCTCATCAACACAGCGCCGCCGTTGCCGACCAGGGTGATCCTGCCGTCATCAGCCACGGCACCATTGTTCAGTGTTGCCCCGCCCTCGTTGGGCACAACCGTCCAGCTGCGACCGAGATCGGTGGACCGGAACATGTTACCCCGGAGCCCGAAAGCGATTACTTCATTCACCTGGCCAGTGCCCATAACGCCGAACAAAGAGCCGGTGTAAGGGCTTTCGCGACGCTCCCAGGTATCACCACCGTCCACAGACGCGTGGATCTGACCCGCTTCACCAACCGCCACCAGCGCACCGCCAGTTACCTGAGTAATGCTGTTGATGTGGAAGCTTTGCGGATTGTCGAGTTTCGGGGCCCAGTCTTTCCAGGTTTCGCCGCCATCCTGAGTTCTCAGGATCATGCCGTAGGCACCCACCACAAAACCGTGGCTGTCATCCTCAAACCAGACGTCAAGGAACGGGTTGACCGGTCCGACATCAAGATCGGCCTGCATGTTTTCGAGCGTGAAGTGAAGATCATCCAGAGCCCACTCGAGATCGGCCTTTTCTTCTTCCGGGGCCTGCTCGATCCGTTCTTCCATTTCAGCAATCTGTTCTTCCTTGCTTTCTATGGCCAGTCCGGAGGCTTCAATGCCCGTCAGCTGCAGGGACCAGTTTTCACCCCTGTCACTGGAATGAAGCACCACGCCACTGTGGCCGACGGCCCAGCCGTGCTGTTCAGATCCGAAATCGACAGCGTTCAGTGTCAGCGCAACCGGAACAGAACTCTGAGTCCAGGTTTGTGCTTCATCATCCGAGAAAATAATGTGTCCACGCTCACCAACAGCGACAATGCGCTCACCGGCCCGGGTTGCATCATTGAGCAATGATTTTGGAGCGAGCAGCGTGGTACGCGCAGGGGTTTCAAGAATATCTGGCAGCGCAAATGCCGCGGGCGCTGCCAGCGCCATGGAGAGCCCGACACAGGCAGTCCCCAGTGTCTCGCACATGAACCTATTAGCCATTCAGATTGCCTTTCCGTTGATTGTATCTTGTTACGCTTCGCCCGGTAGCGTGGCAGAAACACAAGCAAACCGGCAGCCGTACGGCCGCCGGCGTCTGTGAAACCACAGCCGCTACCCCGGGATCAGGTTGTGCGCCGGAATCTCAGCGTACACTCCGCCGACGCAGCGAGGCCGGTGAAAAATAACGTACATTGGGCACATCATCAGTGAACACCCGGGTGCCGGACTCTTCAGTGTCCAGTCCCAATACGTGATACCGGCGAGCCTGAAGGTCATGGTATACATCAAGCACTGTCCACACTCCCGGTAATTCATAATAATTCTTCGGAATACCCATGGTCACGCGCCACAATTCACCACGCCCGTCATACTGGTCCAGCAGCACTGTATTCCAGCTGTCGGCGTCCACATAGAAACGGCGCTTGCCGTAAATATGGCGCTCGCCCTGCTTGAGGTCTGCTTCAACCACGTGAACGCGATGCAACTCCCAGCGAGTCAGATCCGGATTCAGGTGGGAAACTCCCAGAATCTCGGAGTAAGGCGTACCTTTTTCACCAATCCGGTAATTGTTGTAAGGAATGTAAATTTCCTTCATTCCCTCGTAATTCCAGTTATAACGATCCATGGCCCCGTTGAAGATATCGGTATCATCCGCGGTGCGCAGGTTGTCGGCTGCCGCTATCGGCGAGTCGTAGCCCAGATTGGGTGCGCGGCGAACACGGCGTTGGCCGGCATTGTAGCCCCAGCCATTTCGCGGATTGATAATCTGGTTCAGGGTTTCGTGAATTAGAATGGCGCCGCCGGCCAGGCGGGGCGGAGACTGGGTAAACGACAGGTAGTAAAAGATAATGTTATCCAGATCGCTTTCACCACCTTCTGGGTTATAGAAGTTGAAGAAAGCTTCCTGCTGAGACGTCACCAGGCCGTAGTCACCGTTCGTCTGTACCGCCACCTCACTGGAACGACGAGTAACGGAAACGCCGCGCCAGCGCGTGAGATGATTCCAGACAACTTGCCAGGCCTTTTCTTCATCGGTGCCATGCAGGATCGGGAACGGATAACCGCCAAATGCGCCACTGATGCCCTCAGCCTGGCCTTCAATTTCGGCATTAACAGCATTTTTGCGGGTATTGTCTGCCACCCATTCCGGTATCGCGTGGGTGCGGCGCGACTCGTAGACCGGGATGCGGAACGTGGTGGGATAAGTATTAAGCATAGCCTTGACACCATCGGTCAGATGCTCACCATACTGATCCATATTGGACGCAGTAATGGTGAACAGAACCTGGTCATCCGGGAAAGGATTGACGTGATGCTGGCCGCTGCCCTGATATCCGGCCGGTGCTTGCGTCAGCCCGCCATTCCAGGCAGGGATGGTGCCCGCTGAGTTACCGGCTTTCACCGAACCGAAAGGCGTAAGATCCTTACCAAGGCGATTGGCCTCAGCTGCGGACACCGCGGCGTGGACTGGGGCCGCTGCAAAGGAAAGCGCAAGCAGCCCGCCAAAAAGTGCGTTCTTGTTGTATCTCATTGTGCAACCTTAAATCCGTCTGGAAGCCCTTGCTGGGCTTTATTGTTATGGTCTGATGCAATCGCAGACTTTCACCCAGATTAGCCGATTGACCAACATTGTCTATCGACCGAAAGTGCGATTTTGTATCCAGCGATGACGACGGCATTACAATCACCGCCGGATACGGGCCGAGCCTCAGTCTGCCAGGCTCTTGTGGACGACTTCGTATACGTCGCGGGACAACTCACTCTTGTCGCGAATGCGTTCAAGTGCCGCTTTCATCTGCTCACAATAATGCGGTGCAAATTTCTTCCAGCGGGTCAGCGGTGACACCAACCGTGCCGCAATCTGCGGGTTGCTGTCATCCAACCGGCACACCTGCTCTGCCAGGAACTGGTAACCACTGCCATCCGGACTGTGGAACGCCGCCAGGTTCTGGCCCGCAAAGGCCCCCACCACGGAGCGCACTTTGTTCGGATTTTTCCAGTCGAAGGCCGGATGTTGCAGTAACTGCTGAATCTGCGGCAACTGCCCTGCCCGATCGCTGGAGGCCTGCACCGAGAACCACAGTTCGACGACCTGCGGATCTTCGCTGAAACGCTGATAGAACGCCGCTAACGCCTGATTACGCTCATGCTCAAAGCCGGAATTCACCAACGCCCGCAACGCACCCAGGCGGTCCGTCATGTTGTCGGCGTTGTCGAACTGTTCGCCGGCCAGTGCCAGCGCTTGTTCATCGTCAATATGCAGCAGCCAGGCCAGCGCGATATTGCGCAGGCTCCGACGGGCAATGGCCTCTGACGACAGCTGATAATCGCCTTGATCCAGATTGCGCTGGTAGCAGGCAACAAGCTCATCGCGCAGGGCGTGCGCAAGATGCTTCATCACTTGTTCGCGGGCGTCATGAATGGCCGGTACATCGGCCTGATCAGAAAGCTCCACCAGATAAGCTTCTGACGGTAACAGCAGCATCTTGGCCACCAGTGCCTGGTCCAGCTCAATGTCATTCAGCAAATGGCGATAGGCCTCTACCAGGCGGGGCTCAACCGCTGCGTCATCCGGCGCACCCAGCAGGGACTGAATTACGTCTACCGCCAGCCGCTGGCCGGCATCCCAGCGATTGAAACCATCCGGATCGTGGCTCATCAGGAACAGCAGCTGCTCGCGGGTCCAGGGATACTGCACCCGAACCGGCGCTGAAAAATCCCGCAGCAACGACGGCACCGGCCGCTCTGGCAGGCCATGGAATTCCACGCTGTGCTCCGTCTCGGTCAGTTCCAACACCCGCTCCAGCGGACCATTGCGCTCTTCGGCATTCAGGTTCAGCGGCAGAGGGTCACCTGCGCTATTCAGCAGTCCAATTGCAAAGGGAATGTGCTGCGGTTTTTTATCGGTCTGGCCCGGCGTATTCGGAATCGACTGCCTGATGGTCAGGCGGTAAACACCGCGACTTTCATCATAGTCGTCTGTCACAGCGACCACCGGCGTGCCGGCTTGCTCATACCACAGGCGGAATTGGCTGAGATCGCGGCCAGAGGCGTCTTCCATGGCGCGAACAAAATCGTCGGTGGTTACTGCCTGGCCATCGTGACGTTCAAAATACAGATCGCTGCCCTTGCGGAACAGCTCTTCCCCCAGCAGGTTATGAATCATGCGTACCACTTCCGCACCCTTCTCATAAATGGTCAAGGTGTAAAAGTTGGTGATTTCCATATAAGACGCCGGGCGAATCGGATGGGCCATGGGGCCGGCATCCTCGGCAAACTGTGCGGTACGCAGCAGGGTGACGTCTTCAATCCGCTTGACCGTGGGCGAGCCCATGTCGGCTGAAAACTGCGAATCACGGAAGACAGTAAATCCTTCTTTCAGACTGAGCTGAAACCAATCCCGGCAGGTTACCCGATTGCCGGACCAGTTATGAAAATACTCGTGGGCGACAATGGCTTCGATGCGCTGGAAGGCGGCATCGGTGGCGGTATCCTGGCTGGCCAGCACGCACGAGGAGTTGAAGATATTCAGGCCCTTGTTTTCCATGGCGCCCATGTTGAAGTCATCCACCGCCACGATCATGAAGATATCCAGATCGTATTCCCGGCCGTAGACCTCTTCGTCCCAGCGCATGGAGCGTTTGAGCGCATCCATCGCGTACTCGCATTTTTCCGAGTTGCGGGGCTCCACGTACATGCGCAGCTCTATATTCCGGCCCGAGCAGGTGCTGAAGGTATCTCGCTTCTCCAGCAGGTCGCCAGCCACCAGCGCAAACAGATACGCCGGCTTGGGGAACGGATCTTCCCAGGTCACAAAGTGCCGGCCGTTGTCCAGATCACCCTGCTCAACCGGGTTGCCGTTAGACAACAGCACCGGATACGCGCTCTTGTCGGCTTCAACGCGGGTACGGAACCGCGCCATCACATCGGGGCGATCCGGGTAGTAAGTAATGCAACGGAAGCCCTCGGCCTCACACTGGGTGCAGAACATTCCGGATGACTTGTAAAGACCTTCCAGCCGGGTGTTGTTCTGGGGCTCGATCCAGGTCACCACCGCAAGTTCGAATTCTGCCGGCACCTCCGGGATCACCAGTTTGTCGCCCTCGTCCTGATAGGCACCGGCTAACAATGGCGTGCCGTTGAGCGCCAGAAATTCCAGCTTCAGGCTGTCGCCATGCAACTCCAGTGGCGCACCACTGCCGGACTCAGGGTTCTGGCGCATAGACAGCGTGCTATGCACGCGGGCGCCGTCCTCGAACAATTCAAAGCACAGGTCCACCTGATCAACAAGAAACGCAGGGGCCTTATAGTCGCTGAGGTAGATCGTTTGTGGCTGGTTGGTACGCATTCACACTCTCCAGACAAAAGGTGCCGGGCCGAATAAAAAGTGTTGGGCCAGACAAAAGACTTGTGGGTTCAGTCAAGAACCCGGAACCGGACTTCATAACCGGTGAATTTTCGGATATTGATAACGCCGGTATCGAGCATCAGATACTGGCCCTTGATGCCCTCAAGCAGCCCTTCCACTTCCGGGGTCTTGTCCAGGTTGTGACTGGCCACTTTTGATGGCCACACCTGCACCGGATAACCCAGGTTTAAAGAAGCTTCGTCGACCACCTGAATGCTGCTGTCACCGTGCTGCTGCTTCAATTGCGCCAGATCGCCTGCAATCAGAGCCAGTATTTTGCCTCGTTCTTCCAACAGATCCAGCTCCGGCACGTCGCCTTTTAGCATGGTCCGCCAATTGGTGCGGTCTGCTACATGGTTTTTGCAGGCCACTTCGACCAGACCCGACAAATAACGGCTGGCAACGCGAAGCATGGGGATCGCATCCACCGCGCCCTGATCAATCCAGCGGGTCGGTATCTGAGTGCCTCGGGTAATGCCCACTTTCAAGCCACTGGAATTGGCCAGGTAGACCACATGCTCCACCATGCAATTGCGTTCGCCCCATTCGGGCTCCCGACAAGTGCCCAAATGAAAGTGACACTTCTCCGGGCTCATAATGCAGCTGTCGCAGGCGGCCAGCTTTCGAAAACACGGATAGCAGAACCCCTGATTAAAACTCTTCTTGGTGATCCGGTCGCAATGAATACAACGGATCACACCGTCAAAATCCAGACGCACCTTGCGACCAATCAGCTCATTTAACGGGATCGCCGTGTCGCCCACTTTGAGCGTGTAGGACACTGGGTCTCCGGCTTCGGCCGGCATTTTTCTCAACCGGCCAGTAACATCGATGACTGCGCTCAAACCTTGACCTCGACGAACTGGTCCGGGTCGACGTCATTTTTGCGCTTGCTGAACTTTACCGAAGGATCGCATGCGGTGCCGGCTTTTTCACCGCGGTCCAGAAAACCCACCCGCTGCTGTTCCGGGATGTCGTGCTTGTTCTCGTAGTAGATAACCGCCTCCAGGCTGATTTCCCGCTGCTCGCGGGTCATGGCCCGGCCATCCGGCCACTTACCCAGTTCGATGGATTGTTTGAGGTTCCGATACACCATCGGGTCCAGCCGTTCGATCAATTCGTCGTAGGTCATGATGCCTCCTGAACAATGATTCATAAATAAACCGGCAAATCCGTTTGACAGACTCAAATGATAACGATTATCATTACTTCACCAAATGACAGAAGGTCGTATCATTTGGTCTCTCTCATCAGGAGCTATACGCTCTTTTCAGCCCCGCCTCTGTGCGGGGCTTTTTTTGTGCTGTCACCCTATCTTGCGCCGCGGCGGGATGATGGCAGCCAGAGCCAGGCCCGCGACAAAACCGCCAAGATGCGCCTCGTTAGCCATGCGCCCCACCCCAATCATTTCCGGGAGCGGCGTAAAGCCGATGACCATCCACACCAAGGCAAAGGTCACCAGCGCCGGGGGAAACTGGAATCGGGGCCCGCGCCGCTGGCTCAGCCAGCAATACCCCAATATGCCGTAAACCACCCCGGACAAACCACCAAACAACGGGCCGGAGACCAGATACTGAAGACCGTTAGACGCCAGACTGGTCACCAAAAACAAGGCGATAAGACGGGGCCGGCCATCAATCCATTCAATCTGACTACCCAGGAACCACAACATCACCGAATTAAAGATAAGGTGGGTCCAGCTGAAGTGCAGAAAGTCCGGTGTGATCAATCGCCAGATCTGACCGCTCGCCATGGTGGCGGACAGCGCATCCAGACGCCCACCCAGTGAGTCGAATGTGTACCAGGGCAGCGACCGTGGGTCCACGACCATCATCGCGGCCGCCACAGAGTTCTGCCCCATCGAGGTAAACCATACCATCACCAAGGCGATCGCAATCAGGGCAACCACAAAAGGTGCATGCTGTGGTGCCGGCTGCCAGCGTCCACTCGGGGTAATCGGAGAAGATGTCTGTTGATCCAAGTTGACCTCGCTGATCGTTAACGTGCCACGCTGTCTTCGCTGGTGGGATAATCCGGCTGTTCTGGCCGATCTACCTCTACCCAGACAAACTTGTCGCGGGAAAGTATCGTTTCATCGTCCAGCCGATATGCCACCAACTTGCCATACTTCACCGCGCTGTAGTCGATACAAGCGACATTTGGCTTCAAGGGGGCCGGCTCGCCCTCCATCCAGTAATGCCCAACAAAAACCGGAGGCGCATCCTGCGAATAGGTGGTCAGCTGTTTCAGCTCATCGTTCCTGAGTTCCATGCGGGCGACTTCCGGGGGCAAGGGATCGGGTTGAAAAACCACGTCAGCGTAGGTTATCGGATTATCGGACCAGAACTTGGTGCGGAAAAACTCACGCACATAACCGTCACGACCGGTAATTTTTACCCCCTCCGGCAACCGCAAGTCCGTGCCCCGCAGCAGTGTATCCATTACCTGGCCCGCGAAGGATTCAATGGCTGCTGACGCGTGCAGGAAGTCTTCATCGATGCAGGCGCCACCCTGACTGTGCCGGAACTTGTCGATCAGTTCCTGATCCCAGCAAGCGTGCACTGCCCGAAAGTGATCTTCCTCAATGAACAGCGGGATGGTGTAAAACCATTCCAGAAACTCGTTCCACTCATGAGGATACGCATCAAACTGCTCAAGAGTTTCCTTGATCAGGCGGTCGTGGCGGGCATTGTGCTCCCGCAAGAACTGTTTGCCACTGCCAGGTCGGGCCCGGGTACAATACCCGAGTGCGTTATACTCATGGTTGCCCATCACAATCTGGGCCGAGCCGTGCTCAACCATATCACGGACCAGGTGCAGCGATTCGCGAATTCGCGGACCGCGGTCAATGATGTCGCCGATGAAAATAGCCTGGCGGCGCGGATGCTTGTAGATACCATTCTGTTTACGGTAGCCCATATGCTCAAGCAACCGCTCCAGAGTGCGCGCGCAACCGTGTATATCACCAATGATGTCGTAACCGCGGCTCGCGGCTGAAGTCTTGCCCGCCATAATCAACTCGCTGCTATTTCGCTTGCCCAACCCAGCTTGTCACGGCAGGTGGCGTAGAAGTTGTGATCGGTCGGATGGATCAAACGGATCTTGAAAGGCTTTTTGGTGATACGGATAATGTCGCCGGGCGCGCAGGCGATGTTCATCTGACCATCAAAGCTGATCTGCGGATAGGTCTCGTTGGTTTCCCCGATGACCAGTTTGATCTCGCTCTTGCCGTCCACCACGATCGGGCGACTGCTCAGGGTATGGGGGAACATGGGCACCAGCACAATGGCATCCAGTTTCGGATGCATGATCGGGCCACCGGCAGAGAGCGAGTAAGCCGTGGAGCCGGTCGGCGTCGCCACAATCAGGCCATCAGATCGCTGGCTGTATACGAAATGGCCATCCACATACAGATCAAAGCCGATCATCCGAGTGGACTTACCAGGGTGCAGAACCACATCGTTCAAGGCTGAGCCGAAGCCCAAAGGCTGACCGTTGCGCTCGACATGACCGTCGAGCAGAAAGCGGGATTCCTCAATGTACTCGCCAGCCAGTACCTGGCCCAGGCGCTCTTCCAGATCAGACGGTGAAATATCGGTGAGAAAGCCGAGCCGCCCCCGGTTCACCCCAAGAATGGGAATTTTGGATTTGGCCAGCTCCCGGGCGGCGCCCAGCAGACTGCCATCACCACCCACTACGATGACCAGATCGCAAATCTCGCCCAGTAGCTTCTTGCTGGCCACCTGAAGACCGTGGCCCGGTATCATGGTCGCGGTGTCTTCTTCGATGATCACCTGGTAGTTGTTGGCAGTGAGGTACTGCTTCAACTGCCGCAGCGATTCAACCACCTTGACGCTGCCCATGCGCCCTACAATGCCGATATTCCTGAACTGGTCCATGAAGTATCCTGTGGTGTCTGAATGAGACAGGAAAGGCCTGCGCCAACCCTGATCCGTGCGAAACAGAACCACAGTTTAACGAAACTCAGGCAGATACTGAAAAAAGATCCACGTCAGGCTTTATGCTGGTCGCAACGATCGTCTACCCCGGACTGAAATTCCGCCGGCTGGGTGACGCGCATGATAGGTTCGCCACAGGCCTTTCCGTCGTCGTCAAGGTGACCGCAGACCGGGTGCTCGTAATGAGCGAGCCATTGTTTGTAAGCGGGCTCATTCATGCCGCAGCGCTCAGCGGCATAGGCCAGAGGGTTACCAAAATAGGTTTCGATGTCGCTGTATGGCAGGGTGATATGACCGACACCGGGATGGTAGGCCACCAGAAAGACCGCCTGACTGCGCAAATGCTCAAGCAAGGAATCCTCGGGCGGTTCGCGGTGGCTGAGTTCATGATTCTCCTGTTCAAGGGCAACGATTTTTTCATCCCGCAGCTCCAACTCCCGCTGCTTACGCTCAAGCTGCTCTCGCAACAGCACGGTTTCGGCATCGGCGTTGGACTCCTGGCGTTGCCGGGCATCGCCTTCGGCCATTTTTTCCTGCATCGACAGGTACTGTTCATTTCGCTGTGACAGCCGTGTTTTGAGCTGCTCATTACTCAGCCGCACGCGCTCATGACGCTGCTCCAGAGCTGACAAATCGCTGCGCAGCGCCTGCATTTCCAGACGATGTTCGCGTTGAAGGTCGGCCAGCGAATCCCGATGCACACTCTGCAGGGTCTTGATCCGGAGCCGCTGCTCCCGGAGCACCTGCGCGAGGCGCGAACGATCTCGCTCATCGTCGTCATTAGCGTGATGCGAATTGGACGTGGTCAGAACCGGAATATTTTCTTCTTCCGGCTCAATTTTCGTAAAATGCAATGTATTGGCAGCTACTGCCTTGCGGATTGCCTGGAAATGGTTGCTGCCAGGGGTCATATCCGGATCCCAGAGCTCTTCGGCATAAGCAGGATCCGGACACTGGCTCCGGCATACCAGCTTAATGGCGCCACCGCCCATGTTCGGACCCTTGGCGCCCTTTTCCGCCAGCGCTTCGATGGGGACGTTCCAGCTGCTGTCTGCCCTGCCTTCTTCATCAAACCAGATCTGGAAGAAAACCAACGAACGAACGCTGAGATCAGTGCTCATATTGACCAGAATGGCCCTCACATCGGTCTCTGCCAGATCTGATAAGCCAACATAGCCATCCAGAAACGCGCCAAACTCTGACAAACGCATCTGCCGGGCTACCTGGCTGCCATCCATAAAGTAAACCGCCGAGTAACCGTCGGCTGCCTGACCGGCACTAACCATTCACCATCTCCATGCTCCAGAAAGATCCTGTTATGGGACGCCTGGGCCGGGTGAAAGGTTCCGTTTTTCACCCGACCGATTTTCCCCTAGTCTAGTCAGACCTTTACCGAAACACAGCGAAATACTGCAACGTTTTGTGATCAGATCTCCGCTGCCAGGCGGCTACCCTGGTTAATGGCCCGCTTGGCATCCAGCTCCGCCGCTACGTCTGCGCCACCAATCAGGTGTACTGGTACACCTGCGGATTCGAGGCCCGACTGCAGTTCCCGCAACGGCTCCTGACCGGCGCATACAATGATGGTATCCACTGGCAGCAGTTTGTCTTCGCCGTGCTCGGCACCCTTCGGCGTGACAGTAATGTGCAGGCCTTCGTCGTCAATCTTGCGATAGCTGA
This sequence comes from Marinobacter halophilus, assembly GCF_003007685.1. GTDB lineage: Bacteria > Pseudomonadota > Gammaproteobacteria > Pseudomonadales > Oleiphilaceae > Marinobacter > Marinobacter halophilus. The sequence continues at coordinate 768,906 of NZ_PXNN01000017.1, forward strand.
CCCCGGGAACCATCTGAACCTGGCGGTTCTTCAGCGACGTGCGGTGAATCCAGCCCGTGGTCTTACCCAGATTCTTGCCCACCTTAGAAGCCTTGCGCTGCAGCAGGTAAACCTCGCGAGCCGGCTCCGGAACCTCCGGTGTCATACCCTGAATACCACCACGGTGCTGTACCGTCAGGTCGACACCCCATTCTTTCATGAAGTGGTCGGTGTTCAAGGCAGGCGACTCACCCTTGTGCACGATAAACTCAGACACGTCAAAACCGATACCGCCAGCCCCGATCACCGCCACTCGCTGACCCACTGGTTTACGCTCCAGCAGGGCATCCAGATAGCCGATCACTTTCGGATGGTCGATGCCGTCAATATCCGGCATCCGTGGCTCGACCCCGGTTGCCAGAACCACTTCGTCGAAACCACCGGCTTTCAGGTCGTCGGCAGAGACCCGGGTATTGAGACGTACATCCACGCCATGCTTGTCGAGCATCACCCGGTAGTACCGCAGGGTTTCATAGAATTCTTCTTTGCCCGGAATGCGCTTGGCCACATTGAACTGGCCACCAAGCTCGCTGCCTGCGTCAAACATGGTCACCTTGTGGCCACGCTCTGCGGCCACAGAGGCAAAAGCCAGACCGGCAGGACCCGCACCGACCACCGCGATCGACTTGGGCGCTGACGTTTTCACATAGGCCAGCTCGGTCTCGTTACAGGCGCGGGGATTGACCAGGCACGTGGTCAGCTTGCCGCTGAAGGTGTGGTCCAGGCACGCCTGGTTACAGCCGATACAGGTGTTGATCTCATCGGCGCGATCTTCAGCGGCCTTGAGCACCAGATCCGAGTCCGCCAGGAAGGGCCGCGCCATGGATACCATGTCGGCATCGCCTTCAGACAGAATCTTCTCGGCCACGTCCGGCATGTTGATACGGTTGGTGGTCACCAGAGGGATACTGACCTCGCCTTTCAGACGCGCCGTCACCTTGCTGAAAGCACCCCGGGGCACAGAGGTGGCAATGGTGGGCACGCGGGCTTCGTGCCAACCGATGCCGGTGTTGATAATCGTGGCACCGGCCTTTTCAATGGCTTTGGCCAGCTGAACCACTTCTTCCCAGGTGCTGCCGTCTTCGATCAGATCCAGCATGGACAAGCGGTAGATGATGATAAAGTTTTCGCCCACTCGCTCTCGTACCCGACGAACAACTTCGATGGCCAGGCGAATTCGGTTCTCATAACTGCCGCCCCACTGATCAGTGCGGTGGTTAGTATGTTTAACGATGAACTGATTTATAAAGTAACCTTCAGAACCCATAACCTCGACACCGTCATAGCCGGCACGCTGGGCCAGGGCGGCACAGTTCACGTAATCGTCAATCTGTTTCTCGATGCCCGCTTCATCCAGCTCTTTGGGCTTGAACGGGTTGATCGGGGCCTGAATGGCGGACGGAGCAACCAGCTCCGGAGAATAGGCGTAGCGGCCGGCGTGCAGAATCTGCATACAGATTTTGCCGTCTGCTTCGTGCACCGCCTGAGTGATCACCTTGTGCTTGTCGGACTCTTCCTCGGTACTCATCTTGGCCGCATGCTGGAACACAGCGCCCTCCGTATTGGGCCCGATGCCGCCTGTGACGATAAGGCCAACGCCGCCGCGGGCACGCTCTGCATAAAACGCGGCCAGGCGTTCGAAGCCGTTCTTCACTTCTTCCAGGCCGGTATGCATAGAACCCATCAACGAGCGGTTACGCAGGGTGGTAAAACCCAGGTCCAGGGGCTCGAGCAGGTGCGGGTACTTGTTGACGCCAGCGTTTGCGGTCATCGGTAATCTCCTCATCGTATTGTCAGTCCGGGTAACCCAGGGTTCCCGTTGTTATGGCCGTTACAGTACCCAGCATCGTCCACACCAACAATATCCAAAACTTACATTTAATTATCTTAAAACAACACCCATAATAAGCGCATGACCAAAACCAACAAACCCAAACAGAACGGGCTCGGCGATATCAGCCTGCTCTATGTTCTGGTACTTCTGCGAGCCACAGAAGCGGAAGGTGGCGATACCAACACTCTAAAAACGCAGTATCACCTGAGCGACTCGGCATTGGCGTCGCCAGATGCCCGGATCAGCATTCCCAGGTTCATGCGCCTTGGCCATGCCGCGATCACCCTCACCGGCAATAAAGCCCTGGGTTTGCGGATGGGTGCGCTTACCCGGCCGATTGACGCCGGCATTGCCGGTGTCGCCGCCGAGACCGGCCCCACCATCGGGCAGGCACTGGCCACCCTGATCCGCTACGCGCTTTTAAGCAGTCAGAATTCCCGTGGCGAATCCACTCTCAGCCCGGAGCAACGCACTGCCCGGTTCTATTCGATCCGACCCTATAACCGTTACAACTGCTTTGTGGTGGATTCGATTCTGGCTGCCTGGACCCAAATGGTGCGCCATATGACCGGTCGCTACGATGTGCTGGAGCAGGTGCGCATTGAATACCCGTCAATCGGGCTGGATGAGGTGTTCGAAAGCTGGTTTCGTTGCCCGGTTGAATTCGGAGCAACCGAGAACTCGATACGCTTGAAGGCAAGCGTTTGGGAGCAGGTGCCCTTCCAGGCGCACGAAGGCATGCACGAGAAACTGACCAATGGCTGCGAGCAGGAGCTCAAGCAACTACGTAAAGGCTGGAGTGTTGCCGATCGGGCCAGATACCTGATGACTCCGCTGCTAAAAGGCGAGACACCTACCTTGGAGGCACTGGCCACGAGACTGGGGACTACACCCTGGACGCTGCAGCGACAACTGGCCAGTGAAGGCACCGGCTTTCGGCAATTGCTGGATGACACACGAAAACAACTGGCTCAGGACTACCTCCAAGAAACGGGCAGCTCCTTATCGGAAATTGCGTGGCTGCTTGGTTTTGCCAATCCACCGGCATTTCACAAGGCGTATCAACGCTGGCATGGCGTAAGCCCTGGAGAGCGCAGAAAACAGATACAAGGGATGTAAAGAATAACAGGGGGGAGAAAAAATGGCGGAGCGGACGGGACTCGAACCCGCGACCCCCGGCGTGACAGGCCGGTATTCTAACCAACTGAACTACCGCTCCGCGCGGGTTGCCTACTGAGCCGCTTTGCAACTGCTCTGTGACAACGAGGGCGAATTATATAGAGGCCCCCGGCTATGTCAACGATTTTTCCGAACTTTTTTCACTTTTCCCTTCCGGGCGGTCACATGGCATCAACCATCGCGTCTTTGCCCTGAGCTGTTTTACGGTACTCGATCGGCGTCATATTCGACCAACGCTTGAAGGCACGATAAAAGGTACTGGGCTCTGAAAATCCTGTGAGGTAAACAATCTCATCAATGGACTCATCCGTAGTTGCCAGCAACTGGCGCGCCAGCCGATAGCGGAAATCCGCCAGCACCTGATTAAAGCTGGTCTCGGCCTCGGTCAGCCGGGTGCGCAGCGTTCGTGGTTTGATACCCAGGCGCTCGGCCACGGCATCCAGCGTCACTTCGCCACTGTCCAACAACTCAGCGATGATACGTTCCACCTGCCCGACAATGTCCTTCTTCTCCAGTCGCGCCACTTGCTCACTGGCAAAGCGCTCATGCAAGGCCAGCAATTCCGGCTCGGCATGAGGCGATGCGTGGGAGAGCATGTCCACCGGAAAGTACAACCGGTTCTCCTCGGCACCAAACACCACATCACAGCCAACCAGCTCCCTGACATGGTCTTGGCCCTGCTCCCGCTGGTGCTCGAACTCGATCCGGGATGGATAGAAATTGCCGTCAGTGATGGATTTGAAAAAGGTGATCAAGCCCTGCACGAAGCATTCGTTGAAATGCCGGAGCCGCCGAATTTCATCCGATGCAGCATCCAGAACCATGCAGGCTTCGTCGCCCTCAATGAAGAACTCGGTGTTAGCGGCGTCACTCAGCAGGCGCTGGTAATTCTGGGCGCGGCGCAAACCTTCGCCGAAAGTAGAGCTGCTGAGGAATAGGTACTCTAGAACCTGCCCCTTGTAGGCTGGCAGAAGCGGACCGAGGTGCAACCCTATGTCCGGATCACCCGAAACATCTTCCACTGCCTGCCAGAAAAAAACCTGGGCGCTGTGAGGAGTTCGGAGCTGGTCGGTGTATACATACTTCTCGTCAACGCCGAGGCGGCTGAAAATGGCGTCAGTATCCACGCCCTTCTTTTTCATCGCCTCGTATATCAGGCGCAACATCACACCTGCATCACGTAATTCCTGCATAGTATCCCGCTTTTTATTTATTGGTTACTACTTTGACCCGCCGGACGGTGCCATTGGCTCGGCCGGTCAATGCCCGATCTGGTCGGGTTTGCCAGACTACTTGACCGTCAAGACTTTCGTCGCATATTAGAGCATATCAGGCCACGAACGCACAGTTGTACCAGAATGTAGAGTAAATCTTTAGTTACGTTAACGATTCACGGGAAACTATCCGGTCGACGAGACCGGTTCGGGAGATAGCCAACATGACAGAGCCACTGGTTTACCACAGCAAGGCACCTGCGCTGCTGCCGCTGTTCGGCCGGGCATTGCGGCCAAAATCGCAGACGCCGGGTGTGAACACGAAAATACCGGAGTTGCAGGTCGATCTGCTCGGCGCCGCCACCAATACGCCTGTATTGCCACGCTACGCCAGTGTCTGCGGGTTTTCCACGGGTTCCATGCTGCCCCTGACCTGGCCCCACATCCTGGCCTTTCCGCTGCACCTGAAACTCCTGACAGACAGCCAGTTTCCGTTGCCCCTGCTGGGCCTGGTGCACCTGCGCAACACGATCACCCAGCACCGGCCGATCAGCACCGGCGAGAACCTGGACATCCGGGTAACGCTGGGCAACCAGCAGAACACCAACCGCGGCATTGAATTTGACCTGATCACGGAAGCCCGCTCGGCCGGTCGACTGATCTGGGAAGAGAGCAGCACCAACCTGTTTCGGATCGCCAGCGAAAAGGGTAGCAAGCCGAAATCAACGCCACCAGAGCTTGAGATCTATCCCTGTTCCGAGACCATTGCCGTGGCCGAAAACCTTGGGCGACAGTATGCCCGCGTATCCGGCGACCGCAATCCGATCCACATGCACGCGCTCAGCGCCAAGGCGTTTGGTTTCCCTCGGGCGATTGCACACGGTATGTGGAGCAAGGCCCGGATCCTGGCCTTACTGGAGCAACAGAATGAATGGAAAGCGGGGCCCGTGCGGGTAAGCTGTCAATTCAAGAAACCACTGTTTCTGCCGGGTACCGCTCAACTGAACTGGCGAACCAGCGATGACAGCTGGGATTATCAGTTACTCAACGCTCAGGGTGATGCGCCGCACCTGAGTGGCCGCATCGAATGGCTCTGAGGCCTAGTCCGTCACGCAGGACTGGCCCTCGGCGCCGGCTATCGGCAGGGTGAAGAAGAAGCATGCCCCGCCCCGCTCAGGGCGCTCATAACCAATATCGCCGCCCTGAGCCTGAATCAGTGAGCGACAGGTGGCCAATCCAATGCCCATGCCGTCATCTTTGGTGGTGTAGAAAGGATGGAAAAGTTTTTCTACTGCGTCTTCAGGCACTCCGACTCCGTGATCCAGCACCTGAATCCGGACGCAATGCTCGGCACAGCGGCGAGCGCTGACTTCCACCGGTGTCGATGAGTCCGCGCTGCGCGTCGCCTCCAGCGCGTTACGAATCAGATTAAGCGCAACCTGTTGCACCTGAATCGGATCTGCCAGCACATCCGGCAAAGCCTCTTCGAAAAATACTTCGATGCCACCGTCGTTGTTACGCATATCCACCTCGGCGAATTGCCGGGTGTCTTCCAGCAAAGCTGGTAGCGAAACAATCTCTTTGCCAGTCGCCGGCTTTTTCATGAACCGGCGAATCCGCCGGATGATTTCGCTGGCCCGATGCGATTGCGCTTCAATTTTGTCCAGCGTCTCCTGCAACAGCGCAAGATCCGGCTGTTCTTTCGCCATCATGCGCTTGGAAACACGGGCATAATTGGTAATGGCGGTCAGCGGTTGATTGATCTCATGGGCAAAGCCCGCCGCCATCTCACCCATGGTGGTCAGCCGAGAGGTATGCGCCAGCTGATCACGCTGCTCCTGCACCAGCGCTCTTGCGTCGTCCAGCGCCTGCTCGTTCGTCAGCTCAACGGTAATATCCCGGAACACCACTACGGCGCCATGTAGTTCGCCATCATCCAGTTTGGGGGTCGAACGATACTCGGCCGGAAAGCCGCTGCCATCGGCCCGCAACATGCGGATATCACGCTGGCCTTCTGCCACACCTTGGCCGCAGGTTGCCATTACCGGGAGGCTGTCTTGACACTCGGCCGCAGTTGAAAAATGCAGATTGAAAAAACTCTTACCGATCAAGTCTTCCGCCGGACAGCCCATGATCATGGCCGCCGCCGGGTTGGCAAATTCGATAACACCCTGCTCGTCGAGGCCGTAAATGCCCTCGTTGATGGAGTTCAGTATGCGGGCCTGGTCGCCCTGAAGTTCGCGATTACGGGCCTGCAGTTCCCGCTCCAGACGGATCACCCGGGCATGGGTTTTGACCCGTACGATCACTTCCTGGGATTGAAAGGGCTTGGAGATGTAATCGGCGCCGCCAAGGCTGAAACCTTTGACTTTGGCTTGCAGATCGTCAAGCGCAGAAAGAAACACCACCGCGCTGTCTGAGGTTTCCGGGTCGGCTTTGAGGCGCTCACACACTTCATAGCCGTCCATTTCCGGCATCATGATATCGAGCAGAATCACTTCAGGGTGATGGCGGTGAGCAAGGTCCAGTGCTTTCTCGCCTTCATTGGCGATGAGCAACCGGTAACCTTTGTCTTTCAGGGTCTCGTAGAGGACCTTCAGGTTCTGCGGATTGTCATCCACCAGCAGAACCGTCACCTCGGAGTTCTCAGTGACAACTTCAGTCATAGAAACATGGCCGGTTAAAAACGTCGTCGTATCATGACGACGTCGACAGACCTAGTCGATAAGTTCCTTTACGGACAGAACCATACGCACCAGATGTGCCAATGAATGGGTGCCCATCTTGTGCATGACTCTGGAGCGATGGATTTCAACCGTCCGCTGACTGATTTCCAGCTCAATCGCGATCACTTTGTTGGCCTGCCCGGCGATCATGCGGTCCATGATTTCTCGCTCACGGGGCGTCAGGCTTTTAACCCGGCGAACGATCTCCTGCCTTTCACCAAGAGATTTACGTTGCTCACGGTCCTGCTCAAGCGCCGCTTCAATTTTTTCCAGCAGCGCCTCTTCGCGGTAGGGCTTCTGGATGAAGTCCACCGCGCCCTCTTTCATGGCATCGACTGCCATGGGTACATCGCCATGACCGGTCACAAAGATGATGGGCAGAATAGAATGCTTGTCGTTGAGCCTTTTCTGCAACTCCATGCCATCCATACCCGGCATACGGATATCCAGCACAATGCAGCCAGCCATCTTGTCGGAATAGTCGGCAAGAAACGCATTGGCGCTCTCATAGGGTTTCACCGGCTTGCTGTCAGATTTCAGCAACAATTCGAGTGAATCGCGGACTGCCTCGTCGTCCTCTACCACATACACAGTTTGCTGGATGTCAGTCATCGATCTTTACTCTCCTGTCCGTTTTATTATTGGGCCGGTCAGTGGATGGATGGATCTTTGTGATCGTCGCGGGCGTGTTCCTGGCGCTCGTGTTCGCGCATGGTTTCAAGCCGTTGCTGGATAATGCCAAAAACGCTCTGCCTGGGGTACCGTCCTTTCTCATCGGCTTTACCGGCAGGCTTACCCAGCAACAGAGTGATGGCTTCTTCTACCCGGGCTACTGAATACACCGCAAAGGTGCCTGCTCTGGCCGCCTTGACCACCTCGCTGTCCAGCATCAGATTCTGCACATTTGTCGCTGGAACAATCACACCCTGGGTGCCGGAAAGACCACCCTTGAGCTCGCAAGTTGCGTAAAAGCCCTCTACTTTTTCGTTCACGCCACCAATCGGCTGAACCTCGCCGAACTGATTCACTGACCCGGTAATGGCAAGATCCTGCCGTACCGGAATTCCGGACAGCGCAGACACCAGCGCGCACAGTTCAGCAAGCGACGCGCTGTCTCCATCTACCTCACCATAGTTCTGCTCAAAGGTGAGGCTGGCCGACAAGTGCATAGGGTCGGTGACGGCAAAATGCGACGACAACCAAGAGCTGAGGATCATCACGCCCTTGGAGTGAATATTGCCACCCAGCTTCACATCGCGCTCGATGTCCATTACCTCGCCATCACCATAGTAGCAGGTTGCGGTCACCCGGTTGGACAAGCCAAACTCGAAACCTCCGGTTGACAGCACAGACAGCGCATTCACCTGACCGACGCAAGTGCCAGTGGTTGAAACCAGTGTAGAACCGTCCCGGATAGAATCATAGAAATGGTCCCGAATACGACTGCTTCGATAGCGAGCGCTTTCCAGGGCGCGCTCCACGTGCACTTCGGTAATCAGTTTGGCACCAGCCTGGCGGGCCCAGAAATCGGATTCGCGCAGCAGGTTGGCGATATCAGCCGCGTGCAGCGACAGTCGGTCCTGATGCTCGGCCATTCTCGCACTGTGCTCAATTATGCGGGCCACCGCTTTACTGGAACAATGCAACAGCTTCTTCTCAACCACCAGGCTTGCGATAAACTTGGCGTAAAGCAGCTGACTTTCTTCGGTACGGTACATCTCGTTCTCGAAATCCGCCGTCACCCGGAACAACTCGGCAAACTCGGGATCGTATTCCTGCAGTAGCATCCAGGTTTCGCGGTCACCAAACAGGACTATTTTGACATCCAGTGGCACCGCTTCCGGTTCAATGGAGATGGTGCCGGACAACGTCAGCTCGCGCTCCAGGGAGTTGATCTGCAGGGTGCGGGAGCGCAGAGCCCGCTTCAAACCGTCCCAGACAAACGGTTGTTCAAGCACCTTGATGGCATCCATCAACAGGTAACCACCGTTCGCCTTGTGCAGACTGCCCGGGCGAATCAGAGAAAAATCGGTGAACACGGTGCCTTTGAAGGTCACATTCTCAACATAGCCAAACAGATTGTGATAAGTGGGGTTATCTTCCACCACCACCGGCACCTCATTGGTTTTCTGGTGCACCAGCACGTTCACCAGATAACGCCGTGGGGTCTTCTTGTCGAGTGACGCGTAAGCGATGGCAGCCCGCTCTTCGTCGTCTTCCAGAAAGATATCCAGGTTGTCGACCAGATCTTTACGGACCGCGTTAAGGTAAGTCACCACACCGGGCAGTTCCTGGTACTTTTCGATCAGCTCATCAATCTGATGGCCGGAAATACCTTCCAGGGTTTCCTGGTTGAGCAGGTGTTGTTTTTCCGCATATTCCAGCTCCCAGTCAGCCAGTTTGCGCAGGGCCTGACGGAGCTTCTTTTCCAGTTTGTTAACGGAATCTTCGAACTTTGCCCGCTGTTCATCGGTCAGCGCCTGGAAGCTTTCTGCGGTGTGTGGTTCTTCGCCATTCATGGCCACCAGCCGATAGCCGCCCGGGGTCGTGATGTTCAGACTGACCTTCTTACGCTTGGCCTGGGCCGCCACTTTTTCCAGTTCGTCTTCCTGTTTTTTGGCGTACTCATCCTTGAGTTTTTCTGCCCGCTCCAGAAAACTATCGCTATCAAAGGTCTGGGGAATCATCTTCACCAGCCGCGCCATCAGCTTTTCCATATCCTGCTTGAGCTGGGTTCCCTGACCGGCAGGCAGCTTCAGCAACGTAGGGTTGCGCGGCTCATCGAAGTTAGCAACGTAGCACCAATCGTGGCTCTGTTGCTCGGTATCGACGTGGTGTTCCAGGTATCGAAGCATCATGGTGCGCTTGCCCAACCCGTTCCGGCCGACTGCGTAGACGTTATAACCACCATGGGGCATGGCCAGGGCAAAGCGCACAGCCTCCTGGGCACGATTCTGGCCAACGATTTCGGCCAGCGGCTCAAGTTGCCGGGTGGTTTTGAATGGCAGGTCTTTCAGAACGCAGGATTTGTAAAGCTGATGCAATGGCAGTGACTTCAAGTTCGATTCCCGTTGTGTTCAAATTTGTATAATGGCTATCGCAGGCATTGTAGTGTTTGAGCATCGGCCTGTCGCGTACCACTTCCGGTTTTATCCGATCGGGCCTTAGCTGACGCTATTTGTGAATCCGGTCACAAAACCCCCTTTGGTCATTTTTCAGGCAAGCAGTCGATTACTACACTTCCAGGCTCAGATGGATTCTGAACACAACAAGTACAACACCCGTGATGGCCAATAACATGACGAATAATTCCGCAGATCGCCGCATCAAGGATCGTTTTCCGGCGTCCCGCCTCAGGGTGCAACTCCGCGAAAAAGGATTCTTCGGTCGCGGTAAACCGCCAGTGGCAGTGACCTGTCTGGACCTTAATCGCTATGGCATGGCAGTCTTGTGCCCCCGCCCGGTGGATGAGGGTGCGCGCCTGGCTCTCGATATTGAAGGCAAGTACATTAACGAGCCGCGGATTGATGCCTGCGTGATGTCGTGCCAGCCATTCCAGACCGGGTTTCGGATCAGCCTTCAGTTCAGCTACTGCCTGGACAAAAAGGGTTATTCGCGAGCGATGGACAATGCGCTGTCCCGCATAGAAGGCTTTTACAATCGACTGGTCAGCTGATCAGATCAGGCCGGCATCCAGGCTGGCCGCCACGTACAGGCCAAGTTCACCGCACTGATCCTCAAACTCGTCGCTGTAATCGCCCCGGCAGATCAGGGGTTCCTGAATGAGTTTCCAGCGTAATCCGGTGGTAATGCTTTCGATAGCACGGCGGGTTCCGGTGCCGTCGTGGCCGGCGCGGATATAAAAGGCGAAGGGCAGGCCCTGGGTTTTTTCGAGGCAAGGGTAGTAGCTTCTGTCGAAGAAGTCTTTGAGAGCTCCAGACATATAGCCGAGGTTTTCGGTGGTGCCGAGGATGATGGCGTCACAGGCCAGTACGTCCTCGGGGCCGGCATCGAGTGGTGCTTTGACGACTACGTCAACCGCGTCAATATCCGGGTGGCGGGCGCCATTTTCTATGGCTTCCCGCAACTTCAGGGTATTCGGAGACGGCGCATGGGCTACTATCAATAGCTGTTTTTTAGTTGCCATAGTGTTCCGATCTTACTCTTGCACCGCCCAGCAACTTTACAGTGGGCGATGCAACAGAGTGCGATTAAAGCAACTCACCGTTCGCTTCGGCCGGCGCTTCTACCGCTTCTTTCTTGACCGGTTTGGGCATCAGCTTGTCGCGAACCTTCGCTTCAATTTCATGGGCAAGATCCAGATTTTCTTCCAGGAACTTACAGGCGTTGGCTTTGCCCTGGCCGATTTTGTCGCCGTTGTAGGCATACCAGGCGCCGGATTTATCGACGAAGCCTTCTTTCACGCCCATGTCCAACACTTCGGCCATGCGATAAATGCCCTTGCCGTACATGATCTGGAATTCCGCCTGTTTGAACGGCGGCGCCACCTTGTTTTTGACCACTTTGACGCGGGTTTCATTACCAATCACTTCGTCACCGTCCTTGACCGCGCCAATGCGGCGGATATCGAGACGTACCGAGCAATAGAACTTGAGCGCGTTGCCGCCGGTGGTGGTTTCCGGGCTGCCGAACATGACGCCAATCTTCATGCGGATCTGGTTGATGAAGATCATCAGGCAGTTGGCGTTCTTGACGTTGCCATTCAGTTTACGTAGAGCCTGCGACATCAGGCGGGCCTGAAGGCCAACGTGAGAGTCGCCCATTTCACCTTCAATTTCAGCTTTTGGCGTCAAGGCAGCAACCGAGTCGACGATGATGACATCCACTGCGTTGGAGCGCACCAGCATGTCACAGATTTCCAGAGCCTGCTCACCGGTATCGGGCTGAGATACCAACAGATCGTCTACGTTCACACCCAGCTTTTCCGCATATTGAGGATCAAGGGCGTGCTCGGCATCAACGAAGGCACAGGTTTTGCCCTGCTTCTGGGCTTCAGCAATAACCTGCAAGGTCAGCGTGGTTTTACCGGAGCTTTCAGGGCCGTAGATTTCACAGATCCGGCCGTAAGGCAGGCCGCCAATGCCAAGAGCAACGTCCAGGCCAAGAGAACCGGTGGAAACGGACGGGATCGCCTCGCGGGGGTGATCGCCCATCTTCATGATGGCGCCCTTACCGAATTGACGCTCGATCTGACCAAGCGCGGCGGTCAGTGCCTTTTTACGGTTGTCTTCCATTGTAGCTAACCCTCGTTTGCCGGCGCTGCCGCACCCCGTTGATGTGGGCGCAAGCAGCAGAATTCAAAGCGATGACACCGGAGCTATCCAGTGTTTTCCTGTATATTTGAACAGTATTAAAACATAAGCGTTAGCGCAGACCAACCCCTGCCCCGGTGAAAAAGTTCACAGCGTTTCCAGAAACTCCGTAACTCCTTGCAACACATACAAAACCGATTGCCGACGCACCTGATCACGGTCACCTTTGAAGCACTTTACGCGAGTTTCTGTGTGGTCTGGGCCGGTTCCCCAGGCAAACCAGACTGTGCCCACCGGCTTGTCCGCGCTGCCGCCACCGGGGCCGGCAACGCCGCTGATAGCGACGGCGACATCGACACCGGTGGCGCGGACAGCCCCGGCCACCATCTGGCGCACCACGGCTTCGCTGACCGCGCCGTACTCTGCCAATACAGGGGCTTCTACGCCCAGAATGGCCTGTTTGGCTTCGTTGCTATAGGTCACCAGGCCAGCCATGATGTAGGCCGACGAGCCGGCCCGGTCGGTCAATATCTTGGCCACCCAGCCGCCGGTGCAGCTTTCGGCGGTGGCGATGGTTTTATTCTGTTCCACAAGCCGGTCGCCCAGAGCGTTACCGGCTTCCTGTAACTGTTGATCCGTGGCCTGCATGGCGATCTCCAAGAGGGGGGGGGGGTTAGCAAAGCCTTCGTTTCATCCCGCGCATTATTTTCTTACAATCTCCGCTCTCATCCAAACCGACGATCAACCGGACGCTCTCATGTCAGCAAAGCCGTCAGCAGCTCAGACCGACCTCTCCAAGCACACGCCGATGATGCAGCAATACCTGAAGATCAAGGGTGAGCACCCCAATGAGCTGGTGTTCTACCGCATGGGGGATTTTTACGAGCTGTTTTATGACGACGCCAAGAAGGCGGCGGACCTGATGGATATCACCCTGACCGCCCGGGGCCAGTCCGGCGGCAACCCGATCCCCATGGCGGGCATTCCTTATCACTCCGCTGAAGGCTACATTGCCCGCCTGGTGCGTGCAGGTCAATCCATTGCTATTGCCGAGCAGATTGGCGATCCGGCCACCAGCAAAGGCCCGGTGGACCGGCAGGTGGTGCGGGTAGTGACACCGGGCACACTCAGTGATGAGGCGTTTCTGGAAGACCGGCGCGACAACCTTCTGGTGGCCATCTACAACCACAAAGACCAGTTTGGTTTTGCCTCGCTGGATATTTCCAGCGGCCGGTTTGCGGTTTCGGAGCTGGAAAACCCGGAAGCCCTTCAGGGCGAGCTTCAGCGCTTGCACCCAGCCGAGATTCTGATCAGCGAAGACTTCCCCTACGGTGACCTTCTACAAGGGTATACCGGTATTCGGCGGCAAGGACCCTGGCTATTTGAAGTGGATTCCGCCCGCCGGGTGATTACCCAGCAGTTGCAGGTGAAAGACCTGACCGGTTTCGGCTGCGAAGACCTGCACCTGGCCGTCTGCGCCGCCGGCTGTTTGCTGCAGTACGCCCGGGAAACCCAGCGCACCGCCCTGCCCCACATTCGCAAACTGACCCGGGAGCGCCGGGAAGACGCGGTGATTCTGGATGCCGCCAGTCGCCGCAACCTGGAAATTGACACCAACCTGATGGGCGGCCAACAGCACACTCTGGCCTGGGTGATGGACCGCACCGCGACCGCCATGGGCGCCCGGGAACTGCGCCGCTGGCTGAACCGGCCGTTGCGGGATGTCGACGTGGTGCGCCAGCGCCAGCAATCGGTCTCTGCCCTGCTCGACGGCTTTCACTACGAGCCGACCCATGACTTGCTGAAACGGGTCGGTGATATCGAGCGGATTCTGTCCAGGGTGGCGTTACGTTCAGCCCGGCCGCGGGATCTGGCCCGCTTGCGGGATGCTTTCGTGGCTTTGCCCGACCTGCAGGAAATCCTGAAGCCGGTGAATTCACACCACGTGGTAAAACTGGCCACCACCATCGGCGAATACCCGGCGCTGGCCGAGCTGCTGGAGAAAGCCATTATTGAGAATCCGCCAGTGGTGTTGCGCGATGGCGGGGTGATCCGGGAAGGTTTCGATGAAGAACTGGACGAACTGCGCAACATCAGTGAGAACGCTGGCCAGTATCTGTTGGATGTAGAAACCCGGGAGCGGGAACGCACCGGCATCAGCACCCTGAAGGTGGGTTATAACCGGGTACACGGCTACTACATCGAAATCAGCCGGGCCCAGTCCGGTCAGGCGCCGGTGGATTACATTCGCCGGCAGACCCTGAAAAATGCCGAACGCTTTATCACCCCGGAACTCAAGGTCTTTGAAGACAAAGCGCTGAGCGCCAAGAGCCGCGCCCTGGCCCGTGAAAAAGGCCTGTACGACGAGGTACTGGAATCGGTCGCCGAACAACTGGCCCCTCTGCAGGACTCCGCCCAGGCCCTGGCAGAGCTGGACGTACTCAGTAACTTTGCCGAGCGCGCCACCAGCCTGCGCTTTGTCGCGCCAGAGTTTACCGATCAGCCCGGCTTTGATGTGGAAGAGGGCCGCCACCCGGTGGTGGAGCAACTGCTGGATGAGCCGTTTGTGCCCAACAACCTGTTGATCGACAACAAGCGGCGCATGCTGGTGATTACCGGCCCGAATATGGGCGGTAAGTCCACCTACATGCGCCAGGCCGCACTGATCGCTCTGCTCGCTTACACCGGCAGTTTTGTGCCTGCCAACCGGGCAGTGCTGGGGCCGGTAGACCGGATTTTCACCCGTATGGGCTCGTCCGATGACATTGCCGGTGGCCGCTCAACGTTCATGGTGGAAATGACCGAAACCGCCAACATTCTGCACAATGCCACTGAAAACAGCCTGGTGCTGATGGACGAAGTGGGCCGGGGCACCAGTACCTTTGATGGCCTGTCGCTGGCCTGGGCCACCGCCGAGCACCTGGCCAAGGAAATTCGCTGCTACACCCTGTTTGCCACCCACTATTTTGAACTGACCCAGTTGGCGGACGATCTCGAGCATGCGGTCAATGTGCACCTGACCGCTACCGAGCACGACGACAGCATTGTCTTCCTGCACAACGTCCATGACGGCCCCGCCAGCCAGAGCTATGGTTTACAGGTGGCCAAGCTGGCGGGTGTACCCCAGGAAGTCATTCGCCATGCCAAAGCCCAACTGGCGCATCTGGAGGGCAGTGCCAGCCCGACGAAACCGGCACCTCACAGAACGGCAGAGGCCACCCTGGCAAAGCCCGCGCCCAAACATCAAGCGGACAGCGAGACGGTATTTCAGGGCGATATGTTCGCCAACATGGATCCGAGCAAGGTGGAAGACGCGTTGCGCAAACTGGAGATTGATGAACTGACACCCCGGGATGCACTCAATCAGCTGTACGAACTCAAGGCGCTTCTGCAAAAATAGCGGGTAACTGGGCCATAATTGACCCATGTAATAAGGTTATAGCAGTGGAATGCTTGCGGGCACACGGGGTGCTCCCTACAATATCGCGCATCTAATTATAGGTGGGGCCAGTGATTCAAGGCTCCTGATGAGACTGAATATTTACGAACCAGGGATCTGACCATGGCGTTTATCGTTACTGATAACTGCATCAAGTGCAAATACACCGACTGCGTGGAAGTCTGCCCGGTGGACTGCTTCTACGAAGGCCCCAACTTTCTGGTAATCGACCCGGACGAGTGCATTGACTGCGCCCTGTGCGAGCCTGAATGCCCGGCCGAAGCCATTTTCTCTGAAGACGAACTGCCAGCTGACCAGGCACAGTTTGTGGAGATTAATGCGGATCTGGCCGCCAAGTGGCCAAACATCACGGAAAAGAAAGATCCGCTGCCAGACGCGGAAGAATGGGACGGCAAGCCCAACAAGATTCAGTACCTGGAGCGCTGAGACCGGAACCGGTAACCAGCACCCTCTTCAGGAAAAAACAGAAAGGGCCGGAAGACGCATGTCTTCCGGCCCTTTCTGTTGATGCTTCTCACAGCGCGGGGTCAGGAATCGGCCAGCAGCTTCTTCGCCGCAGCTGACCGGTAAAACGACCCCAGTCTCCTGCGCACCAGTGCCTCGAGGTAACCTTCCTCACGCAGCACATCAATAATCGGCAGCGCCAATGCTTCAACCTCGGTAACGATGACCTGCCGGGTGACGCCCACGTCCTGCAACAACTCCATGACCGGTCGATCACCGTATTTGACGAACAGGTGATCAACCACAGCCTGGGCACAACCGTCAAAATACCCGGTTTTACGGAAATTCAGCCAGAACTCGTAACCCAATACCACGAAGGCCTGCAGCTCTACTTCACCCAAACCGTCTTGAAGCTGGTCAATGGTCTGCCCTTCCAGTGATACCCAGGCAGCCATGACGCTGTCCCTGAGTTCATCGTCCGAGAACGCCTTGTGCAAAAACTGCTCACTGCGAGCGAGCAGTCCGGGCAGGCTCTCGGACAACCAAGCCTTGATGCGCCGTTCAAAAGTTTCATCCAGCCCAGGCACGGCCTTGTTGGCCATCTTCTTGCCGAACTTCATCATGGAGCCCACGCCGGGTACCGAGCGGGCGATCAGGTTATCTTCGTATAAATAGTTGATCAGGCCGTGATACACCACGTTCGACACCAGTTCCTGATACACCGGATGCGCCATGATCTCGGTGATGATGCGCTCGCGCTGGTTGCGCAGTTCCAGTGCCTCATCGATAAATTCGCTGGCCTGCTCCCGAGACAGAATCTCGCCCAGGGTGGTGTCAGATTGCACCTGAGCCTTCATCACCTCGTTCGCCATCTCTGCCGCCAGTTCCGGGATGCCCGCGTCCAGCTCCATGTCGACGACAATCCGCCGGATCACACCCATAATTTGATCAACACTGGTCAGTCGGTTCAGGGTGATCCTATCGGCGTGGTTCAGAAGTTCGTCCACCTCCTGATCAAGAAACTTCTGCAGCTTCGCCCCTTTCAACGCGGCCATCTCGTGTTTGACGTGTGCTTCCAACAGAGTATCAACAAGGTTTTGGGTGGTTTTGGTCATAAACCTGGCATCCTTTGACGGGGGGTCCTGAAATTTGATTGTGAGGCTAACACGAACCGGGCAAAGGCGGGTTTGCCTGAATTACCTGAAGGAAGGTATCGCAGGGCCAGTCAGGCAAACCGGCCACGACTACTATTACTGAAAATCGTTGAAAGCATGGGGCTCAGCCGCAAGGGCCAAGCAGATACTTCCGGGGCCTACATAAATCGCGCTGGTGATGCCCATTTGCGATAACAGCAGCTCCACGCCATGGCGTTCACAGGCATCCCGCAATCGGTTCAGCCCTGGCAGATCTTCGATATCGGTCCAGCTCAGACCACAGGAAAGACTGACATAAGGGGTCAGCAAACCGGCGTCTACGCGGGCTGCTGCGTAATTCATCACTTTCTCAACGGCCATGTCGAAGTGGCGAGTCTTGACCACAGGCTTGCCTTCAACGCCGCGGCCGAAGATCACTGGAGTGATGTTCAGCGCTTTACCGAGAAAGGCCGCCAATGCCGAAACATTCTTATCGCCACGACGGCGCGCGCGCTCGCGGATATAATGCAAATCGCGGGGGATCACACAGGTGTAG
This sequence comes from Marinobacter halophilus, assembly GCF_003007685.1. Lineage (GTDB taxonomy): Bacteria > Pseudomonadota > Gammaproteobacteria > Pseudomonadales > Oleiphilaceae > Marinobacter > Marinobacter halophilus. The sequence continues at coordinate 786,764 of NZ_PXNN01000017.1, forward strand.
ATCTTGTCGGTAAACGATTCCACTTCCTGGCGCAGGGCGTTCTTGGACACGTTCTGGCCAATCAGCCGTAGGGTGTGAGCCGCCAGTAACCCTTGCCCGGCAAAAATCTGCTTGCTGTCGATGACCCGCATGGAGAACTTGCCATCCCGGCCAGCTGCCTTGCGGGCACCCTCATAATGCGCCATCACGGAATTCATCGCTTCAGTGGCGTTCTGAAAGATCTGGCTACGATTTTTGGTGACAGTCTCGCAGATGGCCACGTCAAATTCCGTCACAACCTGCTCCATCAGCAGGTCATGAATCTGTTCCACTGTAAAGGCCCGGGTTTCCGCCTCATGAGCTTTGTCCAGCAAGCCACTCAGGTAGAACTCCTGAGTGCGTACGGGATCATGTTTGTCGGTATAGGTCTGGCCGTCGATAATCGCGGTGACCGGCAACACGAACAGGTCGTGCTTGCGGGCAAAGTCATAAGGCAGGTCACAGGCGGAATCAACAATCAGGCCTACGCGCATGCTGTGTGTCTCCGGGTGCGGGCCGCGCCTCAGGCGGGCGAGCCCTTTCTTGTCATGTTTTTTAATGCGCTACAGTTTTGCACAAGCTGGTGAAAATTTCAGCACCCGGATGCAACACTCACACTTCAAGCTCTTTCAGATTCTGTTGCACGAGCGTCCGGTTGTCTTGTTGCCACGGGTGAAAACCCTTGCGCATATAGGCGAAGAACTCCGGCAAGCATTTACGCAACACGCCAGGCCGCCCCCACAGAAAGTTCAGCCCCCCGAGCCAGGTTTTCACGCTCCAGAGTTTGCCATCGGTTTTCAGCAGGCTACAGGTGTTCAGGAAGGTGTACTTGAAGAAGTTCCAGGTCACGAACAGAAAGACAATCCGGCGTAAACGCTCATTACCCACACAGGCCTGGTAAACGTCAAACGCCACCGATTTGTGCTCGGTTTCTTCGATCGCGTGCCAGCGCCACAATCGCTGCATGGTGGGTGTAGCACCCTCCATCCAGTCCGGATGGCTCAGAATCGCGTTCGCCAACACCGCCGTGTAGTGCTCGGCACCACAGGTACCCGCCAGCTGCCGGTCCGGCGGCATCCGGCCAACCCAGTCCATGTGCTTGCGGAATCGTGTGTCCAGGGCGTCGATATCGTAACCCCGCGCTTTCAGGGCGTCGTTGTAGTCCTTGTGCTCCCGGCTATGCAGCGCCTCTTGACCAATAAAACCACGAATCTCCTCGGTCAGCTTCGGATCGTCTATCTGATCCCGGTACAGCCGGACCGCATTGATAAATTGCTGTTCGCCATCTGGAAACTGCAGGGACAGAGCGTTGAAGAACGCGGTGCGGAAGGCGTCGTTTCCATGCCACAGGGTTTTCAATTCACCCTTAAGATCAAAGCGCAGATTTCTCGGTTTGACGGCGATGCCGTCCGGTGTGGAACTGATGGTCATTGGACCCCCTGTTGTCGGCTTGTTGTTTGTTTTTGGAAAACTCGACATTGGATAATTATTCACCAGTACCCCGAGTGTAACTCCCGATTCAAGCCGGCGGAAAGAGGTTTCTGATTAAATATCGACACGCTGTCATAAAATGACAAACTGTCAGCACCAGGCTTTCGGCCACAAAAAAGGGAGGCATAAAGCCTCCCAAGGACACACAGTGGGTTGACGCCGCCGAATCCAGCGGCGTCAGGTTCAGTGTTCTTTCTTCTCTTTCGCACCCGGTGCTTCGGGATCCGGGGTGAATCCGAGCATATGAGTGCGCTCAATCAGGAAGTACAGGACGGCACCGGTCGCCAGGCCCCAGCCCGCGCCATAGACGGCCAGTGCGACCCCCATGGTGCCGGCAATGCCGCGCTCGGTGTTGTTTTCCAGTTGCTCAAAGCCAACCATCAGGCAGATGTAACCCGTCAGCAGCAGAGTCAGCGACAGCGCGATCGGCAACACCGGCTGGAAGAAGCTCACCAGTGGCAGCATGAACAGGGCGATAAAGCCAGTGATCCAGAAAGTGCCACCCCCGCTGTAGATGGAATCCATGGCGTTGCGGCCGTACTTGTAACGCTCGGCCATAGTCGCGGTTACCGCGGTCCAGATCGGACCGGCGAGACCCGGGTATGGCGCGAAGAAGGCATGGCCACCGTTACGGATGGCCGTTACCAGGTGGGCACGGTCGATGCTGTTGTCGATGTCTTCGTCTTTACGCAGGTGATCAACACGGCTCATCAGCGATTGCCCGACCACGATGTCACCAAAGGCGATGACGTAGGCAATAACCGCGGTCGGAATGGCGTACAGGAAGATGTTCAAGTCCGGGAAGCCGACCGTGAACGGCAGGTAGTTCCAGAGCTGGTCAAAAGCCGGCTTGGTGATGCCCCATTCAACAGTCGGCACATCGTATTCACCAACAGCAAAACCCACGAGGATGGCCACAACCATACCCGGCACCATGCCGTAGTTGGCGATTTTACGCGCCAACACATTGGTGTCGACAAAGCCTTTGAACGACACCGAGAACATCAGGTACAAGCAGACCAGACCGCCAACAATCAGGGAGATCGGCGTGTTGGCAAGCCGGCCACCGGCCTCGATCTCACCCATGAGCGCCGCGATACCAGCACCGATGATAATGCCACCTTTCATCGAACGGGGGATCAGCTCCACCAGCTTACTGCCCAGCCGGGTAACGCCCAGGAACAGGAAGATGATAAACACCAAAAACTGCAGGGCAAACAGTGCCTGAATCGCTTCAGGACCGGGTTCGTAATCGGACAGGAACAGCAGTACTACCGGAATGCCCGGGGTAATCCAGCCCGGCACCAGGGGCACGCCCAGCAACGCCGGTAGCATAAAGCCAATGCCACAGATGACCACGTAGGCCAGGGCGACGTCATAAGGCACGCCAAGATAGGTTTCCAGGAGCGGAATCATTGCCAGGCTGACCACGAACATGATCAGCGCCTGCACCATCTCCGCGAATTCCCAGCGATAGTGGATAAATGGCAGACGGACTTTAAACGGACCTGCCGGCCAGAACGGCTGTTCTTCACCGTTCTTTCTGTGAAACATTTGCATGATATTACCTCCGGGCGCACCGGTCGGGTGCGCCAGTCAATGTTGTTTTTGTGACGAGGTTCGGTGGCACCGCGCGGCGCCACCGTTCAAAAGATCAATTCAGTTCTTTGGCCTGATCCCGCAACACGAACTTCTGGATTTTGCCGGTCGATGTTTTTGGCAGTTCCGAGAAGACGACGGTTTTGGGCACTTTGAACCGGGCCAGATGCTCGCGGCAGAATTCGATAATGTCTTCTTCAGACACATCGCCGGCCTCGGGCTTCAGGGTGACAAAGGCGCAGGGTGTTTCGCCCCACTTTTCGTCGGGTCGCGCCACAACGGCGGCTTCCATCACCGCCGGGTGGCGGTAGAGGGTGTCTTCAACTTCGATGGTGGAAATGTTCTCACCACCAGAGATGATGATGTCTTTCAGGCGATCCTTGATTTCCATATAACCGTCTTCGTGCCATACCGCCAGATCGCCGGTGTGGAACCAGCCGCCACGGAAGGCTTCTTCCGTGGCCGACGGATTCTTCAGGTAGCCCTTCATCACGGTGTTACCTCGCAGGAAGATCTCGCCGATGGTCTTACCATCTTTCGGGACCGGTTGCATGTTGCTGGAGTCAGCCACCATGGTGCCGCCCAAAGTGTGGTAACGAACACCCTGGCGCGCCTTGATCTGGGCGCGTTCGCGCAAGGGCAGCTCATCCCATTCAGACTTCCAGGCACACACGGTCACCGGGCCGTATACTTCGGTCAAACCGTACACGTGCGTTACTTTGATACCCAGCTCTTCGATGGCACCAATCACCTGGGCCGGAGGTGCCGCACCGGCGGTCATCGATTTCACTTCGTGATCAATGCCCGCTTTGGCTTCCGGAGAGGCGTTGAGCAGCGCATTCAGCACGATGGGTGCGCCACACATATGGGTCACCTGATGGTCGCGGATCAACTGCAGAATTCTCTCCGGATCCACCCGGCGCAGACACACGTGGGTGCCGGCCATGGCCGTGATGGTCCAGGGGAAACACCAGCCGTTGCAGTGGAACATCGGCAGCGTCCACAGGTACACCGGGTGCATGCCCATCGACCAGACGGCCTGGTTGCCGAGCGCATTGATGTACGCGCCGCGGTGGTGATACACCACACCCTTCGGGTTGCCGGTGGTGCCGGAGGTATAGTTCAGGGAGATAGCATCCCACTCGTTAGCGGGAAAGCTCCACTGGAATTGCGGATCACCTTCCTGCAGGAACGCTTCATAGTCCAGATCGCTGACCTGAACGCCCTCTCCGTATTCCGGGTCGTCGACATCAATCACCAGCGGCTTGTGCTCGAGATGACGAATCGCGTCTTTGACCACCTGACCGAATTCCCGGTCGGCAATCACCACCTTGGCCTCACCGTGCTCCAGCATGAAGGCGATGGCCTCGGCATCCAGGCGTACGTTCAGGGTGTTCAGCACCGCGCCAACCATGGGCACACCGAAATGGCACTCGACCATGGCGGGAATGTTCGGCAGCATGACGGCTACCGTATCGCCATTGCCAATTCCTCGGCCCTTGAGGGCGGAGGCCAGGCGGCGACAACGGCTATAGGTGTCGGCCCAGTTGCGGCGGATGGCACCGTGAATGATCGCGGGATAATCCGGATACACACTGGCCGTGCGCTCGATAAAATCAATGGGGGACTGAACAGCGTAATTGGCGTCCCGGGGCGCAAGGCCCTGGTCAAAGATCGAAGTCATTGGCGTGGTCCTCTAACTCGGATGTTGTTCTTATGGCTTATGGCGTATTCAGAAGAATAGCCAAAGCAGCTATACTTCAAACTGCCGGAAATGGTAGATCACAGCAACAATACTAGAAACTCTACCATGGTATTATAGGATATTTACTATAACTCTATGAGCCCATCTAAAAACCCGATCGCTTTCAGCCCACTACTGGCCAAAGACCCGCACCCCACCCTGATCGTGAACGACAGGGCCGACGTGCTAACCACGAATGCCTCAGCGGATGCCTTATTAAACAAAGCACAGCTGAGCACCGCTGGCCAGTTACTGCCGGTAAACGCCGGAGCACTGGTCGCATCGGCACTCGAACAGGGGCGTGCCATCGAGAACGTCGAATCCCGGTTTACCGGCACTATCTGCCTGTGGTGCTTCATTCCGGACCCACACAGCCAGCAGGTGCTGATACGCGGGCGTGACGCCACACAGGACATACTTGCCCAGGAAGAAGCCGTCCGCTCCAGCCGCCTGTACCGGTTGATAACCGAGAACACCACCGACCTGATTTCCCGTCACGCGCCGGATGGCCGCTTCATTGACGCCACGCCAGCGTCCTGGCGACTGCTGGGTTACTGGCCGGAAGAATTGCGGGGGCAGGCACTCGAAATGGTGTTTCAGGGCGAACATGTTGCAGAACAGCTGGCCCTGACCCGGCACCGGCTGCGGGAAGACGGCTACGCCACCATGACCCTGGAGATCCTGCACCGGAATGGCAGCCGGCGCTGGTTCGAGATTGCCAGCCGGGCCATTCGCGAGACCTACACCGGCGCCGTAGTGGAGGTCATCAGCGTGTCCCGCGACATTACCGCCCGGGTGGCATCAGAGGAGCAGACCCGCCTGCTCGCGGACGAACTGGCCCACACCGCCCGCCTGGCTACCCTGGGCGAGCTGGCCTCCAGTATTGCCCATGAGATGAATCAGCCGCTGGCCTCGATCGTGAACTTTGCCTCGGCCAGCCAGCGCTTCCTGAAAGAAGCCGACCAGCAGCCGGACAAGCTCATCAAAGTTGACGATGGCTTGCAGAAAATCGTGCACCACGCCAATCGGGCGTCAGAAGTGATCAAACGGCTGCGGGCCTTTCTGCGCAAGGGTGAGAAGCGCATGGGGCCAGTCGCGCTGAACGCCGTGATCACCGACGTTGTGCGCCTCTGCCAGTGGGAGGCCGACAAGAACGGCGTGCGGCTGTATGAAAATCTGGCGGCGGACTCGCCCGTCATTACCGCCGACCCGGTCTTGCTGGAACAGGTACTGATCAATCTGATTCGTAACGGCATCGAAGCCAACGTCGAGGCCAACCCGGACCCGGGCAGCGCCGGAACCTCACGCATTGTGGTGAGCACCTGCGTGAACGACCAGCAGGAAACCCTCATTCAAGTTTCCGATGAAGGTAACGGGCTAAGTGACGAAGGCATCCGCCAGATGTTCCAGCCGTTCTACACCAGCAAACCCAAAGGCCTGGGGTTGGGCTTATCCATGAGTCGCTCGATCATCGAAGGTTTCGGTGGCTTCCTTGATGCCACCCGAAGAGAAACCGGCGGGCTTGCGTTGATCTGCCGGTTCCCAGCCAACAATCTGCGCTGCATTCAGAAAAATCACTCAGGAGTACCCCCCGATGCCCGGTAACCCCCAGTCACCCGCCAACACCGTGTATGTGGTCGACGACGATGCCGGCATGCTGGAATCGACCCAGTGGTTGCTGGAATCCGTAGGGCTTGAAGTCAACGCCTACAGTGATGGCCGGCAGTTTCTGGATGCGGTGGCAGGTTGTCGCCCCGGCTGCGTAGTGCTGGACATCCGCATGCCCGGGCTGGGCGGGCTGAATGTGCAGGAGGAACTGCAGAAGCGGGATCTGAATGTACCCATTATCTTTATTTCCGGCCACGCTGACGTCCCTATCGTGGTGCGGGCGTTCAAGTCTGGCGCCTTCGATTTCATCGAGAAACCATTCAACGAACAGCTGCTTCTGGACAGCGTACAGCAAGCGCTGCAGGGGACCTCAGCGGCTCAGCAGAATAGCCCCGTCAGCGACGATACCGAAGCCCTGATCAGCACCCTGACCCGGCGCGAGCGCGACGTCTTCCTGCCTCTGGCCCAGGGTTACACCAGCCGGGAAATTGCCGAGCAGCTGGACGTCAGCGTCAAGACCATCGACCTGTACCGCGCCCGGGTGATGAAGCGGCTGGGTGCGGAGCGACTGCCGGATGTGACCGGCATTGCCATTGCCGCCGGTCTGCTGGACCCGGTGCAATTAAGGAATAAGGACCAATGATAAACACACCGATCTACCAGATAGACGCCTTTAGCAACGAACTGTTCGGTGGCAACCCGGCCGCCGTCATGCCGCTGCCAGGCTGGCTGCCGGACGCCTTGTTGCAATCCATTGCCGGGGAAAACAACCTGTCGGAAACGGCCTTTCTGGTGGCAACACCAGAACTTGATGACGCAGACTTCCGCATTCGCTGGTTCACGCCCACTGCCGAGGTGCCGCTGTGTGGCCATGCCACGCTGGCATCGGCCTGGGTAGTGTTTAACAAGCTGGACTGGCCCCACAGCATCGTTCGCTTTCAGTCAGAGTCCGGGCCACTGGCGGTGGCGCAAAAACCGGACGGCTGGCTGGAGCTGGACTTTCCGAACCTGGCCTTCGAGCGCTGCCCCACGCCGGCGCTGATTACCGAAGCGCTGCTAGGCGCGCCGGATGACGCCTTTTTCGTTCCCAACGACACCAACTACATGGTGGTTCTCAAGTCTGAGGCGGAGGTCCGATCCGCCGCCCCGGATATCCGCAAGCTGGCACAACTGGGCAACCAGGGCCTGATTGTCACCGCTGAGGGTGAACACTGTGATTTCGTCAGTCGATACTTTGCACCGGGCGTCGGTATTGACGAAGACCCGGTAACCGGCTCGATCCACAGCGTATTGACGCCCTACTGGGCCAAGCGGCTGGGCAAAACCACGCTGCAGGCGCGGCAGCTCTCGGCTCGCGGTGGTGAACTGCGCTGTGAGCTGAACGGCGAACGCGTGGCCATCGCCGGACAGGCCGCCTTCTTCATGGAAGGTTCCGTGCAGCTGCCCTGAGGCTGATATACTGCCCGCCGGTTTTTAGCAGCAGCGAGCAGGCAATGACAGCATCCACATCACACTATGACGTCATCATCATCGGCGCCGGCGCGGCGGGGCTGATGTGTGCGGCGACCGCCGGTTACCGTGGCCGAAAGGTGCTGGTGCTGGATCATGCCAACAAACCCGGCAAGAAAATCCTGATGTCCGGCGGTGGCCGCTGCAACTTCACCAACCTGAACAGCACGCCGGCGAATTTTCTGTCGGATAACCCCCATTACTGCATTTCTGCCCTCAAACGCTATACGCCTCAGGATTTCGTGGAACTGGTGGACCGCCACGGTGTGGAATACGAAGAGAAAGCCCCGGGCCAACTGTTCTGTAAAGACAGCGCGAAGGACATTCTTAAGGTACTGCTGACCGAATGCGAATGGGCCGGTGCGGAAATCCGGATGAACACGTCGGTCTCCGGTATTCGACAAGTGGCGGCAGGCTTTACCCTGAAAGCCAGTGCCGGCACGCTCAGCTGCGAATCCCTGGTAGTTGCCAGCGGCGGATTGTCGATTCCCACCATGGGCGCCACCGGGTTTGGTTATGAGGTGGCAACGCAGTTTGGCTTGACCGTACTGCCTACCCGTGCCGGACTGGTGCCCTTCACCCTGCACCCGGAGCTGAAACAGCAACTGGCGCCATTATCCGGGCTCAGCTGCCCGGTGGATGCCCACTGCCACCAGCAGCATTTCCGGGAGCCCATGCTGGTGACCCACCGTGGCCTGAGCGGCCCGGCCATGCTGCAGGTGTCTAGCTACTGGCAACCGGGCGATCAGGTGCACATCAACCTGCTGCCGGCGCAGCAGATTCAGCACGACCTGTTAACGCTGCGCAGTGAAAAACCGCAATCCACGGTGGCGCATTACCTGAACCAGAATCTGCCCAAGCGTTTCGCGCAAACTTTCAATGAACTGCAGGGGTGGAGCGGGCCGTTGCAGGCATACTGCAATGCGGAGATTGAACACATTGCCCGGAGGCTGGGCGACTGGACCATCCAACCGGCGGGTACGGAGGGGTACCGGACCGCCGAAGTCACACTCGGCGGCGTCGACACCCGCCAGCTGTCGTCCAAAACCATGGCCGCGCTGGATCAGCCCAACCTGTACTTTATTGGCGAAGTCGTGGACGTGACCGGGCACCTGGGCGGGCATAATTTTCAGTGGGCCTGGGCCTCCGGGGTGGCGGCCGGGAACGTCGCCTGAGGTTCGCCAGGAATAATGTACATTGGGACAATCGCCATTAGTTTGAGACAACCTCACCCAATCTGAATTGGTTTTTGGACAGCAAAGATCATTCGTCTTCGCAGCGTAGCTCCGACACCCGCGCTGCTGGCCGGCCAGTCTGTTTGTTTGTTTGTTGAGATATGAAAAGCCCTGAAGGTTGAAGACGCACCTTCTCACGTGATCTGGCTACATCCTCCTGAGAAAGTTAACTATTCGGTGATCGATTCCAACTTTCTGAATTTCTGACGAAAGTCGGAGAAACTCCCGTCTTCGATTGTGGACGCACGCTGCGCACTTTAGCGAATCCGGACTGGACAACCCTTACCAATCTTTTCTTATGCTTTAATTTTTGCTTCCATGCGCCGTTGTCTGACGGGTTCAGAGGGCATAACATGGCTAATGAGTAGTCAAAATTGAATTCCAGGGATCAACAGCATTTTGATCCGCGTGTGCTTGATCTGAGCGCAAAGGATCTCAAGCGCCCGAGAACCAAAAAAAATCGAATGGAGTCGATATGCAAGCCAATTCCTCGTGGCCGGATGCGCGTCCGGCACTGCACCCCTACCGCACCTCCAGTCGTGGCAAGGCAACCTGGCAGCTCATCAATACGCTGGTCCCTTACGCTGGCCTGTGGTATTTGATGGTCTTTTCTATCCGGCACGAATTTTCCTATTTATGGACACTGGCGCTCTCTGTGGTGGCGGCCGCATTTCTGGTCCGCCTTTTCATTTTGTTCCACGATTGCGTCCATGGTTCGTTCCTGCCATCCAAGCGCGCCAACACTTGGATAGGGCGCCTTTTGGGAATCCTCGTCTTTACGTCATTCGACGACTGGCGCCTGAGCCACCTTCGCCACCATGTCAGCTACGCCAATCTGGACACCCGAGGCTTTGGCGACATCTGGACGCTCACCCTGCGTGAATACAACCAGTCGCCAAGGCTTAAGCGTTTGCTTTACAGGCTATACCGTAATCCTGTGGTGCTCCTGGGCTTCGGCGCCATTTTCAATTTCTTGCTAAGCAACCGTCTACCGAGTCGGAAAGTGCAGCACAAAGAGCGTAAGAGCGTATTGTTCACGGATCTTGCTATCGTTGGTGTATTCCTGATCGCCGCCCAAACGATCGGCTGGCAGACTTATTTATTGATTCAGCTGCCTGTACTGTGGCTGGCGGGTATGGGCGGCATCTGGCTGTTTTACGTCCAGCATCAGTTCGAAGGTGGTTACTGGGCCCGAAAAGGTGACTGGGATCCGCTGCGGGCCGCGATGGAGGGCAGCTCTTTCTACCAATTGCCGACTATTTTGCGCTGGTTTTCGGCGAACATCGGGTATCACCATATCCACCATCTCAATGCCCGAATTCCCAATTATCGTCTGCCCGATTGTTACGACGAGGTTTCCGCTATGCGCGCCAAAGAGCCTTTGACCTTGCGACAGAGCCTGCACACCTTTCGGCTCAAACTCTGGGACGAAAGCCAGCAAAAGATGGTCGCCTTCCCCTAGCGAAAGTGGGGGTACCTACAGCCTAGCCAGGGAGATCAGGGTTATGAGGGCACTACTGAGTAAGTCCAATAACCAGAAATCAGCATTGACCTCCACCGCCATGCTTACCGTGATTCGTTACTCCATGGGGCTTAGGCATGTAGCACTGGGCTTTGTGTTGGCGTTTACAAATCTTCCCGCCGTCGTCTTCGCCCAATCATCATGCCCTGGAATCCATGTGGAAATTCCGAACATTAAAAACAGCACCGGGACCATAGCTTGCGCGCTTTTCGAATCGCCAGCGGGTTTCCCTAATGAGTTTTTGAACTCCGCGACCAATATAATAATGATTAAAATTCGAGATGCGCAGGCGCGTTGTAGCTTCCTGGATGTCCCTCCAGGAACCTATGCATTGGCCGTCATCCATGATGAAAATAGGGATGGCAAGCTCAACACCAACTTTCTAGGGGTCCCCACGGAAGGCTATGGCTTTTCAAGTGGCGCAGAGGCTGCGATGAGTGCGCCTTCATTCGAGGCCGCCAGCTTTTCATACGATGGGCAAAATCTGGATCTGACTATTAGATTGAATTATTGAGGGCCTCTATCGCATAACTCAAGATGGAATTACCGGACAGTTACACATGACTTTTGGCACTGCCGCTAGTTTGAGACCGGAGTCGTCCGAAGCAGCAGTTATACGAGTACGAAGGCGACCATCGCCTGAGGTTCTACAGGTATTTCTCGATAGGCAACCAGGACAACATCCGTGAGGCTGCCCGGCGCCAGAAGCCGACTTCCGGTTCCCGGTGCCACTCCTGGTTCTGTGACGTCCAGACCATCCTGCCGTCCGCACCCACCGTCACCTGCCAGCTGTTCTCCGGTTTCAGGGCATCGTCAATATCCTCGGCCACTGTTCGGGCCAGCTCGGGGCTGCGAATGATCAGCACCGTCTCCCCGTTCAGGTAGATCGACCGCAGATTGACGTTAAAGGAGCCAATGAACAGGGTTTCCCGATCGAACACCACCGCCTTGGAATGCAGGCTGACCATACCCTGATCACAGGCCTGCCGGTTAGTGACCCAGCGTTTGCAGGCGGGTGCATCCGGGCGCAGCTCATGCAGAGTGATGCCCTGCTCCAGCATGCTGCGCCGCCAGCGTGCGTAGCCGGAATGGTTTGGCACGAGATCGTTGGTGGCCAGGGAATTGGTCAGGGCAGTAACCCTCAGGCTCTGATTGTTCAGATTATCCAACCCTTCCAGCTGAGCCTCGGCCAGGATCAGATAGGCCGATTCAATCAGAATTTCCGAGCGGGCGGCTTCGGTCAGTCGGAAAAGCGCATTCGCGGTGGCTCTTGGCGTATTCGCCGGCGCGTCGGGATTTTCCGGTGGAGGGTCAAACACCAGCTCGCCTTCCGCCTGAATCATGGCGGCAAACCAGGTTTCGAGCAGTTGCTCGGCACCGGCTCTGCCCCGCGGCAGCGCTGTCTTGAATGCCAATGGCCCGGTGGTCGCCCGGCTCAGCGAGGACAGGTGGTACACAGCCTGTTCAGAGTCCGGAAGCTTATAAAGCTGACTCAGCGGATAAGCCCAGCGATTGTTCCAGTAGGCCTCAAAGTTCCTGGTCATGTCCGCAGCCAGCGGGCCCAGCACCATCACGTCACGGTCACGGAAGTTCAGCTGCGGATCTTCATCAAAATACTCGTCACCAATGTTACGGCCACCAGCAATACCAACCTGGTCGTCCACCACAAAGGTTTTGTTGTGCATGCGCCGATTGATGCGATCGAAATCCGTAATGAACGAAAGCCAGCGCCCGGCACCATTGCGGGATGACGATGGATTGAAAATACGGATCGCGATATTGGGGTGGGCTTCGAGCATGGCAAACAGCGATTCTTTGCCCGCTACATTGATGTCGTCCAGCAGCAGGCGAACCTGAACACCGCGATCGGCCGCAGTGACCAGGCGTCCCGCCAGATAGCGGCCACTGTCGTCGTCGTTCCAGATGTAATACTGGGCATCGATTCGATGGCTGGCGGCTTCGATCAGGGCGGCGCGAACCGTGAAGGCATCGCGGCCCGTGTCGAGTAACTGGAAAGCGGATAAAGGTGAGTCGGGATCAAGTTGCATCCGGCGCTGATCCATAACGAAGGATTCCGTGTCAGAAGATAGCGCCAGAACCGGGCCGTGGTCGACCGGCGGCAAACCACGGGCACACCCGGCAAGAAGCCCCAGCATGAACAGGATGCCCAAACGGGCAATAAGTGCGGAAGGCTGCGAACCAGACATACTCTCGGGCTTCCTGGCTACCGAATCACCACCAGCGGTTTTTTGGCGGTTTTTAACATGGTGGTTGTGGTGCTGCCCACCAGGAACTGACGAATACGGGAATGGCCATAAGCACCCATCACCAGGATATCAATATCATGCTCGTCCTGATAAGCGTGCAGCGTGGGCTCTACGTCGCCGGCACGGATCGCGAGTGTGATCTCAACACCCAGCTCCGACAACATCTGCTCTGCCTTTTTCAGCTGCTCCCATCGATCTGCGGTGTCGGCACCGATCATCACCAGGTGCAGTGGCATGCCCTTCAACACCGGGCTCTGAGCCATCAGCTCCACGCCTCGGAAGGCGGTGGCACTGCCATCGAAGGCCAACATGGCGCTTTTCGGCTGGACGAACTGCTCAGGCACCAGCAAAACTGAACGCTGAACACTGCGCAGGACCGTCTCGAGCTGACTGCCAACATGCACGTCCCGGTCGGAACTGCTCTCGCCATGCAGGCCAAGCACAAACAGGCGGGACTCTTTCTCAAGCGCCACCAGTGACTCGGTCAGATTGTCGTGGCGCTGACGCTTGACGACCTCGGCAACGCCCGCCGCTTTGACTCTGGCTTCAGCCTCATCCAGCAGGTGATGACCATGCTCGAGCGCCAGCTTGGCGCGCTTCCGGTCCAGTTCCGCCAGCTCATCCAGCAAATGTTCCCGGCTACCCAGGCCAATGCTGCCTGCCAGATCGAGCTCTGGTTCCGCCGGATACCGCTCCTCGTCCAGAACGTGCATCAGCATCAGGGGTGTGTCCATGTGCCGGCTGGCCCATGCTGCGTAATCGCATACCGCTGGTGCGGCCTGGGAACCGTCAATACAGGCTACTATTCGTAACATCGTTGCCTCGCCTCGTTAGTCATTGTGATTGTTAGTGTGACGTGCATTGCCAGTATTATCTTTGGCATAGGTCATATCAATGACTTCTCAGGGTGATTCTGCCCTCCAATGTTGCATAGAATGCATGGATTAACCAAACCACTGGCCGGAGAGCCGCCCCGATGGATGATGTAGCAAACCAGTTTCTGAATGCCAATCAGACCACGATCAATCTGGCTATTGCCCTGTTGCTTGGTGCCATTATTGGTCTTGAGCGGGGCTGGGGCGCCCGGGAGCAGAAATCCGGCGAGCGCATTGCCGGCATTCGCACATTCGCGTTGATCGGCCTGCTAGGCGGTATCTCGGCCGTGCTGGCGGCTGAAATTACCGCCTGGGCCTTTCCTGTGTTGCTGCTCAGCGTGGTAGCCATGGGCCTGGTTGCTTACAGTGAGCGCCTGGAACACATCCGTAATTTCAGTATCACCGGCATGGTCGGCATGCTGCTGACCTTTTGTTTTGGTGCAGTGGCGGTGGCGGTGGACCCGGTGATCGCGACCGCCGCCGCTGTGGTCACCGCCATCATCCTTGATAATAAAGAAGAGATTCATGGCTGGGTGTTGGAGCTGCAGGCCCACGAGCTGGACGCAGCGCTGAAACTGTTGTTGATCTCTGTGGTGATGCTACCGCTGCTGCCGAACGAGCCCATGGGCCCCGGCGGCGTGCTCAACCCCCGGGAAATCTGGTGGATGGTGGTCATGATCGCCTCCATCTCGTTTGTGGGTTATTTTGCGATTCGGGTTGCCGGCGCCCGCAAGGGCATTCTTTTTACCAGCCTGTTCGCCGGCCTCAGTTCGTCAACCGCTCTGACGCTGCATTTTTCCCGGCAATCCGCCAAGAATCCGGATTTTCATCCGCAGTTTGCCGCCGGCATCCTCATTGCCTGTGGCACCATGTTCCCCCGCATTCTGGTGTATTGCCTGGTGATCAATGCGGCACTGTTGCCCAGCCTGATCTGGCCGGTAGTGGTGATGACCCTTCTGTTGTACGGTCCCGCGCTGTATATCTGGACCAGACATTCGCAACAACTCCACATCAGCCAGCCCAGCCTGACCCAAAACCCTCTGGACCTGTCGTCGGCGCTGGTGTTCGGCCTGTTGCTTATGATCATTCTTCTATTGGGCGAATTCCTCAAGAACGCCTTTGGCGATGCCGGCATCTACGCCCTTGCGGCCACCTCCGGCATTGCCGATGTTGACGCCATCACCCTCTCGCTGACCCGAATGTCAAACGATGGCTTGGGGATGGATGCCGCTGTACTGGGCATTGTTATCGCAGCCGCCATGAACAATATGGTGAAGTCGGGCATTGCCTGGGTTGTTGGCAACCGCCAGACCGGCATAATGGTGGGTGGGCCGATGGTTTTATCGCTTGGCGCCGGTCTGCTGGTCGCCTGGTTGCAATGAGGCGCTAACCGGCTTTGCGAAAGGTAAGGTTATAGCGGAAGCCGCCGGTCAGCGGGTGCTGACCGGCTTTCAGGGTCAACACCCCGTGATAGTGCAATCTGGCCGAACCACCCCAGACCACCACATCCCCATGTTCCAACACAATTCGTTGCGGCCGGTCACTGCGCTTTGGTCCGCCAAACTGAAACACGATGGGCAGTCCCAATGACACAGACACTATGGGCCAGGACAGATCTTTTTCGTCTTTGTCCTGGTGCAAGCCCATCTTAGCCCCGGGTTGGTAGCGATTCACCAGACAGGCATCCGGCACAAAATTCGGAAAGCCCGCTGCAGCAGCTGCTTGCCGTGCCAGCTCCGCAAAAATCTCAGGCATGACCGGCCAGGGCCGACCAGTTTCAGGATCACAACCCTGGTAACGGTAGCCCCTGGCATCGGTCACCCAACCCAGAGCTCCGGCACAGGTCATGGCCGCCGACATTGAATGGCCTCCGGGCGTCACCATGTGACGGAGCGGCGCCTGTGCGGCGACGGCCGCCACGGTGGTCATCAAAGCCGGCGCGGTGTCCCGGGCAAACCGTCGCAAAACCACCAAGTCTTCGCCCAGTCGTTCCTGCATGCAGTCAGCGGGGCCGGAGTCAAACAGATCAAGAGTCATAAGCAGAATATTGTAATGCCTGGTCAGAGTTTCAAGAGTTTGGAACCGATGAATGAAAGCCAGTTCATGAAGCGAGGACCAAAAACACGTATATTCTACAGACTGATTTACTTTCTAAGGACTTCTGAATGCTGTTTGCAATGATTTTCGGTGGCCTGATCGGCTACGCCATCGGCCGTTTTCCGGGACTTCTCGTCGGTGCAGCGCTTGGCGCTTTCCTGTTTCAGCGGGCGAAAAGCCGGCTGATTGGCAAGATTCAGGGTCTTCAGACCAATTTTATCGAATCCGTCTTCGCTGTCATGGGTGCGTTATGCAAAGCCGACGGCGTAGTCACCCGCGATGAAATCGAGCTTGCCGAAACCGTGTTTGTCCGGTTCCGGCTCAATGAAGATCAGAAAACCATAGCCCGGGAAGCATTCAACCGGGGTAAATCTCCGGATTTTGATCTGGATGCCGAGCTGAATCAGTTCCTGCGCAGTTCTGGCCGCCAGCCTGCTCTGTTGCAGATGTTCCTGCAGGTTCAGGTGTCGGCAGTAGCCGCCGACGGCGAGGTGCACCCGGCCGAGCACGATATGCTGGTGCGTGTTGCTCGCGGCCTGGGCCTGCCCGAAAGTCAGGTCGATCAGCTTGAAGCTATGCTGCGAGGAGCCCATGCCGGGCGCGCCGGTGGCAACCAGAACTATTCTTCTGGCCAGCAGATTGACGATGCTTACAAAGTGCTCGGGGTTTCGCCGTCCGCGTCGGATGCCGACATTAAACGCACCTACCGCAAGCTGATGAGCGAAAACCACCCGGATAAAATGGCCGGGCGTGGCATGCCGGAGAGCATGCGAGAGATGGCCGAGGAGCGCACCGGGGAAATCAGCCACGCCTACGATGTCATCAAGGAAGCCCGCAAGCAGGCATCCTGATGCCCCTCAAAACCAGCGCGGCACTCTTGCCCGGTAGGCCTCATAGGTGTTACCAAAATGCAGTGCCAGGGCTTGCTCTTCTACCCTGGCCTGCCGGGTAATTACCAACACGCCCGCAATCAGGCAAACCAGCGAGAACACGCTCGGTAGCGCCAGGAAAAACCCGAACTGTCCCACCATAATGGCCAGAAACACAGGATTTCTGGTGCGGGCATAGGGCCCTTCCGTCAAAAGCTTCGTGCGCTTTGCTTGCGGATCAACCCCGGAGCGCCAATCTTCGTGCATGTAAGCCTGCAGGTAATTGACTGCGGTGAACGACCCCAGCAGCAAGGCAACCCCCACCAGCAATACCGGCCACTGATACAGCCAGGGCAAAACTCCTAGCCAGGCATTCAGATCAATGCCGATGCGGGCCAGACAGATCAGCAAGATAGCGGCCCGGAACAGGTTAAAGGTGTGCCGGTGCCACCAGCTCGCCTGTCCTCGCTTTCCATAGTGAATGTGAGTAAAACCCATGCGCGCATACAGCCCCAGCGACCTCGCCGTGAACTGCAGGCCAATCATCAAAAAAAATACGCCGAGAAAGATTCGGACAGCGGGTTCGATCAGATCCATTTATACATTCTGGGTCAGCAAGTTGGCTGATCAGCTTACTGGCTGATCATGGGGATTAATAGTGACGGGAATCAAGCCAGGCCCAAAGGTTTGTTTCCGGCCTGTGACGGGATACCTGAAATGACATGTCGTCGGGTTTGAAGGTGAGCTATGGTTTGAGCCATCGAATCCTCTGGAGTAAACCATGAACGACAACCGCCCCACGCCCTTTCATTGTTTTAGGGATGACGCACTTGGCCACGACGACGCGACCAGCCTGGCTGCGCGCATACGGTCCGGTGAGGTGTCCACTCTGGAAGTCACCCGGGCCGCGATAGCCCGGGCCCAGATCGCCCAGCCCATACTGAACGGCGTGGTAGCGGAAGACTATGAGCGATGCCTGAGCGCGGCCGCCAGGCCCGGACAGGCAGACGCCCCCTTCGCCGGGGTGCCCACCTTTATCAAAGACAATACCGATGTGCAGAACCTGCCCACCGGCCATGGTTCTGCCGCAGTCCCGGCTTCACCTGCCGACAAGACCAGCCCGTTTGCCCAACAGTTGCTGGCCCAGGGCTTCCTCTGCCTCGGCAAGAGCACGCTGCCGGAGTTCGGCTTCAACGCGACCACAGAGCCTGCCCACGGCCAGCCAACCCGAAATCCCTGGAACCCGCTGTTTTCATCGGGCGCCTCATCCGGTGGCTCGGCGGCGATGGTAGCGGCCGGCGTTGTACCCTTAGCTCACGCCAACGACGGCGGTGGCTCCATCCGGATACCAGCCGCCTGTTGCGGCCTGATCGGCCTGAAGCCGACCCGGGGCCGGGTGGTTGATAACGACGCCGCCAAAACCCTGCCCATCAACATCGTCAGCGATGGTGTGGTGACACGATCTGTGCGCGATACCGCAGGATTTATGGCCGCGGCAGAAGAGTACTTTCGAAACCCCAGACTGCCAGCCATCGGTCAGGTTTTCGGGCCCTCTGGCAAGCAGCTGCGCATTGGCCTGGTGCTGGATTCCATTAATGGCCACAAAACCGATCCGGTGACCCGGAGCACAGTCGAGGATACCGCCCGGTACCTGGAAAAGCTCGGCCACATCATTGAACCCATCGAGGTTCCCGTCGCCCGCTCCTTCCCGGAGGATTTCACACTTTATTGGGCCATGCTGGCGTTCGGCGTGAAAGTCCGGGGCCGAAAGCTGGTACACCCGGGGTTTGATAAACGCAAAGTCGACGGGCTGACCAACGGACTGGACCGGATGTTCCGGCGCAAATGCCTGAACCTGCCCGCAGCGCTCTGGCGCCTGAAGCGTTCCTGGCATGACTACGCCCGGCACATGGCGACGTTCGACGCGGTACTCACGCCGGTGTTGGGCCACACCACCCCTAAGCTGGGCCACTTCAGCCCGACCGTGCCTTTTGACACGCTGTTTGAGCGGCTGACCCACTACGTATGTTTCACGCCACTGGCGAACGCCACCGGGGCCCCGGCCATCTCGGTCCCGATGAGCCTGACCCGCGATGGCCTGCCGGTGTCCATACAGTTGATGGCCCGGCATGGCGATGAGCGCACCCTGCTTGAGATTGCTTACGCACTGGAGGCCGATCATCCCTCGCCGTTGATCTCCCGGTTATCCATGCACGATTACACCGCAGGCGCGGCGCTGATGGCCTGACCTTTGGCCTGGTTTGTAACCACCCGGTTACGGCCCTGGCCTTTGGCTTCATAGAGCGCTTCGTCAGCACAGGCGAAAATCTCTTTGGTGGCATCGGCCCGGGCCGGCAAGACACTACAAATACCGATGCTGATGGTCAGGTGTAACATCTCGCCTGACACCCGGAACGCCGTTTTCTCGATTTCCGCGCGAATGCGCTCGGCAACCTTTGCCGCCCCTTCGACTGGGGTATCCGGCAACAACACCACAAACTCCTCACCCCCGTAGCGAGCGGCCAGATCCTGCGGCCGGGTAACATGTCTCTGGATGCAACTCGCCACCATTTTCAGGCAGTCATCGCCCACCAGGTGGCCGTAGGTATCGTTGAAGCTCTTGAAGTGGTCAATATCAAGAACCAGAAGCGAAATCACCTCTTCAAAACGAAAGGCCTGCACCACACCAGACTGGAATGCTTTGTCAAAGTGGCCACGATTCTTAAGCCCGGTTAACGGGTCTTTGGCATTGAGCTCCAGCAACTGCTCGTTCAACGACTCCAGATCCCGGGTTCGCTCCTGAACCCGCTGTTCCAGCATAGTGTTGGCCTCCTGCTGAACCCGCAGGGATTTTTCCTGAGCCAGTCGCGCCTTGCGCTCTTCCCGGAACATGTTCTGTTGCGCGGCAAAGGCACGCTTCTTTTCTCGGTTCAGGCGATCGGCGAGGGCCAGCGACAGCAGGATAACCCCAAGTGCGGAGCCCACCTGGGTGGCGTTCTCGGTCAGCAGATTGCGTGGCAGAAAAGTGAACTTGTTCAAGGCCAGCACAATACCGCCAGACAGCATGAACACCCAGGCAACGGTGTAGTATCGGGCAGCCGGATCCCTTTTCACCAAGCGCACGACACTCAGTGCCAGCATGGTTGTACAACCCACCGCCGCCATCAGGATGGTGGGCAGAATCATGTGCCTGTAAGGCACGATTAAACCGGCCGCTGCGGACAAACCAGCAATCATCACCAGGGCCACCGTCCAGCGATTCAACCAGGGATGGTTCTCCGGCGTAACGCCGATAAACCGGATGCTGAACGCGCCGCCGAACAGTATCACCAGGTTGAGAAAGACAATGATCGACTGATCATTCCACCAGGTGCCTTCCGGCCACAGGTACTGGAAACCAACGCCATGCAGACTGGCCAGAAATAACGGCATAGCAGTGATGTAGCCAACGTAGTAAAGAAAGCTACGTTCGCCCACCGCCAGAAAGACGAACAGATTGTAGAGAACCATCACCAACACCAAACCATAGTAGATGCCCTCGAGCATGCTGCGAGCCTGGCCTGAAGCATGGAAAGCATCCTGATTCCAAAGCGTCAGCGGCACCTGCATGGAACTGGTGGTGTCCACTCTCAGATAGACCGTGACGGTCTCACCCTCCGGTAAGAGCAGCGGCACAACAAAATTGCGATGATGAATAGGACGCTCATAAAAGGGTTGCTTGTCGCCCAGAATGAGCGCTCCCGAAGACCCTGGCAGGTAAACTTCGATGTAATCCAACACAGGATACCCGATTTCCATGAAGCTCATGGTTTCAGCTCCGGAGACATTACTCACCTGAAACCGGAACCAGTACACGTCAGTGCCATAGCCAAAATTGGCGCTTTCGTTGCCGGAGGCCGTCCACGCCTCGTCAGGCAGTGCCTGCACATCCTGAAGCGCGCGGCGGGTGTCTTCCTGCCAATAGTCCACAAATCGGGCCAGCTCCATACGCTTGGAGTGTTGCTCCCAGGTAGCCGGTTCAGCCAGCAGAGAGGACGACAGCGAAAGACAAATGAAAAGCAGGATTATTGAATTGAACTTGGGCACAGCGGGCCTCGAGCGAAAAGCGCTTTTTTTTTAGTATTCAATCTGGGTTATAAGTATGCATCAAACATCCGGGTGTCGCCCTCGATCGGTACCAATCAACGCAAAATGACAAGAAAAGATACATAAGGTGCATTAATCAATCAGAAAGCACCAAAAGACTCGATCAGAATTGGCCAAACACCCCCCAGAAATATTAGAAACCTCACGTCCGGTCCCGAGCAAATCTCGTTACATGTACCCAATACCGAGTGCGCCAATCAAGGCCGAGTCGCCGCCAACAGCCATTGGTCACGATAAATTTCGGCGAGGGGGTTCAGCATGTAACGCTTCAGCCGTTAATTAAAAGAATACTGGGAAAAAAGCGTTCAGCTGCCCCGGAACCCAGATCTCGTGCCATTCCCTTCACCGTTAAAACAGGATTCCGCCCCATGTACTGGTACTCCAAAAGCATCCTTAACCGGATTCTAACCATTATCGTTCTGGCGAATCTGCTCGTCGTCGTTGTCGCGGGCATTTACTTCAGTAACTCACTGGACACCCAGGACGAATATGACCACCTGGTGAGCCAGGAGATGGTTCAGGCACTTCAGGCGCAGGACATTCTGAGCGAATTCAAAACGCAAGTTCAGGAATGGAAAAATGTATTGATCCGGGGCTCAGATCCAGGCCAGCGGGAAAAGTACTGGCAGAGTTTTCAGACGGTGGAAACCGGCATCCAGACTCAGCTCCGGGCCCTGATCCCGCAGCTTTCCGACCAAGATGCAAAAGCCTTGATGACCCAGTTTCAAAGGTCGCACCAGCAAATGGGCCAGGCTTACCGCGATGGTTTTCGTGCCTTCGCTTCTTCCGGCTATGACCACACCGCCGGTGATAAAGCGGTGGCGGGCATTGATCGGGAACCCGCACGCTTGATCGCCCAGGCAGCTGAACAGATTGGCGATAACGCCGTTGCCGACTCTGCAGAGATTCGCGACAGAACGACTTCGAATACCTGGTTGATGGGCGGTTTGCTGCTAGCCGCGATAGTTCTCGGCACTCTGGTTTGCCTGAACGTCATGGTTCGGTCGGTTGTGCGCCCGACACAAGAAATGATTGGCAAACTCAACAAAATCGCTGAAGGCGATTTGTCAGACCCGGTAACCCTGAAGCGACCAGACGAACTCGGACAACTCGCCAACACAGCACGCACCCTGCATCAGTTCCTGTCCGAGACTGGCAACCTGATGAAGGATAATGCCGAACAGCTGGCGCAGACGGGCACCATGATCCGAAGCAATGCTGATTCGGTGTCTTCTCAATCGGACCGCGCGCATCAGCGAATTGACCAGATTGCTACAGCGATGAATGAAATGTCTGCCACCGCTCAAGATGTAGCACAGCACGCCGCTTCCGTTGCCAGCCAAGTAGCTGAAACCACTACCCAGACCCGTCACGCAGATGATCAGATCAATCAGGCCGTCACCAGCATGAACCGGCTGACAGACCAGATTCGCAGCTCTGCCGAGACGGTCAAACAACTGGCACAGAGCGGGCAACGGGTGGGCGATGTCATGCACGTTATCCGGGAAATCGCCGATCAGACAAACTTGTTGGCACTGAACGCTGCCATCGAAGCTGCACGAGCGGGCGAAGCTGGTCGCGGGTTTGCCGTGGTTGCAGATGAAGTCCGCAATCTTGCAGCTAAAACTCAGAATGCAACGGTCGAAATTGATGAGATTATTGCCGGCATTCAAACCGGTTCCCGGGATGCCACCGACTATATGCAATCATCGGAAGTAGTCGCGAAAGAAAGCAGCGAATCCGTCGATGCGGTAAGAGCGACCCTGGCAGACATTACCCAGCGAATGTTAGCAGTGAACGACGCTACCACTCAGGTTGCAACGGCTGCAGAAGAGCAAACCAGTGTCAGTGAAGATATCAACCGCAACGTAACCGAAGTAGCTGAGATCTCTGAAGCCATGAACCAGACCGCAGAGGACAACCTGCGCACCGTGCCCGAGCTCGAAGCCATGGCCAGCAAAGCGCAGGAGCTTTCAAAGCGGATACGTCACTGATCGCCCGCACCTGTTCGACGGATAAGTGCCCGGAAGCGCTGCCCGGCTTTGTCACCCAGTACCAGCAAAGCCGGTGTCAGCAGTAGCGTCAGGAAGGTTGCGAAGGCCAGGCCGCCGGCGATGGCACTGGACAACTGGGTCCACCACTGGGTAGACGGCGCGTTCAGGCCCAGTGACGGAGACAGCAGATCGATGTTAATGCCCAGCACCATCGGTGTCAGCCCGAGAATGGTGGTAATGGCCGTGAGCAGGACCGGGCGGAAACGCAGACAGCCGGTTTCCAGGGCGGCCTCATAAGCTGCCATCCCTTCTCGCTTCATCTGGTTATAGGTGTCGATCAGGATGATGTTGTTGTTCACCACGATACCCGCCAGCGCAATAATACCCATACCCACCATCACCACGCCAAACGACTGGCCATTCAGCAACAACCCCAGTAAGACACCCGCAGTGGACAGCACGATGGCAGACAGAATCAGAAAGGTCTGGTACAACGAATTGAACTGGGTCACCAGAATCAACAGCATAAGACCGACTGCCACCATAAACGCCGCCATAAGAAAGTTTGCGGCCTGCTGCTGATCTTCGTCTTCACCGGCGAAGCGAATGCTCACCCCCTCCGGCGGCTCCGGCATATCCGTCTGCAGGCTGCGCAGCAACTCATCCATGCGTCGGCCCTGCGCGACATCGGATTTGATGGTAATGGTACGCTGGCCGTCCACGCGCACAATATTCCCGGTCTTGTCGCCGGGCGCCAGGGTAACAAACTCCGAGAGTGCCACCTGTCCCCTGGGCGTATTGATGGTCTGGCGTTGCAGGTGGTCCAGATCGCGCCAGTTGTTGGGCACCCGTACCGCAATATCCACCTCGTCCCGCACATCCTCCGGCCGGTAAGTGGCCAGCACCAGGCCATTGGTTACCAGCCGCACGGCACTGCCGATGCTCAGCACATCGGTGCCAAAACGGGCTGCTGCCTCACGATCTACCTGCAAGCGCCATTCAATCCCGGGCAAGCTGCGGTCGTCTTCAATATCGACAAATCCACCCAGCTCGCGCATACGACTCTGGATGTCGTCCACATAACGGTCCAGTTCGCCAGTGTTCATACTGCTGACCAGCAATTCGATGGGTTTGCCGCCTGCCGGCCCGCCTTCCTGTTTGCGGAACTCCAGCTCAATACCGGCAATATCAGCGGTGCGCTCGCGGAAGTCTTCCAGAATCTCGGTGGCGGTGCGACGGGTAAACCAGTCATTAAACTGGAACTGAAGCAAACCGATCACGTCTGGCGCCAACTGAGTGCTGGTAGAAAGCATGGAGCGGGCATACAGCGCTTTCACTTCCGGCATGTTTTGCAGACGCTGCTCCACCTGGCGCACGATAGCATCGCGCTCCCACACCGACAGGTCGCCCCGGGCACGCACCTGAACCTGCGCGGAATCCGGCTCGACACTCGGGAAAAACTCAACGCCATGGTTGAATCGACCATAGGCGGCATAGATCAGGATAATCAGCACCAACGCACCCAGTAAGGTCAGCCCCGGGCGCTGCAGCAAGCTGCCCAATGCGCGCCGGTAGATCAGCATGAAACGACCTTCCGTTGCATCCTGGTGGGCGCGACGACCACCACTGACCCCGCCCAGTACCGGGAGAAACACCAGGGCCATAGCCAGGGAGGCAATCAGGCAGATCAGCACCGTCATTGGCAGGAACTTCATGAATTCGCCAACCACCCCCGGCCAGAACAACAGGGGCACAAACACCGCCAGCGTGGTGGCGGTCGATGCAATCACCGGCCAGGCCATTCGGGAGGCGGCCTCTACCCAGGCGGTTTTGACCGGCTGGCCATCGCTGAGATTTCGATCCGCCAACTCGGACACAACGATGGCGCCATCCACCAGCATGCCGGCCACCAGAATCAGACTGAACAGCACAACAATGTTCAGGGTCAGCCCCATGCTCCAGATCACCAGAATGGCGGTCAGGAAGGCGCCGGGGATGGTCAGGCCAACGAGCACCGCCGAACGTGGGCCCATGGCCGCGATCACCACAATCAGCACCAGCACAATGGCGGTCAGCACGTTGTTCAGGAGGTCCGACAGGATATCCCGAACTTCATCGGACTGATCCATGATGTAGCGGATGTCCAGAGTTTCCGGCAGGCGCGGACGGGCGTCATCAATCAGGCCACGGATCTGTTCAATGGTGTCAATGATGTTGGCGCCAGAGCGTTTGGACACCTCCAGCACCAGTGCCGGTTCGCCATTGATCCGGGCAAACCCGGTCGGATCCTTGAAAGTACGCTGCAGCATCGCGACATCACCAAAGGTGACCACCGTGTCGCCTTCCACCTTCACCGGCATCGACATGACATCCTCGATGGTCTCGATCACTCCCGGTACTTTCAGCGCCATGCGGCCATTGCCGGTGTCCAGCGAGCCCGCGGCAACCAACTGGTTATTGCGCCGGACCAGTGACGCCAGCTGATCGAAATCGATGCCGTAGCTCTCCAGCACTTGGGCATCCACCACGACCTCAAGCAGATCCTCACGATCACCGCCGATCTCCACCTCCAGCACTTCCGGAATGGCTTCAATGACATCCTGCAGGCGACGCGCGATGGTAATCAGTTCACGCTCAGACAACGGGCCCGACAGGCCAATGGACAGCACCGGAAACAGCGATACGTTGATTTCATTGACCCGGGGCTCATCGGCTTCCTGGGGCAATTTGCTGCGTGCGGTGTCGACTTTTTCACGGACATCCTGCAGGGCCTTGTCCGGGTTAAAGCCGGCATCAAACTCCAGCATCACTGAGGCATGGCCTTCAGAGGCCGTGCCGCGCATTTCCTTGATGCCTTCCAGTGACCGCAACTCCTGCTCCATCGGGCGCACCAGCAAGCGCTCGGCGTCTTCCGGGCTGATGCCTTCGAGCATCATGGAGACGTAAATCATGGGAATGGTGACGTCGGGATTGGACTCCTTGGGGATCGCCTGGTAGGCCGCCATTCCGCCCAGCAGAAGGAACATAAACAGCAACAAGGTGGTACGGCTGCGGTCCATGGCCGCCGAAATCAGAGCTCTCATTGCCATTAACCTCGCTGGTCTGAGCGATCAACGGGTTCAACCGTCTCGCCCTCGGCGACAAAGCCACCGCCCCGGGTGATCAGCCGGATCTCATCGGGTAGGCCAGACACCCAGGCGCCATTGGTGGAGACACTGAGCAGCATGACGTTCTGGAACACCACCTGATCGTTGTCATCCACGTACTTCACGCCTGGGCGACCGTCGTCATCCAGGCTGAGATACGCGGGTGAGATAAAAATGGCATCCTGTTCCGGTAACTGGATATTCAGATTGGCACTGCCCCCGGCGGCTCGTTTCTGGTCCGGGTTCTCCACCACGATCTCCACCGCAAAGCTGCGGGTTTCCGGGTCTGCGGCGCTGGCGACAAAGCTGATCACGCCGGCAAGCCGGGTACCGTCCAGCAGATTGACCTCGACCGCCTGGCCGGGCTGCACCCCTTTGACGGTTTGCTGGGGAACCCTGCCGATGGCCTTCAGTCGGTCAATCTGCACCAGTTCCAACAATGGGGTGCCAACCTGCACCAGGGTGCCCTGATCCACTTCCCTTCGATTGACCACGGCATCAAACGGCGCAGCCGGCGCCAGGTGCTGGACCGCCAGTTCAGCGGCCGCCGATTCGGCGCGGGCAGCCGCCAGCTCACTCTGCAACCCTAGAATCTCGGTTTCGGCCGCCAGGTTACGGGCGCGCAGTTGACGAGCGGCAGCCAGATCGGCTTCCAGCTTGCGGATTCGGGCGCGCCAACGCTCGACTACCGCATCCCGGCCATCTACCGAAAGCGTCAACAACTCCTGACCAGCCCTTACCTGTTGACCGAGTTGCACCTTCATCTGGTCGACGATACCCGCAGTCCGGGCACTGACAGTCACCACCTGCCAAGGCTCCAATTGCCCCTGCAGCTTGATGGTAGGTTGGTAGTTGGTGGCTTGCAGCGTCTCCACCTCTACCCGGGTCAGCTCACGATCCTGTGGTCGCGGCTCATCGGGAGCCTGATTGCTGGCAATTTTCACGTCCCCGGTCGCCATCCAGATCACCAGCAACACCAGAACCAGAAGCGACAGCCCGAGAGAACCCAGTTTTGCTTTCGTCATGTAACACTCGCTGCGGATAACATCTTGTGGGTGGCAACCGTCGGCACCCCCAAAACGGGCGCTTGGCCAATTTTCCGGCAATTAATAGTTGCATCCGGATTTAAACGTGCGATAGATTCTACACATATTATTTGAATCAATTCAGAGCAAACCGTCGATTTTATGAACCTCAACGCAGTGGTCGTCCTTGTGAAGCTAATCCTGGTGGTCGTGGTACCGTCCGGGGGCTTTTGCGTGGACATGCGGGTGAGATAGCGACAACCTGACAAAGACACCAGAAACCCCCGGCACCGCAAGGTCCCGGGGGTTTCTTTTTGCGGCAAAGAAAAAGGGAAAAACGACCATGAACGGCGCACAGCACATTCTTGAAGCGTTCCACCGCCATAACATCAGCACGGTTTTCGGCTACCCGGGCGGCTGCATCATGCCGCTATACGACGCGCTGGTGGATGATGTCCGCGTGGAACACGTGCTGTGTCGCCACGAACAGGCCTGTGCCCTGGCCGCCGACGGCTATGCCCGCGCCAGCGGCCAGATCGGCGTATGCATTGCCACCTCCGGCCCCGGTGCCACCAATCTGATCACCGGCGTCGCCAATGCCTATATGGACTCAACCCCCATGCTGGTGATCACCGGTCAGGTGCCGTCCGGCCTGATTGGCACCGATGCCTTCCAGGAAACCGACATTCTGGGCATGACTCTCGGCATCGTAAAACACAGCTATCTGGTGGACGATGCAGACGCCCTTCCCGCGATCATGGAAGAAGCCATCACCCTGGCCCAAAGCGGTCGGCCGGGGCCGGTGTGGATTGATATCCCTAAGAACATGCTGCTTGCCGAGGTGGACACGCCGGCCCTGGCCAAAGCTTCAGAACCGGAAGCCGACTGCCCGGATATTGCCCGCGCCATATCCCTGCTGCGCGCCGCGAAGAAGCCACTGCTGTATAGCGGAGGCGGCGTGGCACTCGCTCGCGCTGAGGACAGCTTCCGCGCCTTTGCGACGGCGGCCGCGATACCCGGCGTGGTCACCCTCAAGGGCATCGGCAACCCTGGCAAGAACAATCCGTTCAATCTCGGCATGCTCGGCATGCACGGCTCCCGGGCGGCCAACAAAGCGGTGGACGAGTGCGATCTGTTGTTTGTGGTTGGCGCCCGCCTGGACGACCGGGCCACCGGCAAGCTGGACACCTTTGCCCCCAAGGCCAGGATGATTCACATCGATGCCGACAGCGCCGAGATCAACAAACTGCGGCCGGTCGATCTGGCCATGCGGGGCGACCTGAACCAGATTCTGGCGGCTTTCACCGAGGCAATGGTAGAGGAGCCGCTGACCATCAGTAACTGGCAGAAGCAATGCAAAACCTGGCATACCACCGGCGGGTTTCAGGCGGCGGATAACGAAGAGGCGTTGGCACCGATCGCTGGCCCGGCCTTTATCCGCCAGCTGTCCCGAATTGCCCCGGATGACACCGTCATTTCCTGTGACGTTGGCCAGCACCAGATGTGGGTAGCCCAGCATTATGAGTTCGATCACCCGCGCCATCACCTGACCAGTGGCGGCCTGGGCACCATGGGCTTCGGCTTGCCGGCGGCCATCGGCGCGCAGTTTGCCGACCGCAACAGCACGGTCATCAACGTAACCGGCGATGGCTCGTTCATGATGAACGCCCAGGAGCTGGCCACCATTCGCCGCTATAACCTGCCGCTGAAGCTGATCATTCTGGACAATCAGTGTCTGGGCATGGTGCGCCAGCAGCAGGAGCTGTTCTACAACAACCGGGAAAGTCACATCAATCTGGACGACAATCCGGATTTCGTGGCGATGGCGCGGGCGTTTGATATTCCGGCCCTGTTCATCGAGCGCACGGATCAGATTCGCCGGGGCATCGAGACGATTCTGGCCTACAAAGGCCCGATGCTTTTGCACGTGGCCATCAGCCGGGAGGAGAACGTGTGGCCGATTGTGAAACCCGGTGGCAGCAATAAAGAGATGATTGATGAAACCCGTCGCACCAACACCTCTACTAAGGAGCAGGTAGCATGAGCCCGCACGCGGATCGGTCTATGCCGAGTTATACGTTAAATTGCCGGATGCATCAGGAGGCGGCGGCGTTGGAGCGTTTGTGCCAGGTGGTGCGGGTTCGGGGGTTCCGGATTTCGCGGATGACGATGGAGTCTGCGGGGGAGCATCTGGATATTGCTCTGACTCTGGAGGGTTCTCGGTCTGTTTCTATGCTTTGCTCGCAGTTGGAGAAATTGCATACGGTTGCGGAGGTGGCTCTTGCGCAGGAGTCCGGGGTTCGGTCGGTTTCGGCTTAGGTTGGTTTGACTCCGCTACTAGCCTTCTGATTTTGGGGGCGGGTACGCGGGGTGTGGGGTGGTTTTCTTCTGGGAAAAATAACTCGCTTCGCTCAGACATTTTTTTCCCTGCCAGAAAACCACCCCACACCCCCCTACCGGCAGGCTTTTTTGGGATAGGCTTTTTGAAAAAATTGCTGGAAATGTTTGCACTTGTTGGCTGGGTGGGGTTCTCTGGCTGGCTAGAACGTTAGTTTACGACAACTTATTTTTGAGGCTGGGCTTATGGCTATGGACAAACGACGTCGGTATTCGGCACCGGTGGTGGATGGGATCAACAAGTCGGCCGGTCGCGCGATGTTGCGGGCCGTCGGGTTTACCGATGAAGATTTCAGGAAGCCTCAGATTGGTATTGCTTCCACCTGGAGCAATCTGACGCCGTGCAATATGCATATTGACGGTCTGGCCCGGGAAGCCGCCAAGGGCGCCGATGCGGCCGGGGGCAAGGCTCTGATTTTTAATACCATCACGATTTCCGATGGCATCGCCAACGGTACCGAGGGCATGAAGTATTCTCTGGTATCCCGGGAGGTGATTGCGGATTCGATTGAGACCGTGGCCGGTTGTGAGGGCTTTGACGGGCTGGTGGCGATTGGCGGCTGTGACAAGAACATGCCGGGTTGCCTGATGGGGCTGGCGCGGTTGAACCGGCCGTCGGTGTTTGTTTACGGCGGTACCATTCTGCCGGGCGAGAACCACACGGATATCATTTCGGTGTTTGAGGCCGTTGGTGCCCATGCCCAGGGCAAGATGGATCTGATTGAGGTGAAGCAGATCGAGGAGACGGCGATTCCGGGGCCGGGGTCCTGCGGCGGCATGTACACCGCCAACACCATGGCGTCGGCCATCGAGGCGATGGGCATGAGTTTGCCCGGCAGTTCGGCGCAGAATGCGGTGTCTGACACCAAGTTGGCCGATTGCGAGGCCGCCGGTGCGGCCGTGCTGAAGCTGCTGGATGCGGATATCAAGCCTTCGGACATCATGACCCGCGAGGCGTTCGAGAACGCGATTACCGTGGTGATCACGCTGGGCGGCTCCACCAATGCCGTGCTGCACCTGCTGGGCATGGCAAGTACTGCCGGTGTCGAGCTGTCGCTGGAGGATTTCGTGCGCATTGGCAAGACGGTTCCGGTGCTGGCCGACCTGCGCCCGTCCGGCCACTACATGATGTCTGAGCTGGTCGCCATCGGCGGCATTCAGCCGTTGATGCGAATGTTGCTGGACCGGGGCCTGTTGCACGGTGATTGCATGACCGTGACCGGCAAAACCCTGGCTGAAAACCTGGCAGACGTGGCGCCCTATCCGGACGATCAGCAGATCATCCGCGCCTTTGAGAACCCGATCAAAGCAGACAGCCATTTGCGCATTCTGTTCGGCAACCTGGCGCCGGAAGGCTCGGTGGCCAAGATTACCGGCAAGGAAGGCACCCACTTCTCCGGCCGGGCGCGGGTGTTCCATTCCGAGGAAGAAGCCCAGGAGCGCATTCTCGACGGCACCGTGGTCGCCGGCGATGTGCTGGTGATTCGCTACGAAGGCCCCAAAGGCGGCCCGGGCATGCGCGAAATGCTCAGCCCCACCTCCGCGATCATGGGCAAGGGTCTGGGCAGCGATGTCGCACTGATCACCGATGGCCGTTTCTCCGGTGGCAGCCATGGTTTTGTGGTCGGTCACATCACCCCGGAAGCCGCCGTTGGTGGTCCAATCGCACTGGTGGAAGATGGCGACACCATCACCATCGATGCCGTCAACAACTCGATCCTGCTGGAGATTTCTGACCAAGAAATGGCCAAACGGCGAGACGCCTGGACCCCACCCGAGCCGAGATTCACGCGGGGCGTGTTGGCCAAATATGCTCGCACCGTGAGTTCTGCATCTACTGGGGCCGTTACCGACTTGCCATAGTTTGGCTTGGGCTCCTGGCCTTCTGCCTGGGCACCCAGCCTTCTGGGTGTGCGGGCGGGTACGCGGGGTGCGGGGTGTTTTTCTTCTGGGAAAAATAACTCGCTTCGCTCAGACATTTTTTTCCCTGCCAGAAAAACACCCCACACCCCCCTACCGATGGGCAGCACAGGGATACCGGGTTAAAAGAAAGGAATTAGCTATAAATGAGTAAAGCCAGTCTTTAACTTCGTGAACCCGCCAATGCCCGTCGGCGCGGGGTGGTAGGTGGATTTTTTGCCGGAAAAAGATGTCTGAGCGCAGCGAGTTGTTTTTCCAAAAAAAATCCACCTACCACCCCGCAAGCCCGCCCGCACCCCAGAAGGCTGGGAGCCGACGGACTCCAGGCCCAGATACCTACCAGGCCTTATAAGGCAAAAACTTCCCATTCATGGTAACCACCACCCGGTCGCCCTTGGGATTCTCCTCCTTCTCGATGTCCATGGTGAAATCGATGGCACTCATGATGCCGTCACCGAACTTCTCGTGAATCAGCGCTTTCATGGTGTCGCCATAAACACCCACCATCTCGTACAGGCGGTAGATCAGCGGGTCTTGCGGAATGCCGCCTTCCCAGGACTTCTTCGGGCAAACCTGCAGTGTTTCCGCTATCGGCTTGTCCAGGCCCAGGGTCTCGCACAGGGCGAAGGCCTTGTCTTCGGTCAGGCTGTTCATGCCCAGGCACGCCGACGTGGTGAACACCGGTGACAGGCCAATGGCTTCGGCAATGGCTTCCCAGGTCATATCCTTGGCGACTTTGGCTTCCAGGATTTTTGCGGTCATCAGTTCTTTGTTCATCATGGTTATTTCCTCTTGTGGACAATCAAGGTCAGGCATTCACCGCTCGCGCGGCTGTTTCGGTTTTGGTATCAGGCTTGGCAGGCACCGGTTTGGGCGCTGCATCCCCTGCGCTGGGGTCAATCACTATCGGGCTGCCGTCTTCTTCCGGCTGCGCCGAACCACTGCGATTGACCAGGAAGTCGACCAGGTAATCGCGGATCTTGTGATGGGCGGGGTTCTGGAAAATGGTCGCTCGGGAGCGTGGGTGCGGCAGGTTTACCTTCACACTCTCGGCAATGCGGGCATTGGGGCCGTTCGACATCAGGAAGATGCGGTCAGACAGCAGAATGGCCTCGTCCACATCGTGGGTGATCATGAACACGGTCTGGCGGGTTTCTTCCCAGATCTTCACCAGCTCGTCCTGAATTACCCCCCGGGTGAGCGCATCCAGTGCTCCGAACGGTTCATCCAATAGCAGCAGTTCCGGCTGAGTAGCGAAGGCCCGGGCGATGCTGACCCGCTGGCGCATGCCGCCCGACAGCTGGGAGGGCTTGCGATTCAGCGCGTGGTCCAGGCCGACCATCTTCAGGTAGCGTTCGCTGTGCTCGCGCACTTTGTCCTTCGACCATTTCGGCCAGCGCGCCTTCACAGCAAAGACGATGTTGTTCAGGGAGGTTTTCCAGGGCAGCAGGCTGTAGTTCTGGAACACCACGCCGCGCTCCAGGCCCGGGCCTTTCACTTCCTTGCCGTTCATCACCACGTTGCCGGAGCTGGCTTCGTCCAGGCCCGCCAACACGTTCAGGATGGTGGATTTACCGCAGCCGGAGTGGCCGATGATGCACACAAACTCGCCTTTCTCCAGGGCAAAACGAACGTCCTCGAACACGGTCAGATCACCGCCCTGGCCATCGGGGTATACCTTCGACAGGCCATCTACTTCCAGGAATGACTTACTCATAACAGTTCTCCAGTCGGAGGGTTCTGGCGGGCGCCGTTGCTCGGGCGCCCGGCCCACTCATTCTTTGTATTCAACCAGCTTCTGGGCCTTGCCCAGAGCCAGGTCGAGCAGCATGCCCACCACCCCGATCATCAGGATGGAGAAGATCACACTGGCCAGGTCCAGGTTGTTCCACTCGTTCCACACGTAGTAGCCAATGCCAGTGCCGCCCACGAGCATTTCCGCGGCGACAATCACCAGCCAGGCAATGCCGATGGAGATGCGCATACCGGTCAGGATGGTCGGCGCGGCGGCCGGCAGGATTACGGTAATGGCGGTTTTGAACGGGTTGAGCTCATGGGTGCGGGCCACGTTGACCCAGTCCTGGCGCACGTTGGCCACGCCAAAGGCGGTGTTCAGCAGCATGGGCCAGATTGAGCAGATGAAGATCACGAAAATGGCGGAGGCGTCTGAATCCTGGATGATGAACAAGGCCAGCGGCATCCAGGCCAGGGGCGAGATCGGCCGCAGCACCTGGATGTACGGGTTCAATGCCTTGTACATCAGTGGCGACATGCCGATCAGAAAGCCCAGCGGCAGTGCAATCGCCATGGCCGCCAGGTAGCCGGTCAGTACCCGATACACCGAATAGGCCAGCTGGATGCCAATGCCTTTGTCGTTGGCACCGGCGTCGTAGAACGGATTGGACAGCTCAGTCCAGGCCACCTTCATCACCGCCGAGGGTGGCGGCACCCGGGATTCCTGGCCGGCAACGCCCATCAGTAATTCGTACTCCGTGATCGCTTCCTGCGCTGCCGGAGGCTGGGTGGACAACTCCCACAGCCCCAACATCAGAATCAGGAAAGATACCGACAGCAACGCGGCCCGAACGTTCAGAGAAGCCATGATTACACCCTCCCGATGGCGAAGCTGCGGGCATACTCTTCCGGCGTTTCCGGATCGAAGGTCTTGCCCATGATGACGTGATTCTTGTAGGTCTTATCCGGCGCCGGGTAACCCATTTCACGCATGAGTTTGCCGGTTTCACCCGCCCGGTAGACCTGCTCGGCAATACCCTTGTAGTCCAGATCGCCCTCGATATAGCCCCAGCGCTTCATCTGGGTGAGAATCCACACGCCCATGGAATGCCAGGGAAATGGATCGAAATCGATGCGGTCCGGCACGTTCTTGACCTCACCCAGGCCATCGGCGTAACGCCCTGTCAGTACCTGCTGGATGACCGGCACCGGCTGGTTCAGGTAGTTTCTCGGCGCAATCGCCTCAGCGATTTCCTTGCGGTTGCCCGGCTCGTTGGAATACTGAGTGGCGTCGATGATGGCGCGCAGCAGAGCGCCGTAAGTGTTCGGGTTTTGGGTCGCAAACTTCTGGCTGCAGGCGAACGCGCAGCACGGGTGGCCTTCCCAGATGTCTTTGGTGAGCATGTGGATGAAACCGACCTTTTCCCACACTGCACGCTGGTTGAACGGATCGGGTGACAGATAGCCATCCAGGTTACCGGCGCGCAGGTTGGCCACCATTTCAGGTGGCGGCACCACCCGAATCTGTACGTCTTTGTCTGGATCGATGCCGTGCTCGGCCAGGTAGTAGCGCAACAAGAAGTTGTGCATGGAGTATTCGAACGGCACACCGAACTTAAAGCCTTTCCACTGCTTGGGATCCCGCTTGTCGATGTGGTCCACGTGCAGCACGATGGCCTGGCCGTTGATGTTCTCAACAGCGGGCATGATGAACGGCTCCGGTGTGGAACCGGCTCCCATGGTCATCGCCAGCGGCATCGGCGTCAGCATGTGCGAGGCGTCGTATTCACCGGCCAGCGACTTGTCCCGGGCCACCGCCCAACCGGCAGTTTTGGTGACGGTCACGTCCAGGCCATAGCGCTCATAGAAGCCCATTGGGGCCGCCATGATGATCGGCGTGGCGCAGGTTATGGGCACAAAGCCAATGTTCAGCTTGGTTTTCTCCAGCTTACCCAGCGACTCTTTCACCGCTGCCTTGGCTTTTTCCATGGGGAACACCGAGCCGAGAAGTGCCGCGGCCGTGCCGGTGCCCATCATTTTCATAAAGCTGCGGCGGCTGTGGTCGTTATGACCAAACACCGAGCGCACCACCGCGTTTTCAATGGCGCGATCCATCATCGCTTCGGAATCCATCGATGCGGGGGAAGCTTGAGCATCCTGGCCTGCTGACGGGCGAAGGTTGAGCGACACCGACGGCCTGTCCTCGCCCGGTTTGCACTCCGGGCAATCGCAGGTTTTCGCGTGGATCAGTGACTGGTCGCCATCAAACGGGTTGCCAAGGCTGTTTGTCGTCATGGGGCACACTCCCTACTTGCAGATAGTTTTTGCACTCTTGTGGTGCAACAAGGATTCGGCTCCGGCCCGGCCTGGTGGAGGGCCAAGGCCGTTTACACAATCTGATGAATCCATTGCGGGGTTCGTGCCAACTCTTTAATTTTGTTTATCCTTTTGTTTTAAATGGTTTTTAATAACTTCGTGAACACCAAAAGCACTACGGAATCTCGTAGTTAACGAGTTTTCGTAGTAAACACTCCGATTTTTCGTAGTTGGCATGAGCTTTGTTTGGTGTCCTCTCAGAACCAACACCGGACGCCCGACATGCCCCACACTGACTACCCTGACCACTACCTATGGATTGACCATCTGCCCGAAGCCGCTTTGCTGGTCGACGCGGGCCAGGACCTGGTTCTGGCAGCCAACAGCGCCATGGGGCGACTGACCGGTACCGACCGCAGATCCATTGCCAATACCCCTTGCACCCGACTGTTCCCCGATCAACGACCCCAATTGATTAACTTCACCGAAGAAACCCTGTTTCGCAGCCACGGCTGGAGCCGGGATTTCAGCGTCAAACACCGGGAGGGTCATAGCGTAGAGCTGGAAATCTCGTCCTCCTGCGTGGGCGAAGCCGACGCACAAACCGTGCTGCTGCTTCTGCGCGACCGACGCCAGCTGCGAACGCTTCGGGAGCGCCACGAGGCCAACCATTACCACCGCGGCGGCTTACTGGAATGGCGGCGGGTGGAGGAGCTGTTCAAGGATATGGAGCGGGAAAATCAACTGATCCTGCACGCGGTGGGCGAAGGCATTTACGGCGTTGATGCCGAAGGCCGCACCACCTTTGCCAACCCGGCTGCGGAGCGCATGTTGGGCTGGCGCATGGACGAACTGATGGGCCGGGTGATCCATCGGGTGGTGCACCACTCCCACGAGGACGGTAGCCTGTTCCCTCTGAAAGACTGCCCCATTTATGGCGCCTTCCGGGATGCCAGCATCAAACGGGTGGGCGACGACTGGTTCTGGCGCAAAGACGGCACCGGATTCCCGGTGGAGTACACCAGCACGCCGATTCTGGATAACGGCCATCCGGTGGGCGCGGTGGTGGTGTTCCGGGACATTTCCCCGCGCCTGCAGGCACAGCAGGAATTGCAACAGGCGCTGGAAGAAGTGGAACACCTCAAGCGCCGGCTAGAAATGGAAAACGCCTACCTGCAGGAAGAGCTCAGCGCCGAGTTCCATTTTCACGAGATCCTGGGGCAAAGCGATGCCATCAAGGCCATCGTGCGGCGCATCGGTATGGTGGCGCCAACCGATGCCAACGTGCTGATCACCGGCGAATCCGGCACCGGCAAAGAACTGATTGCCCGCGCCCTGCATCAGGCCAGCACCCGGCGCGACCGGCCGCTGATCCGGGTCAATTGCGCGGCCATCCCGAAAGACCTGTTTGAGAGTGAATTCTTTGGCCACATCAAAGGCGCCTTCACCGGCGCAATCAACGATCGCATCGGCCGTTTTGAACTCGCCGACGGCGGCACTCTGTTTCTGGACGAAGTCGGTGAAATTCCCCTCGACCTTCAAGGCAAATTGTTGCGGGTGCTGCAGGATCAGCAATTCGAACGGGTGGGCGAGAACCAGACCCGGGCGGTGAACGTGCGGGTGATTGCGGCCACCAACCGCGATCTGAAAACCGAGATTCAGGAGAAAACCTTCCGGGAAGACCTGTACTTCCGGCTCAACGTGTTCCCAATCGAATCCATCCCCTTGCGCCGCCGGCTTGAGGACGTGCCCATGCTGGCCCAGGAGTTTCTGAACCGCGCCTGCCAGAAGTTCAACCGCCCACCCCTGACCTTGACCGAACGAGACGTCGCCATCCTGAAAGCCTACCCCTGGCCGGGCAATGTCCGGGAGCTGGAAAACGTTATCGAACGCCAGGTGATCACCGCCGATGGCCGGCTTGACCTCGATCTGCCCGGCCCTGACAGCACGCCAGGACAAACCATCGGCTCCAGCCCTCCTGCTCGCCATTACCACAGCGAACTGATGACGGAAGATCAACTCCGGGAGCTGGAAACCCAGAACCTGATCAGGGCGCTCACGATGACCGAAGGGCGAGTATTCGGAGATGACGGCGCCGCCGTATTACTTGGCGTCAAGCCAACCACCCTCACCTCACGACTGAAAAAACTGAAACTCGACCCGCGGCGGTTTCGCGTTTCTGAGGAGACGGACTGACTTTTGGTTCGAGTTTGGCGGGCGAGTCCTAAAGCCGGGGATTTTGGGTTGGCGGGCGGGTACGCGGGGTGCGGGGTGTTTTTCTTCTGGGAAAAATAACTCGCTTCGCTCAGACATTTTTTTCCCTGCCAGAAAAACACCCCACACCCCCCTACCGACGGGCAGCACAGGAATACCAGGTTAAAAGAAAGGAATTGGCAATAAGTGAGTAAAACCAATCATTAACTTCGTGAACCCGCCAATGCCCGTCGGCGCGGGGTGGCAGGTGGGTTTTTTGCCGGAAAAAAATGTCTGAGCTAAGCGAGTTATTTTTCCAAAAAAAATCCACCTGCCTCCCCGCAAGCCCGCCCCCAAAACAGGCAGGCTACAAGAGGCCATTCACCCAAGTCAGACCAATTCAACGGCCACAGCAGTAGCCTCACCACCACCAATGCAGAGCGAAGCAACTCCACGTTTCAGGCCGCGCTGTTTTAGGGCGTTGATCAGGGTGATGATGATCCGGGAGCCGGACGAACCGATCGGGTGGCCCAGGGCGCAGGCGCCGCCGTGGACGTTTACTTTCTCGGCGGGTAGTTTCAGCTCGTTGATGGCGGCCAGGGTGACCACCGCAAAGGCTTCGTTGATTTCGAACAGGTCGACATCGTCCAGTGCCCAACCGGCTTTCTTCAACACTTTTTCGATGGCGCCGATGGGGGCCAGGGTGAACTCTGCCGGCAGGCGGGCGTGGGTGGCGTGGGCGACGATTCTGGCCTGGGGCGTCAAGCCGCGGGCGTCGGCTTCGGCGGCGGAGGCCAGTACCAGGGCGGAGGCACCGTCGCTGATGGAGCTGGAGTTGGCGGCGGTGACCGAGCCGTCTTTGGCGAAGGCCGGTTTCAGCTGCGGGATCTTTTCCGGCTTGGCGTTGCCGGGCTGTTCGTCGGTGTCTACCACAGTGTCACCACCACGACCGGCGACGGAGACCGGCGCAATTTCGTCCCGGAACCAACCGTTTTCGATGGCGGCCAGGGCTTTTTGCAGGGAGCCGATGGCGAATTCGTCCATGGCCTGGCGGGTGATGTCGTACTTGTCGGCGGTGCGCTGGGCGAAGACGCCCATCAGGCCGCCTTCGTAGGCGTCTTCCAGGCCATCCAGGAACATGCTGTCCATCACCTGGCCGTGGCCCATGCGCATGCCGGCGCGGGCTTTAGGCAGCAGGTACGGTGCCTGGCTCATGTTTTCCATGCCGCCGGCGATCATGATGTTGTTGGTGCCGGCTTTGATCTGGTCGTGGGCCATGATCAAGGCCTGCATGCCAGAGCCGCACATTTTGTTGATGGTAGTGCAGCCGCTGCTGTCAGGAATACCGGCAGCACGGGAGGCCTGGCGCGCAGGCGCCTGGCCAAGGCCGGCGGGCAGTACGCAGCCCATGATGATTGCCTGAACGTCGGCCGGCTGAAGGCCTGCCCGCTCAATGGCCGCCTTGATGGAAACGGCGCCCAGATCCGGAGAGCGCACAGAACTCAGGGAGCCCATCATGCCGCCCATCGGGGTTCTGGCGGAGCCTGCTATGA
Source organism: Marinobacter halophilus (assembly GCF_003007685.1). GTDB lineage: Bacteria > Pseudomonadota > Gammaproteobacteria > Pseudomonadales > Oleiphilaceae > Marinobacter > Marinobacter halophilus. The sequence continues at coordinate 826,022 of NZ_PXNN01000017.1, forward strand.
CGATATCGTTGTTCATGGATTTTGTTCTCCTCATTTGGTGGAACGTTCGATCATCGGATGCCTTCAACAGAATCTTGCGCTTGTCCCGTCTGGTTTCGTGGGTGGGTTTTGTTTGGGCTCCTAGCCTTCTGGGTGTGCGGGCGGGTACGCGGGGTGCGGGATATTTTTCTTCTGGGAAAAATAACTCGCTTCGCTCAGACATCTTTTTCCCTGCCAGAAAAACACCCCACACCCCCCTACCGACGGGCAACACAGGTATAGTCTGTTTTTTCTATGTAAACCCACCAATGCCCGTCGGCGCGGGGTGGTCTTTTCATTTTTTGCCGGAAAAAGATGTCTGAGCGAAGCGAGTTGTTTTTCCAAAAAAAATGAAAAGGCCACCCCGCAAGCCCGCCCGCACAGCTAGAAGGCTAGGAGCCCAAGCCAGATCCCTCAGCGCCCAAGTACCGAACGGGCAATAATTTCTTTCATGACCTCAGACGTACCGCCGTAAATCCGCTGCACCCGGGCGTCGATGAAGTTCCGGGAAATCGGGTATTCGGTGGTGTAACCGTAACCGCCGAACAGCTGCAGACAGCCATCGGCTACCCGGCACTGCATTTCCGTAGCGCTGTACTTGGCCATGGACGCGGTGGGCGCATCCAGCTGGCCGTCTTCGTATTCGCGGATGCATTGGTCGACGAACGCTTTGTTGATGCGGTAGTCGGTTTCCATGCGGGCGATTTCGAAGCGGGTGTTCTGCAGCTGGGCCAGTTTCTGGCCGAACAGCTCGCGCTCCTGAGCGTAGGCAATGGTCAGGTCCAGAGAGCCTCGGGCGGCGGCAACGCCGAGGGCGCCGATCACCAGGCGTTCGCGAGGCAGTTCGCGCATCAGGTACATGAAGCCCTGGCCTTCCTCGCCTAACAGGGCCGAGGACGGCACGCGCATGTCCGAGAAGAACATTTCCGAGGTGTCGCCGCAGTGCTGGCCGATTTTGTCCAGATTGCGGCCTTTGCTGTAACCCGGTAACGAGGTGTCGACCAGGAACAGGCTGATACCGCGGGCGCCGGCTTTCGGGTCGGTTTTAGCGGCGACGATCACCATGTCGGCGTGCTGGCCGTTGGTGATAAACGTCTTGGAGCCGTTCAGGATGTAGTCGTCGCCATCCTTCACCGCACTGGTGCGCATCGCCTGCAGGTCGCTGCCGGCGCCCGGCTCGGTCATGGCGATGGCGCCGACGGCTTCACCGGAGACCATTTTCGGCAACCAGTGCTGGCGCTGTTCTTCATTGCCGATGTGGCTGAGGTAAGGTGCCACGATGTCCGAGTGCACCATCACGTTGGTGGAGAGCGCGCCGAAGCCCATCCGGGCTAGCTCCTCACCCACTACGACGGAAAATTGGAAAGGCGCACCGATGCCGCCGCAATCTTCAGACACGTCGACACACAGCATGCTGGCGTTGCCGAGGGTGTTCCACAGCTCCCGGGGCACGATGCCGGATTTCTCCCAGGCCTCGTAGTGAGGCTTCACTTCGGCTTCCAGCGCCTTGATTACCGACTCCCGGAACATCGCCAGTTCTTCTTTATCCACAGGCATGGTCATGAATAACTCCTGCAATTGAATGCAATCATTTGGGCGCCATACGCAGCGCGCAGTCGAGGCGGATGACCTCGCCATTGAGAATCGGGTTACGCACCATCTGGTCCACCATCATGCCGAATTCCTCCGGCTTGCCCAGGCGCTTGGGGAACGGCAGCGTCGCCGCCAGGCTTTCCTGAACCTCGTCTGGCATGCCGGCCATCATGGGCGTCATGAACAGGCCCGGGGCAATGGTGTTCACCCGGATACCTTCGCGGGCGAGTTCGCGGGCGGATTGCAACGTCAGCGCCACCACACCGCCTTTAGAGGCACTGTACGCCGCCTGGCCGATCTGGCCCTCATAGGCGGCCACCGACGCGGTGTTGATGATCACGCCACGCTCGCCATCGGCATTCGGCTCACGCTGGGCCATGTCCGCTGCCGCCAGGCGCAAAATGTTAAAAGTACCAATCAGGTTAACCTGAATCACCTTGTTGAAGTTCTCCAGCGGCATCACCCCGTCGCGGCCCAGAATCTTCGAGGCCGGCGCAATCCCGGCACAGCTCACCGCAATACCGCAAAGACCATGAGCCTCCCGCGCCCCGTTGATGGCCGCCTCAGCACTGTCGGCAGAACTTACATCGCACTCCAGAAAGATTCCGCCGATGTCCGCCGCCACCTTTTCGCCCAGCTCTTTTTGCAGATCCAGGATCGCCACTTTACACCCGGCAGCCGCCAGCGCCCGGGCAGCGCCCTCGCCCAGCCCGGAAGCACCACCTGTTACAATGGCTGCCACATTTTTAAATTCCATCGTGAACTCCCCTTTTCAGGATTCGGTTTATTGAAAATCGGATCATAAAACCACTTTACGTTTACGTAAACTTTATCTAACCTTAGTCTAAAAAGGAAATCGTGATGAGCGAAAAAAGAACCTTCAGCATCAGCGAGCTTTCTCAAGAGTTCGATGTGACCACCCGAAGCATTCGGTTCTATGAAGATCAGGGCCTGCTCAAGCCCGCCCGGCGCGGCCAGACCCGCATCTTCAGCACCAAAGACCGGGTTCGGTTGAAGCTCATTCTCCGGGGTAAGCGTATGGGCTTCTCCCTGGCGGAAACCAAAGAATTGTTTGATCTGTGGGATGAAACCCTGACCGGTAATGAAAAGCAATTGCTGAAAATGCTGGAAATCCTCGGCGCCCGGCGAGACCAGCTCGAACAACAGAAGAACGACATCGCCCAGGCGGAAATGGAAATAGACACCGCCGAAGCCCGGTGCCGCGAATCGCTGGCAGATTTACAGAAGAAAAAGCAACAGCAAGGCATGGCACCCAAAGGATCCGAACAAACCGCCACCTGACCGTGGCGGAGCACACAGACCTCAATTGAATAACAACAAGGCAGCCAACGATGAAATCACAATACTCAGAACTCAATTTTGGCCTCGGCGAAACCCTCGACATGCTGCGCGAACAGATCAACGGCTTCGCCGCCGCTGAAATCGCACCGCGCGCTGAAGAGATCGACCGCAACAACGAGTTTCCCATGGACCTATGGCGCAAAATGGGCGACATGGGCCTGCTGGGTATCACCGTAGGTGAACAATACGGCGGCTCCGAAATGGGCTACCTGGCGCACGTCATCGCCATGGAAGAAATCAGCCGTGCCTCTGCCTCCGTTGGCTTGTCTTACGGTGCCCACTCCAACCTGTGTGTGAACCAGATTCACCGCAACGGCACCGAAGAACAGAAACAGAAATACCTGCCCAAACTGGTCAGTGGCGAACACATCGGCGCCCTGGCCATGTCTGAGCCCAACGCCGGCTCCGACGTCATCTCCATGAAACTCTCCGCCCGCGACGAAGGCGACCACTTCGTGCTCAACGGCACCAAAATGTGGATCACCAACGGCCCGGACGCGCACACCTACGTTATCTACGCCAAAACCGACGTCAAAGCCGGCTCCAAAGGCGTCACCGCCTTCATCGTCGAACGCGACGCACCGGGCTTCAGCCGCCACCAGAAACTCGACAAACTCGGCATGCGCGGCTCCAACACCTGCGAACTGGTGTTTGAAGACTGCAAAGTCCCCCGCGAAAACATCCTCGGCGGCGAAGGCAACGGCGCCAAAGTGCTGATGAGCGGCCTCGACTACGAACGCCTGGTCCTCTCCGGCGGCCCGCTGGGCATCATGCAAGCCGCCATGGACGTGGTCGTCCCTTACATCCGTGAACGCAAACAGTTCGGCCAGGCCATCGGCGAATTCGAACTGGTGCAGGGCAAAGTGGCTGACATGTACACCTGGATGAACACCGCCAAATCCTACGTCTACATGGTCGCCATGTCCGCCGACCGCGGTGAAACCACCCGCAAAGACGCCGCCGGCGCCATTCTCTACTCCGCAGAAATGGCCACCAAACTGGCCCTGGACGCCATCCAGCTGCTCGGCGGCAACGGCTACATCAACGACTACCCGACCGGCCGCCTGCTGCGAGACGCCAAACTCTACGAAATCGGTGCCGGCACGTCCGAGATTCGACGGATGCTGATCGGTAGAGAGCTGTTTTTGAACAAGTAAGCGGCAAGCTCTTTCAATTCTTCGGTGCGGACGCCCGCACCCAATGTATGACAAGGGGCTGGTGGGTTGTCCTTCCGGAAATTTCGAAGGCCAAGGATGGCCTGAGAGAAGCGCACATGGATGTGCTCGTAGCGGTTTCCGGAAGGACAGCCCACCAGCCCCGCGCCCCCAAATTTTGAGGGATTAAAAGCCATGACCGTACTCCAGAGCAAAATAAACCCGAGGTCCGACGAGTTCCTGGCTAACCAGGATTCCATGGCAACCGCCGTCGCCGACCTGCGCGAAAAAGTCGCCACCATCCAGCAAGGCGGCGGCCCCAGCTACCAGGAACGCCACATCGCCCGCGGCAAACTGCTGCCCAGAGAGCGCATCAACCGCCTCCTCGATGACGGCTCCCCCTTTCTTGAAGTGGGCCAGTTCGCCGCCTACAACGTCTACGACGACGAAGTCCCCGCCGCAGGCGTCATCGCCGGCGTCGGCCGGGTGTCTGGCACCGAATGCATGATCATCGCCAACGACGCAACGGTAAAAGGCGGCAGCTACTACCCGCTGACGGTGAAAAAACACCTGCGCGCCCAGGAAATCGCCCTGGAGAACCGCCTGCCCTGCATCTACCTGGTCGACTCCGGCGGCGCCAACCTGCCAAGACAGGACGAAGTCTTCCCGGACCGCGACCACTTCGGCCGCATCTTCTACAACCAGGCCAGAATGTCTGCCGACGACATCCCCCAGATCGCCGTCGTCATGGGCCTGTGCACCGCCGGTGGCGCCTACGTACCCGCCATGGCCGACGAATCCATCATCGTGCGCGATCAAGGCACCATCTTCCTGGCCGGCCCACCGCTGGTGAAAGCCGCCACCGGTGAAGTGGTCAGCGCCGAAGACCTGGGCGGCGCCGACGTGCACTGCAAAGTCTCCGGCGTGGCCGACCATTACGCCGAGAACGACGCCCACGCCCTCGACATCGCCCGGCGCTGCATCTCCAACCTCAACCGCCGCAAACCGGTGGACGTGGAGATCCGCAAACCGAAAGCGCCGCTGTACAGCGCCGACGAAATCTACGGCATCGTCGGCACCGACTTGCGCAAACAGTTCGACGTGCGCGACGTGATCGCCCGCATCGTCGACGGCTCCGAATTTGACGAATTCAAACGCTATTACGGCCAGACCCTGGTCACCGGCTTTGCCCACATCCACGGCTACCCGGTCGGCATCATCGCCAACAACGGCATCCTGTTCAGCGAATCCGCCCAGAAAGGCGCGCACTTCATTGAGCTGTGCTGCCAGCGCAACATCCCGCTGCTGTTCCTGCAGAACATCACCGGCTTCATGGTCGGCCAGAAGTACGAAGCCGAAGGCATCGCCAAGCACGGCGCCAAAATGGTGATGGCCGTGGCCTGTGCCAACGTGCCCAAGATCACCGTGCTGATCGGCGGCAGCTTCGGCGCCGGCAACTACGGCATGTGCGGCCGCGCCTACAGCCCGGACTTTTTGTGGATGTGGCCGAACGCCCGCATCTCGGTGATGGGTGGCGAACAGGCCGCCGGCGTACTGGCCACCGTTAAACGTGAAGGCCTGGAGCGCAAAGGCCAGGACTGGAGCACCGAGGCCGAAGCGCAGTTCAAGCAGCCGATCATCGATACCTACGAGCACCAGGGCCATCCCTACTACGCCAGCGCCCGGCTGTGGGACGACGGCGTGATCGACCCGGCCCAGACCCGTGAAGTGGTTGCCCTGAGCCTGTCTGCCACCCTTAACCGCCCGGCCAAACCAACACGCTTCGGCGTGTTCCGGATGTAATCGGGGAGACCGACATGACCGACCAAGACTCAGCCGTTCTGCTCAAACACCGTGCCGGCGGCATTGCCGAAGTGGTACTGAACCGCCCGGACAAACGCAACGCCTTTGACGACGTGATCATCCAGCAGCTGATCAGCGCCCTCACCGAGGTGGGCTCGAACAGCAAAACCAGGGTTGTGATCCTGCGCTCCGAAGGCAAGCACTTCTCTGCCGGGGCCGACCTGGGCTGGATGCGGCGCATGGCCGACAACGGCCACAAGGAAAATCTGGACGACGCCCGCCAGCTGGCCCGACTGATGGGCGTACTCAACAGCCTGCGCAAGCCGGTGATTGGCCTGGTGCAGGGCGCCGCCTATGGCGGAGCGGTTGGCCTGGCCGCCTGCTGCGACATCGTCATCGCCACCGAGGGCGCCAGCTTCTGCCTGAGCGAGGTCAAACTCGGCCTGATCCCGGCGGTTATCAGCCCGTACGTGGTGCGCGCCATCGGCGAACGCCAGGCCCGGCGCTACTTCCTCTCGGCCGAAGTGTTCAACGCCCGACAGGCACAGGACTACGGCCTGGTGCACATCGTCTGTGACGATGTCGAGGCCATGAATGCCCGCTGCAACGAGATGGTGCAGCAACTGGCCGGCAACGGCCCGGAAGCCATGCGGGCCGCCAAAGACCTGGTCTTTGCCGTCAGCCACAAGCCCATCGAGAAAGACGTGATTGAAGACACCGCGCACCGCATCGCGGACATCCGGGTGGGTGAAGAAGGGCAGGAAGGGCTCAACGCCTTCCTGAACAAGCGAAAAGCCAACTGGGTTCCGGAGGAATAAGTGCCCTGTCTCATGGATTCTTTAACTTACTGCGCACTTCTGAAGACTTTGGGCAAGGCGCAGGCCTGCAGGCATGGTGGCGCCATGTCAAAGGCCTGCAACGCAGAGCCAAAGTCTTCAGAAGTGCGCCCTACGGGAGCCGCTGAAAAGCTGGACAGCTGTGTTGTGCTGGCTCGATTTGGCACCACCAAACCTTCACCACCACGCCTTGCTGGCCAGCTTTTCAGCGGCTCAGTAAGTTAAAGAATCCATGAGACAGGGCACTCACATGTTCAGCAAGATTCTGATCGCCAACCGCGGCGAAATCGCCTGCCGGATCATACAAACCGCCCACCGCATGGGCATCCGTGTTGTCGCCGTCTACTCCGATGCTGACGCCGACGCCCGGCACGTGGCCATGGCCGACGAAGCCTTCAACATCGGCCCGGCCGCCAGCTCCGAAAGCTACCTGCGGGCCGACAAGATCATTGAGGTCGCAAAAGAAAGCGGCGCCCAGGCCATCCACCCCGGCTACGGTTTTCTGTCCGAGAACACCCAGTTCGCCGAAGCCTGCGAAGCCAACAACATCGTGTTCATCGGCCCGCCTTCCTCGGCCATCGCCGCCATGGGCTCCAAATCCGCCGCCAAGTCCATCATGGAAAAAGCCGGCGTGCCGCTGGTGCCCGGCTATCACGGTGACGACCAGTCCCCGGACACCCTGCGTAAAGAGGCCGAAAAGTGCGGCTTCCCGCTGCTGCTGAAAGCCGTCGCCGGCGGCGGTGGTAAGGGCATGCGCGTGGTCGAGCGCATGGAAGACTTTGACGACGCCCTCGCCGGCGCCAAACGGGAATCCAAGAACGCCTTCGGCAACCCGGACATGCTGATCGAGCGTTATCTGACCCAGCCACGACACGTGGAAATCCAGGTGTTCTGCGACCAGGAAGGCCACGGTGTGTACCTGGCCGAGCGCGACTGCTCGGTACAGCGTCGCCACCAGAAGGTGCTGGAAGAAGCCCCGGCTCCGGGCCTGAGCGACGAAACCCGCAAGGCCATGGGCGAGGCCGCGGTCAAAGCTGCCCAGGCCATCAACTACGTGGGCGCCGGCACCGTCGAATTCCTCTACGACGTGGACGGCTCCTTCTTCTTCATGGAGATGAATACCCGCCTGCAGGTGGAGCACCCGGTCACCGAAATGGTCACCGGCCAGGATCTGGTGGAATGGCAGTTGAAAGTGGCCTGGGGCGACCCGCTGCCGCTGGAGCAATCCCAGGTCAAAACCCGCGGCCACGCCCTGGAAGCGCGCATCTACGCCGAAGACCCGGACCAGGACTTCCTGCCCGCCACCGGCACCCTGCGCTACCTGAGCACTCCGGATGAAAGCGCCCACGTGCGGGTAGACACCGGCGTCACCGAAGGCGACGAGATCAGCATCCACTACGACCCGATGATCGCCAAACTCATCGTGTGGGACGAAACCCGGGACCAGGCCATCAACCGCATGGTGCAGGCGCTGGAGCACTACCGCATTGCCGGCGTGAAAACCAACATCCGCTTCCTGCACGCCCTGGCCGACGCCCAGCCGTTCCGGGAAGCGGAGCTGACCACCGGCTTTATCGACGATCACCACGACCTGCTGTTCCCGAAATCCCGGCTCGACACCCACAAGGCCCTGGTCCTGGCCGCCGGCTTCGTGCTGGAGCAACGCAAATCCCGGGAAGTGGTCAGCACCGACCCCTGGTCGCCGTTTGCCCGCCAGAACAGCTGGCGCATGAACTCCGAATACGCCCAGCCCCTGCAATTAAAAGTGGGCGACGAGATTCACGACCTGAAAATCCTGGAGCGGGACGACCGCTACCAGGTATTCGTGGGCGGCAGCGTATACAACCTCACCGCGCGCCTGGATGACGATTACCTGCAGGCGGTGATCAACGGCCATCGCATCAGCATCCACGGCAACCTGCACAACGACCAGCTGGTGCTCTTCTACGAAGGCGACACCTTCAACTGCACCGTGTACAAAGAAACTTACGGCTTCGAAGAAATGGCCGGCGACGGCAGCCTGGCCGCGCCCATGAACGGCGCCATCGTGGCGGTGCAAGCCAAAGTGGGCGACAAGGTCACCGCCGGCCAGAGCCTGGTGATCATGGAAGCCATGAAAATGGAGCACGCCATCAAGGCCCCGGCCGACGGCGTGGTCACCGATATCTTCTTCGCCGAAGGCGACCAGGTCTCCGAAGGCGCCGAGCTGATCGCCATTGAAGTCACCGTAGACGCGGAAGAGGAGGCTGGCTGATGGCCTTCCCCAAACAGGTGCGCCTGGTTGAAATGAGCCCCCGGGACGGACTCCAAAACGAGCCCGGCGCGGTGATCGCCACCGCCATCAAAACCGGCCTGATCGACCGTCTGGCTGACAGCGGCCTGAGCCACATCGAGGCCGCCAGCTTTGTGTCGCCGAAATGGGTGCCGCAGATGGCTGACGCCGCCGAGGTGATGGCCGGCATCACCCGCAAGGCCGGCGTACGCTACTCTGCCCTCACCCCGAACCTGAAAGGTTTTGAAGGGGCGCTGGCCGCGAAAGCCGACGAAGTGGCGGTGTTCGGCGCCGCCTCCGAAGCCTTCACCAAAAAGAACATCAACTGCACCATCGCCGAAAGCCTCGAACGCTTCGCCCCGGTGCTGGAAGAAGCCCGCAAACACGGCATCCCCGTGCGCGGCTACGTTTCCACCGTAATGGGCTGCCCCTACGAGGGCGACATCGCCCCGGAGCAGGTCGCCTATGTGGCCAAAGCCCTGTACGACATGGGCTGCCATGAAATCTCCCTGGGCGACACCATCGGCGTGGGCACCCCGATCAAAGCCAAACGCATGCTGGAGGCCGTCGCCGCCCACGTGCCCATGGACAAACTGGCCGCGCACTTCCACGACACCTATGGCCAGGCTTTGGCCAATCTGTACGCGGTGCTGGAAGAAGGCGTCTCGATCATCGACGCCTCCGTCGCCGGCCTCGGCGGCTGCCCTTACGCCAAAGGCGCCTCCGGCAACGTGGCCACCGAAGACGTGCTATATCTTCTGAACGGTCTGGGTATCAAGACAGGTGTTGATCTGGACAAACTGGTCGCCACCGGCGACTGGATCTGCAGCCAGCTCAACCGCCCTAACGGCTCCAAAGTCGGGCAAGCGCTCGGAGGACACTGCACATGAATCAGAACAATAACAACGTCGTCGCCCTGGACCTGCCGATTCCCGAGATCCGCAACATGCCGGAGGACACCCAAAAGTACTTCCAGATCTGCCAGGAAAAGCTCGGCATGATCCCGAACGTGCTCACCGCCTACAGCCAGAACCTCAAGCAGCTCGAAGGCTTCACCCGCCTGTACAACGAACTGATGATGGGCGAAGGCGAACTCACCAAGCTCGAGCGGGAAATGGTCGCCGTGGTCGTCTCCTCCGAGAACAAATGCTTCTACTGCCTGGTAGCCCACGGCGCCGCCGTAAGGGTACTCAGTGGCGACCCCCAGCTGGGTGAGCACCTGGTGATGAACTACCGCAGCGCCAAACTCGATAAGCGCCAGCGCGCCATGCTCGATTTCGCCTCCCTGCTCACCCGCACCCCGGCCCTGGTCACCGAAGACCACACCCAGGCCCTGCGGGATGCTGGCCTCAGCGACCGGGGCATCTGGGACCTGAGCAACCTGATCGGTTTTTACAACATGTCCAACCGCGTGGCCATCGCCAGCGATATGCAGCCCAATCCGGAGTATCACAGCCAGAGTCGCTAGCAAATGCATTAACTTGCCAGCCCTCAACGACAACAACAAATGGAGGCAGAGAGATGAGCAAGACTCTCCCAAGTTACACCAGTGGCATCGCCGAAAAACCCCTGCTGGGCATGACCATCGGCGACATGCTTGACCACACCGCCGAGCGGTTCCCCAACAACGACGCCCTGGTGTGCCTGCACCAGGACATACGCTGGACCTATAAAGAGTTTGTCGACAAGGTTAACGAAGCCGCCCGAGCCTTCCTGGCCATCGGCGTCAAACGTGGCGACCGCGTCGGCATCTGGTCCCCCAACCGTTATGAGTGGACCGTTACCCAGTTCGCCACCGCCAAGGTCGGCGCCATCCTGGTTAACATCAACCCGGCCTACGGCGTGCACGAGCTGCAATACGCGCTCAACCTGGCCGGCATCACCACCCTGGTCACCGCAGATGCCTTCAAAGGCTCCAACTACCGCAAGATGATCTACGAGCTGGCGCCGGAACTTAAACGCAGCGCCCCCGGCAAACTCAAAGCCGATCACGTGCCAGACCTGCGCGCCGTCATCAACATGCACGACGACAAGCACGAGGGCATGTGGAGCTGGACCGAATTCCTCGGCTTCGCCAGCGACGTCTCTGACGACGACCGCAGCCAACGCCAGAAGGAGCTGCAGTTTGATGACGCCATCAACATCCAGTTCACCTCCGGCACCACCGGCAACCCCAAAGGCGCCACCCTCACCCACCACAACATTCTTAACAACGGCTATTTTGTGGGCGAGAGCCAGCGCCTGACCGAGAACGACCGCCTGGTAATCCCGGTGCCCCTGTACCACTGCTTCGGCATGGTGATGGGCAACCTGGGCTGCATTACCCACGGCTCCGCCATGATCTACCCCGGTGAAGGCTTCGACCCGAAAACCGTGCTACAGGCCGTGCACCAGGAAAAGGCCACCGCCCTGTACGGCGTGCCCACCATGTTCATCGCCGAACTGGCCGACCCGGAGTTTGAAAGCTACGACCTGTCCAGCCTGCGCACCGGCATCATGGCCGGCTCCATCTGCCCGGCCGAAGTGATGAAAAAGGTCAACGGCAAGATGAACATGAAGGAAGTGCAGATCGCCTACGGCATGACCGAGACCAGCCCGGTCTCCACCCAGACCAGTTCCCAAGACCCGTTTGAGAAGCAAGTCACCACCGTAGGCCGCACCCAGCCGCACCTGGAAACCAAGATCGTCGACCCCGGCACCGGCAACGTGATGCCCCGCGGCGAGATCGGCGAACTCTGCACCCGAGGCTACAGCGTGATGCTGAAGTACTGGAACAACGAAGAGAAAACCCACGAAGCCATCGACAACGCCGGCTGGATGCACACCGGCGACCTGGCCACCATGGACGAAGACGGCTACGTGCAGATCGTCGGCCGCATCAAAGACATGGTCATCCGCGGCGGCGAGAACATCTACCCGAAGGAAATTGAAGAATTCCTCTACACCCACCCCGCCATCGAAGACGTGCAGGTAACCGGCATACCCGATGAGAAATACGGCGAAGAACTCATCGCCTGGGTAAAACTGGCCCCGGACGCAGCGCCAGTGACCGGCGACGACCTGCGGGAATTCTGCAAAGGCAAGATCGCCCACTACAAGATCCCGAAAAACTACAAGTTTGTGGATCAGTTCCCGATGACCGTCACCGGGAAGATTCAGAAGTTTAAAATGCGGGAGATTTCTATTGAGGAGATGGGGCTGAAGACCTAAGCGACCCTCTTACTGCATCACTCTGGCCCAGGGTTACCCTGGGCTAGCCTCCCTGCCCGGCTGTATGCGTCCGAGTTCAAAACAGGGCGTGGGCCACTGCAAATTCACGGTCGATAGTGGAAATAGACGACAACTGTCGTAAAACTCTGTGAACGTGGTCTCTCCTGGCTTGTAACCTCATGAAAATCATGAAATAGTCAGAACGTTAAATTGTAAATAGGCGCACCACTGATTCGGGGAGAAACCGACAACTGGCGCTTATTTCCCGGTACGTTATATTTGGTGGGCCGGTAGTAGTTTGATTTTGAAAATAATTTGATGAAAGACCTTCCTGGTGCCTCGGGATAAGCGCATTTTGGATAGATGACATTTGTCGTTGAATTAACTGTTGAACTAAACCGCTTCGCGGTAGCGGTGCGACTGAGAATTTCCGCAAAGTGAGGGTGGTTGGCGGATACTTTCGAATAGCCCAGGTGGGCTATTCGAAAGAGGAGATACCGTCATGACACCCTTACGTCAGACCATGATCCAGGCCATGTGTCAGCATGGCTTTTCCCCCCAGACTCAAAAAAGTTATCTCTACGTCGTCGCCGATCTGGCCCGATATTATCGCCGGTCCCCCGATCAGTTGCAGGTCGAGGATCTGCAGACCTACTTTAATTACCTCGTTCAGGAACGTTCCCTGGCACCCGCCAGTTGTCGGCTGTACCTGCATGGTATTCGGTTTTTGTATCTGCAGGTGCTGCACTGGGCGGATTTCGATGTGAACCTGGTGTTGCCCAAGCGACCACAACGCATCCCTGAGTTACTGACTCGTCAGGATGTTGCACGGATATTGGAAACCATCAAGAACCCCAAGCATCGCGCTTTATTATCCGTAACCTATGGCTGCGGCTTGCGCGTGAGCGAAGCGGTGGCGTTGCAGGTGAAGAACATTGATGGAGAGCGCCACTTACTCCATGTCCAGCAGGGAAAAGGTGGCAAGGATCGTATGGTGCCCCTGACTGGTGTGCTACTCGATAGGTTACGGGCGTATTGGTGCCTTGGGCGCCCCATGCTCTGGCTGTTTCCAAGTGAAATGCTGGTCGGTCAGCACCTGACCGTTACCACGGCTCAGAGGGTTTATCGTCATGCCAAGTACCGCAGCGGTGTGCAGAAATGCGGCGGGATCCATGGTCTCCGCCACGCCTATGCGACCCATCAGTTGGAACATGGTGTACCGCTCAACGAGTTGCAGAAGTTCCTGGGGCATAGTGATCTGCGCACCACCGAGCGTTACCTGCACTGGTTGCCCGGCATATCCTCACAGAACCGGTCGCCTGCGGACTTGATTGCGGGTTTGGGAGGTGTGTAATGGCTAATTCAGTTACGGTCCAGTCAGCACTGAACCAGTTTCTCTCGACGGACTCACTGGACAGCCATCGTCGCAAGGTATGCAGCCGACTGATGGATTGTCGAACGGCCCGGATGGGTGGCATGGAAATGCGTTGTGATCACTGTAAAGCGCGAACGGTGCATTACTACGGTTGCCGAGACCGGCATTGCCCGCAATGTCAGGGGCGGGCCAGCCAGCAGTGGTGTGAGCGCCAGCGCCGATCGCTGCTGCCGGTACCGTACTTCCATCTGGTGTTTACCTTGCCCCATGCCCTGAATGGCTGGATTCAGGTGCACCCCGAAGTGGTTTACCGTCGCCTGTTTGAGTCAGTGTGGAATACGCTCAGTCAGTTTGGCCATAAAACCAAACACTTGCAGGGTGAGCTGGGCATGACAGCCGTCCTCCATACCTGGGGGCAGAACCTGAGTCGCCACGTTCACGTGCATTGTCTCATTCCGGGCGGGGCGCTCACAGAAACTGGCGAATGGCATCAAGCCAAGCATCAGTACCTGTTCCCGGTCAGGGCGCTGTCCCGCCGTTTTCGCGGCCGAATGGTGTCGTCTCTCAGGAGCTCCATCAGGACTGGCGAACTGCACAGACTCATAGACCCTGGTGCCCTCAACGACGTGCTCAACGAAGTGATGCAGAAGGATTGGGTGGTTTACGCCCGACACTGCCTGAACCAGGCGGAGACAGTGGTGGATTACCTGGCCCGTTACACCCACCGCATTGCCATCAGCAACGGTCGTTTGGTGTCACAGGACGGTGACTGGATCAAGCTCAGGTACAAGGATTACCGGGAAGACGGGCGTCAGAAGACTCTGCAGCTGGAAGGGGCGGAATTTATTCGACGGTTCTTGATGCATATCCTGCCCAAGGGCTTCATGCGTATCCGCCACTTTGGCTATCTGAGTAACCGAACCCGACGACAAAAGCTGACCGCCATTCATCAGGCTCTTCAAAAGCCACCCGAAGCGGGCGATGTAACGGAAAATGGCGCAGAGTCCCACCGCACCTGGCCGTGCCCTCAATGTGATGGCGGCGTGGTTCATATGGTTCGACAGATTCCCCGGTATAAAACGGTGGGCATTCTGACGGCCTAGCCGCTTTCCCTGGCGGCTTCCAGCAAGCGTTACAGTTCCGGAGGAGCTGGGCATCGGCTCGGGCTTTGACTGGAAATGGAACAAATAGCGGGGTAGTCTGACCAAAATTGCACAAGGACGAGGTCTTTCATGGGGTTCAACAGGACGATACTCATTTCTGCCAAGAGCTTTCTCCAGCGCGGATTGCCGTTCCGGCATCCGTCTAAAAATTACTTTACCCTTATACGTTGTCCGCAGGCTTCGGTGGCAGCGGCTTAGTCCAACCCACATTTAAAGGTCATGCTGCGCACGACCATTAAATGCTTCAGTGTTAAGTGTCAGAAAAACAAGGAATCAGAATGGTAGCCCTGATCAAAGAAGTCTATTCAAAAGAGGATGCCTGTCACCTGTATGGCTATGATCTACTCAATGAGACCTATCTTGGTTCCAGATACGTGGTCACGTTCGGTCTCAGCTTAGAAGCGCTTTCTCCCTCCGAGGCTCTAGAAAAACTCTACGGTTTCCGAGGTCATATTTTTCGTTTCAAAGATAAGAAAGAATTTTTGAAAATGTTCGACACGAAGCTGGACGGGCCTCTCAATCATTAGGTCCACGCACACTTAACAAGGCGCAGCAGTTCGCGGCCGATGGCCGCCGGACGCCCTTTTCATTGCGGCTGCGCCTCCATTACAAGGGCGCCGCTGTGCTTCGGCGTTATGTGCATTTGAGTACGGAATAAATGGAAACAATAATTGGAACAGTATTGGGAGCTCTCATTGCTGGCGGCGCTATGTTGCTAAATGCGATGATAACCTCGAAAAACGAACGTGATCGACAAGCTCAGGCCGACGCTAGGCGCCTTCTTGAAAAAGAGCTAGATGATCTTTCAATGCTATACGAAGACGTCCTGCACATAAGTGATCGCCTGATTCGTAACAAGGGACGAGACACTGAAGATCAGCTGGAAAAATTTTACAAGTTGGAGATCAAACTAAGGCTTCATTCAACTGAAGAAATTCGGAAGGCTTTTAAAGCTGTCAGAGCTTCAATCTCTACCATGGTGGGCGACTTACCAAACCCTCCAGAAGAGTTCATTCCGAAGTTTGAAGAAGATCATGAAAAGAAATGGCGACTGAAAAAACGGAAAGAATGGGAAGTTGAGCGAGATAAAAAAGCGGGAGAGCACATGCCTGAATGTTGGAAAAAACACTCAGAATTAGCTGCACTTCTCAAAGAAGATCTTTCTAGTAAAAAATTGAAAAGTGGACCGGAGTAAGCACATAACAATCGGCTGCACGGCGACCAATTTTACGCCGCTTCGCGGCTCCAAATCGGCGCGAGAGCCGGGCGTTATGGGGAAAGCCGTCTCCACCAGTAGCCTGGTTTTCTGGAGTGGTGAGCAAAAGCAACGACTATGATGGCTTGGTTTCTTTCGATAGTTACGAGTGAAAACGGGAATCTATGAAGGATCAGTTGTTTTGCTCCGGATCTTGCGGCGCTATGGGTGGCTGGAACCAGCGGGGGATTGGGATCCTTGACTCTTTACTCTCAAAACGATCAGCCCCTAATTCGATCTCTGGCGCGGGACAGAACTTCCTTTGCATCGAGCAGCTCTGCTTCTCCTGAATCGATCTGCTGGATTCTTCGGCAAATCTCACGGTCCCAGGCTTCTGCAACACCTTCATCGGCAGGGCCATCCAGACTTGCCACCAGATCTTTGGCCAAAGCTGCCCGCTCCTGTTCGGAGAGCGTCATGGCAGCATTTCTGAGGGTTTCTAGTTCGAGCGCAGTCATTTGACACCCCACGGAGATAGACATATATAAACGATGCAGGATGTTTCACCCCATAACAAGTGGCAGCAAAGTGACCGCTTTCCCGCCGCGCTGCGGCTCCAAATCGGCACGTGTGCCAAGCGTTTTACCCAGGAAGGAACAGCGCGGTGAGAACGATACTTCTTGGAAATGCTGGCGCTGGTAAAAGCACTCTCGCAAAGAGATTGATTGCCAAACACCCAGCCCCTCGCCTTTCTCTTGATGAAGTGGCATTTCACAATGGGGCGCAGCGGCGCCCGATCCAAGATAGCATCACGGATGTAAGGCGTTTTATTGCCGAGAATGAGGGCTGGATAATTGAAGGCTGTTACGCAGACATCATCGAGCCGATTCTGTGCGAGTGTGACGAGCTCATTTTTCTGAATCCCGGGGTTGAGGTTTGTATCGCTCATTGTCGCGCACGCCCCTGGGAGCCAGAGAAATTCAGCTCGAAGGAAGAGCAGGATGAAAACCTGGATAATCTAATCGAATGGGTAGCTGCCTATGGAACCCGTTCAGACGAATACGGGCTCCGTCGCCATCGGGCGCTCTATGACGCGTTCAAGGGGAAAAAACGTGAGCTTAATCATCCGAGTGAGTATGAATCGGTATGACCAGCGCAGGCGAGGCGGTGTCTTTTCCATTGGGGCGCCGCGTTAATCAGGAACAAAAGCGAATCAACGTCGATTTCCCGGCTTGGGTTGTCGCGTCTTTGGATCGTGAGGCTGAGGGACGAGCCCCACGAAGCTTATTGACGGAGGACGGAAAACGCCCCCTTGGCCAAAAGCTCGCCTTCCTCTGTGACCACCTCAACTCGCCAGTCTCCCAACATGTGCCGGTCGATATACTTGGCTGAGGATGCGCGCATGGGGTCAACCGACGGCCTGATTTCCACCCGCGCAACCCGTTCGTCCTCCAGGTACCAGTCGTGGAAGTGCAACTGGCCGTTCATGCCCTGGATTTCGGTAAACAGGTAAATTCGAATCAGTCCGTCACCGTCCATCCTTAAAACGTTCGGGATTTCGTCGATGGGCTCTTTTTCCTCCAGGCCGGTACTCAATTGCGCCCGGATCAAGTGATCAGAAAGTAGCTTGATGGACGCAGCATCTTCCGGGGACGCTTCGGATTCTCCTGCAGCCGGCGCCGGAAGGGAGGCGGGCTCTACCGATGACACCGGTTCGCTCGCCTGACTGGCCAACTGAGGGCGGGCGGGTTCTGCACTGGATTCACTCGACGCGATTTCCGAGGCAGTTTCGGACATGGAGGCAGGCGGCTCGGCAACGTCTGCCTGAACTGAATTTGTCTGGTCCGGCATGCGAGGGCTTTCGCCATCTTCCGGTTTTTCTCGTGCTGTGGTCTTCGGTAACTGGATAGATGCAGGCTCGGACGCGGGCTGGTCGATAAATACCGACGGGAGAGAAGGCGCCTCCACTTCCTGATTCTCTGCCTGCGCTTCCTTTTGCTCGCCGGTGCCAAAGATCTCTAAAGCGCCCCAGATTATGCCCCCCACCACCAGAAACAATACGAAGAGAGCAGCAAAGATGCGCCCCCAAAGAAACACAACAATCTCTTGGGGTTCCGCGGGCTCGGGTAGACGGGAGGACTTACCTGAAAACCGTTGATCTTGCGGTATCGATGTTTTCACCAGTCGTTCTTCCTTGAAGCGGGCAATAGTTGGTTTGAATATGCACAACCGCTTCACGTTACCGATTGCGAAGGTGCTAGGCGAAAAAAGGGAAGCTTGCCAGTACGGGAGACAAAATCTTTAGAAAATACACTATAGCAAACTCCTGCACACACGAGGTGGCGGTACCATAATTATCGGAGATGATTTGTTTTGCCAAGACGAGATGGGCAAAGCCGAGCTGGCTTCGACGCGGCGGTGAGGCTCGCCCCAGGCAAGAAGACGGTTTGCTGTTTTGATCCCTCTGGGTTCTTCAGTAAGGCATTCAGTGTGCCGCAGATTGAGGAATAGTAAAGCCCAGGGAGGATCTGGGCATTACGGTCTCCTACTGGGAAAGCCTTGAAGCCATCAGCAACGGGAAGAAGAGCGCTGAGCACCAAGAGGCCCAGCGCCTTGGCCATCAGCAGTGGTATTCCAGTTTTCGGGTCCGGATCGCAAAAGTCGAGCGCGAATACGGCCTGTAGCTCCCACCGATTCAGCGGATGATCATATTGGTCGCGGTCGCGTGGGCATAGAGCTTACCCGACTCATCCCGAATGGTGCCCTCGGAGATGATCAA
The DNA here is from genome assembly GCF_003007685.1 of Marinobacter halophilus. GTDB lineage: Bacteria > Pseudomonadota > Gammaproteobacteria > Pseudomonadales > Oleiphilaceae > Marinobacter > Marinobacter halophilus. The sequence goes on from NZ_PXNN01000017.1 coordinate 844,782, forward strand.
CGAACGCCCCACGTTAATGACCTTGCCTTCGGCAATCATCTTGGTCTCAAACGGTATGGGCCGGCACATCTTGATATTGAGATCGGTGGTGCCATAGCCCTCACCTGCCTGCAGCACCGTATGGCTGGCACATCCGGTTACCGAATCCAGAACCGTCGCGGCGAACCCGCCGTGCACCCCGCCCAGGGGGTTGGTATGGCTGGCATCGGCGGTGGCAATGAAGACTACCCGGCCCTCTTCCACCTCAGTGGGTTGCATGGGGATGGTCTTGGCGATGCCGGGCGTGGGAAATAGCCCTTCGGCAAAGGCTTGCATGATTTCAAGGCCGGTCATTATTCTGGGATCTGTCATGTCTCAAACGCTCTCTTTTGATTTCAGTGTAAAGACCCACTTCAATGGGTCCCGGTGCTGTCCGCAACTAATCCGGTAATCTGCTTGGCTTGCGCCACCACCTCGGATACATCGACGTCATTGGGATGGAAGTCAAAACGATAGTATGCGAGGAACTGGGGTATGAATTCCTTGTAGTGTTGGCCGGCAAACTTAATGAATCGCCGCCAGGTGGTCCCGTTGAGCAATTGCTTGTCACGTTTCATCAGTACGACGTGATAAACCGTACTCATCACCGTGATCATTGCGAGGCTGAACGTGTAAATCGCCACTCGCGGTACATAGGCGCCCAATCCCTTTCCATATAGGTGCTGATACATATCGAACGCGACGGCTTTGTGCTCGGTTTCTTCGATGCTGTGCCAGAGCCAGAGATTGCGGATGGTGTCATCCCGCATGAGCTGATAGGTACTCCGCATCATGGTTTCCACCAGCACTGCGGTGTAATGCTCCAGCCCCACCGTAACCAGCAAGTTCCACTTTTTCGGAAACAACGATTCTATGGTTTTCAGTACCATGCCCGTGGCGCGCTCCAGCGACTCTGGGTCCAACCCGTAGCGCTGTGCGCTCTCGTGAAAGGCGTGGTGCTCCTTTGAATGCATTGCTTCCTGGCCAATGAAAGCACCAATATCCCGGTCCAGCCTGCGGTTATCCTGAATATCGGTGCGCAGGGCTCGTACCGAGCGCACGAAATAGGATTCCCCTTCTGGGAACAGCGTGGAAAGCCCGGTGAAGTAGTGGGTCAGGGATGGCTCGTTATCGCACCAATACTGGGGCATTTCCTCAAAGTCATAATCCATGCGACGAACAGGGAAAGACGCTTTCGGTTTTGCTTCTACTCTAGCGTTAGCCATGGCACAACTCCTTAGGTTCTAAAAAGGAACTTACGAGCCGAATGCTATGGGATGGCAGAATTGGGGTCCATTCTTTTTTAGAACCTGATAACATTTTGTCCCGATCTGGACGATACGACGTGACGGTCTGGCAACCACTGGGGAGAAGCTTTATGAAATGGCATGAACTTGGAGACATGAGCTGCCCAGTTGCCCGCAGTCTTGCCATCCTGGGCGACAGATGGACCCTGCTCATCATTCGCAACGCATTCATGAGAACACGGCGCTTTGAAGATTTTCAGAAACAGCTGGGCATTACCCGCCATTTGCTTTCGGATCGGCTGAACCGGCTGGTCGACAAGAATGTACTGAAAAAAGTGATGTATCAGGACAGCCCCAAACGCTATGAATATCGGCTGACCGAAGCGGGGCTGGCGCTCTATCCGGTGATTCTGGTACTGACCCAGTGGGGAAATACCTGGCTTAATGAGAAAGGGGAGCACCCACCTCTAGAGCTGGTGCACGAACCCTGTGGCCACAAAACCGACTCACAACTGCGCTGCTCGGAATGTGGCGAAGCGCTCCACGCCAAGGATATGATCCCGGTGATGGACGAAGCGGCGCAATTGCCCTCCTCTCGTCGCGACATCCTCTAGGGCTCTGAACTCAAGCGTCTCAAGGGTGGGACGGGGCGTTGGCTGAGGGTCTGGCTCAGGTATAGGTCAGCAACGAGGGCGTGTGGGTATATAACCAGCTAGGTGACGGCAGTGTATTTGACCGGGTCATTGTCGCGACCCAGGCCAATAAGCTGGGCTTTCTGGATGACAGCCAGTTCCGGGAAGAACGGGAAATACTGGAAAATATCGGGTTCGATGCAGGCGAGCTGTTTACGGCCACCAAGCCATACATCGAAGATGTTTTAGGTGCTCTGCTAATGGGCGCGTTTCCGCTCATCAAAAACTACGTATGGTGACCTAACGGGAAGCCTCCTGCTGACCACTCACGCTCCAAACGCTCTGAACCAGCAGGTAGCAACCGTTGAACATGGATGCTGCAAAACTGTACTTCAAACCTAATCTCCGCAGCCACCCCGAATCCTCTCGCACTGCTGCTGCCCACCGTTGCGATCCGGATACGCCCGAGCCGAGTGGTAATGAAAACTCATCCTGTCTGCCGCACCCACTCGCGCGTCATCAATCAGCCGTTCATCCGCATCTTCGTAGCCAGGCTCGCCTGCGACCTTTAACCAACGATCAAACCACGCAACGGTATAATGAGTGATGGAGGGTCTGCCCCATCCACCTGAGCAGGCGTTCCCGGACACATCCGGGCACCAGGAGGTGGCAGGAAATTGCGGCAACAGGGAGAAATCAAAGTGTGTCGTGCCCTGAAAACCGAGCGTGTAAACCGGAACATCGGCGGCTTTCCAGACCTCGAACGCGACCTTGCCTCCATCCGGATCAGGTGGAACCAGGTAGGGAGCTGGCAGGAATCCATAGTCAGCAAAAAACGACATGGCCGGCACCCTGGGCGCGAATTCCGGGAGAATGCCCTGGGTGATGGCCAGCAGCATGACGTCGTAAAGCGGGGCCGGTAGCTGCAGATTCGAGGCCGTTGTCAGGCCCTGTCCCGTGGGGGTGACCAGACTGTCCCAGGCGATCACCGCATCCACCGGATTATCCTCATCCATCAGCCCGGGCCAGGGCTCTGCGCCCGGTGCGCCGTAGCCCTGAACCACCGATACACCGATCGCTCCTAGCGAGTGCCCGGCAATGCCTAGCCGAGAATGATCCAGGCGGGACCATTCGGGGTTATAGTCGAACACGTCGGTAGGCGTTGATCTCCCGCAAGCTTGCGAATGCGGGTAATGCTGGTCGGGCGTGGACCGGAAGAAATCAATAGCGTCTACCTGCCCTTCCCAGAAGACTTTGGGGTTCAGGTTACTGCCCTGCTCTAGCAGCGGGGTTTGAAAATCCGAACGACCCTGCCCCCTTGGATCATAGGTCAACACGGCATACCCGGCCCTGACCAGCGCTTGTGTCGCCCAGCTGTAGGCGGTTTGCGGCGCTTGCACAGAGCCGTTGGTGATAACAATGGTCGGCACCGGGTTGTCCGCAGCCGCGTGTTTTGGCACCCAAACAGTACCTGACAATCGGGCGCATTCCCGGTCATAAAACACCACATCGGTGACATCCGCTTCGCTCTGATAGAAGCCTTTTCCATCCGGCCCGTTTGCCTCGGGATAACGATACGGATCACCTGTGCAGGGCAGGCCATAGGTCGCGCACAAGGGTGTCAGCGGGGTGTTGAGCGACAGGGACAACAACCACGACGGATCCAGGATGGATCGCTGCACTAGATCGTCTACGTTGGAAAGCGTTTGCTCCAGGTACCGCCGCTGAAAAGGGATCGACACCTGCTCCGTTAATGCCCCCAGGGTTCTGGCGTAGTTGGTGGCCTCACAATCTGCCCACGCGGGACCGGGTGCGCTTGCCTCATCACAACGGGTGTCGAGGTTTTCCGGTATGGTCGGCACAAGGCGCTGAGGTGTGGATGGCTCATCCGGCGCAACGGCGTCGTCTTCCAATACCGCCTGCGGCGGGCTCGGTTCCTCCGCCGCAGGCGAATCCGAACCACCACATCCCGCCACGGCCATCGCTGACAGTAAAAAAGCCCACCTCTTCATGCGCACATCCCTCTAATGTTTGTCATCAAATGCTGCCCACAAGATAGAGTGTTCAACACGAGCTGCCTTTGTCTCAAACGGTCGCAATGGTCGTTATTTGGGCCAAATGGCATTAGATAAACCGGGGCAGAATCTCAGAAGCTCAAGATGCGGAGACTTCTATTCAGTCGGTGGAACCTATCGATGGCAAGCTACCACTGGGGTTGTCACTGAAGCACACTGAGTTGAGCTGATTGGAGTTCACCCAGTCAGTTAGTTCGTTCAGAGTCTCCGTTTTTGCTCGTACATTTTCGAATCAGGCGCGTCCAAGCAGATGGCGCGCCGTGTGGTCGTCTTCCGGGTACAAGGCAACACCTACGCTGAAGGATATCAGCACCCTCTGGCCTTCCAGCACCATGGGCGCGGCCGGTTGCCCCCGAGCATGTTTTCAACCACGGCGGCGTTATAGAAGGTCTCCACCGTGTGTATTTTGTCATTCCGGACACGAAACCAGACCGCAAACTGTACGTCTCCGATCGGTTTAAAGTGGGCCTGGTAGTCCAGAATTGGAAAAACCGGGACAGACTTATTTTTGCTTGGGCCGAGGGACGAGCCCCACAAAGTTTATTGAGGGAGGACTGAAAACGCCCCCCTTTGGCCAAAAGCTCGCCTTCCTCTGTGACCACCTCAACTCGCCAGTCTCCCAACATGTGCCGGTCGATATACTTGGCTGAGGATGCGCGCATGGGGTCAACCGACGGCCTGATTTCCACCCGCGCAACCCGTTCGTTCTCCAGGTACCAATCGTGGAAGTGCAACTGGCCTTTCATGCCTTGGATTTCGGTAAACAGGTAAATTCGAATCAGTCCGTCACTGTCCATCCGTAAAACGTTCGGGATTTCGTCGATTGGCTCTTTTTCCTCCAGGCCGGGAGACACAATCCTTAAAAAATACACTATGGCAAACTCATGCACGCACGGCGCGGCGGTGAGGCTCGCCTCGCTGCACCCGGTATCCCTTTAGAATCTTATCAATCAGGGCAGAGTTAGTTTCATGCCTTCTCACGTAACAAACCCGTAACAAGCCTGAAGCATAATCTGGTGTATACCAAAGGAGTGCTACATGCTTGCAATTTTCGACCTGGATGAAACCCTGATTCGCGGGGACAGTTCGCACTTATTCACCGAATTTCTCCGCGCTGAAGATATTGATGTTACCCCCGATTCCGAGGCCAGAGATAAAGCATTTATGAGGGCCTACACCCATGGCCAACTGGATCTCCAGGATTACATGGAATACAGCCTGGCGCCTATGCGGGGTTGGCAACGGGGCCAGGTTGAAACGCTTATCGAGCGGTTTGTTACTGAAGTAATCCCTCCCCGAGTCCTTCCAACAGGGCAGGAGCGGGTTGCCTGGCACAAGGCCCAGGGGCACGATGTGTTAATTATCTCCGCAACGGGAGAACATCTGGTTACCCCCATCGCCCGGCACCTCGGCATTGATAACGACATAGGCGTTCAGGTGGAGTGGCACAACAACAATCTCAAGGGAACCATTGGAACCCGTCGCCCTTTCAGGGGCGGCAAAGTGTCTGCTCTCAAGGAGTGGATGGCAGCCCGATCAGCCAATCCGGAGAAAGTGTGGTTCTATTCGGATTCCCACAATGACCTTCCCCTTCTGAGCTCTGTGGACTATCCGGTTGCTGTGAACCCGGACCCGGTTCTGGAAGACTACGCCAGACGACAGGGCTGGCGTGTGCTTATTGATGACGTGACGCAGGCATGACCCTCCGCCAGCTCAACCTCGCAAGATCGGAGCTCCGCCTTTGCTCCGTGAAAGCCAGGCCAACCATCACCCCAGAACCACCAGCAGCAAGCCCGCAAGGATGGTCAGAACACCAAGGATCTTGGGCGTGTGCAACGGTTCCGCAAGAAAATACCAACCCAGTGCAACGCCGATAGGTATGCTGACCTGCCTGAAGGCCACTACGTAGCTGACGTCATCAGCGTAGGCCATGGCCCACACGACCAGCGCGTAGGTTCCAAGGATCAACACCCCCGCTGCCATGGTACTGCGCCAGTTCGTGACCAGTTCCCTTAAAAGCCGTCGTTCAGTCGCCTGCAGACCCAAGCCAAGGCTCAGCCACACCAAGGCTGACCACGCCTGGAGGATGACAAACACCAAAGCCACTTCCGCATCCAGCGCGATGCCAGCCAGCAAGTCTCGCATTTGGTCCGTGGCGTTATCGTCGACGATCGAGTATCCGGCAGTACTGGCAGCCGCCAGGAGGGCAAACAGGGTTGCGAGGTTGCGGTAGTTGGCGAGGCGAAAGTCCCGGAGCCGTTGCATTGGCAGGATGATGCAGCCGCCCACTATCAGAACGATACCGGCAACGGCCGCACCGGTGATGGTTTCAGCCGTACCCAGGAACAGGGTTCCGACCAGCAGGATCAACAGGGGCGATGATCGCGCCAGCGGGTAGACCACCGACAGTTCGCCATGACGATAGGCTGCCGCCAGACAACTGAGATAGGTTGCCTGAAAAAAGCCGGTGGCAACCACCAACCACCAGATGCCCGAATCCAGTTCACGCAGCAGGGGGTGGTAATACACCAGCACCGGCAGGGTCAGGAGCGCGCCCCACAGGGTGCTATACCAGAAGAAAGCGCCGCTGGGGCTGACCTTCTTGCCAAACAGGTTCCAACCGGCGTGGGCGAGTGCGGACACCAGAACAATAATGATCGCCGTGGAGGTCATGCGGTTTCAGGCTGCCGGGTCATTCCATGCCCTGCCGCCATGCCCGGGTTGAACGATCCACCCAGAAGCGCAGCACCCCCTGAATGAGTTTTGCCACGGCACAGGTTGCCGTGATCAGGATGGCCATGGCAGCCGCAGGGGCGATGTCTCCGGCTTCGTCCATGTTCAACACCGCCACAGACGCCAACTGAGAGTCGTGGCCGTAAAGGAACACAACCGCTGAGACCGTGGTCATGGCATTCACGAACAGGTATAAGGCCACATCCAGGATCGCGGGCAGGCACAGGGGCAAAGTGACCGTGAAAAGCACCCGCCAGCGGGACGCATTGAGAGACTCCCCCACTGCCTCGAACTCCTGGTCCAGTTGCTTCAGCGCCGTGACGGCCGTGAGGTGGGAAACTGCGTAGAAGTGCGTGATGGTACAGAGGATCAGAATGAACAGGGTGCCGTAGATTCCGTTGACCGGGTTGTCCGGATGGTTGAAGAAAAAGATGTAGGACAACCCCAGCACCAGACCAGGCACCGCCAGCGGCAGGAGTGAGAGAAACTGGAATACGCCGGTCAGCAGCTTGGGTTGTGGCGTCCGTTCCATCAACCAGGCGTTGAAGAAGACCAGTCCCGTTCCGATCAACATGGTGCCCAGAGCCATCTTCAGGCTGTTGATGTAAGCACCCCAGCCGCCACCGTCCATCCGGCCAAACTGGTAGTTGTTCAGGCTGAGTTGCAGGTTGTAGGGCCAGAAAGTAACGAACGAGGCATAAACAGCCATGCCAATGATGGCGAAGATGAACACGATGGTCGGCGTCAGCATCAGCGCTCCAATGGCGTCCCGCATTCTATCCTGGCGGGGCCTGTAGGGCACTGACCTGGCGGTGAAGCTAGCCGACTGTTTGCGCTGCACATAGCGATCGGCGATAAACGCCAACATGGCCGGCAACAGCAACAGTACGCTGACCACAGCCCCCATCTCGAACTTTTGCTGCCCGATCACCTGCTTGTAGATGTCTGTGGCGAGTACGTCGAACTGCCCGCCAATGACTTTGGGCACGCCGAAATCCGTAATCACCAGCGTAAACACAACGAACCCGGCACTCACCAGCCCGTAGCGGGCACCGGGCACTGTTACCGTCCAGAACGTTCTCCAGGGGCTGGCTTTCAATGCGGTAGCGGCTTCGTAATGACGCCCATCGGCATTGTCCATCGCCGTCAGCAGAATCATCAGGGCGTGAGGGAACGTCCAGAAACACGAACCCATGATAATGCCAATGGGTCCGTAGATCTCAGCGCCGAACAACCAGCTTTTCAACACGCCCTGGTTGCCGAACAGGTACACCAGGCTGATCGCGGGCAACAGCGACGGCGCCAGAATCGGCAACACCAGAACACCACGAAGCCAACCGGTAAAAGGCAAACGTGTGCGGGTCAACGCCCAGGCCGCCATAAACGCCAGCGAAACCACAATCACGGTACTAAGCCCGGCCACCCAGAGAGAGTTGAAGAACGCGGATTCGATACCGCCGGAACTCAGATAGTGAGCAAAGTTCTCCAGCCCGACGAATTCACCGGCCTTGTTCTCGACACTTTTCGAAAGCAGTGTGTAAAGGGGCGCAAGCACCAGCAGGGTCAGAACCACACAACCGATTACCAGAAGCAGTGCAAACACCCAACGGTCGGTAAGCCTCCGGCGTAATTCCGCCAGGGTTGGCCAGTTGCGTGTAGCGGGTGTCGAAAACGAGGGAGAATCAATCATGGAAGACTTACCAGGGTCAAACACAGACATTCGGAACTCCGCAAACCGTCATGCAGCGAAACAATGCAGGGCGTCGGAGGGCAGGTTGAGGCAGATACATCCGCCAACACGTAGATCAAGCCGACGCGCGGAACGTGGGTCCACGTCTACGACCAGGTCCAGCTCAATGTCACTCAGGCGAATGTGAGTCCGGATAAAAGCGCCAAGATAATCCAGGGCCAGGACCTCCCCTTCCCATTCACCATCCCCGCTGGGTAAGAGGTGAACATCTTCTGGCCGGATGGCCAGCTGGATACATCCATCAGCCGCGGGCAACGGTCGAATCAGGTCCAGCTCGCGATTTCCGATCTTCACCCGTTGTCCATTCAGTGGGGAGCTGTCGATGAAGTTCATGGCGCCGATGAAAGAGGCAACAAACGCCGACGCGGGTTGCTGATAGATGTCCAGGGGTGTTCCGACCTGCTCGATAACGCCGTTATTCATAACCACCACACGGTCAGCCATGGCCAGGGCTTCTTCCTGATCGTGGGTCACCATGACAGTGGTAACACCCAGTTGCTTCTGGAGGCTGCGGATCTCGCTGCGCAGGTGATGGCGCACTTTGGCGTCCAGCGCTGATAGTGGCTCATCGAGCAGCAGCAAGCCCGGCGAGGGCGCCAGGGCGCGTGCCAGGGCAACACGTTGTTGTTGACCACCGGATAACTGCGCGGGGTATTTGCTGGCCTGATCTTCAAGCCCGACAAGGGCCAGTAGTTCGTCTACCCGGCTGCGGACCTGGGCCTTCGGCATGCCGATGCTACGCAATCCGTAGGCGATGTTGTCGGTGACCGTCATGTTCGGGAACAGGGCGTAGGATTGGAACACAATGCCGAAGTCACGCTCCCTGGGCGGTTTCAGGGAGATGTCTGTCTCACCCTGGTGGAGCAGTCCTCCACTCTGGCGCTCAAGCCCTGCGATAATGCGAAGCAGAGTGGTCTTTCCACATCCCGATGGCCCGAGGAAACACACCAGCTCACCGGGTTCGATGGTGAGATTGATATCTTTCAGCGCGCAAAAATCGCCGAAGAATTTGTTTACGCCCTGAATTTCGAGACGACTTCCCTGGGTCTTCTGGCTCATGGTACCCCCTGCTCTTGAATAATCTGGCGCGGTGCCCAAAACCGGGCACCGCCTTGGCTTAACGGGCTAGTGCCCGCCCAGCCAACTCATTTTGCTTCGGATTTGCCGTCGTAGCGACGCGCCCACTCAGTCAGGATGGCCTCGCGGTTACTGGCAGCCCAACCAAAATCGTTGTCGATGATCAGCTCTTCCGCGTTTGCCGGGAAATGCTTCACTGGCTGCGCCACGCCAGGCATCGCCACGATGGCGTAGCCTTCGTTGTACATCTCCATGGCCTGACGGGTGATCGACCAGTCGACCAGAGTCTGGGCGGCTTCCATCTTGTCCGTTCCGTCAACAATTGCAGTCGCTTCCACTTCCCAACCCAGGCCCTCTGAAGGGAACACCACTTCCAGGGGGGCGCCCTGTTCTTTCAGGCGGGCACCGCGGAAAGCGAAGGAAACGCCGATGGTGGTCTCGCCGGAAGCCGCCATTTTGCAAGGCTTGGAGCCGGAGTGCGTGTAACGACTGATGTTCTGGTGCAGGCCGTCCATGAATTCCCAACCCTTGTCTTCACCCATCATCTGAAGCCAGGCAGAGACGTCCAGGAAGCCGGTACCGGAGGAGTTCGGGTTTGGCATAACCACATGGCCCTGGTAGACCGGTTTAGTCAGGTCCTCCCAGCTGGTTGGCATGGGCAGGTTGTTTTTCTCAGCCTCAATGGTGTTGACACAGACCGCCGCCATCCAGGCATCCATGCCCACCCAGGAGGGAGTCTCATCACGGTCACGGAACTTCAACGACAGCTTTTCAAGCCCTTTCGGCGCATAAGGCGTCAGCATGCCTTCGTTCTTCAGCAACAGCAGGCTTGTACCCGCCAGCCCCCAAACGACATCCGCCCGAGGATTGTCTTTCTCAGCCAGCAGGCGCGCGGTGATGACACCTGTGGAGTCGCGAACCCAGTTGACCTTGATGTCAGGGTGGTCTTCATTGAATCGGGCGGCATACTTCTTGAGATCTTCCGCCTCAACCGCGGTGTACACGGTCAGTTCAGTCTGGGCGTTGGCGTTCACGGCCGCCATCAGGGCGGTCAGGGCCAGGGCTTTTTTCAGGTGTTTCACGCTACTCTCCTTTTAAAGCGTCAGTTCGGTTAGGGTTTCTGGTGTATACCAGATTGACTAACAACCACATTAAGGTCATTTGATTGCAAAGACGTGACAGCTCGATGACGTTTCCTTGTCGGATCCTCAGGGGCGCTCCCCCGCTGCCAGACGGCGCTCGATATCGCTGATAACGCCCGGCATGTCCTGTATCGAGTCGATGACATAGTGGGCAGCCGATCTCGCCATCACCTGACGACCTCGGGCCAGCAACGCCTCCCGATCGCTCTCTGCGAGGGCGTAAAACTGAGCTTCACTCAACCCGACCGAATTACCGGAGGCCACGACGGCCACCGTCCACATGCCCGCGTTCAAACCTTCCTCAATGCCCGTCCCTGTGTCGTCCACTTTGACGCAGGCCTGCACTGCGCCAATGCCCAGCTCGAGTGCGTTTTGCAGACTCATATGTGGTGCCGGCCGGCCGGACGGCACTTCCGTCGCCACAACCACGCTTTCCGGCACAAATCCCTGATCCGCGAGCCCGGGCAGCATGACGTTCACCATGTCCCGGCTGTAGCCGGTGTTCACCCCCAACTTGATGCCTTTTTCCTGAAGCAGATCCTGAAGCGCCAAGGCGCCAGGAATCAGTGTTGTTCGCTCGGCAATCGCCGCAGTCTGAAGGGGCAGAAATGCCTCGTAGAGGCGGTCGACATCGTTGGCCTCTGGCGCCTTTCCATAGGCCTCAAGCCATTGGCTCCGAATCCTCGGCATCGCCAGCAAACAGCGGATATGCTCACGCTTTTCCGTCCCCATGGGCTCCCGGGCTTCGGGTTCGGACACATCAATGCCCTCGTTCCGGAACAGTTGGAGAAAAGCCTGAATCGGTGCCAGTGAACCGAAATCCACGCAGGTTCCGGCCAGGTCCATAATCACCGCTTGCAGAGGACCGGTGTAACGACGGGTGTAGCTGTGCATAGCGCTTCTTCCTTTTGCGATCAGGGTGAGGTCAGTGGTTTTCGAGATTGTCTGGCGCAGCAGCCGGAGGGGGTACGGGCACCGGCATCCCCAGCGATTGACAGGCATCGGCGATCGCCGCTACCACTGCATCGATTTGCTCGTCATGAAGTTGGCCAATACAGCCGAGCCGGAAGCTCTCGGCGACCGTCAGCTTGCCGGGATAGATCAGGAAACCTCGGGCCTTGATGGCCTCGTAAAAACGCGGAAAATCGAAATCCGGGCTGTCTGGAGACAGGAAAGTAGTAATGATCGGAGACAGCCATTCATCCGCCAGCAGGGTCTGGAAACCGAGCTCGCGAAGGCCCGCAACCAGTCGGTCGCGGTTTCGGCTGTAGCGGGCGAGACGACCAGCCACGCCGCCCTCGGCCTCGTGTTCGCGCAGGGCCTGCAAAAAGGCAGCGACCACATGGGTCGGCGGGGTATAACGCCACTGCCCTGACTTTTCCATGTACCGCCATTGGTCATGCAGATCCAGCGACAAGCTGTGGCACTGCCCTTCGGATTCAGACAACAAGGTCTTATCCACAATGGCAAAGCCGAAACCCGGCACACCTTCAAAGCACTTGTTGGCCGAGGAAATCAGCGCCGCACAGGGTAATTCCGCCACATTGACCGGCAGCGCACCGAACGCGCTCATGCTGTCGATAATCAAGTGCTTGCCAGCCTTTTGACAGACCCCGGCGATTTCAGGAATCGGGTTCAGGATGCCCGAACTGGTTTCACAGTGGACCACCACCACCTGGTCGATCTCCGGATGCTGCCGGAGTGTTCTTTCCACCTCATCGCCCCGCGGCGGATGGTAGTCGCCTTTGTCGATCGCGAGGCATCGCCGGCCCAAGCGATCAAGAATTTTGCTGATCCGCTGTCCATAGGCCCCGTTCATCAGCACAAGCGTGGTGCTGTTCCGGGGAATCAACGTGCCCAACGTGGCCTCCACTGCAAAGGTGCCACTGCCCTGCATCGGGACGCACACGTGACTGTTCTCGCCACCGGCCACACGTAACAGACGTGTGCACACCTCTGCGGTCAGTTGATTGAAGTCGTTATCCCAGGAGCCCCAGTCGTGCAACATGGCCTGTTTCACGGAAAGACTGGTGGTCAACGGACCAGGGGTAAGCAAATACGGATCGTTCGGGATCATTGGAGTCTCCAACGGAATTAGCCAGTGCGTTTTCGGGCTCGTGCCTCAGCACAGCGGTGGATGAAATCAGAATCAAAGGGATCAATGGCGCCAAACCGGTCCAGGCGAAACGGCTCTGGAGTAACAAAGGTCGACTGGCCGGATATCAGTTCGCTGATGAATCGACCAATGCCCCCCGACATGCCGATGCCCGCACCGGAACAGCCGGTCGCCGCGATAAAACCCTCAATGCCGGGCATCGGGCCCAGCAGGTAGAAGCCGTCCGGGGTATAGCTGGAAACGTTGCTGACGTAGTGGGCCAACCGGAGTTCATCCAGCAGGGGAAGCTGAGACTGCAGCGAGGTGTATCCGCCCTCAAGGGCGCGCTCACCCGCTGGATCGGTATCAAATCGGAAACCCTGCAGACTCTCGGGCAGAGCTGCCGGGTCGGCAACCACGGCCTGAGTATCCCGAAGGCCGAACAGCAAGCCGCCAACCTCTGGCCTCGCATAGGCGCCGTTGTCGGGCAGTATCGTCATCGGTCCATGGGCAGGAATGCGAGCGTCAGGCGCTGATATCCAGTAATGACTGCGCACCGGTGCCATGCCAAGGTGAATACCCACTTGCCTGGCCAGAACCGTACTCCAGGGGCCAGCGGCATCAACCACCATACCGGCCGTGAGCACTTCACCATGCCCGAGGCGAACGCCCGTTACCCGGCCGCCCTGCATCAGCAAGTTGCTGACACTTTGCTTCAGACGAAACCGAACCCCACGGTGGCGACCCTCAGCGGCATACGCCATGCACAGCGAATAGGGATCTATATAGCCATCGTCCGGCAGCCAGAGCGCGGCCGTGTCGGGCGTCAAATCAAGCCACGGAGCCAGTTTCATGGCATCCTGCACGGCAATCTGCTCTGCGGTCACACCGGCCTCTGCGGCCCGCAGGGCCGTCTCTTTAAGCTGGCGCTGCCCGTTTGGTTGAGCAGACACCTGCAGACTACCGACGCTTCTGAGCGGCAATGGCTCATCGCTGGCCTGCCCCATTTCCTCAATAGCGCGAAAGGTTTCCATGGCCAGAGCGGTCAAGGCCTGATGCGGACGGATACGGGTAAGAAGCGCAGCGGCGTAGCTGGTGGTCTGCTCTCCCAGGCCGTGTCGTTCAACCACGATGATGTTGAGACCGGGCAAACGACTTAGGTATCGCGCAATGGCACATCCGAGGATGCCGCCTCCAATAATGACGACATCCGGATGATGGGGTGTAGGCATGGTAGTTCCTCGCTCATCTGGTATAGACCAGTTTGACGAGGGACTGTGACGGTTTTATGAAGACCTGATGACAGCCAGGAGACGATCTACCGGGGCGGTCAGCTCACTTCAACCTGAATACTCAAGGCATCGTGCAGCCAGAACTCTTCATCGAACTCGATAAAGCCTCCCTGCCCGTCCTGACTGCACCGGGTGACATAGAGCCCTGCGGTGCCGGCCGTTACACCGATGGCACTCGCCTGAGGATCCACCAGCGCCGTGGGATACATCTCAATCCGCTTACCCTTCAATTCTACCCCGTACTGCTCCCGAAGAAGCTTCCAGAGCGAACGGTTGAAATCGTATGTCTCAATGCCTGGCAAGCGGGTCGCATTCAGGTAAATGTTCTCCACCAGTACTGGTCGGCCATCAATCTGACGGCGCCGACGAAGCAAGATCACCGGATCGCCCACAGCCAGGCCGGTTTTTGTGGCAAGCCAGGGGTTGGCCTCAGTCGCCGTCACATCGAGGGTTTCGGTTTCGGGCACTCGCCCCTGAGCGGTAACGTTGTCTGAAAAACTGTAATCGTGCGTTGGCTTGTAGATCAGCCTGGGCGGGGAAACAAACCAGCCACGACGATTGGAGCGGTAGATCTTTCCTTCGGCTTCCAGTTGCGCGAGTGCGAGACGGGTGGTGACGCGGGTCGTTCCATATTCTTCGGCCAGGATTCGCTCGGAAGGTAGCCGGGTATTCGGGGTCAGCACCCCCTTGTCGATCTGACCCGCCAACTGATCTCGCACCTTCAGATAAAGCGGTAAGGTACCCTCCACAAACGCTTGCTGCTGCATACTCCGCTCCTGTCACCCACAAAACCTGCCACGCTAAGCCGGCACTGTGACGACAGTATGACAGAGCACAGGCGAAGGGCGTAAGTTCCTGAACCTGGTGCCTTAAAACAAGAAACCCCGGGCCACATCTGCGGCCCGGGGTTTCAGTCTGTTGCTTTTCAATGAGCAGAGATCGCTCAGTACAGCAAACTCAGCGACACGTTATCAAAATAGACGTCGTTGTCGTTACCGGCCTTGCGCTCACCGCCGATGTGCACCACGACACTACGGACACTGGCCGGCAAAAAGCCCTCAATTGACTGGGTTTCCCAGCTCTTGATGGAGGCACTGGTGCGCTCCAGCGACTGGTTCCACGCCACCGGCTGATCGTTGGCGTCGCGCAATTCGATCCTCAATTCCGGTATATCATCCGCCGACCAGGTAGTCATTTGCGCCGACAAATCCAGATACACCTTACCGGCGTCGATATCCTGCCCATAGGACGAAACATCCACCTGCTGGAACGCCGAATCCGTGCAGCAGTCACCAGGCTGTCCCTGGCCGAACCCCCTGCCCGCGAAATAGTAATCGCCCGCGGCCGCGCCAAAACCCCCGTTGTTACTGGCCGTGATGGCACTGATCAGCCCGCTCGACAGCGTCCAGGCCGACAGGTCTCCGGCTTCTGCATCACCATTGGTCAGCAGGTTCGGTGTGCGGGTACCGGCCAGGCTGAAGCTGTAGCCCTCACTCCAGGACGACCAGTTCATCTGCAAGTCTCTGACCCGTGCCCGCCAGTAATAGGTGGTGCCGGGCTTCAGTCCCAGGGTGGGTCTTGGCTGTCCGCCATACGCATCGTAGGAGGAGACGTGAGTATTCTGAGAGGCAAACCGCTTGTTCCAGCGGTAGTGGTCATCAACACCCGGACGGACGGTCTTCAGGCTTAGCAGCTCCGACAGATCCAGGCGGAAAATATCGGCGCCCTGCTGGGTGTCAATCGGTTCATAGCCTTGATACTCATCACCGCCCACCTGAGTGGCCTCATCATAGAACAGATTGTGGCGACGGGTTTCGTTACCCCATACGTCAAACACGACCCCCTCGAACTGCTCATTCTCGGAGATCTGCCATTGCACTTCGTGCACCTGCTCTGGCGCACCCACGTTCACCGCCAGCTGAATATCCATGGCCGGCAGCTCACCCGTTCCCGCGGTTGCCTGCGGCAGGTTGTCGTTCCGGTTGCTGGCGAACGTTACCTCATCCACCACCTCGAACTCGGTATCACCGTCATACCCGCCTTTCTTCCGCTGCAACGTCACCGAGGCGTTCTCTCCGAAACGGTACGTCAGCACGCTGTAACCAAACTCACTACGACTGACCTCAAAGGTATCGTAGTCGCTGATCTGATTGTTCTGATGGTCGGAGTTGTCGAGTGGTTCAATGTAGCCCGAGGCACTCGCTGCGTTGAGCCACAGGTGCGGTGTGTTTAACGACTGCCCGCGGGAGTAGGAATGAGTGTGGCCGAAGAAATGGCCGGTGACCGCACCGGTGCGGTCGCTGTATTCTTCCAGTTCAGACACCATTTCGCAGGAACCAATGCTTTCCCCGACATTCCACATCTCGGACAGGCAGCCGTGGTGGAACATGCCCATCACGAAGGTCTTCTGCTGGATTTCGGCATCAAGCAGCGTCTCCCGCAGCCATTGGCGCTGAACCGCCAACGTCTCACGATTGAAACTACCGTGGGCCCCCGAAATCGGGTAGCTGTCCAGCCCGATCAACCGAAGGTCCAGATAATCGATGAAATACCAGTGATCCTCATAGCCCACCGATCCGTTTTCCGGTGGCGACATGTAAGTTCGATACAGCTCCAGCTCCGCATTGGAATAGTAGTCATGGTTACCCGGAACCGTAACCAGTGGCACGTAGGGTGTGATGTCTGCCATTCGTCCGAACAGTTGGTCCCGCCAGTTGGAACGGTTGCCGCCGGTTTGTACCACGTCCCCGGAGATAGTGATGGCAGCAATGTTCTCAGCACAGGTCTCAGGCTGCGAGCCGTTGCATTCCTCCGTCATGAAACCGTCTGTCACCACGTTGTTCAGCACCACCTCGTAGATCTCCCGATCCAGTTGGGTGTCACTGATCGCAATAAACCTCGCCTGATCGACATCGTCGTTCACATCCGGCCAGGTTTTGAAGGCAAAGGCCTGTGTCACCCGCTCCGCTCCGCCTGCGTCGTTGGTCAGCACGTAGTATTCGTACAAACGATTAGACTCGAGCCCCGATACTACCGCCCGATACACCAGGCCATCCTGGGAGTGCACGCCGGCGTCAATCTTCTGAAACTCCTCCGAACTACCGAAAGGGCGTACCCAGACCTTTGGCTGCGTGTTCTCAGTCTCAAACATCACCGTCATGGTATCGCTACCCGGCGCCTGCAAATAAGGCCTGACAATGAATTCAGGGGGCTGCTCTGCCGCAGGCGCCGGCACCACCACAGGGTCGGGATTGCCCGGCTGCTCCGTACCAGGGGCCGGAGCTGCGTCAGAACTCGAACTGGAATCATTACAACCTGTCAGCAGCAGGGCCGAGGCACCGGCCGCCAGCAGTATGCGGTAGGGGGAAGACATTAGACTCTCCTTTTTGGTATATACCAGTTTTGGTACCCACCAAAATAGAGGGAGAAAATGTCAGTCCCGTGATTATTGTGTTGCGGTCACCTTAAAGATTCATGACAACTGGTACATACCAGATTTGCCTTTAAAACCTCATCCAGAAATGCCCGAAACCGTGCCGGGCTTTCATAAGTGCGCCTGCCCGGCCGAAGTGATGAAAAAGGTCAACGGCAAGGTGAACATGACAGAAGTACAGATCGCCTGGGTAAAGCTGGCCCCGGACGCCGCCCCGGTGACCGGTGACGACCTGCGGGAATTCTGCAAAGGCAAAATCGCCCACTTCGAGATCCCCAAGAACTACAAAGATTGTAATTGTTCCGCAGTTATTAAAGACTCTATTCTTCTGCTCCAGCCTCATAGGTCTCAACAGGAGTTTGCGATGCAGTTTCTGATTCGAATCTGGGGTCCTGCACGTTTTCAATCTGCCCGGCTCATCTGCGCTCTGCTTATATGTTGCGCCATCCTTTTATCTACCTCTGTTGCTGCTCAGCAGCCGCCAGACAGCAGTCAGGATAAGCCGGTGTCGGCGAGCGCGCCTGACGACGATACCGATACTCCGAATAGAGTCGATGTCGACCCGGTTGCCACGGATGACGAGATCAGGCAGCGAATAACGGA
The DNA here is from genome assembly GCF_003007685.1 of Marinobacter halophilus. Classification (GTDB taxonomy): domain Bacteria; phylum Pseudomonadota; class Gammaproteobacteria; order Pseudomonadales; family Oleiphilaceae; genus Marinobacter; species Marinobacter halophilus. The sequence continues at coordinate 862,879 of NZ_PXNN01000017.1, forward strand.
TATTCTGCAAACAACTGGTTGGTTTGGCGAGCCCGGGGTCACGGTCCAGAAAGGGATCGTCAGACTCAATGGAACGACGGAAAATGATGAGTCCCGGCAATGGGCGGGTGATCTGGCGAGGAATACGGAAGGCGTGGTTGCCGTACTCAATGAGATCGAGGTGGCCCCCACCAAGGTTTGGGATTTCGACCCAGCCCATCAGGAACTGAATGATCTGGCTCGCGGACTGGTTCAATTTCTGCCGCTGATCGTAGTGGCAGTAGTCGTCCTCGTTATTTCCTGGATCTTCGCCAGGTTGACGACTTACGCTCTGCGTCGCAGGCTTTTGGACCGATCCGGTAGCCAGCTTTTGCGCGAAGTATCGGCCCGGACAGGCGGAGTACTGGTAATGCTTGTTGGCTTTTACCTTGTGCTGCGCATTGCGGGGCTTACGCAACTCGCGCTCACGTTGGTGGGCGGTACAGGCCTGATTGGTCTGGTGCTGGGCATCGCCTTCCGCGACATCACTGAGAATTTTCTCGCCAGTCTCTTTCTGAGCTTGCAGCAACCGTTTCGTGAGGGGAACGTGCACTTGTCTCCCCAACCGCGTCACCACTCGCCACCCACAAACCCCTTCTGCCCCGGCAACCATAGGGCAATAGTCGGGAACAGCATCACCAGCAGCAGGCTTACCGCCTTTTTCAGCGGGGGTGGAAGGTAATGCTCAATCAGTTCGATACGGATGAGCATGCCAGAGGTCGCAGCTTTTTTAGCAATCACGGCTGCCGAGCGTTATGAAAAACGTTCGTCTTGACGTACGTACTTATAGGCGTACACTTGCTGGAAATTTGAGCACGAAAGAGGTGCGTCATGACCGGAATCACAGCAACTGAGGCGCGCAGCAACCTTTATCGGTTGATTGACGAGACCGCCGAATCCCACCAACCGATCGTCATCATGGGTAAGCGGAACAAAGCTGTCCTGGTTTCCGAGGAAGACTGGTCTGCAATTCAGGAGACACTTTACCTGCTCTCCGTACCAGGTATGCGGGAGTCTATTCGTGAGGGGATGGATACCCCGGTGGGTGAATGCGATGAGGAGCTGGACTGGTGACATGGAAGTTGGTTTACACCAAGCAAGCCCAGAACGATGCAAAGAAGTTGGCCTCCAGCGGCCTTAAGCCAAAAGCTCAAGAACTTTTAGCGCTGATAGCGGAACACCCATACCGCAAACCGCCTCCGTTTGAGAAACTCGTTGGTGATCTTGCGGGGGCCTATTCACGACGCATCAATATTCAGCACCGTCTGGTCTACCAAGTGTTTGAGGACGAGCGAGTGGTGAAAGTTCTCAGGCTCTGGAGTCACTACGAATAATGCATAACAAGCCGCTGGTGCCGGACAATTTTTCCACCGCTTCGCGACTCCTAAATTGCCACAAAGCTCCGCGTTGAGGCTGTAGAACAACCCCGAAATTCCCATCCCGGTTTGGTAAAATCAGGTAAACGGACAAGGAGTCGTGGGCATGCCTGAAAAACCGGAACAGACTTATTTTGTGCACACTGGCTTTTGCCTTGGGCTGGCTTTGTCGAAAATGGTCTTCAATAATCTGTCAGGGCTTCTGTTTTTTGGCGTTATCAGCCCATTTCGAAAAATATCTATCAAACAAGGGCTATCAAACAGCCATGACGAGAAAGACATTAGGTTTAACCCGAACACGAAATAAAGACGTTGAGCCAGTGGCTAACGAAGCCGAAGCTGTGTTTGAGGTTGAAGGTGAGGCTGATCCACAAAAACGTTTTTTAAACGGTGTGGTGATCAATCCAACGCCGGGGATTCGCTTGGAGTCAGGTTCAGAAAAACTCACGGTGCGCGCGATGGATTTGATCACGCCGATTGGAATGGGACAGCGAGGTTTGATCGTTGCACCACCGGGGTCTGGAAAATCGACAATTTTAAAAGATATTTGCCAGGCGGTGGGAAAGGCGTATCCCGAGATTAAACTTTACGCGTTATTGATCGATGAGCGACCCGAAGAGGTCACTGATTTCAAGCGTAGCGTCCCGGCTGAGGTCCACGCTTCTTCTTCGGATGAAAGCTATGCTCATCACGTTCGCGTTGCCGATGAGCTTCTTGATATCGCCCGCCAACAAGCTGGCGAGGGTCACAACGTCATGATTGTGATTGATTCTCTCACCAGGCTTTCGCGTGTGCATAATGCGGAGCGAAAGAGCAGCGGTCGCACTATGTCTGGCGGGATGGATGCGCGAGCGATGGAGATTCCGCGGAGGTTGTTTGGCGCTGCACGAAACATTGAAAATGGCGGCTCGCTTACCATTTTGGCCACCGTTCTGGTTGATACCGGCAGCCGTATGGACCAGGTTATATTTGAGGAATTCAAGGGTACAGGGAACATGGAGCTGGTTTTATCAAGAGACGTTGCGAGTCAGCGAATCTTCCCCGCGCTGGACATTTCGAAAAGCAGTACACGCCGAGAAGAGCTACTGTTAGCCCCGAAAGATTTAGACAAAATAAGAGCCTTGCGCCGGGCGCTTGGCGGTCTCAAACCGCTAGAGGGCACCAAAAAGCTGGTTGAGCTGCTTGAGAAGTACCCCACAAATGCCGAGCTTCTGGACAACATCCCCGGGGCGCCCATCAATTAATCCGCGCTACGGGGTCAGACCCGCGTCGACTACAGATTTCGCGCTGCGCGGCTCCAAAATTGCTGCAAAGCTCATTGGGTCATAACCCAAGCATCGCCGAAGAAGGAGAAAGAGTATGGGTCCCGAACATTTTGGCTGGGGCGGTTGGTGGGTATTCCCCGTAGTCATGCCTCTCATAATGATTATTTTTCTCGTCATTTTTCTTTATTTTGTGTTTGGCCGAGGTGGCTCCAAACTGCCGTGGTGGAATAACTCCGAAGGACCGTCGAACCAAAATGGAGATTCTGAAACGGCGATGGAGATTCTTAAGAAGCGCTACGCCAAGGGTGAGATCACGCGGGAAGAGTTTGAGCAAATCAGAAAAGATCTTGAAAGTTAACTGGGCGGACTCGTAGCAATCCGGAACTCCAGTCCAGTTTTGGGGCAACCCGACTGGCACTGTTTGGCCGCACAGCCCGCGATACAGCTACCAACAGCAGCGACATTGATGAACTGGTACATCAGGAAAAACATGATAAAAGTCGAGGTCGCGATCATCGCTGAAAATCGACCCCAGCCCATTCCCTTCATCTGATGTTGTTGGTTCATTCTTTAGCCCTCCTGGTTGGCTCTTTCCCGATTGGCATCGAAGTCGACGCCTTCCAGAGTATAAGGTAGTTCTCTTTTACTCTGGTCACAATTCGGAGGGGAACTCTTGGTCATAATTACTGTGCGAGGATAGAAACACCCTCAATTTGAGCGACGGTTTTGGCCTCCGCTCGCTCAATAACCCTTACCAGGGTCGATTGGATCATCTCGTCCTCTCGAACGTCGCTTTCACTCACAAACTTTTGCTTCTGTGGTTCTGCGTTTTCATCCTGAGTAAACGAAATAACGAGCTCCGTTGCCGTCTCCGGCGTCTTGCCAAAGTACTCCAGCGAAATCAGGGGATAGCCATGAAAGCCTTTGTTGACCTGCTTTGCGATACGCTTTTTTGCTTTATCCACATTCATAATTGGTGTGACCAACCCCATAAAAATTGGAAAGCTGGATAGGGCCTCAACCCCGCCAGCGCATCAAGCACTAGATTACAGGGCTTCATTGTCTTGCGCCAACTGACCATCAGGGTGAGCCCGTGACCCAGACAAGGTCACGACTCCGGCGATTGTCGCGACAGGGCAATGGCCGTCAGCCAGTTACCCTTCAGGTAATCGATTTTGTTCGGGACCAGCATGGGCGTTTCCAGCCAACCCTCCAGGCGCTGAAGTAGCTCGTAATACCATCCGGTGCCCGGCGGCTGCCGCTACTGCTGAGCGTCGTGCTTCTGGAGGGCTGTTCCTCACTGCACTACGCTAGATGAGACCCGCACTCATTACAACCAGCTGATCAGCCGCATGCACACAGCCGAAGAACGCATGGATCCGGTGTTGCAGGCATTTCAGGATCAGGTGCTGTATCTCAAACATAACCTGAACGCCCAGGCGATCGGCTCCCCAGGGAACGAGCTGGTGGGTATTCGCCAGGACGTGGACGAGCTGATTCGCAATATGGAGGAGTCGGTCGCGGAGTCCGAGGCCTTTATCCGGCGCTTCCGCGAAGGCGGGTGACCCGCCGATCGGTCAGCGGCTCAGCTGGTTGACGGCAGGCTTCCACCCAGCATGTTTTCAACCACGGCAGCGTTATAGAAGGCTTCAACGGTCTGAATTTTGTCGCTCCGGACACGGAACCAAACCGCCAGCCGCACATCCCCGATCGGTTTGAAGTGGGTCTGGTAGTCCAGGATCGCGAACACGTGCTCGCCGTCGGCACTGAGTTGACGGACAACCAGATCTTTCTGAATGGCTGCCATGCCAAATTGGTACGACAGCATGTCATCGGGCCGAAGGAAACGCATGTTCGGACCCACATACTCAAATCCTTCCGCCACCAGTAGGGTCTTGGCCTCGTCAAAACGCTGGGCCTGGATGTCTGCGATGAACTGCGCCACGATATCTTTTGGCTGCATGAATAGGCTCCGGTTTAAGGTGGGGACGATTGAGGGCGGAATTTACTAAGTTGTGACAAAGATACCTTGCTGGAACCGCCAGCGCATTCCCAACGTTGGAAATTCCCTGCCAAACAATCTAATTTTATAGGCAGGGAGGAGCGGGCCATGGATCAGGACACTATTCGGGAAACCGACAACAGCTTGCCGGAACACAGCGAGGGTATCCGGGTCGGGAGGGAGCTGCTTGCGGCCACGAAGCCTTATGTGGAAGGGTCGGCTACAACCAGCTGGTGCTACGTCGGCTCGACCTTCGGGTTGATGATTGCAGCTCTGACGGCGGCCGGATTGATTGCCTGGTGGCTATTCCACGCCTACGGCGCACTGACTCTTACACCAACCCGCTCCTGGAGTGCCAGTCACAATTACCATCACGGCCATGTGGGTCAGATTTCGACGACCAGTGTGGGCGCGTTTCCGATGATGACCGCCCGCATGTGGCAGGCTTCAACGCGCTGGTAGCGCTGATTAGTCACTTCGGATTAATCGCCGTGCTGTGGATACTGGGCGGCTTCAGTCTGGTCTTTTTTGTCTTTCTGCTGCCGATGGCGCTGGCCTCCGCTCTGGGGAGTTATCTGTTTTTTGCCCAGCACAGTTTCCGGCGTATGCAGATTGCATCACCGGAAGCCTGGAGCTATTACCGGGGGGCTATGGAGTCTTCCAGTTACATGCGGATGAATCAGGTGATGCAGTGGTTTACCGGTAATATTGGCTATCACCATATTCACCATCTCAACGTTCGGATTCCCTTTTATCGACTTCCCGAAGTGATGGCGGCCATTCCGGAACTGCAATCACCATTGGTCACGACTCTGGCACCCGGCGATATCGCCGACTGCTTCCGGTATGCCCTCTGGGATGAAGATAAACAGCGCATGGTGACCTATCGGGAGGCCTCCGGTTGATCACACCCTATGCAAGGGTGCTCACTCGGTCTTTTCACCATGAAGATCTTTGCCGGTCGCCTTCAGCATGGCACGAATGCGGTCAATGTGGACTTGTGAGTCTTTAGCCCGCTGGGAAATTGATGAAGGCGATTGCTTGCTTTCATTCTTGCTCATGGTGACAAGCAGGTTCTGACGCTCCTCAAACATTCTCAACGCTACCCAGAGCGTCTCTTCAACCTTTACCGTTTGTTGAGCCAGCAGCGCCGAGGAGGTAAACGCATGGCCGGTGTGACAGCGGTACCTCAGGAGGCTTCCTTCCTCCATTTGCCATAACACCCCACCACAGTCCGGGCAGTTGTATGGCACTTGGTGTCCGAGTGCCTCGACAGAGGGCAGATCGCTCAGAACCCGCTGGGCGATCTTCGCCTCGATCACGATGTCTTCCGGAACCGGCGTGCGCTCCGGCAGTTCTCTGGTGACCAGCTCGGATAGCAGCGCGCCCATCCCGGCGATCGGCATGCAATAATCGGCGCCAACATTCGCGATGACCGAGCGCGGCATGTCCGGATATGCCGCATCCTCAGGATCCTGCGCAATGCATACGCCTCCGCATCGCTTGATAGCCATCATGCCACTGGTACCGTCATCCAGATAACCGGTCAGGATGATGCCGATTACCCGGTTGCCATAGGCCACGGCTGCAGAACGAAAAAGCGGATCAATTGCCGGACGCGAACGGTTTTCCCGGGCACCTTTGGTGATGAGAATCTTTCCGTTATCAATCAGCATGTGTTGATCAGAAGGCGCCAGATATATATGACCGCTCTTGAACGCCTGCTGATCGTGCGCCTGTGCACAAGGAAGGTTGCCGCTACCATTTAAAACGTTAACCAGCGCTTCGCCCGTCGTGTGCATGCCCATATGATTGACAACAAAAACGGGGGCCGGAAAATCCTCAGGCAACTGTGCAACCAACTCCTTCAGCGCCGCCATGCCACCAGCGGATGCACCGACGACTACGGGCATGGGATTACGGATCTGCTTCAACACCATCTGCTCGATCTTACGCTTCATTTTAAAGGCTACCGCGGTGGTGCCGGATCCAGTTTCGGCGGCTTGGGATCCGATTGGCTGGCGCCTGTTCCGGCCAGAGAGCCTCCTGCACCCGAAATGCCTGACCCCGGTTTGTCAGTAGTGGTCTGAGCGGGCGTGTTGCTCGCGGATGCATCAGCTCGGCCTTCACTTTCCGGGGCAATCTGACCCTGGGCTTCATGCAGTTTTTCCTCTGTCTTTTCCTTGAGTGCACCTGCGCCCCTGTCGCTCCATTCTCCCAGCACGCGATCTTCTGTCGAGGTGCGTGGCAGAAGGGCTCCCAGGGCGGCACCGGCGGCCACTGCCAGAACCCCAACCATTAAAGGCTGCTCACGTAGCGTTTTAATATAGCCTTCACGCGCATCGCGAAGCCCGGTACGTGCGCTTTCGGCAGTGTGCCGACCGGCGTCGCTTACACGGTGCATGACGTTGCTGGCGCCTGCAGCCACTTGATGACCAGCTTCCCGGGTACGCTCAGCCGCGTCGTGGGAGGACGACTTTAGACTACTGGTAGCGGAAGACAGTTTTTCCCGAGTGGCGCCAGCTTTATTGCCCATGGTGTCAGTGAAGCTCTCTCCCCGATTTACCGACGGCTGCCTGGATGCGGTCATCAGCCAGATCAGGCTTACCCCCGCGAGAACGGTTGGAACCGGATTGTTTTCCACCCGAGTGACGAGATTACGAACGAAGTCAAAATCACCTGTGTTCCGAAACATTGAGATTCCCCGGTTAAGCAGTTCGCTGGGAGATAGCTGGTTCATCAGCTTATCTACTGTGTCCTCGAGATCTTCACGTACACTATCAGCCTCACGTGCAAGATCTTCAGGGTCCTTTTGCAGGTCGTTTTTAAATTGCTCTTTTGCTGTAGTCATGATGTGTATCCCTCAACGGTTTCCTTGTCTCTCTGGACGCTGTCCATGGTGCGCGTCGGTTTCAAACTGGATGATTCCAGCTTCTTCTTGCCCGCCGTTACCATAACCAGCCCTATAATCGTCACCACGCCACCAACAATCAGGGCGGCCAACCAAAGCTCCATAATCTGCCCGAGCCCTAACGTCGCAGCAGCAAGCAGGAACAGGTAACCAGAGTTCAATACCACCACTCCGCTGATCAGACTGGAGACACCTTTTTTGGTATCGTCAAGTGATTGGGAAACTTCCGAGCCCGCTAAAGCGAGCTCCTTGCGGAAAAGAAGGGCGAGATCATCGATCAGTTGTCGAACCAGATCATAAAACCGCGCTTTTTCCTCGGGCTGGGTGGCAGGTTGAATGTCACGATTTGGCCCGGAAGGGTCGAGATTTCCATTCTGAGCGGCGTCAGCCATGTTGACCTCCTGGATTTCCTTGTGTGAGCGTACGCGTTTGCTTAGCTATACCCATCAGAGGGTCTTGAGGATGCCTTGAAGAACCGGCTCAACGCGATGCCAACTCCTACACTGCCAAGCACAAAGAGTGTCGGGTTCTGGCGGGCCAGTCGCACTAGATCCTGAGTCAAATCTTCAGAGGTGCGTTTTTCCAGGCGTTCGGCATACTCAGACAGCCCGGAAGCAATCGAGGTGGTCGTTTGAGCCAGCGTTTCCTCACCCTGGTCCCGGAGGCTGTCTGCGGCGCAGCCCAACGCTTCGGCGCCGTGACTGACGGTGCTGGAAACAGTTCTTTTCGCGGTATCGGCGCCCTCCTTAGCCTTGGCCTGAGCGGCTTTTACCGCTTCGCTACCAAGCTCTCGGGCACTTCCTGCGACGGAGTCTGTGTTACTGCCTGGCTTGGAACTGTCTGCACCACCGGATGCACCCACGTGTTGTGAAGAAGCATCAGGGAGTGGTGATGACTGAGACGATGATTGCGTTCCCCTACCTTGATGTTTACCCGGATCGTTTGGTTCCATGATATTTCTCCTGATACGCCGGATAGCTTTTCAAACGTCCGGCGATTAAACATAAGGGATGCGAAACTTTGCTGAATTCGCAATTGGATGACAGCGACAGGCATCGGCAATGTCAGAGTCAACCTGTGGAGAAAGGCTAGCGCATGGTGACAGCGGGGTATGTACGGTTGCCCACGTAAGGTATTGGCGGGATGGCGGGTTGGTGGGTAACCCGCTGGCAATCCTTGAAAACTCTGACCCCGCCCCCATTTAGAGAGTAATTCGAAGCGTCCGCCCATGGGCCGGGCATCTTCCCTTTTCAATACAACCACCTCAGGGAAAGAGCACTATGAAAATTCTTCAAAAACCCTTTCAACAGCGGACTGTCTGGCAGTTGACGTCGCTGATGGCACTGGTGTTGTTTCTCAGTGGCTGTGGGGTCAATAACATCCCCACTTACGATGAGAGAGTTACTGCCGCCTGGTCACAAGTGGAAAACCAGTACCAGCGCCGCGCCGATCTGATTCCCAATCTGGTGGAAACCGTCAAAGGTTTTGCAGCCCAGGAGCAGGAAACTCTGACCGCGGTAATTGAAGCGCGCTCCAGGGCCACCTCGATTCAGGTGGACGAAAGCATTCTCAACAATCCCGAGAAGCTTCAGCAATTCCAACAGGCACAGGGTGAACTGAGCAGTGCCCTGAGTCGTCTGATGGCAGTGTCTGAGCGTTACCCGGACCTGAAATCGAATCAGAACTTCCTGGCCCTGCAGTCACAGCTTGAAGGCACAGAGAATCGTATTGCCGTCGCACGCCGGGATTTCATTCAGGCGGTGGAGCGTTACAACACCGAGCTGCGTACCTTCCCGGGTAAAATCTGGCACAGCATGCTGTATAGCGAGCTGGAGCCCCGCGCCAACTTCGAAGCCACTGCAGAAAATGCCGACCAACCACCCGCGGTGACATTCTGATGGCTGTTGTGCCCCGCAAAAGTCTGTTGCTGACGTTACTGCTGTTGCTCCCGGCCGCCGCCTGGGCCCAGTCAACGCCGGACTTTCCCGAGCTGACGGGCCGGGTGGTTGACCGGGCCGACCTGCTTTCCCCACAAGTGGAAACGCGCCTGGCCCAGATGCTCCAGGCCCACGAACAGGCCAGCACCGAGCAGGTGGTGGTGGTCACCTTGCCCGATCTGCAAGGCTTTCCGATTGAGGATTTCGGCTATCAGCTGGGCCGGCACTGGGGTATCGGCCAGGAGGGTGAAGACAACGGTGCCCTGCTGATCGTGGCACGGGATGAACGCAAAGTGCGCATCGAAGTGGGTTATGGCCTTGAAGGCCGGCTCACCGACGCCCAATCGTCTACCATTATTAATCACGTGATCACCCCCGCGTTCCGTGAGGGGGACTTTCAGGGCGGCATCGTCAACGGCGCCGCGGCCATGATTCAGGTCCTCGGTGGCGAGCCCATGGCGGTGCCACAGGGTCAGCCTGGTGCCGTTCAGGAAAAGCCTGAAGCCGGCATGGTGGCGCTGTTCTTCATACTTATGATGGCTGCCGTGTTCTTTATCGGCAGTTCCGGCGGCCGTGGTGGTCGCGGGGGCGCAGCTCTGTTGGGCGCGGCTCTGCTGGGCGGTGCCATGGGCGGCCGTGGCGGCGGCTTCGGTGGCGGTGGTTTTGGCGGCGGTGGTGGCGGCTTTGGCGGCGGGGGTGCCTCCGGTGGCTGGTAACTCCGCCTTGGTATCCGCGCACGCTGAACTCCCTCACCTGCTAATGAGAGCCACAGAATCATGACATTACTAAGCAAACACGATCAGGAAGCTGTTACCGAGGCGATCAACGAGGTTGAGCGGGAAACCGACGCCGAACTGGTCACCGTGCTCGCGGCCCAGTCCGACAACTACAGCTATATTCCCCTGCTCTGGGCCGGCATTCTGGCGTTGCTGGTGCCGGGTATTGCCAATTACTTCGGCAGTTGGCTTGGTGCCGACATGCTGTTGCTGGTGCAGTGGGGTACCTTCACTGTGCTCAGCCTGCTGTTCCGGGTGCCGGGCATCAACACCCGTCTGATCCCCCGGCCGGTGCGTTACTGGCGGGCCTCCAACCTGGCGCGGCGGCAGTTTCTGGAGCAGAACCTGCACCATACCGAAGGCAGCACCGGCATGCTGATCTTCGTCTCGGAGGCCGAACGCTATGTCGAGATCCTGGTGGATCAGGGCATTGCCGACGTTCTGGATAACTCGGTATGGGAAACCATCGTGGAGGACTTCACGGCCAAGGTGCACCAGGGCCAGACCAAGCAGGGATTTCTTGACTGTATTGCTGCCTGTGGCAAGCTCTTGAAAGAGCATGTGCCCGCTACCCACGAGCGCAACGAACTACCCAACCATCTGGTGATCCTGCCCTAGCCACAACGGCAGGCACCCTGCGCTCTAAACGCACCCGGGAGCCGATACTATGGGGCAACAGAACGCCGAGCCGACACTCGAGCTGGCCTTGCGGCAGCTGGATGCGGCGCTGGGTGATTTTGCCCGCGCCCGCAGTCGCGACCCTAATGCCTCCAGCCTTACGTTGCTGGAGCGCGCCCGGGCTCTGATGACGCTGCCGGGCGGCTTCGACGCCCTGTACCGGCGCGTTCGCTCGCTGGAATCCGCCGGCATCTTCGGCACCAGCGACTGGGCCCAGCCGGCAACCCTCCAGCCAGCACTGGCCAAGCATTCCCTGCGCGAGGCCGGTGCGGTGACCACCATCGTTGAGGCCATCAGCGAGCTGCGCATGCTGGCCGTCACCCGGGGTGATTACTTTCACAAGGGCATTTCGGCCGAACAGGCGCGCTATTTCCTGACCCAGGTGATGGCGTTGAATCTGGACCTGTTGTCTGGCCAGCTCACCGAAGCCGACCGGGAACGCCCGAAACAGCTCGGAATGATTGTCCAGGGTCTCTACCGATATCTGATTTCTCACCTCGGCTACGAAAGCCTGCTGGACAGCCTGGTGGCAGAGGTCTGGCGGTTGCTGGATCAAGGGCCGGTGCAGGTGGACAGCATCTGCGACATGATCGGCCAGATCGCCAAATGCCTCTATGACCCGAAAATAGAAACCAATGACAACGCGGCTGCAACCCGCCTGGTCAACGCCTTGTTTGCGCCCACCCCGGGCAGCGCCGAAGACCCGGGCCTGCGGATTTACGAACAGCGGCTACAAGAGATGGACGATGTAACCCTCGCCGCTGAAGCCACCTGCTTTGCCCGCAGCATGCACGACACCGGCCTGGCCTCGGCGTACCACGCGGTTATGCTGAGGTTTCTGCGCAACAGTGATCAGGACGACCTGATACCCACCACACTGGGGCTGACCATAACCGGACTGGACGACCTCTACTGCTATACCGAACTGGTCCACGCCCTGATTGACGAAGCCATCTACCCGGAAACCTGCCAGGCCGTGTATGGCCTGACCATGATGCTGGAGCGGGGTTCATTGTTTACGCCGTCTGTGGCGCGGGCCCTGTGGCGGCACATCAAACTCCGCCTCTCAGCGGAGACCGCTCACACCCTGCAAGAGGCCTTTGGCGATGCCCGGCCGCCCCGGGTGTTTCTGCTGGCCGGTGTCATCAACCTGTTAGGACAGCCGCTGGGTGTCGGCCAGGGCAATAACCCCACCTGCCAGTCAGCCATCGGGCTGTCAGTCTGGGCGACCAACGAAGCCGATTATCTGCTTCAGGTACTGACCTGGGCGGCCCGGGACAATGAAGTACTGAATCGCTTTGAAGGCGAAACCGTCTCTTCCAGAGATCTGCAGCCCGGGTTGGTCAAGGACACACCGGTGGATGTGGACCCGGTGTCGCTGATCCTCATTCCCCACCTGGATCGCCTCTACGGCGAGATGTGGCGCCGCTGCGAAGACCGGGACGACGACGCCCACCGCTGGATCAACCCGGAATTCTATGGCTGGTGGGTCAGCCACGGCTTCCGGGTGGTGGCCGATATTCACACCGGTGAGGTGCAGGACTACGATGGCTTCATCCGGCACTTTTACGCCAGCTACCACCCCTTCTACAACGGCCACATGCCAGTGATCCACGCCCAGCCCGCGGGCATTGCCGTCACCGACAGCGCGGCACGCTTTGTCGGCCGTCACGCCATTAACATCCTGAGGGTCGGGCTTAGCCCCCGCAACGAGATGCGGGTGTATTTCTTCAACCCCAACAACGACAGCGGACAGAACTGGGGCCAGGGCATTACCTGCTCCACCCAGGGCCACGGCGAATTTCGCGGCGAAGCCTCCCTGCCCATTGCCGAATTCACCTCTCGACTGTACGTATTCCACTACGACACATTGGAACTGGGCGACCTGTCGGCCATACCGGATGAGGAAGTGGCCCGTGTGATGGAGCTTGGCTACACCAGCTGGGCGGCAGCGCCGGAGACCTAACAGCACTGAAGGTACGGGCGCGGGCAAAAGACCCACACGTTCAAGAGGTATCAGAAGTTTGTCTCAGCGCACAGGCTGACAGCCACGGATGGCAAGGGCAAGATCGGTGGTTGCCTTGATCTGATCGTAATATCTGGCGGCCGTTTCTACACCCATATTTGCGTAGTTGCCGGCGGTGGGGCTGATCAGTTGACCCAACTGAGCCCAGGCCACGGCGGATTCACGGTCTTGCTCGTAGGCGGAAAAAGCCTGATAGATTTTGCCGCAGGTAATGCCTTCGCCGTCCGCGGCGGCTGACGATACGTTGGCGGAGGTCTGACAGCCAGCCAAAGCCGCTGCGGCCATAAAAAGCATAAGACTTTTCAGTTTCACTGATGGTATCTCCCAAGATGGAATAGCGCTTTGGTTACCGGAGCCTGCCGAGAACGCGCAGCAATTGCCGCCACTTTACAGTGGGCGTTGACCCAAGAGGACCTATATCGCAAAAAATACCTCAATAACCTTCCGCAACCAGCCGTCTGAACGTCAGTCCTGTCAGGTTCTGTGTGCTATCTTTTAAAGAGGCTGCCGAGATGTATGTATGAGGTAGGAGCAGTCGGCACGAAACACCACGGAGGTAGTTTCTATGCGTATCGCAAAAGAAGATATACCTGTTCGGATTGATGTTCCCGGCGCAAAGGCACGACAGCAAACCGGTTTTGGTGATGTCTCAGGCTACGGAACAATGGGTGCCGAGTACTTCTCCTTCGGTGCCGGAACGGATATCACAGAACTGTTGCGCGGGCTTGAGGATGACCGTTGTCAGTGCCCCCACTGGGGTTATGTGGTGAAAGGAGAGATCACCGCTCTGTATACGGATAGCAGCGAAGAAACATCACGAAGCGGTGATCTGTTCTACTGGCCTCCCGGGCACAGTGTGCGGGCGGAAGAAGACACCGACATCGTGATGTTCAGCCCACAACACGAGCACGGCGCAGTCATTGAGCATATCCGGCATCAAGTCAACGGTTGAGCGGTTGCCCAAAAACCGGACGTAAGACTGCTCCTGCAAGGAAGGAGCCCAGCTTTCCCTTCTTTGCAGGCTCTCACCTGGTTAAATATTTGTCGGCCCTTCCACACAAAAACCCGCAAAAGAACCGTCAGCCTACCATGCGTTTTTCGTGTTGCTTGCTAAGCTAGTGAAGAACCAAAAATAATAAAGGAGAACACTATGTTAGACAGGGCATCCAGACCCATGGTCAGCCTGGTGGACAAATACCTGCCAGACCCCTTTCTGTTCGTGATTATCCTCACCCTGTTGTCATTCATCGCCGCCATGATCTTTGAAGGCCATGGCCCGTTGGCGGTGATCGAGATGTGGGGTAATGGCTTCTGGAATCTGCTGACCTTCTCCATGCAGATGCTATTGGTACTGGTGACCGGTTTCATGCTGGCCAGCACGCCGTTGGTGCGTGGCTTCCTTAACCGGATTGCCGGCCTGGCCAAAACGCCGGGGCAAGCGATTGTACTGGTGACTTTTGTGGCCCTGATCGCCAGCTGGATCAACTGGGGCTTCGGCCTGGTGGTGGGTGCACTGTTTGCCAAAGCCCTGGCACGCCAGATTCGCGTGCACTACCCGTTGCTGATCGCCAGCGCCTATTCCGGGTTCATTGTGTGGCATGGCGGACTGGCAGGCTCCATTCCCCTGACCATCGCCACCGATGGGCACTTCACGGAAGGTGTGATCGGTATTATCGGGACCAGCGAAACCATTTTCGCGTTCTTCAACCTGGCCATCGTGGCTGCCCTGTTCATTGTGGTGCCCATCGTTAACCGCCTGATGCTGCCCGACGAAAAAGACAGCGTGTACGCAGACCCGAAGGTGCTGGACGACGAGCCCGACACCGCCATTGTGATCAACCGCCCGGCCGACCACCTGGAAAACAGCCGGATACTGGCCTGGCTGGTAGGGTTCAGCGGTATTGCCTTCATCTTTCAGTATTTCATCAACGGTGGTGGCCTGAACCTGAACATCGTGAACTTCATGTTCCTGTTCATTGCGATCATCCTGCACCAGACCCCGAAACGCCTGCTGAACAGCCTGAACGAGGCCGTCAAAGGCGGCTCTGGCATCGTGATCCAGTTCCCCTTCTATGCCGGCATCATGGGCGTGATGACCGCGTCTGGCCTGGCCGCCAGCATTTCCTCCGGCTTTGTGTCCATTGCCAGCGCGCAAAGCCTGCCCTTCTGGAGCTTTATCAGCGCGGGACTGGTGAATATCTTTGTACCGTCCGGTGGGGGCCAGTGGGCGGTGCAGGCTCCGGTTATGCTGCCGGCCGCGCAGGAACTGGGTGCGGACATATCAAGGGTGGCCATGGCCGTTGCCTGGGGTGACGCCTGGACCAACCTGCTGCAACCGTTCTGGGCCCTGCCAGTGCTGGCCATTGCCGGACTCAAAGCCAAAGACATCATGGGCTACTGCCTGATGTTGCTGATCATCACCGGCATCATCATCAGCATCGGCTTGACCTGGCTCTGATGCTCCTTACAGCGGTGACAGCGGGATGCCTTCGAGTTCTCCGTTGTCACCCGCGATCACAGTTGCCGGCAGCCCTGCCCTGCATTAGGATTGCCATGTCATCGCTTTGCTACACTACCCCGAGCAGCCCTTGAAACAGCATAAGACCACACGCACTCAACATTACTTTCGGTGGGCCGGAATCGCAGCTTTTATGGCCTGTCTCATCACAGCACCCGCCATCGCGGGCCAGCGCCTGACGCTCAAGCTTGGCAGCATGAACGATTTTGAGTATCTGTCAGACATGCTAACGCAAGTGCTGGAAGCCGACGGGTATGACGTTGACATAGTGAAAGTAGCGGACATCCCCACCACCCGCCTGGAGTGGATGCTGGCGCAGGGCGAGCTTAGCGCCATGATGCTGGGCGAAACACCTCCCCGCACCAAGCGCTTCCTCCAGGTGGACGTGGCGATGACCGACAACCTGATGAACCAGCGCATTCTCTTCATTCCCCCCGGACACCAAGACCGCTACAACCAGGTGGAAACACTCGGTGATTTTCAAGCTCTGGGGCTGACAGCCGGCATGGGCAGGTCATGGCGTGATTACCAGATATGGCAGGCTAATGATTTACCGGTAATCGGTCTTGCCGGGGAATGGCGGCGACTTTATGACATGGTGGCCATTGGCAATCGGGGTATCGACTACCTTCCGAGGGGCGCTTATGAAATGGCCAAGGAGTGGCCACAATACCCGAATCTGCAGATGGAGCAGAACCTCGTCCTGGTCTACAACAAAGACCATATCCTCTACGTATCCCCCAAGGAACCCGCGCTCCACAGCACGCTAAGCCGATTGCTGCCAAAAGCCAGCGACTCCGGGCTCATTCGTGCCCTGGTTGAAAAACACTTCCAGGCGGTTTTTGAACCACCTGTCAATCTCACAGAGCGCCGGGTAATTCCGTTGCAGCCCAGATAGTGACGGCCAGACGGATGGCCTCCCGCTACGAAACATATATAAAAATGACTTTGCATCGTAACGGCATTCATCTTGTTCATTCTTCTTTCTTATGCTTGGAGGCATAACACCCAAGAATCTAATAACCAGGCACCGCGTGGCCAATAAGTCTGGTTGCGGACATCTATCGGTGTCAGCGAACATCGGCGTCGCTATATCTATAACAAAGCGCTTACTTGTTGAAGTTTTTTTAGACTACCCCGGTGTTGCCGCCATTCCCATTGTTGTTATCGACAAAAGTCCCGATCGAAATGAGTTGCGGAGTTCCAGCTGGCCAATCTATGGCCCATCCGCTTTAATTCATTGAATAACTCAATCACATCCAGCCGAGTGGTGCTTGCCCTTGAATGAAGTATAACCTTGCCTCAAATGCGATTTGGAAGCGATGGAACACAACAAACAAGAAACCCCAATGACAGGAGGTCACCGCCATGAAACGTATCGCTATCTGTTTTGACGGCACCTGGAACCGGCCGGAGGAAAACATCGGTGAGGACTTTCCCACCAACGTGCTGCAATTTGCCCGGGCGATTCAGCCCACGGATGGTCGGGGCATTGAGCAGGTAGTTTTCTACGACTGGGGCATTGGCTCCTATCACGACCAGATTCTGGCAGGCGCGACGGGCCAGGGGCTGGAGAAGAACGTGATGGACGGCTATCGGTTTCTCGTCCACAACTACGCGCCCGGCGATGAGATCTTTCTGTTTGGTTTCAGTCGTGGCGCTTACACCGCCCGCAGCCTGTGCGGGATGATCAATAACTGCAGCATTTTGAAAAAAGTCCACGCTAACCAGATTGAAAACGCCTTCAAGCTGTACAAAACCAAGAAGCACTCCGCCAACGGCGAGCACTCGATGGCCTGGAAGAAGACCCACTCGGTGGAACAGCGCACGCCCATCAAGTTTGTGGGTGTTTGGGATACCGTTGGTGCCCTGGGGCTACCGTTCACTTTTTTCGGTTTGATTAAAGACAAAGACCTGTTTTACGACCGGGAGATCGGCAACAACGTTGAAACCGCCCGGCACGCGCTGTCGCTGGACGAACACCGGAAAGACTTCGAGCCTACCCTGTGGGATCCCAAGGAAGGGACTGACATCAAGCAAGTGTGGTTTGCGGGCGCACACTCGGATGTCGGCGGGGGCTACGGCCCGGACAAGAAAGATCGCATTCTGGCGAACATCCCACTGCTGTGGATGGCGGAGGAAGCAAAAAAACAGAAGCTCACCTTCCACGACAACCTGCCCACCCAAACCTTTGCCACCGCCGAGCAGCACAACGAGTACAAGGGCAAGTACAGATTACTGGGCAAGTTGGTGCGGGATATTCCGGCGCTGGAGGTCAACAAGACCTGGGTGCACTCCAGTGTGAAAGGTCGATACACCAGTGGCTACAAGAGCGAATCCATTGAGCGGTTTGTAAAGACCCACGGCAAATGGCCGCCGTTGTGGGACTAGGAGCTGACGGAGGAAGACTGGGGGCTCGCGCCCCCATCGTTCACCCCAGGTTCTTGCGCATGAATTTCTGAATTTCCCCCACGATACCGCTGCGGAACGCCAGTACGGTCAGTACGAAAATGCCGCCGAGGATGGGGTCAACCCAGTCCCTCAGGGGGCCCTGGGACAATTGGTACTCGATGTTGACCACAAAGGTAGCGCCGATCACCGGGCCCAGCAGGGTGCCCATGCCGCCAACCAGGGTCATCAGGATGACTTCACCCGACATGTGCCAATGGGCGTCGTTCAGCGAGGCCAGCTGGAACACCACGGATTTCATGGAGCCCGCCAATCCCGCCAACGCTGCCGAGATCACAAAGGCCAGTGTCTTGTAGCGGTCGACGTTGTAACCCAGTGACACCGCCCGGGGCTCGTTCTGCTTGATGGCTTTGAGCACCTGGCCGTAGGGACTACTGACAATCCGCTGCACCAACAGGTAGCAGGCGATGAATACGGTCAGCACGAAGTAGTACATGTTCATGTTGTCCGACAGATCGATCAGGCCGAACAAGTGTCCCCGGGGAATACCGTGCATACCGTCTTCGCCGCCGGTAAAAGCCGACTGCACGAAGAAAAAGTAAACCAGCTGGGCCAACGCCAGGGTGACCATGGCAAAGTAGATGCCTTGCCGGCGAATGGACAACAAGGCGAATGCCAGCCCCAGCAGGGTAGCTACCAAGGTGCCGGCAATAATGCCCATTTCGGTGGTCAGGCCCGAGTAGTTACTGAGCAGATACCCGGTGGTGTAGCCGCCACTGGCCAGGAAGGCCGCATGGCCGAAGGATAGCAGGCCGGTAAAACCGAACAGCAGGTTGAAGGCCACCGCAAACAGCGCGAAGCACAGGATTTTCATCAAGAATACCGGGTACATCGCGAAGGGCGCCGCTAGCAACAGGAGCAGCAAGACGCCGTTGAGCAGCATTTTCCGGCGGTCCTGTGACTTCTGCTGGTCGAGGATAGCCTTTCGTACGTTGGAAGAATCGAAGGACTGGCTCATGGTTATGCTTCCTTACCGAACAGGCCGGCGGGTCGGAACATCAGCACCACCACCATGACCAGGAAAATGACCGCGGACGATGCGGGTGGATAAAAGGTTTTGGTCAGGCCCTCAATCACGCCCATCAGAATGCCGGTAATAATCGCCCCGCCGATGGAGCCCATGCCGCCGATGACCACCACCGCAAACACCACGATCAGCGTATTGGCGCCCATGCCGGGGGTGACGGAGTAGATGGGTGCTGCCAGCACCCCGGCAAAGGCCGCCAGTGCCACGCCAAAACCGTAAGTGAGGCTGACCAGAAGCGGCACGTTGATGCCGAAGCCCTGCATCAGCTGGGAGTCTTCGGTGCCGGCCCGAAGGTAGGCACCGAGCTTTGTTTTCTCGATCACAAACCAGGTGCCAAAGCACACCAGCAGCGCCACCACTATGACCCAGGCCCGGTAATAAGGCAGGAACATGAAGTCCAGTTTGAAGCCGCCCTTGAACATATCAGGCATCGCGTAGCGCAGGCCGGAAACGCCGTAAATATTGGTGAGGACGCCCTGAATAATCAGCGCTACCCCGAAGGTGAGCAGAAGGCTGTAGATGTGATCCTGCCCGGCAATGCGCCGCAACAGAAAGTATTCGATCAGTACCCCGAAGGCGCCGACCAGTAAGGGTGCCAGGAACAGGGCCACCCAGTAGTTAACGCCCAGTGTGTTGAACAGAACAACCGTGACCAGGGCGCCGAGCATGTACATGGCACCGTGGGCGAAGTTGATGATCTTAAGCAGGCCGAAGATGATCGCAAGGCCCAGGCTTAACAGGGCGTAAAAGGCGCCATTGATGAACCCGATCAGAAGCTGGCCGGACAGCACAGCAAGCGGGACGCCGAAAATCATGGACATGGGTTTAACTCCACAAGCAGCACGTACGTTGGGATTGAGCGTGTCGTCCAAGCGACTTGCCGGGTGCACCCTGCCCTGTTGCGGGATGCACCACAGCGTTTGTCAGTCTCAGTTAGTGACCAGTTTGCACTTGCTCTCGGAGAGTGGGCGGTAAGCTTCGTCTGCCGGGATGGTCCGCAGGATCTTGTAAAGATCCCATTCGTTCTTGGACTCAGCCGGCGTTTTAACTTCCGCCAGGTACATGTCGTGCACCATCCGGCCGTCCTCGCGGATGCGACCGTCGGTGGCGAACATGTCGTTGATGGGGGTGTCTATCATCTGCTTGCGCACGGTCTGGGCATCATCCGTACCGGCTGCGGCCACCGCATTCAGGTAATGCAGGGTGCTGGAATAGATACCGGCGTGCACCATGGTGGGCCGGACACCGGTTTCTTCCATAAAGCGATCGGACCATGCCCGGGTGTCGTCGTTCATGTCCCAGTACCAACCCGTGGTGAGCTGGATGCCCTGGGCCGTGTTGGCACCAAGTGCGTGCACGTCGGTCAGGAACAGCAACAGAGCCGCCAGCGTTTGGCCGGCCTGGGTTACACCGAACTCACTGGCGGTGGTGATGGCGTTGGTGGTGTCTGAGCCGGCATTGGCCAGGCCGACCACATCTGCGCCGGAAGCCTGGGCCTGCAACACAAACGACGAGAAATCCTGGGTCGGGAACGGATGGCGCACAGAACCCACGATCTCGCCGCCGTTGGCTTCCACCACCCGGGTGACATCGGCTTCAAGGGCGTGACCGAAGGCGTAGTCTGCGGTCATCAAGTACCAGCTTTTACCACCTTCCTGGACCACCGCACTGGCGGTGCCGTTGGCCAGCGGATAGGTGTCATACACATAGTGGATATGGTTAGGGGTGCAGTGCTCGTTGGTAATGCTGGAGGCCGCAGAACCGGAGACAATACCAAGCCGGTCATTCTCTTCAAGAATCTTGCTGACGGCGATGGTTACAGATGAGGCCACCAGACCCGCGACCATGTCGACGTTGTCATTCTCCACCCAGCGGCGAACGGTGCTGGAAGAGGAATCCGGGTTGTTGCGATCGTCAGCGCTGACGATTTCGATTTTGGTGCCGTTTACAGTACCACCGAAATCTTTAACGGCCATTTCCAGAGCCTTTAGGCCGTTGGGGCCAGCCAGATCACGATAGGTGCCAGACATGTCTGCCAGGTAGCCAATCTTTACCGTGTTGTCGGAAATGGCCGCCTGAGCGCCACCCACCATCAGGGCTGATGCAACGGCTGAGGTCAGAAGCTTTTTGGTCATTGTCATTGTTGTATCTCCGCTACTGTCTTGCGTTGGTTCGTGTTGTTGTTGGTTTTGTTGCTCTCGTTCTATCCGGAGATCAGACCCCCAAATAGCCATCCAGCACCGATTGCTTGGCACTCAGTTCGTCGGCGTGGATTTCTTCCACAATCTGCCCATGCTCGACCACGTAATGACGATCGGCCAGGGGAGCAGCAAAGTGAAAATTCTGTTCAACCAGTATGATGGTCAGGCCCTTTTTCTTCAGCGCCATCAGGACCTCGCCCAGCTTCTCAACAATTACTGGCGCGAGCCCTTCGGTGATCTCATCCAGCAAGAGCATGTTGGCGCCGGTACGCAGAATGCGCGCCATCGCGAGCATTTGCTGCTCGCCACCGGAAAGCTTGCTGCCCTGACTGAATCGGCGTTCGTACAGGTTCGGGAACATGCCGTAGATTTCTTCCAGACCCATGCCACCGCTGCGCACCACCGGCGGCAAGGTGAGGTTTTCCTGAACGTTAAGAGAAGAAAAAATGCCCCGGTGTTCGGGGCAATAACCCACTCCCAACCTTGCAATGTGGTGCGGCGCGCAGCTCATGGTTTCTTCACCATTGATCATGATCGAACCGGTGCGCCGGCCCACCATGTTCATAATCGCTTTGAGCGTGGTGCTGCGGCCGGCGCCGTTACGCCCAAGCAGGGTGACCAGTTCGCCCCGCTTTACCACCAGATCAATGCCATGAAGAATGTGCGATTCGCCGTAAAAGGCATGCAGCCCGGAAACCCGTAGCTGTTCATAATCTTTTTGAGGGCTCTGGCTCATTGCGCTGCCTCCGCCTGCGGGGCCGGACTGCTGCCACCGCGCTCACCGCTGTCAGCGCTGCCCATGTAGACTTCGCGAACTCGAGGGTCAGCAGACACCGTTTGGTAGTCGCCTTCGGTCAGCACCGCCCCCTGGGCCAGCACGGTAATGCGATCACACAGTTTGCTGACCACACTGAGGTTGTGCTCAACCATCAACACGGTTCGGCCTTCCGCCGCCTTGCGCACCAGCTCCACGACCTGGTCTACGTCTTCCGAGCCCATGCCCTGTGTTGGCTCATCCAGTAACAGCATTGTCGGCTCCATGGCCAGAGTGGTCGCCAGCTCCAGCGCCCGCTTGCGACCATAGGCAAGCTCGACGGTAGTGGTGTTGGCGAATTCAGTCAGGCCGACTGAATC
The DNA here is from genome assembly GCF_003007685.1 of Marinobacter halophilus. Classification (GTDB taxonomy): domain Bacteria; phylum Pseudomonadota; class Gammaproteobacteria; order Pseudomonadales; family Oleiphilaceae; genus Marinobacter; species Marinobacter halophilus. The sequence continues at coordinate 885,217 of NZ_PXNN01000017.1, forward strand.
GAGCAGCTCCATACAACGCTGGTTGAGCTTGTGCAGGGAGTTACCGGATTTCCAGAAGCTGAATGAGGTGCCTTCGGCGGTTTGCAGAGCAACGCGGATATTTTCCAGCGCCGTCATGTGCGGAAATACGGCCGAAATCTGGAACGAGCGCACGATGCCCTTGCGGGCAATGGCGGCGGATTTCAGAGACGTGATGTCTTCACCCTGATACAGAATCTGGCCTCTAGTCGGACTCAGAAACTTGGTAAGCAGATTGAATACCGTAGTCTTACCGGCGCCGTTAGGGCCGATCAAGGCGTGAATATGGCCCTGATGGATCTTCAGATTGACGTCGTCAACCGCCACAAAGCCTTTGAATTCCTTGACCAGGTTACGGGTCTCGAGAACGAACTGTTCACTCATGAGCCACTTCACCTTTTGTTATTGTTGTCTTTCACAATCAATCTACAGATTAGATTGACGTATACGTAAACGTCAAGAATTAACTTCTCTATTTTTCCGGGGGTATGGAATACGTCATGGTGGAATGAGCAACGGGCTCTTCCACACCCTCGGAATAGACAAAAACCTCCCCCACGCCCATGGTCCGACCCACCTTGAGCATAGTCGCCCTGGCCCATATCGGCGCGTGGGCGACCGGTTTTCTGAGAAAGTTAATGTTCAGGTTGGTGGTCACCGCCAGCGGCACCAGGCCAATCCGGCTCAGCAGCGCAGCGTACATGGTGACATCCGCCAACCCCATCATGGCGGGGCCGGCCACGGTGCCGCCGGGCCGGAGGTGCTCTTCGTCTACGTTCAGTTTCATTTCGGCCCAGCCATCACCCAATTTCTGCAGGGTGCCGTAGGAGGCCCCCTGTGGAAACTGCACCTCAAGGAAGTGACGCAACTCCTCAAAAGTGATCTTCATTCGCCGGCTTCCTCTTTGGCACGATTACGCAGCACAAAACGCTGGATCTTGCCGCTGGGGGTCTTGGGCAACTCGTCCACAAACTCGATCTCCCGCGGGTAGGCGTGGGTCGACAGCCGATGGCGCACCAGTTCCTGCAGCTCTTCTCTCAGCACGTTGTCATCCGCGGGTTCCTGGCCTGCCTTGATCACCACATAGGCCTTGATCACTGAGCCACGCTTCTCATCCGGCTTGGCAACCACACCGGACTCGGCCACTGCGGCGTGCTCCAGCAAGGTGCTTTCCACATCCGCCGGGCCCACCCGGTAACCGGCGGTGGTAATAATGTCGTCATCGCGACCACTGAAGGAGAAACTGCCGTCGCCGTGGCAGGTCACCATGTCGCCGGTCAGGTAGTAGCCATTCACGAACGGGTCTTTCTCGCCCCAAGTGTAGCCATCGAAGTGGAACAACGGGGAGGCCTGAATATCCACCGCCAGCTGGCCGTTCTCGCCCTCACCCACCACTTCGTTTTTCTCGTTCAGGGCCACTACCTTGTGCCCCGGAGAGGAATAGCCCATGGCCCCTGGGCGGAGCGGATGCTCCAGGCCGTGGAAGTTGCAGCAGGTCATGCCGGTTTCGGTCTGGCCGTAGTGGTCTTTCACCGGGCAGTAGTGGCGCTTGGCAATCCAGTTGACCACCTCCGGATTCAGGGGCTCGCCGGCACTGCTGCATACCCGCAGGCCAAGGTTCTCACCCTCTGGCAACACGCTGTCGTTGGCCTTGAGCAAGCGGTAGGCGGTGGGCGCGGCGGCCAGGTTGGTGATCCGGTATTTGCGGATCATGTCGTAGGTGGATTCTGGCGTAAACGGGTTCGGGTTGAAGTGGGTGGCGTGGCCCATCAACAGCGGCCCGGTGACGGCGTAGTACAAACCATAGGCCCAGCCGGGGTCAGCGACATTCCAGAACACGTCGTCGTCGCGCAGCTCGATGGCGTATTTCATGTACACGTAGAACGCCAGCAAGGCCTTGGCCGGTACCGCCACCCCTTTGGCCTTGCCCACTGTGCCGGAGGTAAACATCTGCAAAAACGGATCGTTACCGGTGATCATCACCGGTTCGCACTGGTCGGACTGCTGCGCCATGGCCTGCTCAAAGTCCGCCACGTCTGCGCCGGTGGCGGTGGCGGCGGCATTCAAGCACAGCACCGGCGGGCAGTTTTTGACTTCAGTGAGTTTGGAGTAGTTGTCGGGATCGGTGACCACCAGCTTGGTGCTGGCCCGCTCCAGGCGGTATTCGATGGCGCCGGAGCCAAACGCGGTAAACAGCGGTTGGTACACCGCGCCGAGGCGAAGAGTGCCGGTGATTACAATCAGCAACTCCGGGCCCCGCGGCAGCATGGCCGCCACGCGGTCGCCCTTGCTGACGCCCAGGCTGCGCAGATAATTGGCGAATCTGGCAGACGCGGCCTTGAGCTCCGCGAAGGTCAGCACGCCGTCGCCACCATCGGTGGTTTCGTAGTAGAGGGCCACCTTTTGCGGATCGGTCGCCCACTTGTCGCAGATTTCGTGGCACACGTTCAGACCGCTGTCGAGGCGACCATCCAGAATCTCCGCTTCCAGAGCGGCCATGTCGAAGTTGTTGTACACCTCAGTGTATTGCGGAAGGCCCATTGTGAACTCCTGTTATTGTTGTCTTCAGTTGCACAAGATCTAGTCAAGGTTTAGCACAACCTTCACTTTACGTAAAGGTAAACCAATGGTTAATAAAAAAGGGGCGACACACGCCACCCCTGGGTTTTATTCCGGCTTGTAGAGCCGCTGAATGCTTGAGAAATCCAGCTCGCCGTGACCCTGCCCCGCGTGTAGCTGAAACAGGTTGCGGGCCAATGAGCCCATCGGAATAGAAGCCTGATTTGTGACGGCGTTATCAAACGCCAACCCGAGATCCTTGGTCATCAGCTTAACCAGAAAGCCACCCTGATAATCGCGAGATGCCGGCACACCGTCCATCACACCCGGCCAGGGGTTATAGACGTTCAGCGCCCAGTTACCGCCGGAGCTTTGCTTCATGATTTCAGACAGCACGGCGGGGTCGAGGCCATTCTTTGCGCCCAGGGCCAGTGCCTCGCTGGTGCCGGCCATCAGGATCGCCAACAACATGTTGTTGCAGATCTTGGCCACCTGCCCGGCACCGGAAGGGCCGGCGTGAAAGATGTTCTTGCCCATGCCTTCAAGAATCGGCTTGGCCTTGTCGAAGGTACTTTCTTCACCGCCGCAGATGAACGTCAGAGTGCCTGCCTTGGCACCACCAACACCCCCGGACACAGGCGCATCGATAAATTCCAGGTCTTTGGCAAGGGCCACCTCCGCCACCTTGCGGGCGGTTTCAGGGGCGATGGTGGAGGAATCAATCACCAGGGTGCCGGCGGGCAGAGCCTCCAACAGACCTTCCTCACCCAGATACACCGCCTCCACATGCATGCCAGCCGGCAGCATGGTGATCACGCACTCAGCGCCCTCCACCGCGGCCCTGGCAGACTCCGCCGTTGTCGCGCCATCTGCCACCAGAGCGGCGACGGCGGATTTGGAGAGATCGAACACCGTGACCTCGTTGCCAGCTTTGATCAGGTTGGTGGCCATGGGGCCGCCCATGTTGCCCAGGCCGATAAAGGTTATCCGTGCCATCGCTATTCCCCTTGTTGTTTTAATTCAGCTGAAAAAACTGTCTATCCACTCTTGGTCAATTTCGCCCAGCGAGGCGTAACGCCAGCGGGGCTGCATGTCTTTGTCGATCAGCAGTGCCCGGATGCCTTCGGCGAACTCGCCTTTTTTCAGGCTGTTGTGCGACATCACCAATTCGTTATCCAGCACCTGCTTGAGGCCGTGGTGGCGGCTACGGTGATAGTGCTGCCACATCAGCGCCAGTGAGGTAGGCGAGGCGTTGCCGATGGATTTGGTGGATTTGCCCAGCCAATCGTCGCGGCTGTTCAGTGCTTTGATCTGCTGCACCACCTGTTCCGGAGTGTCGGCATCGGCCGCCAGGTTAATCTCGTCCAGATGCTGGCGCACCGGCGATTCCGGCAGGGCATCCTGGCTGTGCTGCTCGAACTGCCGAAGCACTTGTGCGGTGACCGCGTGGGCGTTATCCGCCGACCAATCCGACGCTTTCAGGGCGTCAATCACGTCGCCCTTGAGCGCGTGTTTGACGAAGCGGTCGGCCATGCCGACAAACAGCGCGTCGGCCCCGTTCATTCTGGCCCCGGTCAGGCCCAGAAACAGGCCGGTACGCCCCGGCATGCGATTCAGAAACCAGCCGGCGGCAACGTCCGGATACAGGCCAATGCTCACTTCCGGCATGGCCAGCTTTGAGTGCTCGGTGACCACCCGGTGAGACGCCCCCACCATCAGCCCGATGCCGCCGCCCATGACAATACCGTTACCCCAGCAGATGACCGGCTTGGGGAAGGTGTGAATCTGATAGTCCAGCTCGTACTCTTCGCTGAAGAAGCGTTCGCCTTCGCCAAGCTTGCCGGGCTCAGTCATGCTGCGGTACAGCCAGACAATATCGCCGCCGGGGCAGAAGGCTTTGTCGCCCTCGGCTTCCAGCCAGACTGCACACACCTTTGGGTCATCTGCCCAGCGCTGCAGTTGCGGTTTCAGCAACTGGATCATGTCCATCGACAAGGAGTTGAGATTACGGGGCGTGTTCAGCCGCGCCACCGCAATCAACTTACCCCCCGCGGTTTGCCATTCTTCAAATAAGACAGGGTGGTCGCTCATATTCTCGCCTCGGTGACTACCGGTTTTTCCACTGGGGTTTACGTTTGTCGAGGAAGGCGTTCACGCCTTCTTTCTGATCTTCGGTGTGGAACAGCTCGACGAACAGCTCCCGCTCCATGCGCCAGCCATCGCTGTGGCTGCGGCCGTCACGGGCACTCATCACCAGCTGTTTGCAGCTGGCAATGGAGGACGGGCTTTGCTTGCAGGCGCCCTCAGCCAGTTTCAGGGCCGCCTCCAGAGCCTGACCAGAGGGGACCACTTCTTCCACCAGGCCAATCTGCAGGGCCTTGGCGGCATCCACCCGTTCACCGCACAGAATCATCCGTTTGGCCCAGCCTTCACCCACCAGCCACGGCAGGTTCTGGGTGCCGCCGGCACAGGGCAACAAGCCCACGCTGGCTTCCGGCAGCGCCATCTGGGCATGCTCCTCAGCGATGCGAATGTCGCACGACAGCGCGCATTCCAGGCCACCGCCCATGGCATAGCCATTAATCGCCGCGATGGAGACGCCCCGGAAGGCAGTCAGGGCCGCGAAGGCCTCGCCGAATCGCTGCGCCATTTCGTTGGCCATGGCCCGGTCGCCATCGGCAAAGGTTTTAAGATCGGCCCCGGCGGAGAAGAACTTTTCGCCCTGCCCGGTTACCACCAGGGCGTAGATATTCCGGTCGTCGTTGAGTTCTGCAACGATTCTGGCCAGCGCCGCCAGCGAGTCGGCGGTCCAGGTGTTGGCCGGCGGGTTGGCGATGGTGAGAATCGCGATGTGGTCGCGTTTTTCGAGCTGAATCAGGTCACTCATGAGGGATTCCTTTTGTTAGCCTTGGGCCGGTCATTGGATGGCTTCGGCCACGCCGTCGTCCAGCAGCCGGCGGGCAATGATCAGGCGCATGATTTCATTGGTGCCTTCGAGAATCTGGTGCACCCGGAGATCCCGCACGTAGCGCTCCAGCGGGTACTCCCGGATATAACCATAGCCGCCATGCAGCTGCAGGGCGTCGTTCACCACGTCAAAACAAGCGTCGGTGGCGAAGCGCTTGGCCATGGCGCAGTGCAGAGTCGCTTCCGGGTCTTTGCGGTCCAGCTTGAAGGCACCCAGGCGCACCATCTGGCGGGCTGCCACCAGGTTGGTGGCCATGTCCGCCAGTTTGAACTGCAACGCCTGAAACGCCGCCAGCGGTTTGCCGAATTGCTGACGTTCATGCAGGTAATTGCGGGCCCGCAGCAACGCCGCCTGGGCGCCGCCGAGGGAGCAGGTCGCAATGTTCAGGCGGCCACCGTCCAGGCCCTTCATGGCGATGGCAAAGCCGTCGCCTTCTTGCCCTACCCGATTGGTAACCGGAATGCGCACGTCTTGCAGCGTTACCATCCGGGTCGGTTGGCTGTGCCAGCCCATTTTTTCCTCGTTCTTGCCGTAGGACACACCTTCGGCATCGGCCGGGATCACGAAGGTCGAAATGCCTTTGGCACCGCTGTCGGCAGCGCCGGTGCGGGCCATTAACACCAGAATGTCGGTGGCGCCGGCGCCGGAGATAAACACTTTGCTGCCGTTGATCACGTAGCTGTCGCCATCGCGCACCGCCCGGGTGCGCAGGCTGGCAGCGTCGGAGCCGGCACCCGGCTCCGTCAGGCAATAGGAGGCCAGCCATTCGCCGCTGGCCAGTTTGGGCACCACGTCCTGCCTGAGGTCCTCGGTCGCAAAGCTCGCCACCATCCAGGTCGCCATGTTGTGAATGGTCATGAACGCGGCCGTGGAGGGGCAGGCCATGGCCAGCTCTTCCACAATCACCGAGGTATCCATGCGGGACAAACCCATGCCGCCCAGGGCTTCCGGGGTGTACATGCCCATGAAGCCCATCTCGCCGGCGGCTTTCATTACCTCAACCGGGAAAATGTGTTCGGCATCCCACCGGCCCGCGTGGGGCGCCATGGATTTTTCCGCAAAACTCCGGGCCGCAGCCCGGAACGCCAACTGGTCTTCCGTCAGGTTAAAGTCCATCGTCTGGCTCCTGCTCTTCCGGCAACCGCGCGATCAGCGCAGTTGAATGGAGAAGTTCGCTTCCGAGGACGTGGCCTCACTGGAGAACCAGCGTGAGGTGACGGTTTTGGTTTCGGTGTAAAAACGCACCGCCTGCTTGCCGTAGGCGTGCTGATCGCCGTAGAACGATCCTTTCCAGCCGGTGAACGAGAAGAATGGCAGGGGCACCGGAATGGGCACGTTGATGCCCACCTGACCCACCTCGATTTCATGCTGGAAGCGGCGGGCGGCGCCACCGTGATTGGTGAAGATGGAGGTGCCGTTGCCGTAGGGGCTCTCGTTGATCAGCTTGATGGCTTCACCGAGATCATCAGCGTTCATGCAGGTGAGTACCGGCCCGAAGATTTCTTCCTTGTAGACGTCCATGTCAGCGGTCACGTTGCTGAACAGGGTCGGCCCCACCCAGTTGCCGTCGGGCAAGCCATCAACGGTGCAGTTGCGGCCATCCAGCAGCAGCGTTGCACCCTGGGCTTCGCCGGTGGCGATCAGGGCTTCGACACGCTCCTTGGCTTTCGGGCTGATCACCGGGCCATAGCTGGCACCGGAATCGTTCCAGGCACCGGGGCGCACCTTGGCCATGGCGTCTTTCAGCTCAGGAATCCACTCCTGGGCCGCGCCCACAAACACTGCGACCGAGATGGCCATGCAGCGCTGGCCGGCGGCACCGACAGACGCGCCTACCAGGGCGTTGATCACCTGCTGTTTGTCGGCATCCGGCATGATCACCATGTGATTCTTGGCACCGGCAAAGCTCTGGACACGCTTCATGTGGCTGGTGCCGGTTTCATAGATGTAGCGGCCAACCGGTACCGAGCCAACAAAAGAAATGGCCTTGACGGCAGGATCGGTGAGCAAAACATCCACCTGTTCTTTACCGCCGTGTACCACCTGCAACACGCCTTTGGGGGCGCCGGCTTGTTCAAACAGCTCGGCCAGGCGCATCGGGGTCATCGGGTCCTGCTCGGACGGCTTCAGGATAAAGGTGTTACCGCAGGCAATGGCCATGGGGAACATCCACAGCGGAATCATCGCCGGAAAGTTGAACGGGGTGATACCGGCACACACGCCCAAGGGCTGGATCCAGGAATGGGTGTCCACTTCGCGGGCGACGTTTTCAACGGTCTCCCCCATCATCATGGACGCCACGTTGGCGGCGTGCTCGACCACTTCGATGCCGCGCCAGACGTCGCCTTTGGCATCGTCAAAGGTCTTGCCGGTTTCCTGGGACAGGATTTCGGCAATTTCGTCGTGGTGTTCTTTCAGCAATGCCTGGTAACGCAGCATCACCCGGGCGCGTTCCGACACCGGCGTTTCTTTCCAGCTCTGGAACATTTCACCGGCTTTGTCGATAGCCAGGCGCATTTCCTCCGGGGTGGCGCAGGGCACCTTGGCAATCACTTCGTTGGTGGCAGGGTTGGTAAGGTCAATCCAGTTCTGAGTCTGGCTCTGAACGAATTCACCGGCAAGGTACTGGGGGATTTTCTTCATCGTGGTAGTCCCTGTTTGTTGTTGTTCGGGAAGGCCTGGCGCTGTCGGCTACAAGCACGGGCACCGGCATTATTTCAATCAAGCGTAGCACGGGGTTTACCAAGGTGTGATTGACTAAATTTCGAACATGATGGATTATTTTTCGATGCATCAGACTTTACGGACGACCCAGACCACACAAACCTCACAATGGCCGGTGCCCTCTGACAGCGTGCGCTATGTCGTGCCTGAACCCAGCATCCAGATGCTGGCCAGTCACCCGCTTACCCGGGAGCTTTACCCGCTGGCCTTTGGCCACTACCGCAAAGCCATAGGCCACCATATGCACCGGGAGCACCATCGTGACAATCTTTTGATTTACTGCACGGAGGGCAAGGCGTTTCTGAACGTTGATGGCGAGCCGTACACCGTTGGCGCCGGCGACCTGTTGTTGCTGCCGGCGGGGGCCAGTCATCGGTATACCTCTGACCCTGAGCACCCTTGGACCATTCATTGGGTGCATTACACCGGCCCATTGGCTGAGGATTTTCACCAGCACATGGGCTTTGAAGGCCAGGCTCGCATCCGGCACCTGGGCCGCCAGCCCCGGTTGCTGGTGGATTTCAACGGGCTGCTGTCGGTGCGGCAGACCGGGTTTCGGTCACAGGGGCTGATTCACGCCAGTAACCGTTTGCGACAACTGCTGGCGGCGGTGCCCCTGAACGCCGATGAAACCGACGTGGCCAAGCAGGCGGAACTGGAAGCCCTTCACAACTATATGCGGGAGCATCTGGAAGAGCGCCTGACGCTGCAACAACTGGCCGATCTTTCTGGTCTGTCGCCGGCGCACTTTGCCACCCGCTACCGGGAGCAGACCGGCACCTCGCCAATCCAGCATTTCCTGCACTTGAAAGTCGAGCGGGCCTGCCAGTTACTGGACACCACCAGCCAGAGCTTTGCCGACATCAGCCGGCATCTGGGGTATGACGACGCCTATTATTTTTCCCGTTTGTTCAAGAAGGTGATGGGCAAATCGCCCAGTGACTATCGCCATACCGCCAGACACTGACCCTCGCCCGCCGAAGTCGGGTTACAGGCTGTTTTTATGGAGGCGACCGGCCTTCATGATCACGCGCAGGTTGTTGTCCGGATCGTTCAGGAACTCCAGCCCCTGCTCTGGATTACCATCAACCACCAACAAATCCGCCAGGGCGTCTGGCTCTATGCGCCCGAGCTGGCCAGAGTATGGGCTTCTCGGGCCGGATAGTGCCAACAGCTCACCGTTGCGACCTGTCGCCATGGCCAGAACCGTCAGCGGATCGTAAAAGCGGGTCAGTTTGGTCAGGTGGCGCAGCTGGTTGTGGGTGTTTTTGGGGCTGAACAGAATATCCGTGCCCCAGGCGGTGTTGACCTCAAAGCGCTGAGCCATCTCATAGGCGCGCACCGTTCCTTCGGCCACCATGCGCTGGGACTCGCGGCGGGCAGCATCGGGATAGACGTTGGAATCCTCATCCTGCAAAAATGGCTGCAGGCTCCACCAGGCGCCCTCACCCGCCATCATCCGGACGCTCTCTTCATCCGCCAACTGGCCGTGCTCGATTGACTTCACGCCCGCTCGCAAGGCGCGCTGGATACCCCGGGGCGTGTACACATGCACCATCACATAGGTACCCCAGTCACCGGCCGCTTCAACGGCGGCGCGCAGTTCGCGCTCGGTAAACTGGGTGCTGTCCAGCGGATCATAAACCGATGCCACACCGCCGCCCGCCATCAGTTTGATCTGTGAGGCTCCCAACATCAGCTGCTCACGAGTACGCCTCAGCACCTCGGCTTCGCCATCGGCAATCACCGCCACACCCTGACGTTCCTGTTCACTGAGCGGCGCGCCAGACGATCGTGGCACTTCGTGACGCATCCGGAAATCACCGTGGCCCGAGGTTTGCGAAATCATCGCCCCGGCGGGGAAAATTCTGGGGCCAGAAACGATGCCCTGATCAATCGCACGCTTGAGCGCAAAGGACGGCCCACCCACGTCTCGCACTGACGTAACCCCGCGCATCAGGGTGCGTTCGGCTTCCCGGGCCGCCACCAGGTGCACATAGCCTGGGTCTGCGGTCATGGCTTCAAGCTGGCTGATGGCCGCAAGCGTGGTGTGCCAGTGAGCGTCAATCAAACCGGGCATCACCACCCGACCACCGCAGTCGACCACCTTGGCGTTGCCCGGCTCGGCACCTGCGGACAAGAGGGCCTGCACCCGACCGTCCTGAATGCGGATGGCAACATCGTCACGAAGTGGCCCGCCGTTGCCATCAAAAAGCCTCAGGTTTTTCAGCAGCAACGGGGCGTTCGGGTCTTTTGGCTGCTCACTCAGAACGCTCGGCGCGTGTAATCCTGCAAACATGGCCATGACCCCCGCCATGCCCCCAAGAAATTGGCGGCGGCTGACATCCGCCATCATCCGCTCATGAAACTGCGACAGCAGGGGTGAACCACACAGGCAGGCACCGTGGGACTGTTGGTTCGACAACCGAAAATAAGGGTGAGAATTGGCCAATGGCGACATCAGAAACCTCCTTGCAGTGGGTACCCGATTATAGTCGATTTGAGCTATGCTGCGAGACGCCGCCCGGACAGCCTCTGACCCATCAACATAGCGATTTCTGCATGCAGCCACTGGACATTCAAGTTGTTGAACAGGCCCTGCACTGGTGTGAAGAAGGCCATGATTTCTGGTTTTGCACCGTTGTGAGCACCTTTGGTTCCTCCCCCAGGGCACCGGGCTCCTGGTTGATTGCCCGGGCCGATGGTGCTCATTGCGGCTCGCTGTCTGGCGGCTGTGTGGAGGAAGATTTCCTGGCTCGTTTGCAGGATAACTGTTTCAAGGGCCGGATAAACCGCATTCGTTATGGGACCGCTGAAGAATCACACAATGCCCGGGTCAGCCTGCCCTGCGGCGGCATTTTGGACGTTCTGATTGAACACTGGCCCGCTTGCGCGAAAACGCGGGAACACTTCCTCGCCCTCCGGGCCGCCCTGGAGGGCAATGGGCCGGTTGCCCGGGTGGTATCGTTGGAAACCGGCGACGTTCACATTGAACACGATAGCGAACTTGGCGCCAAAGTCTTCGAAGACACTGCACAGGCGTTTCTGCGGTTGCGCGTTGGTCCGGTTTCTCGACTGGTCATTGCCGGGCTGTCGCCCGTTGCCACGGCCTGTGCCAGCTTTGCCCACAGCCTCGGTTTTGAGGTGATTGTGTGTGATCCAAGGCCGGAAGAAGTGCGCCACTTCAACCTTCCGGGCGTCAAGCTTCAGCAGGAGTTACCCTCGATGTTCATCGCCCGGGAAGGCTGCCATCGCGCAACAGCAGTCGTTGCCCTCACCCACGACCCCCGCATTGACGACACCGCCCTGATGGAGGCGGTCAAGACCCAGGCCTTTTACATCGGTGTGATGGGGTCATTGAAAACCTCCGACAAACGCCGTGAACGGCTGGTTCGCATCGGTGGCCTGACCGAACAACAGATCGCCCGAATCCACATGCCCATCGGGCTGAATATCGGCAGCAAGACGCCGGCGGAAATCGCCTTGTCGGTGATGGCGGATATTGTCAGAGTCCGCCAGGGTATCTCGCGCCAACAACTTTGAAGAAGCATGCCTGGCCGTTGCATCACTGCCGCAGTTAGGCTCAAATAGAGGCCTGCTCTCTCTTCAGCGAAGGAACCGATTGATGGCCAGCAACAGCACCGCCGCATTTGTTATCGCCCTGACAAGCGTAGCGCTTACTGGGTGTAGTAACCTCCAACCGATCACCAGTGGCACAGACGACCCCTGCGCTACCCTTCATGACGTAGTATCGGACTACCCCAGCGGTTTTGCGGAGTTCAGAGGCAGCGCTAGTAACTACAACACAGTGACCATCTATCGTGCAAAAGAACAGCTGATCAAAGGCCATTGTGAGATCTGGGCCTGGGGGAACGGCGACACAGCCTACTCATGCTCTGTTTCTGCGCCAGACAAAGCCGTGGCTGAAACACTCTACAGCCGGGCCTCGGAGCAGCTTGCACAATGTCTTGGGTCTGAATGGAGCTCAGAAACAAGCTTACGGGACCGTGACGGCAAGCCTGCCGGCGAACGCATCCGATTTTCACACAGCGATGATCGTGTGCCTGCGGTTTCTCTTAACCGGGTAGAAGACCGTTCTCGTCAGTCCGTGTATCTTTACATCGGCCCCACCACCCGATCGCCCGGGCAAGCTGATTGAGATTGATCGATCAAAGCCCACCCACCAAAACGCCTCGACAAACGCCCAGGACTCACCGGAGCTGATCACTCCGCGATAGTCGCCACCCTCCTCGTACGCACAACCCCCGATCCGCCCATGGAAATTTTTGTAGCGCACGCAGAAATCTCGTGATAAAAATCGCTCGAATACGGCAGGTTCCCCACCTGTCGTTTCCAGGATAAGCCTCAAAGGAGTCAAAAGGCGGCATTCCCGTGTTCCCAGTGGACACCAGCCACCTGCGGCCACCCTCAGCAGACCTGCACAACACCGCGTGCGTCCTGCACGCTTTGTATCCATCCCTTTTCTATGAGGGACAACACCGATGTTGAAGTTGTGTAAGCCTACGGCGCTGGCCGCCGCTGTTGCGTTGTCTCTGGGTGCCTCTTCGGTTTTTGCCGCCGGAGAAGTGCGTGTTTATAACTGGTCTGACTACATCGCCGAGGACACTTTGGCGAAGTTCACCAAAGAAACCGGCATCAAGGTTATCTACGATGTCTACGACAGTAACGAAGTGCTGGAAGCTGCCCTGCTGTCTGGCCGCTCCGGCTACGATCTGGTGGTGCCCTCCAACCATTACGTGGCCAAGCAGATTTCGGCCAAGGCCTTCGTCGCGCTCGATCACAGCAAACTGCCGAACATGGCCAACCTGAACCCGGATCTGATGGATGATCTGGACAAGGTCGACCCGGGCAGCCAGTTCTCTCTTCCCTACCTGTGGGGCACCAACGGCTATGGCTACAACGAAGGCCGAATCCAGACCATTCTGGGCGACAGCGCCCCGACCGATTCCTGGGCCCTGGTGTTTGACCCGGAAGTCACCGGCAAACTGGCCGCGGCTGGCTGTGGCATTGCCATGCTCGATTCCGGTGAGGAAATGGTGCGGGCTGCCATGGCCTACATCGGCCTGGACCCGAACAGCAACAACGCCGACGACATTCGCAAAGGCGGTGACGTGATCCGGGCCGTGCGCCCGAACATCACCTACTTCCACTCATCCCGCTACATTGGTGATCTGGCCAACGGCGACCTGTGCGTGGCTGCCGGCTATTCCGGCGACATTCTGCAGGCTGCCGCCCGTGCCGAAGAAGCCAGCAACGGCCACGTTATCCGCTACACCATCCCCAAAGAAGGTGCGGTGCTGTGGTTTGACATGATGACCATTCCGGCCGGCGCCCCGAACGTGGCCAACGCCCACACCCTGATGAACTTTCTGATGCGCCCGGAGATCATCGCGGACGTCACCAACTACGTGTGGTACGCCAACCCGAACAAGGCGGCCAACGAGTTTGTGGATCCCGAAATCCTTAACGACACCAGCATCTACCCCACCGATGACGTGATGAAGAACCTCTACATCATGGAAGGTCGGCCACAGGACGCCCAGCGCCTGATGACCCGCACCTGGACCAGCGTGAAGTCTGGTCGCTGATGGTGGTTAACGCCACCAACACCTCCGCGCAAGCGGAGGTGCTCCTCAGCATCAAGGGCGTGTCCAAAAGCTTCGACAGCACTCTGGCGGTAGACGACGTCAGCCTGGACATTCACAAGGGCGAGATTTTCGCCCTGCTGGGGGGTTCCGGCTCGGGCAAGTCCACGCTGCTGCGTATACTGGCGGGCTTTGAGACCCCGGACTCCGGCCGCATCGTGCTGGACGGCCAGGACATCACGGCGCTGCCGCCGTACCTGCGGCCCACCAACATGATGTTCCAGTCCTACGCTTTGTTCCCGCACATGACGGTGGAGCAGAACATTGCCATGGGCCTGAAGCAGGATAAATTGCCGAAAGACGAGATCCGTGACCGGGTCGCCGCCATGCTCAAGCTGGTGAAGATGGAAGCCTACGGCAAACGCCGGCCCCAGCAGTTGTCGGGCGGCCAGCAGCAGCGCGTGGCCCTGGCCCGCTCCCTGGCCAAGCGCCCGAAACTGCTGTTGCTGGATGAGCCCATGGGCGCGCTGGACAAGAAGTTGCGCACGGAGATGCAACTGGAGCTGGTGGATATCCTGGAAAAAGTAAGGGCCACCTGCCTGATGGTCACCCACGATCAGGAAGAAGCCATGACCATGGCCAGCCGCATTGCCATCATGTCGTACGGCCGCATTGCCCAGGTCGGCTCGCCCATTGATATCTATGAAAGCCCGAACAGCCGGATGACGGCTGAGTTCATTGGTTCAGTCAATGTCTTTGAGGCGAATATTCTGGAAGACAACTCCGACAGCATTCTGCTGACCAGTGACCTGCTGGACGCGCCGGTGTTCATCGACCGGGGCGTGACCACACCCGCAGAAACCACCGACACCCTGATTGCCCTGCGCCCGGAGAAGATTTACCTGACCACCGACAAGCCAGACGGTGAGCGGAACTGGAGCTGCGGCACCGTGGACAACATCGCCTACCTGGGCGACATCACGTCTTACTACGTGAAGCTGGCCAGCGGTAAACGGGTGCAGGCCACCATGGCCAATGTGGAACGCCGGGGCGAGCGGCCCACCTGGGGTGACCGGGTGTTCGTGTCCTGGGAAGCCTCCAGCCCCATCCTGCTCTGGAACTGACGCGATGAATCGAAAGCTCTTCCCTGCCCCGGTGGTGGAGCGGGTGCGTGCGGTGCTGTTCCATCGCCGGGTGGTGTTCGGCATTCCGTTCCTGTGGCTGATGCTGTTCTTTTTGCTGCCGTTCGCGTTGGTGCTGAAAATCAGCCTGACCTCAGCGGTGATGGCCATCCCGCCCTACGAGCCGGTGTTCCGCTTTGTCGACAACACTTTGTCGGTGGTGGTGAACTTCGGCAACTATCTGTTCCTGGCTTCCGACAGCCTGTATGTAGCCGCATACTGGGGCTCGGTGAAAACTGCATTCCTGGCCACCGTGTTCTGCCTGCTGATCGGCTACCCCATGGCCTACGCCATGGCCCGGGCGCCCAAACACTGGCAACTGGTGTTCCTGCTGATGGTGATGCTGCCGTCCTGGACCTCGTTCCTGATCCGGGTGTACGCGTGGATGGGCATTCTCGGCAATCAGGGCCTGCTCAACAACTTTCTGCTGTGGCTGGGGCTGATTGAGTCGCCGTTGAAGATGCTGAACACCAATTTTGCAGTGATTCTGGGCATCGTCTACGCCTACCTGCCGTTCATGATTCTGCCGATCTACACCAATCTGGTGAAGCTGGACGTGCGACTGCTGGAAGCGGCGTCGGATCTGGGCTGCCGCAGCATCACCACCTTCTGGGCGATCACTCTGCCGCTGTCGAAGGCCGGTATTCTGGCAGGCTCCATGCTGGTGTTCATTCCGGCGGTGGGCGAGTTCGTGATTCCGGAACTGCTGGGCGGACCAGACACCCTGATGATCGGCAAGGTGTTGTGGGAGGAGTTCTTCAACAACCGGGACTGGCCAGTGGCCTCTTCGCTCGCGATTGTGATGCTGGCGCTGCTGCTGGTGCCCATCGTGCTGTTCCACCGCTTCCAGGCACGGGAGATGGAAAAGCATGGTTAAGCTGAAAGCCCCCGGCTTCTCAAAATCCATGCTGGTGCTGGGCATGCTGTTCCTGTACCTGCCGATGGTGGTGTTGATTGTATATTCCTTCAACGCCTCCCGGCTGGTGTCGGTATGGGCCGGCTTTTCCACCAAGTGGTACGGTGCGCTGTTCGCCAATGAGCAACTCCTGTCTGCGGTCTGGATGAGCCTTCGCATTGCCTTCTACTCCGCCAGCATGGCGGTGTGCCTGGGTACCCTTTGCGCCTTTGTCATTACCCGGTTCAAGAAGATGCGTGGCCGAACGCTGCTGTCCAGCATGATCACGGCTCCGCTGGTGATGCCGGAAGTGATTACCGGCCTGTCGCTGTTGCTGCTGTTTGTGCAGATGGCACAGCTGATCGGCTGGCCGGTAGACCGCGGCATGGCCACCATCTGGATTGCCCACACCACCTTCTGCAGCGCCTATGTGGCGGTGGTGGTGAGCGCCCGCTTGCAGGAGGTGGATCTGTCCATCGAAGAAGCGGCCATGGATCTGGGTTGTACGCCGCTGAAAACCTTCTTTGTGATTACCCTGCCGGTGATTGCGCCGGCGCTGGTGTCGGGTTGGTTGCTGGCGTTTACCTTGTCGCTGGATGACCTGGTGATTGCCAGCTTTGTCTCCGGGCCAGGCGCGACGACCTTGCCGATGGTGGTGTTCTCCTCGGTGCGGATGGGGGTGTCGCCGGAGATCAATGCGCTGGCGACCATCATCATCGCCGTGGTGTCGGTGATCGCGTTTATTGCCTGGTTCTGGATGCGGCGGGCGGAGAAGCGGCGGCTCAGGCCGCGCTAGATCCGTGGCGACCCGATAGTATGTGATGCAATCCTTCGCACTCCACCATCGGGTCGTCGCAGTTCACCACTATGTCGGAACGGGCGATGACATAGCCTTTGCCGGTAATGTTGTTTTTAACCACCGGGTACTGCCCTTGGGTTTCTACTGCGGTGAACTGGCCGATAAACCCGGTTTCCCGCAGGGAAACGGTTTCCAGTTTGTCACCGGGTTTGATTCGGCCTTCGTGGTTCATGAGTGCCAGTCTTGCGGAAGTGCCGGTGCCGGTGGTGCTTCGGCAGATAACACCAGGGTGCACATAGGTGGCGGAGCGGGAGCGGTAGTAGCGGTCGGCTACTTGTTCTACCGGGCCCATGAAGTGCAGGAACGGCAGCGGACCGACGTCGCCGAGGGTGTAGTGGGAGAAGCCCCGCTCGGCCTGGATGGCTTCGACGATGGCGTGGGCGGTTTGGGCCAGGTGGCGTTCTTCATCGAGGGTGAGGTCGAAGCCCAGTGATGTTGCGTCTACCAGAGCGTAGAAGCCGCCGCTGTAGGCGACGCTGTAATTGACTTTGCCCAGGCCGGGTACGTTGATGCTGGCGTTGTGGGTGTCGATGTAGCTGGGCAGGCCTTCGCAGGTGATGGTTTCTACCACGCCGTCGTGCACCGTGGCCTCTATGTTCACCAGGCCAGCCGGGGATTCCAGTTTGAAGTGTTGCTTGCCTTCCTGTTTGGGCACGATGCCCGCCTCCAGCACGGCGGTGGCGGTGCAGATGGTGTTGGAGCCGGAGTAGATCGGGTAGCCCATGACTTCCATGATGATGTAACCGGCGGCGGCTTCCGGGTTGGTGGCCGGCACCAGCAGATCCACGGACATTTCCGGGATGCCGTAGGGTTCTTCCAGCAGCAGCCGGCGCAGTCCGTCGGCGTTGTCTCGCAGGTATTCCATCTGGGCTCTGACGGTGTCGCCTGGCAGCGGGTTGATGCCGCTGGTGACGATGCGGCTGACGTCGCCGCCGGCGTGGGTGTCCATCAGTTGAATGGTGAGCTCGGGGTTCATCAGGACGCCTCCACGGCAAAGGGTTGGCCATGTTCCGGCCACTGAGCGTCCGGAACGATGACGATCTTGCCGAGGTAATTGCTGCCCCGGTTGACGAAGTAGTCTTCCGCCCGGTGCAGGTCCGACAGTTTGAACGCGCCGTGCAAGACCGGTTTGAGCTGGCCTTCGCGAATCCAGGTCATCAGTTGACTGGCTTCTTCGCGGGTGCCGTGAGACACCCCATAAATCCGCACCTGATACAGGTAAATGCGGGTCCACAGGATTTCGCTGATGTTGCCACCGCTGGCGCCGGCAATGCTCAGGCGCGGGTAGGTGCTGCGGGCGTTCATGTCGAAGATCATGGCGTCGATGAAGTGGTCGGTCATCTCGCCGCCGACCAGGTCCATCACCGCATCCAGGGGTTTGCCACCGGTCGCGGCTTTCGTTCGCTCCAAGAAGCTGTCCATGTTGCTGCGGTCGAGCACCACCTCGGCCCCCAGTTTCAACAGTGGTTCCGCCTTGTCTTTCTGGCTCAGCGCATAGGGAATGGCACCCATGATGCGGCAGAGCTGGATCAATGCTGTGCCCACCCCGCCACTGGCACCGGTCACCAGCACGTGTTCGCCCGCGGTAACCTTGGCCGCCGTGAGCATGTGGTAGGCGGTCTGATAGGAGCACATGCCCAGGGCCGCCAGTTCGGCATCGGCCAGCTCCGGGTTGGGGATGTGATGGAACTGATCGGATGGCAGGGCGACGTACTCGGCGTAACCGCCATCGGCACCATGACCGTAATAATCCGGGGTCAGGTTGATGTCGGTCCGCTCGTTGGCGTAGATGTTGAAATCCAGCAGCCCTCGCTCGCCTAGACGGGCTTCGCTGACGCCCTCACCCACCGCGACAACCCGGCCGACAATGTCGGCGCCCTGGATGCGCGGGAAGCTGAACGTGGGTTTGCCGCCCATCTGGAACGAGGTCATCTCGCCCTTTTTCGTGGGGTACAGGCCTTGACGGGCCTTGCGGTCGGTGTTGTTCTTGGCCGTTGCCGTAACCTGCACCAGCACGTCTCCCGGGCCCGGCCGGGGTGTGGCCACATCCTGATAGCAGAGCTTGTCGATGCCGCCATGGCCGGTAAGCACCATGGCTTTCATGGAGGTAGGAATCATCAGGCGATACTCTTCCCTGGCTGGTGGAGTTCTCATCCCATCAGAGTAGGCAAGATTCTAGCCTGTGTCAGGCGCGCGGGCGGCTAACGTGCAATTACTTTGTAGACCGGACGAAGTCGTGGAATCTGCTTGAGCACCACCTGGATCACCGTCATCAACGGCACCGCCAGCAGCACACCCACCGGGCCCCATAACCAACCCCAGAAGAAGATGGAAACAAAAATGATGACGGGATTGATGGCCATACGGAAACCATGAATCCAGGGCTCCAGGAAAAAACCCACAATGATGGTCAACAGAGCAAAACTCAGTGGCGCAATGGCCATCAACCAGATGGTGTCCAGCGTGATTGCGGAGACAATCGCCAGTAACGTAATGGTCAGCATATTGCCAAGATAAGGTATGAATCTGGCCAGGCCGGCAATCAGGCCCCACATGGCGGGGTCTGGCAACCCTGCGGCCCAACAGATCAGACCGGTAAGCACACCAACGGAAAGGTTGCTTAAACCCAGCACCGCCAGAAACTGGGCAATCTGATGCTGGGAATCGTGGGTAATTCTCAGCGCCGTTTTGCGCTGTGGTCTTGGCAGTTGTTTGACGAAGTTGCGGATCATCCTGTCGCCGCTGACCAGCAGGAAATACGTCAGCGCTAACGCCAGCGCCAGGCCCGCCACACCGTTGCGAACCTTGGACATCAGCTGGCTGCGCCAGGAGTCGGTTTGCAGCACCACGGTGGTGGGTTTCGATTCTTCATTATCCGAAAGGCCCTCCACCGATTTCTCCACCTGCTCGGCGGACTCACTGACCCTGTCCAGTTGGCGCATGATTTCACTGTCACCTACCAGCAAGCGCGACAAACCTTGCGGGGCCTTTTCCGCCCATTCCAGGGCAGGCGAGGCTACGGTGGCCCCTATCCCGACGATACCTGCGAGCACAATCAGAACCAATACCAGCGAACTCACCACCTTGGGCACCCGCCATTTGATCTCCGCCTTATTCACCAGTGGTGACAACAGCAGACTGGTGAGCAGCGCGAGGATAATCGGCAGGATGATCTGATGGGCGAGATAAAGCGTGTACAGAATGCCAAGTATGAATAGTCCATAGATGGGCGTGGACAACTCAGCTAAAGAGGTTTTACGCGGCTGCTCTTGGGGTGCCGTGTTATCGGGCGATCGCTCATCCATGGAAAATCCGACCTTGAGAATGAACCCGGTGTCAGTAACCAGGCCAGTGATGGTTTCGGCCCTGATGTTCCGGGCTCAACGGCCAAACAGTTTAGCGTTCACGCCGCTTCTCTGCATTAACGGAAAATGACGGACACAGAATGAACCGCAAGACCCCCTGCGCTCGTATTATCGTGCACTGAAGTACCTCACCGATCGGAGAACCTTATGCCGCCGCGTTACGAAACCCTGTTTTACGATGGCAGCTGTCCGCTGTGCGCGAAAGAAATCCGCACACTTCGCAAGCTCCAGAGAGGGGATCTGATCTTCGCAGACATCCACCAGCAAGCACCGGACAACGCCCAGCTGCCCTCACAGGAGGCACTGTTGCGCCGACTCCACCTGATGACCTGGACCGGCGAATGGGTCACCGGGCTGCCTGCAAACGTGCGGGCCTGGTCTCACACCCGGTTAGGCTTCGTGTTCAAACCGTTGCTGTGGCCGGTCATCTTCCCGGTCGCCAACAAGGTCTATGAAACCTGGGCGGACCGGCGCTTTGACAAGAAGTATGCTTGTGCGGTGAGGGTTAACCCGTAGCACACTGCGAGGCGCCGTGTGCTGGTTCGATTACCGTTCCGCCGGTTTCAGTAGTGCGCTCGATAAATGCGGAACCTATACCAACTGACTTATTTCTGCCCCTTCGGGAATCAAGGATGGTGTCTGTGGTTTCCGGCCCTTGAGCATATTCGCCAGGCGACGCTCACGAACCGTGTGGATGGAAGGATCGAGCTTCAGCACCTTTAATGGCAAAGGATCTCCCTCATTCAACTTGTCGAACAGCTCGGCTTTATTCAGATAGAAAGCACCACTGCAATCCTGCCCATTGAACTGAAAATCAAATTCAACCAACAGGTTGCACTGGTAATAGCCGTCGCCCAATGGCCGGTTGTTATTGTCGTACTCCTGGTGAAACTGGCAGTCAGCCTCTTTCCTGATGAGAACCCCATCCACTTCCACACCGTGTTTACGCAACAAGGCCTGTTCGTAGTAATAGCCGATACTTGAGTACGTGGCGACAAACGAGTAAATGAACAAGAACGAACCTATCAGCGCGAAAAAGGCTCCGAAGATCATGGCGCCCCATTCGCCAAAGCCAAGATAGAAAACGCCGCCTCCTACAACGCCGAAACAAAGCCCCATGCCCAGTAACGTAAAGAAACCACCAAGGTTATCTTTGACTGCCAACCACAGAAGCGGCCAGTCAGTGGTGCCTTTTCTGCGCATATTGCTCTCCGTCAGGATCGAAAAGACTAACTGGCTAACTTTGGCAGAAATGACGTGTTCACCGGTAATCCCCCCATTTTTAACGGGGTTCAAAAGTAGACCTCAGGCCAGCATGGCCAACTTCTGTTGAGGAGTAATTCCTCCGAGTCCCATATTGGGTCGTTCGTGATTGTAGTGCCAGAGCCAGCGGGTGGCATAGTCCTGAACTTCTTCGGTGCTGTCGAACAGATACTGTGCCAGCCAATCGTAACGGACCGTTCGGTTGTAGCGTTCGATGTAGGCGTTCTGCTGCGGCTTGCCCGGCTGGATAAACGCCAGTTTGATCTCTCGTTGTTCGGCCCACGCTGCCAGCTTGCCGCTGATGTACTCAGGTCCGTTGTCACAGCGGATAGAACGCGGTTTACCCCGCCATTCAATGATCTGCTCCAGTGACCGGATAACCCGCTCTGCCGGAAGCGAGAAGTCCACTTCGATGCCAAGCCCCTCGCGGTTAAAGTCATCGATCACATTCAGCAGCCGGTAACTGCGTCCGTCGTTGAGCTGGTCGTGCATGAAGTCCATCGACCAACTGTCGTTGATCATTTCCGGCACAGCCAGTGGCTCCGGCTTTTCACGAACCAGGCGTTTCTTGGGCTTGATGCGCAGATTCAGTTCCAGCTCACGGTAAATCCGATAGACCCGTTTGTGGTTCCAGGCGAAGCCCTTCACATTGCGCAGGTGCAGGAAGCACAGACCAAACCCCCAGTTACGTTGGTTGTGGGTCAATCTGATCAGCCAGTCCGCGATCTCGGCGTTTTCGCTGCTCAGCTTGGGCTGGTAGCGGTAGCAGGTCTCGCTGATGCTGAACATCCAACACGCCAGCCGAATGCTGACGCGCTTTTCATTAACGGCTTTTTGCGCCATCTCACGGCGACGAGACGGCTTTACCACTTTTTTTCGATGGCTTCCTTGAGGATGTCAGCCTTCAACCGTTCCTCGGCATACATCTTCTTGAGCCGGCGGTTTTCATCCTCCAGCTCTTTCAAGCGGGCCATCATGGACGCATCCATGCCACCGAATTTAGCCCGCCATTTGTAAAACGACGCACTGCTCATGCCATGCTCACGACACAGCTCCGGCACCGGTACACCATTCTCGGCTTGTTTCAGGATCGACAAGATCTGGCTGTCGGAAAAACGTGACTTCTTCATGCAGAATCTCCCTGCGTGTAGCTTACGGAAAATTCTACTTTTGATCACCGTTGTTTTTCGGGGGGATTACCCA